>NZ_NEJP01000012.1 GCF_002113125.1 Pseudomonas sp. B20(2017) | reverse complement strand
CTCCTTGTATGTAGGCCATAACGAAAAATGCTCCGTATCTTTCGATACGGAGCATTTTCTTAAAGGGCCGGACAGATTGCTAGGTTTTCACACAGTCTGTTCGGGTGCTTTTTTTGTGGTCGGTAAACGTCGGTATCAGAGCGCGGCTTTCACCTGCAATCCAAACACCAGCGCATTGTCGATGTCCTTCCCCGAAAACGCGCCCGGCTCGATGATGTACTGCATATTCGGGCGCAGCGTCAGCCAAGGCGTGGCCTGATACCCGTAACCGAGTTCGATCAATTGCTCGGCGCTGTCCAGATTTGGAAACACCACGCCATTGTTCAGTGCGGCGTCCTGTTGCACATCGCGACTGCGTGGGTTCGGCACCGCCCGACCGTAGCCCAGCGCGACAGTGTCACGAGGACGGCCTTCGAACGGTTTGTACAAAACCAGGCCGGTGCCGTACCACTTGCTGAACGGCGAAGCGGCTTCACTGGCTGCCGAGTATTGACCGAACGCATGCAGGCTGCGGCCTTCGGAAGACTGCGAGGCCCATACCGCCTGGTCGATCAGCAGGTAATGACCGCCACGACCGGACACTTCTTTATCGCTGCCGATGCGTTTGACGTCGGAGCTGTCGTAGTAATACCCGACCTTGTACTCGCCGGGCAGTTTGCCTGCGTGCTTGTAGACCAATTCGATCGGCACCACGGTGCCCGTCGTGTGTTTCGGGCCCAGGTGCCAGGCGCGGCTGGAATTGCCGTTACTTTCCGGGTCGACATTGAACGCGGCGACGCGCAGTTGCCATTCCGGCGACAAATCGTATTTCACCCGCACACCCAAGTGAGCGTTGGGGTAGTTGGTCCAGCCACTGCCCCCGGACATGTTCAGCGGGTGGCCGCAGAAACCGGCGTTCATGAAGTTGCAGAGAATGCCGCTGTCCAGTCCGCCAAGGTCGTTGCCCATGGCCATGTAGCCGAGTTTGACGTTCAGCGCCGGGGTGAACAGGCTGCGCTCGTAGCTCAGCTCGGTGAGGCGCGTGTAGAGGCCACCGTAGTTTTCCTGGATTGGCAGACGGTTGCCGACCAGATCTTCGGACGCGCTGGCGCCACGACGGTCGTTGATGCTCAGCTGGATCTTGCCGGCGTTGTCCACGCCATAGATTTTGCTCAGATCGAATTGCGCACCGAGTTTGATGTTTTGCGAGTAGCGGGCCGAGTGGTGCAGGCCGCCGTCGGCGTTGTAGGCGGTTTCACCGGTGTAGTCGCCGGTGAACTTGATGCCGTCTTCATCGAGCTGATGGCGCAGGCCGCCCCAGTCGCCGGTCAGGGTGTTGCGGGTGAACACGTTGGAATCGGTGTCGGCAAGGGCGGGCAGGGCAGCGCCGCAGGTGAGACCGAACAGCATGCCGGTGAAAACCCCGGCGTGAGAAAAGCGAACAGCCAATGACATTGCGCAAATCCAGAGCGAAGGACATGAAACAACGCGGCACCCGAAGGTGCCGCGCACAAGTGAAACGAAGGCGAACGCGACGGTTTACGGCAGGGCGTAAGCCATTACGTAGTCACCGCGATCGGTCGACTGGCGAGCGCCACCGGCGGTGATGACCACGTATTGCTTGCCGGTTTTCGGCGACACATAGGTCATCGGGCCACCCTGGCTGCCGACCGGCAGACGCGCTTTCCAGATTTCTTCACCATTGGCGCTGTTGAAGGCGCGCAGATAGAAGTCCTGGGTGCCGGCGATGAAGATCAGGCCGCCTTGGGTCGACAGCGTGCCGCCGAGGGTTGGCAGACCGATCTTGATCGGCAGGTGCATGCGGATGCCCAAGGGACCAGTGTCTTCAACGGTGCCGACCGGAACTTGCCAGGCGACTTTCTGGGTTTTCATGTCGATGGCGGTCAGCGTACCGAACGGCGGGGCCTGGCACGGAATGCCGGCCACCGACAGGAAGCGGTTCTTGTTCACCGCGTAAGGCGTGCCTTTCAGCGGCACTGCGCCCATGCCGGTGTTCAGCGCTTCACCACCGGAGGTTGCCTGGCCTTTGTTCTGCGACGGGATCATCTGAATCCACAGGCCCAGACGCATGTCGTTGACGAAGATGAAACCGTGCACCGGGTCAGTGGAGATGCTGCCCCAGTTCATGCCGCCCAGCGAACCCGGGAAGCTCAGGGATTTGTCAGTGCCCGGCGCGGTGTACAAGCCGTCGTAACGCATCGACTTGAAATCGATCCGGCACAGCAACTGGTCGTACGGCGTGGCGCCCCACATGTCGGACTCAGTCAGGTGCTGGGCACCGATCTGCGGCATGCCCACCGATTTCGGCTGGGTCGGCGAGTACGGCTCGTTGGGGATATTGGCGGCCTTGACCGGCACTTCTTTTACGTCGGTCAACGGTTTGCCAGTGGCGCGGTCGAGCACGTAAATCTGCCCTGCCTTGGTGCCGATGACCACCGCCGGTACGGTTTTACCGTCCTTGGTGAAGTCGATCAGGCTTGGCTGCATCGGCAGGTCGAAGTCCCAGAGGTCGTTGTGGACGGTCTGGAATACCCACTTTTCTTCGCCGCTGTTGGCGTCCAGCGCCAGGACGGAGGCGCCATAGGTGTGATCCAGTTTGCTGCGCTCGACACCATAGATGTCGGTGGACGAGCTGCCCATCGGCAGGAAGATCGTGTTGGTCGCCGGGTCATAGGACATCGGTGCCCAGCTGTTCGGCGTGCTGCGCACATAGGTTTGGCCATCGGCCGGTGCATTTTTATCCTGCGGGTTGCCCGGGTCGAACGCCCAGCGCATGGCACCGGTCATGACGTCGAAACCACGGATCACGCCGCCCGGCATGTCGGTTTGCACGTTGTCAGCCACACGACCGCCAACCACCACGGTGGTGCCGGCCATCAGCGGCGCGGAGGACAGTTGATAGTAGCTGTCCGGGACATCACCCAGACCGGCCTTCAGATCCACTTGGCCGTTGTTGCCGAACCCCCGGCAGAACTCGCCGGTGTCGGCATCGACCGCGATCAGGCGGGCGTCGATGGTGTTGGTCAGCAAGCGACGTGTGCAGTTGGCGACTGGAGCAGTCGGGGTTTCGGTGACTGTCGAGCTGGTCGGTTTGGCGACGGCGGCGCTGGCGTCGAAATACGCCATGCCACGGCAACGCTGCCAGACTTTGGACTGAGCGTTGATCGCGTTTTTCCAGAGTTCTTTACCGGTGTCGGCGTCCAGCGCAATCAGGTTGTTGTGCGGGGTACAGATGAACACCTTGTTGCCGATCTGCAGCGGAGTCAGCTGGTCTTCGGCGCCGTTGCCGTCACTCTCGGCGATGTCGCCGGTATGGTAAGTCCACGCGACTTTCAGCTTGTCGACGTTGCTGCGGTTGATCTGGTCCAGCGCGGCGAAGCGGCTGCCACCCTCGGTATTACCGTAGTGGGCCCAGTCTTTCTGCGCCTTTTCCGGCTCGACCGGCGTGAGGCCCGGACCGGTGCCGGTAGGGGCGATGGTCGGGTGCGCGACGAACATGTTGCCGGCAGCCACCGCCAGTCCAATCGCCAGAACAGCGGCAACACCGTAGGCGCCACGACCCGCAACGCCGCCGTTGGCGCGTTTCAGCATTGGGTAGACCAGCGCGACTACCAGGCCCACGGCGCTGAACATGAACAGGCGCGAGAACACCGGCCAGAACACCAGCCCGGCATCGCTCACCGCCCAGATCGCCGTCCCTGCCAGAAAGGCTGCGAACAACCACGCACCGGCAGGCTTGATACGCGCGATCAGCAGACCGGAAACGGCCATCACCAGACCACCCACCAGGAAGTACCACGAGCCTCCCAGGCTGACCAATTTCACGCCGCCAGCAGCAAGCGCCAGGCCGAGCAGGGCGATGATCACGCCCAACCCCACCAGAATGAATTTTGATATGCCCGAGAGGCGTTGACTCTGCTTCACGTTGAATGTCCCGTTGAAATGAGGAGGGCATTATATAGTTAGGTAACTACCTAGTTAAATCACTAATTCAGCATGAAGTGTAGTTTGCTGCTCAATGGCGCGCATGAACGGGGACGAGCGCATGTCCGAAGAGCGGCGGGGATTGGTGAGACGGTGGGGAAGTCGCTTTTCTGTCAGGAGGGATGGGATTTTTGACAGGTGTGGTCAGCAAGGCGGTGCAGAAGCACCGCTCAATCCACGAGCGCTTTGGCCCTGGCGATGGAAAACGCTTCTGGCAGACGGGTGCCATTTTTGGCCGCAAGAATTTCGGCCATCACGCTGACCGCGATTTCCGCAGGCGTCTTGCTGCCGATGTAGAGGCCGATCGGACCGTGCAATCGCTCAAGTGACGCCTGGGTCTCACCAAAATGCTCGATCAAACGTTCGCGGCGCAGCTGGCTGTTGCGCCGCGAACCAATGGCGCCGATGTAAAACGCCGGGCCATGCAAGGCTTCGAGCAGTGCCAGATCGTCGAGTTTGGGGTCATGACTCAGGGCAACGATGCAAGTGCGCAGATCGACCGCGAAGTCGCGCACCACGTCGTCCGGCATGCCGACGATTCGCTCTACACCGTCTACGGCCCAGGTCTCGATGTACTCGGGCCGTGGATCGCAAACCGTTACCTTGAATCCATTGAACAACGCCATGGTGGCCAGATACTCGGCCAGCGCGCCAGCGCCGATCATGAGCATTCGATAACCTGGCCCCAAGGTATTGAGCATCTGCGTGCCGTCGAAACTGAATTGCTCCGGTGTGGCGGTGGCTTCGAGCGTGACCTGACCGGTCGCCAACATGAGACGACGGCGAACCAGTTGCCCGGCATCCAGTTGCACCAGCAACTCGTCGAGCGATTCCCGGTTCGGATTGAATTCGAGAATCAGCTCAAGTGTGCCGCCACAGGGCAAGCCGAAGCGATGTGCCTCATCGGCACTGACGCCGTAGCGCACCACTTGCGGCGCGCTGTCCTGCAGACCGCCCCCGCCGTGGGCGGTCGTGTAGCGATGGATCAGATCGTCCTCGATGCAGCCGCCGGAAACACTGCCCACCACACGACCGTCGTTACGCAAGGCCATCATCGACCCGGTCGGGCGGGGTGAAGAACCCCAGGTTCGGGCCACTGTTGCGATCAGCACACGCTCTCCGGCAGCGAGCCAGTCCCGCGCGGTACGCAGGACCAGCAAGTCGATGCTTTCCATCAGGCTTTCCTCTTAACGCATCTGCAGGATGATCGGGCTGCTGCTGGCCGGACCCGTGTGTTCACGCAGCTTGTTTACTGCCTGCGCATCGACAGCGGTGCCCTGATTGCCCCAGGTGCTGCGCATGAAGGTCAGCACTTCGGCGATCTGCTGATCCGACAACTGTTCCCGGAACGCCGGCATGCGATAGGCATCGGGCACACCGGCCGCCACGACACGCTGCGAACCATTGAGGGTGATGTTGATCGCCGAGGCGCTTTCCCTGGCCAGCGCAGACGTCGCGCCCGCCAGCGGTGGCATCCATTCTGATTGGCCCTTGCCGTCCAGGCCGTGGCACGAAGCACAGCGTGTCACGTAAGTATGAGCACCGGGCGAGTCCAGACGTTCCGCGGCCGACACCGCTTGATACTGCCAAGGCTGCCCGTCGCGTTGGCGATCGCCAGGTAACGATTTGAGATAGCGGGCAATGGCCGTCAGATCGTCATCGCTCATGAACTGCGTGGAGTTGTTGAACGCTTCGGTCATCGAGCCGTAGACCACTGCGTGTCTGTTGCGACCGGTCTTGAGGAACTGCACGATTTCCGCCTCGCTCCAGCGGCCCAGCCCGGTGTTGTGATCATCGCGCAGGCTCGGTGCGTACCAACCATCGAGCAAGGCGCCGGTGAGGAACGGCGTACCGGACTCGTCCAGTGCTTTCTCGTTGAACGCCAGGCCGCGAGGGGTATGGCAGCTGCCGCAGTGCGCGGCACCCTGTACGAGGTATGCGCCACGGTTCCATACCTCATCCTGCGACGGTTTGGCTGCATAAGGTTCCGCGTCGACGAACACGCCGTTCCACAATGCAATCGGCCAGCGCAGGTTCAGCGGCCACGGAATCCCGCTCGGGATGTTCGCTTGTTTGACCGGCGCCACACCTTTCATGAAGAACGCATACAACGCGCGCACGTCGTCATCGCTGAGCTTGGCGTAGGACGGGTAGGGCATCGCCGGATATAAACGACGACTGTCGGGTGCCACGCCATGGCGCACGGCCCGGTCGAAGTCGGCCAGACTGTAGTGGCCGATGCCGGTTTCCGTGTCCGGAGTGATATTGGTCGCGTGGATCGTGCCCAGCGGTGTGGCCATTTCCAGACCACCTGCGAACGGCGCGCCGCCCGGCACGCTGTGACAAGCCACGCAATCGCTGAGTCTGGCGACGTATTCGCCACGGGTGACCAACGCCGGGTCGATGTCGGCCACGGCGACTGGATTGCTCTCAAAAGGCGAGGTGGGCTCGCGTGTGACATACCAGGCCAGCAGGCCTGCCGCGACCAGGCACGGCACGGCCAGCCAGCCAGCCAGCGGTTCTTGCGAATCGGCTGTTATTCATGGACGCTCCGGCGCTGATCAGGTGAAGGTGTGTCGGCTCATGGGCAGGCTGCGAACCCGCTGGCCCGTCAGCGCTGCCACCGCATTGGCGACGGCAGGCGCTACGGCCGGCAACGGCGGTTCGCCGATGCCGCCCATTTTTTCCCCGCTCTCGACGACCCGCACGTGGACCCGTGCCATCCTCGCAGGCGGCAGGACCGGATACAGGTCGTAGTTGCGTGCCCGGGGTTTGCCATCAATCCACACGGCTTCTTCCACCAAAGTCTGCGACAACCCCAAGGCCACGGCGCCGTTGACCTGAGCTTCGACGATCGCCGGGTTGACGATGCTGCCCGGGTCAATCGCCTGCCAGATGTCGTGCACCTCGACCTGGCCATTCTCGATGGACACCTCGGCGATTACGGCCGTCTGTGTACCGAACGGCGAAGCCATCGCCACGCCTCGCGCACGCCGGCTACCGTCGTCTGCGGTAAACGGCCCGCGTTTCCAGCCGCCCGACAGCTCACCCACGGCCTGCAGCAATGTGGTCAGTCGTTTGTTGTCGCGCAGCAAATGCAGGCGCAGGTCGAACGGGTCTTTACCGCCCTTGTCCGCCAGTTCATCAAGGAACGATTCATAGAAAAAGTCGTTGAGGGAATTGCCCACCGAACGCCAGTAACCCAGCATGGCCGGCCCTTTGACATAGATCTGCGCAATCCGCTTGTTGGGGATTGCGTAGGATTTGCCCGACAACCCTTCAAGTGCTGTGGGGTCGAGTTTTTCTCCCTGCTTGCCGGCGAGGGCCTCGGTCGGACCTTCGGTGGCACTGATTGCTTCGATTGCCAGCGGCCAGCCGTCGCTGTCCAGTGCGGCGCGGAAATTGACTGCCGCAACCGGACGGAGCACGTCGCGCAGGAATTCTTCCTCTCGACTCCAGATCAATTTGACCGGGCGGCCAACCGCTTTCGCCAAAGCAATGGCCTGCGGATAAGGGTTGGCCGAGTCGTAAAGGAAATGCCGCCCGAAGAATCCACCCAACAGCGGTGAATGCAAGGTGATGCGCGACGGATCCAGTCCGGTGCGCTTGGCGATGTCGGCACGGAACATGTCCGGCGCCTGATTGGGCAGCCAGACCTCCAGCGATCCGTCCGGATTGAATCTGGCCAGCGCAGATGGGGGTTCCAACTGACCGTGGTTCAGGTATTGGTTGTGGTAAGTGGCGTCGATCCGCGTCTTGCTCTCCTTGAGAATCGAAGCCAAGTCGCCTTCATGCTCATCATCTTTGGCGGGGCTTTTATCTTCAGCGAGTCGCTTGAGCCAGGCATCGCTGGAAAAGTCGGCGGGCATCGGCCGCACTTTGCTGTCGGCCGTTGGTTCTTGCCAGTCGACCTGGATCGCCTCGACGGCACGTTTGGCGTGCCACCAGCGTTCGGCGACCACCGCCACGGCGCCCGGCAGACGATGCACGGAATGCACGCCTTTCATCGCCTTGACCTGATCTTCGTTGCGCAGGTTGCCCACCGTCATCCCCAGGCGCGGCGCATGTTGAACGGCGGCATGGAGCATGCCGTCGACCTTCAGATCGATGCTGTAGAGCGCCTTGCCCGTGGATTTGTCATAAGCATCGACGCGTTTCACCGGTTTGCCGATCCAGCGGAACTGACTCGGATCACGCAGTGTTACGGAAGCCGGATCGGGAACCGGCAGGTCCATCGCACGCTCAGCCAGTTCACCGTAGGCCAGTGAGCGGCCCGACTTGGCATGTACGACCTTGCCAGGCTCGGTGCTCAACTCGCTCACCGGCACGCCAAGTTGCTGCGCGCCAGCCTGCAACAGCATGGCGCGGGCGAGGGCGCCTAGGCGGCGCATGACCGGGTAACTCATGCGCACCGACATGCTGCCGCCGGTGATGCGCATGCCGTTCTCCATGACCACATAGGCCTCGCCGGGCGGCGCGGCTTCGACCAGGAAGGTCGCGGGGTCGGCGTCCAGTTCCTCACCGACAATCTGGGCCATCGCGGTGAACGTCCCTTGTCCGCCTTCCATGAATGGGCAGAGCAGACGCACGCGATTGTCCGGGCGAATCTCCAGAAACGCTGGAACCTGCGTGCCGCGCTTGGCCGTTGCCGCAGCGGCTGCCTGCACGCGCGTTGCACCCAGCGGCAGACCGAAGCCGAGGACCAGCGCACCGACGGCAGTCCCCGTCAGAAAACGTCTGCGTGAGAGGTTGACCGGATCATGCAGAGCCAGCTCTGCGGCTTCCAGAGAAGGGTCGATACGAACGTTCATCAGGCGTCTCCCTTGCCGGCAAGTTCATGCACGGCGGCATGAATCGCGTTGTAAGTGCCGCAGCGGCACAGATTGACCATCGCCGCCTCGATCTGCGCATCACTCGGTTTGGGGTTCTGCTTGAGCAATGCCGTCGCAGCCATGACCTGCCCGGACTGGCAGTAGCCGCACTGGGCCACCTGCAGATCGACCCAGGTTTCTACGACCCGTTTGCCTACGTCATCGGTCTCGATGGCTTCAATGGTGGTGACCTCACGGCCAACCACACCCGCCACCGGCGTCACGCATGAACGCACCACATTGCCGTCTACCAGCACCGAACAGGCGCCGCATTGCGCCAGTCCGCAGCCGTACTTGGTGCCGGTCATGCCCAGATCATCGCGGATCACCCACAGCAAGGGCGTATCGGCGTCGGCATCGACCTGATAGGTCTTCTGGTTGATTCGTAGTTCCATGGTTCACCCGCTTGATCATCGGTTGACGTGCATTGTTATTAACGGTGACGCGCTGCGAGGTGTATCACCGGTGAAGCTTGTTCTTTGTTCAATTGGCGACGGTTCCGAGCGCTTGCGCCTCGAACGGATGTCCGCGCAGAAGGGCGATGTCACGACTCGGCGCGGTCCCGAACAGGCGCCCATATTCGCGGCTGAATTGCGAAGGACTTTCATAGCCGACCGCAAACGCTGCCCGCGAAACGTCAAGGCGCTCGACCAGCATCAGCCGCCGCGCTTCGTTGAGCCGCAACCATTTCTGGTACTGCAACGGGCTCATGCCGGTGAGCTGGCGAAAATGATGGTGAAAAGTGGGAGAGCTCATCTGCACCCGTGCGGCCAGATCGTCGATACGCAGTGCTTCGGTGTAATTGACCTTGAGCCAGTCAATGGCCTTGGCGATGCGATAACCCTGGCCATCGACGGCAGTGATCTGCCGCAGGCGGGAACCTTGGTCGGTATGGAGCAGCCGATAGTGGATCTCTCGCAGAATCAGCGGTGCCAGCACCGGGATCGCCTCGGGTTCATCAAGCAATGCGAGCAGTCGATCGAGCGCGCCCTCCAGGGCTGAAGACATGCTGCCAATACCCGCGCCTGTACCCATTGTTTGATGGCGCCTGGCGGGCAGGCCGCTCTTGGTGATGACTTCGGCAAGCATGCTGACATCCAGCTTCAGGACGAGGCCGACGCAGGGCTGTTCGGGACTGGCAAGCATCACTTCGGAGTTGGCGGGCAAATCCAGCGACGTGACCAGAAATCGCGAGGGGTCGTAGCTGTAGCCCTCACCACCGACCCACAGGCGCTTTTCCCCACGGCCCACGAGAATCAGGCTCGGCTCGACCATGCACACGGAGGGCGGCGCTGGCTGGTCGCGACGAAACAGCGACAGGCCGGGAATAGCTGTCTCGAAGTCGCCTGGTGCGCTCACGCGCGGGTCGATATTCAATGCCAATTTATGGGGCAGGGGAGTAGAGATCATAAGTGTCGCTCCTGTTGACCGAACTCTAATCCGCTGACCAGACGTTTCCTATCCATCCCCCTGCATCCTCAGAGGATCAGGCAAGCATTCAAGAGGATTGCGCTAGGGAAGCCCCGGATTGACCGGGAGAATGTGTCTATCTGTTACAGGGGAAGTGCCCGCCCGGGCCACAAACTGCTTTCCCTTTCGCATCACACCCACACGTTTTTTTCGCACCACAGGTAGTTTCCATGACTTTTCCGTCTACAGATCCCTCTAAAAGAACAGGCGGCTGGAGCGCGGTGCTGGCCATGTCGTTGGCCGCATTCGCGTTGGTCGCATCAGAATTCATGCCCGTCAGCTTGCTGACACCGATTGCGACAGACCTGCAAATCACGGAAGGCCAGGCGGGGCAGGGTATTTCCGTGTCCGGTGCCTTCGCATTGATCACCAGCCTGGTCATTGCCTCGATTGCCGCTCGTGTTGAACGCAAGACATTGCTGCTGGGCCTGACCTTGCTGATGATCGTCTCCGGTACGGTCGTCGCGATCGCGCCGGGCTACCCGTCATTCATGTTTGGACGTGCGTTGATCGGGATTGCAATTGGTGGCTTCTGGTCATTGTCGACGGCGACGGCAATGCGTCTGGTGCCACCTGCGCAGGTTTCCCGCGCGCTGGCCATCGTCAACGGCGGCAACGCAATGGCAACGGTGATCGCGGCGCCGGCGGGCAGTTTTCTGGGCTCGTTGATCGGCTGGCGTGGCGCGTTTTTCTGTGTGGTTCCGGTGGCGGTACTCGCGACCGTATGGCTGCTGATCAGCCTTCCTACCTTCAAGGCCGAGCGCCAGGCCGGTAATGGCAACGTATTGCGGCTGATGAAGCAATGGCCAGTGGCACTGGGCATGGTCGCCGTCAGCGTATTTTTCATGGGCCAGTTCATGTTGTTCACTTACCTGCGCCCGTTTCTTGAAGGGGTCACCGGCGTCAGTGTTTCAACATTGTCTTTCATGCTGCTGGGGCTCGGACTTGCAGGTTTTATCGGCACCTTTCTGATTGAAAGATTCATCGGGGGCGGTCTTTACCGCACGCTGACCATCATCCCGCTGATCATGGCGGCCATCGCGCTGGCGTTGGTGAATTTTGGTGAGTCAGCGATGCTGACCGCCGTGCTGCTCGGACTATGGGGACTCGTGGCAACTGCCGCCCCGGTGGGATGGTGGACATGGCTGGCCCGCACGCTCCCGGATGATGCCGAAGCCGGTGGAGGCTTGCTCGTGGCCATCGTCCAGCTGGCTATCGCAGGCGGCGCAATCATTGGCGGTCTGGCATTTGATCAGAGCGGTTACAGAGCGACATTCGAGCTCAGCGCCGCCGTATTGCTTGCCGCGTCTGTGCTTGCGTGGCTGGCGGGTCGCAGTGCCACTGAAGTTCATCTTGTCGAGTCGAACGTGACAGCCTGACAAGAACCGGCAGCGTAAGCTCAGTGCTGATTTTTATCGTCTCGGGGCGAACGGCCGAAATGACTTTTGTAGGCCCGACTGAAAGCAGCCTCGGACTCATAGCCTATTGCGAACCCCACTTCGCCTATACGGCTGTCCTTTTTGGCCAGCATCGACTTTGCCAGGCCCAGACGCCATTCGTTCTGGTAACGCAGCGGGGAGCGTCCGACCAATGCGCTGAATCGCTCGCAGAAACTGGAGCGTGACATCCCGGCGACCGTCGCGAGTGCATCGATCCGCCATTGCTTCCCCGGCTTTTCGTGTATGGCTCTCAGGGTTCGGGCGATACGTTCGTCAGACAAACCTCCGAGCCAACCCGAGGCCATGCCCTGTTGAACCCAGGTACGGAGGATGCGAATGACGATGAGGTCAATCAGGCGCGAAATCATCAATGCACCGCCTGGCTGTGTGTCATTGGACTCAATCTGCATGAAATGCAGAATGTTTTCCGCCCAGGCCGCCGCTTCGATCCGATTGATATGAATCAGCCATGGCAGGGCGAACAGCATCGCCTGGAAACTGTTGGCATCGAACCAGAAGCGGCAAAGGATGACGGTCGCGGATCCCAGGGAAGCCGTGATTTCCATCGACGACGGGGCGTGGGGTAGCAGGAGAATGTCTCCCTGTTCGATGTTGACGGTCTGGCCGTTGGCACCTTCGATATGAACCTTGCCCAGCTTCAAGACGCAGATGTGTGAGCTTTTCGCATCCAGTTTCAGGCGTTCGCCCTGGGCAAGTGTTACCGGGTAGAAGCGATCCCCCGTCAAGCGGATATTGGCCAATACCTGCGACAGCAGATCCCCCGTGGCCAGCCCCTCCAGTTTCATTTCCGGAAGAATGGTCAAGTTTTCCAGTGAATCGGTCATGTCGGTACGGTCATTCCTTTAATAGTCTGAGCCCGTGAATCAAAACGCTTCGAAGCGATCAATCAGCTTTCCGGAGCGTGGAGTGTATTTAGCACATCATCCGACAACATAAGGAACCACAGCATGTTCGGGATCTCTGCCCTTGGCTGGGTACACACATTAGGTAGCCTGCCAGCCATTCCGCTGGCCGCTTACATGTTCATCAAACACGGGCGCATCGTACCTCGGTCGCGGGCGGGGCTTGCGTATTTCATTTTTATGCTGATCGGCAGTTGCACGGTGTTTTTGGTGGCTCATCAGCCGATCAGCCCGGTGATCGGTGGCATAACCCTTGTATTGCTTCTCGCCGGTTACGGAATTGGATTCGCTAACGGGTTGGGGCGGGCAGGGGTGTACCTTGAAACGATCCTGTTGAGCTTGACCGCCTTCTTCCTGATGGTTCCGGCCGTCTCGGAGACATTGCGCCGGGTTCCCGATGGGCACCCAATCGTGACTGATCCGAATTCACCCTTGCTTAAAGGCGTCCTCGGTCTAATAGCGCTCGTGCTGGTTGTAGGCGTGATCGCCCAGATGTTCGCTCTGCGTAGAGAAACGAAAGGCATATGCATTGCCCGGTTCGAACGCAAGTCCTGAACCGCGACATTTAAACGTTGAGTCAGTAAGGCAGTGTTCTCGCTCACCCACCAGTCTGAGCGGGAACATGGCTGGATAAACGATAAACGTATTTATGGAGCAGAATGCCTTCGCCTGTTTTCAATCCACCAAGGTTGTCTGTTTTTCACTGTGGAAAATTTCTGCATAGAGCCGTGCGACGGTCGGGGTAAGATTTTGCACCGACGGCATCAGAAAGTCTGAGTGGGGGGCGAGTCGTTTTGCATAGATGACTTCGTAAACCCTGTGCACCACGCCGCGCTTCGCCAACACGTCGAGCAGATCACGCCACTTGGCTACATGGCCCGACCTGACGAAATCGCTACGTCAGCACTGTTTCTGGCATCCGCCGATGCCAGGTATGTCAATGGGGTAGAGCTGATGGTCGATGGCGGTCTGTCGCAAATCTGAATGGTTGTTTGACCCTGGGCAACCCTCGTCTAGGGTTCAGGTTGGACCCCGGCGGACAATGAACGGTACTCACAGCCTGAACAGTGATCGACAAGTTCAGCTCAACAGTTTTGAACAGGGCGCCTCAATAAGGCGCAACTGCAAGCTATCGATTCCTGACTGGTTGAAAGGTGGCGGGGTTCAATCGTAGGCGAATTGGTCAATCAACCCCAGGCGTGGAACATGGGTGTGGGGGGGTAGTATTGCTCCGGGAGCTATGACTGCATTTGCCCCAATTTTGCAGTCGTCACCTACCAAGGCACCGAATTTGTTGACCTGCGTCTCGATCACACTGTCTGCGTAACGGATTTTGATGTCCACGCCGTCCAGTTCGTTGCGATAGTTGGCAATAATTGCACCTGCTTCAATGTTTACGCGCTCGCCAATAAGTGAGTCGCCGACGAAGTTGAAGTGTGCAAGCTTGCTTCCTGCAAGCAGGATGCTGCTTTTAACTTCGCAGCTTGGGCCAACAATACAATTGTTGCCGAGATAGACTCCACCACGCAGGTAAGCTCCCGCCGCCACAAATGATCCTTCTCCGATGATAATCGGCCCCTTGAGCACAGCCCCGTCTTCCACAAAGGCACTTTCATGGATCGCACAGTGACCGCTGCGTCGATAACCCGTACCGAGGCGATCAAGCAAGGCCAAAACCTGATTTTCGCAGTCATGAGTAATCAGCCAAGCAACTGGTGGTAGCGAGCCCAGCAAGGACCATCGGGCAATAAACGTACTGATCTCAGGTAGCTTCACAGTTATTTCTCCTGTGCAGGTTGCTCGAGCGGATGAACGTTGCCGCTAAGCTGTAGTGGAATCAGGCGATCAATCCAGTTGTGCGCCAAGTCAGGCGAAGAATTGCATAGACTCAGAACACAATGAGAGGTGACCGAGCCAAGGTGTTTCGAACAAAAGCTGCATTGATCACGATTCGAAATGCATGAATGATCGAGTAAAGCCATGGCAGGCAAGGTCTGCAATAATCACGGCCACAACGGCGCGAGGGTATATCAAGAGCTCGCGCCATCTTTCAGTATCAGGGTCTGGAGAACTCCATGCGTGACATCATTGACGGTTTTTTGCGTTTCCAGCGCGAGGTTTATCCGCAACGCGTCGAGCTTTTCAAGCAATTGGCGACGGCACAAAATCCGAAAGCATTATTTGTAACCTGCTCGGACAGTCGCGTTGTGCCTGAACTCCTGACGCAACGCGAACCGGGTGAACTGTTCGTGATTCGCAACGCCGGCAATATCGTGCCGTCGTACGGCCCCGAACCCGGTGGCGTTTCGGCTACCGTCGAATATGCGGTTGCAGTGCTTGGCGTACAGGACATCGTAATCTGCGGCCACTCGGACTGCGGCGCAATGGGCGCGATCTCGCGCTGCACGTGTCTGGATCACCTGCCGGCGGTCGCTAACTGGCTCCGTCACGCGGACGCCGCGAAAGCGATCAACGCGGCCCATCAGTTCGACACGCCTGACGACAAGCTCGATGGTCTCGTTCGCGAAAACGTGATCGCGCAACTGGCGAATCTGCGCACTCACCCATCGGTGGCCCTGGCCTTGGAGCAGGGGCGCTTGAACCTGCATGGCTGGGTCTACGACATCGAGGCGGGGTGCATTGATGCGCTTGATGGTGCGACTCGACAGTTCGTTTCACTGGCTGATTCGCCGACCACCACGGCGGTCGCTGCACGCAGAAACTGACAGGTACAGTGGCGATGGGCGAATGAGGCCGGGCACATCAGCTTCCGAATACATTCGCCCCGATCACCACAACGATGGCTGGAACACCGCTATTGCCGGATAATCGGGTTTCCGGCCCTCACAATGATTTGTATAACGGGCCCAATAGGAGAGGTTTTTTCTGATGTCCAATGCGCGGCCGCGTCCAGCGGTAAACGGTGTGGCTTCGGCTGACCGGGTCTTGACCGTGCTCACGGCTTTTCAGGTCGGCGATACGGCATTGAGTTTGGTGGAACTGGTTGAACGTACCGGGCTGATTAAAAGCACCGTCATGCGCTTGATGGTCTCGCTGGAAAATCATGGACTGATCAACCGAATGGCCGATGGCCGTTATCAACTGGCCAGCGAAGTCATGAGGCTTAATGCGGTTTATCAGGAAGCCCTGGATCTTGAGCGTCATGTGATGCCACGGCTCCAGTATCTTTCCGAGCAGTCTGGCGAAACCGCATCATTTTATGTGCGCCATGGCGCCTATCGGATGTGCCAGTACCGAGTGAATTCCTCGCACCGGCTGCGACTCAACATGCAGCCAGGTGATATGCGTCCCATGGATGAAGCGGCAGGAGCCCAGGCGTTGCGTGCACCGTTTCAGGTTGGCATCGCGCTGGAAAAACCGTACTACTCGCGCGGCGCGACGGATCCCCATGCGTCTTCCATTGCATTGCCGATTTATGGCGCTCAGAAAGAGTTGATGGGTGCGCTGGTCATCTCCGGCCCTTCGAGCCGATTGACTGAAGAAGCCGCCGAAAGCATAAAAGCGACCTTTTTCGATACCGCCCGTGAGCTGATGCGCAGCCTGGGCCTCAAGCCATCGGACGAATCAGCTCCCCTGAAGTGAGACGACGTTGTCGCAATGATCAAGGTGAGTTTGTTCTCGTCCGTCACCCCCGCAGGGCGTCGATTGGCTTTCGATTGAGCAACGATGCCCATGCCCCCCAAGGGAAAATGGGCATCGTCGTAAGGCAGAGCCGTCTCTATTTGACGCTGACTGCCAGATCACCTTGCTCACGCTGACGTTTGCGACCGATGACCAGAACCATGACGCCAGCCAACGTGCACAGCGTCGCCAACGGCATCAGTGCCAATGCATAGCTGCCCGTCGCATCATGAATCGCACCGTACGCGTTCACCATCAGCCCGCCACCGATCAGGTTGGCCATGGCGCCAACGGCTGCCAGTCCAGCTGCTGCAGTGGATGACGACAACCAGCCTGACACCAGCGCCCAGAACGGCCCCTTCATCGAATAGGCGCCCACCAGGACCATGGTCAGCATGACAATCGTGGCCGGCAAGGATGAAGTGAACAGGGTCATGAGCAAGCCAGCCGCAATCAGCAACAAGGTCATTGCCGTGTGCCAGCGACGCTCGCCTGTACGATCGGAACTGCGCCCCCAAAGAATCATCAGCACCGACGCCACGCCATACGGGATGGCGTTGACCAGGCCGATCTCCATGGAGTTGAGACCGAAAGTCTTGAGCAATTGAGGCGCCCACACGCTCATGGTGCTCCCGGCCGCAGAAGCTCCGGAATAGATCAGTGCCAGCACCCAGATATCCTTGTGGCGCAACAATTTCCACAACGAGATATGGCCGATCGCGGTTTTCCTGGAGGACTCCTCTGCCAGACGCTGGGTCAGCCAGTTGCGCTGCTCATCGGTCAGCCACTTGGCATGCTCGGGACGATCAGTGAGTACGAACAGGCAAGCGATGCCCAGCATCACGGCCGGAATGCCTTCAATGATGAACAACCAATGCCAGCCTCGCATGCCCATCCACCCATCGAGGCTGAGCAAAAGCCCGGAAAGCGGAGAACCGATGAAGTTGGCCGCCGGAATGGCCACCATGAAGAGGGCGACCATGCGAGCACGGTAGGCAGACGGCAACCAGTAGGTGAGGTACAAGAGCACGCCCGGAAAGAAACCAGCCTCCGCCGCACCCAGCAGAAAACGCATGACGTACAAAGAGTTGGCCCCTGTGACGAAAGCGGTACCCGCCGAAATGATGCCCCAGGTGATCATGATTCTCGCGATCCAGATCCGGGCACCAAATTTTTGCATCGCCAGGTTGCTGGGCACTTCCACCAGGAAGTAGGCAAAGAAAAACAGGCTGCTGGCAAAGCCGAAAACTTTTGCAGTCAGGCCGAGGTCTTCGTTCATCTGCAGCGAGGCCATGCCAATGTTGCCGCGGTCAATGATCGCGATCAGATAACAGATGATCAAAAAGGGCAGTAAGCGCCAGGCAACCCGATGCATCGTTTTGCGTTCGAGTTCGCTCACGGAGGATCCAGTGAAAGTCATAAGGCTCTCCAATTGTTTTTTTTGTGGAGTGTCGCGTTACGGACGGGCTCCTTCTGGCTGCCAAGGAGCACGCAATCAGGTAATCAGCAGTTGAGAAGGTGTCGGTTGACCACGCAGCGTGGCTCCAATGACCGACCTGCGCAGACATCCAGGATCTGGCGCAACGCGACAACACCGACGCGATCACGGGCCTGCGAGGTGTTGGCGCCGACATGGGGAGTCGCCACCAGCGTAGGCAGACCCCACAAAGGGCTATCTGCAGGTGGTGGCTCGGGATTGAAAGTATCCAGTCCGGCACCGGCAATTTTACGCTCGCTCAGTGCTTGCACCAGTGCCTGGGTATCAATCAGTTCACCCCTTGCGGTATTGATCAGGATACTGCCGGGACGCATGAGTCCGAGTTGCGCCGCGCCGATTAGATTGTGATTGGTCTCGGTCAACGGGCAGTGCAGGCTGATGACATCGCTCTCGGCCAGTAAACGATCGAAGTCTTCTTCGCGCTCCACGTGCGTGCGCACCGGCAGCTCTTTGAGGTAGGGGTCAAAGACCTTCACCTTCATACGCAGGGGCGCGACCAGATCCATCAGGATGCTGCCGATCGAGCCCAGCCCGACAAGGCCCAGTGTCTTGCCGAACAACTCCACACCGTTCGCCTCGGACTTGTCCCAATGACCGTCGCGCATGCGCGCATCCAGCAGCGCCGTTTGTCTCGCGACACTGAACATCAAGGCAAAGGCGTGCTCGGCCACTGACTGGGCATTGGCGCCAACGGCAATGCTGACTGGAATACCGCAAGCGGCAGCGGTTTCGATGTCGATGGTGTTGTAGCCGACGCCGTGTTTGGCAATTGCTTTCAAGTTTTTCGAGGCTTTGATCATCGACCCGGTCAGTTGACCCTGGCGGACGATGATCGCATCAGGTTGCTGCTCGCGAATGATGGCTTCCAGCTCTTCGGCCGGCAGATAGGGCGTGGTTGGAATAACCCGCACGCCGGAGGCGGCGGCCAGGTTCATGGCTTCCGGGGCAAGTTCAGGGCCGGTCAGCAGAAGGGTCAGGGACATCGTCATTACCTTGTTTTTATCGTGGAGACAAACGCTGGCGCGTGCAGCGACTGCGATGTGACACACCCTAGCATAATGAAACGACGTTGCAATATCGTTGTTTAAACGCTCGTCTGATCCCGAATGAGAAAAATAAATCACCGTTGCGCTCAATTAAATGAAATGCCATTCTGAAAATACACATCAGCGACAATCGATGTGATCGAATAAAACCAAACAGAGGTATGTCACATGAGCATTGGATTTCAGGTGCTGGAGCGCACACGCAAAGTCAGCGCAGTATGGGTTGCACGCTATCGGGAACTGCCGGTAGCCAACGTCAGCGACTCCATGAACCGCATGACGGCAGGCGGCTCTCGCCTGCGCCCCATGCACCGTGAAGGCGTGCTCGCGGGCCCCGCCGTGACTGTCAAGGCGCGTCCGGGTGACAACCTGATGCTGCATTACGCAATCGATATCGCTGAGCCTGGCGATGTGATTGTGGTGGATGCGGGTGGCGATTTAACCAATGCGTTGATCGGTGAAATGATGGTCGCTTATGCGGTAAAACGCGGCATTGCCGGGATCGTCATCAATGGTGCCATTCGTGATGCAGCCAACATTGGCAGCGGTGATTTCCCGCTGTTTGCTGCCGGCGTTTCGCACCGGGGCCCTTATAAGGACGGCCCTGGCGAGATCAATGTACCGATTGCTATCGATGGTATGGTGATCGAACCGGGCGACCTGGTCATTGGCGATGAGGACGGCTTGCTGTGCATACCGTTTGACCATGTCGATGAAGTCTTTGAACGTGCGACGGCGAAATACGCAGCCGAGCACAAACAGATGGAGCAAATCGCCCAAGGCAAGAACGATCGCTCTTGGGTATTGGAATCTTTGAAGCAGAAAGGCTGCCAACTGCCGCTCTGATCCATGCGACTGCCGCGCATCCAGCCCTGTGATGCGCGGCAGGCTTGTGCCAGGAGTGTCGCGGGGCCTTTTAAGGAACGTACTCTTGTCCAACCCGCATTCTTCCCGCTCTACGCGTTGGCCTGCTCCCGTCAGGGCACTGGCCAGTCGAAACTTTCAGATTTATTTCGCCGGGCAGGGCATCTCGACGCTGGGCAAATGGGTGCAGCAGGTCGCTTTGGCCTGGCTGGCCTATCATTTGACCGGCTCGGCGGTACTGCTCGGCCTGATCACTTTTCTTTCTCTCGCACCTCAACTCCTCATCGGACCGCTCGCGGGTGCCTGGATCGATCGTCATGACAAAAGACGACTACTGATCGGCGTCCAGATAATGCTGATAGCCCAATCGCTCACACTCGCCGTCATGACTCAGTTCGGCTGGAACGACGGAACGTCCATTGCGTGCATGGCATTGCTGCTGGGGTTGCTGAATGCTGTAGAAACGCCGTTGCGGCAGGCGTTGATCGGTAGCTTCGTTGATGATCCGGCCGATTTGCCCAATGCGTTGGTGCTCAATGCCATGTTGATCAACGCGGCGAGATTTGCAGGACCACCTCTGGCGGGCACCCTTATCGCAATGACCAGCGAAGCGAGCTGCTTTCTCCTGACGGCATTTGCCTATCTGGCCCTGATGTTCGGACTGATCAAAGTCCGGGCGAAAGCATCACCGAAGGCGACCGGCTCGACCTCTCAGGTATTTCGTGAAGGGCTGGCCTACCTGTGGCGTACGGTGAGCGTCCGGCAACTGATGATCAGCGTGATCATGGTGAACCTTTTGGCATCTTGCTATGCCTCCCTTTTACCCATTCTTGCCAAGACCGTTTATGCCGGTGATGCAAGGATTCTCGGCTGGTTATGGGGGGCAGCCGGCGCCGGCGCCTTCGTGGCTACCCTGGTTTTAGCCTTCAATGGAACGCTGTCACGGTTGCGATACTTCATGGACGGCGGCGCGCTTGTGTGCGGCTTCGCGCTGCTGGGCGTGTTCCTCGCCGCGAACCTTCCAATGGCACTGACAGGCTTGGTCCTGCTGGGTTTCGGCATCACGCTGAGCAACGTCAGTACGAACATGCAACTGCAGAGCGGTGCGCCAGGCGTGCTTCGGGGGCGAGTTGTCGCTTTCTACATCGCCATGCGCTTCGGATTCGAAGCGGTAGGCGGGATGTTGGCAGGCCTGGTCGCCGCGCATTTTGGAGCGCCGGCCACGCTGGGTATTGCCGGAGGGATTTTACTGCTCTATCTGATCGTCAGCATGGGCGGGCGCTTGCGAGCGCGCCGGTTGAAATCATGATCTGGATGGAGAAGGGCGGCTTCGCCCATTCTCAAACAAGATTTTCTATGGAGAACGATGCACATGAATAGCTGGGTATCTTCGGCCAACGGCCATCCTGATTTTTCACTTGGCAACCTGCCATTCGGTGTATTCAGTGTTGCCGGCGGTGAACGCCGTACGGGTGTCGCGATCGGTGACCGGATCTATGACCTTCAGGTCGCGCTACAGGCAGGCCTGTTCACCGGTGTCGCCGAGGAAGTTGCCACCGCGGCAGTGGGCGGTTCTCTCAACGGTTTTTTCGCGCGCCCAAGACAAGAACGCAAAGCGCTGCGCGATCGTCTGACGGAGCTGCTGGGTGAAGGCGCGGCGGAGACTCAGCTGCAACACAATCTTGCAGAGACCCTGTTGGTGCCGGCCGCCAACTGCCAGTTGCACGTGCCGGCCCGTATTCAGGACTACACCGACTTCTACGTTGGCATCCATCACGCCGAGAACGTCGGCAAGCTGTTTCGACCCGACAGCCCATTGATGCCCAACTATAAACACGTGCCCATCGGTTACCACGGCCGGGCGTCGACAATCATTGCCTCTGGCCAGGCGTTCGTTCGCCCCTGCGGGCAGATCAAACTCCCCGACAGCGAGCTGCCGATCTACTCGCCGAGCCGGCGCCTGGACTACGAGCTTGAAGTCGGACTCTGGATCGGGTCCGGAAATGAACTTGGCGAGCCCATCGATATTCGTGATGCACGCGAGCACATCGCCGGGCTGTGCATGCTCAATGACTGGTCGGCACGTGACATCCAGGCCTGGGAATATCAGCCACTGGGCCCGTTCTTGTCGAAAAGCTTCGCATCGACCATTTCACCTTGGGTCGTAATGGCTGAAGCGTTGGAGCCATTCCGCTGTGCCCAGCCATTGAGACCGGCGGGTGACCCTGACCCGTTGCCATATTTGTATGACGAGGAAGACCAGAATAGCGGTGCCTTCGATATCCAGCTCGAAGTATTGATCCTCACCGCTCGAATGCGAGAGGAGGGTGCTACGCCGTTCCGCCTCAGTCTCAGTAACACACGGAACATGTACTTCACATTCGCACAGTTGGTTGCGCATCACACGGTGAACGGTTGCCAGCTCAATCCCGGTGATTTTTTCGGCACGGGAACGCTGTCAGGGCCAACACCGGAATCGCTGGGTTCGTTGCTTGAAATGACCGAGGGAGGCAAACACCCGATTACACTGCCCAATGGTGAGACGCGCATCTTCCTGGAGGACGGTGACGAGATCATCCTCAAGGCGCGCTGCGAACGTGATGGGGTTGGCTCGATCGGTTTCGGTGAATGCCGGGCCATCGTACTGCCGGCGCGGGGACGTCGCCGTGAGACCAACGGCAACGAATGAGTTTTGCAAGAACTTGAACCCCCTGCTCATGCAGAGTGCATGCCTATATTTCGCCATTACTCTGCGTAAGCCTATGAATTTAAACGTCATTTCAAAAATGAGTCAGTGGCACGCAATATGCGAGGTCTGTTCTGAATACCGCGAGAATTGCCGACGAGGATCGGCGAACAACCTTCCGTGACAGAGGCCTCAAATGAACGCCATCGACCTTCTCAAAACCGACCACGAAAAAGTAAAAGGCATCCTGAGCCAACTCAGTGAATCCACCGATCGCGCATTGAAAAAACGCGCGGATTTGTTGGACAAGCTGGAGCTGGAAATTACCATTCATACTCAGCTCGAAGAGCAGATTCTGTATCCGGCTTTCAAGGAAGCAGGGGGTAAAGAGCAGGATGAGATGTACTACGAGGCGAAAGAAGAACATCGCACCGTTGATTCACTGGTATTGCCCGACCTGAAATCGACCGATCCTTCCACACCCGAGTTCGCCGGCCGCGTGAAAGTGGTCAAAGAACTTCTGGAACACCATATCGAGGAAGAGGAGACCGAGATGTTTCCCCAGGCCAAAAAGCTGCTGGGCAAGGCAAAGCTCGAAGAGTTGGGCAAGGAAATGGAAGTGATGAAGGCTTCTCTCAAGAAAAGCCTCAGCGGGTCGAATATGGCGGCCTGACCCCACAGTCTGATCTGCGAAGCAATCAAAAGCCTGGCTCAATGCCGGGCTTTTGATTTTCATGCCCCAAGCCTGGCCGCAGCCCGCAACTAATCGAAACTTCGCTGTCCGTCGGGCTGTCCAGACCTTTACATCTCCCGTATGCGCTGTAAATGTCGGCGCACCGGGATGTCATACGCAATGAAAAAAATGAGGTTGGACATGACGGTGACAGTGGGTGATTTTTTGATCGAGCGTCTCAGCCAATGGGGTGTGACGCGAATTTTTGGTTATCCGGGCGACGGTATCAACGGCGTCTTCGGTGCGTTGAGCCGGGCGGGCGGCAAGATCGAATTCGTTCAGGCACGGCACGAAGAAATGGCGGCGTTCATGGCGTCCGCCCATGCCAAATTCACCGGCGAACTGGGGGTGTGCATCGCCACATCCGGCCCGGGTGCTTCCCACTTGATCACCGGACTGTACGACGCCCGGCTGGACCACATGCCGGTGCTGGCGATTGTCGGGCAACAGGCGCGCACGGCACTGGGCAGCCATTATCAACAAGAACTCGATCTGGTCTCGATGTTCAAGGATGTCGCCGGGGCATTTGTGCAACAGGCCTCGGCGGCTTCCCAGGTTCGGCACTTGCTGGACCGCGCAGTACGTACAGCGGTTGGCGAGCGGCGGGTGACGGCGCTGATACTGCCGAACGACTTGCAGGATATCGAGTACAAAGCGCCGGCGCGGGCTCACGGCACCGCGCATTCGGGGATTGGTTACAGCAAGCCGAAGGTGCTGCCTTACGACGCGGATCTGCAACGTGCCGCCGATGTACTCAATGCGGGGGAGAAGGTTGCGATTCTGGTGGGCGCCGGTGCGCTGCACGCCAGCGATCAAGTGTTCGCGATTGCCGAAAAACTGGGAGCCGGGGTGGCAAAAGCGCTGCTCGGTAAAGCCGTGTTGCCGGACGAGTTGCCTTGGGTCACGGGGTGTATCGGTCTGCTCGGCACAGAACCGAGCTACAAACTGATGTCTGAATGCGACACCTTGCTGATGATCGGATCGGGCTTTCCTTACGCCGAATTTCTGCCGAAAGAAGGGCAGGCGCGCGGTGTCCAGATCGACTTGCAGCCCGACATGCTCAGCCTGCGCTACCCGATGGAAGTGAACCTGACCGGCGATGCGGCCGAGACCCTGGCGGCACTGGCGCCGTTGCTCGAACACAAGCCGCTGCGCAAGTGGCGCAAAAAGATCGAAGGCTGGCGGGCGACGTGGGATAAAACCCTTGAGAAGCGCGCCATGGCCAAAGCAGACCCGGTCAACCCGCAACGGGTTGTGTATGAGTTGTCACCGCGCTTGCCCGAGCAAGCCATCATTACCAGCGACTCCGGCTCTTGCGCCAACTGGTTCGCCCGTGACCTGAAAATCCGCAAGGGCATGAAGTGCTCGCTTTCCGGTGGCCTGGCGTCCATGGGCGCCGCCGTGCCGTACGCGATCGCGGCGAAGTTCGCCTTCCCGCAACGCCCGGTGATTGCCTTGGTGGGCGATGGCGCCATGCAGATGAACAACATGGCTGAACTGATAACGGTCGCCAAATACTGGCGACAGTGGGACAGCCCGAAGTGGATTTGCGCCGTGTTCAACAATGAGGATTTGAATCAGGTCACCTGGGAGCAGCGTGTCATGGAGGGCGATCCGAAATTCACAGCCTCGCAGAGCATTCCGGATGTGCCTTATCACCTGTTCGCCATTTCCATCGGCCTCAAAGGCATCTTCGTTGATCGCGAGGAAGATGTGGCCGCTGCCTGGGAACAGGCGCTGGCTTCGGACGTTCCGGTCGTCATCGAGTTCAAGACCGACCCGAACGTGCCGCCGCTACCGCCGCATATCAAACTGGAACAAGCGAAGAAATTCGCTACCACTTTGCTCAAGGGCGACCCCGACGAAGCGGGCGTCATCGTGCAAACGGCCAAACAGGTCCTGGGGGCGGTATTGGCGGGCAAAACCAAATAGCGAGGTCGAGCACTGCTCATGAATACCCTCGAGTCCGCGCTCATGGCCGCGCGAATCCAGTTCGCGATCACCATCGGTTTTCATATCGTGCTGGCGGCTTTCACCATAGGGCTGGCGAATTTCCTGATGGTGCTCGAGGCGTTGTGGCTCAGGAGTGGGCGCCAGCTCTACCTCGATATCTACCGCTACTGGCTGAAGGTGTTTGCCTTGACCGTAGCGGTAGGCACGGCATCCGGACTGATTCTGGAATATCAGTTCGGCCTTAACTGGTCGCGCCTGTCGGTCAAGGCCGCAGATATCCTCGGGCCATTGATGTTTTACGAAGTGCTCGCCGCGTTTTTTCTCGAGGCCGGTTTCCTCGGTATCATGTTGTTCGGCTTGAAGAGGGTCGGCCCGCGTCTGCATTTTTTTGCGACTTGCGCGGTGGCCTGCGGATCGCTGATCAGCGCCTTCTGGATCCTCTCAGCCAATTCCTGGATGCACACTCCGGCAGGTTTTTCGCTGGACGCGGATGGACGTTTCATTGCCGAGGACTGGTGGGCGATCATCTTCAATCCTTCTTTTCCCTATCGTTTGGTGCACATGACGCTTGCCGCATTGCTTGGCACGGCGACATTTGTGGCGGGCGCCAGTGCCTGGCAGTTGCTCAAGAACGCGGAAAATCCCCGCGCACGGGTGCAGTTTTCCATGGCGTTGTGGGCGCTTGTCGTTCTGACGCCTGTACAAATCGTCGTGGGGGATCTGCATGGCCGACACAGCTTGCAGGTACAGCCACAAAAAGTGGCGGCTATTGAAGGGTCCTGGACGCGGCCGACCGAGGGAGCGGGGGAGCCGCTGCGTATTTTCGCCTGGCCCGACATGAGTGAGCGGCGCAATCACTGGGAGCTGGCCATCCCGCGTATCGGCTCGTTGTACTTGCGCCACGACCTGAGCGGCACCATCGCTGCACTGGATGAATTCTCGCCACAGGATATCCCTCCGGTAGCGCCGGTTTTTTTCGCGTTCCGACTCATGGTCGGCCTGGGAATACTGATGCTGGGACAGGGGCTGGTCAGTCTGGTACTGCGCAGGCGCAAGCGTCTCTGCATCTCGCGCCGTTGGTTATGGATGTGCATCCTCATGACCCCGGCAGGTTTCCTGGCCATGCTCAGTGGCTGGACAGTGACCGAAGTAGGGCGCCAACCCTTCACCGTCTACGGACTGCTGCGCACAGCCGATAGCCTGTCATCGGTCTCCCGGGCGCAAGTCGTCGGGTCGACGTGGCTGATTCTAGGGTTTTACCTGGTGGTTTTCGCTATCGGGCTATGGGTACTGCTTCGGCTGCTGCGTGTTCCGCCACATCAAGGTGAACCCGGACCGCAACCGACGTTACCTGACGAAACCGGGCGACCCTGAGGAACGGAAGCCATGGACTCTGAAACGATTACGCTGCTGTGTGCGGCGGCCCTGGCTTTCTCGGTCATGAACTATGTGCTGCTGGACGGCACTGATCTGGGGGTTGGCGTGCTGTTGGGACTGACCCGCAGCAGCCGCCACCGGCGGGCGATGGCGGTCAGTATCCTGCCGATCTGGGACGCCAACGAAACCTGGCTGGTACTGGGTGGCGGCGGGTTGCTGGCGTTGTTTCCGCTGGCCTATGCGATCTTGCTGTCGGCGCTGTACTTGCCGTTCATTCTGATGTTTCTCGCGCTGATTGCGCGTGCGATGGCTCTGGAGTTTCGTGACCATGCGCCGAACGAACGGTTGAAACGTGCCGTCGATGGCGTCCTGCTGTGTGGATCGATCTTGACCGGCGCGGCGCAAGGCGTAGTGCTCGGTACGCTGGTGCAGGGTCTGCCTCACCAGAACGGGCAGTACAGCGGTAATGGGTGGGAATGGCTGGGGCCGTTCCCATTGTTTTGCGGTCTGGTCCTGGTGATTGGCTATACGTGGCTCGGCGCATGCTGGTTGTATTGGCGCACCATCGGTGAGCTGCAGCAACGCTCTGCGCATCAAGCCCGGGTGCTGGCGTTGGTGACTGTAGGGTTGCTGATCGTTCTGGTGGTCTGGACGACGACATTGCACACGCAATATGCCCGGCGCCTGACATCGCTGTGGATCGGTTTGCCAACGTTGTCGATTCTTTTCGGATTGTTGGCGGGCTTTGCCCTGGGGTTTCGTAGCCGCTTCGATTGTATGCCGCTGTTCGCGGCGTTGGGCGTTTTTGTCCTCGCGTTCGGCTTGGTGCTGGCGGCGCTTTACCCGTTGATCATTCCTCCTGACCTGACGCTGCAAGCGGCGACATCCAGCCCCAAGAGCCAGGTGTTCATGCTGGTTGGCTTCGCGGTATTGGTACCGGTCACCCTGGCCTACAACACCTACGGTTTCCGGGTTTTCAGCGGCAAGATCCGTACACCACCATCCCGCTGATCCGGAATACGCAAAGCAAAGTGAACTCGTTCTGGACAAATCCTTCCGAACTTGAAGAGACCTTTACGCCGCCGGAGCAGCAGCCGGCGGCAAAGGATCATTGCTCGGGAGAGGATCATGAGAAAAATCTGTGTCTTTATCGGGCTTTGCTCGATGTTTTTACTACAGGGCTGTTTCGAAGGCTCAAATGACGCACCGAACAAGGAGGGCGACAAAAGCAAGGCGTCATTGCAAATACAAAAGGACAAGGCGCCCGAGCAGGGGCAGTGACTGATCTTTCGGACGCACCCAGTGCACGTACGAAAGTCAACCGCCGGACCTATGTGCGCGGCGTCGAAGATCGTGCACATCGCGAGGTCGACCACGCGCGGGAGCAGAGCAAAGCCATGACTGTCCAACTCAAAAATGCTGGGCGGCAAGTCGAGCAATCGCTACGACGGCAGGAGTCGCTCCAGACCGAACTCAGCCGGGTGATACGCCAGCGAAGCGCCCACGATGCCGGCACTAATGACAACGACTCGTTTGCCCAGAGCATTTCCCATATCAACCTTCATTCTGTCGACCTGAAGGGCGGTTCATTGTCTACCTCTGGTCGATTTCTGCTTGTCGTAACGGGCAGCAGTTGTCGTCCAGAAAGCAGATGTAGATTTGTCTGAAGTGGCGAAATAGCTGACAAAATCATCGTGTTAAAACGCCGCCTGAAATGGTAGCAAGATAAGCGCGTGAGTGTTGTTAGTACTGGAGGGTACCGAAAATTCGTTCAGCTACTACGGCAAGCGTCATCAACGACTATAGTCATTGGTGAGCCAGAGCGAATCTGACCATTCCCCTGCCAACCTGGCCTAATCCAATTCCGCGATTACACGGCGGATCTTCTTGTGTTCCTTGATGCGGAACGTGAATGTTTCGCTGCCGAAATCACTCAGGCTCAGGCTGAGATCGAGGCAGCGTTGTCTTTTTTTGAACCTCTTAATGGTGGATGGAGTTATCCCGCCGGGCACGTCGTATCCCACTGAGCACGTCCCAACCACCCATCTATCAAGGTTCAAGCAATGAATACTTTAGAGTTCGATGATGCACAAAAAACCAATGGCGACCTGGTTCAGGGTCCGCTGCCGGCCGGCACTGTCGCGCCCGACTTCACTCTTCACGCAACCCCTGATCAACAGTTGTCGCTGCGTGAGCTAAAGGGAAATCCCGCGATATTGGCGTTTTATCCCGCTGACTGGACTTCGGTGTGTGGTGACCAACTGACCTTGTACAACCAGTTGCTACCCACCTTCAGAGAATACGGTGCGGTGCTATTGGGAATCTCGGTTGACAGCGCCTGGTGTCATCAGGCCTTTGCCAAAGATCGAAATTTCCACTTCAGCCTGCTGGCCGATTTCGAGCCCAAAGGGGCGGTGGCACGACAGTATGGAGCGTACGAGTCCCACCTCGGGGTTTGTAAGCGTGCGCTGTTCGTGATTGACAAGGACGGGGTGGTCGCCTGGAGCTACGTCTCACCAATGGCAATCAACCCTGGGGCGGACGGCATTCTGGATGCGCTTGATGCTCTGGCGAATTCGCCACAAAGCACGCCAACCAAAAATTAACAGGTGATTACATGGCCACTCTCAAAGTCCCGGTAAATGCCAACGACCATCGCCAGGGAAGTGCGCATGCCAAGGTCACCTTGGTGGAATATGGCGACTATGAATGTCCCTATTGCGGTGAAGCGTATTGGATGGTCAAGAATCTGCAGCAGCATTTTCGCGATGATTTGCTGTTCGTGTTCCGTAACTTCCCTCTGACCACCGCTCACCCCCATGCATTGGGTGCAGCGGTCACCGCTGAGTATGCCGGGAGTCAAGGATTCTTCTGGGAGGCTCACGACGAATTGTATGAAAATCAGGATCGATTGGGCCTGCCGCTGTATCACGCCATCGTTCTCAAACACGGCCTTTCGAGGGAGGAATTCGATCTTGCAATGCAAGAGGATACTTACATTCCCAAAATACAAGCCGACTTCAATGGCGGTGTACGCAGCGGCGTGAATGGCACCCCAGCGTTTTACATTGACGGGCTTCGCTATGACGGAGTTCCAGAGTTCATCGGGATGAGTCAGATGATTGAGCTTTTGTTAGTGCGTGGACGAAATCGCTAAAGAGCCAAATCGGCTTGGCATCACCACATCGGAACCGAGGAAAAACCAACGTTAGCTTCCTTTTAGATTAAAGAGGCGGACACGGAGCCGGCAACTAATGAAATCTTTGAAGTATTATGAAGAAAATCGACACGCCACATGGCTTGAGTTGTTTTTTGACCTGACTTTCGTTGTTACGATAGGCCAGGTTACGCACACTCTCGGACATGTTCATGAAGGCCACTTTGAAAATAAGCAACTATGGACATTCTTACTGCTTTTTGTACCGTTGTGGTGGATCTGGTCCAGTCACACGATTTACTCCAACAGGTTTGATACAGACAGCAACCTTCACCGTTTGGCAACATTATTCATAATGCTCCTGCTCATTGTGCTATCGGCACGAATCGGGGAAGACCTGGAGGTGAACTACCCGCTTATTATTGCCTGCTATTTTGGTATACGTGCGATCATCAGTGTTATGTATATTTCGTCCATTAGTAAGCTCGATTCTCGCGGCGAACTTTCCTCAAGGCTCGGCTTCGCCCTATTAGTTAGCGCAGTTATTAGCCTTTCATCCGTTATTTTTGACCCGCCCTTGCGTTACCTTGTTGCTTATATTGGGATTGCTCTTGACATTCTGTTTCCTGTATTTTTCTGGACTAAATTAAAACCGTTGCCAGCACACACAGAGCACTTGGTTGAGCGCATAGGCCTACTCACCCTAATCTTATTGGGGGAGTCAATTATTAGCCTTTCCGGAGGCTTATCTAACATTCAATGGGGTTTTTACAATGTGATGGCGGCCATCACCGGATTCATCATGATTTGCAGTATCTGGTGGATCTATTTTGATAGCTTTTACCTGCTGAGCAAAAAACACAGCAGTATGAGTGGGCACGCCTTGATCTACTCGCACCTTTTTCTTTTTATAGGGCTGGCACTCCTGGCAAATTTGATCAGGCATGCGATCCTGAATGAGATTGCGATGCGCGATTTCCAGATTATGTCGATCACCGGCATGGCCTTGTTTTTCCTGGGGAAGCAATATGGCTATTTCATAGCCGTGAGTAGAATAAGGAAGTACATAATACAAAACACCTTGATCGTGTTTTCTTTAGGTGGGCTAGTTATATTTCTACCGCGTGTCGAGTACATATTGGTCGGCTTGACAGTGACCATGATCTGTTATGTTCTCCTGAATTTCAGATATCGTTGAGTCTTGATTATCAGGCCACAGCTCGGGAAAAGTGATCAAGCGGCTGGTCTGCGGTTTGCGCGCTGCCTACTACGTCATTCTCAGTGTCCGAGCGACATGCGACGCTACCCTTGGTCTCTTTGGGTTTGTAATCCTGGTGTCGTCGACCATAGTTAATAACCGGATGCCCCTTTTAGCTATTGCGACCAGATAGCACCAGCCGCATCGTAACAACAGGAGCCACGTCATGGTCAAAGTAGCGTTGTTCGTTCGTCTGGAAGCAAAACCAGGGAAAGAAAAAGAGGTGGAGCGCTTTCTCTTGAGCGGCCTTCCTTTAGTGGAAGAGGAGCCAGCCACTACAGCCTGGTTTGGAATCCGCTTGGGGCCGTCCACCTTTGGCATCTTTGACGCATTCCCGGACGAAGCGGGCCGGCAGGCTCATCTTTCGGGCAAGGTTGCGGCGGCGCTTATGGCAAACGCTGCCGATCTGTTTGCCGAACCGCCATCAATCGAGGAGGTTGACGTCCTTGCAGCCAAGCTACCCGGCTAGGCAAACCCAATAGAGCGTTCCAGCCAGCAGTTCACCGGTATCTCGATGGCCGTGAATATTTCGCCGATGCATTTTCAGCGTGGCCATTTCGTCCAGTGTGTTCAGGCTACCCTGGATAAACATGGCCGGCGTGGTGAGCAGCTGGAGCTGGAGATCACCGAATCGCTGCTGTTGCATAACGCTGAACAGGCGATCGACACGCTGTGCCGGCTCAAGGCGTTGGGTGTACGCATTGCGGATTTCGGCACCGGTTTTTCCAGCCTCAGCTACCTCAAACGTTTGCCCATCGACAAGATCAAGATCGACCGCTCGTTCATCCAGGAAATCGCCACCGACCCTCACGATGCAGCGATTACCCAAGGCATTATTTCCATGGCTCATCACCTCAGCTTAACGGTGGTAGCCGAAGGCGTAGAAACTGCGTCGCAAGTGGATTTCCTGAAGGGCAGTCGCTGCGATGTCTTTCAGGGGTATTACTTCGCCAAACCGATGCCCTATGCAGAAATCGAAGCGTTCCTGAGTCATCCCGCGTCGCATCCCTGACCGCCAATTCGGTCCAGTCCCAGACCTGAAAATCAGACGATAAGGCAAATTTTCAGACTCCAGCGCGGAACTCCCTCTCCCCAGGCAAGGCGCTCCCGGCGCCGTTCTCACACACTCGGCTCTAACGCTATCGCGCTGCACAACAACAAGAGCCGCGAAAAAATGACTAGTTTCCAATCTGCTACCGAAAGCCAGACCGGCCACATCGGAGCCCGCCAGTCCCGTGTCGAGGACGCCGCATTGTTGCGCGGCCTCGGTTGCTATGCCGACGACGCTGCGATCCCTCCGGGTACGCTACATGCGGCGATCATTCGTTCACCCCACGCTCATGCGCGGATCACCTCGGTAGACTTTTCCAGTGCGCTACTGATGAAAGGCGTGCACGGCGTGCTGGTCGGCGAAGACGTCAAACGCTGGGCGCTGCCGTTTCCGGTGGGTGTGCGTCAGCCGATGGAGCACTGGTGCGTCGCTGTGGACAAGGTGCGTTACGTCGGAGAGCCAGTGGCCGTCGTGATCGCTGAGAGCCGCTACCTGGCCGAAGACGCCATCGAAGGTGTGCGCGTTGAATACGAACCGCTGCCCCCGATCATCGATCCCGAACTGGCCACCGCCGAACAGGCGCCGATCCTGCACGAAGCGGTCGGCAGCAACGTAGTTAACGAGCGGCGCTTTCGGTATGGCGAGCCGGAGCAGGCCTTCGAGCAGGCGCCGCACAAGGTTTCGTTCAAAGTGAAGTTTCCGCGCAGTTCTTGCACACCCATTGAATGCTATGTGGTGCTGGCTCAGTACGAGCGCGCCACCGGCATTTATGACGTGCTGGCCAACTTCCAGGGCCCCTATGCGTTGCACACGGTTATGGCCCGGGCGCTGAATGTGCCCGGCAACCGCTTGCGTTTGCGCACACCGAAAGATTCCGGCGGCAGCTTTGGCATCAAGCAAGGGGTTTTCCCTTACGTGGTGATGATGGGCCTGGCGTCACGCAAGGTCGGTGCACCGGTGAAGTGGGTCGAGGACCGTCTGGAACATCTTCAGGGGGCTTCTTCGGCGACCAATCGGGTGACCGAAATTGAAGCGGCGGTAGAAGCCGATGGCCGCATCACTGCTTTACGTTATGACCAGATCGACGATTGTGGTGCCTACCTGAGAGCGCCTGAACCGGCGACTTTCTACCGCATGCACGGCAATCTGACAGGCGCCTACGCGATCCGTAATTTGCAAGTGCGCAACCGAGTGGTGCTGACCAACAAAACACCTTCCGGCCTGAACCGTGGGTTTGGTGGCCCGCAGGTGTATTTCGCCCTTGAGCGGCTGCTGCAACACATTGCCGTGCAGTTGAAGCTTGATCCGTTGGACGTGATCCGCCGCAATCTGGTGCCGGCCGATGCCTTCCCTTATCGCGCAGCCGCCGGAGCCTTGCTCGACTCCGGCAATTATCAGGCAGGCATTGCCTTGGCGGCGGCTGACGGTGGTCTCGACGAGTTGCTCAAACGTCGTGATCAGGCGCGTGCCGAAGGCCGAATCTATGGCATCGGTTATGCCGCCGTCATCGAACCATCGATTTCCAACATGGGATACATCACCACCGCGATGACACCCGAAGAGCGGCGCAAGGCCGGTCCGAAAAACGGCGCAGTCGCCACCGCCACCATCAACGTCGGCCCGTTGGGTGACGTCAGTGTGCACGTCTCCTCGGCACCGCAAGGGCAGGGTCATCAAACCACTGTGGCTCAGGTGGTCGCCGAAGTGCTTGGGGTTGCATTGGAATCGATCGTGGTCAATGTCGAACTGGATACCCAGAAGGACGCCTGGTCGATTGCCTCGGGCAACTATTCCAGCCGCTTCGCCGGTGCTGTGGCCGGTGCCGTCTACAAGGCGGCACTGAAAATCCGTGATCGCCTTGCCGCGATTGCCGCCGAGCAATTGCAGGCCAGTCCAGAAGATATTCGTTTCGCGGGCGGCAAGATTTTTGTCGTCAATGGCGGGGCGGTGGCGCCATTCCATCGGATTGCCGGTGCGACCCACTGGTCGCCGGGCCTGCTACCGGAAGGGGAAAACGGCGGTCTGCGTGAAACCGCGTTCTGGAGCCCGCCGCAATTGGAGGCACCGGATGACCAGGATCAGGTCAATAGCTCGCTGTGCTACGGCTTTGTCTTCGACATCTGTGGTCTGGAAATCGACCGCATGACCGGCGAGATCCACATCGATCGCTACGTCACCTGCCATGACGCCGGCCGCCTGCTCAACCCGGCACTGGTCGATGGCCAGATTCGTGGTGGCTTCACCCAAGGCCTCGGTGCGGCGCTGATGGAAGAATTCGCCTATGGCGAGGACGGCAGCTTCCTCTCCGGGACCTTCGCCGATTATCTGGTGCCGACCGCACCGGAAGTCATCGAACCGGTGATCCTGCACATGGAAACGCCATCGCCATTCACCCCGCTGGGCGCCAAGGGTGTGGGCGAGGGCAACAATATGAGCACGCCGGTGTGCATTGCCAACGCGGTTGCCGACGCCCTGGGTCGCTCGGACATCCGTCTGCCACTGACGCCATCGAAAGTACGCACGCTGATCGGGATCGACGAGCCGCCACGGCCCGCCGGCATGGAGCCCGATGACAACCTGGACGCAGCACCTGCCGGTGGACCGGCACTGCGGGCCAACGACTCAGTGGTGATTCCTGCTGCGCCGCAACAGGTCTTCGATACCTTGCTCGACCCGCAGACGCTGGCGGCAATCATTCCCGGTTGCCACGACCTCGTGCTTGAAGGCGAAAACCGTTACCGCGCAGACGTCACGGTCGGCGTCGGCATGATCCGTGCGCGCTTCGAGGCCAAGGTTGCCCTGAGTGATCTGGACCCGCCGCATTCATTGCGTCTGTCCGGCTCCGGCAGCAGCTCGATGGGTTCGGCAAAGGGGCAGGCCAAGGTACGTTTCGTCGAACTGGAAAATGGCCACACACGTCTGGAATACCAATACCAGGTGGCGGTCAGCGGCAAAGTCGCCGCGGTCGGCGGCCGTATGTTGCAAGGGGCCTCGAAAGTGATCATCGGACAAATCTTTACTCGCCTGTCGCAACGGGTCAGCGGCCAAGCCATCTCCACCGGCTGGTGGGCGCGTTTGCGAGCCTCGCTTGGCGCGCTGTTTGGCAAGGGAGGTGCGCAATGAAACCAGCAGCTTTCGATTACGTTCGGGCTGACACCCGTCGTCAGGTGGTTGAGTTGCTCGCCGAGTACGGCCAGGAAGCGCGCATCATCGCTGGTGGCCAATCGCTGATGGCGGTGCTGAATATGCGCCTGGCTCAACCCAAGTTACTGATCGATATCAATCATGTGGCTGAACTCGCCTATATCGAACTGCGCAAGGATTGCCTGGCGGTAGGGGCCGGGGTACGACAGGCGCAGTTGCTGGCGCGTTCGACCCTGATGGACGAGGTGCCTTTGCTGGCACTGGCAATGCCATGGATCGGTCACTTCCAGACGCGTAATCGCGGCACGGTCTGCGGTTCGGTGGCTCATGCCGATCCGAGCGCCGAGTTGCCGCTGTGCCTGGTGACGCTGGGCGGCGAGATCGTTCTCGAGTCGAAAAAAGGCAAGCGCGTCGTCAAGGCTGCGGATTTCTTTCAAGGCATTCTCACCACCGACAAGCGTGCAGACGAACTGGTCGTCGAGGTGCGTTTTCCGCTCAAGCGTGAAGGCATCACCTATCGCTTTCGCGAAATCGCCATGCGCCACGGCGACTTTGCAATTGTCTCCCTGGCTGCGGCCATCGGCGCGGACCAGGTTGAACTCGGCATCGGAGGGGTCGCTGACCGTCCGCAAAGTCGCAGTCTGCCTCGAGGTGCAGGGCTGCCGGATGCGCTCAATCAAACCGCCTGGTCGCTCGATGCACAAGACGACGTGCAGGCTAGCGCTGCCTATCGCCGCCAACTGATTCGCGAACTGGGTCATCAGATGATCGAAGGAGTCTGAACATGCGTGTAACTGCCGACCAAACCTTTCCGATTCGCCTGGAACTCAATGGCCGTTCCCGCGAAGCCCTGGCTGAACCGCGGACCCAGCTCTGCGACTTCCTGCGCCACGACCTCGGTGCCACCGGTGTCCATGTCGGATGCGAACACGGTGTCTGCGGTGCCTGCACGGTGCTGGTGGACGGAGTCGCCATGCGTTCCTGCCTGATGCTCGCGGTGCAGGGGCACGAGCGGCGTATCGAGACCGTCGAGTCGCTGGCTGACGACGACACACTGAGCGATCTGCAACAAGCCTTTCGCCGTCATCACGCCTTGCAGTGCGGCTTTTGCACAGCGGGCATTCTCATGTCCTGCGTGGATTTCCTGGAACGGGTACCCAACCCGGACGAGACCCAGGTACGCGACATGCTTTCCGGGCATCTATGTCGCTGCACGGGCTACACCGGCATCGTCCAGGCCGTGCTCGAAGTCGCTGCCCAGCGCCAAACGAACGAAGGGGTATAACAATAATGTTCGATCTCGGACGCAGTTTCCTCGCAGCCGTTGAACGCCGGCCGCACGCTGTGGCGGTCAGTGACGGTGCGTTAAAGAAAAATTATGAAGACTGGTTCGTCGATATCCAGAGTGCCGCTTGGGGCTTGCAATGCCTTGGACTGCAACGCGGCGATCGACTGCTGGTTGTGATGCAGAACCGCTGGCAGATGGCGACCCTGCATTGGGCCTGTCAATTTGCGGGCATCGTCATGACCCCGTTGAACTGGCGTTCGACTGCCGCTGAGCTGGGTTACTGCATCGAAGATGCGCAAATCCGTGCAGTGGCTTACGACGACGCTACAGTGACCGCCGTGGCGGGTTGCAGCGCCGCCACGAGGCTGCCGCGGATCGCCACCGGACTCTGTGCCGCCAACACCGACCTGAGTTTCGAGGAACTGTGCTCGCAGAGCCCCTCCGGCATCATTCTGGAGGCCGACGCCGAAGACTTTTCACTGCTGTTGTACACCTCCGGAACCACCAGCAAGCCCAAGGGCGTGCCCCGTCGGCACCGTAGCGAACGCGCCGCGGCGGTTGCCCACGTAGCGCAGAACCTCTACCGCCAGAGCGAGTGCACGCTGGGTGTCATGCCGCTTTACCACACCATGGGCGTGCGTTCGTTGCTGTCGATGGCGCTGATCGACGGGCATTTCGTCTGTGTGCCGAAGTTCGACGTGGAAGCTACGTTGCAGGCCATCGAGCGGGAAAGGGTCAGCAACCTGTACCTGGTGCCGACGCTCTACCACATGCTCATAGAGCACCCGGCCTTCGCCCGTGAGCGAGTAGCCAGTGTAAAGAAAATCGGTTTTGCCGGTGCGCCGATGAGCGATGGCTTGATGCGGCGCGTCGAGCAGGCGTTCCAGCCGGAGTTATTCGTCAATCATTACGGCAGCTCGGAGATCTACACCTTCACCATCGACCAGCAAGCCAGTCGCAAACCCGGCTCGTCAGGGCGCAGTGCAATGAACCAGCGCGTGCGCGTGGTGCCGATCGATGCTGAAACGGCGAACGTGCAAGTCAAACCATTGGAGGAGGGCCAGATCATCGCCGACCTGGCGAGTGACGAGGCGTTCGAAGGCTACCTCAACCGCCCCGAAGCGACCGCCAAGGCATTGCGTGACGGATGGTATTTCACCGGTGACATCGGCTACTTCGATCTGGAAGGCGATCTGTTCGTCACGGGTCGTGTTGATGACTTGATCATCACCGGCGGGGAAAACGTCAGCCCGGCGGAGATCGAAAACATGCTCTCTCTGCACCCGGCGGTGGAAGAAGTGGTGGTGGTCGGTCTGCCGGACGAGCAGTGGGGCAAGATCATTGCCGCGTTCATCAAGCTCCGCGCCGACGTTTCGGAATGCGACCTCGATGCCCATTGCATCGCTTCGGGCCTGGCCAAGTTCAAGCGGCCACGGCGGTACCAGTTCATCGACCAGATTCCCAAATCTCCAGTGGGCAAGGTGCTGCGGCGCGTGCTGCTGGCCGAATTTCAGGAACAGGCCTTGACGGCCATCAGCTAATCATCCAGAGGACACTCTCATGCAACAGCAAGCGATCCAGCAATTTCTCGACACTCAGTTCGATGGCTTTCAGGTTGAAGTCGATGTGGCTCGCGAGCGCGCCGACATCATCCTCAACCGCGCGCCGTTGAACGTCATTTCCATGGGGCAGCGTGATGAACTGCGCCACGTCTTCGAAGCCCTCGATGCACACAAAGACGTGCGCGTCATCGTGCTGCGCTCGGTGGGCGAACACTTCTCCAGCGGTGGCGATATCAAGGGCTTCCTCGAAGCGTCGCCAGAGCACGTTTCGAAACTGGCCTGGAACGTCGCGGCACCGGCACGTTGTGAAAAACCAGTGATCGTTGCCAACCGTGGCTACACCTTCGGCGTCGGTTTCGAACTGTCCCTGGCCTGCGATTTCCGCATTGCTTCGCAAACCACTCGCTACGCGTTGCCTGAGCAGAATCTGGGGCAGATCCCGGGCTCGGGTGGCTCCGCACGCTTGCAGAAAATCATCGGCATCACCCGCACCAAACACATGGTGATGCGCGCCAAACGCATCACGGGCGACCAGGCGTATGCCTGGGGTATCGCGACCGAGGTCGTGCCGGATGCCGAACTGGAAAGCACTGTCGATGCGTTGGTCGACGAACTGCGTCGTTTCTCGCCGCTGGCTCAGCGCACGGCGAAAAAACTGATCAACGACAACGAAGATGCGCCGCTGACGGTCGCGATCGAAATGGAAGGCCACTGCTACAGCCGCCTGCGTAGCTCCAAGGACTTCAAGGAAGGCGTCGAAGCGTTTCACAGCAAGCGTACGGCCGTGTTTATCGGCGAGTAAATCGTACCAGTGAGCAGGCCCGGGAGTATGTTGGCAATAGCGTACGCCTTACGGAGCAGGGCCTGCCGCCCTTTTTGATTCACCGCTTGTGTGAGGCAATCATGACCACGACAACAACAATAACTGCATCACCCACCAGCGCCACTACCGATACACCGCAGATTCCACCGGGCAAGGCCTTGCTCGCGGCATTTGCTTCAACATTCGGCTGGGCACTGGATTTGTTTGACCTGTTCATTCTGCTCTATGTAGCGCCGATCATCGGCCGCATGTTCTTCCCCTCGGACACCCCGACCCTGTCGCTGGCCGCGGTCTATGCCTCGTTCGCTGTGGCCTTGCTGGTGCGTCCACTGGGCTCGGCGATCTTCGGCGCCTATGCCGACAAACACGGTCGCAAGCGTGCGTTGATGGTGTCGATGGTCGGCGTCGGTATCTCCACGGCACTGTTTGGCGCGTTGCCGACCATTCACCAGGTCGGGGTGTTGGCCCCGGTATTGTTTTTGGTCTTGCGGGTCATCCAAGGTATTTTCGTTGGTGGCATCGTTGCCTCCACTCACACCATCGGCACCGAATCCATCTCGCCGCGTTATCGCGGCTTGATGTCCGGGCTGATCGGTGGCGCCGGCGCTGGCATGGGCGCGTTGCTGGCGTCAGCCACTTATCTGGTGTTGTCGCAGATCTTCCCCGGGGATGAATTTGACGTCTGGGGTTGGCGCTGCATGTTCTTCTGCGGCCTGCTTAGTACGTTGTTCGGCCTGGTGATGTTCCGTTACCTGGAAGAAACCCCGGTCTGGCAGCAACTGCAACAAGCCCGCAAGACCAAGGGACCGGCGGTAGTGGTCGTGTCGCCACTCAAACGTCTGTTCGGTCGCGAGTACCGCGCCGTGATGCTGGTCAATCTGCTGATTACCTTCGGCGGCGGTGCCACCTATTACCTGGCCTGCGGTTATCTGCCGACATTGCTCAATGTGGTCGCCAAAGTGCCCCATACGCAGACTTCGCAGCTGCTCATGTACGGGTCGGTGGCAACCATCGTCGGCGCACTGGCCTTCGGTTACCTGAGTGACCTGATCGGTCGCAAGAAGACTTTCTTGCTGCTGGGTGTGATCAACCTGGTGGGCCTGCCGATGATGTTCCTTGGAGTCGCCGAGCCGGGTTCGCTGACCCGCACTGCGCTGTATTGCATGGGCATAGGCTTCATGGGCGGGGCGATCATCGCGCCTATTCTGATTTTCCTCAACGAACGCTTTGCCACTGAGCTGCGAGCCAGCGGCACGGGGTTGTCCTGGAACTTCGGCTTTGCCCTCGGCGGCACCATGCCGACCTTTGTGTCCCTGGTCAGCAGCAGCCCGACGCACATCCCCATGGTACTGGCGATTTTCGCCGTCGGTCTGTCGGTGATCTACCTGATTGGCAGCGTGGTGATTCCAGAAACCCAGGGCAATTTCAAATAAAGGCGGGGAGGCGCTCGAGGAATTCACCGATCAGTTGCAGGGTCCGCTCGGTCGCTTCGGTCTGGGGAAAGTGTCGGCAGTCATCCAGCAGCACACAGCGGCACGGTCCAGGCACCTGTCGCTGGATGACTGCCAGTTGCTGGGGCGTGGCGTAGTGGTCTTCGCGCCCCTGAATGACCAGCAGCGGCTTTTCGATATACGCCAACTGTGCTTCGAGATCGCCGAGAGAAAAGTCCGGGTGCAACCAGCTGTCGCTCCAGCCGTGAAAAGCGCCGTCGACATTGCTCCCGTGGTGGCGTGCCAGGCGTTCGCGCAATTCGCCCTGATGCCACACCTCAGTAGTATGGCGAATGCCGTCGAGGCTCTCGGTCTCGACAATCACGTGAGGCGCCAACGCAATGCTGCCCAACACCCGTGGATCGTTGGCGGCGGCATAGGCGAGGACGATGGATGCGCCGTCACTGTGACCAAGCAAGACCACTTGCGGCAGTTGCAAGGCATCGAGCAGTTGCCGCAGTTCACCAGGGCCGTCGCTGCTCAGGTAGTTCAGCGGACGCGGCAGGGTTACCGGGCTCGATTGCCCATAACCCTGACGACTGTAAGTCACCACACCGCAGCCGCTGACCTGGGCCAGACGCAGAGGGAAGTCTTTCCATTGTTCTGCGCTGCCGAGGCCTTCGTGCAGGAGCACGAACGTAGGTCGCGATGGGACAGCCGCAGGGATTTGGCGATATTCCAGGCGCAGCGGTCCAAGTTGCAAAAATTGTTGTGGCGGCATGTTGAATCAACGATTGAACAAGGTTGCTCGCAGGTTACCGTAAACGTAAGCCTGCATGCAGCATCACGCTTTGCTTGAGGTACCGAAAACATGCGTCATCTCGATGTTCAGGTGATCGACCAGGCATTGCAATGGGCCCGCGCCGGGCAGGCCCAGTGGCTGTGCACGGTGCTCTCCACCTATGGCTCGGCGCCGCGTGCGCCGGGTGCGATGCTGGTGACCAACGGCACGGGCGAACACGTCGGCTCGCTGTCGGGTGGCTGCGTCGAAGAGGAGTTTCTCGAAAGCCTGACGCGCGGTGAATTACGCGAACCGGCGCAGATCGTCAGTTATGGCGACAGCGTCGAGCAACGCCACCGTCTACGATTGCCCTGCGGTGGCGTGCTGATCGTGCTGGTCGAGTACCGCGCTGCCAGTCTTGAATGGATCGTACACCTGGAGAGTTTGCAAGCGGCGTTGCTGGGTCAACGTCGTCTGCAGCGTCATTTCGAGCTGAACAGCGGTGCCTTGCGCCTGGACGCAGACACCGGACACGGCAGCGAGCGGGTGCAAATCGTCGACGAAAAGGTGCGCATCAGCGTTGGCCCGGCGTTACGACTGATTCTGGCAGGGCTCTCGCCGGTCGCCGAAGCCTGCGCCAGATTTGCCCGCGCCATTGGCTGCGAAGTGATCGCCTGCGACCCCCGGGGAGAGATGCTGCATGTCCAGCTCGAAGGTGTGGAGATGCTGCGCGTGCTGCCCTCGATGTTCATTGCCGCCGGAGGCTGCCACGCGGCGACCGCGGTGGTGGCGCTGACTCACGATCCGCGAATCGATGATCTGGCGCTGATGGAAGCGGTCCACACCCCGGCGTTTTACATCGGTGCCATGGGGTCCCGGGCGACCTCGGCCAAGCGCGCCGAGCGGCTCAAGCGCATCGGTGGTCTGACTGATGAACAGCTTGCCCGCTTGCACATGCCCATCGGCCTCGATCTGGGCAGCAAGGCCCCGGCGGAAATCGCTCTGGCGGTGGTGGCCGATATCCTGCGCGTTTATCACGGGAAAGAGCGCCATGCCTTGTAAGGCAGTTGTTCTGACGAGCGTGGGGCCTGCGAAAGTCGAGGTAGACGCTCGGCCGTTCGCACGCGATAGTGGCGAGCCGAGTATTGCTGAACCATAGAGCGATCGTCGGGCTTGAGTAATAGATAAACGCCCCCGATGACATGCATTGAGGTCTACAACGATATCGCTTCAAGCGAGCGGAGGAATCTGATGTCGATTGCCCAACGGGTTTTCCACGGCAGGTTTGGCCGGGTCGCCTTGCTGAATATGGATCGTTCGCTGGTCACCCATACCCATTCCGAATGCCATGTGCTGGTCAAAGTGTCCGGCGAGGACACTTACTTTAATGTCAACGGTCGGCGGGTTCCGCTCAGCGATCGCACGGCGGTGCTGGTCAACGCCTGGGAGCCGCACTTCTACGATCCGCAGCCGGGGGCAGGTGCCACCGTCATCCTGGCGCTCTACATAGAGCCCGCTTGGCTGGCCACTGCCCAGCAGTCGCTTGCGCTCAGCGGTCGGCCGGACTTCTTCGTCCAGCCGTGCATCGAATTGTCGAGTCGTAATCGCACCTTGGCCGACATCCTGGTCGCCGAGGCGCATGGCTGCGGGATCGTGCCGAAAGAGCGCATGGAATTCATGCTGTTTGACTTCCTGATCGAACTGATCGAGAACTTTTCCAGTTGGCGGCATTTGTCGCAACTGGGTGCGCCGAACTCTGGCGAGTTCCGCGATGCGCGCGTGCGCCGCGGCACCGCCTGGCTGCTTGAACACCTCGATGATCCGAGCCCTATCGACAACGCCGCGAGGGCTTGTGGTTTGTCCCGGGCGCACTTCTTTGCACTGTTCAAGAAAGATACCGGCATAACGCCGACCCTTTTGCTGAACGACGCGCGCATGCGCCGGGCTTTTGTCTGGCTGGAGCGTGAGCGCAGTGGAACGTTGGGCCTGTTGTCGGAGAATCTCGGGTTCTCCGAGCAGGGTCATTTCACACGTTTTTTTCGCCAACACATCGGCGCTTCTCCTAGCCAGTACCGGCGTGTAGTGGATTGTTATGCAGTAGTTTGAACCAAGAGGAGAGCGGGGGGGTTGTACTCTCATCCACGGCCATCATTATGCAAGTCCTCTCGGAGCGCGGTGACATCTCCGAACCACGGGGGCAATGCAACGTTTCCATTTTGCTGTTGAGGCCGCTCTATCGCTCGGTCGCCAGGCCTTAGTGACTCTAGGGCGTCGCAGCGCGAAGCCGATGAGGTGACCGACAATCAACGCGCTGCCGGACGCGGCTGCACTCCGAATTGTGCAACGATGTGCGTACCCAACTCCTCAATAACCTCAGCCGCATGGCGCTTGCCGTATTTGAGATTGAGAATAACGTGGTCTACACCGATATCCTCAAGCGACTCCAGCAAAAAACGTAGATGGTAACGTCCCAACCTGAAACCCAAATGGATACGTGTGGGTGGCGTGGACGGATTCTCATCGAGATCGATGTACAGCGACTGAGTAAAGGGCTTGTACACAGAGCCACATTGCCTGGTGACCTCCAGCCGCCAATCTTCCACGACCAGCCGCTGCATGTTCGGAATGCGTGGATAGTTGATCCATCCGTTGCTCTCACGCGCGATCCAATCCAGTGACTGGCGACTGTTGCCGGTAACGAACATTGGAATAAATTGGGTGGTGGGTTTCGGAATCAGGTCTGCGCCTTGCATTTCACCAGTGCTCCAGTGGATGGGCTCAAAACTGGTGCTGTGGGCGCAGCGAATCACCTCGTAGTGTTCTCGAAAGATCTCTCCACGCTTTTCGGGATCGACGCCAAACGCCGAAAACTCCACTGGCCGATCTCCCGAAGCAACCCCCAGAATCAAGCGACCAGTGCTCAACTGATCGACGCTGGCTGACGCCTTGGCCGTGTGCAGGGGATGGTGCAGCGGGATGGCGATGGAGGCGGTGCCAAGTGCAATCTCCGAGGTATGGGCGGCCATATAACCCAGGTAAACCCAGGGGTCGAAGATTTGGCCGACATCGCCGAAGCCAGGGTCGCGAAGCGGCACGTCGCGAAACCAGAGCGCGCAGAAGCCCAGCGCCTCGGCTTGTTTAGCCAGTGTGACTTGGTTGAGCATGCTCGGAGTGTCCCCGTCGAACGCCTCCATGGGAAAGAATAATCCAAGGCTCAAATGCCCCTGAGTAAAGGTTCGGCTGAACCCTCGATGCTGCTGGTAAGGAATCGTGCTCGGCCGATACATACGGATTGACCTCATGGTAGAACGTGAACAGCGCCCCCGTTTCCAGAGGTGCTGCGGCATCGGTCGCTTTTGAACGACAGGTAGGGGACTGGGTCTGGCTTTTACCCGCTGCGCCGTACTGCTGGTCGTGTGGACCTGATTCAGGGGCCAATTGCTGGCGAAAAACGCGGGTTGGTCCGGGTGGGTGATAAGCGAACGGTCAAAGGAAGTCAGATCTCTCGGCTCAATACCACCAACTGGGCAAGGCGCTCGAGGAATCATTCTATAAGCGTAGGCGGTTTTGCAGCTATCCGCCATATTCATACAATTGAGTGTCCGCTTGCTTCCACTCGCGGCCGGTAGATACCGTAGCGAGCTATGTGGAATCAGGACTGATCCCATCAGCAATGTCGTAGCCCCATCGGAATTAACGCTTTTGACCGATTTTTTCTTGGTCTCAAACGAGGATGATTACTGCACGTGCAGTTGCGACTTGCGCCTGACCAGACACAAGTCGGGAGAGTGTGTCGCAGAGCATTTACGCATGGCCTTGGAGCGCGTCATAGAAGGCCCGTTACTGAAAAGCTGACGACTATACGGTCGGAACCGTTCCGCCATCGATCACATGTTCCGAGCCTGCTACTGAGGCGGCGCGTGGCGACACGAGAAAAGTAATGAAGTCCGCTACTTCCTGCGGTTTGGCAGGGCGGCCCACGGCAATTCCGCCGAGCCAGTCCATAATCAGTTTTTTGCCACCCTCGTAGTCCGTGTCGTGTTCACGCGCCATGCGCTCGGCGAACTCAACCGACGCCTCGGTCTCGATCCAGCCCGGCGAGACACTCAAGACGCGCACTCCCTTCGGCGTAACTTCCTTCGACAGGGACTTGCTGTAAGTCGAGAGGGCCCCCTTCGCCGCAGCGTAAGCGGTCGTAGACGTCCAGAGTGGAAGGATGCGCTGGATCGAGCTCACGTGCAGTACGACTCCTGCGCCTTTTGCTAGCATTCCCGGCACCAGTGCACGATCCAGGCGCACCGCAGACATGAAGTTGAGGTTCAGTTCATTGAACCAGACGGCGTCATCGAGGACTGCGAAACCACCGACCGGAGCGGTCGAGCCTCCAAGGTTGTTGATCAGGATGTCGACGATGCCCCAGTGCTTCTCGACCGCATTAACCAGCTTGGCCACCCCTTCAGCAGTCGACAAGTCGGTCGTTACGTAGGTCACGCCCTGCACTGGCGTCTCCGGGGCAGAGCGTGAGGATGTCATCACCTTTGCGCCGGCATCCTGCAAACTCTTGACGAGGGCAGCGCCAAGGCCCTTGGTGCCGCCAGTGACCAAGGCGTGCTTGCCTTTCAATTCGAGGTCGAAACTCATACGTTGATTTCCAGCAAATAGATCAGGCCACGATCGAGGCCGAAGCGGTAGGTCAGGTTGGTGGGGCTCCCGGGGAAGTCGCCAGTGACCTTGGCGCGGACGACGTGATATCCATCGTCGTCTCCTATGTCGAACGGCTCGGTCGTGGCGTTGTATTTGACCGATGCCGCGCCTAGGAAGGCAGTGATGGACTGGACGCCTTTGTACGTCTGGCCATCGTCCTTCAGGATGGCATCAGCTTTGAAGCACTGTGCCAACGCTTCCGGGTTTTGTTCGGACGCGAAGTATTTAGTGATGGGTTCAGGAAGCATCAGGGTGTGCATGTTCTTGGCTTCAATTAGTGACTGAAGCTCCATGATGCACGCTGCTGTTTGATCAGAGAATATTCTATAAATCGTATAGGTTATGTAGAGTCGCGTGCATATGCAGCGGCCGGATCGCCGTCGGTGAACGCCTAGTCAGGATTGGTTGAACAGTCCTCGATCCAGCAGACAGTCGATGAAGGCACTTAGGAGGGCGGGTTGATGCTGCCTGTTCGGGTAATACAGGAAAAGCCCTGGCCGCGTGATCGACCAGTCGGCAAGTACCTGGGTCAGCCGCCCCTGCGCAAGTAGCTCGCTCACACCGTCCTGCTCGAAGTGATAGGCAATCCCAAGTCCATCCAGCGCGGCGGCAATGCCGATGTCGGCGTGATTTGTGACAACCGGCCCATCGACAGCGATTTCCATGCGCTGCTCACGCTTCTCGAACTCCCATCTATAACGTCTACCTTCCATCTGCAGTCGCCAATTGATACAGGCATGCTGGTGCAGATCGGCGGGTGAGCTAGGTGTGCCGTGACGCGCAAGGTAGTCGGGAGACGCCACCACGACCATATTCATGTCCGGTGTCAGGCGAATGGCGACCATGTCCTTCTCGAGTTGCCTTCCCACGCGGATGCCTGCGTCGAAGCGGTCAGTGACGATATCGGCCAGCGCATCATCAACCACTATGTCGAGCAAGATATCGGGATGAGCTTTATGAAAGCGTGCAAGGCGTGGCGCAATGATCGTTCGAGCGCCGATTCCAAGGGTGTTGATGCGCAGGGTACCACTCATCCGCCCTGCAGCCTCGCTGGCTTCGGCAACGGCTACGTCCATCTCTCGAAACAAAGGGGCCAGACGGTGATACAGCTGCTCGCCGCTTGCCGACGGCGCGACACTGCGGGTGGTGCGATTGAGAAGGCGGCTGCCAATGCGGCTTTCCAACTGGCGAATGGTCTGGCTGAGCGCTGAAGGCGATAGGCCGAGGTATTCTGCTGCTCTAACGAAACTCTGCCGCTCGACAACCGCGATAAATGCTTTGAGCTCGGAAAATTCAGATCCACGCATTCTATGCTGATATCTACATTATAAAATTTCATTATAGAGTTGCTTTTAAACAAATAAAATTGCACCTGCGCTCCCGCAGTTACAGTGGCCGCTCCGCAGCGCTGTTTGCATGAATGGCGCTGTGCACGATTAAGCCGGGAATCGAATTGCTGGCCCTGAGTTACAGCGCTGTAAGCATCGTAGTGCTCGCTTGCATGTTCCAATAATCGGAGCAGGGGCTAGGATGTGCTTCAGCTTTCATTCGGGTTCCCCGATAACGACCTGAACCATTCGGCATAAGGGGAATTCGTGACCAACTGCCGGTTGAGATCTGGACTTCCATCCGCCCACCAGACAGGCCCCCGTTCCCCAAGCGCTACTTTGGCCGCTTGTACTTTTGCCCGAGCGCGCTTCGTTTGCGACGCGTCTTGCGAACCCTTTGCGTTCTTGACCTCTCGTCGAGCTGCCATAAGCGCACCGACAAGACGCTGGCGAACATCTTCATCCAATGATGGGTTGGAACATCGCCACAGCTGCCCTTTGACAACAAAGTAACGACCGTCAGGTGTCACTGGATGCATTCCGATCTCCGATCCTTCAAAGCGTACTCCTTCAGGAAACTCAGGAAGGGCGGCTACCTCAATTTTCGGAGAGGAAGGCGATGAGCTTGTTTGACACCCAGCAGTATTCCCAGAATTAGCACTGCGCCTGCCGCCAAGAGTACTGGATATGGATGCTTACCTGACATCCAGTCGCCCTTGACTCCTTGTTGCTCGCTTGACCGAGCAGGTGGATGTTCTAACGACGATGCAGTATGACTGCTCGGATTGGGAGTGGGATCGACGTCTGCCCTATACAGCATTTCGTTCAGCGGCAAACGCGAACCGTCTGTAAGGATCAGGGTGAGGTCTTCGACACTGCCGGCAAGTCGATTGGGAAATACCGGCTCCCCCTTGGGATCAAGCTCATCGTAATAAAACTGCTTTCCTTCCAGCCAACCTATGGCTGTCATCAATTCGGCGCCCAGGTAATATTTCCCGTCCAGGAAGAAACCAGGGAAATGTCGTGTGCGTTCGAGACTCGCTACGACGTAGCGCTCGCCCGCCTTCATACCGGTTGCTGGGTCGATCATGATGAAATCCTCAGTTTCGCTGGTGTTGCGATAGAGGATCGGGGCTGGCGTAATGTTCCATCGGGATGACTGAAAGGCGATTGCCCAAATAGCCACGGTCAGTAAGTCGATAAATCAACGTGCGTCGATTCAAAGCAGAGTGTTTACCTCGCTGGATGCTTCGGGGACGAGCTGGATTGGGTAGCTCCCAGCGAGGCGAACAGAGATAGGCTAGTTCAGTTGCTGCGCGCGCGGTGCCGCCTGGGCGGCAAAATCTCGCGCAGAAAGACTTCGTCGCGTTTTGCGCATCCTTCGTGGCTCGGATCAGTTCATCGAGTTTCAGGTGCAGAATATCGTTATCCCGATTCTGGGTGTTCTGGATGAGGAACACCATCAGGAACGTGATGATCGTTGTGGACGTGTTGATGATCAGTTTCGATGTGCTCCATCCACAAGCTCCGGAATACGGATAGCGGTTGAGCGCGGCGATCCGTCAAAGGTTTGTATTCGATACGGAACCACCGACGACTGGCGGCAATTCGCCCCAGCGAGGTCAAAAGAAAACCGTCGGTCGCCGTTAGTGCAAACAAATTGCAATTACTCGCTCGGGATTCGCTTCAGATGTCTGTGGGCTCGCATTCGACCTTTTTCGAGTGGGCATCGAGCCTCGCCTGACCTGAGGAGATTTGTAATGTTTCTACATAACAAGCGACTTCAATACACCGTTCGCGTCGCTGAGCCCAATCCAGGCTTGGCCAATCTGCTACTTGAGCAGTTTGGCGGCGCCCAAGGGGAGCTCGCGGCGGCATCGCGGTACTTCACACAAGCGCTGGCCGAAGATGACCCAGGTCGCAAAGATCTGTTGATGGACATTGCGACAGAGGAGCTGAGCCATCTCGAAATTGTCGGCTCCATCATCGTCATGTTGAACAAAGGCGCGAAAGGCCGAATGGCCGAAGGCGTCGAAGAGGAGGGTGAGCTGTATCGGGCCATCAATGGTGCTGGCAACGATTCGCACATCACCAGTCTGCTGTATGGCGCCGGCGCGCCGTTGACCAACTCCGCCGGTGTGCCGTGGTCGGCAGCCTATGTCGATACAATCGGTGAGCCGACGGCCGACTTCCGTTCCAATATCGCCGCCGAAGCCCGCGCAAAAATCGTCTATGAGCGGCTGATGAACGTGACAGACGATCCTGGGGTTAAAGAGGCCCTGGGCTTCCTGATGACTCGTGAAATAGCGCATCAGCTGTCCTTCGAGAAAGCCTTGCACGCAATCCAGCCAAACTTCCCGCAAGGCAAGCTTCCTGGCATGCCGGAGTTCACCAACGTGTACTTCAACATGTCCCAAGGGGAGGGCAGCGCCCGTGGTCCATGGAACCAGGGTGATGACTGGGAGTTTGTGGAAAACCCTGCGCCTGCCGTGGATGGCGGGGATGGCACGGCCAGCGTCCAGCTCAGCGCTGAAGAAGATGCGCTGCTGCTGGACATGAAGGCCCGGACCCTCTCCGATCCGGACAGTAATCCCATCACCGGCGCCGATCTGGGTGCGGGTGTTCAGGGTCAACCAGAGGCTTGACGATCAGTGCCGCACGCCGCAACGGCGTGCGGTTTTTTCGATGTAATCCGAGGTACATGACATGAATTCGAATGCCGGTATTTTCAGCGTTGGTTTGGCGCAAGCCTTGTCTGATCGGTTTAACGCAACCGCTGCATCCTATGATCGGACCGCGATGCGGATCACCCGAACATTGCGCCAATCCGCTACCAGCCTCCATGGGAAACAATCGACTCAACGATAGGAGGCGGCATGCCACTTTCCTCAGCGTCTGCGAGAACCCCGCTACGCACTTGGTGGGGGTTAGCGTCCCGCGGCGGCTGGCCCGCAATGCTGTTCTGGACGACCCTCCTGCTGGTCACCGCGCTGTTGTTGATTAGCGGTTACTCCGCGCTGGTAGGGGCTGAAAAGGAGAATTTGCGCCTGGCAGCGTTGGGAGGATTGTCTGGATTCGCGGCGACTGCACTGGGTGCAGTGGTGGCGATCGTCCTTCGTGATATCAGCTCGCGTACCCAGGACATCATGCTGGGATTTGCCGCCGGCATGATGCTGGCAGCCAGCTCTTTTTCCTTGATTCTTCCTGGCATTGAGGCCGCTCAGACACTGTGTGGTAACCAGCTACTAGCCGCCTGCGTTGTTGTGTTCGGGCAGGCCTTGGGGGTTGCGCTGATGATCGGACTGGATCGGTTCGTCCCCCACGAGCACCAGGAAAGCGGCAGGCGGGGGCCCGACTCCCAACGAATTAATCGCGTATGGCTGTTCGTCCTGGCGATCACCTTGCACAACCTGCCCGAAGGCATGGCGATTGGCGTCAGCTTTGCCAATGGCGACATGAAGGTGGGTTTGCCGTTGACCACTGCTATTGCCATTCAGGACATCCCGGAGGGGCTTGCCGTGGCGTTGGCTTTGCGGGTTACCGGCATATCGGCATGGAGGGCGGCGCTGATCGCCGTGGGGTCCGGCTTGATGGAGCCTTTGGGCGCAATCGTGGGCCTGGGTGTATCGAGCGGTTTTGCCTTGGGCTATCCAGTCGCATTGGGCTTGGCCGCCGGCGCGATGATCTTCGTGGTGTCGCACGAGGTAATTCCTGAGACGCACCGCAACGGCCATGAGACGCCTGCGACCTTGGGTTTGATGCTCGGCTTCGGCGTGATGATGTTCCTCGATACGGCGTTGGGTTAGCCGGGTGCCCCTCATCCGTGGATGGAGAATCTCTTTGAACGCCTGCCCGATGGGCTGGGTCAGCATTCTTGAACATCACAACGTGGATGCCTTTACGGCCACCACGCCCCTTGAAAATTAGCGACCAGAAGGAAGTTAGAAATGGCTAGGAAAACTGTTGAAGACCTGTTCATTCATGAGCTCTCCGATGTTTACAGTGCTGAGAAACAGATCACCAAAGCGTTGCCGCGCTTGGCACGGGCCGCGACCAATCCACTGCTCGCCGACGCGTTTACCTCACATCTTGAAGAAACCCAAGGTCAAATCGAGCGTATTGATCAACTCGTCGAGCTAACAGGCCTGAAGCTCAAGCGCATGAAGTGCGTGGCGATGGAAGGCTTGGTCGAAGAGTCCAAAGAGTTGCTGGATGAAATCGACAAAGGCGCGGTGCTGGACGCGGCGCTGATCGGTGCGGCGCAGAAAGTCGAGCACTACGAGATCGCCAGTTACGGCACACTGATTGCGATGGCCAAGCACCTGAAACTCAACGACGCCGTTGCATTGCTACAAGCGACCCTCGCTGAGGAGAAAGGCGCCGACGAGAAGCTGACGAAGATCGCTGAGCAAGGTGATAACCAAGCGGCAACCCTCGAAAAATGACGTTTGAAAAGTAGGTCGGAGGCAGCCCACGGCGTCTACGGACGCCGGGGCATTTTCAGACTATGCCGACCGTCGCTTACCAATGTCTGTTCGCCCAAACGATACGAACAATGGAGATGCATCATGCAAGCCGAATATTTTTGGATCGCCTGCGCAATCATTCTTTTGCTGCTTGATCTATGGGCAATGAACAGCGTTATGAGAAGCGATACATCCTCAGGGACAAAGGCTGGCTGGACGGCGCTGATATTCCTGGCCCCATTGCTGGGGGTGGTGATCTGGGGTGTGGCCGGGCCACGCGGCGTCGCTAAAGGGCCATCCTCACCCGAACACAGCAAAGGATGATCGGGCTCTACGGGCCTTTTGGGGGGTAGTGCGTTTTGCCACGGATTCTGACTTCACAGACCAGCGAAGCGGAGCTGAATGCTCACAATGCCAAAATGTTTGGCTCACCCAAGGAGCGTTTGGATTTCTACCGTCGGGAGATTCATTACGAGACGGCCATTTTAGCCAATCGAACTGATGCCTACTTGGCGGCCCAGTCCTTTTTGGTGATCGCTTTTGCGTCCTGTATGGGCAATCTCAACCCTGAATGGGGCAAGCTGTTCACCCTGTTTGTGCCTCCCTTTCTCGCGCTGCTGGGTTTGTTGAGTACGCTCAACGCGTGGCCGGGTATTAGGGCGGCTTACGACATCATTGATCACTGGTATTACAAACAGAGTGAGCTGCTGCGCAGCGAGCCAGTGATGGGCATGGCGTATGACGAATCGCCGTTGTTCTGCGAACGGGAATCCACTCATAAGGGCTACCGCAAGGCGTTGCTCTTCTCGGTGCGCACGCCTTGGATTTTCGCGACGTTCTGGATCGTACTGGGTCTCTGGTCGATCGCAATCCAGATCACGGATCCCTTTGGTTAAGTCGCCTGTACTCACCGGCGATTTGCGGAACATCCTGAGCGCAGGCTTCGCGGGTTTCGAAAGGGTTACCAAATCCGCGTCGCAACAGGTCCAAGGCCAAGCGTCAGTACTTCGCATTTTGGGTGAGCGAATGACGTGTGACTTAGGCTGCCTGTGCAGTGGGTATTCATTGGTGTACAGATTGGTCTGACCATGGAACCTCCTCACGCTCATAAGCTAAGTAGCGATCCGTGGCTGAAAAATTCCTTTGTTCGTCCCTCAACGTTTTCCGCTCTTTCACGATCGACAACATTCCTTCTGGTCGACTGCAGTGAACTGTCCCTGATCTCGTAGGCTCAACAGTCAAACGGTGCCCGAGAGTGCTCGCTATGAACAGCTGCAGTAATGTTTTTTCTCCAGCACAGGAAGCCAAACTCAGGGCCTATGAGCGTTGGCATAGGGCGCTGGATGATTGCTCGCTGCGAATGGACTGTCCGGACGCTTACCACGAGGAACTCCTACGACAGGCTGATGAAATGGATCGGCTGGATATTGTGACTTGGCAGGAGTGGCGTGAGCTGCGAATAAGGGCAGACGAGGTGTATCTGCAAGCGGTCGCGGGTGTTGACTACCATGACAGGCAGGGAAAAGTGCATGTCCACGGCTGAGGTCACGGTGTTCTATTTACGCCAACAATCGTTGCGACTAACAACGGCTGAATCGTGCACCGCCGGCAAAATCATCACGCTTCTGTCAGAGGTCGAAGGCAGTGGCGAGTTGATCGAGAGCGGGTATGTGGTCTATTCGCCGGAAGCGAAACAGCGCTTACTGAATGTCAGCCCCAAAACCATTGAGACGTTCAACCTCACCAGCTGTGAGGTGGCACGAGAAATGGCAGTTGGAGCATTGCGCGACAGCCCTGCCACTGTTGCATTGGCCACCACCGGTATTCTAGGGCCCGACGATGTCGATGGTATTCCGGCTGGAACAATCTGTTTTGCTTGGGCTTTCCAGACGAATCAGGGGCCGAGTGTATTCACCCGCCAGCTCCGTTTTTTTGGCACTCGCTGTGAAGTGCAGCTGCTGGCGGCCGAGCACGCATTAGAGGCACTCGCTCATTTCCATCAACGGGCGCTGACCGGCGAGCGAGCCTGAGGACAGTTGGCATGGATGAGCATCAGCGTTCTGACTACGAAAGCCGCAAGCACCCGGTATGTGAGGACATGCCCTATCAACTGAAAGTTTGGCGGTTTGAACGATGGGGTTGGTATGCCCTGGTCGCAGTGGTGCTCATGGCGCTGTTAGGCGTGTTTTCGCGCGGGCCACTTAGCGCTCGGGTGGTCCACAGCGCCGACGGCAGATTATCTGCACACTATGAGATCTTTCACCGCAACGGATCGACCAACCCAATGAAGATCGCTGTCAGCGGTCGGCCTGACTCGCAGGTAGAGATCGAGCTTTCAGGTGACTTTCTCGAGGGTTTCAGCATAGAAAGCATGCAGCCTGAGCCCGTTAAATCGGTCAGCATCGGGGACGGTCTCAAGGTATGGCTGCAAACGGATCCTCAGGGACGGGCGACGCTTCATCTGACGCTGCGAGGTGATGGCCTGGGAGGTTACACCAGCCGTCTTTCAATGCCGGGATCTTCGACGGTGAACGTTACCCAATATATTTTCCCGTAGGTGCGCTATGGACTCTGTGTTACGCGCGGCCGCCATGTATGTGGCGTTGATGATTCTTTTCAAAATTGCGGGTCGGCGTTCATTAGCGGAATTGACGACCTTTGATTTTGTGCTGCTCATGATCATCGGTGAGGCGACGCAGCAAGCGTTGCTTGGAGACGACTTTTCGCTGACCAACTCCATCGTCGTCATCGTCACGCTGATTGCCGTTGATGTCGGACTGTCGCTTTTGAAACGACGTTCCTCGTTCGTCTCACGACTCATTGATGGCGAACCTACGGTTCTCGTCGAGCATGGCAAGATCCTTTATGAACGCTTGCGTCATGCGCGCTTGATTGAAGCTGACCTCATGGAGGCTGCACGCTCCAGTCAGGGCATCGAGACAGTGGAAGAAATCAAATTTGCGATATTGGAGCGAAACGGAAAGATTTCAGTGATACCCCGGGACCACTGACAGCAAACTCCTGGGTGTTTCCCTCGACACAGTCTTGCCCTTTCGCTCTCTCGAAAAAGCAACGTAGTCATGGGGATCAATGGACTTAATGGATTGGCCACCCCCCTCAAGTCAGGGCAGACCACCGTGAAGAATTCCGCGAGTAGCGGGGCAACTTTATGCCATGTGGTATGCGTTCAAGGGTGCCCACGGAGTAAGAGCAGCGGGGGGGCCGCGCCACCTGAACGAACGCGTAACGCAGCTTCTGGCAACTCGATCATTTCGAGCTGGAAGTTTCCGAACATAATCGTGCTCTTGAAACTCTAGTCGAGGTTGGTCAACGCTCCAGCCAATGACAAAGCGCTCCTGAGGCGCTGTCGCGACCCGCTAATGCGCTTTCATGACGCATCCTTGTTGTTTAAGTTCCGAGTCCCGCGCCTTCCACGGCTCGCCTGTAATTCATGGTCGCTCGCTCAATCATCGCTCTACGTTCTTCTCGAGTGATAAATCCCTCCTCGCAATACTCCTCGGCGAGCCGCAACAGTTCGTCGTACTGCTCGGGAGCGCTCATTCGAATTTCGGGATGATCGAATAACCGCTGCCATGCTTCCAATGCGTGCGCTTTTCTATCTTCATACATGATGTGACCCTCTGTATTGATCAGTGGAGGGGCGTTTCAGGTTTGCGGTTCACCGCAAGCGACGAATGGGAAGAGAACTAAGCCGGTACTCTTTACGCTCAGACAAAAGTTCGCTTGCAAACATGGACGCCGAACTGTCCGCTGCCTGGAAGGCACGAGTGGTTGTGCTATCTGGTCGTATCGCGAAAAAATCCCAGGACGTAGCCTCAGAAAATCGTCCAGGCAGCCCGCGGTCCCATTTGTGACTGCGTTATCACTTGGTGACAGACATGACCGATAACCTTCAGAACCGTGGGCCAAAAGACCGTGACCGCATCAGGCGATTGGCGACATGGAGCAGACACTGATGTTGATCGCCGAGGCAACCGGCAAGCTTCGCAAGCTCTAAGGTTCACGTTAGACCGATCAGCCCCTCTTGGGCTTCGTCGCAATCAGATACTCCACCAGGCTACGCGTGGTCTGCGATAATGACGAGTAAGGCGGGCGGTGACTCAAGGTCCGTACCTGTTGACGACGTTCTCTTGGAGAGGTCTCTCATGCGAGACAATATCGACGGTGCTGGATGGTCTCGTGCGCGAAAATGTGATCGCCCAATTGGCGAACCTGCGCACACATCCCTCCGTGGCTCTCGCGCTGGAGCAAGGACGTTTGAATCTTCATGGATGGGTGTACGACATTGAGGCAGGTGAAGCCCTCGAGCGGGAAGAAGGACGCAAGTTTTTCGATCACGACCTCTTCTCCACGCCCCTTCTTTTAACCAACAGGCCTATGTGGCCAATACCGTAGCGTTGTCATCGTGCTCCGGCAAAGGCAAAGCGCTATTGCCAGGCGTCAGAATGACCTTGCGGCAATCCTCTTCTTTTTTATCGAAAATTTTATATCCCTCTGGAGCCTGTTCCAGCGACATACGGTGGCTGATGATGACTTCCGGCGAGAGGCGGCCGGCCTCGATGTGCTGGAGGAGCTCTGGCAGGAATCGATGCACATGGGTCTGGCCCATTTTGAAGGTCAGCCCCTTGTCAAAGGCGTCCCCAAAAAGGAATCCATGTATGAATCCGGAATAGACGCCAGGAACACTCACGATGCCGCCACGTCTGACGGCTGCAATACACTGACGTAGCGCTTTGCCGCTGCTGCCCTCAAGCTTGAGGGTCGCGAGGACGGTTTCCGTCGTGCTGCCTTTGGCTTCAAACCCGACAGCATCCACGACGCCATCGACGCCCCGCATTCCTTTGGTTTGCCGAATGATCGTATCTGCCGGGTCATCGTCTTCATCGAAGTTGATTGGAATGACACCGTATGTTTTCTGCGCGTAAGCCAAGCGATAGGGGTGGTGATCCACCATGAAAATCTGCTCGGCACCAAGCATCCTTGCACAGGCTGCGCTCAACAAACCGACGGGGCCCGCACCATAGATCGCGACGCTGGAGCCGCTACCAATCCCAGCGTTCGTCACAGCCTGGTACGCAGTCGGGAGAATGTCGGAAAGGAAAAGAACCTTTTCATCCGCCAGCGTCCCCGGCACTTTGAACGGCCCGGTGTTGGCTTTCGGAACGCGCACGTATTCGGCCTGTCCGCCAGGCACCCCTCCGTACATATGACTGAAGCCAAACAGGGCCGCACCGGGTGGAATCGCCTTTTTATTGATGATCGCGCCCCGTCCCGTATTGGTTGTTTCGCACGCCGCGAAAAGATCCATTGAGCAGAAGAAGCAGCTACCGCAGGCAATGACAAAGGGAATGACCACCCGGTCGCCCGGTTGCACGGCGGTCACCGACGAGCCTGCCTCCTCGACGATTCCCATGAATTCATGACCGAAGATATCGCCATGCTCGACGGTCGGGATTTTTCCTCGATAAAGGTGGAGGTCAGATCCGCAGATCGCGGTTGCCGTCACCCGAAGAATGATGTCGTCGCTCTGCTCGATGACCGGATCGGGAACGGTGTCGACTTTGACGCTGTGTGCGCCGTGATACGTCAGTGCTCTCATGGCGTCCTACTCCTACTTCCGCTGGATGTAAGGGGGAGAGGGCGCATACAGCGTGTAAGTTCATAGTGAAAGAGGTGGAAGTGACTAGCGGTTGATGGTGCGTGCACCCCGCAATTTTTTAAACCTATTGGAGAAGGAAGGTGTCGACAGCTGGAGTCGGTACCTTAGGAAACTGGAAGGTAAAGTTTATGATCGGTGTTGTGATACCTGCCCACGATGAAGAGCGCCATATCAGCGCTTGTCTTTCCTCCGTTTTGTTCGCGGCTCAGCATCCCGGGTTGGCAGGCCAGTCCGTCTCGATAGTCGTCGTTTTAGATGATTGCTCCGATCAAACCGATGAGGTGGTGTCGGGATTCGGCGTCAGCAGAATTGAGGTCGCTTTTCAGAACGTGGGCAAAGCTAGAGCTTTCGGGGCAGATTATTTGTTGGCCGCCGGTGTGAAGTGGCTGGCCTTCACTGATGCCGACTCCGTCGTGCCAGACGATTGGCTGGTGCGTCAGCTTGAGTTCAAGGCTGATGCGGTCTGTGGGACAGTCGAGGTGGACAGCTGGGCTCACCATGACGATGTGGTTCGCTCAAAGTACATGGAGCTGTATCAGTTCGTCGAGAACCACCGGCACATCCACGGCGCCAATCTAGGCATCAGTGCTGATGCGTACCGGAGTGCCGGCGGGTTTCAACATCTCACTGCACACGAGGATGTTCATTTAGTTGCTGACCTCAAAAGGGTTGGTGCTCACATTGTCTGGACGGCGACGAATCCGGTGATTACCAGCGCCCGTAAGGATTTCAAATGTCGCGGAGGATTTGGCGAGTATCTTAGCAGTCTGGGTCACTCACTGGGATTGCCTACCCTTGATCCACAGGTGAGCGCCGGCGTCTCTCTTTAACCGGACGCCTGTACGGGAGGGATGAATGTGGAGTACGTCGATTGGTTGCAATGGCCAGCCATGGTGGTGACGGTAGCCTCTGCCTGGTTTATTGGCTCACAACGAGCCTATCGGCGGATGATCGCTTTTTGGGGGTTTATATTCAGGTGCCTATCAGATCGTTATCGCTCCACGGCGACGCATTTGATCTCCACAAGAAGACCAGGCCGAGCCAGTTCACTGACACCGATGCACGTCCATGCACAAGTGCTCCTAGGAAAGACTTGGTCCTTCACGCGCCGAAAGAGCGGCATGTGACGGTGCATTTCGACATGGTACGTTGTCATTTCGACAACATCTTCAAAGGTGCAGCCACCGGCTTCCAAGACCAGTCGGAGATTGTCCCAGGCTGCCAAAAACTGCTGCTCAGGGTCTTCGATGACGGTTAATTCCGGCGTCCTGCCTACCTGACCAGCGCAGTAAAGCGTTTTTCCTACTTTTACAGCTGGTGCATAACCAGCCTGCTCGGAGAGCATTCTCATGCCAACTGGGACAATAATCAGACGATCAGTCATGGGAGTGGAGACCAATTGTAAACGGATAAGGAAACTAACCCTGCTGCCAGAGCGGAGTCCACTCGGGTCACTCCACTCTCATCGATTAAATTCGGCAGGGGCATTAGGCTGACGCTTGCGATTGTGCTTGTGAGAGGTTGATTAAAACGGCGTCCCCGATCGACACGAAAAGCATGTACAAGGTTCGTTGCTGATCATACACATTTGGGGTCTGGTTGCCTTTGATGCTCGCCTAGTAGTCAACCTCGATGGCGTCGTCCTCACCCTGAAATATTTCTGCGTAAAGTCGAGCAACTGTCGGCGTGAGGTTGTGAACGGAAGGAATCAAGAAGTCCGAGAGAGGTGCGAGTCGCTTTACGTAAATGACTTCGTAAACCCTGCGCACGGTTCCAGGCTCTATTTCTTCTCGGTCGAAACCCGGCATTATCCCTACGGCTTTGTAACCTGAGTGCTCCAATGCTTGCTGCATATACGAAGCGCTCGTTGTGGCCATGCCATAGATCAAACCTGCACCCATAAACGTGCCCATTTTTTCTCCCAACTCTTGGGCAGCGATCGCCAGTCTTGTCTGTCTATGAGGCTTAGCTACCGCACCCACGCGCCCGAAGAGAACATCAGCGCCGTCGATTTTCTCCCACGTTGCTATGGCGACAATTTCATGGTTCCGGCGAACCACGCTCGCAAATACGTCACGCTCCAGTTTGCCTTCCACTACCACATTGTCTGTATAAAATTGTCGGTCCAGAAACTGGCTTCCCAACCCTACCGAGATGGAGGGAAACCACGTACGGAAAAAATCAATCGCGACATCAATCTCCTCGAGCTTCAGGTAATCCCACGTGTAGCCAGAGGGCAAAACAGTAAAACTGCGAACGTGATCGATCGTTGGCCATTTCATGTACGTTCCTCGTTTTGGTCGTCTAAGTGCGTCTTGGAGGGGAAAGCGTTTTCACCCCTGAGGGCCAGCGTTCGCGCAGAGTTGCTGGCCATGCCTGACCGCAAACTGTCTATGACGCTCGACTACTTCGTTGATGACAAACTGCATCAACCTCTGCACCAATGCCGTATCCAGACTGGCTTGACGGGCGAGAGCTGTTAGACGTTCGTATTGGTACTGCTCTCTGGTCTCGTCGACGGCGGGCAATTGATGTTGAGCTTTGAGCAAGCCGATCTCGTCGGTACATCGGAACCGTTCAGCGAGCATGTGGATGAGTGCGGCGTCTATATTGTCGATGGTTTGTCTGAATGCTGTGAGTTGACGCGTGATCTCGGACTGTTCCATGGATGACCTCGTGGCCGCTGTAAAAAAAGGAGGCGTGGCTGTAACCCCGCCTTGGACTCTTCAGGGTTGGACGGAGACCCTGAGCAAGCGCTTCACGCGGGATCGGGCAGGCTCAACGAGGTTTCCAGCCAGTGCGTGACGACCTTGAACACCGAATCTGAATTGCGTTCGTAGATCAATCCGTGGCCATTGCCGTGAATACCCAATCTCGGTAAATCCAAGTGCTGAATGTTGGCACCCGCATTTCGCAGGAAAGCGACGATGCCGGATGCGTAAGAAGCAAACGTCGATGTCTCACCTGTCAACAACGCTATCGGAACACCCCGCAGTCCGGGGATTCTCAGGGTTACTGGATCTGCTGTGCGGACCTGCTCAGGCGTCTCGCGAGGTGGATCGAAGGTCAGGGGGGCGGCGGTCAGTCCCCACTCGAGGCTGCCTATGCCCGGTGTGTGGCCAAATACCGGCCCCATAGGTTCCACCGCCACAATCCCTGCGATCAGGTCGGGTCGACGATCGGCGATCAACCAGCCACTGGGCCCGGAAGCGGAATGCGTAACAATGATGGCCTTGCCGATTCTATCGAGCAGTTCGGCCAGTCGATCCGCATCCAGGGTCTGTGAGGCCGCAAGGTCCGCCGGCATGGGGCCGTAAGCTGCGATGAAGGCGTCAAACGCCGCGTTGTCATCCGACTCAAAAGGCCATTGCGTTTCTCCACCCCCCTCTGGAAAGTAAACTTCGCGGGCGCGCTCATAGGAAAACGCCGGTCCCATCGCCCCCATGATGTCGGGGTGATACGGTGATCGCCCGTGGCCTGGCCTGTCGACGCGAAAGACCACGAATCCTGCTTCGACGAACCGCTGGGCCCAGCCCGGGCGACCATCGGGTGTATCCAGCCATTCGGTTCCCTGCAGCGTGCCCCCGTGCACCAGGACCACGGGGTAGGGCTGGGTGATGTGCTCAGGGGATTCCCAGGCTACGTACATCGGACCCTTTTGGTAGTTTTTATCGTTATGGGTTACGCGGGCACCGGTCACCCAGAAGTTGCCACGTCTAGAGCATTTTACCGGTGCGGTTCGCCAGGGTGGCTCGGCATGATCGGTTGGACGGGCCACGGTCTGCGTAGCGAAAACCGACCAGTCTTTTTCCCCGTCTCCCAGAGCTACCGCCGAGGTCATTTTCGATCGCACAGCATCCGCCGCGGGGAGTACCAGGCTCTTGCGACGTCCCGCATCAATCGCCAGGTTGATATCCTTGAGGCCAAGAGACAGTTTGAAACCCGGTTCAAAACGTCTGTTCACGATGTTCTGCCCATAGCGCTGATAAGGAGCGCTGGCGAACAGCGTCTGGGTCATCAGGGAGACAAAAATCGAGGGGTTCAATCCATAGCGTTGAACGAGTTCGGTTGCATCGCCCAGCGACTGGATGGCATGGGTGATCATCATGTTGCCGGCGATTTTCGCGATGCACGCCTGTTCAGGTTGATCGCCCAGGTACCAGGTCTTTTTCCCAAGCAGGTCAAACAACGGTTGAACCGTCGAGACAGCGGCCAGCGATCCGGCCGCCAGGATATTCAACTCGCCGTTGGCCGCCACGGCGGGCACGCCGAATACCGGCGCCGCGATCAATTCCATGCCGATTACATCATGCACGCCCTGCAACTCCACCATGAGCGAAGGCGACAAGGTTGACATCACGACATGCACGCAAGCCTTGCCTGCATGTTCCAGGGCTGCGCTGGACAGCAGCACTTCCCTGAAGGCGGCATCATCGGCCAGCAGACTGATGACGACCTCTTGCTGAAATGCCGCGGCTGGCGATCCGAGAACGCTGATGCCTTCAAGATCCCTGATCACCGCAGGACTGCGATTCCAGGCCGAAACGTGATGGCCAGCCCGGACGAGCAACGGAATGATCGCTCTGCCCATGCTTCCCACACCGATAAAACCAATCTTCATGTCCAGTCCTCGGTTGATGTGTCGACGAAGGTGAATGCAGACCAGTATGTCGGGCGCGGGATTGCTACGGCACTGCCATTCCTGCACTCTCACCGTTCACATTTGTACGGGGTAGAGCATGGACTGGAGTGATGTGCGGGTCTTTCTCGCGATTGCCCGCAGCGGGTCATTGGGCGCTGCCGCCAAGCAATTGGGTGTCAGTCACCCGACCGTGGGGCGGCGCTTGCAGGTGCTTGAACAGTCCAGTGGCCAGCCCATTTTCCTGCGAACCACCCAAGGGCTGGTACTCACCGACAGCGGAGAGAAACTACTCAGCCTGGCGCAGGACATGGAGCAAAGTGCGTTGGCTATCGAAAGGCGCCTTGCGGGCGACAGCGCACAGCCGGAAGGTGTGTTGCGCATTTCTTGCGCAGACTGGTTCGCCTGTTATGTGTTGGCCCCGGTCCTGAATGAATTGGGGCGACGTTATCCACTGATCGTGCCCGAGGTCATCGCGGGGCATCGATTGTTTGACCTGGCTCGTCGCGATGCCGACATTGCGTTTCGGATCGTTCCGTTCACTGAGCCCGACATTGTTCACCGCAAGCTGATCTCCCTGAGTTATGGGTTATACGCAGCCATCGGATCTGCTGACCCCAAACCACTGGGCGACGGGCTTGGTCTGATTACCATGAGTGTGGCTCAGTCTCATTATCCCGATGTGCAGTGGCTGCAGCAGCGCTACCCTCTGGCGCGTACCGTGTTTACCAGCAGCAGCCGCACGGTGCAGGCGCAAATGTGCGTGCAAGGGCAGGGCGTGGCGGTATTGCCCCGCGCTCTGGGCGACCAGTTGCCGGCGCTGCGGCTGGTTGATCCGCACGAGCCGCCACCGGGCCGCGACATATGGATGGGCTACCACCAGGACATGCGTCAGATGGACAGCCTTCGTGCGCTTGCCGACCTCGCTTCCAGCATGATCGGCCATCAGGCAGGGGGCTGACTCACTCTGTCGGGTGCATGATCGCCGCTGGCAGCTCTGCCGCAGGTTGACGCGCCAGAGTAAGGCTCAGTCCCGCGCCTACCGCCAGGCAGGCCGCGATGCAGAGTATGGAGACGATGAAGGCGTGAGTGATGGAAGCCGCGTCCGTATCCGTGCCCAGAAGGGTGTAGAAAATCCCGCCGATTATCGCCACGCTCAGTGACGTGCTGATTTGCAGGGTGGAACTGGTAATGCCCGCGATCATGCCGGAATACGCAGGTGCCACGCGTCCTGTGATCATGCGCATCAATGTCGGAAGGGCCAATCCTTGTCCGAAACCGATCAGAAACAGTATGACGGCAAGCGGCAGCACAGCCGGGCTGACGGACATCGGCGTATGCGTCACGAGCCAGGCCAAGAGCACGAATCCCAACACTTCAAGCCCCATCCCGACCGGATTGACGTAGGCTCCCAGAAAGCGCCTGAATTGAGGAGTAGAGAGCGGTCCCAGCAAAAATCCCGCGCCGAAAGGAAGAAAGACGAGGCCTGCATTGAGTGGGCTCGTATGCAGCGCGCCCTGTAAATAAATGGAAAACAGCAGGAAAAACACGCCGATCGCGTAAAAAGTCAGCGCAACGAGCAATGCCCGGCCCAACCCGGGCGTGCGCAGCGCGGCAGGATTCAGCAACGGTGCGCCTTGCGTTTGATGCAAACGGGCTTCGTAGCGCCAGAACAGCCAGCCCAGCAGCGGCACTGCCGCCAGCGACAGCCAGGCCCACAGAGGCCACCCCGCTTCACGCCCCTCGATCAGTGGAACGATCAGAGCCGCAAGCGTCACCATGGACAGTACCGTTCCCCCCAGATCCAGCTTGCTTTTCTGTGGTGCGCGGGTTTCCTTGACCACGGGAATGGCAATCAGAATGACCAGCAACGCAATCGGCAAATTCACCAGAAATATCGCCCGCCAACCCAGATTCATCAGGTTAAGCGATATCAATATTCCGCCAAGTGCCTGGCCGACCACCGAAGCCAAGCCAAAAACCGCACCATACAGGCTCAGGGCCAAAGGCTTTTCGGACTCGGGGAATATGGCCTGCACCGACGCGAGTGCCTGGGGCGCCATCACCGCTGCCGTCACGCCTTGCAGCGAACGTCCGGCGATCAACATCCAAGGTGACTCGGCGACGCCGCAGATCAGTGAGGCAACTGCGAAACCAACCAGGCCAAGGAAAAACATTCTCATGCGGCCAAAGATGTCACCCAGCCGCCCACCGGTGATCAGTGTCACGGCATAGAGCGCTGCATACGAAGAGATGATCAACTGTTCGGCGGAGGAGGCCGTGTCCAGCGATTGCTGAATGGACGGCAGTGCTACGTTGACAATGAAAAAATCCAGCGGCGGCAAAAACGCACCGACCAACAAGATGGCGAACATCAACCAGCGCCGCGGTTCCGGGTGAGCGATTTTTGTCTGAGGCATAAGGTCTCCTTCCTGAAACCCTCGGGTTCCAGAATATTCTCGATTGCGGGTCATGCTCTGAATCAGCTGACCTCAATCTAAACGGTTAAACCTTCGCTGACGCCTCACATAATTGAACGACCAATGTTCATTTATGGCAGTGCCGCTAAGCCCCTGAGTCCACTCAAAATAGCCGAACAGTGGTTCCAATCGAGCCACCACCGCAGAGTGAGGAGTCAGATATGTCAGGTAAATTCGCTGATCAGGTTGCAGTCGTCACCGGCGCATCCACCGGGATCGGATTTGCGATTGCCCAAGGTTTGATTACCGAGGGCGCCAAGCGTGTTTACATTACGGGGCGCTCGGCAGCCACGCTGGAGGCGGCGGTGGCGAAGCTGGGCGACAGAGCCGTCGCGGTCATCTCCGATGTCGCTCGTCAGGCTGATCTCGATAAGCTCAAAGCGACGATTGAAGCGCGCAACGATCGGTTGGACTCAGTGTTCGCCAACGCCGGTATCTGCGAAAAAAACCCGCTGGGCGAGACCACCGAGGCGGCCTATTTCAACATGTTCGACATCAACGTGAAGGGGGTCTTTTTTACCGTACAAACGTTGATGCCGTTGTTGAAAAATGGCGCTTCGATCGTGTTGACGGCCTCTATCTGTTCCAGCAACGGGATGGAAGGACTGAGCCTATACAACGCATCCAAGGCCGCGGTGCGCTCCTTCGCCAGGACGTGGGCCAACGAACTCAAAGGTCGCAAGATTCGAACGAATGTTCTGAGCCCCGGCTTCACCCGCACGCCACTGATGGATAACGGCTTGAAGATGAGCGAAGGCGACATTGTCGCGCTGCGCCAACATGTCGAGCAGATCACTCCGCTGGGGTACATGGCCCAACCTGAAGAAATCGCCTCGTCGGCGCTGTTCCTTGCATCCGCCGATGCGAAATATGTCAACGGTGTGGAACTGATGGTCGACGGCGGCCTGTCGCAAATCTGAACACGTGCACAACCGTAGGGCAACCCTCGCAGAGGGTTGCCTCCCACGCTTTTGCGAAGCCTCTACAGGGAAACCTCATCATGAACATTGACGAACTGAGCGCCCGACTGGACGCCCTGGAAAGTCGTGCTGCCATCGAGTCGCTGATCAGCGCCTACGCCAATGCTTTCGACCGCATCGACGTTTCGCTTCTGAGCGCCATCTGGCACGAAGAGTCGACGCTGGATCTGCCGGGTTTCGGCCAGGCCGGAAACTGTGACGAAATCCTTCTTATGGCGCAAAACAGCTGGCGCCAGATGCCTCATATGCACCACTGGATGGCCAACCCTCTGATCGATATCAAGGGTGACAGCGCGGTGGGTACGGTGGCTGCGAATTGCCTGTTCCATGACATCGAAAAAGGCCCGGTGCAAGTCAGTGGGTTGTACCACGACAGGTTTGAACGCCGGGACGGAAAATGGGCGTTCCTGTCGCGTCGTTTTGAACTGCATTTCCTGACACCGTTGAAAGATTGGGAACCCTTGGCGGGCGAAGAAAAGTTTGCACCCGTCGAGCATCAGAGCTTGAGAAAGCCCTCTGAAAGTTGAGCTCCTCGTATGGCTTTCTGTGAGGGCGGTGCAAAAAAAGCCCCCCTCACCGATGTCGTTCAAGCTGCAGGAAATGAAAGCGAAAAACGGATAATTCCGGGCTTTGGCTGTTCGACACGCACCTGACCCGCATGCAGTTGCATGATTGCCACCACGATGGCGAGACCAAGGCCGTAGGAGTCGGAGTTCTGGTGGCGAGACGCATCACCACGGTAAAAGCGGTCGAAGAGTTTGCCCAGGGTTTCGTCGCTCAGCACAGGCCCTTGGTTCTCCACTTCGATCCGCGAACCGCCGTGAGTCTGCGTCACCCGCATCAGAATCTCGGTGCCCTCGTCGGCGTAGCGAATCGCGTTCGCCACCAGGTTGCTCAAGGCTCTGCGCAGCAGCAAGGCGTCAGCGAGCACGTTGCCACCGCCTGTTATCTGAAAGGTCATTCGCCGCTCTTCAGCCAAACCTTCAAAATAGTCGGCAATCCGTTGTGATTCGTCATGCAGCGACAGTTGCTGGCGCTCCACCACGGCTTGTGTTTCATCGGCGCGCGCCAGGAACAGAATGCTTTCGACGATGCGAGAGATCCGTTCGAGCTCTTCAAGGTTCGAAGCGATCAGTGCCTGATAGTCATCCTCGCTGCGGCGCTGCCGGAGGGCGACCTGACAATGCCCCATCAGCGATCCCACCGGCGTGCGGATTTCATGGGCAAGGTCAGCGGAAAATTGCGTCAATCGCTGATAGCCCTGAGCCAGGCGATCGAGCATCGCGTTATAGGCGTCACTGAGCTGCTGCAGTTCAACCGGCGTATCGGCGCTGTCCATGCGGCTGTGCAGACGCTCGGGTGTGATGGCTGCCGCATGGGCGGCCATTTTGCGCAATGGGCGCAGCCCTCGACGCAGCACCAGGTAACCCAGCAACGCGGTGGCAAGAAAGGCGAGGGCCAGATTTTGCGCCGTCGCAAGACCTCTTCAACCGATCCCCAACTCCCTGAAGGCTGAGATCCGTGAAGAAAGCTTGTATCGACGGTGAGTCGACAAGGGGCTATTACTGAGCAGCCTATAGTTTAGTAAGCAAATTAGCGAATGGGCGTGGTGCACGAGCCACTGGATAGCTTTTTGCCCTCAAAGTCTTTCGGGATGCACCGACCAAGTCTCTCGCAATCTGATACGGTTTTTTTTTGCGGATCTGAGTATGTTTTTTGTGATCGGGAGGGCTTTATAAAGTCTGCGACCGGAGTGCGAGTGGATTGCGCCCGGCCGCCCACTTTCAAGGCTCTTTGAAGATCGGATGGTCTCGGCAGTCTTGCGGAATCAATATGAATCCCCCTCGCACGAGCTATCACGGTACGGTTCTTTCCGAGTCTCGGCATGACATTCTCGGCATGATTGCATCCAATCATCAACTGAACGACATTCTTGCCGCCATCTGTTTGATGATTGACGCACAATATCCTGACACGCTTTGTTCGATATTGCTCACCGACGCAGAGGGTAAACATTTGCTTAACGGTGCGGCGCCTGGGCTACCGTCTGAATACAGTAAAGCGATCCATGGGATGCCGATCGGCCCTCACGAAGGTACCTGTGGCACTGCCGCGTTCCGGCGCGAGTTAGTCGTTACCGCAGACATTGCCCAGGATCCAAGTTGGGAGCGTTTTCGAAATCTCGCTCTGGGTCACAATCTGCGCGCCTGCTGGTCGTTGCCCTTATTCTCCCACCAGGGCTGCGTGCTTGGGACCTTCGCGCTGTACAAGGATCGAGCGAGTGGGCCAAACGACGCACAGATTCAACGGCTTACCTGCGCGGCGCAACTCGCAGTTATTGCGATCCGCCATGAGCGTGACGGGAAGCGTCTGGAGGAAAGTGAGCAACGTTTCCGATCATTGTTCACCTACAACCCCAACCCGGTCTTCGCCCTCGATCTGGCGGGCAATATCCAGAGTGTGAACCCGGCCGGTATGAAGTTAAAGCAGCACAGAGCTACCAGCGTCATTGGTCACCATTTTTCTCATATCGTGCTTGAAGACGACCTGGACTGGTTCGATCAGCATTTTGCTGCCGCGCGCTCCGGAGTGCCTCAGCGCTTTGAGGCGCGGGTTCGCGACGAGAATCAAAAACTGCTGACTATGGACATCTCTAACCTGCCGATCAGGGTTAACGGAGAGATTGTCGGGGTATTTAGCATTGCTCGAGACATCAGCGAACAGAAACATTTTGAACGCCAATTGAGTTTCAACGCCCGGCATGATCGGCTAACGGGTCTGCTTAACCGCGTTTCGCTTGAAGACCGGCTTATTGTGGATTGTCAGATCAGTCGTCGGCGCAAGCGTCATCTGGCGGTGATGTATATCGATCTGGATGGATTCAAATCCATCAACGACTTGATCGGACACTATTTCGGCGATCAGGTTTTGATTGAGGTGGCACAGCGTCTGACTCAACAGGTTCGCCCCGGCGATACCATCGTGCGCATGGGCGGTGATGAATTCATTGTTTTGCTGCCGTGCCTGCGTCGTGGTGAAGACGTTATACCCGTGGCCGAGCGCTTGATGGCCAGCATTGCCAAACCCTACTGCATCCAGGGTATTGACCTGCACGTGAGTGCAAGTGTCGGCATCACCTTGAGCGATGGTCACATAGAGCAACCGATGCAACTGATCCAGCAGGCTGACATGGCCATGTACAAAGCCAAGCAGCAAGGGCGCAACAACTTTCAGTGGTACACCAGCGATCTCAATCAGCGCGTTTGCGAGCATGCGACCCTGCGCAATGACCTGCAAAAGGCTATCGAGACTCAGTCGTTGCAACTGCATTACCAACCGCAGATAGACGCGCAAACTGGACGGGTAGTCGGGATCGAAGCGTTGCTACGTTGGCAGCATCCGAAAAAAGGATTTATCTCACCAGCGATATTTGTGCCGGTGGCAGAGGAAAGTGGTCAAATCATCCCGATGAGCCTTTGGGTGCTCGATACGGCATGCGCGCAGCTGCGCGAACTAGGCGAGCAGGGCCTCACCGGAATCTCGATGGCCGTGAATATTTCGCCGATGCATTTTCAGCGTGGTCATTTTGTCCAATGTGTCCAGGCTACCCTTGAGAGACATGGCCTGCGGGGGGAGCAGTTGGAGCTGGAGATCACCGAGTCGCTGCTGTTGCATAACGCTGAACAGGCGATCGACACGTTGCACCAGCTTAAAACGTTGGGGGTGCGCATTGCACTCGATGATTTCGGAACCGGGTTTTCCAGCCTCAGTTATCTCAAGCGTTTGCCCATCGACAAGATAAAGATTGACCGCTCTTTCATTCAGGAGATCGTAACCGACCCTCACGATGCTGCGATCACACAAGGCATTATTTCCATGGCTCATCACCTCAGCTTAACGGTGGTAGCCGAAGGCGTAGAAACTGCGTCGCAAGTGGAGTTCCTGAAGAGCAGCCGTTGCGATATTTTCCAGGGGTATTTCTTTGCCAAACCGATGCCTTACACGGAAATTGAAACGTTGCTGAATCACCCCGCGCACTCGCTTTGATTGGCAGCTCAGATGTTTTCGCGACGCAGATAGACTTGCGAAACCGCGTACCAGCTCATCGATGTTCGTTTTCTCCTTATGGTAAACAGCGATCGCAAACGGCTCCGATATCCCCGACTGCCGTTAGTCGCTCCATCGGAACGTGAAGACCGGGCTCCCGTCCACAGTATATAACCGCCAACCGGGGCAGCTGAAATGAAAGCGGATGAAAAGAAAAAAGCACTGACGGCGTGGTTGCAACTGTTAAGAAATCCTGAGCCACAAATGCCCATTGAGGACCAGTACGACGAGCTTTTGAAGATGGCCGACAAAATGGAGCAAACAGACCTCATCACCGCCAAGGAATGGAGACAGTTAATTCGCGATGCAGGCGCCGTTTTTGAATACTCACGAGAACAGTTTGAGGACGAAAACTGACCTCACTCAGGCGCTCCATCCAACGTTGGGTAGGTTGAGTTGGCCGAAAAATACTTATGGAAACAATCTATTTTTATCTGGGTCGGTTCAAGATTCACGCTGGAGAAGCGGGTAGGGAATCAAGATGAGAGAAATAGCCGATAAGGTGCGGAAGGATAGAGAAACACTGTAACAGCCATATCGTGGACGATATGTTTATCTACAGTAATTCGACTGAAGTCAATCTTGTTTTTACGAGTAATAGATTAAGCGGCAGATAATGGCCGTTAGCCGCCATTACTGAGTGATCATTTCCCTGGTAAAACAGCGCTATAACTGCCTGTTTTGTTAGTTAGCGGATTCATGTCTGTGTAAACAATGTTCGGCCATGAGCCTGCTGATGCAGAAACGCACCTATGGCGGCTTTGCTGTGTCGGAAGCTCACTGTGGGCCAAGCCAGGTGTTTCCGACGCTGATGCCCAATGTGGTGTTTGAACGCAGTCGCCCTGTACTTGCGAGCGATACGAATGCTCGTAAGATCGGCAATACAATTGCACAAGCTGCTGTGCGAGCGCGGCGTCACCAGCTTAGGGATGGTGTTCGCACGCCCGGTGGCGCTTCTGCATACTCAGTTCCATGCTCGGGGATCTATGGTCAATGGAGCTGGCGCTCACATCGGCGACCTGCTTTTCGCGCAGGGACGCGAGCTGGCCGTAGTGGAGATACACAGCGAGGGAACGCCACGGCCCATCAGTTACCTACCTGCATTCGAGTATCGACGTACCTTGGCTCGTCATCAGTGCGAGTTCGAATCGTAACCTGAGCCGGGCCCTCGAACACGTAGTCCGGAAAAGAGGAGGAGGGTGACACATGTTCTTGATCGGCTGATTTCGTAACAGCGAACCTCCTTAACTCTCAGGTCGGCTCCAGGCTGCCGAAGCGCGCTGGGCATTGTGGAGGTTAGCCAACTCGGCGAGATAACGACTTGCACAGCGGCGTGGCATCGTCGAAGTGTCAGACCAACCGCAGACTCGCCGGAGTTCGTCAATCCTGGATGAGCCTGTTCAATGGTCAGGAACAGCCGACATTTGACAACGCTCGTATCGAAAGCGGCCGACCTCGATCCAAGATGAACAGATAGCGGTACGGCAATTTCATTGGTCTGCCGTCACGCTGGGGGCGTCGCTCGCCTTGGATATAACGCTCGTAGACCTCATACAACTTTGCGGAAATACCTACTGTCCGTCCGTGTGTTTCAGCGCAGGCTCTTCAGCCCGCAGGTCGTCTGGGTCATGTTCGCGGTCATTGATGCTGAAACAGGCATGCCGAAACCCTGATTGATATCCGTGGTGTAGAGCTTCAGAAGCTCTCTGCGACGGATACCGGTCTCCAGCAGCAATTCAATCACTAGCCAATTGCGCAACTGCAATCGTTTCGGGAACGGATGAACGGATGGAGTATGGGCAACGGTTCTGCGTTACTAGCTTGCACGAGCAGCGGGACACGCTGACCTGAAGAGAAACGGCACTGAATCAATTTCATCGGCGACCACCTCAATGACTCGCCATGATCACGTAGGACATGGCCCGTTGAGAGAGTGGACGCCAGAGGCGGCCTTGTCGAATCAAAGCCTTACGAACCTTATGAACATGGCACATAATTTAACATAATATACATTACACGTAACAAAGCATTACGAAGTCAGACCGGTTGCGCACACCATTTCGATCTCCAGCATCGCTCTCAAAGGACCTGATCCTTGATGCCTTCAGATCCTTCCATTTGAAATGTGCTGCGCTCAATCCTCGTCACGCGTCAGCTTTTCAATCAGCGCTCGATGCTGTGGATACTGCTCTGTGAGTTTCCGCCGATTCCCCATTTCCATATCTGCGAAATCAAATCCTGGTGAAACCGCTTCGCTGATCAAACCGAATCCGTTCGAACCATCGAGTAGCCTGGACGCTTTCCAGATTCCGCCCGGTACGTGCAGCTGCAAATGTTGCCCGGCCAGAATGTCGTTACCCATCACGAATGTTTGCAGCGAACCGTCAGCATGAATCAGGCTGTACTCGATGGCGTCGCCCAGATGGAAATAATGCAGGATGTCGGAATGATTGAAATGGAACTGACCCACCGGCGATTCCTCGGTCAGCAAGTAGTAGATCGACGTCATGAGGAATCGTTGGCCACCGTTGGTTTCGAGCATGTCCCGATGGTCGGACTGGTAGGTTCTGCGAAAGAAACCGCCTTCGACGTGTGGCTTGAGATCTAATGCAGTAACCAGGTTTGACGAAGTCATCGCGTGTGGATTCATGACCTGCTCCCATGTCTTTTAGTACACTACGTAATAACTCGACTAAACGACCATTTAGTGTAGTTATCCGTATTTTCGACGATTTTAACCACTTTATCGCAATGCCCCGCCCCTGACGGCAAAGGCGTTGCATATGTATCAAATGGAACAGGGTAGCGCCGCAGGTTTGACAGCGCGCACCCGACGCGGGTGTTGAGTACACCTGGCAATGCCCGGAATGAGGCTTGCGCCCTCCCCCCCCCAGAAACAGCCGACACCAAATGTCGCCTGCTCTGACAGAGCGCCGCCTGGACAATCACTCATGCGCGGCCTCCTCACCTTTTTGATACTGCAGGTGCAAATGCAACTGGGTGACCAGTCCAGGTAGGACTCGGGGCCCAGATCGCGACGAATGTCCAACAAATCGCTATTGGTCTTGGCTTTGGCACTGACAGGGGGAAAAGCATTGGCATAAACCCCCAGTTCGACAGGATGATCCAGGTTTTCAATCACAGCGCGTGCCTCAATCAAAGCCGCGACCATCACTTCCGGCTGGCTGCAATTGAAGAGCACCACTTCAGCTCCCAGTTCGGCCGCCACACGAACCGCAATTGCGGCTCCCGCCCCTCTTCGTCCAACAGCGTGAGCTTGATCGACTCATCGACGGGCCAGCGTCTGGCAGCAGACTCGGCCCGGTTTTGATGGAGTGTTCCGTGCTCGTGAAGGCGCTATCTCAGAACCACCACGCAGGGTGAACGAACATCAAACGGCACGACCTTGATCCCTCTCCAAAGCCGCAAAGCCGCGCTGCAGATCTTCAATCAGATCGGCGACATCCTCCAGGCCAACGTGCAAGCGCAACACCGGACTCAGTGAGCGATCCACCGCACTGCTGCGGTCCTGGATCAGACTCTCAAAACCGCCCCAGGAAGCCCCCAATCCGAACACATCAAGACGCCGGTCAACTCCCCTTTTTCCGTTACACGATCCAGGATGGGGCCAGCAAAAGCGGCAGAGCAACTGGCGGCGAATGCCAGGCCCAGGGACAGCAATGACAAGGTTTTCAAGTGCGGAAGCTCCAATCAGTTATAGGGTCTGATTAGATTAAAACGCACTATAAAAAACGTTTGAACTCGTTTTGTGGAATAAGAAACTTGCTTCAAGCTATATGGCATCTCAGGGCATCGATGAATGTCGGCTTCCGCGTTTCCGTCGGCGTCGCCATCACCCTTGCTGAAAACAGACGCTTTGCAAATACTCATGTGAGGGCTAATGTAATACTCACTACAAAATAAATGTCTTTCTCTACATGAATAATTGGCTGGCTCTAATACTCGGTTTGCCCACTGCCAACGCTACCGAACGCATGCGGGCGTGGCGTGCCTTGAAAGCATCGGGCGCAGCGGTGTTGCGCGATGGAGCCTATCTCTTGCCCGACATCGGTATCTGTCGTGAAACGCTGGCCGCCGTCGAACGCGACATTCTGGCCATCAATGGCACCGCATTTATCCTGCCCGTCGTCGACCCTGGCGGTGAGCGTTTTGTCCATTTGTTCGATCGCAGCGATGACTACGACAAGCTGCGCGCTGAAATCGAAGCGTGCGCGGGACAGCTCAATACTGAAAACGTCTCGGCCATTACGAAACAGGTTCGCAAACTGCGTAAAACTTACGAGCAGTTGACCCATATCGATTACTTCCCGGGCAGGCCGAGGCAGCAGACGGACCAAGCCTTGCGGGGGCTTGAGATTGCCATCAGCCGTGCCCTGTCCCCGGACGAGCCACACAGCAGCAGCCAGCCTGTCACGGTGCTTGATCGTGATGATTACCGGGGACGTGTCTGGGCAACCCGCAAACGCCCATGGGTTGATCGCCTGGCTTGCGCCTGGCTTATCCGTCGTTTCATTGACCCTGACGCCCGGTTCCTCTGGCTGAACACGCCGCAGGATTGTCCGGCCGATGCCTTGGGGTTCGATTTTGATAACGCGGCTTTCAGCCATGTCGGCAACCGAGTGAGCTTTGAAGTTTTGCAAGCCAGTTTTGCACTCCAGGACTGCGGCTTGAACCGCATTGCGGCGCTGGTGCACTACCTCGATGTCGGTGGCGTTCAACCTGAAGAGGCTGCCGGTATCGAGCGCGTGCTCACGGGGCTGCGCGAAACCATCCTCCATGATGACCACCTTCTGGCTGCTGCGAGTGCTGTCTTCGACGGTTTGCTCGCCGGGTTTGCGAAGGATGACCAATCCAATGAGTAAAGTTATGGCACCCACGATTGAAAACGAATTGCCGAGACCGCAAACCGTCAGTCTGCGTGAGGCGTTCTGGTTTTGGCTGAAGCTCGGCTTTATCAGCTTCGGTGGGCCAGCCGGGCAAATTTCGATCATGCACCAGGAGTTGGTAGAGCGGCGGCGCTGGATCTCCGAACGCCGCTTCCTGCATGCGCTCAACTACTGCATGCTGCTGCCCGGGCCTGAAGCCCAGCAGTTGGCAACCTACATTGGCTGGCTGATGCATCGAACCTGGGGGGGCGTGATCGCGGGGGCACTGTTCGTGCTGCCCTCCTTGTTCATTCTGATCGCCCTGTCCTGGATGTATATCGCATTCGGCGAAGTGCCCGTGGTGGCCGGGCTCTTCTATGGGATCAAGCCCGCCGTGACGGCTATTGTGGTGCAGGCGGCCCATCGGATCGGATCTCGGGCGCTGAAAAATAACTGGCTGTGGGCGATAGCGGCGGCGTCATTCACTGCGATCTTCGCGTTCAATGTTCCGTTCCCCTTGATTGTGCTGGGGGCGGCATTGATCGGTTATGCCGGCGGTCGCCTGGCACCCGAGAAATTCAGGACCGGAGGCCATCGCGCCGACAAGAAATCCTTTGGCCCGGCTCTGATCGACGACGACACCCCTCCCCCGGAACACGCCCGTTTCAGCTGGATGAAACTGACAGTGCTGGCACTCATCGGCGTCGGGTTGTGGGTACTACCGATGGGCGTGTTGACCGCCGTTTTCGGCTGGGAAGGCACCTTCACCCAAATGGGCTGGTTTTTTACCAAGGCTGCGTTGCTGACCTTTGGTGGAGCCTATGCGGTATTACCCTATGTGTATCAGGGCGCGGTCGGTCACTATGGCTGGCTGACACCCACACAGATGATTGACGGCCTGGCGCTGGGGGAAACCACGCCCGGGCCGTTGATCATGGTGGTGGCCTTCGTAGGGTTTGTCGGTGCCTATGTCTCACAGGTATTCGGGGCCGATCAGGTCTTCCTGGCCGGGGCTGTGGCCGCCACCGTAGTGACATGGTTCACGTTCCTCCCCTCGTTTCTGTTCATCCTCGCAGGCGGCCCATTGGTGGAATCCACCCACAATGAACTCAAGTTCACTGCGCCACTGACGGCCATTACTGCCGCCGTGGTTGGCGTGATCCTCAATCTGGCCTGCTTCTTTGGTTATCACGTTCTTTGGCCAGAAGGCTTCAGCGCCAATCTCGACTGGCCTTCAGCGCTGATCGCGATATCCGCCGCCATTGCCTTGTTTCGCTTCAAGCGGGGCGTTATCCAGGTGTTGCTGGGCTGCGCGCTCGTAGGCCTGGCAGTGCATCTGCTGCGCTAGTGCTCTTTGACAGGGGAAGCAGCGATCAGCAGATCGATGCCCCATGCCCGCAAAATGTTTTCAGCAACGGCTCTGGTGGTCACGCGATTGCCAGATTTGCCTGAGCCCACGTTTCGGCGGTCGTGACCGGCCCGGCACGAGCTCGGTGGAATTCCGCCTCATGTCGAGTACGAACTGACACCACTGGGCATGGGACTGCTGATCCGCATGTCTCCCATGCGGATGTGGGTAGTCGAACACGTCGAGGACTTCCGCAAGGCGCGGCGTATTTTCGACAGTCAGGACGGTAAAAAACCTTCGTGGCAAATCCCCACCGCCATTCCAGCAGATTCAGACGCCTCTCAATAATTGCCTGCAACCGCGATGTTCAGACTGTAGAGGTCTAATGAAACCCGAAACCCGCTTAGGAAAACCTCTACAAAATAAAAGATTCTGTATAGATAAATATGGAATATTTGTGAGCAAAATCAGTACATTATGAATTGTCAGACAATTCTTTGAATTTTTTATCACAGCAAAAATCACTTACTCATGAGCCAAGAAGGAGCAGTACTCGTGAGTCAGGTAAATATTTTTGTTATTGAGTACAAGCTCCACGGAAGACCCGTGTCGTTTGTCATCCGAACCAAACTGATGAACAACGCGGAAGCTTGGCAATGGGCGAGCTGTGACGCAGGCATCGCTCCTATCCCCAAGCCGGGACGACCTCCTCTCAAACGGTTCTCAAAACCAATGGCGGAACGATTCGGCATTACCGACGTGAAGTGGCGAGCAAGTAGCGCCGTCACATGGGAGGAGGTTTGAGAAAATGATTGAGGCAATGGCTGGGTCACCCGATGAGCCGTCATGGGATGACCAGATAGCTGCAAATTCAGAACTGTTTCGCAAAGCTGACCGGCTTGACGAAGCCGCTTACAAGATCATCCAGGATGATCGAGACAATGCAGACACTTGGGCTCGCTTTACTGAAGCGAAAGCTCACGCAGATGCGTGTCGAACCGCTGCCTATCAGGATTGGATGCGTATCAGAAGATCGATGAAGAGATAATGAGCGCGCGTCTTGCCGCGCTGTCCGCCAAATGCATTGGCAACTCACCCGGGCGTGCAGCTTCAAGCGCCCGGGCCGACGCCAGCAGCGTGCGCGGCCGAGCAGGTTACTTGCGGCGTTCGCCTCCGGGCGAGCCGCCATGAAAGACCTGAGTTTCGAGATAGAGAGTGTCGTAAAGCCAATCTCGGTTTCCGCACACAACCAGACGGCCAGAGCCGTAGATCAAGCGCAAGATTTGAGCGCAGGCAAGACGGTGTTCAGCCAATGAGCTTTGTTGGCATTCTTGACTTCAAATCAAATTAATTTGACTCACACAGGGCTTAATCTGCCCCTGCAAACTGCGCAGACTGCGAACCATTGAACACTCACTGGATCGCACCATGCCTCTTTCTTCGCCCTCGTGCTCCGCACTCGACCGTTTGACCGCCGGTGGATTCAGCATCGGCATCGAAGCTCCGCTCGACAACGACTGGACGCCAGCCGGAGAACACGCACGCCAGCAAGCCAGTCGCCTTCCGGGCGAACCGGATCTGCAGCGTCACGCCGATCTGGCACGACTCGCCGACAATCTTGGCTTTCGCGCCCTGTGGATACGCGACGTGCCGGTCTACGACCCATCCTTCGGTGACGCCGCTCAGGTGTTCGAGGTGTTTTCCTATCTCGGTTACCTGGCCGGGATCACCCGCGACATTTTGCTCGGAACTGCTGCGGTGGTGCTGCCCATCCGCGAACCGTTGCTGACATTGAAAGCGGCAGCGACCGTGCAGCATTTAAGTGGCAACCGCCTGCTGCTCGGCGTTGCCAGTGGTGACCGGCCAGTGGAATACCCGCTGTTTGGTCGCGACTTCGATAACCGGGGCAACAACTTCCGTGAGCAGGTCGCGCTTCTGCGCAACGGCGCGACGTCGCGGCTGCCTTCGGGGCTGGCGGTGCTGCCCGCGCTTACATCGCCACTGCCGTTGCTCGTGGCCGGTCTGGCTCAGCAAAGTCCGGACTGGATCGGCCAGCACATGGACGCAAGTCTGGCCTATCCGGGCTCACCCAGCGACCACGCGCGCCGCATCGCAGCATGGCGCGCAGTGGCGGGATCGAAACCGTACGCCACATTCATCCACGTGGATCTGGACGAAAGCCCCGATGCGCCCTTGCAGCGCTGGCGCTTCGGATTTCGCTCAGGTCGCGAAGCGCTTACCGCTGAACTCCATGCATTGCGCGCCATAGGTGTCGATCATGTAAGCCTGCATTTTCGTCGCAACCGACGCCCACTCGACGAGACGCTTCGCGAGATCGCCGAATACGTGTTGCCCCATTTCCATACCCCGATAAGTGGGCAGAGCTGATCAACGTCGATCACCCACTCGCAACAAACCCTTTCTAGCCAGCACGTCTGCGTCCCTCGCGCGGCGCTAAACCCGCGCGACCGCAAAATCCTGCTCAGCTGAAAAATACCGGAGATACACAATGAAGACATTTTCAAAACTTGCCCTCGCGGCCCTGTTACCCCTTGCCATACAAGCCGCCTCCGCAGCGGATTGGTACCCGTCCGCGTACGGTCCGAACGATGAAATCGGCGCCGCCAACCTGTTGACCCCGGATGTCGTCAAACAGGCGGTCGGCCTGGTCAAGACGGGCAAGACCTATCCGCTGGCCGTCCCCGTGGACAAGAACCTTCCGGCATTTCGCCATCGCAGCTTCCGCCTGTACAACGTGCAGGTCGGGCAACAGGCCGGCAAATCGCTGGGGCCGAACAAATTCACTTTCAACGATGAACTGGTGAACGCCTGGACCGGCGTTGGCACCCAGCTCAACGGGATTGGCCATATCGGCATCGACAACGTGTACTACAACGGCAACAAGGCGGCAGACTTTGTGACGGTTGATGGCGTCACCAGACTCGGCGTCGAGAAAGTGCCGCCGATGGTGACTCGCGGCGTGGTGCTGGACATGACCGCCCATTACAACAAGGCCATCGTGCCCGGTGGCACCGAGTTCAGCGTGGCCGATATCCAGGCAGTGTTGAAGAAGCAAGGCCTGACGCTGCGCAAGGGCGATGTGGTGCTGTTCAACACCGGCTGGCTGGAATTGATCGGCAAGGACAACCAACAGTTCCTGGAAGTGGAACCCGGTATCGGCATGGAAGCGGCGCAGTGGCTGGCAGACCAGGGTATCGTCGCTTTCGGCGGCGACACCTGGGCCTCCGAGGTTTATCCGAACCCACATGGCAAGGACGAATTCCCGGTCAACCAGTACATGCTCGCCAAGCGCGGCATCTATAACCTTGAACTGATCGACAGCCGTGCGCTGGTGCACGACAAGGCCTGGGAGTTCCTGTTCGTGCTCGGCCAACCGCTTTATGTGGGCTCGACTCAAGTCAACATCAATCCGGTTGCCATTCACTGACCGCTCTATTACTGACCTCGGCCCGCAGCGAACCCTCTCGCCGCGGGCTTTTATGGTTTGGCGAGTGCGCCATGCCCACCGCGAATGGCTGCGTGAAATAAAGAAGCTCGAACCGAGACTGGCCAAGTCGGGACTGCCCGAGTACAACGTGGAGCAGTTCCCTGGAGGTCCCATGCAAGATCTACGTCAATTGCGCTACTTCGTCGCCGTCGCCGAATGTGAAAACGTCGGCCGCGCGGCGGAGCAGCTACACATTTCCCAATCCCCCCTGAGCCGGCAGATCGCCCAGCTCGAGGATCACCTCGGCCTGGCTCTGTTCGAGCGGCGTAACCAGCGGCTGTTCCTGACCGTCGACGGACGCACCTTCCTGTCCGAAGCCCGCGCCCTGCTCAAGCACGCCGATCGTCTGGAGTCACTGGGCAAGCGTCTGGGCCGTGGTGAGGAAGGCGGTCTGTGCATCGGCTACGTCAACCACGCCGTGCATGCCGGCGTCCTGCCTGGCGCTGTCCGGGCAATTCGTGGCGAACGTCCGCAGATCCATATCGCCCTCTACAACATGACCCCGCGCGAGCAGTTCGAAGGCCTGCGCCAGCGCAGCCTGGACATCGCCCTGGTCTGCGAGCCCCCGCCGGAAAACGATCCTGACCTGCTTGCCCTGCCCGTGCTGGACGACCCCATGCTGCTGGCCATCCCCGCCGGACATCCGTTGGCGGCCAAGGCCGAACTCACGCCGGCCGACCTGCATGAACAGGAGTGGATCATCACCGGTGGCCAGCCCGACCAGATCAACAAACGCGATGATTTTATTGCGCGCTGCGCCGATGCCGGCTTCACCCCGCGCCTGTCACTTGAAGCGACCGACCCACTGAGTGTGCTGGGGCTTGTGTCCGCAGGCCTGGGGCTGGCCATGGTCCAAAGCAGCCTGACCGCCAGTGCGGATGCGACGGTGGTTTTGCGTCAGCTGGACTGGTTCAGGCCCTGCGTACAGTTGTGGGCAGCCTGGCACCAGGTGGATTTGCGCCCGATCGTCGGCATTTTCCGCGAACAGGTGCTGGCATTGGCTGAGCAGACCCGAAAAGCCTGAATACTGCGGTCCTTAAACCTGCGCACCCGCCAATACGATCTGACGAAAGTCGCCCACGATCGGACGCAGATCGACACGGTGCCAGGCCGCCCAAAGGTCGACGCTCTGCTGCAACCACGGCAACTCGCGCAGCACCACGTTTGGGGTGCTGTCGCCGCCAATGCTCTGCTGGATCAGCGCCAACCCCAGGCCTGCGGATACCAGCCCCAGCGCACTCAACGGTTCGGCGGCCTCCAGCCGGATCTGTGGTGCAAAACCTGCCTCCACACAACGAGCCATGAAACGCTCACGTCGGTTGGGCGTCGCGTGTCCGTCGACCATAATCCAGTCCTGCTCGTGAAGGTCGATCGGGTTAATCTGCGCCTTGTCCGCCAGTGGGTGTCCGGAAGGTAGCGCGAGATACAGCGGGTCTTTGAATACCGGTGTGACCAGCAGATCCGGATCACCCTCCGGTATCGGCTCGCACACCAGCGCGATATCGAGGCTGCGCTGACGCAAGCCCTCGAATTGCTCCTGGGCCGAAAGGTTGTACAAGGCGATATGAATGTTCGGCCGTTCCTCTCGCACCTGGCGCAACGCGTTTGGCAACACCCCGGCATGGATGGCGTGGTTGACGTAGCCAATGCACAGTCCGCCCGACTCGCCCCTGCCTAGCCTGCGGCCGAGTGACTCCAAGCGTTCGGCGTGTTTGAGCAGGGCCTTGGCCTCGTGCAGGAAGGTGCGTCCGTCGGAGGTAATGCGCAGCCGCTGTTGGCTGCGTTCGAACAACTGCAGACCGAGGCGTTCTTCGAGCTGGGCAATCTGCCGACTGAGCGGCGACTGGGAGATGTGCAGTTGTTCCGCCGCCTTGCCCACGTGTTCGAACTCAGCCACGGCGACGAAATAACGGAGTTGTCTGAAGTCCAGCATATAAGCCTTCGAAATGAAAAAAGCCGTGATTGACGGCGGATTCGGATGCAAGGCTGGCGTTGAGACCTGGGGCCGCTCTGCGACCCCAGGTCATCGATCAACCTTTGAGTGCCTGCTTCAAGGCCGCCAGACCATCCTGATAGATGGTGGTGAACATCGCTGTCGCTTCGGCATCGCTGACACCTACCGGCACAAACGAGCCAGACCATTCCACGCGAGCCCCTTGGCCAACCGACACCACACGCAGGGTCGACTGGTAGTCGCGAACCGGCGCCGGGCCTTGAAGATTCGCTGATCATCGGGCTGGAGATCGCCGGCGAGGTGATCCAGACAGGCAGCGGAGTGACCGGCTACACCGTAGGAGACCGTGTGATGGGCGTCGTTGGCGTTGGCGCCTATGCTGAACTGGCTCGCATCGACTACCGCATGGCCATGCCTATCCCCGCGCAACTGGATTATGTACACGCAGCAGCTATCCCGGAGGTGTTCGTCACCGCCCATGAAGCGATGATGCACCTGGCTCGCCTCAAGTCCGGCGACTCGGTGTTGATTCACGCGGCGGCCGGCGGTGTCGGATCTGCCGCCGTGCAACTGGCCTACGCCACCGGCGCCACGGTGTATGCAACCACGGAGGGCAGCAAGTTATCGCGTATCGAACATCTGGGGGCTGACGTTGCGATTGACTACAAGACCCAAGACTTTGCCGAAGTCATTGCCGATAAGACCCATGGTCGAGGGGTGGATGTCGTTATCGACTTCATCGGCGAACCCTATTTCGCACGCAACATTGCGTCGCTTGCTCACGGTGGCCGCCTGGTACAGGTCGGGATTCTGGGGGGGTGGCGGCAAGGTAAGCGTGGAGCTCGAACACATCCTCTATCGGCACCTGCAAATCATCGGCACGGTCATGAAATCGCGCACGCAGCCGGAAAGCACGCCATGATCCAGCGCTTCCGTGAGCATTGGCTAGATCGCTTCGAGGGCGCGGGAAGCCTGGAACCGGTGGTGGACAGCACATTCCCGCTCGCGCGTGCTGCCGACGCTCACCGGCGAATGGAGTCTTCAAGGAACGTCGGGAAAATCATTCTGACAATGCACCCGGAAGATTCGCCGTAGCACAACAGCAGCGTTCAAGGATGAACATTCATTCATCGAAAGCAGGCTTCGATGCGTCTAGTCTGCGGGTTACGACATAGTGACTACAGGAGTAACCCACCATGTTCTCGCACGAAAGCCTCCCGCTGATCATCCTATTCATCATCCTGCTGATTGGCGTACTGACCGCCATCCTCCATCCCGTACATGCGTTCCATAGCTGGCTTCAGAGACGCCGGAAAAGATCATCCGCCGAAGTTGTCAGCAAGGCGGATTCACGCTGACGTGCAAAACAGGCCCGGATGAATCCGGGCCTTTTTCTGCGTGCAGGCAATGGCGCCAGAAAGCGCAATGATCAATATTCGCCCCTCTCCCCCTCTACACAAGAAAAGCTTCACGCTGTGAAGTGAGTCTTCCTCTCTGCACGAAAAAATGCCGCTTCATTGTCACCTGGCATTTTTCCGCCTATCTTGATTAAAACCTATACAAACTCATTAGCTGCGTACAATTTCTTTTACTACGGATACGCTTCCACGCGAGATTCCGTCGCGAGATACCTTAATGGAGACGCCCATAACCCTGTACGCGCCCCTCACTGCGTACAAGAAAATGCATCGAACGTTCTCCCTCAACACCTGCGATCAGGGAGCAAGGCAATGACTCGAATACTGCTGTTACTGGCACTGATGATCAACCTCGCAAGCTGCAGCAACGTGGATGTCACGCGTTATGCCGATCAACAACCGGCACTGAGTCTGGAGCGCTTTTTCAGCCAGCCCGTCAAAGCCTGGGGGATATTTCAGAAGCCCGGCGGCGAAGTGACCAAGCGTTTCGAAGTCACGATCGTCAGCCGTCGCGAAGGCAACAACCTGATTCTCGATGAGCGCTTCCTGTACAGCGACGGCACCCGCCAGCACCGCGTCTGGACATTGACGCCCGAGGGCCATGGACGCTGGAGTGGTCGCGCCGGCGATGTGATCGGCGCTGCCCAGGGCCAGATTGCCGGGAACGCCGTGCACTGGGTTTATCGCCTGAACCTGGCGGTCGACGATTCGACCTATGAAGTGAGCATGGACGACTGGATGTACCTGATGGATGAGGACACGTTGATCAACCGCACCAGCATGTCCAAGTTCGGTGTCGAAGTCGGACAGGTGACTTTGTTCTTTCGCCGCCAAGGCACCGAAGCAAGTCAATGAACCGTACATCCCAGAGCTCCATTGAATGAACGTTACCCGCCGCTTGTGCCTGGTACTGGGCGACCAGTTGTCGTTTGACCTGGCTTCCTTACAGGCACTCGATGCCGAGCGCGATACGGTGTTGCTGGTTGAGGTTATGGAAGAAGCCAGCCACGTGCCCCACCATCCACAGAAGATTGCCCTGATCTTCAGCGCCATGCGCCATTTCGCCCAAGCGCTACAAGACCAGGGTGTACGTGTTCAATATGTCACTCTGGATAATCCGGAAAACAGCGGTTCGGTGCCCGGTGAGTTACTTCGCTGGCAAGCGCTGTTGCAGGCCGAGCAAGTGCACGTCACTGAGTGTGGCGACTGGCGGCTGGAGCACTCGATGAAGGAATGCGGCTTGCCGATTCACTGGCACGCCGATACGCGTTTTCTGTGCGGTCGCGAAGAGTTCGCTTCATGGGCCGAAGGCAAGAAACAGCTGCGCATGGAGTTTTTCTACCGGGAGATGCGCCGCAAGAGCCGGTTGTTGCTCAATGGCGATGGCTCGCCGGTGGGTGGCGCGTGGAATTTCGATGCCGACAATCGCAAAGCCCTGCCCAAAAACGTGAAAGCCCCCTACCCGGCACGCTTCAGCAACGACGCAATTACCCGCGAAGTATTGGCACTGGTCAAGGCGCGTTTCAGCCAGCACTACGGCGCGCTCGATGACTTCAACTATCCCGTCACCCATGCCGATGCGCAGGCATTGTGGGCGTACTTTCTCGACTACGGTCTGGCCGGGTTTGGCGATTACCAGGACGCCATGGCCAGCGATGAGCCGTTCCTGTTTCATGCGCGCATCAGCGCGGCGCTCAACATCGGCCTGCTGGATCTGCGGCAGTTGTGCAGCGACGTGGAGTCGGCGTACTGGGCCGGCAGCGTTGCGCTCAATGCCGCCGAAGGTTTCATCCGGCAATTGATTGGCTGGCGTGAATATGTGCGGGGCGTGTACTGGTTGAAGATGCCTGATTACGCGCTGGGCAACTCGTTCGGCAACACCCGGCCCCTGCCCGAGTTTTACTGGACCGGCGACACGCAAATGAACTGCATGCGCCACGCCATCGGACAAAGCTTGCAGCATGCCTACGCGCATCACATCCAGCGGCTGATGGTCACCGGCAACTTCGCCCTGCTCGCCGGTATCGCGCCAAGCCAGATCTGCGAGTGGTATCTGGCGATCTACATGGACGCCTTTGACTGGGTCGAGCTGCCCAACACGCTGGGCATGGTCATGCACGCCGATGGCGGTTATCTCGGTTCCAAACCCTATTGCGCCAGCGGCCAGTACATCAATCGCATGTCCGATTACTGCCGCGGTTGCGCGTACAAGGTCAGCGAAAGCACGGCAGACAATGCCTGCCCGTTCAATTCGCTGTACTGGCATTTCCTGATGCGCCACGGTGAGCTGCTGCGCGGCAATCAGCGTATGGCGATGATGTACAAGAACCTCGACCGCATGCCGCAGGCCAAGCAAGAGGCACTGTGGCAACGCGGCCAGAGGCTGCTGACTCGCCTGGATAACGGAGAGTCAATCTGAAATCAGCGTTCGCCCGACGCGACCTTGCTTCGCCAGTGAAACTTGGCGACGACGCAACATCTGGCCTGGCTATGCGTCGCTGCGGCGCTGAGTTTCTCAATCATGCGCATTGACCGAGCGGGGTCTGTGCCCGTTACAAGGACGACGATCGTTTTAAGGTCTCACTCGGAAATTCCTTGAACAACGCCCGATAACTGCTTGAAAACCTTCCCAAATGCCAGAACGACCAGTTCATCGCCACTTCTGCAACCGTAGTCTCCGAAGGCGAACACTTGAGCAATTCCCGCCGCGCACTATTCAACCTGCGCAACCGCAGCCAATGAGTCGGTGACATCCCAGTGTACGCCTTGAAGGTCTGCTGCAACTGGCGCAGAGATACGCCTGCAACCCGCGACAATTCCAACAGATTGAGGGTTTCATCCGGTGAGTCCGCGGCCCACTCCCCGACTCTTTTAAGGGTCGTGCGCTCTTCGGCACGACGCTGCAGACCACCGCGATCCAGGCACACGCTCGCGTTGTCGAGGATGAACAAACAGTCCTCCAACAACTGCTGGGTCAGCGCCTCTTTACTAGGCTGATCAAGGGATTGCGACAACTTCGTGAGAGTCGAGCTTAACCAGCGGCTGAACAATCCGTTCTGCGCGCCATTGAGCGGCGCCATGAACAGACCTTCCAGCCTGGCCACGTCCAGTCCGTTGCGCTGGACGAATTCGGGGCCGAACACCACGGCGATTTCCTGGTAGTTCTCCGGAGTGATCCAGATGTTGCGGCTCTCTTCATTCAACAGATAAAGCGCGTTGTCGCTGCGATCAAAACAGAACGCCAGAGCACCTGATGGCGCGCTGAAATTCTGCTCGACCCGGGTGTTCATCTGTTCTTCGTAAACCTCCACACCCTGCAAATCCAGATAGCGAATCTGCCCGGCGAAATGCCCCGGCGACATCTGCTGGTAATGCTGGACCCAACCCGGTGTGGCGCGGATTTGCTCGGTGACATCGGCGGTGTTGAAAGCTTGAACCTGGAGCGGATTACACGTTGTCATGGGAGACCTTGCGCACTCTTTTGGTGCGCTTTGGTGCTGCTGAAAGTGGATAGATGGAACGTCAAGGCCCGCCCAAGATAGTAGTCAACGCGCCACAGGGGAAGCCTGCGAAAGATGAAACCGCACTTCCCCCGCGTCAACAAAACCAACGACGAGGTCTTTATGAATGCCCCTTTCGATCAGCTGTTCACATGGCTGAAAGATCACAAGATTACCGAAGTGGAATGCGTGGTCAGCGACCTGACCGGCATCGCCCGCGGCAAGATCGCACCGACCAACAAGTTCCTGCATGAGCGAGGCATGCGCCTGCCGGAAAGTGTGCTGCTGCAAACGGTAACCGGGGATTTTGTCGACGACGACATCTACTACGACCTGCTCGACCCGGCCGACATCGACATGGTCTGCAAACCAGTGAGCGACGCGGTGTACGTGATCCCGTGGGCCATCGAGCCGACCGCCATCGTCATCCACGACACCTTCGACAAGTTCGGCAACCCGATCGAACTGTCGCCGCGCAACGTGCTGAAAAAAGTCCTGCAGCTGTACACCGACAAAGGCTGGAAGCCGATCGTGGCGCCGGAAATGGAGTTCTACCTGACCCAGCGCTGCGAAGACCCGGACTTGCCGCTCAAGGCACCGCTGGGCCGTTCCGGTCGCGCCGAAAGCGGTCGTCAGTCGTTCTCCATCGACGCCGCCAACGAATTCGATCCACTGTTCGAAGACGTCTACGACTGGTGTGAACTGCAAGGTCTGGATCTGGACACGCTGATCCACGAAGACGGCCCGGCGCAGATGGAAATCAACTTCCGTCACGGCGACGCACTCGATCTGGCCGACCAGATCACCGTGTTCAAACGCACCCTGCGGGAAGCGGCGCTCAAGCACAACGTCACCGCGACCTTCATGGCCAAGCCGATCGGCGATGAGCCCGGCAGCGCCATGCACCTGCACCAGAGCGTGGTGGAAACCGCCACTGGCAAGCCGATTTTCGCCAATGCCGACGGCAGCATGAGCGATCTGTTCCGCCATCACATCGGCGGCCTGCAGAAATACATTCCGAAAGTGCTGCCGATGTTCGCGCCGAACGTGAACTCGTTCCGCCGCTTCCTGCCGGACACCTCGGCACCGGTCAACGTCGAATGGGGCGAAGAAAACCGCACTGTCGGTTTGCGGGTTCCAACCTCCGGGCCTGAGGCGATGCGGGTTGAAAACCGGTTGCCAGGCGCTGACGCCAACCCGTACCTGGCCATCGCCGCGAGCCTGCTGTGCGGCTACATCGGCATGGTCGAAGGCGTCGAGCCGAGCGCTGCCGTCGAAGGCCGGGCTTACGAGCGCCGCAACCTGCGCCTGCCGATCACCATCGAAGAAGCCCTGACCCAGATGGAAGAGTGCGACACCGTCGCGCAATACCTGGGCAGCAAGTTCGTGCGCGGCTACGTCGCGGTGAAACGCGCCGAGCATGAAAACTTCAAGCGAGTGATCAGTTCCTGGGAGCGCGAGTTCCTGTTGCTGAGCGTTTAACCAAAACAAAAACAACCAACCCAACGATCGTTCCCACGCTCTGCGTGGGAATGCCTCAATGGACGCTCTGCGTCCGCTTTGGGACGCGGAGCGTCCCGGGCTGCATTCCCACGCAGAGCGTGGGAACGATCAATCGAAGAGGTGTCGATATGCGTCTGTTGAAATCCATGATCCCCGCAGCCCTGGCCCTGGCGTGCAGTGCCGGAGCCCTCGCCCAACCCCAGGTCAGTGTCTACAACTGGACCGATTACATCGGCGAAACCACCCTCGCCGACTTCCAGTCCTCCAGCGGGATCAAGGTGATCTACGACGTCTTCGACTCCAATGAAACCCTCGAAGGCAAACTGCTCGCCGGCCGCACCGGCTACGACGTGGTGGTGCCGTCCAACCACTTTCTCGCCCGTCAGGTAAAGGCCGGCGCGTTCCTCAAACTGGATCGCTCGCAACTGCCGAACTGGAAAAACCTCGACCCGAAACTGTTGGCCCTGCTTGAGAAGAACGACCCGGGCAACGAACACTCAGTGCCGTACCTGTGGGGCACCAACGGCATTGGCTACAACGTCGACAAGGTCAAGCAAGTGCTGGGCATCGATCACATCGATTCCTGGGCCGTGCTGTTCGAACCGGAGAACCTGAAGAAACTCACCCAGTGCGGTGTGTCGATGATGGACTCGGCCGATGAAGTGTTCCCGGCGATCCTCAACTACATGGGCATGGACCCGCGCAGCGAGAAACCCGAAGACTACAAGAAGGCCGAAGAGAAACTGCTGAGCATCCGGCCGTACATCACCTATTTCCACTCCTCGAAATACGTGTCTGACCTGGCCAACGGCGACATCTGCGTGGCTTTCGGTTACTCCGGCGACGTGTTCCAGGCCGCCAACCGCGCCAAGGAAGCCAAGAACGGCGTGAACATCGCTTACTCGATTCCCAAGGAAGGCGCGAACCTGTGGTTCGACCTGCTGGCGATTCCCGCCGATGCCCGCAACACCAAGGAAGCCCACGCCTTCATCAATTACCTGCTCGATCCGCAAGTGATCGCCAAGGTCAGCGCCTCGGTCGGTTACGCCAACCCGAACCCGGCGGCCAAGCAATTCATGGATGCCGAGCTGGTCAACAACCCCGAGGTCTACCCGTCCCAGGAAGTCCTCGACAAGCTCTACATCTCCTCTACCCCGCCCCAGTCGATCATGCGTCTGATGACCCGTTCCTGGAGCAAAGTGAAGTCGAACAAATGAATCAGTACACCCAGGAACACGCCCACTCCTACTACGCGGCTTCGGCCCGGACCAGCACCCCGTATCTGCAACTGGATGGCGACTTGATCGCCGATGTCTGCGTGATCGGCGGCGGCTTCACCGGCGTCAACACCGCGATCGAACTCGCGCAACGCGGGCTCTCGGTGATCCTGCTCGAAGCGCGGCGCATCGGCTGGGGCGCCAGCGGGCGCAACGGCGGACAGTTGATTCGCGGCATCGGTCATGACGTCGAAGGTTTCGCCCGGCATGTCGGCAGCGAAGGCGTGCGCTACCTGCACCGGGCCGGGATTGATTCGGTGGAGCTGGTGCGCCAGCGCATCACCGACAACGCCATCGAATGCGACCTGCGCTGGGGCTTCTGCGAACTGGCCAACACGCCGGCGCAGTTCGACGCCTTCAAGGCCGAGCAGGACAGCCTGGCGGAGCTGGGTTACCGCCATGCAACGCATCTGGTCGCCCCCGCAGACATCCGCCGACAAGTAGTGAACGCGGGCGTCTACAAGGGTGGCCTGATCGACATGGGCTCGGGGCACCTGCACCCATTGGATCTGGTCCAGGGCGAAGCGCGGCTGGCAGCCTCACTCGGGGTGCGGATTTTCGAGCAGAGCCCTGTGCTGGAAATCGTCCATGGACCGACCGTTCAAGTGCGCACCCAGAGCGGCACCGTACGCGCCGGCAACCTGGTGCTCGGCTGCAATGCGCACCTGGACGAACTCGAACAACGACTCAGCGGCAAGGTACTGCCCGCCGGCAGTTACATCATCGCCACCGAACCACTGTCAGCGGAGCGCGCCGCCGAGCTGATCCCGCAGGATCTGGCGCTATGCGACCAGAAAGTCGGCCTCGATTATTACCGGCTCTCGGCAGACCGGCGCTTGCTGTTCGGCGGCGCCTGCCATTATTCGGGACGGGATCCGGCGGACATCGCCGCCTACATGCGACCGAAGATGCTCAAGGTGTTCCCGCAACTGGCGGATGCGCACATCGACTATCAGTGGGGCGGCAAGATCGGCATCACCGCCAACCGCTTCCCGCAGGTCGGTCGACTCAAGCAACACCCGAACGTGTTCTATGCCCAAGGCTATTCCGGCCACGGCCTGAACGTCACCCACTGGTGCGCCAAACTGCTGGGCGAAGCGATTCATGCCGGGCACAGCCAAGGCATGGACGTGTTCAGCAATGTGCCGCACATGACCTTCCCCGGCGGCCCGGCGCTGCGTTCGCCACTGCTGGCACTGGGCATGTTCTGGTATCGCCTGCGGGAAATGCTCGGCTGACGCCTCAACATTTGCTCTATCGCGAAGCACTTCTATATTGATGAGGTGCTTTTGCGTTCCTGACGCTCGTTGCCCAATAAACCCTGGAGGTCATGGATGGAGTCGTCAGCAGCCGATCAACCGCGAACACCCGGCCAGGCGCCGATCAAGACCCGGCGTTTCAGTATCTCGCTGGTGTGGATCGTGCCCATCGTCGCGGTGCTGGTGGGCATTTCGCTGGTGGTGCACAACCTGATGCAGGAAGGCCCGACCATCGTTGTCACCTTCAAGACCGGCAGCGGTCTGACCGCCAACAAGACCGAAGTCAAATACCGCAACGTGGTAATCGGCCACGTAACGGATGTCGAGTTGAGCGACGACCAGAAAAGCGTCAACGCCACGATCAAATTGTCCAAGCAGGCCGAGACCTTCACCCGCAAGGATTCGCAATTCTGGGTCGTGCGCCCGCGCATCGGTGCCGGTGGCGTGTCAGGCATCGACACCCTGCTCTCGGGCGACTATGTCGGCGCCGACATCGGTCAGTCCAACAGCCGCTCCAAACATTTCGCAGGCCTGGAAAACCCTCCGCCGATCACCTACGGCGAGCCGGGCAAACGCTTCAAACTGCACACCCAGGACCTGGGATCACTGGACATTGGCTCCCCGGTCTATTACCGCAAGATTCCGGTCGGACAAGTCGTCGCCTATGCGCTGGATGCTGACGGCAAAGGCGTGGACATCGAGATTTTCGTCCATGCGCCCAATGATGCCTATGTGACCGAAAACACCCGGTTCTGGAATGCCAGCGGGATCGATGTCAACGTCGGCGCCAATGGTTTCGCGGTCAAGACCGAATCACTGTCGACGTTGCTGGTCGGTGGTATCGCCTTCCGTGCGCCGGAATACAGCCCCAATGATGTGGCCGCCGCCGAGCAGAAGACCTTCGATCTGTTCGACGATCAGGTTGCCGCCCTCGCCCCGCCCAACGGCAAACCGCAATACCTGGCCCTGCGCTTTGATCAGGCCTTGCGCGGGCTCAAGGTCGACGCCCCGGTGGAGTTCCTCGGTGTTGAAATCGGTCGTGTGGTCAGCGTCAATCTGGATTTCGACGAGAAAAAACGCAGCTTCCCGGTCAATGTCGGGATCGTGATTTATCCGCAGCGCCTGGGCCAGGCTCATATCAAAATGCTCAAGGTGCTCAAGCATGATCCCGAGGACGAAGCGGCGGCCGTGCGCCTGATCGGCACCTTCGTTGAAAATGGCCTGCGCGCCCAGGCCCGCAGCGGCAACCTGTTGACGGGCCAACTGTATATCGCACTGGATTTCTTTCCGAAGGCAGAGAAAGTCCCGTTCGATGCCAGTGCCCGACCGATTGCCATTCCTACTCTCCCAGGCAGTCTCGAACAGTTGCAGGAAAAGCTTGAAGCGATGATCGACAAGCTCAACAAGTTGCCGGTGGAACGTATCGCCGGCAACCTCGACAGCAACCTCGTGGAATTGCGCAAAGGCCTGACCCAATTCAATGCCAAGACCTTGCCCGGTGTGCAGACCACCCTCGCCGACGTGAGCAAGACCCTGCAATCGGCCAGCTCGACCCTGGCCGAGGATTCGCCGCAACGCGAACAACTGACCCGCACCCTCGACGAACTCGGACGCATGTCACGTTCGCTGCGTGAATTGTCCGATTATCTGGGTCGCCATCCGGAATCGCTGATTCGTGGCCGTCCCGACAACGCCGCGCCGTCGGATCTGAAAGGGCCGCCACGCAACTGAGCACAGGAGCTGTCCCATGGCTTTACCGCTGAAGTTCACCGTGCTCGCTGCATGCCTGCTGTTGGGTGCCTGCCGCAGCGACCCGATCAGCTTCCACACGCTGACCCCGGCGCAGCCGCCGGCCGGGAAGTCAGCCGGTGAAATCACCATCGAAGGCATCAGCGTCCCGCCGCAGGTCGACCGGCCGCAGATCGTCATCCGCCAGGGCAACAGCGGCCTGGCGATTCTTGAAACAGAATGGTGGGGCGCCAGCCTGGGCGATGAATTGCGCAGTGCTCTGGCGGATCAGCTGAGCAATGCCGGCGGCCAGCGTAAGGTGTCGGTACGCATTGATGTGCAACGTTTCGATTCCATTCCCGGCCAATACGGGTTGATCGACGTCAAATGGCGTTTGCGCCAGGCCGACGCAGGTGACAATGGTCTGGTCGCCTGCCGGTCCGTCTTGCAGACGCCCTCCGGGCCAACCATCGACGATCTGGTGACAGCCCAGCAGAACAACGTCAGGCGCCTGGCCGCCATGATCAGTCAGGCCGCCGGCAGTTCGCGGGGTTGCCCACCGGCATCCTGACTCGCAGATTTCAGCGTGACGGTAAATCGACAACCGTTGGGCTCCCGGGTCACGAGTTCCACCTGCCAGCCTTCACGGGTGCAAATCCGCTGCACCAGCGACAACCCCAGACCCAGCCCTTCGCCACGACGCTCGTCGCCGCGCACGAATGGCTGGAACATCGCCTGACGCCGCGCCTCGGGAATGCCGATGCCGCTGTCTTCGACGACAAATCCGCCCTCCCTGACGATCAACCGGACAAAACCGCTATCGGTGTAATGCCAGGCGTTACGCAACAGATTGCCCATCACCGATTGCAGAAAAGTCTGGTTGTAACGCCCGTCGCCACCCGGTTCGATGTCACAGAAAAAATCCAGGCCCTTTTCCCGCACCAGTCGCCCCCAGATTTCACTCTGCGCCTGCGCGACATCGTTGAGCGAAACGCAGATGTCACCGCCACCATCTTCCTGCGCGCGGGCGAGCATGAGAAACGTCTCGACCAACTGGCGCATTTCATGGCTGGCCCGGGCGATGCGATTGACCTGTGCAGCAGAACGGGTATCGAGCGATGGATTGGCCAGCAGTAACTCGCAGGAGCCACCGAGTACCATCAACGGCGTGCGCAATTCGTGACTGACATCGCTGGTGAACAGCTTTTCGCGGTTCAGTGTTTCGCGCAAACGGCCCAGTGTCTGATCGAAAGAAAGCGCCAGCTCCCCGACCTCATCCGCCGCGTAATCGGGGTGCAATGGGGGTGCCAGCACCAGTAACTGATCGCGGTGGCGGACCTGACGCGCCAGACGTATGACCGGCGCCATCACCCGCCGCGCAAGCAATCGCCCGAGCGCTATCGCCAACAGGATGCTCAGGATGAATCCGACAGTGACCACAATAAACAGCAGCCTCTCACGCTTTTCGAGACTTTCCTGGTCGCGCAGCAACACATATTTTCGTCCCCCCACGACCTCGACCATGGCGAAGAAATCGTCGCCGTCGAACATGACTTCCTGAAAACCCGGCGACAGTGCCGCCAGCGACGGGACAAGCGCCATCGGACCGGGCCCGCCTTCGAAGAAAAACAGTTCACTTTTCTCCGGTCGATGGCTCCAGCGACTGATGTCATCCATCGCCAGCAACCGGTGCAGACCGCCGCTCAACGTGGTGGTGGTCAAGCGGTGTTCCACCACATGCACCGTGGCCACGATTCCCAGCGCAAACACCCCGGCCACGAAGGCACTCATCAAGGCGAACACGATGACGATCCGTTTAGTGAGGCTTTGCTTGAGATCCATTCGTTTCGACGACTCCACCACGGGTTCAAGACGTTCCGGACAGCTACAGGCCTTCACTGTTTTCAGCGCCGGAGGCCACCAGCTTCACCGCAAACGTCAACATTGGGTATGGCTCTTTTGAAACAAAACGAGGATTTGAGTTTATTTATCAATTACCCGATTAGTTGCACTTTTCACAGACTGGCGAATTTTTCACAAGTTCTTCACTGCCGCCCCACGCGCTCAAACTTAATGTTCAGCCAGCATTCAAGTAAGCCATTTTTGAAGTTGATTAAATCGCCGGACATTCATCCCGGCGATATTCATCGGCGGACCGTGGAAGGACACATGCAATTAGCAGCGACTTACAAACAGCGCCGGGCGCGGCGCCCTCGCACCTTGTTGACGGTCACGGGATCGGTACTGGCGGCGGCTCTGGTCAGCGGCTTTGTCTGGTGGCCCAGAACGCCCCTCGATCTGGCGCACGCTGACAAAGCCATCACCGCCGAATGGACAAAGGCCTGGCAGGCCGGTGAGGTGGTCGCATTGGTACGGCACACCGAACGCTGTGATCGCTCGGACAACCTTTGCCTCGGGCCGGCGGACGGCATCACCCGAGTGGGCAGCACGGCAGCGGCTACGGTTGGCAAAGGTTTCGTGCATCTGGGCATGCAGCAGGCACAAGTGTTGAGCAGCCCGCTGACCCGGACCGCACAAACGGCGCGTTTCATGTTCGGCCAGGATGCGAGTACCCAGGACTGGCTGGCGACCTGCGGTCCGACGCTGCGTGATGACGTGGTCGCGCACAAGGCTGCACAACACAATCTGGTACTGGTCACCCACAGTGGCTGCATCAGCGACTTCGAAAAACAGACCGGTTTCCCTCACGCGGCCGGCGCTGAATATGGCAGCACCTTGTTTGTTCGCATTAATGAAAAGGGACAGTTGAAAGTGTTGGGCATCATGAATGCCGACGCATGGCCTGCGGTTCGCCCTTGATCATCTTTCTGCCTTTTTACATCACAAGCACAAACTTCAACCTCAACTAATCCGAACCAGCCTTCGTTTATTTTTAATAGACATTTATTCCATTCGCGCGACACAAGGCTTTGTCATGACGTCTGAAAACAATCCGCTGCGACACGCTGCCCGTCATTTCCAGCAAACCCGGCCAGCTACTTCGATCGAGCGTTGGGCCATCCCCTGCCTGGTCCTGGCTTTTGTAGTGTTTTATCTGCTGCCGTTGATGACCCACGGTCTGTGGATCCCCGATGAAACCCGCTACGGCCAGATCAGCCAGGAAATGCTGCTGAGCGGGAACTGGGTGGCCCCGCATTTCATGGGCATTCCAGTGTCTGGCTGACTTACTTGATGGCGCGCCAGCTGTGGAACAGCCCGCGAATCAGCAGCACCAGAGCACTGCTGTACATGAGCTTCGGGCTGATTGCCGGCCAGGCCGGGTATGCAACCTCGATCCGCAATTCACCCTGTGGGTCAATCTGAGTCTGGTGGCCGTGTGGTTTGCCATCGACGCTCGTAACCCGCGCGCCCGGTTGGGCAGTTGGGCACTGCTGGGCGTGGCCTGCGGCATGGGCAGATCTTCATCTTTCCACAGAGCCAGCCATGACCTGTTGACCGGCACGCGCCCGGCTGCGCATACAGCGGTTCTGCGTTCCCACGCTGTCCCCTCGCAAATCTTCTGCAAAACAACGCCGGGCATTGCCCGGCGTTCCTCTCAAGTGACTGCTAACCTGAATGGCAATGACATGTATTAACGGTTTCTTTGACGTTTTTTTCTCATTTGCCTCTCTACATTGCCAGCCAGCCAACATATGCAAATCATTCGCATTGAAACCTGCGCGGGTGCTTGCCCATAACGTCTAAAAACAGGAGCTGTCACGCCATGAGTCCATCCCTTCCGTCGTTTCTGAAACAGGCCGCCCTCGCGACCGCGCTGCTCGCTGCTGGACAGGCCTTCGCTGCCGATTCCGTGGGCCTTGTGGTCTACAACGCCCAGCACGAAACCCTGACCAAGGCCTGGGTGGCCGGGTTCACCGAAGAAACCGGGATTCCGGTCACGGTGCGCAACGGCGATGACACGGAAATGGGCAACCAGATCGTGCAAGAAGGCGCGGCGTCTCCGGCAGATGTATTCCTGACGGAAAACTCCCCGGCCATGGTGCTGGTGGACAACGCCAAGCTGTTCGCACCCGTGGCCCCGGCGACTCTCGAGCAAGTCGACGCGGCGTATCGCCCGGCCCACGGCCAATGGGTCGGCATCGCCGCACGCTCCACGGTGTTCGTCTACAACCCGGCCAAACTGCCGGAAAAAGACCTGCCCAAATCCCTGATGGACCTCGCAAGCCCGGCCTGGAAAGGTCGCTGGGCTGCGTCGCCTGCGGGGGCGGACTTCCAGGCCATCGTCGCCGCCGTGCTGGAACAGAAAGGCGAAGCCGCCACCCTCGAATGGCTCAAAGGCATGAAAGCCAACTTCACCGCCTACCGTGGTAACAGTTCGGTGCTCAAAGCAGTGAACGCCGGGCAAGTCGACAGCGGCGTGATCTATCACTATTACGCGTTCGTCGATCAGGCCAAGACCGGCGAAAACAGCAAGAACACCGCCCTGCACTACTTCAGACATCAGGATCCGGGTGCCTTCGTGAGTATTTCCGGTGGTGGCGTGCTGGCTTCCAGCAAACACCAGGAAGACGCGCAGAAGTTCCTCCAATACATCACCGGCAAGCAGGGCCAGGAAGTGCTGCGCACCGGCAACTCTTTTGAATACGCCGTAGGCAAGGACGCCGGTTCCAACCCGAAACTGGTGCCGTTGAAGGATCTGGACGCGCCGAAAGTCGATGCATCGAAGCTCGACAGCAAGAAAGCCGTCGAGTTGATGACCCAGGCAGGACTGCTGTAATTGATGCCCGAACCGCTGCCTGCGGAGATCGCTGCGGCGCCCTCCGCCAACCTGTCACGCAGAACCCGCGCCCTCAACGGGCGTGGGAGTCCGTGGGTGGTCGTGCTCGCGATTGCTGTGTCGCTGCTGTCGCTGCTGCCGATTGCGTTTGTGATCGGCGTGTCGTGGTACACCGGGTGGGCGACCATCGAAGCGCTGGTCTTTCGCCCCCGGGTGGCCGAACTGTTGATCAACACTGTGCTGTTGGTGGTGATCACCTTGCCGATCTGCATCGTGCTCGGGATCACGCTGGCCTGGCTGACCGAACGCACCGACCTGCCGGGCCGCCGGCTGTGGTCGCTGCTGGCCGTTGCGCCGCTGGCGGTGCCGGCCTTCGTACACAGCTACGCGTGGATCAGCCTGATTCCGTCGATCAATGGATTGCCGGCCGGGGTGCTGGTGTCGGTGATCGCCTATTTTCCGTTCCTCTATCTGCCGATTGCCGCGACGTTGCGCCGCCTCGATCCGGCGATTGAAGACGTCGCCGAATCCCTTGGCCTCAGGCCGTGGGCAGTGTTTTTTCGGGTGGTACTGCCGCAATTGCGTCTGGCGATCTGCGGCGGTGCGTTGCTGGTCGGTCTGCACTTGCTGGCGGAGTACGGCCTGTACGCGATGATCCGCTTCGACACCTTCACCACGGCGATTTTCGACCAGTTCAAATCCACCTTCAACGGCCCGGCCGCCAACATGCTCGCCAGCGTTCTGGCGTTGTGTTGCCTGGTGATGCTGACGGTCGAGTCGAGTGCCCGAGGGCAGGCGCGATACGCCCGCGTCGGTTCCGGCAGTGCCCGCGAACAACGAACCGTGCGTTTGCGCCGGAGCACCGCGATGCTGGGTCTGTGTCTGCAAACCCTGACCTGTCTGCTGGCCCTCGGCGTGCCGTTGCTGACCTTGGGCAAATGGCTGATCGCCGGTGGCGCCGAGGTCTGGCAAGGCAGCGAATTGTTGCCGGCGCTGCTGCAAACCTTGTCGTTCGGCGTGGCCGGTGCACTGTTGACCAGCCTCGCGGCAATCCCGATTGCGTGGCTGTCGATCCGCGCTCCCGGCAAGCTGCAACGCCTGCTCGAAGGCTGCAATTACATCACCAGCGCACTGCCGGGGATTGTCGTAGCGCTGGCGCTGGTCACCGTGACCATCCACTTCGCCCGGCCGATCTACCAAACCACGATTACCGTGCTGCTGGCCTACCTGCTGATGTTTCTGCCCCGCGCGCTGGTCAGCCTGCGCGCCGGGTTTGCACAGGCGCCGGTGGAGCTGGAAAACATCGCGCAAAGCCTCGGGCGCTCGCCCCTGCGCGCCCTGTGGCTGATCACCTTGCGTCTGGCGGCGCCCGGTGCGGCAGCGGGTGCGGCGCTGGTGTTTCTGGCGATCACCAATGAACTGACGGCGACCCTGCTGCTCGCGCCCAACGGCACGCGCACCCTGGCCACCGGTTTCTGGGCCATGACCAGCGAAATCGACTACGCCGCCGCAGCACCTTACGCGCTGCTGATGGTGCTGCTTTCGTTGCCGCTCACGGCCATCCTCTATCACCAATCCAGGCGCAGTGCCGGCCGATGAACGCTCTCGAAATCATTTCCTTAAGCAAATCCTTTGGCGCGCAAACGGCGCTGGATAATATCTGCCTGTCTGTCCCGACCGGCAGCCGCACGGTGATCGTCGGCCCGTCCGGATCCGGCAAGACCACCCTGTTGCGGATGATCGCCGGGTTCGAATTCCCCGACGCCGGCAGCCTCACGCTCAATGGCCAGACCCTGGTCGACAGCACCCACGCCGTGCCCGCGTACCAACGGCAGATCGGTTATGTGCCACAGGATGGCGCGCTGTTCCCGCACATGACCGTGGCGGACAATATCGGTTTCGGACTGACAGAAACCGGTAGCACTCGAACCGAGCGCATTCAGGCGCTGATGGACAGCGTGGCCCTGAACGCCAACATGGCCAAGCGCTGGCCCCACGAACTGTCCGGCGGCCAGCAACAGCGGGTGTCGCTCGCCCGGGCACTGGCCCAGCAACCGCGTTTGATGCTGCTGGACGAGCCGTTTTCCGCTCTCGACACCGGTCTGCGCGGCGCCATGCGCAAAATGGTCGCGCGCCTTCTGGAAGACGCCGGTGTAACCACGATTCTGGTGACCCACGATCAGAGCGAAGCGCTGTCGTTCGCCGATCAACTGGCCGTCATGCGCGACGGCCGGCTGGTGCAATCGGGACACCCGATGGACCTCTACCGTTACCCCGACGATGAGCAGACTGCGCGTTTTCTCGGCGAGGCGGTGGTCATGCCCGCACAAATCGAAGCCGGCTGGGCGCTTTGCGATCTGGGCCGGATCCCGGTCAACAGCAACGGTTTTTGTGGTGACGCGCAGATCATGTTGCGCCCCGAACAGTTGCGGCTGTCTGATGCCGACGATGCCCACACCTGCAATGCCGTGGTCACAGAACGCGATTTCGGCGGCAACACCTGCACCCTGACCGTCGAGCTGCACGCGCCGACTCAACCGGCTTGCGGACGCTCATTGCTGGTACGCAGCACGGGGATGCACGCGCCGCCGGCCGGCAGCGCGGTGCAACTGTCGGTCTCGGGACCGGCGCATGTGCTTTCGACGTCCTGACTACAGATCGAAGCTAAAGGTCAAAGCTACAGGTCAAAGCGATCCACCGCGCGGCGCCGTTCGTTGTCGTCGCGCACGTCATAGTTGGCGGTCGTCTGGATATTGCTGTGATGGGCCAGCTTCTGGGCAATCGACAGGTCATGCTCTTCGATCACCCGCGTAATGAATGAGCGGCGAAAATCATGGGGCATGATCTTCACCCCGACCTGGGTGCCGCGCTGGCGGGCGATGTAATAGATCGCGTGTTTGGTGATGCGCTCGCGGGTGATGTGGCTGCCGCGGCGAATGCGGTTGAACAGAAACGCGTCGTCGCTCTCGCCTTCCTTGAGTTCCGAGCGACGAAACTCCAGCCAGGCATTCAATTTGGCGAACGCCCAGGCCGGCGCGTATTTGATCAGCTGTTTATTGCCTTTGGCGGTGACGCACAGACTGCGCTCGGTGAAATCCACCTGATTCAAGTCCAGATCCACCGACTCCGACTTGCGCATGCCGGTGCCGTACAACAGCGCAATCACCGCCGCATCACGCAAACCTTGTGGTCGCGGATCGGCCGCGCAGACTTCCATCAATTCATGTATCAGCGTGCGCTTCAAATTGCGCCCCTGAGACAGTCGTGTACCGGCAATGCCCTTGACCGAACGCATCTTCAATAGATGTTCCTGACTGATCAGGCTCATGCGCCAGGCTTCATTCATCACGCCGCGAATAGCGTTTACATAAAGCGAAGACGTATTTGGCGCGTAATTGTCGGCGCGCAATGCGGCGACTAACGCAACGACATCTTCCGGTTGCAAGGCATGCCAGTGAATCTCTTCGACGTTCATGTCTTCGAAACCGAGACGGTCGGCGGCATCTTGTAAGACGTAACGCATGGTGAGCTGGCTGGAAGGAGCCAGACGCGCCAGATACACGGTCATCGGGTTGGTTTTCAGTGTGTCGGGGGATGCAACGGGTAAGTCAATCAAACGTCGGGCCTTGAGTAAAAGCAGTTCAACACAGCAACTAACAACTGCAACATTCTTAATATAAGCGGAACACTTCCGTAGGACTTTTCTACTAAAAACCGCGATAAACGGTAGAAGTCTGAACAGTGGCTGTATGGGTTTCAGATAAACGATTCGCCGACCGGTTTTTCATGTTCCTTTCACAAAAACGGGCATAACCTTAATTCCACTGAGTCCTGTGCCGGCGCCGCCCAACCTGCCGGGCAATGCCTGAAAAGTCAACCGAACCCGACGTTATGTCGTCTTGGCAACTTATTGATGCAAGGGATTTTTTCGCGTCTACGCTTTGATTGGATCCAATCATTCAATGGATCTATTTCTTTTTTCTTTGCAATGAGGTGTGCATGAGTCAGGCGTTTCTCCCCTTCTCTCGCCCCAGTATCGGCGACGAAGAAATTGCCGCCGTAGAGCAAGTACTGCGGTCCGGCTGGATCACCACCGGGCCGAAAAACCAGGCACTTGAAGAACAGTTTGCGCAGTACGTCGGTTGCCGGCATGCGGTTGCACTTTCGTCTGCCACTGGCGGGATGCACATTGCCCTGCTGGCGTTGGGAATCGGCCCCGGCGATGAAGTCATCACCCCGTCGCAGACCTGGGTGTCCACCGCCAACATGATTTCCCTGCTCGGCGCCACGCCGGTGTTCGTCGATGTCGACCGCGACACTCTGATGACCGACGCCGCGCGTATCGAAGCCGCCATCACGCCGCGCACCAAAGCGATCATTCCCGTGCATTACGCCGGCGCCGCATTCGATCTCGATCCGCTCTACGCGCTGGCCGACAAGCACGGCATCGCCGTGATCGAAGACGCCGCCCATGCCGCCGGCACCCGCTATAAGGGACGTCACGTGGGTTCGCAAGGCACCGCGATCTTCTCGTTCCACGCGATCAAGAACATGACCTGTGCCGAAGGCGCGATGTTCGTCACCGACGACGAAGCCCTGGCCAACCGCGTGCGCATGCTCAAGTTTCATGGCCTGGGCGTCGATGCCTACGACCGCCTGACCCACGGACGCAAGCCCCAGGCCCAAGTAATCGAGCCGGGATTCAAATACAACCTGGCCGACATCAACGCCGCCATTGCGCTGGTGCAACTGGAGCGTCTGGACGCGATCAACACCCGTCGTACAGAACTGGCCAAGCAATACCTGCAAAAACTCGAAGGCCTGCCGGTGCAACCGTTGGCCGTTCCGCAGTACGCGCAACAACACGCCTGGCACCTGTTCATCCTGCGCATCGACAGCGAACGCTGCGGGATGGACCGCGAAGCCTTCATAAAAGGTTTGCAGGATCAAGGCATCGGCACCGGCATTCACTTCATCGCCACTCACCTGCACACCTGGTATCGCCAGCGTGACCCGCACTTGTCCCTGCCTGACACCGAGTGGAACTCGGCGCGGCTGTGCTCGATTCCCTTGTTTCCCGACATGACCGACCAGGATCTGGACCGGGTCGTCGGGGCCATTGAACACCTGATGGGGAAACGCCCGTGAGACCTTATCCGATTCATTGCGTGTCGATCGTCATCCCGGTCTACAACGAAGAAGACAGCCTGCCGGAACTGCTGCTCCGCACCCAGGCCGCCTGCCAGCAATTGCGTCACGACTACGAAATCGTGCTGGTCGACGACGGCAGCCGCGACGCCTCCGCGCAATTGCTCGAAGACGCCGCCTTGGTCGAGGACAGCCCGTTCGTGGCGGTCATTCTCAACCGCAACTATGGCCAGCACGCAGCGATCATGGCCGGTTTCGAACAGTGCAAGGGCGACGTTGTAATCACCCTCGACGCCGACCTGCAGAACCCGCCGGAAGAAATCCCGCGCCTGGTAGCCGAAGCCGAAAAAGGCTACGACGTGGTCGGCACCGTGCGCGGCAATCGTCAGGATTCGGCCCTGCGCCGCTATCCGTCGAAGTTGATCAACCTCGCCGTGCAGCGTTCCACCGGCGTCGCCATGAGCGACTACGGCTGCATGTTGCGCGCCTACCGCCGCACCATCATCGACGCGATGCTCGCGTGCCGCGAACGCAGCACGTTCATTCCGATCCTCGCCAACAGCTTCGCCCGCCACACCACCGAAATCACCGTGGCCCACGCCGAGCGCGAACACGGCGATTCAAAATACAGCCCGATGCGCCTGATCAATCTGATGTTCGACTTGATCACCTGCATGACCACCACCCCGCTGCGTCTGTTGAGCATCGTCGGTTTCGCCATGGCCGGGCTCGGCGTGCTGTTTGCCGCAGCGCTGATCGTGATGCGCCTGGCCTTTGGCGCCGGTTGGGCCGGTGACGGTCTGTTCGTGCTGTTCGCCGTGCTGTTCGTGTTCACCGGCGGCCAGTTCATCGGCATGGGCCTGCTGGGTGAATACCTGGGGCGCATGTACAGCGACGTGCGCGCCCGCCCGCGTTTCTTCATTGAAAAAGTCCTGCGCGGGCATCCCGCCACGCCGGCACCCGCCATCACCGTTGACGGCCTCACTTCCAACTCCACGTCTGATCAGGTTCTCTCATGAGTGCAAAAACCGTTGTCTTCGCTTACCACGATATTGGCTGCGCCGGCATTCAAGCCCTGCTCGACAGCGGCTACGACATTGCAGCGGTGTTCACTCACGCCGATGACCCGAAGGAAAACACGTTCTATGCCTCGGTTGCGCAACTGTGCGCCGACAAGGGCATTGCGGTGCACGCGCCGGAAGACGCCAACCATCCGCTGTGGATCGAGCGGATTGCCAAGCTCGATCCGGATTACATCTTCTCGTTCTACTACCGCAACCTGCTGAGCGAGCCGCTGATGGCCCTGGCCAAAAAAGGCGCGTTCAACCTGCACGGCTCCTTGCTGCCGCGCTACCGTGGCCGCGCACCAGCCAATTGGGTGCTGGTCAACGGCGAGACCGAAACCGGCGTGACCCTGCACCGCATGGTCAAACGCGCCGACGCTGGCGCGATCGTCGCCCAGCAACGCGTGGCCATCGAACGCAGCGACACCGCGCTGAGCCTGCACGGAAAACTGCGCACTGCCGCCAGCGATCTGTTGCGCGACGCCTTGCCGGCCATGCTCCAAGGTAAGTTCACCGAGACCCCGCAGGACGAATCCAAAGCCACGGTATTCGGTCGTCGTACTCCGGCGGACGGCAAACTGGTCTGGGCCCGACCGGCCGAGCAACTGTTCAACCTGGTGCGGGCCGTGACCCGTCCGTATCCGGGCGCCTTCTGCGCCGTGGGCGAGCACAAGCTGATCGTGTGGAGCGCCGACGTGGTCAAGGGCAACGAAGGCCAGGCGCCGGGCCGGGTCATCAGTGTCGATCCGCTGCGCATCGCCTGCGGTGAAGATTCGCTGGTGATCAACGCCGGCCAGCGCAACGACAACGGCCTGTACCTGAGCGGCCCGCAACTGGCCAATGAACTCGGTCTGGTGGACGGCTCGCTGCTGCGCGGTGCCGAATCCGGCCGTGGCCCGCGCCGTACACGGGTGCTGATCCTCGGTGTCAACGGCTTCATCGGCAACCATTTGTCCGAGCGCCTGCTGCGTGACGAGCGCTACGAAGTCTATGGCCTGGACATCGGCTCCGACGCCATCGACCGTCTGCGCAGCCACCCGCGTTTTCACTTCGTCGAAGGCGACATCAGCATTCACTCGGAGTGGATCGAGTACCACATCAAGAAATGCGACGTGGTCCTGCCGCTGGTGGCCATCGCCACGCCGATCGAATACACGCGCAACCCGCTGCGGGTGTTCGAGCTCGACTTCGAAGAAAACCTCAAGCTGGTGCGCTACTGCGTCAAATACGACAAGCGCGTGATCTTCCCGTCGACCTCGGAGGTCTATGGCATGTGCCAGGACAAGCACTTCGACGAAGATACCTCCAACCTGATCGTCGGCCCGATCAACAAGCAGCGCTGGATCTACTCGGTGTCCAAACAACTGCTGGACCGGGTGATCTGGGCCTACGGCGCCAAAGGCCTGAATTTCACCCTGTTCCGTCCCTTCAACTGGATGGGCCCACGGCTGGATCGCCTCGATTCGGCGCGCATCGGCAGTTCCCGCGCCATCACCCAATTGATCCTCAATCTGGTGGAAGGCACGCCGATCCGACTGTTCGACGGCGGCGAGCAGAAACGCTGCTTCACCGACATCGCCGACGGCGTCGAGGCGCTGGCGCGAATCATCGATAACGACAACGATGTCTGCAACGGCCAGATCATCAACATCGGCAACCCGGACAACGAAGCGAGCATTCGTCAGTTGGGCGAAGAGCTGCTGCGCCAGTTCGAGGCTCACCCGCTGCGCGCCAACTTCCCGCCGTTCGCCGGTTTCCGCGATGTGGAAAGCAAAGCGTTCTACGGCGCCGGTTACCAGGACGTCGAGCACCGCAAACCGAGCATCGCCAACGCCAAGCGCCTGCTGGACTGGACGCCGACCGTGGAAATGCGCGAGACCATCGGCAACACGCTCGACTTTTTCTTGCGTGAAGCGATGGCCGAAATCGAGAGCAAGCGTTGATGCAGGCCGGTTTGCGCATCGACGTCGACACCTTTCGCGGCACCCGCGAAGGCGTGCCGCGCTTGCTGGAGATTCTCGATGAAGCGCAGATCAAGGCGACGTTTTTCTTCAGTGTCGGCCCGGACAACATGGGTCGGCATCTGTGGCGCCTGATCCGTCCGCAATTCCTCTGGAAAATGCTGCGCTCCAACGCCGCCGGCCTCTACGGCTGGGACATTCTGTTGGCCGGCACCGCCTGGCCGGGCAAACCGATCGGTCGCGACCTCGGACACCTGATGCGTCAGGCCCGGGCCGCCGGCCACGAAGTCGGTCTGCACGCCTGGGATCACCACGGCTGGCAGGCCAATGCCGGACGCTGGAGCGATGCGCAACTGATCGAGCAGATCCGCCAGGGCGTCGACACCTTGAGCGACATCCTGGGTGAAAAAGTCACCTGTTCGGCCGCCGCCGGTTGGCGCGCGGACGAACGTGTGATCGAAGCCAAGCAGGCTTTCGGCTTTCGCTACAACAGCGATTGCCGGGGGCAGCGGCTGTTTCGTCCGTTGCTGGCCGATGGTTCGGTCGGGGCGCCGCAGATTCCGGTGGATTTGCCGACCTTCGATGAAGTGGTCGGGCCGAGTGTGGCGGCGAAGGATTTCAACGCCTTCATCCTCGACCGGTTCCGCCCGGACAACCTCAACGTCTACACCATTCATGCCGAAGTAGAAGGGATTCTGATGGCCGAAGATTTTCGTCGACTGCTGGCCGATGCACGCCAGCGAGATATCCGGTTCCAGCCTCTGGGCGATCTGTTGCCCGAGTTTCTCAACACCCTGCCGGTCGGCCGTGTGCAACGCGGCGCCCTCGAAGGCCGCGAAGGCTGGCTGGGAGTGCAAGGCGCATGAGCAAACGCTGGGCATTGCCGCTGTTGCTGGGGGTTTTCCTGCTGGCCTATCTGCTGCCGTTGGGCAGTCACGGTTTGTGGATCCCCGACGAAACCCGTTATGCGCAAATCAGCCAGGAAATGCTGCTGAGCGGCAACTGGGTGTCGCCGCATTTCATGAGCCTGCGTTACTTCGAAAAACCGGCGGCCGGCTACTGGATGATCGCCCTCGGGCAGGCCGTGTTCGGCCAGAACCTGTTCGGCGTGCGGTTTGCCTCGGCCCTGAGCACCGGGCTGAGCGTGCTGCTGTGCTTCCTCATCGCCCGCCGCTTGTGGAACGAGCGGCGCAAAAGCTTCGTCTGCGCCCTGCTCTACATGAGTTTCACCATCGTCGCCGGCCAGGCTGGTTACGCCAACCTTGACCCGCAATTCACCTTGTGGGTCAACCTGAGTCTGGTGGCGCTGTGGTTTGCCCTCGACAGCCGTTCCAACGGTCAGCGCATGGCCGGTTGGGCGGTGCTGGGACTGGCCTGCGGCATGGGTTTCATGACCAAGGGTTTTCTCGCCTGGTTGCTGCCGGTGCTGATCGCCTTGCCGTGGATGCTCTGGCAAAAGCGCTGGAAGGACTTGCTGATTTACGGCCCACTGGCCATCGCGGTGGCGATCATCGTCAGCCTGCCGTGGGTCCTGGCGGTGCACGCGCAGGAGCCGGATTACTGGCGATTCTTCTTCTGGCACGAGCACATCCGCCGTTTTGCCGGCGACGACGCCCAGCATGACGCGCCATGGTGGTTCTACCTGCCGTTGCTGGTGGCATTCAGTCTGCCGTGGGTCGGCATGCTACCGGTGGCGCTGAAACAGGCGTGGCAGACCCGCCGCGAAACCAGCATCGCCTTTCTCGGCCTGTGGCTGCTGATGCCGCTGCTGTTCTTCAGCGTGAGCAACGGCAAACTGCCGACCTACATCCTGCCGTGTCTGCTGCCGCTGGCGTTGCTGATGGGCCATGCGCTGGCCGATCGCTTGCGCCTGGAGCAAGGTCGGGCGCTGGGCCTCAATGGCCTGCTGAACCTGTTGCTCGGCATCGTCACGCTGATCGGGCTGGTTTACGTGCAGCTCAAGCGTCCGCTGTACGACCACGAATTGCACAGCCTGGTGCTGGTGTTCATCGCCCTGACCGGCTGGATCATCAGCAACCTGCTGCAAGCCTTCCGCCCGTTGCAATGCTGGGCGGCGCCGGCCGTGGGCAGCCTGCTGCTGATCGCATTGCTGCCGGCGGCACTGCCCAAATCGGTGGTGGCGAACAAGATGCCCGACCAGTTCGTCCTCGCCCACCAGACGGAACTGGCGGCTACCACGCACCTGTTGAGCAACGACCTGGGCGCCGCGTCGGCCCTGTCCTGGCGGGTCAAACGCCCCCAGGTGGCGATGTACAACACGATAGGCGAATTGAAATATGGCCTTGCCTATCCTGACGGCATTCACCAACGGGTCGATCCCGATCAGGTGCAACAGTGGATGCGCGAAGCCCGCAAGACCGGTTCGGTCGGCGTGGTGATGCGGGTCAAGGGGCAAGACGAACTGGACGAACTCGACAGACTGCCCAAGGACGGCGTTCGTTATGAGCAAGGCAACCTGGTGATCATGATTCTTCCGCAGGAGGCGTCATGAGCCTGTGGCTGCTGTTGCTCGCCTGCCTGCTGACCTGCCTGGGCCAGGTCGCGCAGAAATTCGCCGTCGAGAGTTGGCGCGGCGCAAGCCTGTCGTGGTCGGGCAAAGTGCGCTCGCCGTGGCTGTGGCTGGCGCTGTTTGCCCTCGGCGCCGGTCTGCTGGTGTGGCTGCTGGTGTTGCAGCGCCTGCCGGTCAGCATCGCCTACCCGATGCTCAGCCTCAATTTCGTGATCATCACCCTCATCGCCCGCTTCGCATTCAAGGAGCCCGTCGACGTTCAGCACTGGTTCGGCGTGTTGCTGGTGATTGGTGGCGTGGCGCTGTTGGGGCAACAGTCATGAACTCACGTCGTGGAATCGTCTTCGCCCTGGCCAGTGTGCTGCTGGTCAGCGTGGCGCAATTGAGCATGCGCTGGAGCATGACGCGCCTGCCCCGGCCGGATCAGTGGCTGGCCATGCCCAGCGTCGATTCAAACGCGCTGGCCGTGGTGCTCGCGGCGATCTTCGCCTATGCCCTTTCGATGCTCTGCTGGCTCGCCGCCCTGCGCGATCTGCCGCTGGGCCGGGCCTATTCGCTGCTGAGCATCAGCTATGCGCTGGTGTACCTGCTGGCGGCCAGCCTGCCGCTGTTCAACGAATCCTTCAGTTTCTCCAAATCACTGGGCGTGGCGCTGGTCATGCTCGGGGTCATCACCATCAACACTCGTCCGGCCCGTGCGCCCGAATTGAGGAGTTCGCCATGAAAATCACAGTATTTGGTAGCGGTTATGTTGGCCTGGTGCAGGCCGCCGTGCTGGCCGAGGTCGGCCATGACGTGGTGTGCATGGACATCGACGAGAAAAAAGTCGAACTGCTGCGCCAGGGCCACGTCAGCATTTTCGAGCCGGGGCTGGCCAGCCTGGTCCGCGAAGGCCTGGACGCCGGACGTCTGCAATTCACCTGCGACGAAAAACTCGCAGTGCAGCACGGCAAGGTCGCGTTCATTGCCGTTGGCACCCCGTCGAAAGAAGATGGCTCGGCCGACCTGCGTTACGTGCTCTCGGTAGGCGACGCCGTGGCTCGCCACCGTGAACAGCCGCTGATTCTGGTGGAAAAATCCACCGTACCCGTCGGCACCGGCGACACCTTGCGCACCCATCTGGACAAAGCGCTGCTCAAGGCCGGACGCCTGTTGCAGTTCGATATCGTCTCCAACCCGGAATTCCTCAAGGAAGGCTCGGCCGTCGCCGACTGCCGCCGGCCGGACCGGATCGTCATCGGCTGCGAACGCGAAGAAGTGCGCGACGTGATGCGCGATCTGTATTCGCCGTTCAACCGCAACCACGACCGCATCATGTTCATGGACCTGCGCAGCGCCGAGCTGACCAAGTACGCCGCCAACTGCATGCTGGCGACCAAGATCAGTTTCATCAACCAGATCGCCGAGCTGGCCGAACACCTGGGGGCAGACATCGAATCGGTGCGCCAGGGCATCGGGGCCGACAGCCGAATCGGTTACCACTTCATCTATCCCGGTTGCGGTTACGGCGGTTCGTGCTTCCCCAAAGACATGCGCGCGCTGATCCACAGCGCTGAAGAGGCACACTGCTCCAGCGACTTGCTGCAAGCGGTGGAAGCGATCAACCAGCGGCAGAAACACAAACTCTTCGAACGCATCAACGCGTTCTACAAGGGCGAGCTGCGCGGCAAGACCTTCGCCCTGTGGGGCCTGGCCTTCAAGCCGAACACTGACGACATGCGCGACGCGCCGAGCCGGGTCTTGCTGGAGTCGCTGTGGGCCGCCGGCGCCAACGTACGCGCGTTCGACCCGGAAGCGATGCAGGAAACCCAGCATCTGTACCCGGACGAAACGAAGCTGATGCTGATGGGCACGCCCGAATCGGTACTGGCCGGTTCCGACGCGCTGATCATCTGCACCGAATGGCAGCAGTTCAAGGCGCCGGACTTCGACCTGATCCAGCAACGCCTCAAGGCCCCGGTGATCTTCGATGGGCGCAACCTGTACGACGCCGAACGCCTGGCCCGCAACGGCTTCCATTACTTCCCGATGGGCCGTGGCGAATCGCGCACCTTGCCGATTCCGTTGCAGCAATGGCCGCACACCTCGGATGTCGCTTGATCACGTTGTCCCCTGCCATCCGCCGGCAGTCCCTGATCGCAGGACTGCTGGCGCTTTTGCTGTTCATCGCCGGGGGATACGGGCAGGCGCCCATCGGTTTCGATTCTCGGTTTGTGTTGTTCGCCCAGGAAATGCTGCGCCACGGGCCCAGTGTTTTTCCCACCACCTATGGTGAGCCGTACGCCGATTATTCGTCGCTGTCGACCTTGTTCATCTGGCTGTTGTCGCTTCCGTTCGGGACGGTCAACAGCCTGACGGCCTGGTTGCCGAGCGCTGCCGCCGGCGCGGTGATCGTGACGTTGATGTATCGCTTGCTCGCGCCCTCGTCTGTGCGCTGGGCGGTGGTCAGTATCGCGCTGCTGATGCTCACCAGCACCTTCATCACCGAGACTCGGGCGGTGTCGCAGGATCTGATGCTCGCCGCCGTGGCGTTTTCAGTGTTCTACCTCGGTTATGCCCATGACCATTTCGCTGCCGGTCGACGCTGGCCGCTGGTGTTCATTCTGTTGCTGTTGGGGTTCGGTATTCGCGGGCCGATCGGGCTGGTGGTGCCGACCGGCATGCTGTGCAGTTATTACTTGCTGGATCGCCAATGGTCGCGCCTGTTGATCTTCGGCGTGCTGGCTTCGCTGCTGCTGGCCGCTTGCGTCGCGCTGTTGTTGTGGCTGGCGGATGTCAGCGGTGGGCCGGCGTTTCGTCAGGACGTGATCCGCATGCAGTTCATGGGGCGCATGGACGGCAGCGAGGGCGTCAGCGGTTCGCTGTATTACTTCACCAGCTCACTGGGCAACTACGCGCTGGCGTATCCGTTGGCCTTGCTGGCACTCGCGGCGGCGTGGCTGAGCAAACCCCGACAACGCGGCCCGGCCTTGCGACTGGTGCAGTATTGCGCCGCGGCGGGGTTGATCGTGATGCTCGGGCTGTCGATTCCACAGGCGAAAAAGGCCCGCTACCTGCTGCCGATGTTGCCCATGGCGGCGATCATTGCGGCGTATCCGTTTCAGGTGTTGCATGGCCGGGTGTTTGCCTGGCTGCGCGTCGGTATGCAGGGGCTCTGGCTGCTGGTTCCGGGACTGCTGATCGTGGTTTTGTTGTGGGCCAAACGCCGGTTTCCCGAAACCGCGACATGCTTGACGCTGATTCTGATTGTATTGGGTACGTTGCAACTGGCCGCGCTGTCCCGGCTGTTCTTCGTGCGCTGGCGGGCGGAAATACTGGCGCTCAGCGCGGTTCTGGCAGTCTGGTCGGTGTATGCACTGGTGTTCGAGCCCGTGGAACGTCAGCTCTACGACACCCGCGCGTTCAGTCGCGCCGCGTTTGCGCAGGTCCGGCAAAACCCTGCGCCGCTGGTGTTGCACGGCATGGGCAAGGACGCCAGGGCGATCAAGTTCATGGTCAACATCGAGCAGGATCTGCAACCGCTGTTCACCGAAACCACGCAAGAGCTCGAAGCACTCAAGGGACCGGCGTGGCTGATGATGGACCGCAACGATTTGCACGCCTTGCAAGGAACGTCACTGGGGTCATTGCAACCGGTATTGAGCGGTCGTTTCGATAAAAACGATTATGTGTTGCTGTGGCTGGCGCCTTAACCTTCATGACGTGTTTTCGACAAGGACATCTGCATCATGACGTTTACTGTGCGAGCGGCCCGTGCGGCCGACGCCACCGCCCTCCCCGCCATCGAGCAATCCGCCGCTGAACTGTTCCGCCGCGATCCATCGCTGAGCTGGCTGGCGGATGCCGCCGTGCCGCAAGCATCGGAGCATTCACCGGCCATTGAACGGGGCGAACTGTGGGTTGCTGAAAACAACGACGGGCAACTTGCAGGTTTTTTAAGGGCGGTGACTGTCGACCGACAGTTGCACATTGAGGAACTGTCCGTCAGCCAACACTTTCAGGGCCGGGGCGTCGGTCGCAAGTTACTGTTGGCGGCGATTGAACAGGCGCGTCTGTGGCAACTTCGTGCGGTGACGCTGACGACCTTTCGCGATTTGCCGTGGAATGCGCCGTTCTATCAACGCATGGGTTTTGCGCTATTGAGCGCCGAGGATACCGGCGCGCATCTGAACCATGTTTTGCGTGATGAAATTGCCCATGGATTGCCCGGCGAGCGCCGTTGCGCCATGCGCCTGGTGCTCACGCCGTCGCCTTGAGATCGACGCCCAGCGCCTGTGCGAATGCCTTGACCAGCGGACTGCGCACGGTGTTGTGCCGCAGGATCAGATTGAACGGCGTGGAGATGTTGATCCGCTCCGGCAGCACCGCGCGAAATTGCCCTGCCGCCACCAGCGTGGCGGCGTAATGCCGAGGTAGAAATCCTACGAAACGCCCGGTCTTGATCAGCAACGCCACGGCTTCGACCTGGGTCGCCGAAGCGGAAAAACTGTCGTAGCGAGCGAAGTTCAGTTTGTCGCGATGGATCGCGTAGCGGTGGTTGATGCACTCGTATTCCTGCAACACATCAATGCTCATTTCTGTCTCGGGCAGGTCGAACAGCGGATGGCCGATGGCGCAGTAGACTTCCGAGCGTTCCTCGTACAACGGGTAATAATCGAACTCTTCGCGGCGTTGATAAACCGGAACAATTCCGGCAACTAAGCGGCCTTCCACGACGCCTCTTTCGACTTCATCCAGCTGCGTTGCCTGAAGTTGAAACCTTACTTTCGGCGACTCTTCATTGATCTTTTTAAGCGCTGCAACTAACGGTGAACTTTCATCACTGATCGTATTGTCAATAACGCCCACTCCAAGGTCGCCGATAAGTTCATTCTGCGCAGAACTAAGCCGGTCACGAAAGTTATCGACCGAAGCAAACAGATCAATCGACGCCTGATACACCAGACGCCCTTCCTCGGTCAGATGAAACCCCTCGCGGCCACGGGTACACAGGCGCATGCCGATGCGGATTTCCAGGTCGGAGATCTGCTTGCTGATCGCGGCCAGGCCCACGTTCAGCTCATTTTGCGCCGCGCTGAAGCCGCCGGCCTCGACCACCGCCTTGAACACCTTGAGCAGTTTGAAATCCAGTCCGCTGAGGGCCAAAGGTGCCCGGTGAGCGGTTTTGACCGGTGGGTTTCCGGAATTGGAAAGTGGGGTTTCCATAATGCTGATTTACCTCTGGCGCAATGTTCAACAATCTGTGTCCAACAACAAAAACATCGCCGGCTAATAATAATGATCACAGAAAACCAGCCTTGGCAACCGCCAGAAAATCCCGAACATCAGTGCCAACTCACTGATCGCCAAACATTAAAAGCTGACACTTCGATCAGCTCTTGCCTCTTTGCAACTGCCCTCTTGAAAACTGCTTTGGCCTGATTCTGTCCGCTGACTCTTCAGCGCGACTTTCAGGGCCCAGCACACCGATTTCAGTTCGCGTTACCGACGAGGAAAACAACAAATGTCTCAAACCACCGACCGTCTCTGGGGTGCCCGTTTCAAAAGCGGCCCGTCCGCAGCCCTGGCGGCCCTGTCCCGTTGCCCCGAGCGCTATTTCCGCCTGACGCCGTACGATCTGGCCGGCTCCAAGGCCCACGCCGGGGAACTGCAACGTGCCGGCCTGCTCGACGAGCAGGAAACCCGCACGATGATTGAAGCCCTGGACGGCATCGGTGCCGATTTCGCTACCGGACGCATCGCCCCGACGCTGGACGACGAAGACGTCCACACCTTCATCGAACGCCTGCTGACCGAACGCCTCGGCGCACTGGGCGGCAAGCTGCGCGCTGGCCGTTCGCGCAACGACCAGACCGCCAACGACCTGCGCCTGTTCCTGCGTGATCATGTCCGCACCCTGGCCGTTGAAGTCCTCGCCCTGCAAACGGCGCTGGTGGATCAGGCCGAGCAGCACGTTGAAAGCATCTGCCCGGGCTTCACCCACTTGCAGCAGGCGCAGCCGATCGTGTTCGCCCATCACTTGCTGGCCCACGCCCAATCGATGTTGCGTGACGTGCAGCGTCTGGTGGATTGGGACACGCGCACCTCGCTTTCGCCCCTCGGCGCCGCAGCCATGGCCGGCTCCGCGATCGCTCGCCAGCCGCAGCAGTCGGCCAAGGAAATGGGTTACGCCGGGGTCTGCGAAAACTCCATCGACGCCGTGGCCAGCCGCGATCACGTCGCCGAATTCCTGTTCATCGCCAGCATGCTCGGGATCAACATCTCGCGCCTGGCCGAAGAGTTCTGCCTGTGGTCGTCGCGCCAGTTCCGCTGGGTCGATCTGGATGACGCCTACGCCACCGGCAGTTCGATCATGCCGCAGAAGAAAAACCCCGACATCGCCGAACTGGCACGGGGCAAGGCTGGCCGTCTGATCGGCAACCTGACCGGCCTGCTGTCGACCCTCAAATCCCTGCCGCTGTCGTACAACCGCGACCTGAGCGAAGACAAGAACGGCGTGCTCGACAGCGTCGACACCCTGCTGCTGGTGCTGCCGGCCATGGCCGGGATGGTCGCGACCATGACCGTCAACGTCGAGGAACTGCGCCGTCAGGCGCCACTGGGTTTCACCCTCGCCACCGAAGTCGCCGACTGGCTGGCAGTGCGCGGCGTGCCGTTCAAGGAGGCCCACGAAATCACCGGGGCGTTGGTGCAGGCCTGCGAAAAACACGACCTCGAATTGTGGGAAGCCTCGCCGGCGCTGCTGGCCGAGATCGACCCGCGCCTCACGGCAGACGTGCGTGACAGCCTGACCCTGGAAGCTGCCATCGCTGCCCGCAGCGGCTGGGGCGGCACAGCGCCGCAACAGGTGCGCGAGCAGATCGGCCGCTTGAAAACCGCCCTCGCCGCGCAGCAACAGTGGACCGAAAACTACCAGGGCTTCCGCCTCTAACGGCCATGGCACATAACCTTGTGGGAGCGAGCTTGCTCGCGAATGCGGTGTGTCATTCAACCTCGATGTCGCCTGACACGGCCTATTCGCGAGCAAGCTCGCTCCCACAGTGATCGTGTTGGATTTGAAAGTACAGTTCGGAGAAACACCATGAGCCAGACTCAGGCAGAACGACTCCAGGCGGAGCGTAAACTGGCGGAAAACCAGTTCGACATTACCCAGTACCAGCACGTGCCACGGCGCTATTACGGGCGGATCTTCTTCGCCACCGTAATCGTCATCGCGATCATCGGTCTGGTGCGGGCCTTCGCCGAAGGCAAGATCGAGTGGTCGTACATCGGCCAGTTCCTCACCTCCGAAGCAATCATGTGGGGCCTGTTCAACACGATCATCATGGCCGTGCTGGCCATGGCGCTGGGCATCGTGTTCGGGGTGATCACCGCGATCATGCGCATGTCGGCCAACCCGATCCTGCGCTACGTGGCTGTCACCTACACCTGGCTGTTTCGCGGTACGCCGCTGATTCTGCAACTGCTGTTGTGGTTCAACCTGGCGCTGATTTTCCCCACCATCGGCATTCCCGGTCTGTTTCAGCTCGACACCGTCAGCCTGATGACGCCGTTCGTGGCCGCCCTGCTCGGCTTGAGCATCAACCAGGGCGCCTACACCGCCGAAGTGGTGCGCGCCGGCCTGCTGTCGGTGGACACCGGCCAGTACGAAGCGGCCAAGTCGATCGGCATGCCGCGTCTGCAGGCGCTGCGCCGGATCATCCTGCCCCAGGCCATGCGGATCATCATTCCGCCGGTCGGCAACGAATTCATCGGCATGGTGAAAATGACCTCGCTGGCGAGCGTCATCCAGTACTCGGAACTGCTCTACAACGCCCAGAACATTTACTACGCCAACGCCCGGGTCATGGAGCTGCTGATCGTCGCCGGTATCTGGTACCTGGCCACCGTCACTGTCCTGTCCTTTGGTCAAAGCCGTCTGGAGCGTCGTTTCGCTCGCGGCGCCGGCAAGCGTTCTTGAGGAATCCGTCATGAGAAGCATCGTCAAGGCCGTGAGCCTGAACAAATATTACGACCAGTACCACGCGCTCAAGGACATCAACATCGAGGTCGAGCAAGGCGAAGTGCTGTGCATCATCGGCCCGTCCGGCTCGGGCAAGAGCACCCTGCTGCGCTGCGTCAATCAGCTGGAAAAAATCGACAAGGGCGGCCTTTGGGTCGACGGCGAACTGGTCGGCTACCGCGTGGTCGGGCACAAGTTGCACGAACTCAACGAGTCGCAGATCGCCCGCCAGCGCCTGGCCACCGGCATGGTGTTCCAACGTTTCAACCTGTTCCCGCACATGACTGTGCTGCAAAACATCATCGAAGGCCCGTGCCAGGTGCTCAAGCGTTCGCCCAAGGAGGCGCACGAAGAAGCCCTGGAACTGCTGGCCCGGGTCGGCCTGGCCGACAAACGCAACAGCTACCCGATCGAGTTGTCGGGCGGTCAGCAGCAACGGGTGGCGATTGCCCGCGCCCTGGCCATGCGACCGAAGCTGATGCTGTTCGATGAACCCACTTCGGCACTCGACCCGGAATTGGTCGGTGAGGTGCTGTCGGTAATGCGCGATCTGGCGCAGACCGGCATGACCATGATCGTCGTCACCCATGAACTGGGCTTCGCCCGGGAGGTTTCCAACCGCATGGTGTTCATGGACGGCGGGCAGATCGTGGAGGCTGGAAGCCCCGAAGAAATACTAATAAGTCCGCAAAACCCGCGCACCCAAAGCTTCATTTCTGCCGTTCGAACCTGAGGCCCCTTTGGCCTTCACAACACTCATAAGAGAACGTCCATGAAGAACTTCGTCATTCCAGCAGTACTCACCTCCCTCATGTCTTGCGGTTTCGCCGTGGCCGCCGAGTTGCCGGCCAGCATCAAGGAAAAAGGCGAGATCGTCGTTGCGATCATGCCCAACTATCCGCCGATGGATTTCAAGGACCCGGCCACCAACAAGCTCACCGGCCTTGACTACGACCTGGGCAACGCCCTGGCCGAACGCCTCGGGGTGAAGATCAAGTGGCAGGAAACCGGCTTCGAGCAAATGATCAACGCCCTGACCACCGACCGCGTGGATATGGTCCTGTCGGGCATGACCGACACTGCCGAGCGTCAAGCCAGCGTGACCTTCGTCGACTACTTCACCAGCGGCCCGCAGTTCTACACCTTGCAGAAAAACACCGCGACCAACGAGATCATCGACCTGTGCGGCAAGAAAGTCGGCACCAGCCGCCGCACCACCTTCCCGGCGGAAATCGCCGAGTGGAGCAAGGCGAACTGTGAAGCCGCCGGCAAACCTGCAATCAACGTGATCGGCACCGAAGGCTCGGCCGATGCCCGCGCCCAACTGCGCCAAAGCCGAATCGATGCGGCGATGCAGGGCAGCGAAACCCTGTCGTACCTCAAGACCCAGGAAAAGGACATGTACAAGACGGTCGGCCAGCCGATCTCCGTACAGTTCACCGGGCTGGGTGTGAGCAAGAAGAAGCCTGAGCTGAGTGAAGCGGTAAAGGTGGCGCTGCAGAGCATGGTGGATGACGGCAGCTATAACGCGATCCTGAAGAAGTGGGATCTGGAGCTGGGTGCGATCAAGGACGTGACCATTAACGCTGGCAAGTAAACCGGTCAGCACCACCTCTCCATTGTGGGAGCGAGCTTGCTCTGGGCGGCATTCCGACGAATGCGGTGTGTCATTCACCAGTGATGTCTACTGACATTGCCTTATCGCGAGCAAGCTCGCTCCCACAGGTACAGCGTACGTCCCTGCATGTGTGGAGCGCCCAATGCTCAGTTCACCCCAACCCAACTGGCCCGACCAGCACAAAGCCTGCCTCGCCCTGGCCTTCGACCTCGACGGCCCGACCGGCGATGCCATGCTCAACGGCTCGATCTGGCACAAGCCCGAATACTTCGGCTTCGGCGGCTACGGCCCCTACCGCGCCCTGCCGCGCCTGCTGGATCTGCTCGACGACTTCGAGATCCCGACCACCTTCTTCGTCCCCGCGTGGGTCGTGGAAAACTGGCCGAAGCAATGCCAGGCCATCGTCGAGCGCGGTCATGAAGTCGCCTACCACGGCTACAAGCACGAATCCTTCTACGCCCTGACGCTGGACCAGCAGCAGGCCGTGATGAACAAATCCCGCGACGTCTTCTGGCAATACCTGCACATCCGCGCCGAAGGCTTTCGCACCCCCTCCGGTGACTGGCGTGCAGAAACGCCGGCGATGCTGGCCGACAACGGCGTCATCTATTCCAGCAGCATGCGCGGCGACGATCGCCCGTATCTGGTCAACGTCCCCGGCCACGACACGCCGCTGGTGGAGATCCCCGGCCGCTGGGAAATGGACGACTACGCCTCGCTCGCCTACACCCGCGCACCGAATTTTCCGTCCGGGCTCGACCGCACCGCCAGCTACGAGCTGACCCTCGACAACTGGCAGCGTGAGTACGACGGCGCGATGAACGAAGGCCTGTGCCTGACCACCCTGTTCCACCCGAAAATCACCGGTAAACCGGGGCGCATCCTGTTGCTGGAGAAACTCTTCGAACACATGCGCCAGCGCGAAGACGTGTGGTTCGCCACCTGCCGCGACGTCGCCCGCTGGTGGCTGAAGGAGCATCACCATGGCTGACGCTGAAAACCTCTGGCCCGCCGGCAAACGCTGCGCGGTGGTGCTGACCGTCGATTACAACGACATCCACGGCATTCTCACCCAGGCCCCTGAAGTCGCCGGGCGCGACAAGACGCTGTCGGTGTGGCGCTACGGCACGCAACGGGGCGTCGAGCGCTTGCTCGGCCTATTCAGCGAACTCGGAGTGCGCAGCAGCTGGTTCGTGCCCGGCATCGTTGCCGAGGAAAACCCGCAGCACATCGCCGCGATACAGGCTGACGGCCACGAAATCGCTTGCGCCGGTTACCGCCATCAGGATTACGACACGCTGGATCTGGCAGCGCAGAGTGCGGAAATCGCCAAAGGCTGCGCAGCGCTGGAAGCCTTGACCGGCGTGCGTCCGACCGGTTTCCGGATTCCCGCCGGTAACGGCGCGCCGGGCTTCATCGACGCCTTGAAAGGTCACGGTATTCACTGGTCGTCATCATGGCGTGGCGATGACCTGCCGTTCTTGCACCCGACCGCACCCGAAGTGGTCGAGTTGCCGCTGCACTACGAACTGGAAGACGAACCTTACTTCGCCTTCAACCTCAGCCCGGCCGTGCCGCCGGCACAATCGCGGATTGCCTCCTACAGCCACACCCTGGGCAACCTGCAAATGGACTTCGTCGGGTTCTACCGGTTCGGCCTGTGCTACGTGCTGCGCCTGCACCCGGAAATCATCGCCACGCCGGGGCGCATCGGCGTGCTGCGCGAATTGCTGCAAGGCATTCAGCAACACGACGACGTGTGGATCGCCACCGGCGCCGAAGTCGCGCAGTGGTGGGCGCAAACCGCGGCGCCGGTTACGCAGGATCATCCGGCCTCGGTATACGAGCGCCATTATCGGGACTACCTCGTATGACGGAACGCATGCAGCGACTGGCGCAGTTTTGCGTCGAAACGCGGTTTGAAGACCTCCCGCCAGCGTTGGTGAAACAGGCCAAGCGACACATTCTCGACACCTTCGGCGCAGCGCTGGCCGGGGCCGACAGTGCGGTCGCACTTCAGGCGCGGCAGGTGTTCGGCGCAGAGCCGGGCACCGCGCTGGTCTGGGGTTCGTCATTGCGCGTCGGCGCGGGACATGCGGCCTTGCTCAACGGCATCGCCGCCCATGCGCTGGAGCTGGACGACACCGGCGGTTGCGATCATTCCGGCGCGGTGGTGTTGCCGGCGGTGATGGCGGCGTTGTCGCTGGTGGATCGGGCGGTGGACGGTCGCGAGTTCATCACCGCCGTGGTCATCGGCTACGAAATCGGCCGGCGGGTGCTGGAAGCCTGCGGCAGTTATTCGGCGCACAACGGCGCCGGCTGGCATTCCACCGCCACTTGCGGCGTGTTCGGCGCGGCGGCGGCCTGTGCACGGATCTTTGCGCTGGATGTCGGGCAAACCGTGTCGGCGCTGGGCATCGCCGGCAGCTTCAGCGGCGGGTTGTGGGCGTTCATCCACGACGGTTCGCAAAGCAAGAAACTGCACAGCGGTCGTGCGGCCGAGGGTGGTTTGCTCGCGGCGCGTTTTGCACGTGAAGGCGTCAGTGGGCCGTCGGTGTTGTTCGAGGATGTCTGGGGCGGATTTCTCAAGACTCTCGCGCCGGGCAGCGCGCAACCGGATGCGCTGGATGCTGATTTGGGACGAGTCTGGAAACTCGCGCGCTGTTCGATCAAACCCTATGCCGCGTGCCGTGGCACCCATTCGGCCATTGATGCGCTCGGCTTTTTGCTGGAGCAATTGCAGGTCGGCGCGGATCAGGTGGAAGACGTCCAGGTGAACCTGTGCGGGTTTCTTCGCGACATGTGCGGCGGTCGCGATACCCGCAGTCTGGCGGCCGCACAGATGAGTCTGCCCTACGCCCTCGCTGCGCGGCTGGTGCACGGTCATTGCCGGCTTGAGGCTTACGATGAACAGCCACGCAATGATCCGCGTATCGCTCACTGGCTGACGCGCATTCGCCTTGAAGTGGATGAGCGACTGTCGGAGGATGGCGAGCCGGTGGTCGTTGTGCGAACCCGCGATGGGCGTCAGGCGAGCCTGTGTGTCGAGGTACCGCTGGGGGCGCCGGGCAATCCGTTGAGCGAGGCGGCGCTGGAGGAGAAGTTTTTCAGTCTGGCGTTGCGGGCATTGGCGCAGGAAAAGGCTGAAGGCCTGCTCGATCAACTGCGGCGGCTCGAGACGCTGGATTCGGTGGGCGGTCTGGAACGGTGGCTGATGGAATGAATGTGTCGTTTGAACTGGCCTCATCGCGAGCAGGCTCGCTCCCGCATTGGTTCGAGGTGTTCACAAAAACGGTTTCCACCACGATACCTGTGGGAGCGAGCCTGCTCGCGATGCAGTCAACTCGGTCTGAAGCCAGGCACAAAAATAACTGATAAGGACATTTGACTTTCCGTGGCCACCTACTCGCTCGTTATCCGCCGCCTGATGATCGTTTCGCTGACTATCGTCGTCAGCCGCGCCATCACCAGTCCGCTGCTCACCTTGTTTTTGAGCAACAAGCTCGGCCTCAACCAACAGGACGTCGGGTTGTTGCTGGGCATCGCGGTGTTCATCGCCACCCTGCTTGCGCTTTACGGCGGCTACATCATCGACCGGCTCGAGAAGCGCCGGTTGCTGATTCTGGCGATGCTCTCCAGTGCCATCGGCTTCGTGTTGCTGACCTTCGCCAAAGACCTGTACCTGACGACCGCCACCCTGGTCATCACCGAAACCGCCTCGGCGCTGTTCCTGATCGGCTCAAAAGCAATCCTCAGTGAAAACCTGCCCATGGGTCAGCGGGCCAAGGCGTTTTCCCTGCGCTATACCCTGACCAACATCGGCTACGCCACCGGCCCGATGCTTGGCGTGGTGATCGCCGGGGTGTATCCGATTGCGCCGTTCCTGATTGCTGCCGGCATCGCTTTTGGCAGCATATTCCTGATGATCGGCATCCCCAAGGACGCCAGCCCCGTCGCCGCCATCGGCCAGCCACAAAGCTTCCTGAAAACCCTGATTACCCTGAAAAACGACCGTACGTTGATCATGTTCACCTGCGGTTGCCTGCTCAGCACCGTGGTCCATGGCCGCTTCACCCTGTACCTGTCGCAATACCTGCTGGTGGTCGAGGATTCGCAGCGTGCGTTGCAAACCATGGCCGCCCTGCTCGCCTGCAACGCCATCGCGGTGATCCTGCTGCAATACCAGATCGGTCGTTTCCTCAACCGGGAAAAACTGCGCTACTGGATCGCCGCCGGCACCAGCCTGTTCATCGTTGGATTGATAGGATTCAGCCTGGCGGACAGCCTGGCGACGTGGTGCATCGCGATGTTCATCTTCACCCTCGGCGAGATGATCATTTACCCGTCGGAATTCCTGTTCGTCGACACCCTGGCCCCGGAAGAACTGCGCGGCAGCTATTACGGCGCGCAGAACCTCGCGGCGCTGGGCGGCGCACTGAGCCCGGTGATCTGCGGTTTCCTGTTGATGCACACGCCGGCGCCAACCATGTTCTATGCCCTCAGCGCGCTGACCGCGATGGGCGGGTTCCTGTGCTTCATGAGCGGACGCCGCGTGGCTTTACTGCATAAATAATGCACTGAAGCTGCATTTATATGAATTTGTCAGCATCGTGTTTGCTTGGCACACTGAGCGCGTTCCTCCCCCAATAGTTGGAACACTTCGAAGGACTTTCCGCGCTTACGGACAAGTCCTTTTTTTTGCCCTGAATTTCGTAAAAGGATCGATCCTGCATGCTCGCTCGCTGGTTGCCCGCCGCCATCAACACCCGCCCCACCGAATGGAGCCGCGCCGCCATCGGCATGGCCCTGGGCACGTTGTTCAGCGTGTGGGCGTGCAGTCAGGTGTTCGGCATTGAAGTGGCCTACCACCTGATCGGTCCGCTGGGTGCTTCGGCGGTGCTGTTGTTCGCAGTGTCGTCCGGCGCCCTCGCCCAGCCGTGGTCGATCATCGGCGGCTACCTGTGGGCGGGCGTCGTCGCGTTGCTGGTGGCCCACGTCCTCGGCCGAACCTTGGGCAGTGCGTGTCTCGCCGCAGGCATGGCGCTGATCCTGATGTGCTGGCTGCGCTGCCTGCACCCACCGGCCGGCGCTGTGGCATTGACGATGGTGCTGGCCGACCCGATGACCATCGCCATGGACTGGAAAGCCCTGGAACCGGTGATGCTCAGCGCCGCCTGCCTGCTGCTGGCCGCACTGGCCTACAACAACCTGACCCGCATTCGCTATCCGAAACGCCCCGCCGAGCCCGCGCCAGCCGTGGCACCGGTGGATATTCAGTCCATCACGGCCGAGGATCTGAAACTGGCACTGGCCGATATGGAGGCGTTCATCGATGTGACGCCGGAGGATCTGGAGCAGTTGATTCATGCCAGTGAACTGCATGCCAAGCGGCGCAGCATTGGCCAGGTGTTCCGCTGAGTCCGTAGCCTGTCCCTGTCAGCGTTGTCGATTGAAAAGAAGCCGCGATCCCGTGCATTTGGCCTAAGGCAAAAATGCAGACAGCCCGTGCACATATCCCCGTTGTACACGGCAAATTTGCACTGTTACGATCCGGTAACGCTCGCGCGCGAGCTTCTCGAATAAAGACAATAAAAGCAGGGAGTTAGTGATGACTGCTCAGGCTTCATCCCCGCGGACTTCGTCCATGGATGCCACGCCACACGAAGTGCTGGCCGAGGTTCGCAATCACATCGGTCATCTGACCCTCAACCGCCCCGCCGGCCTCAATGCCCTGACCCTCGACATGGTGCGCCAGCTCCAGCAACACCTGGACGCCTGGGCCGCCGATGCCGATATCCACGCGGTCGTGCTGCGCGGTGCCGGCGAGAAAGCCTTCTGTGCCGGTGGCGACATTCGATCCCTGTACGACAGCCATAAAAGCGGCGACACGCTGCACGAAGATTTCTTCGTCGAGGAATACGCCCTCGACCTGACGATCCACCACTACCGCAAACCGGTACTGGCGCTGATGGACGGTTTTGTCCTCGGCGGCGGCATGGGCCTGGTGCAAGGCGCCGATCTGCGGGTGGTCACAGAGAAGAGCCGTCTGGCGATGCCGGAAGTGGCGATCGGCTATTTCCCGGATGTCGGTGGCAGTTATTTCCTGCCGCGGGTTCCCGGCGAGCTGGGGATTTATTTGGGCGTCAGCGGCGTGCAGATCCGTGCGGCGGATGCGCTGTATTGCGGCCTCGCCGACTGGTATCTGGACAGCAGCAAACTCGGCACCCTCGACGAACAGCTCGACCAGTTGCAATGGCACGACACGCCGCTCAAAGACCTGCAAAACCTGCTGGCCCGCCACGCCGTGCAAACCCTGCCGGATGCGCCGCTGGAAACCTTGCGCCCGGCCATCGACCACTTCTTCGCGTTGCCCGATGTGCCGAGCATCGTCGAGCAACTGCGCGCCGTCACGGTCGCCGACAGCCATGAATGGGCGACCACCACCGCCGACCTGCTGGAAACCCGCTCGCCGCTGGCCATGGGTGTGACCCTGGAAATGCTCCGTCGTGGCCGGCACCTGAGCCTGGAACACTGCTTCGCCCTGGAACTGCATCTGGATCGCCAGTGGTTCGAACGCGGCGACCTGATCGAAGGCGTGCGCGCCCTGCTGATCGACAAAGACAAATCACCGCGCTGGAACCCGCCGACCCTGGCTGCGCTGCACGCCGAGCAGGTCGAGAGTTTCTTCCACGGTTTCGAAGGGAGCGGGAGCTGAGCCATGCACGATCTCGAATTGACTGAAGACCAGGTAATGATCCGCGACATGGCCCGGGACTTTGCCCGTGGCGAAATCGCGCCCCACGCGCAAGCCTGGGAAAAGGCCGGCTGGATCGATGACGCTCTGGTGGCGAAGATGGGCGAACTCGGCCTGCTGGGCATGGTGGTGCCGGAGGAATGGGGCGGCACTTACGTCGACTACGTGGCCTACGCGCTGGCGGTGGAAGAGATTTCCGCCGGTGACGGCGCCACCGGCGCGTTCATGAGCATCCACAACTCCGTGGGCTGCGGGCCGGTGCTCAACTACGGCAGCGAAGAACAGAAACAGACCTGGCTGGCGGATCTGGCCAGCGGAGCGGTGATCGGCTGCTTCTGCCTGACCGAACCCCAGGCCGGCTCCGAAGCGCACAACCTGCGCACCCGCGCCGAACTGCGCGACGGGCAATGGGTAATCAACGGCGCCAAGCAATTTGTCAGCAACGGCAAGCGGGCGAAACTGGCGATTGTGTTTGCGGTGACTGATCCGGATCTGGGCAAGCGCGGTATCTCGGCGTTTCTGGTGCCGACTGATACGCCGGGCTTCATCGTTGACCGTACCGAACACAAGATGGGCATCCGCGCTTCCGACACCTGCGCAGTGACGCTGAACAATTGCAGCATTCCTGAAGCGAATCTGTTGGGTGAACGCGGTAAAGGCCTGGCCATTGCCCTCTCCAACCTTGAAGGCGGACGCATCGGCATCGCGGCGCAAGCATTGGGCATCGCCCGTGCGGCATTCGAAGCGGCGCTGGGTTACGCCCGTGATCGGGTGCAGTTCGGCAAGGCCATTGTCGAACACCAGAGCATCGCCAATCTGCTGGCGGACATGCAGATGCAGATCAACGCGGCACGCTTGATGATTCTGCATGCGGCGCGGCTGCGTACGGCGGGCAAACCGTGTCTGTCGGAGGCTTCGCAGGCCAAGCTGTTTGCGTCGGAAATGGCTGAAAAGGTGTGCTCGTCAGCGATTCAGATTCATGGCGGGTATGGGTATCTGGAGGATTACCCGGTGGAGAAATACTACCGGGATGCGCGGATTACCCAGATTTATGAGGGGTCGAGCGAGATACAGCGGATGGTAATTGCTCGGGAGTTGAAGAACTACCAGCTCTAAAAGCTTCGCCAGCAAGCTCGCTCCCACAGGGATTTGTGTAATCACAAATCCAATGTGGGAGCCAGCCTGCTGGCGATGGAATCGCCGCGTTACTTGCCTTGGAATTCAGGTGGCCGCTTGGCCACAAACGCCGCCATCCCTTCCTTCTGATCCTGCGTCGCAAACGCCGCATGGAACACCCGGCGCTCGAAGCGCACGCCTTCAGTCAGGTTCACTTCAAACGCGCGGTTGACGCTTTCCTTGACCATCATCGCAATCGGCAACGATTTGCTGGCGATCACCGCTGCGACTTTCAGCGCTTCATCCAGCAACTCGGCACTCGGCACGATGCGCGCGACGATGCCGCAACGCTCGGCTTCCACCGCGTCGATCAAACGTCCACTCAGGCACATTTCCATGGCCTTGGCCTTGCCCACGGCGCGGGTCAGGCGCTGGGTGCCGCCCATGCCCGGCAGCACGCCGAGGTTGATTTCCGGCTGGCCGAATCTGGCGTTGTCGCCGGCCAGGATGAAGTCGCACATCAGCGCCAGTTCACAGCCGCCACCGAGGGCAAAACCATTGACGGCGGCGATGATCGGCTTGCGGCGGTTGGCCACGCGATCGCTGTCGCTGAACAGGTCGTCCATGTAGATCTGCGGGTAGGTCAGATCAGCCATTTCCTTGATGTCGGCGCCGGCGGCAAAGGCTTTGGTCGAGCCGGTGATGACGATGCAGCCAATGTTCGCGTCGGCTTCAAAACCATCGAGCGCGCGGTTCACTTCGCTGACCAGTTGCGCATTCAGGGCATTCAGCGCCTGCGGGCGATTGAGGGTGATCAGGCCGACGCGGCCATGGGTTTCCAGCAAAATCGTTTCGTAACTCATGTGCAGATTCCTTCTCAAAGATTGCGCGAAATAACCATGCGCTGAATGTCGCTGGTGCCTTCGTAAATCTGGCAGACCCGCACGTCGCGGTAGATGCGCTCCAGCGGGAAGTCATTGAGGTAACCGTAACCGCCGAGGGTTTGCAAGGCCATGGAGCAGACCTTTTCGGCCATTTCCGAGGCGAACAGTTTGGCCATCGACGCTTCGACCAGCGCCGGCTGACCGCTGTCACGCAGGGCGGCGGCGTAATGCACCATCTGCCGCGCCACGGCGATCTGGGTGGCCATGTCCGCCAGGCGGAACGCCACGGCCTGATGCTCGATGATCGGCTTGCCGAAGGTGTCACGTTCACGGGCGTAATCGCGTGCCGCTTCGAACGCGGCGCGGGCCATGCCCACCGATTGCGAAGCGATACCGACGCGCCCGCCTTCGAGGTTGGCCAGGGCGATCTTGTAGCCCTCGCCCTCCTCGCCCAGCCGGTTGGCCACCGGCACTTTCACGTCTTCGAACAGAATCTGGCAGGTGTCCGAAGCGTGCTGGCCGAGCTTGTCTTCGACCCGGGCGACTTTGTAGCCCGGCGAGTCGGTCGGCACGATGAATGCGCTGATCCCGCGCTTGCCGGCACTTGGATCGGTGACCGCAAACACGATCACGATTCCCGCGTTCTGCCCGGAGGTGATGAACTGTTTGCAGCCGTTGAGCACGTAGTGATCGCCTTCCAGGCGCGCGCGGGTTTTCAGACTGCTGGCGTCGGATCCGGCTTGCGGTTCGGTCAGCGCGAAGGCACCGAGCATCTCGCCGCTGGCCAGCGGTTTGAGGAAACGCTCGCGCTGGTCGTCGTTGCCGAACTTGAGGATCGGCACGCAACCCACCGAGTTGTGCACGCTCATGATCGTCGAGCAGGCGCCGTCGCCAGCAGCGATTTCCTCCAGGGCCATGGCGTAGGCCAGGTAACCCGTGTCGCAACCGCCCCACTGCTCCGGCACCAGCATGCCGAAGAAGCCCAGCCCGGCCATTTCGCCGATGGCTTCTTTCGGGAAACGGTGCTCGCGATCCCACTCGGCGGCGAACGGTTTGAGCCGTTCCTCGGCAAACTGCCGGGCCATGTCGCGGATTTGAGTTTGGTCTTCGTTGGGAATCATGGTGAATCCTTGTTCTATTGGCACCGCCTATCACCTGTGGGAGCGGGCTTGCTCGCGAAAGCGGTGGATCAGCACAGTAAGTGTTGGCTGATAGGACGCTTTCGCGAGCAAGCCCGCTCCCACAATCGGAGATGCACGAGCTTTAGTAGAGGCATTCCACGGCCATCGCCGTAGCTTCGCCGCCGCCGATGCAGATCGCCGCGACGCCGCGCTTCAGGCCTTTCTGGCGCAGGGCCGAGAGCAAAGTCACCAGAATCCGCGCGCCAGACGCACCGATCGGATGACCGAGGGCGCAGGCGCCGCCGTGGATGTTGAGCTTGTCGTGAGGGATTTCCAGGTGGGTCATCGCCGCCATGCCGACCACGGCGAAGGCTTCGTTGACTTCGAACAGATCGACCTGATCCAGCGACCAGCCGGTTTTCTTCATCAGCTTCTTGATCGCGCCAATCGGTGCCACCGGGAACAGGCCCGGGGTGTCAGCGAAGGCTGCGTGGCCGTGAATCACCGCCAGCGGTTTCAGACCCTGTTTCTGCGCTTGCGACTGACGCATCAGCACCAGCGCCGCGGCGCCGTCGGAGATCGAGCTGGAGTTGGCTGCGGTCACGGTACCGCCCTCGCGGAACGCCGGTTTCAGCGAGGCGATCTTGTCCAGTTTGGCTTTTGGCGGCTGTTCGTCGTTGCTGATCACAACCTGTTCTTTGCCGACGGTCACAGTCAGCGGAACGATTTCAGCCTTGAAGCTGCCGTCCTTGATCGCCTGCTGGGCGCGGGTGGTCGAGGCGATGGCAAAAGCATCCTGAGCCTCGCGGCTGAAGTCGTTGGTTTCGGCGCAATCCTCGGCGAAGGTGCCCATCAGGCGACCCTTGTCGTAGGCGTCTTCGAGGCCGTCGAGGAACATCGAGTCCAGCACCCGGCCGTGGCCCATGCGGTAACCGGCACGGGCGCGATCCAGCAGGTACGGCGCGTTGGACATGCTTTCCATGCCGCCGGCGATCACCACATCGGCGCTGCCGGCCAGCAGCATGTCGTGGGCCAGAATCGTGGTTTCCATGCCCGAGCCGCACATCTTGTTGATCGTGGTGCAGCGGGTGGATTTATCCAGCCCCGCGCCCAGCGCAGCCTGACGCGCAGGCGCCTGGCCGAGACCGGCCGGCAGTACGCAGCCGAACAGCACTTCATCGACCGCATCGGCGGCGACACCGGCGCGTTCGACCGCAGCCTTGATCGCGGCAGCGCCGAGTTGTGGCGCGGTCAGGCTTTTCAGTTCGCCCTGAAAACCGCCCATCGGGGTGCGGACGGCGCTGACGATGACAATCGGATCGTTGGAGATGGTCATGGGAAATCCTCCTTATTTGGCGGCCATGCGCAAGGCACCGTCGAGACGGATCACCTCGCCGTTGAGCATGCTGTTTTCAATGATATGCCGCACCAGCGCGGCGTACTCGGCAGGTTTGCCCAGACGCGGCGGGAACGGCACGCCAGCGGCCAGCGAGTCGCGCACTTCCGGGGTCATGCCGGCCATCATCGGGGTTTCGAAAATGCCCGGGGCGATGGTCATCACGCGGATGCCGAAGCGTGCCAGTTCGCGGGCGGCAGGCAGGGTCAGGCTGGCAATCGCGCCTTTGGACGCCGAATACGCGGCCTGGCCGATCTGGCCGTCGAACGCCGCAACCGACGCGGTGTTGATGATCACACCGCGCTCGCCGTCGGCGTTGGCTTCGCTTTCGGCAATCGCTGCCGCTGCGAGACGCAGCATGTTGAAGCTGCCGATCAGGTTGACGTTGATCACCTGCGCGAAACTGGACAAGGCGTGCGGACCGTTCTTGCCGAGGATCTTCTCGCCGCGAACGATGCCGGCGCAGTTCACCAGACCAGTCAGGCTACCGAAGGCTTTCACGGTCGCCTGCACGGCGGCTTCGGCGGCGGCTTCGTTGCTGATGTCGGCCACCACGCTCTGCGCGCCGAGGCGCTGGGCCTGGGCGGCGACGGCGTCGGCGTTCATGTCCACCAGCATCACTTTGGCGCCGGCGCTCACCAGCAATTCAGCGGTGGCGGCACCCAGGCCAGATGCGCCGCCGGTGACGATAAAAACCTTGTTCTCGATCTGCATGACAGTTTCCTTGGATTCAAGCTGAAACGTTGTGCGCCGCAGCCTCTTGAGCCTTGGCGATTTCCTGGTTGCGCAAGATAAAGCGCTGCAATTTGCCGCTCGGGGTTTTTGGCAACTCGCTGACAAATTCGATTTCACGAGGGTACGAATGCGCGGCCAGACGCTTGCGCACGTGCTGGCGCAGTTCTTCGGCCAGCGCCGGTTCGGCGCGGTATTGCGGGTTGAGCACGACGAAGGCTTTGACCAGTTCGGTGCGCTCGGGATCCGGCTTGCCGACCACGGCGGCTTCGACCACCGCCGGGTGCTCGATCAGCGCGCTTTCCACGTCGAACGGGCCGACCCGGTAGCCGGAAGTGGTGATCACGTCGTCGCTGCGACCGACGAAGCTGATGCTGCCGTCCGGGTTCCACTCGACGGTGTCGCCGCTCAGGTAGTAATTGCCGACGAAGGCTTTGGTCGGCGCGCCTTCATACCCGGCGAACCAGCACATCGGCGACTGTGTGCGGTCGATGGCGAGGATGCCGGGCTGGCCGACGCCGAGTTCGTTGTTCTGCTCGTCGAGCACCACGATGCGATGGCCCGGCGAGGCGAAACCGGCGGCGCCAAGATGGATCGGGTGTTCAAGGCCGTGGTGGTTGCACAGCACCATGCCCAGTTCGGTCTGGCCGTAGTGATCGTGAATGACCACGCCGAGGTTGTCGGCGAACCAGCGAATCACTTCCGGGTTCAACGGCTCGCCGGCGCTGCTGACGATCCGCAGTTTGCCCTTGATCGACTTGGCGAACTCATCGCCGCCGGCAATCAGCAGGCGATAGGCCGTGGGCGAACCGGTGAGGTTGGTGATCCCGTACTTGTTGATTACCCGGCAAGTGCTTTCGAGGGTGAACGGGCCATCGTAGAACGTGATCGGATGGCCCATCGACAACGGGCCGGTCACACCAAAATAGATGCCGTAGGCCCAGCCCGGATCGGCGACGTTCCAGAACGCATCTTCCGGGCGCAGATCCACGGCATCGCGGGTGTAGCTCTGGAACGCGACGACTGCCTTGAGCGGCACCGACAGCGCCTTCGACGGGCCGGTGGTGCCCGAGGTGAACATCAGCAGGAACGGGTCTTCGCCGGTCAGCATCACCGGTTCGCAGACACTGGAATGATTGGGCAGCTCGGCCCAGAAACTGAAATCGCCACGGACGATGCCCTGGCCTTTCGGGCCGCCGACGGTGACCAGCGTCGGGCAGTCGGCGACTTCGCTGAGTTTCGGCCGGTTGGCGGCGTCAGTCACCACGACTTTGGCGCCGGAGCTGTTCAGGCGATGTTCGAGGGCTTTGGGGCCGAATGCGGTGAACAGCGGTTGATACACCGCGCCGATGCGCCAGGTGGCGAACACGGTGATCAGCAATTCGATATTGCGCGGCAACAGGCCGGCGACCTTGTCGCCCTTCTGCACGCCCTGGGCGAGAAGGAAATTGGCGAAACGCGCGGCTTTGTCCTGCAGGTCGCTGAAGGTGTACGTCGCACTGGCGCCGTCGCGGCCTTCCCAGAACAGCGCGATGCGACCCGGCAGTGCGTGCCGGTCACAACATTCGACGCAGGCGTTGAGCGCCTCGAGCGTGCCGCTGAGTGCGGCGTCCACGGTGTGCTGATAATCAAACTGTGCGGTGGCAGACAAGTAATCGCGCATTGCCAGAATCCCTCTGTTCTTATTAGGTTGGGGAACCGTAAACAACAGAGGAATACTCGCGCCGCACGCCGGCTGCGGCAATGGTCAAAGCCCTCAAAGTGGATGACTGGTTTGGCCAAGATTCCCGTTACAGCTGATCGTTCCCACGCTCTGCGTGGGAATGCAGCCCGGGACGCTCCGCGTCCCCTCCAGAGCTCGAACGCAGAGCGTCCCTTGAGGCATTCCCACGCAGAGCGTGGGAACGAGAGTTGGCGGTGGGCGATGAGTCAGCGGTGGGTCAGACCGCTTCGTTGAGAATCAAGCTGCGATAGTGCCCAGGATTGGTCCCCGACCACTTGCGAAACGCCTTGTAGAACGAACTCGCATCGGCAAACCCCAGCCGCGTAGCGATGTCGGCAAAGCTGATCGAAGGCTCCGCCAGCCAGGTAATCGCCAGCTCCTTGCGCACGCTGTCCTTCAAACCCTGATAGGTCTGCCCTTCTTCCGCCAGACGCCGGCGCAGGGTCGAGGCCGACATGCACAACTGCTGGGCCAGCGCGTCGGTTTCCGGCCAGTGTTCGGCGGCCAGCTGCCGCAGATCCTGCTTGATTCGGCTCGCAAGGCTTTCCGGGTCGCGGTACTTCACCAGAATGTTGGCCGGAGCATGGGCGAGGAAGCGCTTCAACTCCTCGGTGCTGCGCTTGATCGGCAGATCCAGCACGTCGGCGGCAAAGATCATCCGCGTGCGCGGTCGGTCGAAGCGCAGGTTCTCGGAGAACATCACCCGATAGTCATCACAGAAATCCGGCGCCGGGCAGCGCAGCTCGATGGCCAGGATCGGAATCCGCCGCCCCGCCAGCCAGCACGCCACGCCGTGGACGATCATCCAGTAAGTGAAATAGGTGAAGGCGCGGCGCGGTTCCGGGTCGTCTTCCAGCAGGACGATCTCCGCCAGACTTTGCTGATACACCAGTTGCGCCGGCATGCGCTCAAGCATCAACGACAGGAAATTCAACCCGGCGCTCAACCCTGCTGCCAGATTCGGCTGGGCCATGGCGCTGCGGCAGAGGAATTCCAGGCTGCCGGATTTCAGCTTGCGCGGGTCCATGCCAAAGAATTCGTCATCACCGCGCCTGGCCAACAGGCGCCATAACCGCGCGTACTGGCTGGCCGGCACGCGAGCGTCGTCGGTGGGCAGCAGCGCCGGATCGATCCCGACCTTGCTCAAGACTTCTTCCGTGGCCACGCCCGGGGCACAACTTTGCAGCAGTGCTTCGCGCACCAGTTGAATGGCGATGGTGTCTTTTTCCGACATGGAACCCGCGTAATCCTGTTGTTGTTCGAGTGGCGGGCATCTTAGCGCAGCTGGCTGGGCGACGTGGATGTTCAGACTCGTTCAGCTGAGGTTCAGGTAAATGTCAATGGATGCCATGTGAGAATGACTTTCATTATGTTACAACTTGTAACCTCATTTCGTTACACAGTGATCGTCGAATGCTCGTTCCCTTTTTAATCATGTTGCGCGAAGGCATCGAAGCCGCGCTGATCGTTGGCATCATCGCCAGTTACCTGCAACAGACCGGCCGTGGCCAGTGGATGCCGGCGGTGTGGATCGGCGTGTTTCTCGCCGCTGCGCTGGCCTTGCTGGTCGGTGGTGGCCTGGAGCTGGTCAGTGCCGAATTCCCGCAAAAGCAGCAGGAACTGTTCGAAGGCGTGGTCGGACTGGTGGCGGTGGGCATTCTCAGCTCGATGGTGTTCTGGATGCGCAAAGTGGCGCGTTCGATCAAGCATTCGCTACAAGCCTCCCTCGACCATGCACTGACCGCGTCGAAGCATCAGGTCATCGCGCTGATCGCCATGGTGTTCTTCGCCGTGGCTCGGGAAGGTCTGGAAACCGTGTTCTTCCTGCTCGCCGTGTTCCAGCAGAGCGAAGGCCCCGCCGCGCCGATCGGCGCCCTGCTCGGGCTGATTCTGGCGATCATCGTCGGCTTCCTGATCTACAGCGGCAGCATGCGTTTGAACCTGTCGGCGTTCTTCCGCTGGACCGGGCTTTTCATCCTCGTGGTCGCCGCCGGGATTCTCGCCAACTCGGTGCAGGCGCTGCATGAAGCCGGGGTGTGGAACCACCTGCAAACCGTGCTCTTCGACTTCAGCGCAACACTGCCGATGGACGGCCCGTTGGGCTCGGTGCTGGCCGGCATGTTCGGTTATCAGGATGCACCGACCGTCAGCACCCTCGGCGTATACCTGATCTATCTGGTGGTGGCGCTGGTCATGTTCTTCCTGCCGGCGCCCAAGCCTGCCACCCAATCGTCTTCCGTTTCCAGCCAATAAGGGCCTTCATGTCAAAGCCTAATACTCCTCAGGCCTCGCCTCCCCGCGCCTTGCGCTGGGCGGTGGCCGGTTCGGTGGTCGTGATGATCGCCGCCGGTGGCCTGTTCTACTACGCCTCGAAAATGGCCGCCGCCAAACGTCAACACAACCGTGACGAAGTGGTGGTGAACATCCATCCACACAGTTGCGTGCCGAACGCCCTCACCGTCCCGGCCGGTCACGCCAGTTTCCGCATCGTCAACCGCTCCGACCGGGCGGTGGAATGGGAAATCCTCGACGGCGTTCTGGTGATCGAAGAGCGCGAGAACATCGCGCCGGGCCTGAGTCAGGTGATCAACGCCAACCTGCAACCCGGCGACTACGCCATCACCTGCGGCCTGCTGAGCAACCCGCGCGGCACCCTGCACGTGACGCCGACCGCCGCCTCGGATGCCGCCGCCAAGGCCAAGCCGTCGATGGTTGCCTTTGTCGGGCCGCTGTCGGAGTTCCGGGTTTATCTGGCCAGCCACGGCAGCGCGCTGATCAAAGCCGTGACGGCGCTGAATCAAGCCATCGACGGCGGCGACCTGGCCCAGGCCCAGGCTTTGTATTTGCCGGCCCGCGCCGCGTACCAGCGTCTGGCCCCGGCCGCGCAACGCCTGGCCGAGCTGGACAACAGCATCAACGCCCGCGCCGATTACTTCGAAAAACGCGAGCAGGATCCGGCCTTCGTCGGCTTCCACCGTCTCGAATACGCGCTGTTCCAGCAACGCAGACTCGACGGCCTGACGCCCATTGCCCAAGGCTTGCTCGACAACGTCACCACGCTGAAACAACAACTGCTGGCCCAGTCGCTGCCGCCGGAGCAACTGGTGGAAATCGTCGTGCGCAACCTCAACACCCTCGCCGACGTGCGCGCCGCCAGCGGCGAAGAGGAGCGCTACAGCCACAGCGATCTCAACGGCTTCACGGCCAATCAGGAAACCGCGCACAAAGTCGTCGAACTGCTGCGTCCGCTGCTGAGCAAATCCGCCGCCGACCTGCTGCCGAAAATCGACAGCGCGCTGGCTGATTTCGATACCACGCTGAACGGCTTCAAGGTCAAGGACGGCTACGCCAGTTACGACACCGTCAACGGTGAGCAACGCAAGCAGATCGCCGACAAGGCCAAGGCCCTGGCCGACGCCCTCGACGCCATTGATCCCGCCCTCGGCCTCTCCGGCCTGTAAGCAGAAGACGAATACCGATGAACGATTCCGAACACTTCAACCTGCAACGTCGCCGCGTACTGATGGGCATGGGCGCCGCCGGTGTCGCACTGGCCGGCACAGCGTTGAGCTGCCCGGCAATGGCCGCCGCGCCTGCGCAAGTCACCGAAGCGCCGAGCAGCGACAAGACCCAGGATCACCACGATTTCCATGGTGTGCACCAGACTGGCATCGTCACCCCGCGTCCGGCGGCCGGCATGCTGGTGTCGTTCGATGTGCTGGCCAGCGACCGTGAAGATCTCGAACGCCTGTTCCGCACCCTCAACGAGCGCATCGCGTTCCTGATGAAGGGTGGCCCGGTGGCGCAGATCGACCCGAAATTGCCGCCGCCGGATTCCGGCATCCTCGGCCCGGTGGTGACGCCGGACAACCTGACCATCACCGTATCGGTGGGCGAATCGCTGTTCGACGAGCGCTTCGGCCTCGCCGCAGCCAAACCCAAGCGCCTGATCCGCATGGTCGGTTTCCCCAACGATGCACTGGAAGCCGATTGCTGCCACGGCGACCTGAGCCTGCAGTTCTGTTCCAACACCGCCGACACCAATATCCACGCCCTGCGCGACATCGTGAAAAACTTGCCGGACCTGCTGCTGGTGCGCTGGAAACAGGAAGGCAGCGTGCCACCGCAAGCCCCGGCCAAGCCCGGCGTGCCAGCGCAATCAGCACGTAACTTCCTGGGTTTCCGCGACGGTTCGGCCAACCCGGATTCCAACGACGGCAAGGCCATGGATCGCATCGTCTGGGTGCAACCGGGCAGCGACGAACCGGCCTGGGCGGCCCACGGCAGCTATCAGGCGGTGCGGATCATCCGCAATTTCGTCGAACGCTGGGACCGCACGCCGTTGCAGGAACAGGAAAGCATCATCGGCCGGGTCAAAACCACCGGCGCGCCGATGGGCGCCAGCCATGAGACCGAAGTCCCGGATTACAGCAAGGACCCGGAAGGCAAACTAACCAAGCTCGACGCGCACATCCGCCTGGCCAATCCGCGCACCGCCGCGAGCCAGGCCAACCTGATCCTGCGCCGACCGTTCAATTACTCCAACGGCGTGAACAAGAACGGCCAGCTCGACATGGGCCTGCTGTTCATCTGTTACCAGGCCGACCTGGAAAAAGGCTTCATCACCGTGCAGACCCGCCTCAATGGCGAGCCGCTGGAGGAATACCTCAAGCCGGTCGGCGGCGGTTACTTCTTCACCCTGCCGGGTGTCACGGGCGACAAGGACTTCATCGGTCGCTCGCTGCTCAACGCTACTCAACCAAAAACAACTGCATAGCATTCAACAGGAGCCGCCCCCAATGAAAAAGACGCCACTCGCGTTATTGCTGACCCTTGGTTTGCTCAACACCCCGCTGTCGGCGTTCGCCGCGACCGCGCCACTGGATCTGGTGGGGCCGGTGTCGGACTACAAGATCTACGTCACCGAACAATTGGATGAACTGGCCAGCCACACCCAGCAGTTCACCGACGCGGTGAAAAAAGGCGACCTGGCCACCGCGCAAAAGCTCTACGCGCCGACCCGCGTTTATTACGAGTCAATCGAGCCGATCGCCGAGCTGTTCAGTGACCTCGACGCGTCCATCGACTCCCGGGTCGACGACCACGAGCAAGGCGTGAAAGCCGAAGACTTCACCGGTTTCCACCGCATCGAGTACTCGCTGTTCTCGGAAAAAAGCACCAAGGATCTCGACGCCTTGGCCGATGGCCTGAACAAGGACGTGAAGGACCTGCAGACCCGCGTCGCCGGTCTGACATTCCCGCCGGAAAAAGTCGTCGGCGGCGCCGCTGCGCTGCTCGAAGAAGTCGCCGCGACCAAGATCTCCGGTGAAGAAGACCGTTACAGCCACACCGACCTCTACGACTTCCAGGGCAACATCGACGGCGCAAAAAAAATCGTCGACCTGTTCCGTCCGCAGATCGAGAAACAGGACAAGGCCTTTGTCGCCAAAGTCGACAAGAACTTCGCCACCGTGGACAAGATTCTGGCCAAGTACAAGACCAAGGACGGTGGTTTCGAGACTTACGACAAGGTGAAGGACAACGACCGCAAGGCGCTGGTCGGCCCGGTCAATACCCTGGCCGAAGACCTGTCGACATTGCGTGGCAAGCTCGGTCTGAACTGAGACTTGTAGCGCCTGTTCTACCCCTTTCGCGAGCAAGCCCGCTCCCACACCAGGTCTTTGTTGAACACAGAAATTGTGCTCAACGAAGATCCAATGTGGGAGCGAGCTTGCTCGCGAAGGCATTTCTAGTGGCGCTGAAGATTCTGTGCCTTACAGAATCCGGTACAGCAACCGCTCGACCCGCACCCGGCTCACGCGCTTGAGGAACTTGGCCACCCCGGCCGGGTAATCCGGCAAGGCTTCCAGGTCCTGGAAACGCGCAATCCGTGTGGTGTGAACAAAAATGTTCTCCAGCTCCGCGCGACGCGGTTCCAGCCACTCGCCTTTCGGGTCATCGATCAGCAAGGCGTTTTCCAGATCGAGACGGAACGCTCGTGGATTGAGGTTGTTGCCGGTCAGCAGCGTGTAGCGCTGGTCAATCCACATACCCTTGAGGTGATAGCTGTTGTCGCCTTCACGCCACAGGTGCAGGTTCAACTGGCCGCTGTCGATGTTGCGCTGATGCCGCTTGGCGAAACGGCGCAGGCTGATCTCGTAGAGATACGGCAGCGCGGCGATCACCTTGAACGGCTCAGTCGGCGGGATGTAGAAGTCGTTGGCCGTCTTGTCGCCGACCACGATGTCGATCTTCACGCCGCGCGCCAGCGCCCGGTTGATCTCGCGGATCACCCCCAGCGGCAGGTTGAAGTACGGCGTGCAGATGGTCAGTTGCTTCTGCGCGCTGGCGATCAGCTCCAGAATCACCCGGTTCAGCGGGTTGTTCTTGCCCACACCCAGCAACGGGCTGACCGACAGGCCGGTATGAGCCGTGCTGCCGGCGCTGGTGTCATACGCCGCATATTTGAGGCGACTGCGCAGGTCGCCAATGTCGTTGCGCAGGCTGCGGGTGGTCGGCAGGTTCGGCAGGTCAAGGCGATGCACCGCTTTCGATTCGATCAGACCGTGCTTGACCAGATGGTGCATCGAGTCCGCCAGTTCGCGGCTTTGCAGCACGTGATAACGGTCGAAACGGTACTTGTCGAACTTGTGCAGGTAGACGTTGTTCAGGCTCGCACCGCTGTAGACCACGCAATCGTCGATCACGAAGCCCTTCAGGTGCAGAACGCCGAACAGCTCGCGGGTCTGCACCGGCACGCCGTAGACCGGCACCACGCTCTGGTGGGTGCGGGTCATCTCCTGATACCACGCCGAGTTGCCTGGCTGTTTGCCGGCGCCGATCAAGCCGCGCTGGGCCCGCAGCCAGTCGACGACCACCGCGATTTCAAGCTCGGGACGCTTGAGTTTGGCGGCGTGCAAAGCATCAAGGATTTCCTGGCCGGCTTCGTCGTTTTGCAGATAGAGCGCGACGAGATAGATGCGCTGGGTCGCCTGGGCAATCTTCTCCAGCAGGCAACGGCGAAAATCGGCGGCGCCGGGCAGGATCGTCACGGCCTCGGCGGTCAGCGGAAAGCTGCGCAGTTTGGGCAGCAGAGAGCGTTTGAAAAGCAACGGCATAGGGCTCGCAATGGGTCGAATCCGAAGAACCCGAGAGCTTACACCATCAACTCCTTCGGGTCTTGTGAGTGTCTGTAATGACTTGACTGATCGTTGATCGTTCCCACGCTCTGCGTGGGAATGCCTCAAGGGACGCTCCGCGTTCCAGCTCTGGAAGGGACGCGGAGCGTCCCGGGCTGCAGCCCCACGCGGAGCGTGGGAACGATCAAAGCAAGAACAATAGAAATAACTGCTTGACCAAGGAGAACAATCGTTCTACTGTTCACCACATGAACGAAATCACAAGCAACAACACGACCCGAGACATCATTCTGGATGTCACCGAAAAGTTGATCTACAAAAGTGGCATCGCCGCCACCGGCATGGATCTACTGGTGAAAACCGCCGGTGTTTCCAGAAAGAGTATCTACCGCTACTTCGCCAACAAGGAGGAGTTGACCGTCGCCGCCCTGCAACGCCGCGACGTGCGCTGGATGCACTGGTACAGAAGCGCCGTCGATCAGGCCGAAACCCCGGCCGACCGTCTGCTCAACCTGTTTACCGTGCTCAAGGGCTGGTTCGCCTCGGAAGGTTTCCGGGGCTGCGCCTTCATCAACACCAGCGGTGAGACCGGCGATCCCGAGGATCCGGTCCGCCAGGTCGCCAAAGACCACAAACAGAAGCTGCTCGACTACCTGTGCGAGCTGTGTACCGAACATGGAGCCGAGGACCCGCAGCTGCTGGCCAAACAGCTGCTGATCCTGATTGACGGCGCCATTACCGTAGCGCTTGTGATGGGTGATCACAGTGCCGCCGATAATGCGCAATGCATGGCGCGAAAGTTATTGGACCTGTAACGCCTTAATAAGCCTGACAAGTTGTTTAACTGTTAACAGATCGGGAGACAAACATGTCTACTGCAGCCGAAGTTCGTCCGCCATTGCCACCGTTCAACCGTGAATCGGCCATTGAAAAAGTTCGTCTGGCCGAGGATGGCTGGAACTCCCGCGACCCGGAGCGCGTGTCGCTGGCCTACACCCTGGACACCAAATGGCGCAACCGCGCCGAATTCGCCAACAACCGCGAAGAAGCCAAGGGTTTCCTGACCCGCAAATGGGCCAAGGAATTGGACTACCGCCTGATCAAGGAGCTCTGGGCTTACTCCGACACCCGCATCGCCGTGCGCTACGCCTATGAGTGGCACGACGACTCGGGCAACTGGTTCCGTTCCTACGGCAACGAAAACTGGGAATTCGACGAGCATGGCCTGATGTTCCAGCGATATGCCTGCATCAACGACATGCCGATCAAGGAAAGCGAACGCAAGTTCCACTGGCCGCTGGGCCGGCGCCCGGATGATCATCCGGGGTTGTCCGAACTCGGTCTGTAAACCACCGGGATCCATAATGTGGGAGCGAGCCTGCTCGCGACGCGGCCAATCATTCAACATTTAAGTTGACTGTCAGTCCGCTATCGCGAGCAGGCTCGCTCCCACGAAGTTTTTTTGGTGTTCAGGCGACGTTGGCGGTCTGGATCGATTGCGCTTTGGCTTCCAACTCCCGCACCAGCGGCAACACCCGCTGACCGAAATACTCCACCTCTTCCTGAAAATGCAGGAACCCCGCCAATACCAGGTCCACTCCCACCGCTTTCAACGCCACGATCCGCTCGGCAATCTGCTGCGGCGTGCCGATCAGGTTGGTCTTGAAGCCGTCGTTGTATTGCACCAGATCTTCAAAGGTCGATTTGGCCCAGTTACCCTCACCTTCCGGCGACGCCCTGCCCGCCTGTTTCGCCGCATCACCGAACGCATTCACCGCTTCCGGGTCAGCCTGATCGATAATCTGCGCCAGCACCGCTTTGGCTTCTTCCTCGGTATCTCGGGCGATCACAAAAGCATTCACCCCGACTTTCACCGAATGATGATTCGCCGCCGCTTTGGCGCGAATGTCGTCGACCTGCGCCTTGATGCCCTCAACGCTGTTGCCGTTGGTGAAATACCAGTCCGAGACCCGCGCCGCCATGTCCCGCGCAGCACGGGAACTGCCGCCCTGAAAGATTTCCGGGCGACCCAGCGGTTTCGGCTTGAGGCTGTAGTTGTCGAAGCGATAGAAATCGCCACGGAAAGTGAAGTTGTCCTGGCTCCAGATCCCTCGCAGCGAACGGATAAATTCCTCCGAACGACGATAGCGCTCGTCGTGCTCCAGCCAATGCTCGCCAATCGCCTGGAATTCGCCCTTGAACCAGCCGCTGACAATGTTCACCGCAATCCGGCCGTTGGTGAGTTGATCGATGGTCGCCAACTGTTTGGCCGCCAGCGCCGGTTGCCACGGGCCGGGCAGAATGGCGGCGATGACTTTGAGTTTGCTGGTGGCGGCTAGCAGCGCATGGCTGAAGGCAACCGACTCATGCTGAAACTCGGCGCCGTAACCGGCAGTAAAGCGGATTTGCGTCAGGGCGTATTCGAAACCCGCCGCCTCGGCCAGTTGCGCCAGCTTGCGGTTGTAGTCGATGCCCCAGTCGGTGCGTTGCTCGATCTTGCTGACCACCAGCCCACCGCTGACGTTCGGCACCCAGTAGGCAAATTTCACGGCTTGCTGACTCATTGGCGTGTCCTCGGGACAGTTGATGAAGATGAGAGAGCTAGAGCAGCAAGCGTGCCAGCGGCGGGAGACCCGGTTTTATTGAGGTTTCAGGCAATAGAAATGCATGGTGAGAGGGTGATTTGTTGACTGGCTGTTCCAGGGGCAACAGTTGAGATATGTGCGGATTGGCCTGACCTCTTCGTCGGATCGCCGCCCGGAGCAAGCTCGCTCCCACAGGGGAACGCATTCCAGAATGTGGGAGCGGGCTTGCTCGCGAAGGCGTCCGACAGGTCGCCGCAAAAGCTGGATACAGGTAACATGACTGCCCTCCCGCAGCCCAGCTCTGCAACCTGCCGAATAAGCCGATTCCATGCCTTTCGAACTCAGCGTTGACCTCACTACCCTGGCCGTTCTGGCCCTTGTCGCTTTCATTGCCGGATTCATCGACGCCATCGCCGGCGGCGGCGGTCTGTTGACCACGCCAGCTCTGCTCACCGCCGGCCTGCCGCCGCACCTGGTGCTGGGCACCAACAAGTTGAGTTCGACCTTCGGTTCGGCCACCGCCAGTTTCACCTTCTACCGACGCAAGCTGTTCCATCCCAAGCAGTGGATGCACGCGATTGTCGGCACTTTGGTCGGTGCGCTGACCGGCGCCATCGTCGCCCATTACCTGCCCGCCGAATGGCTGAACAAAATGCTGCCGGTGATCGTTTTCGCCTGTGGCCTGTACCTGTTGTTCGGTGGCACGCCCAAAGCGCCGCTGGACAGCGACGCGCCGATCAAGAAAAAGTGGCAATCGACCCAGGGCTTCAGCCTCGGTTTCTACGACGGCGTGGCCGGGCCCGGCACTGGCGCGTTCTGGACCGTCAGCAGCCTGCTGCTCTACCCGATCGATCTGGTCAAGGCCAGCGGCGTGGCGCGCAGCATGAACTTCGTCAGCAATATTGCGGCGCTGTCGGTGTTCGTGTTTTCCGGGCAGGTGGACTGGATCATCGGCCTGAGCATGGGCCTGTCGGTGATGGTCGGCGCATTCTTCGGGGCGCGCACCGCGATCAGCGGCGGCGCCAAGTTCATTCGTCCGGTGTTCATCACCGTGGTACTGGGGTTGACCGTGCGTCTAGCCTGGCAACACTGGTTCAGCGTGGCCTAAACGGCGCGCCACATAGACGTCGATCAGGTAACGGGCAATCGATTTGGACGCCGGCAACGGCGGCAGATCGTGCACGTTGAACCACTGGGCGTCTTCGATCTCGTCTTCCTGACAGACAATCTCGCCACCGGCGTATTCGGCATGGAAGCCGAGCATCATCGAGTGCGGAAATGGCCAGCATTGGCTGCCCATGTATTGAATGTTCTTCACCTCGATCTGCACTTCCTCGCGCACTTCGCGAATCAGGCAATCCTCGGCCGACTCACCCGGTTCGGCAAACCCGGCCAGCGTGCTGTAGACCCCGGTGACAAAACGCGGTGAGCGCGCCAGCAGCACTTCATCGCCACGGGTCACCAGCACGATCATACTCGGCGAAATTCGCGGATAGCTGCGCAAATCGCACGGCTGGCAATACATCGCCCGCTCCCGCGGCACCTGGGTCATGGCCTGACCGCAATTGCCACAGAAACGGTGCTCGCGCGCCCACGTCCCGATCTGCGCCGCGTAACCCAGCACTTTGTAGATCGTGTGATCGCCATCGAGCATGAACGCTCGCAGGCCTTTCCAGTTGCAACCCGGCACCTCGCTGGTGCTGCGCAGTTCCAGCAGATACACCGGTTCGCCATCGAGATGACCGATACCGTGCTCGGCAAGGATCGACAACTCCTGGCGCTTGAGCCATTCCCGGGGGAACAGCGCGCCGTTGTCATCGAACAGGAAACCCTCGGGGCTACGTGCCACGGCCCAGCCGCCGGGTTGATCGGTGTCCAGTACTGCAGTGGTCCAGCGAGGTGTCATGGTTTCTCAATCCAGAAATTCGGGTTTCTGTTTGCTCATATGGGCGGCCATGGCCACGCGCAAATCGTTGGATTGCAGCATGGCGGCGTTCCAGGTGGCAACGTACTCGAGACCGTCGTCGATGCGATGGTCGCGCATGTAGCTGATCATTTCCTTGGTGCCGGTGATTGCAATCGGCGACTTGCCCGCGATGTCACGAGCAATGTCCATCACGCCTTCGATCAGGCTGTCCTTGTCGCTGTAGACGCGATTGACCAGGCCGATACTGCGCGCCTCTTCGGCGCCAAAGGTGCGACCGGTGTAAGCCAGCTCACGCAGCATGCCGTCACCCACGATCCGTGGCAACCGTTGCAGAGTGCCGACGTCGGCCGCCATGCCGATATCGATTTCCTTGATCGAGAATTGTGCGTCTTCGGCGGCGTAGCGCATGTCGCAGGCGGCGATCAGGTCGATGGCGCCACCCAGGCAGTAACCCTGGATCGCCGCGAGCACCGGTTTGCGGCAATTGTCGACCGCATTGAAAGAGGCTTGCAGGGTCAGGATCTTCTTGCGCAGCAGGCGCGCATTGCGGCCGACGTCCTTGCCCAACTCATTGGCCACGCCGGCCAGCATCATCAGGTCGATGCCCGAGGAAAAGTGCTTGCCGGCGCCACTGAGCACCACCACCCGCACTTCGTCGGTGTCGTCGATCCATTGGAACACCTCGACGATTTCACTCCAGAACGCGGCGTTCATCGAGTTGATCTTTTCCGGACGATTGATCTGCACATGGGCGATGTTGTCGGCCAGTTCGACGCTGAAGGCGGTGTATTGAGTCATGGCAGAAATCCTTTACCGGGCTGAAAATGAGGCCCGAACTATAACAAGGCACCAGCACGGCGGTTCGGCCAAATGCGGGACTCTAGCTCCCCTTCACAGCGACAAATGCAGCGGTCTCGTAAGGCACGGTCAGCACATCCCTGCCGCGCAGCTCGGGATCGGACGCGATCAACGCCCGTAGCTGCTCATCGATCCGTGCCCGTTGTGCATCCGGCAGCGCCGCGATGAAACTGGTGGAACGCACCCGGTTGAAAATCACATCCTCAGGTGCACCTGTGTGACCGTGGTGAAAGTGTTCTGCCTGTAATGGCCCGAACGCCGGATGCGGGAACACCTTGCGCCACGCACCGGTGTAATAACGCGGGGTGTCGCCCTCCTGCGCATTGACGATCGCGTCGAGTTTCGGCACCCAACCGACGCTGGTGTCGCGCAGGTTCCAGATCAGCCCGAGCTTGCCGCCCGGTTTCAGTACACGGGCGATTTCATCCAGTGCCTCGGTACTGGCGAACCAGTGAAAGGCCTGAGCACAGACCACCGCATCCACCGACGCGTCGGGCAAGGGCAGATCCGTCGCCATCGCACTGACGGCGAGCACCTGTGGCCAACTGGCGGAGAGCTTGTCCAGCATCTGTGCCACCGGCTCCACGGCAATCACCTGTGCGCCGGTCGCCACCAGCCGTCCGGTGAACTTGCCAGTGCCGGCGCCCAGGTCGATAACGGTCTTGTGCGCATCAAGGCCCAACGTTCCCGTAAGCCAGTCGGTGACGGCCGGCGGGTAGTCCGGCCGACCTTTGACGTAGGTGTCGGCGGCGGTTTTATAGCCAGCGGCGGCGGAATGATGAACCTGATCTTTCATGGCGCAACTCCCAGGGTGGAACGACAGTTCGGCGACAGACGTCTCGAGCATAGCGCTCGATTTTGGGCTTTCCTTGAATGGCACCTGACAAAGCAATGAATAAAATTTCACCCTGCGGTGTTCAAAGACAAACGCAACCCACTGTGGAGCCTTGCCCATGACCCTTCGTTCCGTTATGTTCGCCGCCCCGTTGCTGATGGCCGCGGTGCTGTCGAGCCCTCTGGCCCTCGCCCATGGCGATGAAGACGAGCCGGTCCAGAAACCCAACTGCCCGAAAGGCCAGGTGTTCGACAGCAAGACACAGAAATGTGTCAGGCAGACCAGCAGTCTCGTTCCGGATGCCGACCGCACTGACTATGCCTATCGCCTGGCCAAAGACGGCCGATATGAAGAAGCCCTCGCCTTACTGGACACCTTGAAACAGCCGAACACTGCCAAAGCCCTCAACTATCGCGGTTATGCCACGCGAAAACTGGGCCGAACCGACGAAGGCATCGGTTATTACCTGCAATCGGTGAAACTCGATCCGCAGTACGCGCAAGTCCGCGAATACCTGGGCGAGGCCTACGTCACCAAGGGTCGCATCGACCTGGCGCAGGAGCAGTTGCAGCACATCCAGAAGATCTGCGGCACGACCTGCGAGGAATACCGGGACCTGGCCGAAGCCATCAACGATTCATCGAAAACCTGACACGACACGCGGAGGCGAACATTTTCAGCGATCAGGCCTTCAGAGCCGAACTCGGGCAACACTTGGCGCGCCTGTGGCGTTACGGCTTGCTGCTGTCGCGCAATCGGCACGTGGCCGAGGATCTTGTGCAAGCCACCTGCGTGCGGGCGCTCGAGCGTTCGGGCCAGTACGTGGCCGGCACGCGCATGGACCGATGGCTGCTGAGCATTCTGCATTCGATCTGGCTCAACGAAGTGCGCGCCCGCCGGGTGCGCCAGGGCCAGGGTGTGGCGGATGCCGAAAGTCAGCTGACGTTCGATGGCGAATACGCCGCGCAGACCCACGTGATGGCCGCGCAGGTGATCCGCCGGGTCGATGCGCTGCCGGAAACCCAGCGTGAAACGGTGTATCTCGCGTACGTTGAGGGCCTGTCCTACCGCGAAGTCGCCGAGATCCTGCAAGTGCCGATCGGCACAGTCATGAGCCGTCTGGCCACCGCGCGCCTGAAACTCGCCGAGTACCCGCCGCTGCAAGCGGTGCCGAAGAACCCCGCAGGAGACCGGCAATGAATACGCCCTCCGACGAGCAACTGGTGGCGTATCTGGACGATGAACTGGACCGCGAACAGCGCAGCCAGCTCGACAGCCTCATCGCCGACGACCCCCTGCTGAGCTTGCGAGTGCAGTGGCTGAGCCGCAGCAACCTGCCATTCAAGGCGGCCTACGACGAACTGGCGCTACAGGCGCCGCTCGACCGTTTGCAGGCCCGGCTCGATGCCGCGCCGTCACCGCAGAAACCCGGTTTCAGCCGGCGCTGGTTCATCGGCGCAACCGCAGCGGGCGTGGCACTCGCAGGTGTCGCGGCGGACCGTTTGTTTCTTGCCTGGCAAACGCAGCAATCGCATAACTGGCGCGAGCTGGTGGGCGATTACATGGCGCTGTATGTGCCACAGACCCTCGAACATTTGCCCACTGATGAGGCCTCGCAACTGGCGCAGTTGCGAACCGTCGATGCGCGGCTGGGCGTAAGCCTGTCGCCAGCGAAACTGAAACTGCCGGGCGCACAGTTCAAACGCGCGCAATTGCTCGAGTATGACGGCGTGCCCATCGCCCAGATGACCTGGCTCGACGCCACCCACGGCCCGCTGGCGCTGTGCGTCACCCGCTCCAACAGCGGCAGCCAGCCGCTGGCCCATGAACGCCGCCACGGGATGAACGTGGTGTACTGGACCGAACGTGAACATGCCTGGATGCTGATCGGCCATCACCCGGCTTCCGAGCTGGAAGACATGGCGAAAATGTTCAAGACCCGGCTGAACGTTTAAAGAATTTTGTCACTATGCTGCCCAGGTGATTTTCCAAGAAGGATGGATTTATGCCGATTTCGCCACGCACCGCCCTGCTGGTCATCGACGTGCAGAACGACTTCATTCCCGGCGGCCAGTTGGCCGTGCCCGAAGGTGATCTGGTCGTTCCGCTGATCAACCGGCTCGCCGGGCAGTTCAAGCAAGTGGTCATTTCCCAGGACTGGCACCCGGCCGGGCATGCTTCGTTTGCCTCCAGCCATCCCGGCCGCCAGCCCTACGATCTGATTCAACTGCCGTATGGCGAGCAGACGCTGTGGCCGGATCATTGCATTCAGGGTTCACGTGGTGCCGAGTTTCATTCGGGACTCGACTTGCCCCACGCACAACTGATCATCCGCAAGGGTTGCAACCCGGACATCGACAGCTATTCGGCGTTTCTGGAAGCGGATCGCGTCACGACCACGGGTCTGGCCGGTTATCTGAAGGAACGCGGCATCGACACGGTGTACATGGTCGGGCTGGCGCTGGATTTCTGCGTGATGTTCTCTGCGCTGGATGCGCGGGCGGCGGGGTTTAACACTTTTGTGGTGCTGGATGCGTGCCGGGCGATTGATTTGAATGGCTCGCTGGCGGCGGCGATCGAGCGGATGCAGGTGGCCGGGGTCGGGTTGATCCAGTCCACTGAGATCCTCTAATTTCCACCCAGCGCACTGATCGTTCCCACGCTCTGCGTGGGAATGCCGCCATGGACGCTCTGCGTCCACTGTGAGGCGGAGCGTCACGGTATGCATTCCCACGCGGAGCGTGGGAACGAGCATTACATGGGGGTTGGCAGCCAGAGCCTGAACCGCGCCCCGCCCAACGGCGAGCTTTCCACGGTCAACGTCCCGCCCTGCGCCTCCAGCGCCCGACGACTGATCGCCAGCCCCAGGCCAAACCCGCCCGTAGCCCGATCGCGGCTGCGGTCCAGTCGATAGAACGGCTCGAAAATCCGCTCCCGCTCATCTTCCGGAATGCCGATGCCGTCATCATCCACCCAGATCTCACAGCCCTTCGGACAAACCTGTACGCCAATCTGAATGCGTTTCTCGCAGTAGCGCATGGCGTTGCGCAGCAGGTTCTGAATTGCGCGGGCCGTCAGACGCGGGTCGAGGGAGAAGCGTTCCAGCTGATTGTGCAGCAGCACATCGATGACGATTTCCGGGGATTCCAGCTCTTCGTCGACGCTGCCCAGAATGCTGTCGATGAACTCGTCCAGCGACACTTCGACCTGCTCCGGCAACTTCGCCGGATTCTGCAGGCGACTGTAGGACAGCAACTCCAGCACCAATTCATCGAGTTCGCGAATGTGCGCGACCAGCCCCTGCAGGCGTTCGCGACTGGCTTGTGGCAGCTCGTCGGACAGCGCCAGTGCCAGACCGAAATCCAGGCGGGTCAGCGGCGTGCGCAGTTCGTGGGACACCGCATTGAGCAAGTCACGCTGCTGGTTGAGCAGGTTTTCGATATCGCCGGCCATCGTGTCGAACACATGAGCCAGACTGCCGATGTTCGAACTCGATCCAATCTGCGTGCGCTCGCTCAAATGCCCTTTGCCGAAACGCTCGGCGGTGCCTTTGAGACGTTCGAGGTCGCGCCAGTGCGGACGAAACCAGAGCAATAGGCACGCCAGCAGACTCGCGCCGATCAGCACGTTGATGCTCCAGTACAACAGATTCACGTCCATCGGATCCGGCGGCACCACCATCTGCACTGCCATTTCGTCATTCAGCGGCGTGACCGCCAGGGTGCGCCAGCCCCAATCGCCGATGCGCACCACGTTCTCGCCACGGCGCAGACGCTCTTGCTCGATCGCCGTGAAATCGGCGTCATCAATGCGAGCGAGCACGATGTGCAGCGGCTGGAAATCCTTGTCCATCGAGGCCGCGAGCGCCGGCCACTGATCCTGCGGCACCGCGCGAAACTGCTTGGTGATCAGCGATTGCAGGCCACGGGAGTAATCAAGGTTGTAAGTCACGAACCGATCCCTGAACGCCATCACCACCAGATCCGGCACCAGATAGATCGCCGCGCTATAGGAAACGATCGTCACCAGATAGAGGCGAAACAGGATTCTGAACATCGGCTCAGCATTCCCACTCGGAACGGCTGAACAAATACCCCTTGCCCCACACTGTCTTGATCTTGCGCGCCTCGCCGGCGTGATCGTCGAACTTGCGTCGCAGCTTGGAGATCGCCACGTCCACCGACCGGTCGGTGCCGTTGAACTCGATGCCGCGCAGGCGTTGCAGGATTTGGTCGCGACTGAGCACTTCGCCGGCATGCCGGGCCAGTACCACCAGCAGGTTGTATTCGCCGCTGGACAGTTCCACCGGTTGTTCGCGCCAGGTCACCGTGCGCTCCGACAGGTCGATGCACAGGTTGCCCATCAGGATTCGGTCGTTGGCGGTCATCGGTTCGCCGAGGCTGCTGCGCCGCAGCAAAGTGCGCACCCGCGCCAGCAGGACGCGCGGCTCGCAGGGTTTGGTGACGTAATCATCGGCGCCCATTTCCAGGCCCAGCACCTGATCGTGGCTGTCATCGCGGGCGGTGAGCATCAGGATCGGCAGCGTCGCCGAATCGGCGCGCAACAGCCGACACACCTGCAAGCCGTCGAGGCCCGGCAGCATCAGGTCGAGAATCACCAGATCCGGTGGATTGAGCCGCGCCCGTTCGCGTACATGGTCGCCTCGGCCGATCACGCTGACGGAATAACCGTTACGTTCGAGGTAACTGGAGATCAGTTCGGCGAGGGCGGTGTCGTCTTCGACCAGAAGAATGTTGGGCATTGATGATCCAGATATTGCAGTGGTGTTTGTCAGGGCCTCTTCGCGAGCAAGCTCGCTCCCACATTGAATTTGTGTCGTTCACAAAACCTGTGGGAGCGAGCTTGCTCGCGAAAGTGGCTTAACAGTCACGAAATAATTCAAGGCGTAAAGGATATACGCCCTCACTCGTACCTGAGCAAAACCCTTACACAATTTCACACAGCAGCTACAAAGCTTCACCGCTACCCTCGGCGACTGTCCGTAGGATGCGCAGATCAATATTGGGGGTTGTACATGTCGAAGAATCTGCTGGCCGGGCTCGGCCTGATCGCATTGGCGCTGACGCTGAGTGCCTGTGATAAATCCTCGAACGCCGAGGAACAGGCGCCGCCGGCCACCGTGCGGATCGAAACCCTTGAGGCGCGCCCCCTGTCGATCAGCAGCGAACTCAGCGGTCGGATCGCCGCGCCGCGCATTGCCGAAGTCCGCGCCCGGGTAGCCGGCGTGGTGCTGCAACGCACTTACCGCGAAGGCAGCGACGTGAAAAAGGGCGACGTGCTGTTTCGCATCGATCCGGCACCGTTCAAGGCTGACCTCGACAGCGCCGAAGCCGCTCTGCGCAAGGCCGAGGCCAACGCGTTCCAGGCAAAGCTGCAAGAGCAGCGCTACGCCCAGTTGATCGACGACAAGGCCATCAGCGCTCAGGACTACGACAACGCCCGGGCCAATGCCCGGCAGACGGCCGCCGACGTGGCCGCCAACAAGGCTGCCGTCGAGCACGCGAAGCTGAACCTTGGTTACGCCACCGTCACCGCGCCGATTTCCGGGCGTGTCGGTCGCGCTCTGGTGACCGAAGGTGCGCTGGTCGGCCAGAACGAAACCACGCCCATGGCGCTGATCCAGCAGTTGAACCCGATCCACGCCGACCTGACCCAGTCGACCCGCGAACTGAATGAGCTGCGTCGGGCATTCCGTTCCGGCCAGTTGCAACAGGTCGGCCAGGATCAAGTCAAGGCCACGTTGATCCAGGACGACGGCAGCCTCTATCCCCTGCCGGGCAAGTTGCTGTTCAGTGACATCACGGTCGATCCGGGCACCGGACAGATCATCCTGCGCAGCGAGTTCCCCAACCCGGATCTCGATCTGCTGCCGGGTAGCTACGTTCGCGTGCGTCTGGAACAAGGCGTGATTCAGCACGGCCTGACCGTGCCGCAACGCGCGGTGCAGCGTGACAGCGCCGGTGTGGCGCAAGTCCTGACTGTCGACGATCAGATGCGCGTCGCCCAGCAACCGATTCAGCTTGGCGCAGTGCAAAACGACCGCTGGATCGTCACCGGCGGCCTCAAGCCCGGCGACCGCATCGTCATCGAAGGCCTGCAACACGCCCGTCCGGGTGAAGTGGTGCAGATCGACGACACCCCTCTTCCACTTGCCCAGACCTCTGGTCAGTAAGCAGGACGCTCTTCTATGCCGCAGTTCTTTATCGACCGCCCGGTGTTCGCCTGGGTCGTCGCGTTGTTCATCCTGTTGGCCGGTGCGCTGGCCATCCCGCAATTGCCGGTGGCGCAGTACCCCGACGTCGCGCCGCCGCAGATCGAAATCTATGCCGTGTACCCGGGCGCCTCGGCGCAGACCGTCGACGAAAGCGTGGTCAGCCTGATCGAGGAAGAGCTCAACGGCGCCGATCACCTGCTGTATTTCGAATCCCAGAGCAGCCTCGGCAGCGCCACGATCAAGGCCACTTTCCAGCCGGGCACCAACCCGGAACTGGCGCAGGTCGATGTGCAAAACCGCCTCAAAGTGGTCGAGTCGCGCCTGCCGCAAGCGGTCAACCAGCAGGGCTTGCAGGTGGAAAAAGTCTCCGCCGGTTTCCTGCTGCTGATCACCCTCACCTCCAGCGACGGCAAGCTCGATGACGTGGCGCTCAGCGATTACCTGGCGCGCAACGTGATGAACGAGATCAAGCGCATCGACGGCGTCGGCAAGGCCCAGCTGTATGGCGCCGAGCGGGCGATGCGGATCTGGGTCGATCCGCAGAAGCTGATCGGTTTCAACCTGACGCCGGCTGACGTCAACGCCGCTATCGTCGCGCAGAACGCCCAGGTCTCGGCGGGCAGCATCGGCGATCTGCCGAACCCGAGCACTCAGGAAATCACCGCGACGATTCTGGTCAAAGGGCAGCTTTCGACGCCGGAAGAGTTCGCCGACATCGTGCTCAAAGCCAATCCGGACGGCTCCACCGTGCGCATCAAGGATGTGGCGCGGGTCGAGATCGGCAGCCAGGAATACCAGTTCGGCACCCGTCTGAACGGCAAGCCGTCCACCGCGGTCGGCGTGCAACTGTCGCCGGGCGCCAACGCCCTCAGCACCGCAACGCTGATCCGGGCGAAGATGGACGAATTGTCGCGCTATTTCCCGGCGGGCGTGGAATACAAGATTCCCTACGACACCTCGCCATTCGTGAAGGTCTCGATCACCAAAGTGGTCTACACCCTCGGCGAGGCCATGTTGCTGGTATTCGCGGTGATGTTCCTGTTCCTGCAGAACATCCGCTACACCCTGATTCCGACGCTGGTGGTGCCGGTGGCGCTGATGGGCACCTTCGCAACCATGCTGGCGCTGGGGTTCTCGATCAACGTGCTGACCATGTTCGGCATGGTGCTGGCCATCGGCATTCTGGTGGACGACGCCATCGTGGTGGTGGAGAACGTCGAACGGATCATGGCCACCGAAGGCCTGTCGCCGAAAGAAGCGACCCGCAAGGCGATGACCCAGATCACCGGCGCGATCATCGGCATTACGCTGGTGCTGGTGGCGGTGTTCATCCCGATGGCGTTCATGCAGGGCTCGGTGGGCGTCATCTATCGCCAGTTCTCGCTGTCGATGGCCACTTCGATTCTGTTCTCGGCGTTCCTCGCGCTGACCTTGACTCCGGCATTGTGCGCAACACTGCTCAAGCCGATCGCCAAGGGCGAACATCACGAGAAAACCGGGTTCTTCGGCTGGTTCAACCGCCGCTTCGAACAACTGACCAATCGCTATCAGGGCTGGGTCGGCTACGCGCTGAAACGCACCGGGCGCTATCTGCTGATCTACGTTGTATTGCTGGTAGGTCTGGGCCTGTGCTTCGCGCGCCTGCCCTCCTCGTTCCTGCCGGTCGAAGACCAGGGTTACACCATCACCGACATTCAACTGCCGCCCGGCGCGAGCAAGAACCGCACGGTGCAGGTGGTCGAGCAGATCGAAGCGCACAACGCCGGCGAACCGGGCGTGGGCGACAGCACGGTGATCCTCGGTTTCAGTTTTTCCGGCAGCGGGCAGAACGCCGCATTGGCCTTCACCACGCTCAAGGACTGGTCGCAGCGTGGCAGCGACGACTCGGCCAGCTCGATTGCCGACCGCGCCAACATCGCCCTCAGCCAGATCAAGGACGCCGTAGCCTTCGCCGTACTGCCGCCGCCGGTGGACGGTCTCGGCACGTCCAGCGGCTTCGAGTTCCGCCTGCAGGATCGCGGCGGCCTCGGTCATGCGACCTTGATGGAAGCGCGTAGCCAGTTGCTGGAAGCCGCCGAGAAAAGCCCGATCCTGATGAACGTGCGTGAAAGCGCCCTGGCCGAAGCACCGCAAGTGCAACTGGAAGTGGACCGCAAGCAGGCCAACGCGCTGGGCATTTCCTTCGCCGACGTCGGCAACGTGCTGTCCACCGCCATCGGTTCTTCGTACGTCAACGACTTCCCCAATCAGGGGCGGATGCAACGGGTTGTCGTGCAGGCTGAAGGCGATCGTCGCAGTCAGGTCGATGATCTGCTGAAAATGCACGTGCGCAACGACGTCGGGAAAATGGTGCCGCTGTCGGCATTCGTCCGCGCCACGTGGACTCAAGGGCCGGCACAGCTGACCCGCTACAACGGCTACCCGGCGATCTCGATTTCCGGCGAGCCGAAACCCGGCCACAGCACCGGCGAAGCGATGGCAGAAATCGAACGTCTGGTGGCACAAGGGCCTAAAGGCCTGGGCCAGGAATGGACCGGGCTGTCGCTGCAGGAACGTTTGTCCGGCAGTCAGGCTCCGATTCTGCTCGGTCTGTCGCTGCTGATCGTGTTCCTGTGTTTGGCGGCGTTGTACGAGAGCTGGTCGATTCCGACTTCCGTGCTGCTCGTTGTGCCGTTGGGCGTGCTCGGTGCGGTGCTGGCAGTGACCCTGCGCGGGATGCCAAACGATGTGTTTTTCAAAGTCGGCCTGATCACCATCATCGGGCTGTCGGCGAAGAACGCGATCCTGATCATCGAGTTTGCCAAGAGCCTGTATGACGAAGGTCACGATCTGATCGACGCCACGCTGCAAGCGGCGCGCCTGCGGTTGCGGCCGATTGTCATGACTTCGCTGGCGTTCATTCTGGGCGTGGTGCCGCTGGCGATTGCCACCGGCGCGAGTTCGGCGAGCCAGCAGGCGATTGGGACCGGGGTGATTGGCGGGATGATTACGGCCACATTGGCGGTGATCTTTGTGCCGGTGTTCTTCGTTGTCGTCATAAAGTTCGTACAACGATTCAGCAAACCCCACTGATCTCAAATGTGGGAGCGAGCTTGCTCGCGAAAGCGTCGACACATTCAAAGTGGATTTTGGCTGACCGGACGCATTCGCGAGCAAGCTCGCTCCCACAGAGGTTTGCAAACATCCAGCGTTATGTTCACACCTGCCAGCGCTGGGCTAAGGTATCTGAACCACCCTGGCCCATCGAGTTCCCATGCGCTTCCTCGCCCGCACCCACCCTCGCCTCTCTGCCGCCTTCCTGCTCGGTCTCGCCGTGGGCCTGCTAGCACCCGCCGATTCCGTTATCAGCAAGATCCTCATCGGCTGGAATGCCGGGGTCTGGACCTATCTGGCGCTGATGCTCTGGCTCACCGCCCGGGCCAAGGCGCCGGACGTCCAGCAGATTGCCGTCATCGAGGATGAAAACGCAGGGCTGGTGTTGTTTGTGGTGTGTATTGCGGCGCTGGCCAGCCTGGCGGCCATCACTCTGGAGCTGGCCGGCAGCAAGGATCTGGAAACCACCCGCAAACTCCTGCACTACGGCTTTACTGCGCTGACGGTCATCGGCTCATGGCTGCTGATCGGGGTGATTTTCAGCGTCCACTACGCCCGGCTGTTTTACACCTGGGACGGCAAGGAACCGGCTCTGCGCTTTGCCGAAGGCCTGACGACGCCCAATTACTGGGACTTTCTGTACTTCTCGTTCACCATCGGCGTGGCGGTGCAGACAGCTGATGTGGGTGTGGCAACGCGGGAAATACGCAAGATCGTGCTGGCGCAGTCGTTGATCGGGTTTGTGTTCAACACGGCGATTCTTGGGTTCTCGATCAATATTGCGGCAGGGTTGTTTGGTTGACAAAAAATACTGCATGAACAGCACTGATGCTTCACCTTTTCCGACGTTTGTAAACTGTCAGGTATGACAGTTTACAAACGTCGGCCTTAAGCGCTCTGATAGGGAATCCGGGAAGTTCCATTACCTGGATATCCAATGTCATCAATGCAGAGACAACTTTTATGAAAAATATCAAAAGCATTCCCAAGGCCGGTAATTGCTCTGGAACCGTTGGCGCTGACAAGCCATTCAATGCCCAACTGGTAGAGCTGACATCAAAAGTATTTCCCCCTCCATTTGGTTCAACTTTGGTCATGCTTGCCCGGCATCGAGAACCACACCCGAGCTACAAAACAAAAGAAATCCATATTTCGTTCGGTAGAAGTTTGGCGAATGATGAATACATTGTCACGCCAGAGTCCAATCAGGTTCGTATCACCTTTGTCGACAACACTGTATCGACAGAGCCTTTGATTTATTCGCAGAAAAGCGGAGTCGCTACGTTGGCATTTGACAATGAAGAAGGCATTTTTTCGGGAAAATTAACAAATGTCGTACTGCTGAATCAGGACGAAGAAGACGCAGAGCTGCTGGTCAACCTGGATTTCAGTGCGCACGGTGATGTCTATAGCGCAGGATTCAAAAAGAATTTGAAGGTTGCTTGAGACGCATGAATATTGGCACGCAATAAAAAGGAAGCATTGGCTTCCTTTTTTATTGATCTCTCATTACAGCGTTGTCTAGAAGTTATAACGGGCACCGATATTCAAGCCTATTGGCCGCTCTATATTTTTCCCGCTGCTGTAGTCCGCATCAAAGTGCACCTGCAGGCGGTCGGTCATGGCAATTGCCACGCCAACAGCCAGTTCACCTCGACTCCCCGACAAGTCATTATTGAATACATTGTTGTTGACTTTGACTTCATTGTTTTTCGCGAACTCGTGCACCATCGCGACACGGGCGTAGGGTTGAACTTTCAAATCGCGTTCGAGCGTAAATGTGCGTCCCACGGTCATGCCGGCCTCGCCCAGGAGTGATCGAGTACGGTCGCCATCGGCTTGCATGTCGTTATTCAGGGAAAAATGCTTGCCCTCAATGACCACGCCGGACCACTTGGTGTAGGGCTCAATGAAAACGCCATCATCCAGTTTGATGTGCCGCCCCAGCTCGACTGAACCACCCACCCCCGTGTTGTCATAGTCGCCCTTGGCCCTGCCACCGTCGCTCAAGCTGACTTTTGCGTTGTTGCGAAAGCGGTTCACCTTGAGTACCCCATCAACGTAATAACCGCTGAGCGGGTCAATCCAGGTGAGGTAGGTTCCCAGATAATTGCTTGTAACCGTGCCGGAAGTTCCGCCATCCAGGTTCAAATCCGACTTGCTGTGCCCTGCCATCACGCCGATCAGCCATTGTCCGTCTCCAAATGGCAGTGGAGTATCAGCGCCTAACGTAAAACCCTGCTGGGTTTGTTGGTAGCCGACACCTGAGGCATCGGCGACATTGTATTTGTTGCCATAGGTACGCCCCCAGGCACCACCTTGCCCGCCGTTGAAACGCAACTCGCCCATGCGCGAACGCAGTGAGGCAAGTTCGCCATACCACACGGTCGGCGCAGTGTTGAATAATGCCAACACCGAACGCGCTCCAGGGCTGACCGTTGTGGTTGTTGGATCAAGAATCCAGTCATTGCCGTTTTTTTCCAGACCGTATGAGTAGGTGCCAAGGTCGACCGGACGATTCATGAAGAACTCTGCATTGCCCCCGGCAGTCTGCACCACCCGGATCGGTTGACCGGCCGCCGGATCAACACCGGAACTGCTGATTGCGAGCTCATGGCGCCCCGTCGCTGTCCCCGTCACATTCAGCAAGTCTGTCTGACCCGTGGCGAAGTCAGTGCCCAACTCGAAACGGCCAGTTCCCGCCAGTCGTCCGACGTTTAATTGATAAAAAGCATTGTCATCGCCGAAGCGCACGGTGCCACCGTTCAAAGTAAGGTTTTCAATCTGGCCATCGCCCACCAGAACCCAACGAGATGTGTCGTTGATGGTTGCATGAGAAACGTTTTCCAAACGCCCGGTCAGCGCCGAGTTGTTTTGCAATACCAATTCAGCGGTGCTGCCAGCTTCATTGATGACATTGCCATTCAAGGTACTGTTATTCACCTTCATCGAGGCCGTTGCACCGCCCCGTACATCCAGTATTGTGCCGTTGCCTGCCACCAGATTCGCATTGTCCAGAGTGATGGTCGCTCTGGACGATCCAGCGTTGGCGAAGTCGACCAGAATGGCGGAGCCCGTTACGCCTTCAACGGTTGTCTTGGTAAGGGTCAGTGTCGCAGGCTGCACGGAGTTACCGTCCAGCCCAATGATTACGCCGTATTGTCCTCCTATGATTGTGCTGTCCGTTGCCGTTGCCTGACCGCTCGCCAGGCGCACCCCGTAACTGCTGGCACCCGTTGCCTGAAGGGTTGAGTCGACAATATCCAGACGACTGAACGCGCTGACCAATGCGCCGCCCGTCACGCCGGTTATAACACTTTTGCCGCTTACGGTGGCAGTCGATCCGGTCAGGGTACTTGCATCACGCACAACCTGAAGCCCGACCCGATTACCATTGATCGTGCTGTTTTTGATGCTGCCATCGCTGTTGACAAGTGTCACCGCTGCCAAACCACTTACACCTGAAACGTTCGCGCCGCTCAGATTAACCTGTGAACCATTGCGGGCAGCAATTTGTTGAGTATTACCCGCATTGACATTGAGGACTGAAGCATCCGTGTTGATAAACAAGGTGTCAGCACCATTGACATTCAAGGTTGCATTGGAACTGAGCGTCCAGTCCTCGGGAGTGCCTCCAGTAATCGTTGTAGTCCCTCCGATCAGATTTCCTGCGATGGCGATTTGCGAAAACAGAGCTAGAACAGATGAAAGCACTATCCCCCAATGGATATCGCGTAGAAGTACATTCGATATTTTTCTTTGCATAGTGAACACCTGTTATTTAAAACGAGCCACGGGGAAAGGGCCATGAAAACGAGGGTCGCTAAGCTAGCTTGAAGTAGCGTAAATTTATGTAGGATTAATCTCTTTCTTTGTCGGAAAAGCCAACCATAAAACTTTGCGGTGAACAGAGTAACAGCAGACAGCATGCCCGGCTCCCCGACCACACTGTCTGCCGCCCGCTTTAAGGTGCGGGGTAAACTTCGTCACAGTACTGTCCTTCGCTGTTTGTCAGCAGGATGAAATGCTGCGCCTCTGCTGAATCGGGAGTCGGTGTTGTGCCCGAACGAGTAATCGTATAAGACAGCACTCCGTTTGCCCGATTGGCTGGTTTGAAGTGTGTTGCATACACACCAATTTCAATGGTTGCGCCTGCTTCTGGATAAGGATCAGGTACGTCTAGCTCTGCTGTAATCTCCGTCCCTGGAACCAGTACCGGAGGAGTGGCATCAGTATACGCAGCGAAACTCAACGTAATTTTCTCGCCAGGAACGGTGTAGCCACTTTTCGGAATGATGACTTGCAAGTTCCGGCGAGAAGTTCCGTCACCGGTTCCCCAGTTCAATGTTGTACAACCGATTCTTTTCAGTGGGCCAGCAAGATTTTGCACTTCAGGTGCCGGTGTCTGGATTGGAAACGCAGCAACAGGAATATCTTTTGGAATACAGGAAATCGGGTTGGGATTGCTATCACTATGAAGTATCCAGTGGACAGGTTTGGTGCCTGGACCGTGAGTGAATATAGTGCTCCAGAGTAAAGGCGCCTCTAGCGTTTTGCCCTCATCACCGCCCCGCAGTTCGAAGGTTTTCACCAACTCATCGTCATAGTAGATCGTAGCTTTCCATCCTTCTTCGGCAGGAGGGGCCGCGAACAGCTTGACAGAAAGTTTAGCATCATTCCCGTAGTCCGATTCCTCTACCTTGTCTGTACTACCGCCCGCAAACTGCAGTACAGGTTGCTCAAAATCAGGGTGGACCGGATCGGGCTCATCGGGATTGACAGGGCCTAAGTAGGAGATATTGACAAGGGTCGTGTCCTTGTTGCCACCAATATGTCGATCGCCTCTGAACATGGCATAACTGAATTCGGTTTCTTCATCACCGTCGGTATTGCCGTATACCTTCTTGATCTTGTCATAGGGTACATCCCAGGTCAGCTTTCCACCGACGGCGCCACTGACGGGTTTCTCACCCAACTCCTCACTACCCCAATAAGCCGCCAAGGTGTCTGTTGGCGCATTCGGAACAGGCACTTCGGCCTCAAGAGTAACGCCCAGACTGCAGTCGGCCAGGTCAATCAGGCCGTCTTCAGCCAGTGGCACGACCGGATTTTTAAACTCCGTCGGATCGGCAATCCGTCTGATTTCACGGGAGACGGGATTCGAGATTTTTCCCTTGTTGCCGGCAAGATCCGTTACTTGATAAACAACCGTGTTATTACCCTCTTCAGCGTCAGCGTAGTTTTTGATAGGAATCGTAAATTCACGGGAAGCAGGCAAGGTGACTTTAACTACCGGCTCGTCACGCACCGTATCCGGAGCCTTGCCAAACCAGGCCCACAATTCGTCCGTGGCGTGATAATTGTTGTAAGCCGCAGCAGTCAACACGATACCGTCCGGATTATCCGCGATGACCTTTTCATCGATGATGCTGCCCGGCGGGATGGAGGCCGGATAATTGGCCGCCTTGGGAGAAAGATTGGAAGCCGGGTCTTTGACTCTGTAAGGCGGCGTCCGGTCAATGGCGTATGTCTTAATCACCGACTTGCCTTCGTTGACCGCACCGTACCAGTAGATATATTGAATTTCGTATTCTGTTGGAGTCTCCGGTGTCGTTTTTTCGGTCATCCATGGCGTTAACGGAATGGTTTTTTGCAAAGGCCATTGGCGATCGGCAATCGGCCCCAGCGGTTGCATGGGTTCGATGTCCAACCAGGGGATTGTGCCTTTTACGCGAATTTTGAACTCGATCAGATCATCTTCATCTTCTGGTTCAGTTGGCCTTGGGATGGTGTATACAAGTGGCGCGCCAAGCGCTGGAACCGGAATACGCAAGTCGCCTGCAGGCAGCGTTTGTACAGGAATGTCGACGGCTGGAGGATCTGCGAACACTCCAGCTGCGCCGTAACTTTTCTGAAGTAAAATCCTCCTGGACAATATAGCTTTTTCAACCCGACTGTTCATTTTAAAACTCCCGCAGTTAAATTAATCAAGACGTTATATTTTCAATTACTTTTCCCAACAGTGCTGCTCAAAACTAACTTACCGTCAAACATCAAGGGCCGCAGGGCATTTCTTGACCTGGAATAATTCTGTCAATTTTTACCAGTGCGACTTTGGACGCCCCTACTAGTCTGCTTCCGCGATAAATTTGAAAAATGACAGTGGCTGATGATTCTCTCTCCATGGGTTTTATATGTGCATCGTAGGGCTCCACTAAAAGCGGATATCCTTCACGAATGTCCTTGTCAGTCAGACTATTCCGTATATTTACCCATCTCGCGCCAACGATCTCCGGGTCGCTGCCATTTAGCGAAGAGTACCCTCGCCAGGTCACTTCACATCGATCGCCTGTTCTAAATAAAGTTAATGGAGGAACACGAAGATGTATGCCTTCCCAAATCGGCGGAGTGGTTTGGCAGTTGTAGTAACCCCAAATATCGCTATTTAAAAATTCGACACCTTCCAGATCGATCGGTACAGGCACGCGATCAATCGTCAAATTCCGCCGCTGTGATTTGGATGAATTATCGGCCGTGTTTAAAAGGTCATACCAGAGTTCCCCGACGCCATCATTCAACAGGTGCTCGGGGCCGATATGTATCCTGAACTGAGGCAGCATATCCTCAGGTCGGTAGATGTTCGGGATTTTTACCGGGGTTTGGCCGGGCTGCACAAAGTTCACAGTCAGAATGTCCCGCTCCCCGGGATCGGTTGCCGGCTCATCCCAGAGGGGCACGACAACGTCAATCCCCTTAAGGAGTAACTCGAGCGGAATCAATCCCTCCGGATCGATTGCCGGGTCTTCTACGCCGTCAACCTGCGGCGGATCAAAATCCAACGGATCACTTGAGATCATGAGCAAAGTCTCTCTTGAACACGGCTGAATGTCAGATGTTGCATTGACTGAACGCTGACCAGATTAAACGCGGCGTCGAAGCGCTCGCCAACTGTCAGATCTGACAGGTCTTTCTACCGTCGGTCGGTTTTCCTTGTGAAGAAGCAGTTTTTCTGACTTGACGAAGAGCCGAGAAACGGGTTTCCTGAAACCGGTTTCATGACATAAAAACAAGGTCCACCCCTATGAATGACTTCTCCGCCGCCCAGCGCAGCCGCGTGACCATGCTTGACGTCGCCGAACACGCTGGCGTGTCCAAGGCCAGTGTCTCGCGCTTCATCGGCGATGACCGTGCCCTGCTCTCCGATGCCATTGCCCAGCGCATCGAGCAGGCGATTGCCGAACTCGGCTACCGCCCCAATCAAATGGCCCGAGGCCTGAAACGCGGCCGCACACGCCTGATCGGCATGCTGGTGGCCGATATCCGCAACCCTTATTCGATTGCCGTGATGCACGGTGTGGAAACCGCCTGCCGCCGGCACGGTTACAGCCTGGTGGTGTGCAACACCGACCGCGATGACGAGCAGGAACGCCAGCACTTGGCGCTGTTGCGCTCGTACAACATCGAAGGGCTGATCGTGAACACCCTGGGCCATCACCGGGATGAGCTGGATGAGTTGAAGCGGGAAATGCCGCTGGTGCTGGTGGATCGCAAGGTCGAGAAGCTGGACAGCGATATGGTCGGACTGGACAACCCGCAAGCCATCGAGATGGCGCTGGAACATCTTCAGCAACGCGGCTATCGGGATGTACTGCTCGTCACCGAACCGTATGACGGCACCAGTTCACGGATCGAGCGGGTCAGCGGTTTTCAGCAGCAGATTGGCCAACGCGAAGACATGCGTGGCGCGGTGCTGGAAACCGGCCCAAGCCTTGCGAACGATCTTCAAACCTTTTTGAACACACCTGATTCGGGCCCGAAAGCCCTGTTCTGCGCCAATGGCGTGGCGGCGCTGGCCTGCACTCTGGTCTTGCGCGAGATTGGCTGCCGGCTGTTCGAGGATGTCGGTTTGATCGCGCTGGATGATCTGGATTGGTATCCGTTGGTGGGGAGCGGGATTACCGCCCTTGCCCAGCCAACGGAAGAGATTGGTGCGCGGGCGTTTGAATGTTTGCTCAAGCGGTTGCGTGGGGATATCGAGGCAGCGCGGACACTGGATTTTGCGCCGATGCTCATTGAACGGGGTTCGACCCGTGGATTTTGTGGTGACTGACACGGCCTATTCGCGGGCAAGCCCGCTCCCACAGGCCCAATTTCATACACAGTCTCTGTGTTCGCCACGAACAGTGTGGGAGCGGGCTTGCCCGCGAAGGGGCCCGAAAGAGCGCTGCACAACTTGATGTTTTTTTTGAACAAAAATGAAACCGGTTTCAGAGGTAGATAACAATGAATAAACCTGCCGTTTCCATCAGTCTGTCCAGCTACGGCGCCGACCTCGTTCGCCGTCGTGGTCAGGCTTCGTTCCTCGAAGTGCTGGCCGCTGCCGGCGCCAATCGCATCGAGTGGCGCGAAGAACTGCTGACCAACGAAGTTCCTGAACAGCTCGCCGCAGCTACACAGGCTGAAGGCCTGCAAAGCATCTACTCCTCGCCCACCGAACTGTGGCTGGCCGGCCAGTCGCGGCCCAATCCCGAACTCATCACTGCGCTGCAAAACGCTGAAGCGTTCGGCTCGAAGTGGCTGAAGGTTTCCCTTGGCTTTTTCACCGACAACAACGATCTGCAAACACTGGGGCAAATCCTTGCGCAAAGCCCGGTGCAACTGCTGGTGGAAAACGACCAGACACTGCACGGCGGGCGGATCGAACCCTTCCAGCGTTTCTTCGCTGCCGTCGAGCAGCACAACCTGCCGATCAAGATGACCTTCGACATTGGCAACTGGCAGTGGCAAGACCAGTCCGCCACCAGCGCCGCACGCTTGTTGGGCCGCCACGTCGGCTACGTGCATTGCAAAGCCGTGGCCCGCCGCGCCGACGGCAAACTGGTTGCCGTGCCGCCGGCCGCCACTGACCTGCATTTGTGGGAACAACTGCTGCGGCACATGGCCCAAGGGGTCATGCGCGCCGCCGAATACCCGTTACAGGGCGAAGACCTGGTGCAACTCACCAGCGAACACGTCGCCGCCCTCGCCCGCCTCGGCCAATCCCGCCTGGAGCCTGCTCATGTCTGAGATCGATATTCTGTCGTTTGGCGAAACCATGGCCATGTTTGTTGCTGAACAGAGCGGCGCCCTGGCCTCGGTCGAGCAGTTTCACAAACGGATTGCCGGGGCCGACAGCAACGTGGCCATCGGACTTTCCCGGCTGGGCTTCAAGGTCGCGTGGCTGAGCCGTGTCGGAGCCGATTCGCTGGGACGATTTGTCGTTGAAACCCTGGCTCGCGAAGGTCTGGATTGCAGCCATGTCGAAGTCGACAACGCTCACCCAACCGGTTTCCAGCTCAAATCGCGCAACGATGACGGCAGCGATCCGACGGTCGAGTACTTCCGTCGCGGCTCGGCGGCCAGTCATCTGTCGTCGCAGTCGATCACCCCGACGCTGTTAAGCGCCCGGCATCTGCACGCCACCGGCATTCCGCCGGCGCTGTCTGCCTCGGCGCGGGAAATGTCCCGAGAACTGATGACCCGCATGCGCAACGCCGGACGCAGTGTGTCGTTCGATCCGAACCTGCGCCCGAGCCTGTGGGGCAGCGAGCAGGAGATGATCCGCGAGATCAACCGGCTAGCCGCCCTCGCCCATTGGGTGTTGCCGGGGTTGAGCGAAGGTCGGTTGCTGACCGGGTTTGAAGACCCAGCGGATATCGCGGCGTTCTATCTCGATCAGGGTGCCGAAGCCGTGGCGATCAAACTCGGGCCGCAGGGTGCGTATTACCGCACGCATCTGGATCAGGGGTTTGTCGCCGGGGTGCCGGTTGAAACCGTGGTCGATACGGTCGGCGCCGGGGATGGTTTTGCGGTCGGGATGATCAGCGCCCTGCTGGAGCATCAGAGTTTCCCCGAGGCGGTCAGACGCGCCAACTGGATTGGCAGCCGCGCGGTGCAGAGCCGTGGCGATATGGAGGGTTTGCCGACCCGATCCGAACTCATCGCTGAATTCGAGGCCGCCTTCGCGAGCAAGCTCGCTCCCACAAGTCTTGTGTACGCCACGGACACTGTGGGAGCGAGCTTGCTCGCGAAGGGGGCGTAACAGACTCAACATTTTTTGAACCTGCTGCGACAAAAACAACAAGCTCAGGAGCAAGACCATGAAAACCGCAACCCTCGCCACCCGCCGCTGGTGGTACATCATGCCGATCGTGTTCATCACCTACAGCCTGGCGTACCTGGACCGCGCCAATTACGGATTCGCTGCTGCGTCCGGAATGGCTGAGGACCTGATGATCACCCCAGGCCTGTCCTCGCTGCTCGGCGCGCTGTTCTTCCTCGGTTACTTTTTCTTCCAGGTGCCCGGAGCGATCTACGCGCAAAAGCACAGTGTGAAGAAACTGATCTTCGTCAGCCTGATCCTCTGGGGCGGGCTCGCCACGCTGACCGGTGTGGTCTCCAACGCCTATTGGCTAATCGTCATCCGCTTCATGCTTGGCGTGGTCGAAGCGGCGGTGATGCCGGCAATGCTGGTGTACCTGTGTCACTGGTTCACCCGCGCCGAACGCTCGCGGGCCAACACCTTCCTGATACTGGGCAACCCGGTAACGATGCTCTGGATGTCGGTGGTTTCGGGGTATCTGGTGCAGCATTTCAGCTGGCGCTGGATGTTCATCATCGAAGGGCTGCCGGCGGTGCTCTGGGCATTCATCTGGTGGAAACTGGCCGATGATCGTCCGGCCCAGGCCAAATGGCTCAACGACCAGGAAAAGCACGATCTGGAAAGCGCTCTCGCCGCCGAACAGGTCGGGATCAAAGCGGTGAAGAACTACGCCGAAGCCTTCCGTTCGCCGAAGGTGATCATTCTGGCGCTGCAATTCTTCTGCTGGAGCATCGGCGTCTACGGCTTCGTGCTGTGGCTGCCGTCAATCCTCAAGGCTGGCGCGCAGATGGACATGATCGAAGCCGGCTGGCTGTCGGCGTTGCCGTATCTGGCGGCGGTGATCGGCATGCTGCTGGTGTCGTGGGGCTCGGACAAACTGCAAAAGCGCAAACGCTTCGTCTGGCCGCCGCTGCTGATTGCCTCGGTGGCGTTCTACGGCTCCTACGCTTTGGGCGCGGAGCATTTCTGGTGGTCGTACACGCTGCTGGTGATCGCCGGCGCCTGCATGTACGCGCCGTACGGACCGTTCTTCGCCATCGTCCCTGAGATCCTGCCGGCCAACGTTGCCGGTGGCGCCATGGCGCTGATCAACAGCATGGGCGCCCTTGGTTCTTTCGGCGGCTCGTATCTGGTCGGTTACCTGAATAGCTCCACCGGCTCGCCCGGTGCTTCGTACCTGTTGATGAGCGGCGCGCTGATGCTCTCGGTGGTGCTGACGATTTTCCTCAAGCCCGGCGCCAGCGACCGGGTGACGGCCAAGCGTGTCGCACCGCGCCCGCTGCCGGCCCATTCCTGAATTGATAGAGAGATGACTGCGATGAAAAAGCAGGTTGTGCTGTACAAAAAACTGTCACCGGTGCTGATGGCGCGCCTTGAGGAACAGGTCGATGTGACACTGATCGACAGCCTCGACGCCGACGGCTTGATGAAACTGCGCGACGCCCTGCCCGGCGCCCACGGGTTGCTCGGCGCCAGCCTGAAACTGGACGCGGCGCTGCTTGATCTGGCGCCGCAACTGGAAGCGATTTCCAGCGTCTCGGTGGGCGTCGACAACTACGATATCGACTACCTGACCCGGCGCCGGATCCTGCTGACCAACACTCCCGACGTGCTCACCGAAACCACCGCCGACACCGGTTTCGCACTGATCCTGGCCACCGCCCGGCGCGTGGTGGAACTGGCGAACATGGTGCGCGGCGGCCACTGGCATCGCAGCATCGGCCCGGCGCATTTCGGCACCGATGTTCACGGCAAGACCTTGGGCATCATCGGTATGGGGCGGATTGGCGAGGCGTTGGCCCAGCGTGGGCATTTCGGGTTCGGGATGCCGGTGATCTATCACAGCCAGTCACGTAAGCCGAAGGTTGAAGAACGTTTCGATGCGCAGTACCGCAGTCTTGAGGATCTGTTGCAGCAGGCGGATTTCATTTGTCTGACGTTGCCGCTGACGGCGCAGACCGAAGGCCTGATCGGCGCCAAGCAGTTTGCGTTGATGCGCCCGGAAAGCATCTTCATCAACATCTCACGGGGCAAGGTTGTGGATGAGGCGGCGATGATCGACACCTTGCGCCATAACCGGATTCGCGCAGCGGGGCTGGATGTGTTCGAGCGCGAACCGTTGAATCACGATTCGCCGTTGTTGCAGTTGAACAACGTGGTGGCGACGCCGCACATGGGTTCGGCGACCCATGAGACGCGTGAAGCGATGGCGCGTTGTGCGGTGGAGAATCTGTTGGCGGCGTTGGCGGGAGAAAGCCCCGCCAATCTGGTGCCCCCCCCACGTTGATCGTTCCCACGCTCCGCGTGGGAATGCAGCCCGTGACGCTCTGCGTCACATGGGACGCGGAGCGTCCCCGGAGGCATTCCCACGCAGAGCGTGGGAACGATCAGGAGTACCCCCTCAGGGGAACGATCAGCGAAAGCGATCAGGCGCTGCGCAGTTGCAAAAGCTGCGCAGCGCACAACGCAATCCGCGAACACGCATCCGCCAGTTTCACCCGGTCCACCACCAACCCGATGCGAATATGCCCCGCCGCACTCGGCCCGAATGCCTCCCCCGCCAGCACCGAAACCCCATACCCTTCCAGCAACCGCTCGGCAAAGTCCTGCGCCCCAATCCCGGTCTGGCGCACATCGACCATTACGAACATCCCGCCATCCGGTTTGATCGGGTACAACCCCGGACAGCCGCGCAAGCGTTCGCACACCAGATCCCGACGCAAGCGGTATTCCTCTCGCATCTGCGTCACCTCTGGCAGATCTTTCTCCAGCGCGATCTGCGCCGCTTTCTGCACAAAGTCCGGCAGCCCGAACAACATGCTCAGCGACAGATTCACCAGATGTTCCGCCAAGGGTTTCGGCCCGATCATCCAGCCGATCCGCCACCCGGTCATCGCATGGGATTTGGATAGGCTGTTAATGGTCGCGGTGCGCTCGGCCATGCCCGGCAGGCTCGCCGGGCTGACGTGCTCTCCTTCGTATAACAATTCGCTGTAGACCTCATCGCTGATCAGCCACAGGTCATGACGGATACACAGCGCCGCCAGCTCTTGCCAGATGAGCAGCGACAGGCTCGCACCGGAAGGATTGTTGGGACTGTTGAGCAAAATGGCTCGTGTCCTGGGAGTGATCCGCGCCGCAACATCCACCGGGTCGACACGAAAACCGTTTTCCGGCCGAACCGGCACCGGCACCACGGTTGCTCCGCAGGCACCCAAAACACCTTCGTAGGTCACGTACATCGGTTCGGCGACGATCACTTCATCACCCGGATCCAGCAGACATTGCGCCACTGAATACACCGCGCATTGCGCGCCGGGCAACACGATCACATGCTCGGCATCCACTTCCTGGCCGCTGTTGCGCCGATGACGCTCGGCAATCCGCTTGCGCAGCTCCAGCCGGCCGCGCACGTCGGAATAATGGGTATCGCCCGCCAACAGGCTGTCGATCGCACCGTGGACGATCGGCAGCGGCGTATCGAAATCCGGATCGCCCACGGACAGCAGCAACACATCGATGCCCTCGGCGCGCAGCTCCAGCGCTCGGTCGTGAATCCGCCAGGCCGCTGCTCCCTCCCCGGCGATTCGTTGGGTCAAGGCTGAATAGCGCATGTACGTCTCCTGATTGCGCGGTCTCCAGCCTTCACCCTAGGTCAAATCACAAAGCGCGCCACCATCGCATTCAAATCCACCGCCAGACGCGACAGTTCGTGGGTCGCGGCGCTGGTTTGATTCGCGCCGGCGGCCGATTGCGTGGCCAGGTCGCGGATGTTGACCAGGTTGCGGTCAACCTCGCGGGACACCTGCGCCTGCTCTTCCGAGGCGCTGGCAATGACCAGGTTGCGCTCGTTGATCTGGTGAATCGATTGAGTGATCTGCTCCAGTGCAACACCGGCGGCGCGGGCCATTTCCAGGGTGGTCTGGGTGCGCTGGTTGCTTTGCTGCATCGACGAAACCGCTTCGCCGGTGCCGTTCTGGATGCCGGCGACCATTTTTTCGATTTCCTGGGTCGATTGCGCCGTGCGATGGGCCAGTGCCCGAACTTCGTCCGCTACCACCGCGAATCCGCGCCCGGCTTCACCGGCACGGGCCGCTTCGATGGCGGCGTTGAGCGCCAGCAGGTTGGTCTGTTCGGCGATGGCGCGGATCACGTCCAGCACCTTGCCGATGTCCCGGCCCTGTGCGGCCAGGCCTTCGATCATTTGCGCGGTGTTCTGCACGTCGTGGGTCATGGTCTGGATCGCGTCGACGGTTTTCACAACCTGGTCGCGACCTTCGCGGGCGGCGTGGGTCGACTGGTTCGAGGCTTCGGAAGTCGACACCGCGTTGCGTGCGACCTCTTCCACCGCGGCGGTCATTTCGTTGACGGCGGTGGCGGCCTGTTCGATTTCATCGTTCTGTTGTTGCAGGCCGCGAGAGGCTTCTTCGGTCACGGCGCTGAGTTCTTCGGCGGCGGCGCCCAGTTGCGTGGCGGAGCCGGCGATCTGTTCGATGGTTTTGCGCAGGTTGGTCTGCATCGCAGCCAGGGCTTCGAGCAGGCGCGCCGGTTCGTCCTTGCCGTCGATTTCGATGACTTTGGTCAGGTTGCCGCCGGCGATGCTTTGCGCAGCTGCCACGGCGCGGTTCAACGGCGTGACGATGCTGCGGGTCAGCAGCCAGGCCAGCAGCACGGTCAGCAACGCAGCAATCACCGCCACCACGATGATCCCGGTGATCGCGCCGCTGTACTGGTCACCGGCCTGGGCCGACGCGGTTTTCGCGTCGGCCGAGTTGATCGCAATCAGCTGGTTGAGCTGTTCGCCCATTTTGTCGGTGCCGTCCTTGATCTTCGTGTTGATCAGGGTACGCATCTCATCGACCTTGTCTTGGCGCGACAGATCCATCATCTGGTTTTGGGCTTGCAGGTAATTGTCGAGGGTCGTCGCGAATGTCTGATACAGCGCGCGTTCTTCCGAACCGGCCGGCAGTGCCGCGTAACTCGCCTGGGCGGTACGTACCTTGTCCACCAGCACGCCGATGCGGGTCTGGGCTTCCTGCAAACCGGCAGGGTCGCGGTTGACCAGAATGCGGAACGAGAGAATGCGCAGTCGCAGGACGTTTTCCGTCACTACGGCGAGTTGAGTGACGCTCGGCAACTGCGTCGACTCCATCTCCAGCGACGCCTGACGGATGATCGACATGCGGTTAACGGCGAACACGCCCAGCACGATCACCAGCAAGGCAATAAAGGCAAAACCGAGGAAAGCACGGGGCGCGATATTCAGATTACGCAAGGACATAGGAGGACTCTCGGATAGTTGAAACTACGAGCGTCCATGCCGTGATCACTGGCCCATGGGGGCGGGCTTCAGTCCGGCGTCACTGTTTTTGGAAAGTTGTGTGCGCCTGATTTCTTTATCGGCCAGGCTTGAGGAAGTTTGCGGGTAAAGATGAAATATTTTTCAAAGTGTTGCGGGTGTTTCAGCGGTGAAACACCCGTCGTTTCAGATGATGAGTGACAGGTCAGGCCGGAGTTGCCATGCGCCAGACGCGAGCGATGTCTGTGGCACGTTCGCGCAGCAAGCGTGGTGCTTCGGCGCAGGCCTGATCGAGGGTCATCGGGCCGCTAGTGACGGCAAATGCCGCGTCGATGCCGTGATCGTAGAGTTCCTGATAACCCTCGCCCAAGGTGCCTGCAATGACGATCACGGGTACGGCGTGTTGCTTGGCGATCCGCGCAACGCCGAACGGGGTTTTGCCGCGCAGGGTCTGGGCATCGAAGCGTCCTTCGCCGGTGATGACCAGATCTGCGCCCTTCACTGCATCAGCCAGTCCGACCAGTTCTGCGACCACTTCGACACCGGCCTGGAAGCGTGCGCCGAGAAACGCCTTGGCGGCAAAACCCAGTCCGCCTGCCGCGCCGCTGCCCGGTTCATCGCGTACGTCGTTGCCTAGCGCCTGCGCGCAGAGTTCGGCGAAGTGACCGAGGGCCTGATCCAGTTGTTGAACTTGCGCGGGTGATGCGCCCTTTTGCGGTCCGAAAATCGACGAGGCGCCGTGGGGGCCGCAAAGTGGATTGTTGACGTCGGCGGCGATGTCGAAGCGGACTTGCGCCAGACGCGGGTCGAGTTCACTCAGTTCCAGACGTGCGAGTTGTGCCAGCGCCAGACCGCCCGGCACCAGCGATTGCCCTTGAGCATCCAGCAGTTTCACGCCCAGCGCCTGCATCGCGCCGGCACCGCCGTCGTTGGTAGCACTGCCGCCGATGGCCAGAATCACCCGTTGTGCGCCGGCATCCAGCGCTGCATGGATCAGTTCACCGGTACCGAACGTGCTGCTGATGCACGCATCCCGCTGCCCCGGCGGCACCAGTTGCAGACCGCTGGCTTCGGCCATTTCGATGATTGCAGTGTGGTTATGCGGCAGCCAGCCCCACGCCGCTTCGACCGCCGCCCCCAACGGGCCACGCACGCGGGTGCGGCGCAGTTCGCCTTCGCACGCGGCAAGAATCGACTCCACCGTCCCTTCGCCACCGTCGGCCATCGGGCATTTGACCAGCGTCGCCTGCGGCCAGACCTGCGCCAGACCAAGCGCAATGGCTTCTGCAACGCCTTGGGCACTCAGGCTGTCCTTGAACGAATCGGGGGCGATGACGATTTTCATGCGAATTCTCCAGTTCCAATGCCCCTCATGCTGCCAGTCGCCTTGCGCGTTGACGCCTGTCCGCTGCACAAGTTGGATTGGCGTTTATTGTTCATTTTCACAAAGGCTTTGGAATTGATGCTGAATGTCCCGGCCCTTTCGCGAGCAAGCTCGCTCCCACATTTGGAATGTACTCACCTGTGGGAGCGAGCTTGCTCGCGATAGCATTATCCAAGGCACCGAACAAACTTCAGTCAGTCTGCGGCAGCAATTGCACACCCAGATACAACGCCAACATGCCGTCGAGCTTCAACGGATCGACCCCACTCAACTCGGCAATCCGCTCCATCCGGTAGCGCAGGCTGTTGCGGTGAATCCCCAAGGCATCGGCGCAGGCTTGGCTCTGGCCGTCGTGATCGCACCAACTACGCAGGGTGGCGAGCAACTGGCCGTTGCTGTCCTTGGCGATCACCTTGCGCAACGGTTTGAGCAGTTCATCCAGCGCATCATCGTTGCGATGGCGCCAGAGCATCACCGGCAAGCGATAGCGATTGAGGGTCAGCAGCCGTGAACGCGGCAGCACTTCGCGGCCATAGGCGAGCAAGTCGCCGACCCGCCGATAACAGCGGCGCAATCCGGTCAGTCCATCGGCCTGCCCGCCGACGGCAATGCGCAGGATGTTCCAGCCCAGGCCATCGAGTTTTTCCAGCAGGCGATCATGCTCAACGTTCTGACTCGCCGGCCGGCACCACAGCAGCGACGACTTCGCAGAGCTCACGCACCAACTGTCGGGATAGCGCGACATCAGCCAGGCACTCAGTGCCTCGACGGTTTGTCCCGGCCCGTGTTCAAGTCCCAGCTCAAACAGATATGGCACGCGCGTCAGTTGCGGTTTGAGCCCGAGTTGCTGGGCCTCATCGACCAACCTTGGCGAATCCCCTGCCTCACTCAACAGCAACGCCAGCAAGTCATCGCAACGCTGCCGCCGCCATTGCTGCTCGGATTGCTGGTTGCGCTGCCCCACAAGCATTTCGGCGGTCATGCGCACCAGTTCGGCGTAAGTGCGCAGTTGCTCCGGCTCGCCGGTAATGCCGAGCACACCGATCAACCGCTGATCGAGCAGCAACGGCAGATTGATCCCCGGCTGCACGCCTTTCAGATGCACGGCGGTCTGCGCGTCGATCTCCACCACCCGACCGTTGGCCAGCACCAGTTGCGCGCCTTCGTGGCGGGTGTTGATCCGCTCCGGCTCGCCGCTGCCGAGGATCAGCCCCTGGCTGTCCATGACGTTGACGTTGTACGGCAAAATGGCCATGGCCCGGTCGACGATGTCCTGGGCGAGGTCGTGATCGAGTTCGAACATAAGGGGAAAATCCTTGAAAACAGGCGCGGACGGTTGTTCACCCGCACAGGGTCTGCCGGCAAACCCTGTGCTCAGGCACAAAGACAATCCGGCCAAAGGTGGCCGAGACTCTCAGGGCGATCAACGTTACCCTTTGCATCGCAAAAAATCATAATAAAGAGAGAGCCGCTATGTCGCAGAGCGCAGCAGCAACCCAGACCATTGCTGACGACAAAAATGCCGTCTACAAACGCATCACCCTGCGTTTGATCCCCTTCATCTTCATCTGCTACCTGTTCAACTACCTCGACCGGGTCAACGTTGGATTTGCCAAACTGCAGATGCTCGACGCGCTGAAGTTCAGCGAAACCGTGTACGGCCTCGGGGCCGGTATCTTCTTCATCGGCTACGTGCTGTGCGGCGTACCGAGCAACCTGGCGCTGACCAAATTCGGCCCACGGCGCTGGATCGCGCTGATGATGATCACCTGGGGCACGCTGTCGACCTGCCTGCTGTTCGTCACCACGCCGACCCAGTTCTACACCTTGCGGCTGTTCACCGGCGCCGCCGAAGCCGGGTTCTTCCCGGGCGTTGTGCTCTATCTCTCGCAATGGTTCCCGACCTTCCGCCGTGGCCGCATCATGGCGCTGTTCATGTCGGCGATTCCGGTGTCGGGCCTGCTTGGCAGCCCGTTTTCCGGTTGGATCCTGAATCACTTCGCCGCCGGCCAGGGTGGCCTCGCCGGCTGGCAGTGGATGTTCCTGCTGCAAGGTATTCCGACTGTTGTGCTGGGCGCACTCGCCTACTTCCTGTTGAGCGACAACTTCGCCAACGCCAAGTGGCTGACCCCGCACGAGCGTTCGGTGCTGGAAGCGGATCAGGCCGAAGATCTGGCGAACAAACCGAAAACTACTTCCGATTCGCTGATCGCCGTATTCAAGAACCCGGCGATTTGGGCCTTCGGCCTGATCTATTTCTGCATCCAGAGCGGCGTGTACGCGATCAACTTCTGGCTGCCGTCAATCATCAAGAACCTCGGCTTCAGCGACAACCTGGTGATTGGCTGGTTGAGCGCGATTCCTTACTTGCTGGCAGCGGTGTTCATGCTGGTGGTCGGGCGTTCGGCGGACTTGCGTAAAGAACGTCGCTGGCATTTGGTGGTGCCGATGTTGATGGGCGCTGTCGGCCTATTGATCGCGGTGAACTTCGCGGCGAATCCGGCGATTGCGATTCTCGGTTTGACTATCGCGACCATGGGCGCCCTGACCGGTCTGCCGATGTTCTGGCCGGTGCCGACCGCCATGCTGAGCGCGGGTGCTGCGGCAGGTGGGTTGGCGCTGATCAACTCCATGGGGCAGATGGCCGGGTTCCTCAGCCCTTACCTTGTGGGTTGGGTCAAGGACAGCACCGGCTCTACCGATGCGGCGTTGTATCTGCTGGCGGGGGTGATTGTTGGCGGGAGTCTGCTGGCGTTGCGGATGACGCGGACGTTGCGGGGTTAAGCCTTAGCGTAGTTACAGAAACGGCCCATTACGGGCCGTTTCTCGTTTAGATCGTTCCCACGCTCCGCGTGGGAATGCCTCAAGGGACGCTCCGCGTTCCAGCTCTGAAAGGGACGCGGAGCGTCCCGGGCTGCATTCCCACGCGGACGGTTCGACGCCTCGACGTGGGAACGATCAGGCTAATGATCTGGCTAGAGCGGCGTTTCAGTTTTCAACTCCAGATTATCCAGCGCCCGGTTCACCGCCAGTTCACCCAGCATGATCAGTTGCGCGATGCCCAGCAGTACATGCCGCTGCGATCCGTCCACCAGCCCGGCGAAGTCAGTGGCCATGGTTTTGGCGCAGGTCAGGGTTTCAGAGGCATCGGCCAGCAGTTCTTCGCTGTCGATGCCGGGGGCGATGAGGTAGCGGGTGTTGGGTTTGAGCAGCGGTTTTCTGGGGAGCAGCGGATTGAGGTAGTGGTCGAGGGCGCGCTCGGCGGCTTCGTGGAATTTCTTTGAATCGAGGGTTTCGTAGGGTGAGGTGGTGTCGGCTTCGGGTGGGTTGGGTGTTGGTTTGATCACGTTTGAATCTCCAAATCAGAAAAATGGAGCCATCAAACTTCGCTACCAAACGAAGAGGTGGTGGCCATACACGGGTTGGTAGACCGGTGACTTGGAGAACCGGCGCGCTCGAAAGCACCCCACGCATGGCCACCATAAAAGCACGGACGGATGAGCGTCCGAATACGGTGAATTGCGCAACAAGTCAGATCCGGGCTACCAAACCCGATCGCTGTTTTTCAGCGACGGGACAACGATAAAACCCGGCCCTTGAGCGCACAAGCCGGCGGATTCTGGCTTAGTCGTAGGCAACGGCGCAAGGTTGTGTAGCCTGGGGTGCATGTCCGAACGTGTCGCTTAAACACCACACTTAAACACCCTCGCATCAGATCGTTCCCACGCTCCGCGTGGGAATGCAGCCCGGGACGCTCCGCGTCCCTCCCAAAGCCGAACGCAGAGCGTCCGTGGAGGCATTCCCACGCAGAGCGTGGGAACGAGGATCACGCACTACTTTTCGCATCCAACTCCAGAATCACCCCGCCCGGCATCTGCACAAAAATCTGCCAGATCCCGTCCTCCGGCACCTGTGCCACCTGATATGGCAACCCACTCCCCTGCACCCGCTTCAAAACCACCGCCGCATCTTCATCCGTACGAAACGCAATATGACTCAACGCCGCCTCATCCAATGCGGGCTGCTCAATCACATGCACCAACGCCTGCTCATCCTGATACAACCACCGCCCCGGAAACGGAAACGGCGGCCGACGCCCCGGCGTCAGCCCCAGTAACCCACCAAAAGCGTCCTGCAGCGCCTGACCGTCAGCGGTGTTGAAGGCCAGATGATCGAATGTCCACGTCATGTCTGTCTCCTGCGGTTATTCAGGATTCCAGTATCTGCGCTTGCCAATCCCGGAAAAATCCCGCAAAACGCCAAGGATCTTCAACGGTTTTTTACTAATGAGCTCAATCCTCGACCTTGAAATCTTCGTCCGCACCGCCGACTCCGGCAGCATCTCCGCCGCCGCCCGGGCGCTGGAGCTGACGCCGGCCGCCGCCAGCATCGCGTTGAAACGCCTGGAAACCCGCCTCGGCATCCGCCTGTTCGCCCGCTCGACCCGCAGCATGCGTCTGACCGAAGAAGGCCGGCGTTATCTGGAAAGCGTGCGCCTGGCACTGGCCACCCTGGCCGAGGGCGAGCAGGCGCTGAAGCAACAGACCGAAGGCCTGAGCGGCGTGCTGCAACTGGCGGCGCCGTCGGACTTCGGGCGCAATGTGTTGCTGCCATGGCTGGACGATTTCAAGCGCGAGCACCCGCACATTCAGCTGCAATTGCTGCTCAACGACCGGCATGCGGATCTGTTTCGCGAAACGGTGGATGTGGCCTTGCGCTTTGGCGTGCCGAGTGATTCGACGCTGGTGGCGTTGCCGATTCTGCCTGACCATCGCCGCGTGGCCTGCGCGAGCCCTGCGTATCTGGAGCGCCACGGCACACCGCAAAATCCGGCCGAATTGAGCGAGCACAGCGCCCTGCTCTACCTGCGCAATGGCCGGCCGTACAACACCTGGCGCTTCCATCGTGACGACGAAACGGTCGAGGTCGAAGTACGCGGCGACTACCTCAGCGATGACGGCGAAGTCGCCCGCCGCTGGGCGCTCGCCGGCCACGGCATCGCCTACAAGGCCTGGCTCGACGTGGCAGAAGACGTGCGCGCCGGGCGGCTGGTGACGCTGTTCGACGACTGGCACGGCGAGAGCGTGCCGTTCAATATGCTGTGCCCGCACCGGGTGCAGGTGTCGGAGCGGGTGAAGGTGTTGCAGGCGTTTCTGCGCGAGCGTTGCCTGTCATTCAATCTATGAACTCGCAGTTATTCCCATGGCGAGCGTCACACCGGCCATGGAAAACGACGCTTCAATCAGGTAGCGGTCAAGCACCAGGAAGTCCACTGGGCAGTTGAATGCGTAGTGCTACGAAATCCATTACTAGGTGCGATGTACCCTCCCCAATACCCAAAAGTCCCACACGTCCATACATTGGACGCACGAGGCGGGACTACATAAACTCGCAGGAGGTCCTGCATGATTGCACCGTCGTAGGTGTGACGCCCTCCCAGTGTATGCATCCATTTTTCAGCGTTCAGAAAGGTATATAACTGTTCACTGATCTGCAGTTTCCAGACGTTGGTGACAGCTGCCAGATAAGTCAGGGTAGTCCCCTCCTGATCAGTGACATAGATGGTTGCCACGCCATTCTTCAACCCGCTGACTTTCCCTTGCTCCGTCACCGAAGCGGTCGTCGGATCAGACGATGCATAGTCATACGGCTTAACCCCTCCGGTTGGAACCCGAACGCCGATATTGCCAATTGAGTCCTCGCCGGTCTTTGTCCACTGTGGAACTCTGATCGACAATCCCGCGAGCCTTAGCTGCGTCCTATCCATGCTAAACGCCAACCGCTCAATCGCCCAAGGTTCCGAAACCAACTGATTCCCTGCCTTTTCCCGGGCAGTAAAAACATTTCGCCCAACAGCAATCGATATCGCTGTGCTTTTCCATTTGTAATCAGCGCCCGTACGCACCTCCTCGACAACCGCCGCACCATCAAGAATCTCCAATACAGCGCCCGCAAGTGCCGCCCCTTCAAGGATTATCTTGTTGTGGGAAACGGAACCGCCGTTTTCCAACACAACACCGGCCAGGTCTTTGGCCCCGGTAATGATCGGCGCCAGAATGACCCGCGCCATCGCCACTCGAGATCGCGCGATGACCGCCCCGCCCCTGACTTGCTCGTAACTGACACTGACCACGCTTTCGGCAATGACCTTGGCGTTGGGAATCATCAATTTCTGCACGAACGGAATACGCACTACGGGAGCCTCAACGCAGTGCTCCACCGGCGTGCCGCCGGAGTTCGGCGTTGCCACGTACTTCACACGAATGACGTCATTCGCCGTCCATGGCGGGCTCTGTACGTGTACCTGGACGGTCAGGTCGTTGGTGCCGAGCTTGTTCAGGTCGATGGTCTCCGGAGCATCATTGGGATCATCCGGGTCTTCGGTGATATCAGGTGCAGTCAAACGCGTACCCTGCATATCAACAGTCACGAACACGGGGGCCGACCATGGGGAATCCGGATCAGCCCCATTGCCGACTTGATCGTCGACCGTGAAGTTGAAAACGGCCTGTGGATGATCCTTGACCTGCTCAAGATCAGCTTTTGTCAACGTGAGGCAAATTCGTGTGGGTACGGCTGTCGGCGTCAAGGGTGCCTCATCCGCGGTAACCTTGCGGAATACGACATGTCCGTCGCAGTTCAGGCGAATTGTGTTGAACGCCCCACAATAGGGGTATTCGAAACAAACATGTACACCCTGCTCGGCGCGATCCGCATCGATTCCATAGTCCAGCACATCCTGCGGCAAGATCAGCTTGAGCTCAGAATGGCCTGGTCCGCCGGGAGTGCGATTCTCCTTGCCGGGTCGAATGCCGTAATAAAGGACTCGCAGCGGTGGTTCGGAGGTGCCTTGGTTCTGGCTGCCTCTGGTCACGGTGTAAGTCAGCTCATTGATGATATCTGCACCGGATAACAGCTTGTTTTTCGGGATGTACAGAATGACTGCATCGTCAGTGGACTGGGTTTGATCACTGGCGATATTCAGTTCGCCGTTCAAATTCAGAGAAACAGTGTCTCCCGGAGCTTGCCCGACATAAGGATCGACCCTGACTTTCGCCCCCAAAGGGGTCAGGTCGTAGTAATTGATGGCAATGCCACAATCTGCCCCCACGACCGATTTGTTGCTGTCGACCAGATCGGGTGGATACAACGCAAGCACAACGTTGTCGCTATCTGGTTGCTCCAGTGTTTCAGTGTTCATGGCAACGCTCCTGAGTCATCGAAGATTTCACCCGGATACTCTCCGGTCTCAGAAGAAATAAGAGCTGATCCTGAATTCCGTTCGCTACTGTCAGATCTGACAGTGGCGACAAATGGTTGTCTGTGTAGTTTTATATCTGTGGATCGAGCGTTTGCTTCGACCGGACTTCCGTAGCCTGCAATAAATCGGATTGCCGTCTACCGGGCTTCTGGTATTTGATGACCGCTTTCCCACCGACAAAAGGATTTCGGCATGAGCTATCGCACACTGGGTCATTCGGGGTTGCAGGTGTCCACCCTCACACTCGGCACGATGATGTTCGGCGAGCAGACCAGCGCGGAAGATTCGCTGCGCATCATCGACAAGGCCTGGGATCAGGGCATCAATTTCATCGACACGGCGGACGTCTACACCAACGGCCGCTCGGAAGAGATCGTCGGCGAGGCCATCGCCCGTCATCGGCATGAATGGGTGCTGGCGACCAAGGTCGGTTTCGGCCCGGTGGATGGCGTGCCGAACCGCAGCGGTTTGAGCCGCAAGCACATTTTCAATGGTCTGGAGGCCAGCCTGACCCGGCTTGGCACCGACTACCTCGACATCTATTACCTGCACCGCGAAGACCACAACACGCCGCTGGAAGTGACGATCTCGGCGATTGGCGATCTGATTCGTCAGGGCAAGATCCGTTATTGGGGCCTGTCGAACTATCGCGGCTGGCGGATTGCCGAGGTGATTCGCGTGGCGGACAAACTCGGCGTCGATCGCCCGGTGATCAGCCAGCCGCTGTACAACATCGTCAACCGTCAGGCGGAGACCGAACAGATCACCGCCGCCCAGACTTACGGTCTCGGCGTGGTGCCTTACAGCCCGCTGGCCCGTGGCGTGCTCAGCGGTAAATACGCACCCGATGTAACCCCGGACGCCAACAGCCGTGCCGGGCGTCAGGACAAGCGGATTCTGGAAACCGAATGGCGCGTGGAGTCGCTGCGCATTGCCCAGCAGATTCAGCAATACACCCAGGAGCGTGGGGTCGGGATTGTCGAGTTTGCGATAGCCTGGGTGCTGAACAACGGCGCGGTGACGTCAGCGATTGTGGGGCCGCGCACTGAAGAACAATGGGATGCGTACACCAAGGCGCAGGCGGTGAAGATCACGGCGGAGGATGAAGCGTTTATTGACTCGCTGGTGACGCCGGGGCATGCGTCTACGCCGGGGTTTAATGATGTGAGCCATTTTGTGTCGGGGCGTAAACCGCGTCAGGCGTAAAAGCATCGCGAGCAAGCTCGCTCCCACAGGGATCTTGGGTGAATACAGATCTTGTGTTCCGCACGGACCCAATGTGGGAGCGAGCCTGCTCGCGATAGCGATAGTCGATACACCACCTATGCTTAATGTGCTGACCTCATCGTCGGATCGCCGCCCGGAGCAGGCTCGCTCCCACAGGTTTGGTCTCATGTGGGAAATATTGATCACTCGGCCAATATTCAGCACAAAAACCACGTATCCTGCGCGCCCCGTTTGACCATCACCCCGCGAGGACAGTTTGTCTAAAGGTATCGCTCTCTCGGTAACAGCCTCGACGCTGTTTGCCGTCATGTATTACTACACCTCGTTGCTCACCCCGTTGAGCGGCGTGGAAATCTTCGGTTGGCGGATGCTGCTGACCGTGCCCTGCATGACCTTGTTCATGTTGTTGTCCGGAGAATGGCGGCGGGTGCTGGAGCTGCTGCGCCGGATCCCTGCGCTGCCGAAGTTGATCGGTGGCCTGATCGTTTCGTCAGCGTTGCTGGGTGTGCAGTTGTGGCTGTTCATGTGGGCGCCGCTCAACGGCTACAGCCTCGATGTATCGCTGGGCTACTTCCTGTTGCCGCTGGCCATGGTCCTGACCGGACGTATCGCTTATGGCGAGAGTCTTTCCTACCTGCAAAAAGTCGCGGTGTTTTTTGCCAGCCTCGGCGTGTTGAACGAGTTGTATCAGGTCGGCGGGTTTTCCTGGGCGACGCTGGTGGTGGTCGTCGGTTACCCGCTGTACTTCGTGCTGCGCAAATACCTCAAGACCGACAACCTCGGCGGATTGTGGGTCGACATGACCCTGATGCTGCCGGTGGCGTACTGGTTTGTGCGTGGTGGTGAACAGGGTTTTGGTGTGTTCGATCAGTACCCGGCGCTGACGTGGCTGATTCCGCTGCTTGGTCTGATCAGTGCCTCGGCGCTGGTGGTGTACATCATCGCCAGTCGCTTGCTGCCGTTCAGTCTGTTTGGATTGTTGAGTTACGTTGAGCCGGTATTGCTGCTGGGTGTGGCGCTCCTGCTGGGCGAAAGCATCAAGTCTGGCGAATGGCTGACCTACATCCCTATCTGGCTGGCGGTGGTGGTGCTGGTGTTTGAAGGGTTCAAGCACCTGATGCGCCAGCGCAGGCCTTAAAAGCAGCACAAAACAAATGTGGGAGCGGGCTTGCTCGCGAAGGCGTCGGATCAGTCAACTGAAGTGTTGAATGAACGATTGCTTTCGCGAGCAAGCCCGCTCCCACATTTTTTATCGGTGCGACTAATTACTCGGTAGCGAGTACACCGCGACGCACCTGGTCACGCTCGATCGATTCGAACAGTGCCTTGAAGTTGCCTTCACCGAAACCATCATCGCCCTTGCGCTGGATGAATTCGAAGAACACCGGGCCCATCAGGGTTTCCGAGAAGATCTGCAGCAGCAGACGCTTGTCGTCCTTGTCTGATGCGCCATCGAGCAGGATGCCGCGCGATTGCAGTTGATCCACCGGTTCGCCGTGGTTCGGCAGGCGGCCTTCGAGCATTTCGTAGTAGGTGTCCGGCGGCGCGGTCATGAAGCGCATGCCGATTTTCTTCAACTGATCCCAGGTCTTGACCAGGTCGTCGGTGAGGAACGCCACGTGCTGGATACCTTCGCCGTTGAACTGCATCAGGAACTCTTCGATCTGCCCGGCGCCCTTCGACGATTCTTCGTTGAGCGGGATGCGGATCATGCCGTCCGGCGCGGTCATCGCTTTCGAAGTCAGGCCGGTGTATTCGCCCTTGATGTCGAAGTAACGGATTTCGCGGAAGTTGAACAGCTTCTCGTAAAAGTTCGCCCAATAGGCCATGCGGCCGCGATACACGTTGTGGGTCAGGTGATCGATGATCTTCAGACCGGCACCGACCGGATTGCGATCAACGCCTTCGAGGAACACGAAGTCGATGTCATAGATGGAACTGCCTTCGCCGAAACGGTCGATCAGGTACAGCGGCGCGCCGCCAATGCCTTTGATCGCCGGCAGGTTCAGTTCCATCGGGCCGGTTTCGATGTGGATCGGCTGAGCGCCGAGTTCCAGTGCGCGTTTGTAGGCTTTCTGCGAATCCTTGACCCGGAACGCCATGCCGCACACCGACGGGCCGTGCTCGGCCGCGAAGTACGAGGCGACGCTGTGCGGTTCGTTGTTGAGGATCAGATTGATCGCACCCTGACGATACAGGTGCACGTTCTTGGAACGGTGGGTCGCGACCTTGGTGAAGCCCATGATCTCGAAGATCGGCTCCAGAGTGCCAGGCGTCGGCGCTGCGAACTCGATGAACTCGAAGCCCATCAGGCCCATTGGGTTTTCGTATAAATCTGCCATGGTTGGCGCCTCATCATTCTTATCAATTAACCAGAGTTATTTGTCAGTAATGCTGAGACCGGTGGGTGGCGCACAGGAGATGCCACGCACACTGCGGGCGAGGAAGTCACCGTAGATCAGTTGAAACCCGAATATCTTCATTGTCGACCCAAGGCTCTTGCGGGCGAGGCTTCTGCTGCCAGAAGACGATTATTATTGTATGCGTAACCCGATTCTACACAGCGTAAATAGGGTTGTCTGCCCTCTCTATAAAATCCGCTTTTTTCGGGCTGGTGCAAGGGGTTTGTTGCACAGCCAGATGCCCGCAAGAATCAGCACACCGCCCAGGCACATGGCTAGCGTCAGCTGTTCACCCAGCACGATTGCACCGGCCAGCACGGCGGTCAGCGGATTGAGCGCAATGAACACGCCGGAGCGTGTGGCGCCGATTTTACGGATGCCATCGTAGTAACCAATGTAGGCCAGCGCCGAACCGAGCACGCCTAGATAAGCCAGGCTCAGCCATTGGCGTGTGCCAAGCGCGGCCAGCGCTGCAACGTCCACTTCGCCCCGGCTCAGGGCCAGCGCCCACAACATCAGGGTGCCCAGCAAAATCGAAAAGGTCACGGTCTGCACCGGGCCGATGCTCTGATTGAGGCTGCGTGAGAACAGCGAATAGACGCCCCAGCTCAAAACGCAGCCGAGGATCAGCAGATCGCCAATCCACGCGTCCGGCGTTTCGCTCAACAGCTGCGGGTTGCGACTGACAATAACCACAGCCGCCCCGCTGATACAGATAGCGATTCCCACCACTTTCAGCCGGCTTAGCCGCTCCTTGAACAGTAGCCAGGATGCAAGACCGATCACCGCCGGATTCAACGCAACTATCAGCGAGGCCCGCGAAGCATTGATGTATTGCAGGCCATAAAAGAAGCACAGGTTGTAGAAGAAGATTCCGAAGAAACCCAGCATCGCCAGTTGCAGCCATTGCCGGGGCGTGGGCCGCAACAACGCAATCCGCGCCAGCCGCAGGAAACCGAGTAACGCTACACTGGCGAACAGAAAGCGCAGGCTGGCGGCAAAAACCGGGCTCAGGCTTCCGGCCAGAAATCGTCCCGCTACCCACGTCCCACCCCAAATCATGGTGACCAAGGCCAGATTCAGATAAACCGGCAGATCTGAAGTTGTAACGTGGCTTTGCTCATAACTGCTCATAACTCTCCTCACGACACGCCAGACGAATGAATTATCATTTGACTTATTCTTCATCATCGTAAAATGAGTCTTTACTCATGACCCTGACCCAACTCGAGATTTTCTCGCTGGTGGCCGAACTGCGCGGTTTCACCCTCGCCGCCCATCGCCTGGGGATTTCCCAGTCTGCGGTGTCCCACGCCCTGAAGTCGCTGGAGCAGGAACTGGGCGTCGAACTGCTGCGCCGACATCAATCCCAAGTGGAACTGAGCGACATCGGCGAGCAACTGCTGTTGCGGGCACGGGCGATGCTCGGGCTGGCCAACACGTTGCGTCAGGAAGCGGCGGATGCGCGCGGCATGAAACGCGGCACATTGCGCATCGGTTCGTTCGGGCCGACGTCCTCGATCAAATTGTTGCCGCGAATTCTGCAGCAGTATCGCGAGGCGCATCCGGGGATCGAAGTGCACATCGACGAAGGCCCGGACCGACAAGTGATTCAGTGGCTGGAAGAGCGGCGGATCGATATCGGGTTCGTGGTGCTGCCGGAAGATCGCTTTGACACCTTTGCATTGGTCGAAGATCAGATGGTCGCCCTTCTACCCTCTGATCACCCTTTGACGGCATGCAACGCGGTAAGCTTGAAAGACCTGTGCAATGACCCGTTCGTGCTGACCGAGGCCGGCTCCTCGGAGCTTGTTTCGCGCCTGTTCAATGCCGCCCGGCTTAGGCCGAACATCCGTTTTCGCTGCTCGCAACTGCTCAGCACTCTCGATACCGTTGCCCGTGGGGACGCCATTACCGTCGTTGCTGAAGGTTCGCTGCCAACCGATCCAGATCCGCGCTATGTGAAGAAGCCGCTGTCACCCGCCGTTCAGCGACAGGTCGGCCTGGCTGTGCTCGACCAGCGCCAGGCGTCCCCCGCCACTCTGGCATTCATCCAGCTGGCGACCCGACTGGATTACCCTTGAGCGGCGCAAGCGCCATCCGCCAACTATCATGGGCACAGACAAAACGCTTTCCTGAAGCTGCGCCGTTGCCCCGCCTGCAGTCGAGAGCCCCACTCCATCGCGACAGGATGCGCTCATGCCTCTGACCGTCAGGCCCCGCCGCAAACGCGGCACTCGAATCACCGTGACACTGTTGTGTGCGCTCGTTCCGGTTTTGCTGGGCACAATCATTCTTCACATGCAGGCCGAGCGAACGCTTCAGCAAAGCGCGCAACACACAGCCGAAGAAGCTTTGCGCCAGTTCGAACTGATGCTCGACAACACCGCCCAGGCCGCCCGTGACTTGCTGCCACTGGCCGGTCAGACCTGCGAAAACGTCAAGTTGGCCTTGCGCGAACAGGTGACCCGCCGCCCGTTCGTTCGCTCGACCAATCTGGTGTGGGACGACAACCTTTATTGCAGTTCGCTGTTCGGCGACTTCAAGGAAGCCGTCAATCCGGGCGACTACACCCAAGGCAAACTGTGGTTGATGAACGGCAACCCTGTGACGCCCAATACTGCATTGTTGGTATATCGCTTGAGCGAAGGACGTGGTGGAGCACTGACGACACTGGACGGCTACCACTTGGGCAACATCCTGCGCCTGATCGGCCGGCAAACACTGCTAATGCTGCAAGTGGGCAATAACTGGCTCTCCGCCGACGGCAAAGTACATCAAGGCCCGCTGCCTCATTTGCCGGTAGCGCAAAGCACACTCAATTCTTCGCAATACGCATTTACGGTGACTGCCGGTTTTCCGGAAGGTGAAACCTGGCGCTACATGAGTGACGAGTATCCACCGCTGTTCAGCCTGCTGATTTTTTTTGGCGCGGTGTCCGGGATGATTGGCTACATCGTGCAGAAACGCTCAACTTCGCCCAGCCATGAGATGTTGCGGGCGCTGGAGGCCGGAGAGTTCGTCCCGTACTTTCAGCCGGTGGTACACGGCGACAGTAAAAAATGGTCAGGCACCGAAGTACTGATGCGCTGGAACCACCCGAAGGAAGGTCTGGTACGTCCTGACCTGTTCATACCGTTTGCCGAGCATTCCGGCTTGATCGTGCCGATGACCCGCTTGCTGATGCAACAGACAGCTGCCGTGCTGGGACCGCTGTCGTCGACCTTTACGGCGCCTTTTCATATCGGCATCAACATCACCGCCAGCCATTGCCACGACCTGGAGCTGGTGGAAGATTGCCGTGAGTTTTTGTCAGCATTCGCGCCGGACAGCATCAGTCTGGTGCTGGAGCTGACTGAGCGCGAGCTGATCGAGCCGACCGACATCACTCATCGCTTGTTCACGCAACTGCGTTCAATAGGGGTAAAAATCGCGCTCGACGACTTCGGCACCGGTCATTCAAGCCTTGGCTACTTGAGAACCTTCAATGTCGACTTCCTCAAGATAGACCAGACCTTCGTGGCCATGATCGACAAGGACGCCCTGTCCCGGCACATTCTGGACAGCATCATCGAGCTCTCCGGCAAACTGGAACTTGGCATCGTGGCTGAAGGCGTAGAGACACAAGCCCAGGCTGATTACCTGGCCGCTCACCATGTCGATTTCCTGCAAGGCTATCTGTTCGGCAAGCCCATGCCGGCCACGGACTTCATCGAAGCATTAACTCATCATTAACTAAATGTGATAAATCCTGAAACGCTGACAGCGCGCACCAAATTGAAACAAAACAGCGCTGTTGTTACATGAAGAAAAAGTCAGGATTTACTCTTGCGTCATTAACTACTACAATTTTTCTTGCCTGTTGCAAGATGGACAGGTGAGCCATTATCACCGAGTCGCTTCAAGGCTCTTGGCTTATAGCTTTGTTTGCGGTTGGTATCAGCCAAACACACTATTGGAGTAAAGATATTGTCCAGACTCGCTGAATTTCGTGCAGCTGAAAAGGCCCTTCAGGAACAGCTCAAGCAGCTGGAATCGCTGAAGAACGATGCCGGGCTCAAGAAAGAAATCGAATTCGAAGAAAAGCTCCAGGGTCTGATGAAAACCTATGGCAAAGGCCTGAAAGACATCATCGCCATTCTTGATCCGAACCCGGCGAAATCCGGTCTGCAATCGACCGCCGCCCCTAAAACTCGCCGCGCTCGCGTGGTCAAGGTCTACCAGAACCCGCACACCGGCGAGCTGATCGAGACCAAGGGTGGCAACCATCGTGGCCTGAAGGCCTGGAAGGAACAATACGGTGCAGCCACCGTTGATTCCTGGTTGCGCGGTTAATCCGTCGTAAACAATAAAGCCCTGCAATTGCAGGGCTTTTTTTTGACAATATCTAACAAATGCAACGATTCGCGCGGGTGAAAGTTGAGCAGAAATCACCGCCCCAGCTGGAACTATGCTTGCGGATATTGCGTGCTTATCGTCAGATTAACTTTGTATTTAATCACTTCAGGTATCTAGTGGCGCACTGAGCGGCGAACAGGTGGCTAGAATTTCAAGCTGTTTCTAGCCGCCGCTATTTCGTCGCCACTGGCCTTATAAACCTCCGCCTGCCCTGCATACGAAAGTACGTAAGCCTTATCCGCCTCGACCGCTGCAACCAATGTTTGCGACAACACATGACGCCCGTTTTCAGTCACCACACAAGTGGTCTCAAGTGCCGTCAGCGAGCCCAGCGTACTCGGGTGAACCTTGTTGCAGACACTCTGATAACCGCCCTGGAAAAAGTCTTTCTGCACCGATTTTCGCATCTCCAGTAACACGCCCTGCAAGTTGACCTGATGACCACTTTCGACACGGGTCATCGTCAACTCCATCACCATGACCTGATTGCCATCGGCGTCAGTCTTCACTGCCCGCTGACGGGAGACTTCCGGAGAGGTTTCGGGCAACGCCTCGACTTCCCAGCCGGCGGGCCAGGTGATGCTCGGTGCCTCGGCAAAGGCTGGCAGAGCAAACAGGGAAAAACCCAGGAAAACGAACAGCGATTTGAACGGTCGGATCATTACCAGAGGCACTCGCGGATTGAGCCGTAAAGTCTGAGGCCCGCCCGCTCGCAGGGCAAGCCCGCGCTTTCGGTTTGGCGATGCTGCCAGGCATGCGTATCATTGCGCCCATTCACTCGCCCCAATATGTTACGGAGGGCCCATGAGCCTGCAAGAACTGAACACTTTCCCCGGCGTCACTGCCACCCCGGACAGCGCAACCCGCAACTTCGTGTTCAACCACACCATGCTGCGCGTCAAAGACATCACCAAATCGCTGGATTTCTACACCCGCGTATTGGGTTTCTCGCTGGTAGAAAAGCGTGATTTCCCGGAAGCGGAATTCAGCCTGTACTTCCTCGCCCTGGTCGACAAATCGCAGATCCCGGCCGACGCCGCTGCCCGCACCGAGTGGATGAAGTCGATTCCCGGCATTCTGGAACTGACCCACAACCACGGCACCGAGAACGACGCAGATTTCGCCTACCACAACGGCAACACCGACCCGCGCGGTTTCGGCCACATCTGCATTTCGGTGCCAGACATCGTCGCTGCTTGCGCACGCTTTGAAGAGCTTGGCTGCGACTTCCAGAAACGCCTGACCGATGGCCGCATGAAGAGCCTGGCGTTCATCAAGGATCCGGATGGCTACTGGGTCGAAATCATCCAGCCGGCGCCGCTGTAAAGCCTGAGCCTGGATAGAAAGCAGCCCGCAAAGAAAAACCCCATCATCGCTGATGGGGTTTTTCTGTTTCAGGCCCGGGATTTACGCCGGAGCCGAAGTGCGGATCAAGTGATCGAAGGCGCTGAGGGAGGCCTTGGCACCCTCGCCCACCGCAATGACGATCTGCTTGTACGGCACGGTGGTCACGTCACCGGCGGCGAAGATACCAGGGATCGAGGTTTCACCACGGTTATCGACGATGATCTCGCCGCGCGGCGACAGCTCGATGGTGCCTTTGAGCCAATCGGTGTTGGGTAGCAGACCGATCTGCACGAATATCCCTTCCAGCTCGACCGTGCGCAGCTCGTCAGTATTGCGATCCTTGTAGCGCAGGCCGTTGACCTTCTCGCCATTGCCCGTCACTTCAGTGGTTTGTGCACTGGTGATCACTGTCACGTTCGGCAGACTGTGCAGCTTGCGTTGCAACACGGCGTCGGCACGCAGTTGTACATCGAACTCAAGCAAGGTGACGTGGGACACGATACCGGCCAGATCGATGGCCGCTTCGACGCCAGAGTTACCGCCGCCAATCACCGCCACACGCTTGCCTTTGAACAGCGGACCGTCACAGTGCGGGCAGTACGCCACGCCTTTGTTGCGGTATTCCTGCTCACCCGGCACGTTCATTTCACGCCACCGTGCACCCGTAGCCAGAATCACGCTCTTGGCTTTGAGGGTCGCGCCGCTGGCAAAGCGGACTTCATGCAGCTCGCCATTCATGCCCGGGATCAGCTGGTCGGCGCGTTGCAGGTTCATGATGTCGACGTCGTACTGCTTGACGTGTTCTTCCAGCGCGGTCGCCAGTTTCGGGCCTTCGGTTTCCTGCACCGAAATGAAGTTCTCGATGGCCATGGTGTCCAGCACCTGACCGCCGAAGCGCTCGGCTGCAACACCTGTGCGAATGCCTTTACGTGCGGCATAGATCGCCGCCGAAGCACCGGCCGGGCCACCGCCGACCACCAGCACATCAAAGGCTTGCTTGGCGCTGATTTTCTCGGCCTGACGCTCGATTGCGCCGGTGTCGAGTTTGGCGAGGATTTCTTCCAGGCCCATGCGGCCCTGGCCGAAATTTTCGCCGTTGAGGTAGATGCTTGGCACAGCCATGATCTTGCGATCGTTTACTTCGTCCTGGAACAGCGCGCCGTCGATGGCGACGTGGCGGATGTTCGGGTTCAGCACGGCCATCAGGTTCAGCGCCTGAACGACGTCCGGGCAGTTCTGGCAGGACAGCGAGAAGTAAGTCTCGAAGTTGAACTCGCCCTTGAGCGAGCGGATCTGTTCGATCACTTCGACACTGGCCTTCGAAGGGTGGCCGCCGACTTGCAGCAGGGCCAGCACCAGCGAAGTGAATTCATGGCCCATCGGGATGCCGGCGAAACGCAGGCTGATGTCGGCACCCGGGCGGTTGATCGAGAACGACGGCTTGCGTGCATCGTCGCCGCTGTCGATCAAAGTAATCTGGTGCGAAAGACTGGCAACGTCTTTCAGCAGGTCGAGCATTTCACGGGATTTCGCACCGTCGTCGAGTGATGCAACGATCTCGATCGGCTGGGTGACCCGTTCCAGGTACGATTTCAACTGGGCTTTAAGATTGGCGTCCAACATACGGGCGATCTCCTGACTTTATTTGAGGCGAAAAAAAGCCCGAGCGAATCTCGCCCGGGCTTTTCTATTGGGCGGTGCAGCTTACTTGAGTAGGTGCGGAGTCCCGCCCTGCATTGCGTGTGTCACAGACTTAGATCTTGCCGACCAGGTCCAGGGACGGAGCCAGAGTGGCCTCGCCTTCTTTCCACTTGGCCGGGCAAACTTCGCCTGGGTGAGCAGCAACGTACTGAGCAGCCTTGATTTTGCGCAGCAGCTCGGAAGCGTCACGGCCAACGCCGCCATCGTTCAGTTCAACGATTTTGATCTGGCCTTCAGGGTTGATCACGAAGGTGCCACGGTCAGCCAGACCAGCTTCCTCGATCAGCACGTCGAAGTTGCGGGAGATAACGTGGGTCGGGTCACCGATCATGGTGTATTCGATTTTGCCGATGGCTGGCGAAGTGTTGTGCCAGGCAGCGTGGGCAAAGTGGGTGTCGGTCGAAACGCTGTAGATCTCTACGCCCAGTTTCTGGAAGGCGGCGTAGTTGTCAGCCAGGTCTTCGAGTTCGGTTGGGCAAACGAAAGTGAAGTCGGCCGGGTAGAAGAACACTACGGACCATTTGCCTTTCAGGTCAGCGTCCGAGACTTGTACGAAGTCGCCGTTTTTGAACGCGGTAGCTTTGAACGGTTTTACTTGGCTGTTGATGATAGGCATTGATGACTCTCCGTCAGGGTTGTGAATTCGATGGGTGAATCCTACCCAGTCACTCGACGGATGGCTCATTGGCAAACCTGATGCTGCTGATTTGTTTTCGCTATTAGCTGAGGATATTAATAGAAGAAAACGATATCTACGGCGACAGCGGCTTATCCGTAATCCGGGCCATCCCGTGAAAGGGGCTCGCTTCAACATAGCGCATGGCGGACTTCATATCCTTCCAGCCCACGTAACTCATCAACGATTTGAGATCCCAGCCGCTTTGATGGGCCCAGGTTGCGAAGCCGCGACGCAGGGAATGGCTGGTGTAGCGCTCGGCAGAGATTCCCGAGCGCTCCAGAGCCTGGCGCAATAAAGGGATCACGCTGTTGGCGTGCAAGCCCTCCTCACTCAGATTGCCCCACCGGTCGACGGCGCGAAACACCGGGCCCCGCACCAGCGCCGCTTCGGTGATCCATTCGATATAAGCCTGCACCGGGCACAACTTCAGCAGCGCCGGGGCCTGATAGGTCTGGCCGAGATTTTCCCGATCGCCCTTGCTGCGCGGCAGGTACAGGGTGATGCCGCTGCCGGCGTGCGCCTGCACGTGCTCGATCTGCACCCGACAAAGCTCATCGCTGCGAAAGCCACGCCAGAAGCCCAGCAGAATCAATGCCCGATCCCGGCAGGCTCTGAGCAATAGCGGCCGGTCCTGATTCTCTCTAGCGTCCTTCATTTCCTGCTCAAGCCAGGCGACGGTCTGCTCAAGATCGCGCAATTGCAGTGGCTCGGCCTGTTTTTCCTGAGCCGGATGCAGGGCGCGAATGCCCTTGAACACTTTGCGCACCACCGGCGACTTGGTGGGATCGGCGAAGCCTTGACTGTTATGCCACTGCGCCAACGCCGACAGACGCAACTTCAACGTGTTGACCGACAACACGCCGGCATGCGCTACCAGGTACCGCGCGACGCTATCCGCTGTCGCCGGCAGAAACCCTCCCCACGCGGATTCGAAGTGCTCAATGGCCGCGCGATAACTGCGGCGGGTGTTCTCCCGGGTGGCGGCTTGCAGGTAGCGATCGATATCGCTCATGGGCTGATTTACTCGTGGCGTACTGAGGGTTCGTGCGGAAACCGATTTTAGAGGTTTCACACGGGGTAATACCAGTATATCCCGCCCGTCTATCGGTGCCTGTTTCACTTTATTTTCAACATGGTACACTGCGTACTTTAGTGGCATGTACCACAGTACGAAATGGTAGGAGCAGATATGGCCCGTGGCGGCGTTAACAAAGCAGTAGTCCAGATCGCGCGCGCAGCGATCCTCGCCCGTGGCGAACATCCCAGTATCGATGCAGTACGCATCGAGCTGGGCAATACGGGCTCAAAAACCACGATTCATCGCTATCTAAAAGAGCTGGATGACGGCAGCGAGCCAGCGGATCCGTCGGCAGAACCCATTGATGACGAACTGCTGGCTCTCGTCACGCGCCTTGCACAACGCCTGAAAGAACAGGCACAAGAGCCAATTGATCAGGCGCGCGAGCAGTACGAGCAACAACGTCAGGCACTGGAGGACGAGCTGAATCAGCTTCGTCAGGATCATGCGCAACTGGAGAAGAAACACGACATTCAGACTGCCGCGCTGGCCAAGGAATCCGAAGCCCTGAGCGACACCCGCTCGATGCTGCAGACCGAGCAGACCCGCAACGCCGGGCTGAATCAGGCGCTGGCCGATTTTGAATTGCGCCTGCAGGACAAGGACGAGCAGATCCGCTCGCTGGAAGAAAAACACCTGCACGCCCGCGATGCGCTTGAACACTACCGCAACGCCATCAAGGAACAGCGAGAGCAGGAGCAAAGCCGTCACGAAACTCAGATGCAGCAATTGCAGATGGAGCTGCGTCAGGCACAGCAAAGCGCGCTGGTACGTCAGGACGAAATCACCCAACTGCACCGCGACAACGAGCGCCTGCTGACCGAAAACCGAGGAACGCTGCGTGAACTGAGCCTGATGCAGGATCAGCTCAAGCACAGCAATCAGCGTCAGGATCAACTGCTGGAGCAGGCGTCTCGCGTCGACAGCGAGCGCACCCTCCTCCAGGAGCGCCTGCGCGTGGCATTACTGGAAAGCCAGACGCTCAAGCAGAACGTCGACGAACAGTCGCAGCTCAATCAATCACTGGAAAAGGAATTGGCCACGGTTCAAGCCAGCCTGCGTCTGGCCACCACCGTTGTGGCAGCGCCAGACGCAGCAGAACCGAAAAAGACTTAAGCGCCGACCGGCGTACGCATCGTGACAAATTCTTCGGCCGCCGTCGGGTGCACCCCGATGGTGTCGTCGAAGTCACGCTTGGTGGCGCCAGCCTTCAGTGCAATTGCCAGACCCTGCACGATCTCGCCGGCATCCGGCCCAACCATGTGACAACCCAGCACCTTGTCGGACTTGCCATCGACCACCAGCTTCATCAACGTGCGCTCCTGGCAGTCAGTCAGGGTCAGCTTCATCGGCCGGAAGCGGCTTTCGTAGATCACCACGTCGTGACCCGCTTCCCGCGCTTCCTCTTCGGTCAAGCCGACGGTGCCGATGTTCGGCAGACTGAACACTGCCGTCGGAATCATCTTGTAATCCACCGGACGGTATTGCTCAGGTTTGAACAGACGCCGCGCCACCGCCATGCCTTCAGCCAGCGCCACTGGCGTCAACTGCACGCGCCCGATGACATCGCCCAGCGCCAGGATTGATGGCTCGGTGGTCTGATATTGCTCGTCGACCTTGATGAAGCCTTTGTCGTCGAGCTGCACGTCAGTGTTTTCCAGCCCCAGGTTATCCAGCATCGGACGCCGACCGGTGGCGTAGAACACACAATCCGCTTCCAGTACGCGACCATCCTTGAGGGTGGCCTTCAGGCTGCCGTCGGATTGCTTGTCGATGCGGGCAATGTCGGCATTGAATTGCAGATCCAGACCGCGCTTGGTCAACTCTTCCTTCAAGTGGTTACGCACCGAACCGTCGAAACCGCGCAGGAACAGATCCCCGCGATACAGCAACGTCGTGTTGGCACCCAGCCCATGGAAAATCCCGGCAAATTCAACGGCGATGTAACCGCCGCCAACGACCAGCACACGTTTGGGCAGCTCTTTGAGGAAGAACGCCTGGTTCGAGCTGATTGCATGCTCATGCCCCGGAATCTCGGGGATCTGCGGCCAGCCACCGGTGGCGATCAGAATATTCTTCGCGGTGTAGCGCTCGCCGTTGACCTCGACTTCGTGAGGACCAACGATCTTGGCGTGCGCTTCATGCAGGGTCACGCCGCTGTTGACCAGTAGATTGCGATAAATGCCGTTCAGGCGATTGATCTCGCGATCCTTGTTGGCAATCAGCGTGGCCCAATCGAAATCCGCCTCGCCCAGGCTCCAGCCAAACCCCGAGGACTGTTCGAAGTCTTCGGCGAAATGCGCGCCGTACACCAACAGTTTTTTCGGTACGCAACCGACGTTGACGCAGGTACCGCCCAGATAACGGCTCTCGGCCACCGCCACTTTCGCACCAAACCCGGCAGCAAAACGCGCAGCCCGCACACCGCCGGAACCGGCACCAATCACATAAAGGTCAAAATCGTAGGCCATTTCTATCTCCTCGGCAGGCGATCAGCATACCCGCCGTCGTCCGTTGGGCAAGCACTCCTGCCGATATAGGGGCGGAAAATGAAAAAGCCACCCGAAGGTGGCTTTTTCGTACAGGCAGATCAGGCTGTATTAGTAAGCCTTGCCAGTCTTGTAGAAGTTCTCGAAGCAGAAGTTGGTTGCTTCGATGTAGCCTTCAGCACCACCGCAGTCGAAACGCTTGCCCTTGAACTTGTAGGCCATTACGCAGCCGTTCTGGGCTTGTTTCATCAGGGCGTCGGTGATCTGGATTTCACCGCCTTTGCCTGGCTCGGTCTGTTCGATCAGGTCGAAGATGTCCGGGGTCAGGATGTAACGGCCGATGATCGCCAGGTTCGACGGCGCGTCTTCCGGCTTTGGCTTCTCGACCATGCTGTGTACGCGGTAGATGTCGTCGCGGATCATTTCGCCAGCGATAACACCGTATTTGCTGGTTTCTTGCGGATCAACTTCCTGAATGGCAATGATCGAGCAGCGGAACTGCTTGTACAGCTTGACCATCTGGGTCAGTACACCGTCGCCTTCGAGATTGACGCACAGGTCGTCCGCCAGCACCACAGCGAATGGTTCGTCACCGATCAGCGGGCGACCGGTCAAAATCGCGTGACCCAGGCCTTTCATTTCGGTCTGACGGGTGTAGGAGAACGAACACTCGTCCAGCAGCTTGCGGATACCGACCAGGTATTTTTCCTTGTCGGTGCCTTTGATCTGGTTTTCCAGCTCATAGCTGATGTCGAAGTGGTCTTCCAGGGCGCGCTTGCCACGACCGGTCACGATGGAAATTTCGTTCAGGCCAGCATCCAGAGCTTCTTCGACGCCGTACTGGATCAGTGGCTTGTTTACCACCGGCAGCATTTCTTTGGGCATGGCCTTAGTCGCTGGGAGGAAGCGAGTACCGTAACCGGCTGCTGGGAACAAGCATTTCTTGATCATATAAGTCCTTGAAAGGGCTGTGTGTACGAGTTTCGGCGCAGTCTAATCAGGCGGCGTGCACCTTACAATGCCCCGCACTGGCTAACCGATGTCAACATAGAGAAATAATCTGGCGGATAGTTCAATCCGCATACAGAGGCTGCGCAATCAGCTTAGCCCAAAGATCTCGGTACGCCGCATCGACCTGCTCCCAATTGCCGATTTACCGTTATCATGGCGCCTTTGAAACAGCCAACGAGGCCGCTAGATGTCCGCAGCAAAAATCATCAACGGATACACCGTCGCCAAGGCGGAAGATGGCCAGTGGCATATCACTGCCGCCAACGGCGAAGATGTGTCCGGGCCGTTGCCCACTGAAGCGATGGCGATTGAAGTGGCCGCGGTGCTTGATTACACGCCTCCTGCACCGAAGCGTCGCGGCAAGGATCAAGACTGATCGGCAACGACAAATCCCGGCCCTGCCTTCGCGCAGGGCTTTTTTTGGGCTGCGCACAAAGAAGTGGCCAAACGCTATAACCTTTTCATGCCGGCGCTGTCATAGCGTCTAGCCCCCTCCTCCTCGAAGACGACACTGCCATGAGAAAAAGCCATTTCATCAACTGCCTGCCCCTGATTGCGCTCGCAGCCCTGGCCGGCTGCGCTACCTCGCAGACCACCTACCTGAACAACGGCGAACAAGGTTTGAGCATCGACTGCTCCGGTGAAGCCAATTCCTGGGCCAGCTGTTATGAAAAGGCTGATGCGTCCTGTGCCGGGACCGGTTATCGGATCGTCGGGACTGACGGCACACCGGCGCCCAAGGAAGACGACAAGACGTTGGGCGTCGACGTCGGCAACTACAAAAACCGTAGCGTAGTGGTGGTTTGTAAATAGCCTTACATGTGAATTTCGGCGAACTTGATCCCCATTCCGCGCACGACCTCGATCAGGTCATCGAGCCGGTTGAAGGACTCGACTTCGTCGTTATCGTCCACCAGGAAATAACTGCGACCGGCGCTTTTCTTGAAAAACACGATCCACTCCCCCGGATTCGCCGGGTTCTGGATCACATGAGTCGCCGCAATGAGCCCTTCCTTGTGTCGCTCCCGCACCTGCTCTCTCTTCATTCACCTCTCCAGAAATGACAATGCCGCCACAGCCACGCTGTGACGGCATCAATGCTGACGGCTGACAGTCTATCAGCCGGAAATACAGGCCGTGGCGGCTTTGCGCACATCCCATGGACGCAGCGGCACATTGGACATCCGCTCATGCAGCTTGATGCTGCTGCCGCCGGAGCGATCCTCAATGTCAAACACTGCGGCCGGACCCGATCCCAGCTTGCCCGGAACGATGACCCGGACTTCATCCTTGTGCCGCTCTACCTGCAGGGCACCCCGGCTGCTGGACAGCTTTTCGGCCAGGCACTCAGCATATTCATGGGGTTTCTTGCCGGAAATGACGTTCATGGTCGGCAGCGTTTCATTGATTTCCGAAACGCTTGCGCAACCACCCATTGCCAATGCCAACGGCAGAATCACCACACCCCACTTCATACAAAACCTCCAATAAAGACCCTCCGACAGCACGAATGCCGTTTTTCTCCGAGGCCTGCTGCATTTAACCCACATGAAACCGTGAATATCTGTTTTTAATTGTCAAAGCGGTGCCCGACGGCCGGATAATAACCTGTCCAGGCTGATAAACTGCGCCAATCGACAATGCTATCGTTTTGATTTTGTAGAAAAAGCCCTTCTGGAGGCGCCCATGAAATTCATACACCAGCGCGAGCACCTCAACGAAGACGACATCGTCGTCATTCAATGCTCGCAAACCTGCAATATCCGTTTGATGAACGACGCCAACTTCCGCAGTTTCAAGAATGGCGGCCGTCACACCTATCACGGCGGTGCTTTCGACACGTTTCCGGCGCGTATCACCGCGCCGAGCACCGGTTTCTGGAACATCACCATCGACACCGTCAACCGCCGCGCGATCAGCGTGACCCGCAAGCCGACCCTGACGCACTCGATCAAGATCATTCGCCGCTCCAGCTCCAAACTCAGCTGAGCAGTTCCGCCAACGCAGACAGGTAAGCATCAACGTGGCCCAAACGACCAAATACGTGATCAAGTACAAACTCAACGGTGAACGCCGCTTCGAGTTCGCCCAACTGGAAAACGGCACGCCGGAAGAAGCCAAGTCAGCACTGGATGCCCTGCACGGCCAGAGCGACGATGTGATCAGCGACATCAGCGTCAGCAAGGCCCTGTAAGACCCGGACGAAATTCGACCGCAAGCGGCGGAGTGTTGCGGCCGGGTGGATGGCCCAGACTGAGACCTGAATGCAAGCCAAGGAATCAGCATGTCACCCTCACCCGCCTCCCCGCTCGATGCGCTCGACTGGGTCGCCCTGGAGCAGCAACTGGATCAGGACGGTTGCGCCGTCATCCGCACGCTGCTGCGCCCGGACACCTGTGATCGATTGAGTGCGCTTTACCCACAAAGTGAACCGTTCCGGTCCCAGGTCATCATGGCCCGCCATGGTTTCGGACGCGGGGAATACAAATACCTGCGCTATCCGCTTCCATCCGTGGTGGAACGCCTGCGCAGCGCGCTTTACCCGCGACTCGTGTCACTGGCCAACCGCTGGTACGAACGAATGGGTCTGCCGGAACGCTTTCCAGAGCAACACCGCGAATTTCTCGAGCGCTGCCACGCCGCCGGTCAACTGCGACCTACCCCGCTCTTGCTGCAATACGGCCCGCAGGACTACAACTGTTTGCATCAGGACCTGTACGGTGAGCATGTGTTTCCGCTGCAAGCGGCGATTCTTCTGTCAGAACCTGGCGAAGACTTCATCGGCGGTGAGTTCGTCATGACCGAACAACGTCCAAGAATGCAGTCCCGTCCGCTGGTGATGGACCTGAGAAAAGGCGACGCGCTGATCTTTGCTGTCAACCAACGCCCGGTGAAAGGCGCGCGCGGCGACTATCGAGTGACCATGCGCCACGGTGTCAGCCGACTGCACAGCGGAAAACGGCATACTCTGGGCATCATCTTCCACGACGCGACCTGACGATCATGCAAACCACCTTCGATCTGTTCGCCGACACAGAATCCGAGCAGCCCCGGCGCGCCGAACAGATCGGCGAGCAATCCTGGGTGCTGCGCGGCTTTGCCCTGCCGCAAATCGAGCAGTTGTTGCCGGCCCTGGAATCGATCATCGCCTGCGCCCCGTTGCGCCACATGATGACACCCGGAGGCTTCAGCATGTCGGTGGCCACCAGCAGTTGCGGCGCACTGGGCTGGATCACCGATCGAAGCGGCTACCGCTATTCATCCGAAGATCCCGTGAGCCATCACCCCTGGCCGGCCATGCCCGAAGTGTTTCGCGAGCTGGCCCAGGCAGCAGCGGAACGCGCCGGATTTGCCGATTTCGTACCGGATTCTTGCCTGATCAATCGCTATGTCCCAGGCGCAAAGATGTCGCTGCATCAGGACAAAGACGAAAATGCCTATGAAGCCCCGATCGTTTCCCTGTCATTGGGCTTGCCGGCAACGTTCCTGTTCGGCGGTTTCGCACGCGGCGACAGGAGCCAGAAAATCTCGCTGCTGCACGGCGACATGGTGATCTGGGGCGGCGTCGACCGGCTGCGCTATCACGGCATCCTGCCGATCAAGCCTGGCCGGCATCCGCGCCTGGGTGAACAGCGTTTCAACCTGACGTTTCGCACCGCTGGATAATCCTGCAAAGTTTGACCGCAAGGGTCGGAGTGTTCCGGCCGGTGGCACTGGTTAACCTGAAATTCAACAGGTCAACGGACTCTCCATCATGAAATCGCTTACCACCTCGCTGAACACTGAAGACGATCCACGTTGGGCCGCTGTCGTGGCACGCGACCCTCGGGCGGACGGCCAGTTTGTCTATGCCGTGAAAACCACCGGCATCTATTGCCGCCCCAGCAGCCTGGCGCGCTTGCCGAAACCGCAGAACGTCGAGTTCTTCGACACCGCCGAGGACGCCGAGGCCGCTGGCTATCGCCCCAGCAAACGGGCGAGCAAGGATCAGACCGAAGTCGCCGCGCAACATGCCGCCACCGTCGCAGCAGCCTGTCGCCAGATCGAGGCGTCGGACAGCCTGCCGGCGCTTAACGATCTCGCCGAAACCGCCGGCCTGAGCGCCTTTCATTTTCATCGTGTGTTCAAAGCCGCGACAGGCCTGACGCCCAAAGGCTATGCCGCCGCGCATCGCTCGCGCAGGGTTCGTCAGCGTCTGGCGGACGGCGGCTCGGTGACCGAAGCGCTGTATGACGCCGGTTTCAACTCCAACAGCCGTTTCTACGAGGCAGCCGATCAGGTGCTGGGCATGAAACCCGGCGACTTCCGGGCTGCTGGCCAGAACAACGACATCCGCTTCGCCGTCGGCCAGTGCTCGCTCGGTGCCATTCTGGTGGCACAGAGCGAGCGCGGAATCTGCGCGATTCTGCTGGGGGACGATCCGCACCAATTGGTGTGCGACCTGCAGGACCAGTTTCGCCGGGCCAACCTGATCGGCGCCGATGGCGAGTTCGAACAACTGATCGCTCGCGTCGTCGGCTTCATTGAAGCACCCGCCATCGGACTTGATTTGCCGCTGGATGTGCGCGGCACGGCGTTTCAGGAACGGGTGTGGCAGGCACTGCGGGAAATTCCGGTGGGCAGCACCGCCAGCTACGCCGAAATTGCTCAACACATTGGCTCACCCAAAGCGGTACGGGCCGTGGCGCAAGCCTGCGGCGCCAACCGCCTGGCGGTGGCCATTCCGTGCCACCGCGTGGTGCGCAGCGACGGCAACCTGTCCGGTTACCGTTGGGGGGTGGAGCGTAAGCGCGAGTTGCTGACGCGCGAAACCGTTATCAGCGATTGACGTCCACTACGACCCTGCCGCGAAGTTGTCCGGCGAGGAGCTTCGGCGCTGCTTCGATGGCTTCGCCGAGGCCTATTTCGTGGCTGATCAGCGGCAACAAGGCAAAGTCCAGATCCTTCGCCAGACGATCCCACGCCTCGATTCGGCGAGCCTTGGGCTGGGTCACGCTGTTGATCCCGGCCAGCGTCACGCCACGCAAAATGAAAGGCGCCACAGACGCCGGGAAATCCATGCCCTGAGCCAGACCGCACGCAGCCACCGTGCCTTCGGCCCGGGTGCTGGCGCAGGCATTGGCAAGTGTGTGGCTGCCGACCGAATCGATGACGCCCGCCCAGCGCTCCTTGGCCAGCGGCTTGCCGGGCTCGGACAGGGTGGCGCGATCAATGATTTCGCCGGCGCCCAGTTGTTTCAGGTATTCATGTTCCGACACCCGACCGGTCGAACCGACCACGCGGTAGCCCAGCTTGCTCAGCAACGCGATGGCAAAACTGCCAACGCCGCCGTTTGCCCCAGTCACCAGCACTTCGCCCTGTTGCGGGGTCACGCCGTTGCGTTCCAGCGCCATGACGCACAGCATCGCCGTATAACCGGCCGTGCCGATGGCCATGGCTTGCGCGGCGGTGAATACCTTGGGCAGCGGAATCAGCCAGTCACCGTTCAATCGCGCTTTTTGTGCCAGACCGCCCCAGTGGCTTTCACCGACGCCCCAGCCGTTAAGCAACACCTGATCGCCAACCTTGTAGTCAGGGTGCGAACTGACTTCGACGGTACCCGCCAGATCAATCCCCGGCACCATCGGAAACTTGCGCACCACCGGGCTGCTGCCGGTGATCGCCAGGCCGTCCTTGAAGTTCAGCGTGCTGTACGCGACGCGAACCGTCACATCGCCCTCAGGCAACTGCTCGTCGTTGATCTCTTGCAGGTTGGCGCGATAGCCGCTGTCGTCTTTGTCGATCAAAATGCCTTTGAACATGACTGCCTCTCACGGGTGGAATTCAGGATGTCGAGGGATTGGAATAGCACACTGCAACATTTTGCCCAACTCGACCTTTAGCCAATCAGGCCCGAACGCCCAGCCAGCGCCGGCTGTTAAAGCTACAAATCTGTGCTGGTCACGGGGGTGGCTTTGCGTTAAAAAACCGGCTGCTACCGTCCCTGCCCTGTTTTGTCGTCGGAGAAGCTATTCCATGAGCCAATGGCCTGATACCCGCATTCTTGACCTGTTCGGCATCGAACTGCCAATCATCCAGGGCCCCATGGCCGGTGCCACCAATTCTTCCATGGTCATCGCAGCGTGCAACGCCGGTGGCCTCGGTTCGATGCCGGCGGCAATGCTGACCATCGAGCAACTGCGCGAAGAGCTGAAAACCATTCGCCAGGGCACGAACAAGCCGTTCAACGTCAACTTCTTCTGCCATCAGCCTCCGGCTGCCGATGAGCAAAAGGCCCGCGAATGGAAAAACCTGCTGGAGCCCTACTATCGCGAACTGGGTGTCGATTTCGATGCGCCGACGCCGGTATCCAACCGCGCGCCCTTCGATGCGGCCGCCTGCGAGGTGCTGGAAGAATTTCGCCCTGAAGTGGTGAGTTTCCATTTCGGCCTGCCGGAAAAATCCTTGCTGGATCGGGTCAAGGCCACCGGCGCGAAAATCATCTCGTCGGCAACCACCGTCGACGAAGCGATCTGGCTCGAGCAGAACGGCTGCGACGCGATCATCGCCATGGGCTACGAGGCCGGCGGCCATCGCGGGATGTTTCTCAGCGCTGACCTGAGCAGTCAGGTCGGTACGTTTGCCCTGGTGCCGCAAGTGGTCGACGCGGTGAGTGTGCCGGTGATCGCTGCCGGTGCGATTGCCGATGCGCGCGGCGTCGCGGCAGCGTTCCTGCTCGGCGCTTCGGCGGTTCAGGTCGGGACGGCGTATTTGTTTACTCCGGAAGCGAAGGTCAGTGCGTCGCACCACAAGGCCTTGCGCACCGCCAAGGAAAGCGAAACGGCGGTGACCAATCTGTTTACCGGACGCCCGGCGCGGGGGATTCTCAATCGGGTGATGCGGGAGCTGGGCCCGATGTCGGACAAGGCCCCGGCATTCCCTCTGGCAGGCGGTGCCTTGATGCCGTTGCGCGCGAAGGGTGAAGCCGAATTCAGCAACCTCTGGGCCGGCCAGGCCTTCACGCTCGGCAAAGATCTCGGCACCGCTGAACTGACCCGGCAACTGGCTGAAGGCGCACTGGCAAAACTGACGCGGTGATGAACCCGAACGGGTGAGGAGCGTGGCGCCCTTGCCCGGTTTAAAAGCAGTGCTTCCCGTTTGGCGGCATTTCGCTATATATTTCGCTATATAGCGTTGCACCCCATCGTACGGCGCAGTCTATCCCTCCAATAACAACTGCCCACTGCACTTGCCATTCACGGAGCCGTTACATGATCAATCGTGCCACCCGCTTTGCCCCTGCCCTGTTCGCGGTATTCGCCATCGGCGCGGCGCAGGCCGACGAAGTGCAAGTCGCTGTCGCGGCCAACTTCACCGCGCCGATCCAGGCGATTGCCGCCGATTTCGAAAAAGACACCGGGCACAAACTGGTCGCAGCCTACGGCGCCACCGGCCAGTTCTACACCCAGATCAAAAACGGCGCGCCGTTCGAAGTGTTCCTCTCGGCCGATGACACCACCCCTGAAAAACTCGAGAAAGAAGGCGACACCGTCAAGGGTTCGCGCTTCACCTACGCCATCGGCACCCTGGCACTGTGGTCGGCCAAGGAAGGTTACGTCGATGCCAAAGGCGATGTCCTGAAGAAAAACGAGTACCAGCACCTGTCCATCGCCAACCCGAAAGCCGCCCCTTATGGTCTGGCCGCCACTCAGGTGCTGGAAAAGCTGAAACTCACTGAAGCCACCAAAGCCAAGATCGTCGAAGGCCAGAACATCACCCAGGCCTATCAGTTCGTATCCACCGGCAACGCCGAACTGGGCTTCGTCGCGCTGTCGCAGATCTACAAGGATGGCAAGGTCAGCAGCGGTTCGGCGTGGATCGTGCCGGCGAGCATGCACGACCCGATCAAGCAAGACGCAGTGATCCTCAACAAAGGCAAGGACAACGCCGCTGCCAAGGCGCTGGTTGATTACCTCAAAGGCCCGAAAGCCGCTGCGGTCATCAAGTCCTACGGTTACCAGCTGTAAATGTCGCTCACGAGTGCCGATTTCGCGGCGATCTGGCTGACCCTGAAACTGGCGTCCCTGACCACTGCGATCCTGCTGGTCATCGGCACTCCGATTGCCCTGTGGTTGTCGCGCAGCCGTTCCTGGCTGCGCGGCCCCATCGGCGCGATTGTCGCGCTGCCGTTGGTGCTACCACCGACAGTCATTGGTTTCTACCTGTTGCTGGCGCTTGGCCCCAATGGCTTCATTGGCCATTTCACCCAGTGGCTGGGGCTTGGGACCCTGACGTTCAGCTTCACCGGCCTGGTGATCGGCTCGGTGCTCTATTCCATGCCGTTCGTGGTGCAGCCGTTGCAAAACGCCTTCTCCGCGATTGGCACTCGCCCACTGGAAGTGGCCGCGACCTTGCGCGCCAATCCCTGGGACACCTTCTTCAGCGTGATCCTGCCCCTGGCACGCCCCGGTTTCATCACGGCGGCAATCCTTGGTTTCGCGCATACCGTTGGCGAATTCGGCGTGGTGTTGATGATCGGCGGCAACATCCCTGACAAGACCCGGGTGGTTTCCGTACAAATCTACGACCACGTCGAAGCCATGGAGTACGCGCAAGCGCACTGGCTGGCCGGGGCGATGCTGGTGTTTTCGTTTCTGGTGTTGCTGGCGCTGTATTCCAGCCGCAAGACCCGCGCCGGCTGGAGTTGATGGATGATTGAAGCACGCTTGAAACTTGATTATTCCGGCTTCGGCCTGGATGTCGACCTGCAGATGCCCGGCCGAGGAGTGACCGCGCTGTTCGGTCAGTCTGGCTCCGGCAAGACCACATGCCTGCGCTGCATTGCCGGACTCGAACGCGCGCCGCAGGCGTTTATCCGCATCAATGACGAGGTCTGGCAGGACAGCGAAAAAGGCATTTTCGTGCCGCCGCACAAACGTGCGCTCGGCTATGTGTTTCAGGAAGCCAGCCTGTTTGCGCACCTGTCGGTGCTGGCCAATCTGCAATTCGGCCTCAAGCGCATTCCCAAGGCGCAGCGCCGGGTCGACATGACCCAAGCCACCGAACTGCTGGGGATCGGCCACTTGCTGGATCGTCACCCGCAGCACTTGTCCGGCGGTGAGCGTCAGCGTGTCGGCATCGCTCGCGCGCTGTTGACCAGCCCCAAATTGCTGTTGATGGATGAGCCATTGGCGGCCCTCGACAGTCAGCGCAAAAGCGAAATCCTGCCCTACCTGCAACGCCTGCACGACGAACTGGAAATCCCGGTGCTGTATGTCAGCCACGCTCAGGACGAAGTGGCCCGGCTCGCCGACCACTTGGTGCTGCTCAGCGACGGCAAAGCGCTGGCCAGCGGTCCGATTGGCGAAACCCTGGCGCGGCTCGACCTGCCTCTGGCCATGGACAATGACGCCGGGGTGATCATTGAGGGCCTGGTCAGTGGCTACGACGCCGATTATCAATTGCTCACACTGCAATTGCCGGAATCGTCACTGAACATCCGCGTGACCCACGCTCCCATGACGACGGGCCAGAGACTGCGCTGCAAGGTTCACGCGCGCGACATCAGCCTGACCCTGCAAAACAGCGAGTTCAGCAGCATCCTCAATCGCCTGCCGGTCACGGTCGTCAGCGAACAGCCGGCCGATAACGCCGCCCACGTGCTCATTCGCCTCGATGCCGGCGGGACTCCGTTGTTGGCGCGCATCACTCGCTATTCACGGGATCAGCTTGGCGTGCATCCGGGCCAGTCCTTGTGGGCCCAGATCAAGGCTGTCGCGGTACTGGCGTAAATCCGCGGGCACGACCGTCATGGCGTGCGGTCAATGGCTTTAACAGCCTGATTTGCCGCGAAGGAAGTCCGCCATGCCCGATACTGCGCTCTCCGAGGTGTTGCCTTCGGATCTGCATTACGTCGACGACACGCAGCCCGGTATCACCCGCAAAAAGTTGCGCGGAAAATTCGCCTACTTCAATCCCGAAGGCCAGCGCGTCACCGATCCCGACGAAATCAAACGCATCAACGCGCTGGCCGTTCCGCCGGCCTACGTCGACGTGTGGATCTGCGCCGACCCGCGCGGCCATCTGCAAGCCACCGGCCGCGATGCCCGTGGGCGCAAGCAATATCGCTATCACGCTCGCTGGCGCGAAGTGCGCGACGCGAACAAATATTCGCGACTGCGCGAATTCGGTCTCGCGCTGCCCAAGCTGCGCAAACAACTGGAGACCCTCATCGCAGCGCCCGGCTTCAGCCGTGACAAAGTCATGGCGACCGTCATCATGCTGCTCGACGCCACGCTGATCCGCGTCGGCAATACGCAGTACGCGCGGGATAACCGCTCCTACGGCCTGACCACCCTGCGCAGCCGGCATGTCGAAGTCAACGGCAGCGCCATCCTGTTCCAGTTTCGCGGCAAGAGCGGCATCGAACATCAGATCACGGTGAAAGACCGGCGTCTGGCGCGGATCATCAAGCGCTGTCTGGAAATTCCGGGACAGAACCTGTTCCAGTATCTGGATGAAAACGGCGAGCGGCACACCGTCAGTTCCTCTGACGTCAACACCTACCTGCAAACCCTGACCGGTGCGGATTTTACCGCCAAGGATTACCGGACCTGGGCCGGCAGCGCCCTCGCTCTGGCGGTTCTGCGGGAACTGCAATGGGAGTCCGAGACCGAGGCCAAGCGGCATGTTGTCGAGATGGTGAAAGGTGTGGCACGCCAACTGGGCAACACGCCGGCGGTCTGTCGCAAGTGCTACATCCACCCGGCGGTGGTCGAGCATTTCATGCTGGGGGCACTGGCCGAGCTGCCGAAGCCGCGCATCCGCAAAGGTCTGCGCAAGGAAGAAGTCGCGTTGGCGCTGTTCCTTGAGCGGATGGTCGAACAGGAAAACGCGTCTTGAAGCCTTCGGCCGTCTCGACTAGGCTACGACCTCCTACCTCCCCGGGACGACCGCAGAAGTGAACAACTAAGCCTTCAAAAATGTAATCGCAACACGCCGCTCATGGCACGTGTCAGTGTTCACGACATTTTCTGGAGGTGCCGATGACTCACGTCTCGCGTACGCCTGCTCTCGTCTCCCTGAATCAACTGGGTTTTCAGTTCGCCAATGGCGAGACGATTTTTACTGCACTCAATCTGAAATTCGATCACACCCCCACCGCTATCGTCGGGCGCAACGGCGTTGGCAAAAGCGTACTGGCGCGCTTGATCGCCGGACATTGGCAACCTACAAGCGGCAGCGTGACGCGCGCCGTAGCGACGACCTACGTGGCGCAGAAATTTACCGCTGCACCCGGCGAGACGGTTGCCGAGACCACCGGCAGCGCCGCGATTCTTCAGGCATTGGAGCGAATGAACGAGGGCTGCGGATCAGCCGAGGATTTCGATCTCATTGGCGAACAATGGGATCTGGCGGACCGTCTGCGCCGCCTGCTCGATGATGCCGGCCTGACCGAAGTTGCCTTCACCGATCACACCGGCAACCTCAGTGGCGGCCAGCAAGCACGTGTCGCCCTGATTGGCGCGTTTCTGAGTCAAGCTCCGTTGCTGGTCCTCGATGAGCCGACCAACCATCTGGATACACCGGGACGCCAATGGCTGATGAACTCGCTGGAGCGCTGGCACACCGGCTTGATAGTCGTCAGCCATGATCGGCAACTGCTTGACCGAATGCAGCGGATCGTCGAGTTGAGCGCGTCGGGTGCCGTTGAATTCGGCGGCAATTACTCGGCATTTCGCGAGCATCAGCGAATCCATCAAGCCGCGGCGCAGGCACGTCTCGACCACGCCAGAAGCGAACGCCAGCGCGAGCGGATTCGGCTACGACGCGAACACGACACGATACAACGCCACGCCGCCAACTCCCGACGCAACGCCGAAACCGCCAACATTGCCAGTTTCGAATACGTGGCGATCAAGGGCGCCGCCCGGGAAATCATGGGGCATGTCCGTCATGGACATCAGGCCCGCAAGTCCGAACTCGATGCCCAGGTGCGCGAGGCTTACGCCAAGGTGCAGCCCGAGGACGACGTGCTGATCAACTTGCCCGGCAGCGCGGTGCCGAACAACCGACAGATCTGCACGCTGATTGACGCTCGGCTGCCCTGGCTGCCTAACGATGCACTGAGTCTTACGATCCACGGCCCGATGCGCATCGCCGTCAGCGGCCCCAACGGCTGCGGCAAATCAACGCTGTTGAAAGTGCTCGCCGGGGAACTGACGCCTGTCGATGGAACCGCCAAGACGCTCGTGCCCTTCGCGTTTCTGGATCAACAACTGACGCAACTCGACGATCAGCGCTCCATCACCGAACAGCTGATGATGCAGGGGGCTGCGCTGACCGAAGGCACTCTGCGCAGTTATCTCGCCCACTTGCAGCTGGATGCGAGTCGCGCCACGGGCCCCTGTGCTGCATTGAGCGGTGGCGAACGCCTGAAAGCGGCGCTGGCGCTGGCCTTGTGGCGAGCGGATCCTGCGCAGCTGTTGCTGCTGGATGAACCGACCAATCATCTGGATCTGCCTTCGGTGGAAGCGTTCGAACGGGCATTGCAGACATTTCCGGGCGCCATTGTCGCCGTTTCCCACGATCAGGACTTCCTTGAGGCATTGAATCCGACCCACCACTTGCTCTGGCACCCATCAGGCTGGCAACTGCAACCGACGAACTGACCTGTCTATTTTTTGCACGATTGGTCAGGGCTTCTATAGTTGATCTGGTACGAATCAGCCGCGGTGACGCCATGGAAGACATATTCGTCGTGAAGCGCTGCAACAAGATCGTCATCCACGGCCGGCGCGCCGGAGAATCGCTGCATGAGCCTGCCGAGGCTCTTGGCTGGTATCGCATCTGCGATACACGTACCAGCGGGTTTATCGGCGATGGGTACGATCGTGAAGACGACGCCCGGCGCGAATGTCTTCGACTGAACGCTGCCAGTTCTCGAGTGACCGCTCGCGCGCCTGCCGACTGATAGCTGTCATTTGCGGGTCTATACTCAAACCAGCTGAAGGAGCAGCGCCCCACGGCAGAAAGCTCGCGCTTCGCGGGCTTTTTGCTGCCACCGAGCGGATTAATGAACGGAGGTGTTTCATGTCCGAAAGAGAGTCCATCACCACTCTCCTCACCTTGCTCGAAGCTCGTGAGGCGCGCCTCGCTGCGGCCTGCAAAGAGATCGCCGACTGGGTCGATCACCAAGGCGGGCATCCGACCGCTCTGCGCATCCGTGATCGTCTGAACGATATCGAAAAAGACACGCCGCTGATTCGCAGCACCCTGTCATCGCTCAAACCGATCGACCGGCCACTGCCACGCTTCAGGTAGGTCCTCGATTCACGATGCATGCAAGAGAGAACGTCCCCTGGTCGGTAGAGGTCAATACCTTTACACGTCATCCAGGAGACGTTTATGGTCATTCACTTCAAATTCGAAAGATCAACGCAATGCTGCGCGGCGAGCAGCTCGTCACGCCAGCGCTGCACACTCGCCGTCCGACTGGCGTTCGGAATGGATCAAGCGTCTGACTTCAATGACGGGACGCCAACGCCTGCCCAGAGGGTTTATCGGGCAAGCATTTGTCTGAAGACGAAAAGGGCCGTTTCAAACGGCCCTTTTCCACGACACCTGCGATCAGTCCTCAAATCCTTACTCGGCCGACTGCAACACCATATGTCTGCGGCGCGACAAACCTGCCTGGAGGACGAACGCCACTATCGCCGTCGACGGGGCGGAAAAACTGCTCAACCCATCGCCTGAAAACATCAAGGCAAGCCCCAATGCCGTGGCGCCGAACCACGCCGTCAAACAAACCCGCCGGATTGAACGCGGCGACCCGCTCAAGCGTTGCCACATCGTTGCGGGCGCAGAGAATCTGCCCCAGCGCCACACCGACCCAGGCCACCACGAAAATCCCCTGATAGGCCAATGCCTTGAGGAGGTAGGCAAACACGTCCGCAAGCATCAATCCGTAGACGATCACCCCAACCGCCACGGCCCACATCCAGTAAGAGCCACGAACGCTGAAGCGACCAAAGAACGCCTGCATGTTCAACGTTGCCAAATAGTAGTTGGCGGTGTTGATCCGGGTTTGCGTCGCCCAGACAAACAACAATCCCCACAGCCCCATCAACTGCAAAATCGCCATCACCACCGACACCTCATTCAGCGCGCCGTCATGGGGAATGCTGCTGACCAGGTAAATGCCCGCCGCGCCGTTGAGCAGAAACGTCACCGCGTAGAACGGCATGCCGAAGTTCCAGCGACCGTGATACCCGGCGTCTTCAGGTTTGCCGAAACGGGCATAGTCGAAGGTGAACAGCATCAGGATCCAGACGCCCATATAGGCGACGAAGCAATGCCACCAGCCGAAGGCGTCGGGGATTTGCGGGCCGAAATCCAGCCACTGCGGCCGGTAGCCATAACGACTGATCGACAGCCCCATCGCCACCAATAAACCTCCCAGGTATATCGGCAGCAACACGCCGTTGAGCTTGTCCAGCCAGTGCTGCACGCTGCCGAGGATCATCGGCACGCTGTAGAGCACCACCGCCAGTGCCGCCAGTGGGTAGACCAGCTCGGGATACAGGTGATTGAGCGCGACCGCGATCACCGAACCTTCGAATACCGCGTAGTAGATCGCCGTGGAAAAGAAGATCAACGTTGCCAGGCATGCCCCCGTGCTGCCGAACAAGAGCCGTGAAAACAATGCCACCGACAAGCCGCTGCGAATGGCGAAACGGCTGAGCACACTATTGACCAAACCGTAGCTGATCACCGACAGAACCATGCCGATCAACGCATTGCGGGCGCCGAACGATAGCGCCAGCGAAGCACCAACCACGATATAGAACATCGCACTGCACACCGCCCACCAGGCCATGGTCAGTGACAGTCGCCCCATGCGCGCTTCGGCAGGAACGGGATGATGGGCCGGGTCTTGCCCGGTCTGACTCGATTGCGATAAAGCAGCCATATGCGTGAACTCCAGAACCAGTCAAAGGTTGAAGCGCGGGCAGCCGTCACCGCACCGAAGTGCGGCGTTGGCTCACCGTTTGGCATGGCCCGCGCAATGCGGCGGGCAGAATCAGGAAGGGAACAGCTTGCTCAGGCAGCTGAGTTTTTTCTTATAGGAACGTCGCGCTTCCAGCGCCTCTTCAAGGGTCACCGCGACAAAGCGGGCCTTCTGGTTGGGTTGCATCTGGCCGATCAAGTCGAGGTCGGCGCTGATCACCGTGCCGATCATTGCGTAGCCGCCACCCGACACGGCGTCGCGATGCAGGACAATGGGTTCGAGCCCGGCGGGCACCTGGATCGAACCAATCGGGTAGCAACTGTCGACGATGTTTGACGGATCGGAACCGGCACCGAACGGCTGCTCGCGGGGTTGAAAGCTCAGCGCACTGCCCCCCTTGAAGCGATAGCCGATGCGGTCGGCTTCCGAACCCACCGTCCATGGCTCGGCGAAAAAACTGTCTGCCGCTGCCGGGGTCAAGCGCTCGTAGTACAGGCCCGGCACCACCCGCAGAGTGATTTCCCCTCCCAGGGATTGCCGCAGTGCCATCGGCAAACTGGCTCCGACGCGCCCCTTGCCGCTGGCAGCCCCTACCGGCAACTCGTCACCCGCCACGAGCCGGCGCCCATGAAACCCGCCGAGCGCCCCCAGCGCGTAAGTCGAGCGACTGCCAAGCACCACCGGCACATCAATTCCCCCCGCCACTGCCAGATAAGCGCGTGCGCCCGCTTTCGGAAAGTCGAAGCGCAGTACTTGCCCGGCCTTCACCTCAAAGGCTGTGTCGTGGTGCATTTCCACGCCATCCACCCGTGGCGTCATGTGAGCACCGCAAACGGCCACCAGTGCGTCCTGCTGAAAAACCAGCTCCGGCCCGAGCAATGTGCACTCCAGCGCCGCAAACCCTGCGGGGTTGCCCACCAGTTGATTGGCGGCACTCAGCGCATACTGATCGAGCGCCCCGGAAGGCGGAATGCCCAAGTGGTAATAACCTTCACGGCCAAGGTCCTGTACCGAGGTGGCAAGACCGGGTTTGAGTACCTTGATCATGCCAGCACCTCCTGCAGCGACTTGGGATAACCGATCGGATCGGCCAAAAACGCGTCCAGCGAAAACTCGACCGGACGAATCCGCAGGTCAAAGCGCCCTGCTTCCACCTCGGCCACCGCCTGGTCGTAGGCCTCGCGGTCCATCGGTTTGAACTGCACGATGTCACCCGGACGGAAAAACACCATGTGTTCCTTGAGGTAGGCGAGGCTCTGTTGCGGGTCATAGATGGGTGCCGGCGTGACGCCGAACATCTGATAGCCACCGGCACCGCGCACCGAGTAAATGCAGCCAAAGCAACCGCCATGGCCCAGGGTCAACTTCGGTGTGTCAGTGCGTGGCCGCAGATACTTCGGCACCTGCAACTGGCGCTCGCGCTCAACCATCTGAAACATGAACGGCAACCCGGCCACGAAGCCCACCATCGAGACGAACCAGGGCGCGCCACTGTGAGCGGCGATGAAAGCCTCGACGTCGGCCAGACCATTGATTCGCGCGGCGTACTCCAGGTCCGTGGCACTCGGGTCTTGATGGCGGTCGCGAAAACGCATGAGCGTTTCATGCGTCCAGGGGTCGTTGTAGAGCACCGGAATCTCGATGATCCGCGTCTGTAGCGTGCGCTCGGCCACCGCCTCTGCTTCGGCCTCTTTTACGGCATCGAGCAAGGCTTGTGGCGCAATGCGGTCCGGGTCGAAACGGATCTGGAACGAAGCGTTGGCCAGGCACACATCCAGCACGCCATCCAGCGCCAGCCCTTCTACAGCGCGCGTGACGGCCAGCCCTTTGAAGAAAGCGTCGAGCGACATGCTGTCGCTGACTTCGGCAAAGAGATGCTCATCGGCGCCAAAGCTGTAACGGATCGGCGTGCTCATGCTTCACCTCCGCTGCGGCGTGTGGCCAGCCAGGTTTCCAGGGTGCCCGTGTGGAAGTCGGCGCTGTTCAGCCAGGGTTGCTCCAACAGTTCGCCGTGCAGCGCCAGAGTGCTGGCCATGCCGGACAGCGTGGTCTGCACCACCGCCAGCCGCGCCCGAGCCAACGCATGTGACCGATCAGCGCCATGCACGATCAACTTGGCCAGCAGCGAGTCATAGTATGGCGGCACGCGGTAACCTTGATACAGGTGCGTATCGACCCGGATACCTTCACCCTGCGGCCAGCTCAAGGCCTCGACCAGCCCTGGGCTGGGAAAGAAATCACGCTCCGGGTCTTCGGCATTCAGGCGCATTTGCAACGCGGCCCCGTTGAGTTGAATGTCACTCTGCTTGAAGCCCAACGCTTCACCACCGGCAATGCGCAGCATGGCTTGAACCAGATCGATGCCCGTGATGAGTTCGCTGACCGGGTGCTCCACCTGAATGCGGGTGTTCATCTCGATAAAGAAGAACTCACCGGTCGCATCGTCATACAGGTATTCCAGAGTGCCAGCGCCTTTGTAGCCTAACGACTCGGTCAGGCGCACGGCACTGGCGCAGAGGGTTTCCCGTTGCTGTTGGCTGAGGACTGGCGATGGTGCCTCTTCGAAAATCTTCTGCCGCCGGCGTTGCAGCGAACATTCGCGCTCAAACAAATGGACTGCGTGCTGTCCGTCGCCCAATACCTGCACTTCAATGTGCCGGGCCCGACTGATAAACCGCTCCAGGTACACCGCGCCGTTGCCGAACGCGGCTTGGGCTTCGCGTTGGGAACGAGGAAACTCTTCAGTCAATTGCTCAGGGGTTTCCGCCAGACGAATACCGCGCCCGCCGCCACCCGCCGAAGCCTTGATCAACAGCGGGAAGCCGACAGCCTCGGCAGCCTTCAACGCCGACTCAACATCAAACAACTCGCCCGGCGACCCTGGCACCACCGGCACGCCCGCTGCTTGTGCGGTGCGCCGGGCTTCGGCCTTGTCACCCATACGCCGGATCGTCTCTGCATTCGGGCCGACAAAAATGGCCCCGGCTGCTGCTACCGCCTCGGCAAAATCAGCGTTCTCCGAGAGGAACCCGTAACCGGGGTGAACCGCGTTGGCACCCGTGGCTTTCAAAGCGCCGAGCAATGCCTCGACGTTCAGGTAACTTTTATCGACGCGGGCCGGGCCCAGGACATGCACCTCATCAGCCATGCGCGCCGCCTGCGAATCGATATCCGCCTCGCTGCACGCGGCAACGGTAGGAATCCCGAGTTCTTTGGCGGCGCGGATAATCCGCACCGCGATCTCGCCACGGTTGGCGACCAATAATTTATGAATACGTTGAGTCATGATCGCGCCCTCACTCGCCATCGAGTGTTGCGATGACCTGACCCGGCTCCACCGGATCACCGTCTTCTACCAGAAATGCACTGAGGCGACCGGCCGTCCCGGCGGTCAGTTCGGAAAACTGCTTCATGACTTCGATCAGGCCAATTACCGTGTCGGCGCTGACCGGCGTGCCGACCTCGGCGTAGTTTGCCGATTCCGGAGTGGCCTTGCGGTAGAAAGTCCCTGGCAACGGGGTAATTACAGTGTGTTCGGCCATGTCTGTTCCTTTTTGGAATAGTTGTAGAAAGGCAGGCAAAAAAATTGGATCGTGGAACGAAGAAAACCCTGGCATCTGCGTACCAGGTGCTTTCAAGGACTATCCGCGTGGTGCGCGCACTCTGATCCCGGCGTTATCAAGTGATCTGCGTGTGGCTTCGACCAACGCCAGAGCACCCGGCGTGTCGCTGTGCAAACAGATGGAATCGAACTCGATCGACAGATCCTCACCTTCGACCGTGCGCACCACGCCCTGCTGGCAGGCGCGCAGTACGCGTGCGGCGACTTGTGCCGGGTCGTAAGCGCGCACGTTGCGGGTGAAGACGATCGAGCCGCTGAGATCGTATTCGCGGTCGGCGTAGAACTCGCGGATCACTGGCTGACCGAGCTCGGTGGCAACTCGCCAGATCACTGAGTCGGGCATGCAATACAACAGCAGTTCAGGTTCCAGACGTTGCAGGTTTTCCACCAGCAAACGGGCGGCCTCCTCGTCCCGGGCCAAATGCATGTACAGGGCGCCGTGGGGTTTGATGTGTTGCAGGGCTACACCTTGAACCCGGGCGAGTTCACGCAGTGCGCCCAACTGATAGAGCATGTCGTCGACCAGTTCCTGGGCCGGGGCATTGATGTGCCGGCGACCGAAGCCAACCAGATCACGGAACCCCGGATGCGCACCGATGGCCACGCCCAGACGCTTGGCCTGCTCGACGGTGCGACGCATGGTGCCGGGGTCTCCGGCATGAAAACCGGTGGCGATGTTGGCCGAACTGATGAAGCCCATCAGTTCAGTGTCGACGCCATCGCCAATGGTCCATGGGCCGAAGCCTTCACCCATGTCCGAGTTGAAATCTACTGCTTGCATGACGCTTGCTCCTGACGCTTGTGACTTCATGCGGGCCAAGTTAGATTCCTCCCAGCCCCTTGGGAAGATCTATTATCAGAGGGGCTATCTTCTGAAAAACAGATACCCGCTATGCCGGAGTTTGCATGTCCCTGACCCTGCGCCAAATTCGCTATTTCGTCGCCACGGCCGAGATCGGGCAAATCTCCCAGGCTGCGATTCATTTGAATATTTCCCAGTCAGCGGTGACCACCGCGATCAAGGAACTGGAGGGCCTGCTCGGCACCTTGTTGTTCCAGCGCTCGGCCCAGGGGATGAGCCTGACCGATGCCGGGCGGCACTTCCTGAACCGTGCTTACGTGATTTTGCGCAGTGTCGACGACGCACTGAACAGCCCGCTGCCGGACATCCGCGCCAGTGGCGTACTGCGCCTGGCCGCGAGCTATACGGTGATCGGTTATTTTTTGCCGCACCATTTGCAGCGACTGGAACACTGGCATCCGGACGTGGCCATCGAAGTCCACGAACAGGAGCGGCAAGCCATCGAACATGGCTTGCTGGAAGGAAGATTCGATATGGCCGTGGTGCTGACAGCAAACCTCACCCACCCGGACATCATTTCAGAAACGCTGTTCAATTCCGAACGCAGACTCTGGCTGCCCAGCCACCACCCTCTGTGCGAACGCTCGTCCATCAGCCTCGCCGACGTGGCGAAGGAACCCTTCATCCTGCTGACCGTCGACGAAGCCGAACAAAGCGCCATGCGCTACTGGGAAAACGCCCGTCAGCAGCCGAACGTGCGGGTTCGAACCAGTTCAGTGGAGGCCGTTCGCAGCATGGTCGCCAATGGCAGTGGTGTGGCCATCCTTTCGGATCTGGTCCACCGCCCTTGGTCATTGGAAGGCAAACGCATCGAAACACTGACGATCACCGACAAGGTGACGCCGATGAGCGTGGGGTTGGCGTGGCACCGCGAGCGAGAATTCAGCCCCGCGATGCACGCGTTTCGCAATTATTTCCACGATGCATTTCTGGCGCCGCAACAGCTATCTGCGCGCCGCTGAAAAAAGCCAAAACGACGTAATGGCATGCGCTGTGAGGATGAGTGACCCGGGTAACCCGGTCCATTGATGAGACTGCCGGGCTCGGTAACGCCAAGCGAGCCGGTCGCGACTGGATCGCTTGACAGTAATCGAACACTTACGCGAACGACGTCTCATGCTCGCTTTCATGGACGTAAATCCACGAGATTCCCGACGGTGAAGCCGGGTCGAGGCGCATGAGCGCCGAGTCGACTTTCTTCTTGGTGATCCCGTTCTTGACCAGATCGAAGACTGTCAGGAAGAAGTCACCGGGAAGCGGCGTGATCGAGAGGTTGATAATGTGCGATTCCGGGCTTCCGGCACGCTTGCCGTGCAGGCCCCAAAGGCGTTCCCAGTAGTTTTCCCGGTCCATGATCTGACCGTCCGTGAGCACCACCCGAAAATCGTTTGCCAACGCGTCGTACAAAGGTTTTATGGCGTCCTCCGATTGGGAAGCCACGCCGCGCGACCACGGGAAAAAGAGGTTGTACCAGCGGTACACCTCGGCTTTGACGAGTGCGGTTTTATCAGTTGTTTCGGTGACTCGGCTGATTGCCATCTGCGTTCTCCTTAACGAGTTCAAAGGCGCGGCTTATCCGTTACGCATCGCCTGAAGGATGCTCCGCGCCTTGTTCAAGATCCATCCTGAAAACAAAGTCACAAGGCCAGCTCGAATCCGTTTCAGTGACTTCAGGATTTCTCCTGTCATTTGGCTGACCCGGGCACAAAAGTAGACGCCAATCTGTTGGTTTGCATTGAAAGCTGACAAACGGCTCTTCGGCTGTGTGCGCTGCAATGGCCGCGCTTGAGCGGCTGGATCACGCCAGGACGCCCTCCCTTCCCACTGCGCGATTTCACATTTTTTTCACGAATCGCTTTGTCGCTGTAAAAAATCCTGACACAATTAATAGCAATGATTCTCAACAGCTCCTTAACTATTAATTAAAAGACCAGGAAGCATTCATGTCGCGCCCCAACACGCAACATAGTTCCAAGCCGTCGCTCAATCTCTTGTCCATGGCCATCTGCATGGCGGTTCTGACCCCGGCATTGGCCGATGAAGCCAGCAAAGCGCAGGACAAATCCCCGCCCGCCACCCTTGAACTGGATGCGACGGCAATCACTTCGACTAAGTTGGGCAGCACCACAGAAGGCTCCGAGTCTTACACCACCGGCACCATGGCCACTGCCACCAAACTGCCGTTGACCCTGCGCGAAACGCCGCAGGCCGTCACCGTGATCACCCGCCAGCGCATGGACGATCAGGCGATGACCAGCATCAATGACGTGGTCAACGCCACGCCAGGTCTGTTCCTCAACTACTCCAGCGGCCCCGGCCGGCAGACCTATACCTCGCGTGGTTTCGACATCGACAACCTGATGTACGACGGCATTCCGAGCGGCTACAACGGCGTGAACGTGGGATCACAGCCGAATCTGGCGATGTTTGATCGGGTTGAGGTAGTACGGGGCGCGACCGGTCTGGTCACCGGTGCCGGCAACCCTTCGGCGGCAATCAACCTGGTACGAAAACGTCCATTGGCCGAACAACGCGTGACCCTGACCGGCGCCGCCGGGACCTGGGACAACTATCGCGGCGAGCTCGATGCTTCCAGCCCGCTCAACGACAGCGGCACCCTGCGCGGTCGGGTGGTCACGTCCTATCGCGATTCCAACAGTTTTATCGATGACGTCGGTGAGCGACATGACCTGTTCTACGCCGTCACCGAAGCCGACCTGAGCGAAGACACCACGCTGACCGTCGGTTTCTCCAACCAGAAGGACAAGACCAACTATTTCTGGGGCTCGTCGATGATCGGCCTCGATGGTCATCACCTCGATCTGCCGCGCTCCTACAACCCCGGCACCTATTGGGAGAACAAGGATCAGGAGATCAACACGGTTTTCGCCGAGCTCCGCCAGCAACTGGCCAACGACTGGAAGCTGCAGGTCAACGCCAACTACTCCGAACAGAACGCGCTGTTCTCCGGTTCGTACCAGTCGCGCTGGGTCAACGACACCCTGGCCCGCACGGTTTACCAGTCCAAGGCCGATGAAAATCAGGCCGGTCTGGACGCCTTCTTCAGCGGCCCGTTTGAAGCCTTTGGACGCAGCCACGAACTGGTGGTCGGCGCCAGCAAGCGCATCTATGACCTGACCACCCACAACTATTCGCCGTACGACACCAACTGGCCGATCAATGCCGGCAAACCGGATTTCGTCCACACCAACAACACACGTGAAGTCACCACTCAGGACGGCGTCTACCTGACCACGCGCCTGAGCCTGGCCGACCCGCTGAAACTGATCCTTGGCGGACGTCTGGATTGGTACGACTACGACAACCGCGATGGCGACGGCGATTACAAAGTCACTCGCAACGTCACGCGCTACGCCGGCCTGATCTACGAGCTGGACGACCATCACTCGGTCTACGCCAGCTACAGCGACATCTTCACGCCGCAGAGTCGCAAGGACACGTCCGGCAGCCCGGTCAAACCGATCGTGGGCAAGAATTACGAGGTCGGCATCAAGGGCGAATACCTGGGTGGCGCGCTGAACGCCAGCCTCGCCGTGTTCCGCGTCGATCAGGAAAACCGCGCAGTGCAGGTGTTCGTACCGAACTGCCCGCAGTCGTCCTGTTATGAGGCCTCCGGCGAGATCCGCAGCCAGGGTATCGACTTCGAACTGCAAGGCGCGCTCACCGACAACTGGCAGATCGGCGGTGGCTACACCTACGCCCGCACGCACACCATCAAGGATGAAGCCAACCCGCAGAACGTGAACAAGCAGTTCGACACCGACACACCGGAACACCTGTTCAAACTGACCACCCGCTACAACTTCCAGGGCCCGCTGGAAAAACTGCGCGTGGGCGGCAACATCTCCTGGCAGAGCCGCATGTACAACGACATCGAACTGCTCGACGGCGGCAACTACCGCCTCAAGCAAGGCGCGTACGCCGTGACCGACCTGATGGCCGGCTACCGGGTCAATGAGAACCTTGATCTGCAACTCAACGCCAACAACATCTTCGACCGCAAGTACTATTCCACCATCGCCAACTCCGTCAGCTACGGCGGCGACAGCTATGGCAATCCGCGGAACATGATGCTCACGGCCAAATACACCTTCTAGGTTTTCCTGGCGCAGGGAAGCGCCAATATTTCTTCCAGAAAATCGATGAACACATTGATGCGGCTGGAGCCCCGGTGATTGGGCAGATACAACGCATTGATGCAGCAGCTCGCATTGCCGGGATTGACTTCGTAATGTTCCAGCAATCGCGTCAACCGCCCTGCGGCGACATCCTCACGCACCAGCCAGTCAGCCAATAGCGTCACCCCGCGCCCCGCGACAGCCGCTTCGCGCAGGATATCGGCGTTGTTGCTTTGCAGACGGCCATGCACGTTGAGCTGGATGGCTTCTTCGTCGCCCTGAAACGTCCAGTGCTGGTGCGAACCCGCGTAATCGAAGCGCAGGCATTGGTGTTCAAGCAAATCTCGCGGATGCACCGGCGCGGTGTGCTGACTCAGGTAATCCGGGCTCGCCACCACCCAGCGTTGAAAGCCACCCACCCGTTTGCTGACGATATCTTGGCTGACCACCGTCGATCCGAGACGCACCGAGACATCGATCTGTTCGCTCAGCAGATCGCTGACCTGATCGCTCAGCGACACACTGATTTCCAGACCCGGATGCCGGTCGAGCAACCGCCCCAGATGCGGCGCGATGATTTGTCGGCCGAACTCGACCGGCACGCTGATGCGCAAACGCCCCTGTGCCTCGCTGCCACGGTCGGCGACAACGGCATCGGCCTCGTCGATGGCATCGAGAATCGCCACCGCCTTCTCGAAATAAGTTTGCCCGGCGACAGTCACGCTGGTGTTGCGCGTGGTGCGGTTGAGCAGGCTGGCACCCAGCTCGTTTTCCAGCCCTGCCACCTGGCGCGTGACTGAAGACGTCGAGATGCCAAGCTTGCGCGCTGCGGGCGAATAGCCCCCACAACGCACCGTTTCAACGAACATTTTCAGTGCCAGCAACTTGTCCATAAGTGGAGCCCGATCGAAAGGAAACGATGATGATTGTGCATCACTGTTTACCCCTCGTCTTGTAGGACCGTGCTTCATCGGACTATCCAGCGCTCGGTATTCAGGCATTAGCCCTGCGGCTCAGAAACATAGCCAGGGCCAGCGCCGGCAGTAATGCCACGGTCACGGCAGACAGGTTCCAGCCAAAATGTTCATAGAGCGGACTCGCCACCAGCGATCCCAAAGCACCGCCGACGAAGATGCTGGTCATGTACACCGCATTCAAGCGTGCCCGGCTGTGTGGATCGATGGCGTACACCTCGCGTTGACCGAGCACCATGTTCAGTTGCACCGCGAAATCCAGCAGCACCGCACAGACCACCAGCCAGAGGTAACTGCTGCCCGGCAGCGCGGCGATCAGCAGAGAGACCGGTGCCAGCAGCAATGCGACGAGTGTCCCGCGCCGTCCGTGCCCGGCATCGGCCAGACGTCCGGCAATAGGCGCTGCGACTGCACCCACAGCCCCGACCAGGGCAAAAATCGCCACCTGTGCCTGACTGAACCCGTGGTGACGCATCAGTTCGATGGGGGCCAGGGTCCAGAACAGGCTGAAGCTGGCAAACAACAACCCCTGATACAACGAACGCTGACGCAATACCGAGTGCCGACGGGCGAGCGCAAACACCGAGCCGATCAGCGCCACATAAGTCGCCTGATGGCTGGGAACGCGGCGTGGCAGCGCAATGGCGGTAATCAGAGCGATGACCGCCATCAGTGCTGCAGCGCTGAAAAACACTCCGCGCCAGCCGAATACTTCCACCAGCAGACTCGACAGCGGACGCGACAGCAGAATGCCCAGCAACAGGCCACTCATGATGTTCCCCACTACCCGGCCACGTGTTGCCTCGGGCGCCAGATGCGCCGCCAGCGGTACAAGAATCTGCACCGCTACGGAGGTGAGGCCGATCAGCAATGACAAGACGAGGAACATCGATGGCGAATGTGTCAGACCGGCGCACAACAGTGTCACGCTCGCCGCGAGGGTGAAACCCACCACCAGACGGCGGTTTTCCATCAGGTCCGCCAGCGGCACCAGCAACAACAGACCCAACGCATAACCGAACTGAGTAAGTGAAACAATCAGACTGGCATTGGCGCTGGACAGGCCGATCTGCGGCGCGATCAGTTCGACGATCGGCTGCGCATAGTAAAGGTTGGCCACGACCGCGCCGCAGCAAAACGCCAGGAACGCGACCATCAGGCCGGAGAGAGAAGCGGATTGTTCGGCCTTGGCCGCCGCTGCCGGATTGCCGGTGAGCATGATGACACCTCGTTGAGTTCGGGAAAGTGACGCCAAGGCTAAGGGCCGCGGTTGCCATCGGGTATCCGTCCCGAAGGCAATGGAGTGATGCGCCATGCGCAACGAACCGGGTGTTGCACTTGGCGCAACGCGCTATTGCGCGACCTGCCAATACTCGAACGTCTGCACCTTCTCTACCCTTGGGCACCTGGCGCAGGGCTCTCCATCGGCGCCCTTCCCCGGTCGCTCAAGGAGTTGTTGATGATGCCGAACCCGTCCCCTCTACTCACCGCACTCTCCTGCTCATGAAAGGCAATCTCATGAGATCCAGGCCCCTGTGGATCAGTGCGGCGGTGGCCGCTTCGATCGGCGCAATCGGCGCCGTCCTGCTGATGTGGCGTCCTGCGATTGACCCCGTCGAGCGCCCGCAAACGTTCGATTCCGTGCAACTGCAACGCGGTGCGCGGGTGGTCGAGGCTGGCGACTGTGCGGTGTGTCATACGCGTCCCGGCGGCCAGTATCTGGCCGGAGGACTGCCGCTGGTGACGCCGTTCGGCACGCTCTACAGCACCAACATCACCCCCGATCCACAGACCGGAATCGGCCAATGGTCGCTCCCGGCCTTCGAGCGGGCGATGCGTGAGGGGATCTCTCGCGACGGCCACTTTCTGTACCCCGCCTTTCCTTACGTTCACTACCGGCGCATGAGCGCGGACGACATCGCCGACGCCTACGCCTACCTGATGAGCGGCCCCGCCGTGGACTCACCGTCGCGACAAAACCAGATGAACTTCCCGATGAACATCCGCCCGCTGGTGTCGTTCTGGAACCTGCTGTTCCTGCATGCAAAACCACTGACGCCGATCGCGCAGCAATCCGATGCGTGGAATCGCGGACGTTATCTCGTTGAAGGGCCCGGCCACTGCGCCGGCTGTCACTCTCCGCTGAACCTGATCGGTGCCGAAAAATCTGGCGAAAGTCTGGCAGGTGGCACGGTGGATGGCTGGGACGCGCCTTCGCTGCTCGGCATGGCCCATCGCGCAACCCCGTGGAGCAGCGAACAACTGGTGAAATACCTGCGCGCAGAAGTCGTCGACGAACATGGCACGGCGGCCGGCCCGATGCGCCCGGTCAGTCTGAGTCTGGCGCGCTTGCCGGTGGCGGATGCACAGGCAATTGCCGAGTACCTGCTGAGTCTGCCTGCGAAAACCGCAATGGCCGAAACCCGCAATTCCACAGCAAGCGCCGAGCCGTCGGATCAGACCTCCGGCGCCCTGCTGTTCGCCAGCGCCTGCGCCGGCTGTCACGGACAAGGCGCACCGATGCGAGAGATCGACGGACGTCCGTCACTGGAGCAGACGTCAGCGCTGCAAGCCTCAAGCTCGCGCAACTTCCTCAAAACCGTACTCGAAGGAATCCCGGCAACGCCGGGCCTGCCCGGACCGGTGATGCCACCGTTCGCCGCCAGTCTCGACAACGCTCAGCTTTCCGCCCTGGCGACCTGGCTACGCCGGCAGGCTCGCCCCGACCAATCCTGGACAGACCTTACTGCCACCCTCGACGCGCTACGTCAGGAGACCAAATGACCCAAGTCACGCTCAACGTCAACGGTTCATCCCAGGCTCTGGAACTGGAACCCGACATGCCGCTGCTCTACGCACTGCGCAATCATCTGGGGCTCAACGGTGCCAAATACGGATGTGGTCTTGGGCAATGCGGCGCCTGCACCGTGATCGTCGACGGCCAGCCGGTATTTTCCTGCCTCACCCCCTGCGCAGGCGTTGAGGGCAAAGAGATTCGCACAGTGGAAAGTCTCGGCACCGCCGAACATCCCGGCCCGTTGCAGCAAGCTTTCATCGACAAGCAGGCCGCTCAATGCGGCTACTGCATCGCCGGCATGCTGATGCGCGCGCAGTCATTGCTGGAAAGCAACCCACACCCGGACGAACAGACCATTCGTGAGTACATGGCAGGCAACCTGTGCCGCTGTGGCACTCACCTGCGAATCATCGAAGCGATCAGCCAGGTGGCCCGGCAAAACGGGAGATCGCAATGACCCCTAACGACAAAGTCGATCACAGTCGCCGCGCGTTCCTGCGCGGAGGGGCGTTGCTGGTGGCGTTTGCCCTCGTGCCGACCACTCGCAAGGCCTGGGCAGACACAGAAGTCGACACGCTTGGTACTGTGGTATTGGCGCCGGACCTCCCCGGCAGCCTGCGCACCAATCCGTATCTTGACGCCTGGATTCGCGTCGCTCCTGAAGGCATCACCGTCTACACCGGCAAAGTCGAACTGGGCACCGGCGTCAAAACTGCCTTGCTGCAAATTGCCGCCGAGCGCCTGGAGGTTTCTCCGACAGCAATCAACTTGCTCACCGCCGACACTGCACTGACACCGAACGAAGGCTACACCGCCGGCAGCCACAGTATCTTCGACAGCGGGACCGCGCTGTTCAATGCAGCAGCACAAGTACGTGAACTGTTGCTGGAGGCCGCCGGACACGACTGGAACGTTGCACCGGCGCTGTTGACGACTCGGGACGGCATCATTCTCGGCCCGACCGGACAACGGATGTCGTATGCCGACGCAGTAAAGCATGTCGACCTGCACCGCTACGCCACGACCGAATCGCCGACAGTGCCAGCGGCGTCATTCAAACTGATCGGCCATTCGCTGCAACGACTGGATATTCCAGCCAAAGTCAGCGGCGGTGCCGCGTTCGTTCAGGACATTCGCCTGCCGGGCATGCTGCACGCCCGGGTCATTCGCCCGCCTCGACCGGGCTGCACGTTGGAGGCCTTCGAGGCGGAATCGATCAAAAACCTGTCCGGCGTGGTGCAGGTGATTCGTGACGGCAATTATCTGGCCGTGGTGGCGCGGGATGAGTGGCAGGCGATCAAAGCCATGCGTCACGGATATGCATCAGCGCGCTGGAGCGGCGGACAGGCGATTCCAGAGTCGCGGGACATCCACACGTTGCTGGAGCGCCTGCCCCAACGCCGTTATCCGATCAGCCATGAAGGCACGCCGCAGGGCACGACCGACAATGGCTATCGCGCTCGCGTGACCAAGCAATACTTGATGCACGGCTCGATCGGTCCGTCCTGTGCCGTGGCCTGGTTCAAGGACGGCACCCTCACCGTCTGGACCCACACTCAGGGCGTGTATCCCCTGCGTGCAGGGATCGCCGAAATGGTCGGCTTGCCACCCGAGCGCGTGCGTTGTATCCACACGGAAGGTTCCGGCTGTTATGGCCACAACGGCGCAGACGATGCCGCGGCCGATGCCGCGTTGATTGCCATGCGGGTTCCAGGCACGCCGATCCGGTTGCAATGGATGCGCGAGCAGGAAAACCTCTGGGAGCCCTACAGCTCGGCGATGGTCACCGAGGTGCAGGCCAACCTTGATCCACAAGGTCGGTTGCAGGACTGGAACTACGAACTGTGGACCACGCCTCACAACGAACGCATCGTCAATGCCGGGCGCTTGCTGCCGGCACGGCTGCTGGCCCGGCCGTTCACCTCCGCGCCGTCGGTACCGATCGCTCAACCTGAAGGTGACGGTGATCGCAACGCGGTGCCGCTGTACACCCTGGCCTCCTCGCGCATCAACATGAACTTCGTCACCGAGATGCCGTTTCGCACGTCGGCCATGCGCTCGCTGGGGGCACACATCAATATTTTCGCCATCGAGGCCTGCATCGACGAACTGGCGGCCAAGGCCGGGCTCGATCCGGTTGCACTGCGTCTGGCGCACCTCACCGATCCCCGGGCCCGGGCCGTGGTGGAGCAAGTTCGCGACGCTGCCGGGTGGCCACAAAAAAGCCGCGAACCCGGCGCAGGTATCGGCTTCGCATTCGCTCGCTACAAAAACATCATGGGCTACTGCGCCATCGCCGTGCGTCTTCGAGTGCATCCGCAGACTGGAGAAGTGCAGATCGATCACGTCGTCACCGCGGTCGACGTCGGGCAAATCGTCAATCCCGATGGCCTGCGCAATCAGGTCGAAGGCGGGATCGTGCAGTCCACCAGTTGGACGCTGTATGAAAAGGTCGCCTATGACGCCGGTGGCGTACGCAGCTACGACTGGAGTGGTTACCCGATCCTGCGTTTCTCGCAACTGCCCGGGAAGGTCGACGTTCATTTGCTCGACCAGCCGGGCCAACCGTTCCTTGGCGCTGCCGAAATCGTTCAGGGCCCCATGGCAGCGGCCATCGGCAATGCCGTGGCGAACGCCACCGGACGGCGCTGGCTGAACCTTCCGCTGACTCGCTCGGAGCAACCGTCCTGATCGCTCCGGCGTTGCGTTTCGCGCAATGCAGTTCGGCCCGTTGCCTGGATTATCAAGCGCCCTCCTACCCCTTAACGTAAGGCCATCCGGTGCCGGACCTGACTTCCGGCACCAACCTGCCAAACGCATTTCCGAATAGTGGAGAGCACCCATGACCCAGCATCTGTTCCGCCCCATCGCACTCGGCCCCTACACACTTCCCCACCGGGTGGCGATGGCGCCTTTGACTCGCTCACGGGCCGGCCAGCCGGGCGATATCCCGACGGCCATGAACGCCGAGTATTACCGTCAACGCGCAAGCGCCGCGCTGATCATCACCGAGGCCACACAGATTTCCCGACAAGGTCAGGGCTATGCGTGGACGCCGGGAATCTATAGCGATGAACAGGTGCAAGCCTGGCGTGAAGTCAGTCGCGAAGTGCACGAAGCCGGCGGTTTGATCTTCCTGCAACTCTGGCATGTGGGCCGCGTGTCGCACCAAAGCTTTCAACCCGACAACGCACTGCCGGTGGCTCCGAGCGCATTGCCCGTACCGGGCAAGACGTTCATCGTCGATGCCGAGGGCAACGGTGTCTGGGGAGACGTGCCGGTCCCGCGCGCATTGCAAACCCCGGAAATCGCCGCCATCGTCAGCGACTACCGCCGGGCCGCACGCAACGCGCTGAACGCCGGCATGGACGGCGTGGAAATTCACGCCGGCAACGGCTATCTGCTGGACCAGTTCATCAACAGCAACAGTAATCAGCGCACCGACGGCTATGGCGGCACCCTGGAAAACCGCGCGCGCCTGTTACTGGAAGTGGTCGCCGCCGTAGTCGACGAAGTCGGTGCCGACCGCGTCGGCGTACGTCTGACACCCATGGGACGCTTCATGGGTATGGGCGATGAATCCCCTGAGGCAACGTTCGGCTACATCGTGCGTTCGTTGAACCGCTGGAGACTGGCCTACCTGCACCTCGTCGAACCCGCCGTCGTCGGTACCGTCAAGGACGAAAACTTCGACCCGCGATGGGACGCGATTATCGGTCAGTTGCGTGCGGCGTGGGACGGCGTCTTGATGATCGCCGGGGGTTACGACCCCGAGTCGGCGGAACAGGCCTTGATCGACGGCCGTGCAGACATCATCGCGTTTGGCCGACCGTTTCTGGCCAACCCCGATCTGCCTCGGCGAATTCGTGAAGGTCTTTCGCTCAATACACCGGACCCGAGCACCTTCTTTGGTGGCGACAAACATGGATATACCGACTACCCGGCGCACGCCCAATGATGCGCTGAACATCTGCCACGCAAAGGCCTGCCACCGCGGCAGGCCTTTTCGTTTTCCGAGAAGCGTTATTGCTTGAGAATCAGCAAAGGCTCGCCCTTCTTGACGATATAAGTCGCCAGCTCCGAGCCCTTCTCGTTGCCGACATTCTTCGCGATATGCGCCACACCGGCCGGGATGAACAGCGAATCTCCCGCCTTCAGCGTCACCGGTGCCTGCCCTTCAAGCCGGTATTCGAACGTGCCGCTGATCACGTAAGCCACCTCCACGCCCGGATGCGCATGGTTGGGTGACGTGACGCCCGGTTCGAAATCGACGCGGGCCTGGATGACCTCGCGATCGGCAGCGCCCAGGTCCTGACGGACCAGATCGGTGCGGCTCAGGCCTTGTTGCCAGTTCTTCGCCGGGGCGGCAGGCTGGGTTTCAGCGGCATTTACCAGGCCGGTCATTGAAACGAGTACAGCGGCAGCGGTCATCAGAAGTGTGCGACGCATGGTGTTGCCCTCTTGGAAGTAGTGGTGTGTTGGCAGCTACTTTGAGTGAGGCATGTACTCGGGGTGTGTCCTGAGGTCGGGGTTTGTTACCTGACTGTGTATGACAGCGGCACGGATACACGCTTATACAAAAGGCGTTGGCAGCACCGCCGACAGCCAGTCTCTGAACGCCACAATCTTTTTCGATTCGGCCTGATCGTGGGGCGTGACGAGGTAAAAACCTGATTCGGATTTCAAGCGCAAATCAAACGGCGCCACCAGCCTGCCCGCCCGCAAGTCGTCATCGACATAAGTCGAACGGCCGATGCACACACCCTGGCCGTCGATGGCCGCCTGCACCGCCATCATCGCCAGGTCGAAGGTCAATCGCGGGCCTTTGGCGGGCGGCAACTTCAGCCCAGCGGCACTCAGCCAGTTGTTCCAGTCGTCTGCGGTCAGGCCGCTGACGTGCAGCAGCGGCTGATGCGCCAGATCCGCCGGGGTCTTCAGGGCGTTCTTGCCGGTGAGCAATCGCGGACTGCACACCGGAAAGATCTCGTCGGACATCAACCAGTCAGCCCGCAGCCCCGGCCAGTTGCCATCGCCGTAGCGGATCGCCGCATCGATGCCACCCTTGCGAAAATCCACCAGCTCGGTTGAAGCGCTGATCCGTACATCAATCTCCGGATGCGCCTCGCGAAACGAAGGCAAACGCGGCAACAGCCATTTGGACGCCACCGACACCAGCGTGCTGATGGTCAGCACGCTGTTGTTGCTCGACTCCAGAAGCTTTTCAGTCGAGTAGCGCAGCTCAAGAAACGCCGAGCGAATACCCGGCAAGTAGGCGTTGCCCTCCTCGGTCAGCGCCAGACCGTCCTTCAAACGCCTGAACAGGCGCACACCAAGCTCGTCTTCGAGGCGCCGGATCTGATGGCTGATCGCGGTTTGCGTGACGTTCAGTTCTTCAGCGGCGCGGGTGAAGCTCATATGTCGGGCGGCGCATTCGAAGGCTCGCAATCCATTGAGCGATGGCAGTCGGGGAAGCATATGACCTCTTCAGTCCATGAGATTTTGTCATACGCTAGCACTGCATTTGTCCTTTGCGAAGCACCGTGTCGATAGCCGATTCTGAGACTCCACCTGCAAGGAGACCCCATGAAACTGTACTTCGCCCCCATGACCTGTTCGCTGTCGCCGCACATTGTGCTGCGCGAGCTGGAGCTGCCGTTCGAGCTGATCCGGGTCAACAACCAGACCAAGCAAACCGCCGATGGCCGGGACTTTCGCCAGATCAACCCGAAAGGCTACGTGGCCGCACTGATGCTGGACAACGGTGAAGTGCTGAGCGAAGGCCCGGCAATCGTGCAGTACCTCGCCGACCTCGTACCCGGTCATGCACTGGCCCCGGCAAATGGCAGCTGGGAACGGTCGCGCTTGCAGGAATACCTGAACTTCATCAGTTCGGAAATTCATGGTGGCAGCGCACCGCTGTTCAGCAGCGAGATTGCCGAAGCGACCAAAACGATCTTCAAGCACAAGCTGTTCAGGCGTCTGGATTACCTGAACCGCATCCTCGCGACCCAACCGTTTCTGATGGATCGTTTTACGGTGGCGGACGCTTATCTGTTCACCGTGCTGACATGGCTGCCGACATTCAGCATCGCCATCGAGGACTGGCCAGCGCTGGCCATCTACATGGAGCGCATCGCCGCCCGCCCGAGCGTGCGGGCCGCCATCGCGGCAGAGGAAGCCACGCAACCGGTCCTCTGACACGTCCGGTTGCGGGGTAATCACTAAACCTTCGCGGCTTCGTCGATCAATGCCGCCACTTCCGCCGCGTGAGAGGCCAACGAGGCATGGCCGACATGCGCTTTTGTTGTCCGGATGGATCATCCGGTCCTCACTGGAAATCTGATACCAGGACGGTTTGTTCTTCCACGCAGGATTACTGATGACGTCGCCGAAGGTGCTGGCCAGCGGCGCTCTTCGCGAATCCGGCCCCTCCCGTCGGCTTCGATGAACCTCTTTCCAGGCTAACGGCTCAACGCTCAAACGACCGTGGAAAACGCCGCCAGGGCTTCGTGATCCGGGAGAAATGGTGCGACTTGCGGATAGAGCCGACCTGGCCTGTCTGCGCGCGATGGCGGGAAGATTACCGATAACCGCAACTGACCCGGGAGCTGGGTGATGGACGAAGGACCGCGATTCGGCATCGAAGAGGAATACTTCATCACTGACCGGGCATCGCGCGCGATGGTTGGCCGACCTGCACCGGAGGTTATTCGGGTGTGCCGCAGCGCCTTGGGCGATCACTTCGCGTGCGAGATGTTCCAGGGGCAGATCGAAGTGGCTTCGCCGATTCTCACTTACACCGCCCAGGCAACCGATTATCTGGCCGGCGCCCGCGAGGCGTTGAGGTCATGTCTGAAACCGTTCGGGCTGGCGGCGATCAGCGCAGGCAGCCATCCGCTGGCGGACTGGCGAGTGCAGACACCCACCGACGAGGAACACTTCCGGCAGATCTTCCAGCGCTATGGCCACGTTGCGCGCCGCAGCGTGTTATCAGGCCTGCACGTACATGTCGAGATTCCCGGCAGGGTGGATCGAATTCGCATCATGAACCAGATCCTGCCCTGGACCCCGCTCCTGTTGGCGCTGAGTTGTTCATCGCCGTTTTGGGACGGTGCCGTCAGCGGTTTCCAGAGTTTCCGTCAGACGCTATGTGACGAGTGGCCTCGAATGGGGATTCCACCCCGGTTTGCCGATGAAAACGACTATGACGCCCACCTCGCGTTGCTCCACCGCATAGGAGCAATCACCCGGCCCGAAGAATGCTGGTGGAGCATCCGGCCCAGCGCCAGGTTTCCCACCCTCGAGCTGCGAATGACGGATGCGTGCCCGCGCCTCGCGGACGCCATTACCCTCGCCTCCCTGTTCAGGTTGCTGGTGGCCCATGCATTGGACGTTGAGCACCCCGGAGCTTCGTATTCGCAGACCTCACGCACCGTTCTTGAAGAAAATCGCTGGAGAGCCAAAGCCTCCGGCCTGCGCGGTGTTTTTCTGGTCGAGGACCATGCGCAGCCCGTCTCCATCGCCCAATGGCTGGAGCTTGCAGAACGGTTGCAGGGAAACGTTGCCCGGCGCCTGAATATGCCCGACGTTTTCGATCAGGCGCGCCGAATGATCGCCACAGGCACAAGCGCCGATCGCCAGTTGGAGATTCTTCGACAGGCCTGCCAGCAGAATCGGCCATTGGCGTCAGGCTTGCCCGCCGTAGTCGATCATCTGCTGGAAGAAATGAGAATGTGATCACTGTGCGGTGAAATCAGGCACCTGACTCGGGATCACTTGCCGGCATACCGCGCGGCTCCTTGGTCTCGTCATCAACGTCAGGGCCACTGGCACTGTTGCCGTCCTGCGGATGTTCAGCGGCCACGGAATTGGTAACGGTCACGTCGATCATGTCCTCTTCAAGTGGTGCCTCATCGTCGGGTGGCAAGGGAATCGGCGACTCGTCCTGCCGTGGATCATGGCCGGTTTCATTGTCGGTGGTGCGGGTGACGGCCTGTTGTGAGCGGTTGCCGGGTGCATCTTCGTCGATGTCCATGCGGGTTCTCCTTGCTGGCGCGGGAAATCCGTACCTGAACGTGTGAAACGAACGGCGGACAGTAAGTGCCCCGCATTGGACGAATGGTGCCCGCAAGTTGTCGAATCCCTGAGCGCTTCTATAGTGAAAAGGTTCAGCCCCCTCCCGTCGAGCGCCCCATGGCCAGTACCGATCGACTGATCATCTGCGAGCATTGCGACTGCGTGTACGAACACGTCACGCTGGCCAGACACCAGAAAACCCTCTGCGTGCGCTGCGGCGGTGTGCTCCAGCGCTACAACGGCATGACCATCGAACAACGCCTGGCCCTGAGTTTCACGGCGGCGATGTTGTGGCTGTTCGCCAATTTCTACCCGGTGATGAGCATCAGCATGCAGGGTTTGAAAAACAGCGCAACACTATGGGATTCGGTATTGGCGCTGAGTCAGGGGCCGATCACCTTCATGGCCATGGTGGCGGCGATTTCGATCATCATCGCCCCGGCCTTTCAACTGGTTCTGTTGATCTGGGTCTTGAGCTTCGCGCTCGCCTCGCGCCGTTCACCGGGGTTCAAGACCTGCATGCGCTGGCTGGAAACCCTGCGGCCGTGGAGCATGCTCGAAGTCTGTCTGCTCGGGGCCATGGTCGCGGTGTTCAAACTGGCGGGCATGCTCGACGTGATTCCCGGCATCGGTCTGTTTGCATTGGCCGCACTCAGCCTGATGCTGATCCGCATCGCCGGGCGCGACATACGTGAATTGTGGGAGATTCCATGAAACGTCCCCCGACCGCCAGCGAACTCAACCTGTGCCTGTGCCACAGCTGCGGGCTGGCCTGCGACATGACCCACGAGCCCCACGAATGCCCGCGATGCGAGGCGCCGCTGCACCGGCGCAAAACCAATTCGCTGGCGCGCACCTGGGCCTACATGTTCGCCGCCCTGGCCTTTTACGTGCCGGCAAACCTGCTGCCGGTGATGAACACCGTGATGCTCGGCAACGGCGCCGACAGCACCATCATGAGCGGCGTGCTGGAGTTCTGGGAACACGGCGCGTGGGACATCGCCCTGATCATCTTCATCGCCAGCATCGCGGTGCCGGGTGTGAAGTTCGTGGCGCTGACGCTGTTGCTGGTCACCGTACAACGCGACAGCGACTGGGCGCGCAAGGAGCGTTCGAAGCTGTACCGCTTCGTCGAACTGATCGGCTATTGGTCGATGCTCGATGTGCTGGTGGTCGCATTGGTGGCGGCGCTGGTGAAATTCCAGGCGCTAGGGGATATCGAGCCGCGACCGGGGATCCTGTTTTTCGGCCTGGTGGTTGTGTTCACGATGTTGTCGGCGATGAGTTTCGACCCGCGCCTGATCTGGGATAACGCACCGGCCGAAGAAACAGACGAACCCCGGCACTCGACTGGACAAGTGCCGGGGCATTAACCAACTCAGATCAGATCTGCGCAGTGCCGCCATCGACGAACAACTCGATACCATTCACAAAGCTGCTGTCATCCGAGGCCAGGAACAGCGCAGCCTTGGCGATTTCACTCGGCTCGCCCAGACGCCCGATCGGCACGATAGACGCCAGTTGATCGAACAACCCTTGCGTGTGTTCCACCGGCACCAGCCCCGCCAGACCTGGCGTACGCACCGGGCCGGGGCTGATCGCGTTCACGCGAATGCGCCGTGGTTTCAGATCCAGCAACCATGAGCGGGCAAAGTTGCGTACTGCGGCTTTGCTAGCGCTGTAGACGCTGAAGTTTTCCGTACCCTGCACCGAAGTCGTCGACGAGGTCAGCAGAATCGATGCGCCATCGCGCAGCAGCGGCAAAGCCTTCTGCACGGTGAACAGCGTGCCCTTCACGTTGGCGCCGAAAATCCGGTCGAAGTGCTCTTCAGTGATCGCGCCCAGCGGCAGCATGTCCCCGCCGCCAGCGTTGGCGAACAGAATGTCGAGGTGCCCGGCCTTCGCGGCGATCTCGCTGTAGATGCGATCCAGGTCGTCCAGTTTCGCCACATCGCCCTGAATGCCGATGGCACGCGGGCCGATGGCGGCGACCGCTTTGTCCAGTTCGGCCTGGCGACGGCCAGTGATGAATACCGTGGCGCCCTGGGCGACGAATTCCTGCGCCGAAGCCAGGCCGATGCCGGTGGTGCCGCCAGTGATCAGTGCGATTTTGCCTTCAAGTCTATTGCTCATGGTGAATCTCCAGTAACCGTTTCGAGGTAGGTGACGGGTCGTAGGTGAGCCGTTGAAAGCGACTTTAGGCCGATCGATTGAATTGAAAAATCCGCTAAATAGGTTTTGTTTGTGCACAGATATGCACAATACTCAGCGCATCTACACCACTGAGCCCGAACCGATGAATCAGTTAATGGCGATCCGCACCTTCGCCCGCGTCGTGGAAAGCGGTTCGTTCACCAAAGCCGCCGACTCGCTGAACCTGCCGAAAACCACGGTCAGCAAACTGATCGGCCAACTGGAAAACCACCTCGGCGTGCGCCTGCTGCAACGCACCACCCGCCGCCTCACCGTCACGGCTGACGGCGCTTCCTATTACCAGTTGACCCAACAACTGCTGCACCAACTGGACGACATCGATCAGGGGTTCAGCCAGGCGCAAGGCCTGCCGCGCGGCAAGATCCGCGTGGACATCGGCGGCTCGACCGCGACGATGCTGGTGATCCCCGAACTGCCGAAATTCTTCGAACGCTATCCGGACATCCAGATTGATCTGGGCGTCAGCGATCGCCCGGTGGACCTCATCAGCGAGCGGGTCGACTGCGTGATTCGCGGCGGCCCTCTGACCGAACAAACCCTGGCCGTGCGCCGCCTCGGCGAAGTGTGCTGGACCACCTGCGCCACGCCCGATTATTTGCAACGCCACGGCACCCCGAGTCACCCGCTCGAACTGGCCAGCCATCAATTGATCGCCTACCGCTCGGCCTCCAACGGGCGCATCCTGCCGTCGAACTTCCAGCGCAACGGCGAACGCCATCAAATCGAAGGCAAAGGCTTGATCAGCGTCAACGAGAGCAACGCGCACCTGGCGGCCGGTCTCGCCGGGCTGGGGATCATCCACACTTTCAACTACACCGTGAGGGCCGCGATCGAGCGCGGCGAACTGGTGCCGATCCTCGAGGACTGGCGTCCGCCAGCCTACCCGTTTCATGTGCTGTATCCGCCGAACCGGCATTTGAGCAATCGGGTGCGGGTGTTTATCGATTGGCTGGTGGAGCGATTTGCGCAGGTTGATTAAGGCGTTGCGGCGCATTGCTGATTTTTACGCAAAACACCTTTGACCCAGGGTCGGTTCTTTTCATGTCCGCAGACCCGGATACTGACGGCCATCGAACTCATGGGAACCGCACAATGCAAACCGATTACGCAGCCTGGGCCTGGACGTCCGGCCAAGGGCTGGATGGCCTGACACTGACCCGCAAACCCCTCGTGCAACCCGGCCCCGGCCAGGTGCTGGTGGCCAATCGCGCCATCGCCCTGAACCCGGTGGACTGGAAGATCATCGAGTGGGGCCATCCCGCATGGCGCACCGGCCGCGTGCCGGGTGTCGACGGCATGGGCGTGGTGGTCGCGGCCGGCGCTGGCGTGACACTGCAACCCGGCAGTCGCGTGGCCTATCACCAATCATTGGCGAGCGATGGCAGCTTCGGCGAGTACTGCCTGCTGGACGCCGCCACCGTGCTGTCGGTGCCCGCTGCGCTCGATGATGCGGCTGCCGCATCGCTGCCCTGCCCCGGTTTGACCGCGTGGCAAGCCGTGGAAAAAGTCCCTGCCGGCGATGCCGCTGATGTGCTGGTGATCGGCGCCGGCGGCGCGGTTGGTCTGCTGCTGGTGCAACTGGCGGTGCAACGCGGCTGGCGGGTCTGGGCGACCGCGTCCGGCGCGCATCATGCAAAACTCAAATCTTTGGGCGCGGTTGGCGTATTCGATTACCGCGAACCGGACTGGAAAATCGCACTCACGGCCAGCCTCGGCGAACGCCGTTTGCACGCCGTGTTCGACACGGTCAGCGGCGCTCACGCAGCGGAAATGGCCAGCATGCTGGGCTACAACGGTCATCTGGTGTGCATTCAGGATCGTCAGGAAACCGCGCCGGTTCCGGCATTCAGCTCTGCGATTTCGCTGCACGAAGTCGCGTTGAACAGCTACCACACCCACGCCAGCCTGCAGGATCGTCAGGCGCTGCGCCGCAACGGCGAACAGCTGCTGCAAGCCCTGCTCGACGGCAGCCTGATCGGCCCGGCGCTGCAAATGTTCGACTTCCGCGAACTGCCCCAGGCCCTACGCGCCTTGAAGGACGGCGCCGGCGGCGGGAAATGGGTGGCGCGCCTGCCCGTCGTTTGAATCGCGTCAGTCGAGGCCTTCCCCAACGCCTTGACTGACCTCTCGGGTCAGACAATCAATCAGCGCCCGCGCCGAAGCCGACAGCTGCCGGTGCGGCGGATAGATCACCGAGAACGGTCGGGAGCGCCCGCCCGACTGTTCAAGCAGCCGCACCAGTCGCCCGCTCTCGATCCGTTCGCGGACAATGAAGTCATAGGTCTGGCAGATGCCCAGTCCCTGCTCCGCCAGCGACACAATCCCCAATACATCGTCGGACACCTGGATATTGGCGCTGGGCAGCCATTCGCGATCTTCGTTCTGTTCACGAAACAGCCACGGCCCGACGCGGCCGGTGCTGGGCATCACGAACGGCAGGCACGCATGCCGCTGCAGATCGTCGACACTTTGCGGCGTCCCGGCCCGTTGCAAGTAATCCGGCGCGGCAACCACACACAAACGCGCATCTTCCAGCTTGCGCCCGATCAATCCGCTGTCCGGCAGCGCGCCCAACCGAATAGCCAGGTCGTACCCTTCGGCCACCAGATCGACGTTGCGATTGCTGATACTCAACTCAACACGCACTTGCGGATGCTGCCGGTTGAAACGGGCGAGCATGGCCGGCAAACGATAGTGGCCGTATGTGGTCGGCACGCTGAGGCGCACGCGGCCGCTGAGTTCGCCGTCTTGCCCCTGGATCGTGCGCTCCGCATCATCGATCAGGCCGAATGCGGCTCGCGATTGTTCCAGATACAACACACCGGCATCGGTCAGGCTCAAGCGCCGCGTAGTGCGCCGCAGCAACTGCACGCCCAGACGCGCTTCAAGTCGCGAAATCGCCCGGCTGACCACCGACGGCGTGGTTGCGAGAAACACCGCACCGGCGCTAAGCGAACCCTTTTCCACCACCGTAACGAACACTTCGACGTCAGCCAGATAATCGAATCGGCGGCTCATCTTGATCTCCAGAGAACAAATGCTTTGCTGTGGCGAGAGTTTATCGCCGCCATGAGCATCAATACAGTGAGCCGCACTTTCCTTCACGTTCTGGAATCGCCATGCGCTCATTCACTCGTCTTGCTTTCGCCTTGTCTCTCTCCGTTGCCGCGTTGAACGCCCAAGCCGCCAATGTGCTGGTGGTGCTGTCGGATTCCGACCATCTCGATCTGAAAGACGGCGAGGTATTCAGCACCGGTTTCTACCTCAACGAACTGATGCAACCGGTCAAACTGCTGCTCGATGCGGGCCACACCGTGACCTTCGCCACCCCGACCGGCAAGGCGCCGACGCTGGACCGGTCCTCCGACGACAAGATGTATTTCAACAATGACGTTGCGGCCCTGCAGACCCACAAAGCGCTGCTGGAACAACTGAAGATCACCTCGCCCGGCGAGTCGCCGGTCATCAGCCTCTCGCGGGTCGAGCAAGTCGGCTACGACCATTTCGATGCCGTCTACATTCCGGGTGGCCACGCACCGATGCAAGATCTGCTGCGCAGCCAGGCGCTGGGCAAACTGCTGAACGACTTCCATCAAAAAGGCAAAACCACAGCGCTGGTTTGCCACGGCCCGATTGCACTGCTGTCGACCCTGACGGATCCGACCGCATTCACCCGGCAACTGGAAACCGGCAAAGCCAAAACGGCGAACGACTGGACGTATGCCGGCTATAAGTTCACGGTCATCAGCAATCAGGAAGAAGAGATCGCCAAAGGACTGCTGAACGGCGGCACGATGAAGTTCTACCCGCAGACCGCGCTGGAAAAAGCCGGCGGTGTATTCAGCAGCAACACTTCGCCGTGGGCCAGTCATGTGGTGGTTGATCGTGAACTGATAACCGGGCAAAACCCGGCGTCTGCACTGGGTGTCGGCAAGACGCTTGTTGAACGGTTGAAGTGATTGCTGGCTCCGGGCCCGACACTGGTCGGGGTTTGCCCGGGCTGACGTCATCGTGAGCAGGCTCGGTCCCACACTGAAACGCGTACTCCTGTGGGACCGAGCGTGCTCGCGAAGGCGATGGTTCAAATACTGCAAACGCATGGACATCCCCAACAAATCCCCCGTTTCGGCTAACCTGACGGTGCACACGATGACCTTTGCCCCAGTCGGCGCATCGTTCCTGAAGCCCACGAAACGGAGAATTCCATGCTCAAGCGAACCCTGGCACTGACCGCTGGTTTGGCCCTGTCCTTTACCGCCGTGCTGGCGCAAGCCGCCGACGTGTTGAAGGTCAGCGCGATCCCCGATGAAGCCCCGACCGAGCTGCTGCGCAAGTTCGAACCGCTGGGGGCTTATCTCAAGCAGAAGCTGGGGATGGACGTCGAGTTTGTGCCGGTGGCCGACTACCCGGCAGTGGTCGAAGCACTGGCCACCAACCGCCTCGACATGGCGTGGCTCGGCGGTTTCACCTTCGTCCAGGCGCAGCTGAAAAGTGATCCCAAGGTGATTCCGTTGGTGCAGCGCGAACAAGACGCCCAGTTCACCAGCAAATTCATCACCGCCGACCCGAACGTCAAAAGCCTCACCGACCTCAAGGGCAAGACCTTCGCCTTCGGCTCCGTGTCGTCCACCTCCGGCAGCCTGATGCCGCGCTACTTCATGCTCAAGGACGGCATCAAACCGGAAAGCTATTTCAGCCGCGTCGGCTACTCCGGCGCCCACGACGCCACCGTCGCCTGGGTGCAGGCCGGCAAGGTCGACGCCGGTGTGCTGAACGCCAGCGTCTGGCAGAAACTGGTGGATGCCGGCAAGGTCGACACCAACAAGGTCAAGGTCTTCGCCACCACTCCGGCCTACTTCGATTACAACTGGACCGTGCGCGGCACCCTCGACCCGGCGCTGACAGCGAAGATCAAACAAGCCTTCCTCGACCTCGACCCGACCAACCCCGAGCACAAGAAAATCCTCGACCTGCAAGCCGCCAGCCGTTTCATTGAAACCAGCCCGGACAACTACAAAGGCATCGAGGAAGCCGCCCGCGCCGCCGACTTGCTGAAATGACGCTGCGTCTCAAACAAGCTTTTTTGCACCACACCAATGGCGTCGCAGCGCTGCGCGGTGTGGATCTGCAAATTGATGCCGGCGAGCAGGTGGCGATCATCGGCCCGTCTGGCGCCGGCAAATCCAGCCTGCTGAATCTGCTGGCGACCGCCATTCGGCCCAGCAGCGGCGACATCGAAGTGCTGGGCGAGCGCGCCTGGCATTTGTCCGCCCGTGGGCGGCAACGCCTGCGCGCCCGTATCGGCCTGGTGCATCAGGCGCCGCCCCTGCCGCCCCGGCAACGGGTGGTGACGGCGGTGCTGGCCGGCAAACTCGGGCAATGGAGCCTGAGCAAAAGCCTGATCAATCTGCTGCACCCGCTCGACGTGCCCGGCGCCCGCGCTGCTCTGGCAAAACTCGATCTGGCCGACAAACTCTTCAGCCAATGCCAGCAACTGTCCGGCGGGCAATTGCAGCGGGTCGGCATCGCCCGCGTGCTGTATCAGGCGCCGGAGGTGTTGCTGGCCGACGAACCGGTCTCGGCGATGGACCCGGTGCTGGCCGGGCACACGCTGTCGATCCTGTCGCGCCATGCCCAGGAACATAACGTGACCCTGGTCGCGAGCCTGCACGCGGTGGAACTGGCGCTGGCGCACTTCCCCCGGATCATCGGTTTGCGCGAGGGGCAAATCCTGTTCGACTACCCGTCCGCGCAGGTCAGCCGCGACATGCTCGACACCCTCTACGCCAATGAACAATTGCAATCCCCGGCGCCGGCCGTCACCCCACTGATTGTGCAGATTCCGCGATGCTGAGCGCCGACACCCGCGACCCCGCCGCGCTGCCACGGTTGCTGCTGACCGGACTGGCGATTGCCTTGCTGTGGCCCGGCATTCAGCTCAGCGAACTGGATCTGGGCGTGCTGTTTCATGCCGACAGCCAGAGCGAAATGGGCCGCTTCGTGTCGATGTTCTGGCCACCGGCACATGATCGCGAGTTTCTTCAATTACTCCTCAAAGCCACCCTGCAAACCTTGGCCATCGCCACCGCCGGCATGGCCCTGGCGCTGTTGTTGGCAGTGCCGGCGAGCCTGCTCGCCAGCCGCGCCCTGTCGCTGACCGCCGCCTCCCGCAGCGGCCACCCGAGCCTGTTGGGCCGACTGCTGCGCTGGCCGGTGCGCGGGCTGCTGATCTTCCTGCGCAGCGTGCCGGAAATCGTCTGGGCGCTACTGTTCGTGCGCGCCGTCGGCCTCGGCCCGGCGGCAGGCGTGTTGGCCATCGCCATCACCTACAGCGGCATGCTCGGCAAGGTCTACGCCGAAATCTACGAATCCACCGACCAACGCCCGGCCCACGCCCTGCTCCAGGCCGGCAGCGGCCGCCTCGCCAGTTTCGCCTACGGCGTACTGCCCAACGTCGCGGCGGAACTGCTCTCCTACACCGTCTACCGCTGGGAATGCGCCATCCGCGCCTCGGTGGTCATGGGCTTCGTCGGCACCGGCGGACTCGGCCAACAGATCGACCTGTCGATCCGCATGTTCGCCGGCGGTGAAGTCGCCAGCATGCTCCTGACCTTCCTCCTCCTCGTCCTCGGCGCCGACCAACTCAGCCGCCTGCTGCGCTGGAGGCTGGCATGAAACGCCTGATCAACTCGGTGCTGATTCTCGCCATTGTTGCGGCCGTCATTGCCTCGTTTGCCTACCTGGGTCTCGACCTTGAAGAACTCGGCAGCGCCACCAGCCTGAAACAGATGGGCCTGTATGTGGGGCGCTTTCTCAGCCCTGACCTCAGCGCTGACTACCTGAACGCAATCCTGCGCGGGTCGATGGAAACGCTGGCCATGTCTGCGCTTGGCACCCTGCTCGCTGCCGTGCTGGGCCTGCAATTGGCGCTTCCCGCTGCTGGCCGGTTTGGCTGGTTTTTTCAGAGTGCCGCGCGCCTGGTCCTCAATGCGCTTCGCGCGATCCCTGAACTGGTCTGGGCTGCGTTGATGGTGCTGGCGGCTGGGCTTGGGCCGAATGCCGGGACACTCGCCTTGGCCCTGCACACCACGGGCGTGTTGGGGCGGCTGTTTGCTGAAGCGCTGGAGAACACGCCGCCGGAACCGGCGGATGCGATTCGGTTGCAGGGGGGAAATCCGGTTTTGGCATTTTGTTATGGGACGCTGCCGAACCTGGCGCCGCAGTTGCTGGCGTACTGTTTGTATCGGTGGGAGAACAATATTCGGATGGCGAGTGTGCTGGGGTTTGTCGGGGCTGGGGGGTTGGGGCAGATGTTGTATGTGAGCTTGAGTTTGTTTCAGGAGGCGCAGGCGGGGACGGTGATTTTGGC
>NZ_NEJP01000011.1 GCF_002113125.1 Pseudomonas sp. B20(2017) | reverse complement strand
ATCGCCGATGGTAGTGTGGGGTTTCCCCATGTGAGAGTAGGTCATCGTCAAGATTAAATTCCGAAACCCCAATTGCGAAAGCAGTTGGGGTTTTGTTTTGCCCGCAGGAAAGTGTCTTGAGAAACCTCCAGCCGTCGCGATTACAACCATTGAGGAAATCCCTCTGAAATGGCCGCCTGGTTTTTGGTATGGTGCAGCTCGTTTTTTAACGGACTGATGTCACGCCCAAGGATCGGCGCTCATTTTTGTCAAAGAGTGGCTGCAGAAATGCCCGAACCCATCCCTATCAAGGATCACGAAAAAGAGACACGACTGGTCAACAAACGCCTGATCGCCTGTGCCTTGTTCGTCTTTGCCGTCAGTTGCGCCCTGGTTGTGCGCCTGTACATCCTGCAAGTCGTCGAGTTCGACTACCACTCGACCATCTCCGAAAACAATCGCGTACATGTCCTGCCGATCCCGCCGACTCGCGGCCTGATCTACGATCGCAATGGCGTATTGCTGGCCGACAACCGTCCCAGCTACAACCTGACCATCACCCGCGAACGCGCGACTGACGTCAACCAGGAGCTGGATGAGGTCATCAGCCTCCTGCACCTGCCCGCCGAAGACCGCACAGTCTTCGACAAGGCCATGAAGCAGTCGCGTCACCCATTTACACCCGTAACGCTGTTCTATGAGCTGACCGAAGAGCAGATCGCCGTACTCGCCGTCAACGAGTTCCGTCTACCGGGCCTCGATGTCGAGCCACAATTCGTTCGCAACTACCCGCTGGGCGCTCACTTCGCCCACTCGATCGGCTACGTCGGCCGCATCAACGAGAAAGAGTCCAAGACCCTCGATTCCGTCGAATACCGCGGCACCCAATCCATCGGCAAAACCGGTATCGAACGCTTTTATGAGCCACAACTGCATGGGCATGTCGGTTACGAGGAAGTAGAAACCAATGCTCAGGGGCGCGTACTGCGCGTGCTGAAACACACCGATCCGATTCCAGGCAAAAACATCGTCCTGAGCCTCGACGTCAAACTCCAGGAAGCGGCCGAAGCCGCACTGGGCGACCGTCGCGGCTCGGTCGTTGCGCTGGACCCCTCGACCGGCGAAGTGCTGGCCATGGTCAGCAACCCGAGCTTTGACCCCAATCTGTTCGTGACCGGTATCAGCTCCAAGGAATATTCCGCGCTACGTGATTCCATCGACCGGCCGCTGTTCAACCGCGTGCTGCGCGGCCTGTACGCACCCGGTTCGACGATCAAACCGGAAGTGGCGATTGCCGGGCTCGACGCCGGCGTGGTCACGCCTCAAACCCGAGTCTTCGATCCGGGTTACTACCAACTGCCGGACTTCGACCACAAGTACCGCAACTGGAACCACAGCGGCGACGGCTGGGTGGACATGGACGCAGCGATCATGCGCTCCAACGACACCTACTTCTACGATTTGGCGCACAAGCTCGGCATCGATCGCCTGCATGATTACATGGCAATGTTCGGCCTCGGCGAGAAAGTCTCGCTGGACATGTTCGAGGAGTCGCCCGGTCTGATGCCGTCCCAGGCCTGGAAGCGCGCTACGCGCCGGCAAGCCTGGTTCCCCGGCGAAACCGTGATCCTCGGCATCGGTCAGGGCTACATGCAGGTCACGCCGTTGCAACTGGCTCAAGCCACCGCACTGATTGCCAACAAGGGCATCTGGAACCGTCCGCACCTGGCCAAGACTGTCGACGGTGTAGCGCCGGTGGACGAACATCCGATGCCAAATATCCTGCTCAAGGATCCGCGTGACTGGGAGCAGGTCAACCACGGCATGCAGATGGTGATGCACGATGCCCGAGGCATCGCTCGTGCGGCGGCGGCCGGTGCGCAATACCGCATCGCCGGCAAGAGCGGTACGGCGCAGGTGGTGGCGATCAAGCAGGGCGAGCGCTACAACCGCGAGAAAACCCTCGAGCGCCATCGTGACAACGCCTTGTTCGTCGGTTTCGCCCCGGCCGAGCATCCGAAGATCGCGATCTCGGTGATGATCGAAAACGGCGAGGCCGGTGGCCGAGTCGCAGGTCCGGTGGTGCGGCAGATCATGGACGCCTGGCTACTCGACCAGGACGGTCACCTCAAGCCGCAATACGCGGCGCCGACCAAGGCGCCGGGCGACCCTCACGTGTAACTCGTTAAAGCTTCACAGCACAGGCTCACGCAAGCTGAGCATGTGCTGGAAGCTGTCGAGGAACACCGTTTCAGCCTGGGTCATCTTCTGTTCGCGATTCCACAGCAGCTGGATATCGAAATCCACCACCCCATCCTCCGGCGGCAAGCGCCACAGCAGACCCTGTTCGACATCCCGCCGTACAAGATGAATCGGCAGACAGCCAATCCCGAATCCTGCGCAGATCAAGCGATAAATCTCTTCGAAACTGGTAGAGGAAGCGACGATCTTGCCGGTAAACCCCTGCTGGTCGCGAAACAGCGTCAACGGCGAAAGATTGCCGCCGAGCTGATCACTGGTAAAGCTGACAAAGTTCTCCGCCGCCAGTTGCTCCAGCGTCAGATTCTGCTGCCCGAACAGTCGATGCCGCTGCCCGCAAAAGTACGCATAACGCTCACGAAACAATACCCGCTGCTCCAGTCTCGGCTGTGGAAGACGACACAATCCCACTCCCACAGTGGCGGTTTTTTGCAGCAATGAACTGATGATGTTCGAGCTGCCCATCACCTCGACTTCCAGCTCGATTTTCGGGTGAGTTTCGTGGAAGTCCGCAAGAAACTCGTCGTAATGGCGAGCCTGCACACCACTGACGGTGAGAATGCGGATCTTGCCGACAACGTCGTCATGGCGGTTCTCGACCACGGTGCCCAAACGGGAAATATCGCCGTAGATATCCGCCGCAATCCGCAGGACTTCTTCCCCGGTTTCCGTCAGATCAAAGCGCCGCCCACTGCGGGCAATCAACACACAATCCAGTTGTTCTTCGAGACGTTTCAACGCCTGACTGACCGCCGATTGGGTGATGTGCAATCGCGCAGCGGCGCGGCTCATGCTGCCTTCCTGACCGATCACCAGATAGGTGCGAAGCAGGTTCCAGTCCAGCCGATCATTGAGAAAGCGCCGTCCGACCCAGGGATTCGAGGAAGAACTCATGTAGTAGCCATGCTAATAGTAAAGATAAGTTTTTGAAAATTGACTAATCCTGTCACGGAAGCGATAAAGCCCACAAGCGCCACAGAGCGCGACCGTCAGCCGCCTCGACATCTGCCCAAAACTATAAATACACAGGGTTCTTGCATGCACACCACCGCTCAGCCGCGTCGCGCCGCGGCCGCTGCCTTCATTGGCACGACCATCGAATTCTACGATTTCTACATCTACGCCACGGCCGCCGCACTGGTGCTCGGACAGGTGTTCTTTCCCAGCAGCGACTCGGTGACCAGCACGCTCGCCGCGTTCGGCAGTTTCGCTGTCGGCTTCATCGCCCGCCCCATGGCCGGGATGGTGTTCGGTCATTTGGGCGATCGTCTGGGTCGCAAGAAAATGCTGCTGGTGACCATGGCACTGATGGGCCTGGCCACTGCGGGTATCGGTCTGCTGCCGAGTTATGCCAGTGTCGGCATCTGGGCGCCCGTCGGTCTGATTGTTCTCCGTCTGATTCAGGGCATCTCAGTCGGCGGCGAATGGGGCGGGGCGGTGTTGATGGCCAGTGAGCACGCGCCGGCCAAACGCAAAACCTTCTACGCTTCGTTCGCCCAGCTCGGCAGTCCGGCGGGTTTGCTGCTGGCGCTGATCGCGTTCCGTCTGGTGACGTCGCTGTCGCCGGAAGACTTCCTCGCCTGGGGCTGGCGTTTGCCGTTTCTCGCCAGCGGCGTGCTGATGATGGTCGGTCTGATGATCCGCTCCGGTGTGCATGAATCGCCGGAATTCGCCAAAGCCAAGGACAACAACGAAACCGCGAAATACCCGGTGAAAGACGTGATTCGTCAGTGCTGGCGGCAAATTCTGTTCGCTGCCGCCGCCGTCACCATTGGTTCGGCGGGATTCTTCTTCACCAACACCTTCATGATCACCTACGTCACCCAATATCAGGGCATCCCGCGAGCGACCATTCTCGACTGCCTATTCCTGGTGACGATCATTCAACTGCTGTCGCAACCGTTGTCGGCGTTGCTCGCCGAGCGCATCGGCGAAGGGCGATTCCTGATGCTGGTGGCGTTGCTGTGCATGGTCACGCCGTTCCCGATGTTTCTGCTGGTCGGCACTCAAAACATTCTTCTGATGACCCTGGGCATCGCCGTCGCGGTGGTGATTCTCTCGGCCTTGTACGCGGTGATCGCCGGATACATGACCCAGGCCTTCCCGGTGCACCTGCGCTACTCGGGCATTTCCATCGCTTACCAACTGAGCTGCGCACTAGCCGGCGGCACCACGCCGCTGATCGGCACGCTGCTGGCCAGCAAGTTCTCCGGGCAATGGCTGCCATTGGCGGTGTTCTTCACGTTGCTATCGGCCCTGTCCCTGATCGGTGTCTGTGGCCTCGCGCGTCTGCGGGCCAACCCGGTCGTCCTTCATACCAACAAAGAGGTGTATTCGTGAGTAAGCCCGCCCACATTGACCCGATTGAATGGCAAGCCCGTTGCGAGCTCGCCGCGTTGTACCGCTTGATCGCGCACTTTCGCATGACCGACCTGATCGACACCCACATCACCCTGCGAATTCCGGGGCCGGAGCATCATTTCCTGATCAATCGTTATGGTGTGATATTCGACCGCATGCGCGCTTCCGATCTGGTGCGCATCGATCAGGACGGACGCATCGTCGACCCTGAATACGCCGGGCATCGAGTCAACGCCGCCGGCTTCGTGATCCATTCGGCGATCCACATGGCGCGGCCGGATCTGAACTGCGTGATCCACACTCACACCGCCGCCGGCATGGCCGTCGCCGCGCAGAAACAAGGCCTGCTGCCGATCAGTCAGCACGCACTGAAGTTCTACGGAAAACTTGCTTACCACACCTATGAAGGCATCGCGCTGTCGCTGGATGAACGTGAGCGTTTGATCGCCGATCTAGGCCCGCACCGGGCGATGATCCTGCGCAATCACGGCCTGCTGGTCGGCGGTTCGAGCGTGGCCCAGGCATTCCAGGAAATTCACTTTCTGGAGCGTGCCTGCCAGGCGCAAGTGCAGGCGCTGGCCGGCGGTTGCGAGCTGCATTTCCCGTCGCCGGAAGTCTGCGCCCACACAGCCGAACAGTTCGACCGCGATGAGCAGGACAACATCATCGACCTGGCCTGGGAGGCCGCACTGACCCTGATCGATTCCCAACGCGAGTCCTATCTGTCATGAACACCGTTGCACTGATGTCCCGTGACACGCTGTTGCTCAAACAATTGCAGGAAGCCTTTGCCCGCCGCGCGCCGCAGCTTTCGGCGGTGCTGGCCGACGATCCCCGGGCAGCGAATGCGCAGATCGCAGCGTGCTGGTTTCCGCTGCCGGACAGCCTCGCCGCGTTGCCCAATCTGCAAGTGATTCACTCGGTCGCCGCCGGGATCGATCATCTTGAACACGATCCCTCATGCCCGGATCTGCCGGTGTGCCGCGTGGTCGATCCCGGTCATCGCCAAGGCATGACCGAATACGTGCGCTGGTCGGTGATTCACTATCATCGCGGCTTCGATCAAGTCCTTCAGCAACAGCGCCAACAGCATTGGGAGCGACCGCTGCAACGCCCGGCCCATGAGTTCCGGATCGGTGTGATGGGGCTCGGTTCGCTCGGCAGCGCGATTGCCCAAGACCTGGCCAGTGCCGGTTATGACGTGCGAGGCTGGGCGCGCAGCAAAAAGGATTTACCGGGCGTGCAGACCTTCGCCGGCTGCGAAGCTTTCAACCCGTTTCTTGACGGTGTGGAATTGCTGATCAATCTGTTGCCGCTGACTCACGAGACGCGCGGCATCCTCAATCGTCAGACTTTCGATCACTTGGCCAACGGTGCGGCGCTGGTCAACGTCGGGCGCGGCGGGCACCTGAACATTGAGGATCTACAACAAGCGCTGGCCCGTGGAAAACTGCGCGGTGCACTGCTCGATGTGTTCGAACAGGAACCGCTGCCCGCCAGCCATTCTCTGTGGCAAACCCCGGGCGTGACCATCACACCGCACATGGCTTCGGCGGCGTCTCATGACTGCATCGCCGAGCAGATCGCCGAGAACTTCCGCCGTCTGAATGCCGGCGAACCGTTGCTAAACAGCGCGGATCGGCTGCTCGGTTACTGATCCGCCAGACAGGCCTGCAAGCGCTCGATGAACAGCGTCTCGGCGCGGCTCATGCGCTGATCGCGGTTCCACAGCAAATGAATGTCGACATCGGCAATCCCTTCGTGGGGCGGCAGGCGCCAGAGCAATCCGGCCTCGACGTCCGCCGCCACCACGTGCTCTGGCAGGCAGCCGATGCCGAATCCGGCGATCACCAGTCGCCGCACTTCTTCCAGGCTTGGCGATGACGCAACGATGCGTCCGCTGAAGCCCTGTTGATCGCGAAAAATCGTCAGCGGCGAAAGCATTCCACCAATCTGATCGCTGGTGAAGCTGACGAAATTCTCCCGCTGCAAATCGCCTTCGCCGATGTCCTGTCGGCCAAATAAAGCGTGGTGTTTGCCACAGAAAAATGCATAGCGCTGACGCAGAAACAGACGCTGTTCAAGTCGCGGTTGCGGGCGGCGATTGAGGCTCAGACCGAGGGTCGCGGTTTTCTCCTGAAGAGCGCTGACGATGTCCGAACTGCGCATCACATCCACCTCCAGATCCACCCGTGGATATTGCCGATGAAAGTCGGCGAGGAAGTCATCGAAACGCTCGGAGAAGATCCGGCTGATGATCAGCAACCGCACCTTGCCGATCACTTCGTCGGCTGGTTGCTCCAACAGGCTGCTGACCTGAGACATCTGCCCGTAGATCTCGCCGGCCAGTTCGAAGATCTGCTCGCCGACTTCGGTGAGGGCAAAGCGCGGGCCGCGTCGGGCAATCAGTTGGCGACCCAATTGTTCCTCCAGACGCTTGAGTGCCTGGCTCACCGCCGGTTGTGTCAGGTGCAGACGCGCAGCGGCGCGGCTGATGCTCAGCTCCTGGCCGATCACCCGGAAGGTGCGCAGCAGGTTCCAGTCGAGGCGGTCGTTGAGCAGGCGTTGCACATCACGTTCGGCCATGGCGGCTCACGATTATAAGGATAAGTAATACTCGGAATAATAAATAGAAAATTGACTAATCATAGCCCCGGGACGAAAAATCACCCCACGACAGGCGCCGCCAGAGTGCCTCGGATTTAGCGTTTCCCTCCTGCCAAAAAAACAATCAAAGGAGCCCGACCCATGAAGCCCCACGCTTCGAACCAGCCGCGCCGTGCGGCGGCCGCAGCCTTCATCGGCACCATGATCGAGTGGTACGACTTTTACATCTACGCCACCGCCGCCGCGCTGGTGTTCGGCGCGCTGTTCTTTCCCTCCGACGATCCGCTGTTCAGCACCATGGCGGCGTTCGGCACCTTCGCCGTGGGCTTCTTCGCCCGGCCTTTGGGCGGGATCATCTTCGGTCATATCGGCGACCGTATCGGCCGCAAGAAATCCCTGATCATCACGCTGTTGATGATGGGCGTGGTCACGGTGTGCATCGGTTTGTTGCCGACCTACGCGCAGATCGGCGCAACCGCACCGGTGCTGCTGATTCTGCTGCGTATCGTCCAGGGCATCGCCGTCGGTGGCGAGTGGGGCGGGGCGGTGTTGATGGCCGGCGAACATGCGCCGAAGGGCCGGCGCAATTTCTTCGCTTCGTTCGCGCAACTGGGCAGCCCGGCGGGTTTGATCCTGTCGCTGCTGGCGTTCAGCGCGGTGACCCGTTTGCCCGAAGAAGACCTGATGAGCTGGGGCTGGCGTCTGCCGTTCCTCGCCAGTGCTTTGTTGCTGCTGGTGGGCCTGGCAATTCGCCTGGGGGTGAACGAGTCACCGGAATTCCTCGCCAGCCGTGAGCAGGCCAGCAAGCAAATCAAGAAAGAACAGGCGCCGGTCATGGAAGTGCTGCGCACCGCGTGGCGGCCGCTGTTGCTGTGCATCGGCGCCAACACGCTGGGCATCGCCGGGGTGTATTTCACCAATACCTTCATGATCGCCTACACCACTCAGCAACTGGCGCTGCCGCGCTCGCTGATTCTTGAATGTCTGTTCTTTGTCGCAATCATCCAGTTCTGCATTCAACCGCTGGCGGCGTGGACGGCGGAGAAGATCGGCGCGACGCGTTTCCTGTGCCTGGTATCGCTGCTGGCGATGGCCTCGCCATATCCGATGTTCGTGCTGGTCAGCTCGGCCCAGGCGCCGCTGATCATCCTTGGCATCGCGCTGGCGGTGGTGTGCATGGCTTCGTTCTACGCGGTGATCGCCGGGTACGTCAGCGGCATGTTCGAGACCCGCGTGCGCTACACCGCGATCTCGCTGGCCTATCAGATCTGCGGCGCGGTGGCCGGTGGGCTGACGCCGCTGATCGGCACGATGCTCGCGCACAAATTCACCGGGCAGTGGTGGCCGATGGCGGTGTTCTACAGCCTGATCGCCGGCATTTCGCTGATCTGCGTGCTCTCCCTCGCTCGTCGTCACGCCAGCGCCCATCGCGCGGAAATGGCCCGTGCCTAACCTGGAATTTCAGGAGAACCTCATGTTGAAAATCAATGGCGAACGCCTGTGGGCGAGCCTGATGGCCATGGCCGAAATCGGTGCGACAGCCCGAGGCGGCAGCTGCCGTCTGGCGTTGAGCGACGAAGACAAGGCCGGTCGCGAACTGTTCGCCCACTGGTGCCGCGAAGCCGGCATGACCCTGAGTGTGGACGCCATCGGCAACCTGTTCGCCCGCCGCGCCGGCACCGACCCGGACGCCGCGCCAGTGATGATGGGCAGCCACCTCGACACCCAGCCCGAAGGCGGGCGTTTCGACGGTGTCTACGGTGTACTCGCCGGGCTGGAAGTGGTGCGTTGCCTCAATGACCTGAACATCCAGACCCGCAAACCGCTGGAAGTAGCAGTGTGGACCAACGAAGAAGGTGCGCGCTTCACCCCGGCCATGTTTGGCTCGGCGGTGTTCACCGGGATTATGGATCTGAACGCCGCGCTGGCCGTACGCGATATCGATGGCATCAGCGTTTTCGAGGCGTTGCAGCGTACCGGTTACGCCGGTGAGCGTCCGTTGGGCGGTGCGGTGGATGCGTATTTTGAAGCGCACATCGAGCAAGGCCCGATCCTCGAAGACAACGCCAAAAGCATCGGCGTGGTCACGGGTGGTCAGGCGATTCGCTGGCTCGACGTGCGCGTGGAAGGCATGGCCGCCCACGCCGGCACTACGCCGATGCCGCTGCGCAAAGATGCCTTGTACGGTGTGGCGCGGATGATTCAGGCGATTGAAGGTCTGGCCACGGATTTCGCGCCGGAAGGCCTGACTACGGTCGGCGAGTTGAGCATCAACAAGTCCTCGCGCAATACCATTCCGGGGTTGGTGAATTTCACCGTCGATCTGCGTCATCACCGCGACGACGCCATTGCCACCATGGAACAACAAGTCCGCGCCCGGTTGCAGGCCATCGCCGAAATCCGAGGCCTGAACCTGACGATCACCCCGCACTGGATCAGCCCGGCCACACCGTTCGACGCCGAATGCGTGGCAGCCGTGCAAGAGGCCGTGGATGCGCTGGGCTACGCTCAGCAGTCGATTGTCAGCGGCGCCGGGCATGACGCGATTCACCTCGCGCGCTACTGCCCGACGGCGATGGTGTTCATCCCGTGCGTCGGAGGCTTGAGCCATAACGAAGCCGAAGATGTGTTGCCCGAAGACGTGAAGCAGGGCACCGACGTATTGCTCAACGCCGTGCTGGCCCGCGCCGGTCGAGCTGATTAAACAGGACCCCTGTGGGAGCGAGCTTGCTCGCGATGACGTTCGATCAGTCACCGAAGTTGTTGGATGACCCTCCGCCATCGCGAGCAAGCTCGCCCCCACAGTAGAACACCATGCTGACTGACAGGAGTTCATCCCATGCGCAGTTTTTTCCACCCCGAACAGTTGCTCCACCATCCACGCAGCTATTACTCGCGCGGGCAGATGCGCACGCCGCAGGAAGTCCCCGAGCGTGCGCAACGTCTGGTGCAGGCCGCCCACGGTCTGGGCTTCAGTGTCGAGCAGCCGGTCGATGCCGGCCTCGCGCCGTTGCTGGCGGTACACGGTGCGCCGTATCTGACGTTCCTTCAGGAAGCCTACGCACGCTGGAAGGAAATCCCCGAAGACTGGGGCGATGAGGTGATGTCGAACATCTTCGTCCGCGAGCCCAATGCCTTGCGCGGCATCCTCGCCCAGGCGGCGCGCTACCTTGCGGACGGCAGTTGCCCGGTCGGCGAGCAGACCTGGCGCTCGGCGTACTGGTCGGCGCAAAGCGCAGTAGCTGGCGCGCAAGCGCTGATCGACGGTGAGCCGGCGGCCTACGCGCTGTGCCGCCCGCCGGGACATCATGCCCGGGCCGAAGCGGCGGGCGGTTTCTGCTACGTGAACAACGCGGCGGTGGCGGCGCAGGTGTTGCGCGACAAGTTTGAAAAGGTCGTGGTGCTCGACACCGACATGCACCACGGTCAAGGCATCCAGGAGATTTTCTACGACCGCGATGACGTGCTCTACGTCTCGGTGCATGGCGATCCGACCAACTTCTATCCGGGCGTCGCCGGGTTCGCCGACGAACGTGGCAGCGGCGCGGGGGAGGGCTTCAACCTCAACTTGCCGATGGCCCATGGTTCAAGCGAAGCGGATTTCCTCGGGCAACTGGACGTCGCATTGAACGCGGTACGTGAGTTCGGCGCCGAGGTGCTGGTGCTGTCGCTGGGCTTTGATATCTATGAGCTGGATCCGCAAAGCAAAGTCGCCGTCACCCGCGAAGGCTTTGCAGCACTGGGTGAGCGGATTCGCAGCCTGGGACTGCCATGTCTGATCGTGCAGGAGGGCGGTTATCACCTGGAAAGTCTCGAAGATAATGCTCGGGCATTTTTCGTGAATGGCGAGGTGTGGCAGCGCTGAGGTGATCCACCTGCTGGAACACAAGCGCCCTACGGTGCTTGCCATCGCCCTGACGTTAACGTAAACATTGGCGTCAGGGCGCTGATGTAAAAAAGCGCAAAGCGGACCGCTCCGGAGCGCTTGATGACTCTTATAAAAACAACCGATCTCAAGTCTCACCACGAAGCCCGGCTGGCCCGGGAAAAACTCCATCTCGAAGGGCAGGTCCCGGATGGCGTGTTGCGTGCGGAGATCGATGCTTCGTGGCGGCGCAGCCTGAGCCACGGCGTGCATTTCAATGGCAAGCATGAGCTGGCGCTGGAGTCGAGCGCGAGTCTCGATGTGTTGCTGGCGAGCAATCGCCTGCTGATCGATGCGGCGATACCGGCCATCGATTACCTGGCCGAACGTCAGGGCAAGGAAGGACTGATCATCCTCGCCAATTCCGACGCCACCATCCTCGCGGTCGAGGGACGTGCCGACCGGCTCAAGGGCAGCGGTCTGCAGGACATTACCCTCGGCGCCTGCTGGAGCGAAGCCGCACGCGGCACCAACGCCCTCGGCACGGCGCTGGTCGAAGCGCGGCCCACCCTGATTGATTGCGGAGAACATTACCTCGACCGCCTCACCGATTTTTCCTGCACCTCGGTGCCGATCCATTGCCCGCATGGCGAAATTCTTGGCGTCCTCGACCTGACCCGCGAAGGTCCTCTCGGCCGCGTCCACGACAGCACCGCGCTGCTGAGCATGGCGGTCAGCCAGATCGAGAGCCGGGTGTTCAACAACAGCTTTCCCGATCAGATCGTCCTCGCCTTTCACAGCCGCCGGCAGTATCTGGAATCGCCTTGGCAAGGGCTGCTGGCAGTCAGTCTCGGCGGACAGATTCTGGCGGTCAGTGCCCAGGCCTGCCAGTTGCTGCGGGCCGAGCGTTCGGCACTGGTCGGGCGGCGTTGCGAAGAATTCCTCGGGGTCGATGGCGTGCAATTGCTGACCCGTCTGCAACAGGGCGGCGTCGGCAGTGTGCAGACCGCCAAGGGTGAGTTTTTCTACAAGACCCTGCGAGCTCCGGCGCGTTCGGTCAACCTCGGCGGCCCGCCGCGCAGCGTGGCGAAAACCGCCAAGGCGCAACCGGATCTGGAAGCCCTGGCCGGCAACAACACTCGCTACGCTCGAGCCCTGCGCATGGCCCGCCAAGGTCTGGCCAATGAATTGCCGGTATTGCTGCTCGGTGAAACCGGCACCGGTAAAGAAGTGATCGCCCGCGCCCTGCACCTGGCCGGCAGCCGCAGCGACAAACCGTTTGTGGCCGTTAACTGCGCGGCGATTCCCGAAGGCCTGATCGAGTCGGAACTGTTCGGCTACCGCGAAGGCGCGTTCACCGGATCGCGCCGTGGCGGCATGATCGGGCGTCTGCAACAGGCTCACGGCGGCACGCTGTTCCTCGATGAAATCGGCGACATGCCGCTGGCCTTGCAGGCGCGTTTGCTGCGGGTGCTACAGGACCGCAAAGTCGCGCCGCTGGGTGCCGGGGAAGAACAGGACATTGACGTCGCGCTGATCTGCGCCACTCACCGCGACCTCAAACGTCAGGTCGAGGACAAGCAGTTTCGCGAGGACCTTTTCTACCGCGTCAACGGTATCAACGTGATGCTCCCGGCCCTGCGCGAGCGTGAGGACTTCAGCGCGCTGGTCGCTCGGCTGCTGAGCAAGCTCGACGCACCGAACGCCGTGCTGCACGACGATCTCAATCGCCTGCTCGGGGCATATCACTGGCCGGGCAACATCCGTCAGTTGGAAATGGTGCTGCGTACTGCGCTGGCGATGCGCGAACCTGGTGAAACCGTGCTGACCCTCGATCACCTGCCCGACAGCATGCTCGACGAACTTTCCGCCACCGAGAAACCCCAGACCGGCAGCATTCGCGAGAACGAACTGGAGATGATCCGCCAGTCCCTCGATACCCATCAGGGCAATGTCTCGGCCGCCGCCGACGCCCTCGGCATCAGCCGCGCGACCCTGTACCGCAAACTCAAACAGTTGCGCTCGTGATGCAGCGCCTGTTCGTGCGGCTGATCGACAGCCAGAACCCCGCCGCGCTGCAAGCGGCGTTGCGCTGGCTCTACGGTTTCGTGCGGCCGCAGCGGCTGGCGATTGTCGGCCTGCTCGGTCTGTCGGTGTGCGCGTCGCTGCTGGTGCTGGTGCAGCCGTGGCTGGTCAAGCTGCTGATCGACGACGGGCTGCTGGCACGCAACTTCCCGATGCTGGTCATGATCGCGGTGCTGATGATCATCGCCGGCCTGCTCGGCACGGCGTTGTCAGGGATCAACCGCTATCTGCACACGCGGCTGTCCGGGCGGATTCTGTTTGCCCTGCGCGACGACCTTTACCGGCATTTGCAGAAGCTCTCGCCAAGCTTCTATGGCCAGCGGCGGATCGGTGATCTGATGTCGCGGCTCGACGGCGATGTGGCGGAGATTCAGCGCTTCGCCGTGGACTCGTTGTTCTCGGCGGTGTCGAGCGTGATCGGCCTGGTGGTCGCGATCGCGATGCTGTTCACCCTGTCGTGGAAGCTGTCGTTGCTGGCGCTGGTGCTGATCCCGCTCGACGTGCTGTGGCTGCGCTGGATGCGGCGCAAGGTCGAGCGCGATGTGCGGCAGTTGCGCGAGCGTTCGGCGGACATGTCGTCATTCATGGTCGAGACCCTGCCGGTGATGAAGTTCATCCAGTCCGCCGGCCAGCAGCAGCGTGAAGCACGGCGTCTGGAAAGCCTCGGGCAGGGCTACATGAACCAGTTGCTGCGCCTGCAAGTCACCGAGTTTTTCACCCAGGCTGTGCCGGGCACATTGACCTCGCTGTCCCGCGCCTGCGCGTTTTTGATCGGGGGTTATTGGGTGGTGCAGGGCACCTGGCAGCTCGGTGCTCTGATCGCATTTTCCACTTATCTTGGGATGGCGGTCGGGCCTGTGCAAAGTCTGTTGGGGTTGTACGTGGCGATCCAGCGCATGACCGTCAGCCTCGGCCGGGTCATGGAGTTGCGTGGCGAAGAACCCACAGTGTTTTCGCCGGATACGCCGAAACCGTTTCCGACCTCGGGCGAGCTGCGTTTCGACGCCGTGCACTTCAGCCATCCGGGGCGTCCGAGCACGTTGAGCGGCATCGAGGCGACGATTCCCTACGGTCTGAAAGTCGCCTTGAGCGGCGGTTCCGGCGTCGGCAAATCGACGTTGATCGATCTGTTGCAACGGCATCACGATCCGCAGTCCGGGCGAGTGCTGCTCGGCGAAGTGGATCTGCGTGAACTTGAGCTGTTCGAACTGCGTCGGCGCATCGCCGTGGTCAGTCAGGACATCGTGCTGTTTCGCGGCAGCCTCGCCGACAACCTGGCCTACGCAGTGCCGGACGCCAGCCGCGAAGCCATCGCCGAAGTCGCACGGCTGGCGCAGCTCGACAGCCTGATCGCGTCGTTGCCCGAAGGCCTCGACAGTCCTTTGGGCGAGCGCGGTCAGCAACTGTCCGGCGGGCAGAAACAGCGGATCGCGATTGCCCGGGCGCTGTTGCAGGATCCGCTGATTCTGGTGCTCGACGAGGCCACGTCGGCGGTGGACGAAACCACCGAGCGCGAGATGATCGAAGCCATCGACCGCTTGTTTGCCGGGCGCACACGGATCCTCATCAGTCATCGACCGTCGACCCTGGCCGATGCCGATCTGCGTTTTGAATTGCTCGACGGTGTGCTCATTTCGAAAACGGTGCTGCATGAAGCCTGAGTTGCGGATCGGTGTAGTCGACAGCGGGCACTCGGCGGCGCAACGGGTGCAAGTGATTGCCGGACGGCGATTCTCGTTGCTGGAGGGCGGACTGGCGGAATCGGAACTGCGCGATGATCCCCTTGGCCATGGCAGTGCAGTGATTGAAGCAATCAGCCGTCGCGCGCCGGCCGCGCAGATCTGTGTGGCTCAGGTGTTCGACCAGCGCGGCGTCACCAGTGCCTTGCAGATCGCCTCGGCCATCAACTGGCTGGTGGCGCAGGACGTGCGGCTGATCAATTTGAGCCTCGGTCTGCGCCAGGATCGCAGCCTGTTGCGCGAAGCCTGCGCGGCGGCGGTGGCCCGTGGAGTGTTGCTGTGTGCGTCGAGCCCGGCGCAGGGCGCGGCGGTGTTTCCGGCGAGTTATCCGCAGGTACTGCGGGTGACCGGCGATGCCCGTTGTACCGATGAGCAATGGTCATGGCTCGACAATGCGCAGGCGGATTTTGCCGCGTGTGTTCGCGGCACTTATCCGGGGCAGTCCGGGGCCAGTCTGGGGTGTGCAGCATTGAGCGGGCATGTTGCCGGTTATCTGCTGGAGCATCCGCAGGCGAGCAATGCCGAAGTTATCGACTGGCTGAAACAGCACGCTCGTTATCGCGGTCCTGAACGGCGTTTCGGCCCATGACTTCGATCCTGATTCTCGGTGCCGGACCGGCCGGTGCGGCGGTGGCGTTGGGGCTGCGACGATTGGGTTACGCCGTGACGCTGGTCAGCGAATGGCGGCGGTTTGCGGCGCTCGAAGGCGTGTCGCAACGGGTACTGGAGGCGTTGCGCGGTGCCGGGTTGAATCATGCGCTGGCGGACGCCACATTGCCGTCCCAACGACAGGTTTCATGGAACGGCCAGCAGCATGCACAGAATATCGAGTTTCTGCTGGATCGCCCGGCCTTTGATCGCGGTTTACGAGAAGACTTGCGACTGACCGGGGTCGAGGTGATTGAAGGGCGAGTCCTGAATTTTCATTCCTCGGCTGAAGGACATCGGGTTGAACTCGATGGCGGCCAGACGCTAACGGCGGATTTTCTGGTGGAAGCCCGTGGGCGACAGGCGCCAGCGTCCGGTAAAGGTCTGCGTGGGCCAGAGACGGTCAGCCTGCTCAATCGCTGGCAAGGCGCGCCGGGTGTGACTGCCAGTGCCGTGGAAAGCCTCGAGGACGGTTGGGCGTGGATGGCTCGAAGGGACGATGGCCAGTGTTATTGGCAATGGACGGTGGATGTGGCCAGCGCCCAATTACCGGGCAAGGCACAGCTGCTCGATTACTGCCGCGCGCGGCGCCAGGCCTCGAATTTTGCTCAAGCCTTCTTTGCCGGCGGGCAGGAATTGGAGTTGCAACTGCACGCTCGCAGCAGCACGCCGATTCTTGCGCCACAGGTCTGCGGTGATAACTGGATTCGCGTAGGCGATGCGGCGATGGCAGTGGACCCGCTCTCGGGCAACGGGATTTTTCAGTCGTTGTCCTCGGCGTTGCAGGCGCCGGTGGTGATCAACACGCTGTTGCGCAAACCTGAGCGGGCGGCGTTGGCGCAACGTTTTCACCGGCAGCGTGTGGAGCAGTTGTTCCTGCGTTTTGCGCGGATCGGTCGGGACTTTTATGCCGATGAACAGCGCTGGCTCGATCAGCCGTTCTGGCAGGCGCGGCGACAGTGGCCTGACGCTGAAGTGGCCCATGCGGCGACGGATTTTGCCGCGCTGCGCATCGAACGGATGCCGGTGCTGCGTGACGGGGTTGTCGATGAAGCCGAGGTGGTGATCACGGCGGATCAGCCGCTGGGGATCTGGCATGTGCAAGGTGTCGAGCTGGCGCCGCTGGTGCGACGGTTACGCGATGAGTCGGCGGATCAGGTGTTGGCGGGGTTGGGGCTTGAGCAGGGGCGAGCCATTCGTGGGTGGCTGTTGGCTCAGGGTTTCAAACCCTGAGCCATGAGCGCAGTCATTACAACTTGATCAACACCGACTTCAACTCGGTGTAATGCTCGATCGCCGCATACCCCATCTCGCGCCCGACCCCGGACATTTTGTAGCCGCCAAACGGCAGCGCCGGGTCCAGCGCGCTGTGGCAGTTGACCCACACCGATCCCGATTTGATCCGCGGAATCATCCGGTGCACCGCCGCCAGATCGTTCGACCAGATGCTCGCGCCCAATCCGTAAGGGCTGTCATTGGCCATGCGCAGCGCATCGGCCTCGTCATCGAACGGAATCGCCACCAGCACCGGCCCGAAGATCTCTTCCTGCACCAGCGAATGCTGCTGGTCGACATCGACAATCACCGTCGGTTTGACGAAAAACCCGGGCCCGAACCGCTCGCCGCCGCAGGCGATGGTCGCGCCGCTTTCCCGACCCATTTCGATGTAGTTGTAGACTCGCTCCTGCTGGCGCGCGGAAATCAGCGGGCCCATATCGATGCTTGGATCGAGGCCGTTGCCGAGTTTCATCGCGTTGGCGATGTCGCTGATATCGGCCACCACATTGTCGAAATGCTTGCGCTGCACGTACAGCCTGGATCCTGCGCAGCAGACCTGGCCCTGGTTGAAGAAAATCGCACTGGCCGCACCCGCCGCAGCGGTTTTCAGGTCGGCGTCCGCCATGACGATGGTCGGTGATTTGCCGCCCAGTTCCAGGGTGACCCGGGTCATCGAATCCATGGCGATCTTGCCGATCTGCTTGCCGACGGCGGTGGAGCCGGTGAAGGTCAGCTTGTCGACCAACGGGTTGTGAGTGAGGGCAGAACCGGCCGTGATGCCGGTGCCAGTGACCACGTTGAACACGCCTTCCGGATAACCCGCCTCCAGCACCAGTTCCGCCAGTTTCAGCGCGGTCAGCGGGGTTTCGTCAGCGGGTTTGAGCACCACGGTGCAACCGGTGGCCAGCGCCGGGCCGAGTTTCCAGCAGGCCAGCAGCAACGGGAAGTTCCAGGCGACGATGGCGCCGACCACGCCGACTGCTTCGCGGCGAATGAAACTGTGGAACTGATCGCCGGGCATCAGCGGCAACGAAACGTCGACGCTGGAACCTTCGATCTTGGTCGCCCAGCCAGCCATGTAGCGCAGGAAGTCGATGGCCAGTTGCACGTCCATCACCTGCGCCACCGCCGCGCTCTTGCCGTTGTTCAGGCATTCCAGTTGCGCCAGCAGTTCGGCGTCGCGCTGCATCAGGTCGGCAAGTTTCCACAACAGGTTCTGCCGTTCGCGCGGGCGGGTGCGGCTCCAGGCTGAATCATCGAAGGCTTGCCGGGCGGCGAGCACCGCGCGGTCGACATCTTCCGGGGTGGCGCGAGGCACCACGCACAGCACTTCACCGGTGGCCGGGTTGTGCAGCGGCATGGTCTGGCCGTCGGCGGCTTCGACCCAGTCGCCGCCGATCAGCATGCGTGGCGGGCGCTGGATGAAGGCCGAAGTGGCAGGGAGCAGATAGGGCAGGGGCATGGCGAAACCTCTTGTTGTTCGATGGGACCGAGAGGGGCTTTCGCAATGGTTGTGCCAAATGCTTGAAGGTGGCGTACAGCCCCGTTGCATGGGCTGGCGGAGGAAGAATTTAAGTGGTAACCGGCGTGAATTTGTCTCAAAACGCGACACCCATTGAGAAGCAAGATACGCGTCCTACAAAGCCAATGCCGCTGTGACGGGGCCTGGGCGAAATCGGGCCGTTTCAGGTGTAGGAAAAGCCGCGCGTCTGACAGTTTTTACTGACTGGTGGAGGCATGAAGTCCGAGCTAAGTTGCTTCGTGTATAGGGTTTTCCTGCCATGGATTTGGCGGGTCAGTGTCTTCACAGGGATGTCGATGAACAACTTAACCATTCGATGGCTAACCAATTTCATGATAGGCGTGGGGACTGGATTTCTGGTGACGGGGTTTGCGGCGCTGTTGATCGGCGATCTGACCGATGTGGATACGATTCGGGCAGGTGCCTTGATGGCTACCAGCAGTATTTTCTTGATCGCCACCTCTTTCGCAGTTGCCATGCTCGAGGATAAATCATGACGGCTTTAATTCTGTGTCTTTGGTCATTGGCCTTTAGTTTGCTGATCACGTATGCGTGTTACCGGGAGCGTCGAATTCAAGCTGCCCGGCGCGATTCCGGTTCATTGGCAGCGAAGGCCCACGCGCAAGGTGAATGCTCGATGGTTTGCGAGTTTTGTGGGCGTTACAAGGTTCACCCGGACAACTCTGTTCGCTAGGCGCGGGTCAACAACCAACACAAGAGCCCCGTCATTGGCGGGGCTTGTTTTCGTGTGGGTTCGGCAGGCGTCACTCTCCTGGAGGTTTTTCATGGGGGATGCTGTCAGCTCCGGGTCATCTGTCGCGCGATGCAATGTCGCTGACGCCGCAACAACTATGCTTGTCTCAGACTGCAACAGTTGTCGCGAAATTGGACGCCGGCACGCACCGCCGGCACCGCAACTTCGCCTTGATCTTCACGTAACTGCTTGATTGAAAAGCTTATCGGCAAGCTGGCACGCTCCGTGTATTGCTCACAGCAGACGTTTCGCTTGCCTCCGTTCGTGCAGCGCCACGAACGGCAGAAACCATAAAACGATAAGCCACAACAATAAGAAAGCACCGTGCGAGGTTCGACGTTGATGAAGAGAAAACTCCGATCAGGCATGAGCGCCAGCCTGCTGGCCGTGGCCGCTTGCGTGGCCCTGCATTCGCCGTACAGCCTGGCGGCCCGCGATGCCCAGACCATCCTCAAGGAAACCTGTCAGGGCTGTCATACCCCTGAAGCCGGCGAGCAGTTGAGCCGCATCAGCCACCAGCGCAAGACCCCGGAAGGCTGGTTGATGAGCATCGCCCGGATGCAGACCATGCACGGTTTGCAGATCAGCGATGACGACCGTCGCACGCTGGTTAAATACCTCGCCGACACCCAGGGCCTGGCGCCCAGCGAAACCGATGGCGTGCGTTACGCGCTGGAACGGCGACTGAACACGGTCGAGCAGTTCGACGAGAAAACCGCGCAGATGTGCGGCCGCTGCCACTCCGGTGCGCGGGTCGCTCTGCAACGGCGTCCGGCTCAGGAATGGGAACGTCTGGTGAATTTCCACCTCGGCCAATGGCCGTCGCTGGAATATCAGGCGCTGGCCCGGGATCGCGACTGGTTCGATATCGCCCGCAAGGAAATGGTCCCGCTGTTGGCCAAGCGTTATCCGCTCGATAACCCGGCGTGGCAGTCCTGGATCAAAAACGCACCGAAAGCCGAAGCTTTGGTCGGCGACTGGAGCTTCAGTGGTCACCTGCCGGGCAAGGGTGAATTGGCCGGCATCATGAGCGTCACCGCCGATGGCAGTGACACCTTCAAGGTTGCCGTCAAAGGTCAGTACGCCGACGGCAGCCCGTTCAACGGCGATGGCAGCGCAATCCTTTACAGCGGCTACGAATGGCGCGGCAACGTGACCGTTGATGGCGTGACCATGCGCCAGGTGTTCGCCGCACAGGGCAACGCCATGCAGGGCCGGATGTTCGAGGCCGAGCACGATGAGCGCGGCCTGGACTTTGTCGCTGCCAAACAGGGTTCGCAGCGCTTGCTGGCGGTGCAGCCGGGTTATGTGAAGGCCGGCAGCGAAACCGAAGTGACCCTGATCGGCAGCGGTCTGAGCGGCAAGCCGAATTTCGGCAAAGGCGTGGACGTGGTCGAAGTGGTCGAGCAGAGCGCCGACCGGATCAAGGTCAGAGTCAAAGCCGCAGCCAATGCCCAGCCGGGCCTGCGCGCGGTCAGCGTCGGCAGCCTGAAAGGCCCGAGCCTGTCGGTGTACAGCAAGATTGCCTCGGTCAAAGTGGTGCCGGAATTCTCGGTGGCACGGATCGGCGAGGGCGGCGGTTCGACGCCGAAAGTCCAGGGCCGCTTCGACGCCGAAGCCTGGGGCAAGGGTGCCGACGGCAAGCCGTATCGCATCGGCGTGTTCCCGGCGCAATGGAAAGTCGAAGCCTTCGACGAACGCGCCAAAGAGGACGAGGACGTCAAGTTCGCCGGCACCATGCAGGCCGACGCGGGCGTGTTCACCCCGGGTGATGCCGGACCGAATCCGGCGCGCAAGATGTCCACCAACAATGCCGGCAACCTCAAGGTGATTGCCGCCGTCGACGACGCAGGGAAATCCCTGACCGGCGAAGGCCACCTGATCGTCACCGTGCAACGCTGGAACAATCCTCCCATTCCCTGATGTTGAAACGTGAGTTGAGCTGAGCGACAGCGATTCAGACACTTTTCGGAATGACCGCAAGTCCCGCCAGGCGGGGCTTGCACAGGAGGTTTGCAATGGGCGCTATCTTGAATCTGGTCGAACGTAATCTGCACGAAGTGCACGTCGACGCCGACCGCATGCTGTTCCATATCCCCAGCAGTTCGCTGTTTGCCAGCGATGAACTGACCGGCACCATCATCGATGCGTTGCGCGGACCCGGCTGCTCCTCGGAAGACCTGATCCAGCGCCTCGGCGCACGGTTCAACGGCGAGGAAATCAACGAGACCCTGCGCGAGCTGATCTCGCTGGAACTGGTCAGCGACGGCTCGCCGTTGACGCCGGACATCGCCGTAAAACGCGTCGAGCGCACGGCGATCAACACCGTGGTGCTCAACGTCAACACCGGCTGCAATCTGAGCTGCACCTACTGCTACAAGGAAGACCTCGACAAGCCGTCTGCCGGCAAGAAGATGGACGTCGAAACCGCCATCGCCTCGGTGGAAATGCTGCTGCGTGAATCCCCGGACGAAGAGCGATTCACCGTGGTGTTTTTCGGCGGCGAGCCCCTGAGCAATCGCAAGCTGATCGAGTACATGGTCGATTACTGCGAGAAGCGGTTTGCCGAGGCCGGCAAGTTCGTCGAATTCGTGATGACCACCAACGCCACGTTGCTCACCGAAGAAACGGTCGACTACCTGAATGCCCACCGTTTCGGCTTGTCAGTGAGCATCGACGGGCCGAAAACCGTGCACGACCGCAACCGCATCACCGTCGGCGGGCAGGGCACCTACGACGTGGTGCGGCGCAAGGCTGAAATGCTGCTTTCGCGTTACAACAGTCGTCCGGTCGGTGCGCGGGTGACCCTGACCACCGGCGTCACCGACGTTGAAACCATCTGGGATCACCTGTTTAACGAGTTGGGGTTTGCCGAAGTCGGATTTGCTCCGGTGACGTCCGGTGATATCAGCAGCTTCAACCTGACCACTGACGAGTTGATCGAAGTGTTCGCCAGCATGAAACGCCTCGGCCTGCGTTATCTGGAGGCTGCGCTGGAACACCGCAATATCGGTTTCTCCAACCTGCATCAGTTGATCACCGACATCCACGAAGGTCACAAAAAGGCTCTGCCGTGCGGTGCTGGATTGAAGATGCTGGCGGTCGATCACAAGGGCGAACTGAATCTGTGCCATCGCTTCACCGGCTCGTCGCTGCCGACCTTTGGCAACGTCCACAGTGGCGTTAAACAGGTCGAGTTGAACGACTTCCTGTCCCAGCGCCTGGACCGCACCAACACCGGTTGCCATGACTGTCAGATCCGCAACCTGTGCTCCGGCGGTTGCTACCACGAGAGCTACGCCCGCTACGGCGACCCGGCCCACCCGACTTATCACTACTGCGAACTGATGCGTGACTGGGTCGACTTCGGCATCGAGGTCTACACCCGGATCATGGCCAACAACCCTGCGTTCATCAGCAGCTACATCACTCCGCGCAAGGCTCACTGATATGAAACATCTCAAGGCAATCAATAACAAAGCGTTGAAGCTGGATCAGGCCGCGGATGAAAACCGCATCGAAGAAGTGGTGGCGATGAGCTCCGTCGCCGGCTGTGCCTCGACCACCGACCCGGGTTGGGAAATCGATGCGTTCGGCGGGGTGTCGTCCCTGTGCCAGCCGATGGAAGCTGACCTCTACGGCTGCTCCGATCCGTGCTGGTGGCCGGCCCAGGTGCCGGACATGATGAGCACCTACCCGGACTGGAACAAGGATGCCCAGGCGTCCAACGACAACTGGCGCAACCTCGGCACTGTCTTTCCGAAAGACAAGTGATCCCTAAGAAGAAGGATTCCAGCATGCACAACATCAAAGCCTGCGGCCTTGCCGCACTCGCGGTTCTGAGCGCCTGTGCGCTCCCGGTTCTGGCCGATGAAAACACCGCGCTGCAAGACGGTCACGAGTACATGTTGACCACCAACTACCCGAACAACCTGCACGTCATCGATCTGGCGACCGACAGCCTGTACAAGACCTGCAAGATGCCTGATGCCTTTGGCCCCGGCACCGTGCAACTTTCGCCGGATCGCAAGACCGCGTACGTGCTGAACAACCATTACGCCGATGTTTACGGGGTCGAACTGGACAGTTGCAAGCAGGTGTTCCACGCCAGCATCACCCAGCAGCCGGGGGAAAAGGCGCGGTCGATGTTTGCCTTCACCGTCAGTCATGACGGCAAGGAGCTGTACACCGTCGCCAACCCGACCCAGATGCTCAATGACCGCTATGAGGTCAAACAGCCGCGGCTGGACGTCTACGCCACTGACGCCGGAATGAACGCCAAACCGGTGCGCAGCTTCCCGGCGCCACGGCAGTTGACGATCATGCAGAGCGGCGATGACGGCACGCTCTACGTCGCCGGCGCCGATGTGTACAAGGTCGATGTAAAGAGCGGCAAGTTCGACGTTCTGATCCCCAGTCGTCACTGGAAACGCCCGAACTACAGCGCGCCGGACGTGCTTTACGTGTGGAATCAACAGACTTACCGCCACGACTTCTCGCTTCTGTACACGGCAGCGAAGTTCAAGGACAAGAAGCAAGATCCGGCCACCGCTGAATACCTGTACGGCTTATTCAGCGTCGATCTGAAAACCGGCAAGACCGAAACCACCGATTTCGGGCCACTGACCGAAATCTACTTCAGTGGCATGCGCTCGCCGAAGGATCCGAATCTGATGTTCGGCGTGCTCAATCGACTGGCCAAGTACGACATCAAGCAGAAAAAGCTGATTCAGGCGGCGACACTGGATCATTCCTACTACTGCATTTCGTTCAACAAGGACGGGAGCAAGATTTACTTGGCCGGGACCTTCAACGACGTGGCGATCTTTGATGCCGAGACCATGAAACAGACCGGCAGCATCAAATTGCCGGGTGGGGATATGGCGATTACCACGGCGCAGATTTTTGTTCGGTAATTAGCGGCGTCAGGGATGACGCCTTCGCGAGCAAGCCCGCTCCCACATTGGAAATGCGGTTCAAATGTGGGAGCGAGCTTGCTCGCGAAGAGGTTCTGAAAGAATCGAAAAATCAGGCCCCGGGCACCGGGCAGCTCATGTCACCTTCCTCACATTTCAAATACTGTTTGAGCGCTTCGGTTCGCGTCTTCGTCACCGAGGCGATGCAATTGTTGTAGATCAATGGATAAACACTCCCGCCTGCCACGCCGGATGCCGAAAACTTGCACTCGGCATCGCGAAAGCCGATCCACGCCCGTTGCGCGCTCACCAGCAGTTTTTTGCCATCAGGGTTATCCTTCAACCGGGCGGTAATCTGCTGATAAACCGTGTTCAATTCCTTGTCCGCCGCTTTGTTTTCCTGCGCGGCGCACTGATTCATCGTCGCCTGATCGCTGGCATTGGCGCAGTCCACGGCAGCGTGAGCAACAGAAGTGAAAAGAAAGGGTGTCAGGGCCAGAAGCAGGCGTGGGGACATGAGTCATCTCGCTTTGATGAGTGAACGTGCCGGGCAGTTTAGCGACTTCGTGGCGCTAACAAGGTGCACGGTGTCTGGAGGCGTTGAGCAACCGTTCCGCTATCGCGGCAATTTCCTCTCCGTCATGCAGTTTTTCCAGCCATTCGAACGGGATTCCCTGCACGCCGTAATGGGCGCCGGCCAATTGGCCGACGATGGCAGCCGTGGTGTCCGCGTCATCGCCCAGATTCGCCGCTTGCAGGACGGCGGCGGCAAAACTGTCGGTGTGCTGGAAGCACCATAACGCTGCTTCCAGGGATTCGACGCAGTAACCACTGCCGCGAATGTCGCGCTGGGTCTTGTGCAGGTACTCGCCCCGGGCAATCGCCGCCACTTTGGGCTGACTGAAGGCTGTTGGCGGCAGGGTGCGCAGTTGCGCTTTCGATGCGCCTTCCAGGGCCTTGCCGAGCAATTCGGCAAACAGCTGGCAGCATTCGATGGCCTCGGGCGCTGCGTGCGTGGTGCGTGAACTATCGGCGGCGAATCGCCTGATTTTCCGGGCATCGGGGAAATAAAACAGAACCACGGGCGCCAGTCGCATCAACGAGCCATTGCCCGCGCTGTAGGGATCGCTGGAGCCGGCAAACGGCTCCCCGGTGTGTTGATAGCGATCCAGTGCCTGGCTCACGGTCATGCCGATATCGAAACATTCGCCGGTCGAACTCAGATAACCCCATTGCCACCAGTTCAGATAGCGGCCCATCTGGTCCGCGGCATCGAAGCCGTTTTTGTTCAGCAGACTTTCCGCCAGGCACAGCGCCATCGAGGTGTCGTCGGTCCATTGACCGGGCTTCAGGTGAAACGGCCCGCCACCGACCATGTCGGTCAGGGGCTGGAAGCTGCCGCGCGGCTGGAATTCGACGGTGGTTCCCACGGCATCGCCGCAGGCCAGTCCGAGCAGGGCGCCACGGTAACGTTCGGGGAGGGAGGGCTGCATGATGACGTCCTTGTGTCGTTCAATTCGCTGCGAACGTTATCAGTTTCGCAGCGCTGATCCGTGCGCATTCTGACGAACCGGCGCCCTGAAATACTGCCGGATATTTCAATCAGACCCGACCGTTGCACTGGATTGATACAACTTCGGATTGGACATGTGGTCATACAAGCCTACTGTTCAAAACAGGAGGTGACGTATGAAACCAGTACCCAACAGCTTTGAACGTAAAATCATGCTCAGGTCGCCGCGCTCCCATGTCTGGCGCGCCCTGGTCGATGCCGAGGCGTTCGGCCAGTGGTTCGGCGTTGCGCTGGAGGGCCGGCGGTTTATCGCGGGCGAGTGGACGCAGGGGCAGGTGACGTACCCCGGTTATGAACATGTGCTCTGGAACGTGCTGGTGGAGCGGGTCGAGCCGCAGCAGCTGTTCTCTTTCCGCTGGCATCCGTACGCGGTGAACCCGAAAATCGACTACTCCCAGGAACCGACCACCCTGGTCAAATTCGAACTGCAGGACTACGAGAACGGCACGTTGCTGAAGGTCTCCGAGTCAGGTTTCGCGCACATTCCCGACGTGCGCCAGAAAGAGGCCTACTACATGGACAGTCGAGGCTGGGAGGAACAGTTGAGTCGACTTGAACACTTCCTCACGGAGAGCGACCGGGCCCGCGAGCGTGAAGGTGGCTGATCTCGACCTGTTCACACCGTGGCTGGAACGCTGGGCGCTGGCGCCGGACGGCAAGCCGATCATCACCCCGGGCAGCCGCCTGTTGCCGGTGCGTCAGGACGAAATTCCGGCGATGCTGAAAGTCGCGGTGGACGACGAAGAAAAATACGGCAATCTGTTGATGACCTGGTGGGATGGCGACGGTGCCGCTCGGGTGCTCGCCCATCACGACGAAGGCCTGTTGCTGGAGCGGGCGATGGGCCAGCGTTCGTTGATGCACATGGCGCTCAACGGCGAGGATGACGAGGCCACCCGGATCATGTGCCGAGCCTTGGCCCGTCTGCACGCACCGCGACCGACGCCGCCACCGCCGTTGGTGGAACTGGCGCCGTGGTTCGTTTCATTACGAGTGGCCGCAGCCCGATACGGTGGCCCCTACGCCCATTGCCTGCAAACCGCCCAGACCTTGCTCTCCGAACCGGAGGACGTGGTGGTGCTGCACGGCGACATGCACCATGACAACGTCCTCGATTTCGGCCCACGGGGCTGGCTGGCCATCGACCCCAAGCGGGTGCGGGGCGAGCGCGGCTACGACTACGCCAACCTGATCTGCAACCCGGATTTGCCCACGGCCACCGACCCTGAGCGCTTTCGGCGACAAGTTGATGTGATCTGCGAAGCAGCGGGAGTCGAGCGAAAACGCCTGCTGCAATGGGTACTGGCGTTCGCCGGACTGTCTGCCGCATGGTTTCTGGAAGATGACGAGCAAACCGCGGCAAAAGGACAGCTGAAAGTCGCGCAACTGGCGGCTTCTGCGCTCGATGCCTGACAAGTCTAAGGGTTTTCGGAAGACCCGCTATAGCGAATGTCTTACACGCGATGGTAGCTATTTCGACTATTGCCGATTGGATCCACTGCGTAATCTAGCCTCATCAACTGAAGCACAGGGAGTGTTTCAGGATCACGGATGATCGACCATTAGCAAGGATCGCTGCCGACAGGGAGTCGATAATGGTCTTGGGAAAAACCCGCTTCGGCGGGTTTTTTTTCGCCCGCAGAAAAGTGCCGTGCCTAAACAGAAACACCGCCAATTGGCGGTGTTTCTGTATCTGCAGGTTTAAGAGGCGATCAACTGGCGCAACACGTAGTGCAGGATCCCACCGGACTTGAAGTACTCGACTTCGTTCAAGGTATCGATGCGGCACAGCACTTCGATTTTCTCCTGACGCCCGTTTTCACGGGTGATGACCAGGGTCAGGTTCATCCGTGGCGTCAGCTCGACACCGCTCAGGCCCTGAATATCCAGGGTTTCCTTGCCGGTGAGGTTCAGGCTCTTGCGGTTCTGATCCAGCTTGAACTGCAACGGCAGCACGCCCATGCCCACCAGGTTGGAACGGTGAATCCGCTCGAAGCTTTCGGCGATCACCGCTTTCACCCCCAGCAGATTGGTGCCCTTGGCCGCCCAGTCGCGGCTGGAACCGGTGCCGTATTCTTGCCCGGCAATCACCACCAGCGGGGTTCCAGAGGCCTGATAACGCATGGCCGCGTCGTAGATCGCCAGTTTCTCGCCGGTCGGAATGTAGATCGTATTGCCACCTTCTTCCCCGCCGAGCATTTCATTGCGGATACGGATGTTGGCAAACGTGCCGCGCATCATCACTTCGTGGTTGCCCCGGCGTGAACCGTAGGAATTGAAGTCCCGTGGCTCGACGCCTTGCTCGCGCAGGTAACGCCCCGCCGGGCTGTCGGCCTTGATGTTGCCGGCAGGGGAGATGTGGTCGGTGGTCACCGAATCGCCCAATAGCGCCAGCACTCGGGCACCTTTCACATCGGCGATCACCGGCAACGGCCCGGCAATATCATCGAAGAACGGCGGATGCTGGATGTAGGTCGAATCCGCCTGCCAGACATACGTCGCAGCTTGCGGTACTTCGATGGCTTGCCACTGTTCGTCGCCGGCAAACACTTCGGCGTACTCCTTGTGGAACATCGCCGTGTTGACCTGATTCACCGCGTCGGCGATTTCCTTGCTGCTCGGCCAGATGTCACGCAGGTACACCGGATTGCCCTGCTGGTCGATACCCAGCGGCTCGCTGCTGATGTCGGTGCGCACAGTGCCGGCCAGGGCGTAAGCGACCACCAGCGGCGGCGAGGCCAGCCAGTTGGTTTTTACCAGCGGATGCACCCGACCTTCGAAGTTGCGGTTGCCGGACAGCACCGAAGCCACGGTCAGGTCGGCTTTCTGAATGGCTTTTTCGATCGGTTCAGGCAGCGGCCCGGAGTTGCCGATGCAAGTGGTGCAGCCGTATCCGACCAGTGAAAAACCGAGCTGATCGAGGTATTGCGTCAGTCCGGCGGCTTTGAAGTAATCAGTGACCACTTTTGAACCCGGTGCCAGCGAACTTTTCACCCACGGTTTGCGGGTCAGGCCTTTTTCCACGGCTTTTTTCGCCAGCAGGCCGGCGGCCATCATCACGCTTGGGTTGGAAGTGTTGGTGCAGGAGGTGATCGCGGCGATTACCACGGCACCGTTTTTCAGGCGATAGGTGTGGCCGTCGTACTCGTAATCGGTTTCGCCGACCAGATCGGCATTGCCCACAGCGACACCGCCGCCGCCTTCGCTTTCGAGGCGTCCTTCTTCCTTGCTGGTGGGTTTGAATTGCAAGTCGAGGAAGTCGCTGAACGCCTGACCGACATTCGGCAGAGATACCCGGTCCTGCGGGCGTTTCGGCCCGGCGAGGCTGGCTTCGACGCTGCCCATGTCCAGCGCCAGGCTGTCGGTGAACACCGGCTCCTGACCGGGCAGGCGCCACAGACCCTGAGCCTTGGTGTAGGCCTCGACCAGTTTCACCACTTCAGTCGGACGGCCGGACAGGCGCAGGTAGTCGAGGGTTACGTCATCGACCGGGAAGAAACCGCAGGTCGCGCCATATTCCGGGGCCATGTTGGCGATGGTCGCGCGGTCGGCCAGCGGCAGGTCGGCGAGGCCGTCACCGTAGAACTCGACGAATTTGCCGACCACGCCTTTCTTGCGCAGCATTTGGGTTACGGTCAGCACCAGGTCGGTGGCGGTGATGCCTTCCTTGAGCTTGCCGGTGAGTTTGAAGCCGATCACTTCCGGAATCAGCATCGACACCGGTTGCCCGAGCATCGCCGCTTCCGCCTCGATCCCGCCGACGCCCCAGCCGAGTACGCCGAGGCCGTTGATCATGGTGGTGTGGGAGTCGGTGCCGACCAGCGTATCGGGGAAGGCATAGGTGCGGCCGTCTTCGTCCTTGGTCCATACGGTGCGGCCGAGGTATTCGAGGTTGACCTGGTGGCAGATCCCGGTACCCGGTGGCACCACGCTGAAGTTATCGAAGGCGCTCTGGCCCCAGCGCAGGAAAGCGTAGCGTTCGCCGTTGCGCTGCATTTCGATGTCCACGTTCTGTTCGAAGGCGCTGGCGCTGGCGAATTTGTCGACCATCACTGAGTGGTCGATTACCAGATCTACCGGTGACAGCGGGTTGATTCGTTGCGGATCACCGCCAGCCTTGGCCATGGCGGCGCGCATCGCGGCCAGATCGACCACGGCCGGTACGCCGGTAAAGTCCTGCATCAGCACGCGGGCAGGGCGGTACTGGATTTCCCGGTCGGAGCGGCGCTCCTTGAGCCACGCGGCAATCGCCTTGAGGTCGGCGCCGGTGACGGTTTTTTCATCCTCCCAGCGCAGCAGGTTTTCCAGCAGGACTTTCAGCGACATCGGCAGCTTGTCGAGATCGCCCAGAGTCTTGGCGGCATCCGGCAGGCTGAAATAGTGGTAAGTCTTGTCATCGACTTTCAGGGTTTTAAGGGTGTTCAGGCTATCGAGGGACGGCATTACGATCACTCCTTTGAATCCGCACGGCTACGGATAGAGGGGACGAATAGAGCTTTAAACCTAGCCCTGTTTTAGGTAGCTGGCTAATAACTGGACTCTATGGACAGAACCAAGGTTCCGACATGGGCTATCATGCGCCGGTTTTCGTGACAGGCTTTGCTTCAACGCAGGGTCTGGGCATCGCGCAGGGGATGAATGATCGCCCTCTGCCCAGGAGTAAGAATGAACACCCTATTCATGCATTGCCGGCCAGGCTTCGAAGGCGAAGTCTGCTCGGAGATTTCCGACCTCGCCGCTCAACTGAACGTGGCCGGCTACGCCAAGGCCAAACCGGCCACCGCTTGCGCCGAGTTTGTCTGCACCGAAGAAGACGGTGCCGAGCGCCTGATGCGCGGTCAGCGTTTCGCCGAGCTGATCTTCCCGCGCCAGTGGGCGCGCGGGTTTTTCATCGATCTGCCGGAAAACGACCGCATCAGCGTGATCCTCGCGCACATGGCTGAGTTCCCGGTCTGTGGCAGCCTGTGGCTGGAAGTCGTCGACACCAACGACGGCAAGGAACTGTCGAACTTCTGCAAGAAGTTCGAAGGCCCGCTGCGCAAGGCGCTGACCGGCGCCGGCAAACTGGTGGACGATGCCAGCAAGCCGCGCCTGCTGCTGACCTTCAAAAGCGGTCGTGAGGTGTTCCTCGGTCTGGCCGACGCCGGCAACTCGGCGATGTGGCCGATGGGCATTCCGCGCCTGAAGTTCCCGCGCGAGGCGCCGAGCCGTTCGACCCTGAAACTGGAAGAGGCCTGGCACCACTTCATCCCCCGCGATCAGTGGGAAGATCGCCTGCACAGCGACATGACCGGCGTTGACCTCGGCGCGGCGCCGGGCGGCTGGACCTGGCAACTGGTCAATCGCGGCATGCTGGTGACCGCTATCGACAACGGCCCGATGGCCGAAAGCCTGATGGACACCGGCCTGGTGCAGCACTTGATGGCTGACGGTTTCACCTTCAAACCGAAACAGCCGGTGGACTGGATGGTCTGCGACATCGTCGAGAAACCGGCGCGCAACGCCGCGATGCTCGAAGAGTGGATCGGCGAGGGGCATTGCCGGGAAGCGGTGGTCAACCTCAAATTGCCGATGAAGCAGCGTTACGCCGAAGTGAAGCGCTTGCTCGAACGTATCGCCGACGGTTTCAAGGCCCGTGGGATCAAGGTCGACATCGGCTGCAAGCAGCTGTATCACGACCGCGAGGAAGTGACCTGCCATTTGCGCCGCCATGATGTGAAGAAAGCCAAAGCCCGCTGAGCGCGCGACAGGTGACCGAACACCCGGCCTTGGGCGACAATGCCGGCCAGTTTCAGGAGTGAATCATGAGTGAAATGATCAATACGCCGGTCGACGGCACCCTCGACGCTACGGGCCTCAACTGCCCGGAGCCGGTGATGATGCTGCACCAGCACATCCGTGACCTGGTGCCCGGTGGCCTGCTCAAGGTGATCGCCACCGACCCGTCGACCCGCCGCGACATCCCCAAGTTCTGCGTGTTTCTTGACCATGAACTGGTGGGGCAGCACGAAGAGGCCGGGACCTTTCTGTACTGGATCCGCAAGAAGTCCGGTTGATCTGAAAGCAAAAAAAGACCTGCATGTGCAGGTCTTTTTTTTATGCCCGGTCAGCCCATCGAGCGGCTGATGCGAATGCGTTTGCGTGCACTGCGCGTCAGGCGGATCGACAGCATCAGCGCCGCACAGCTCAGGCCGACGATAAGGCCTTCCCACAAGCCGCTCGGGCCGCGAGGCTCGCCGAGCCAGTCGGTCAGGCCGAGGGCGTAACCCACCGGCAAGCCGATGCCCCAGTAGGCGAACAAGGTCAGGATCATCGTCACGCGAGTGTCCTGGTAACCGCGCAGGGCGCCGGCGGCGGTGACCTGGATCGCGTCGGAGAACTGGAACAGCGCCGAGTACACGATCAGCATCGCTGCGATGTGAATCACCATCGGATCCGACGTGTAGATCGCCGCAATGTGTTCGCGCATCAGCAGCATCATGCTCGCCGACAGGCAGGCGTAGGCCAGCGCAGTACCCATGCCGACACCCGCGGCGAAACGTGCTTCGCGGGGTTCTTCACGGCCCAGGGCCTGGCCGACCCGTACGGTCACGGCCATGCCCAGTGAATACGGAATCATGAACACCAGCGAGCTGACGTTCAGCGCGATCTGGTGTCCGGCCACCACGGTGGCGCCGAGGCTGCCGATCAGCAGCGCGATCACCGCGAAAATGCTCGACTCGGCAAACACCGCGACGCCGATCGGCAGACCGATGGCCAGCAAGCGCTTGATTACCGCCCATTGCGGCCAGTCGAAACGGCTGAACAGTTCGCTCGACTTGTAGGCCGGCGCCCAGCGCTCGTAACCGGCCAGACCCAGCGCCATCACCCACATCACGATGGCCGTGGCCCAGCCGCAACCGACACCGCCCATCGCAGGCACGCCAAAGTGGCCATAAATGAACACGTAGTTGAGCGGAATGTTCAGCGCCAGGCCGCACAGGCCCAGCACCATCGCCGGGCGGGTACGACCGAGGCCGTCACTGGTGCAGCGCAGCACATGGTAGAAGGCCACGGCCGGCAGACCGCTGGCGATGCCGTGCAGGTACTGCATGCACGGGCCGATCAATTCAGGATCGACTTTCATCAAATGCAGGATCGGCTCGGCGCTGAAGAGCATGGTGGTCGCCATCAGTCCGACTACCAGTGCCAACCACAAGGCCTGGCGCACGATCGGGCCGATCTCGCTGTGAGTACCCGCGCCGAAGCGCTGAGCGACTTTCGGTGTGGTGGCCAGCAGGGTGCCGGTCATCAGCAGGAACACCGGCACCCAGATCGAGTTGCCCAGCGCCACGGCCGCCAGATCCTTGGGGCCGACGCGCCCGGCCATCACCGCATCGACGAAGCCCATGGCGGTGGTTGCCAGCTGCGCGATCATGATCGGCAGGGCCAGGCCGAGCAGATTCTTCAGCTCCAGGCGAACCCGGGCAGGGCGGTCGAGGGAAACGGCGGCAGGGCGGTCAGTCACGGAATTCACAGGCAAAGCGTCCACAAGGGTTGATGCGCAAGGCCGGGCATTCTACGCCGCTGACGTTATGGTCAGGAAAAATCCTCTGTTGCGTATTTGTAATCGCCGCGCGCCCATCAAGAAGTCAAAGCCTGCTGGCTCATCGCAGTCCCAGCGCCTACACTGCCGATCCGCCCAAGGAGCCCCGCCATGCTGATTGTTGCCGACGAAAATATCCCGCTGCTCGATGCCTTTTTTGCCGGTTTCGGCGAGATCCGCCGGGTACCGGGCCGTTCCATCGACCGGGCCACGGTCGAACAGGCCGATGTGTTGCTGGTGCGCTCGGTGACAAACGTCAACCGCGCACTGCTCGAAGGCAGCAAGGTGCGTTTTGTCGGCACCTGCACCATCGGCACCGATCATCTGGACCTCGATTACTTCAACGAGGCCGGCATCACCTGGTCCAGTGCGCCCGGCTGCAACGCCCGGGGCGTGGTCGATTATGTGCTCGGCAGCCTGATGACCCTGGCCGAAATCGAAGGCGTCGAATTGAGTGAGCGCACTTACGGCGTGATCGGTGCCGGTGAAGTCGGCGGGCGCCTGATCAAGGTGCTCAAAGGCCTGGGCTGGAACGTGAAAGTCTGCGACCCGCCGCGTCAGGCGGCGGAGGGCGGCGATTATGTCAGCCTGGAGCAGATCATCGCGCAGTGCGACGTGATCAGCCTGCACACCCCGCTGACCCGCAGCGGTGATGGCGCGACCTGGCATTTGTTCGACGAGCAGCGTTTGCAGCAGCTCAAGCCCGGCGCCTGGCTGATCAACGCGGCTCGCGGTCCGGTGGTGGATAACACCGCGTTGCGCGAAGTGCTGCTGGAGCGTGAGGACCTGCAAGCAGTGCTTGATGTCTGGGAAGCCGAACCGCAAGTCGATGTGGCGCTGGCAGAACTTTGCGTACTGGCGACGCCGCACATCGCCGGTTACAGCCTCGATGGCAAACAGCGCGGCACGGCGCAGATCTATCAGGCGTACTGCGAATTTATCGGTGAGCCCGCCAGCATTCAGCTCGGTGATCTGCTTCCAGCACCTTGGCTGTCGGAAGTTTCCCTGCATGCCAACAGCGATCCGGCCTGGGCGCTGGCGATGTTGTGCCGTGGCGTGTACGACCCGCGCCGGGACGATGCGGATTTCCGTCGCACGTTGCTGGGCAGCGTCGGTGAGCAACGTGCCGCGTTTGATCTACTGCGCAAACAGTATCCGTCGCGACGCGAGATCGAAGGTTTGAAAGTGCGGATCGAGGGCGATTCGCCGGCCCTGCGCCAGATCGTGACCGCGCTGGGCGCTGTGGCCGTATAAACGGCGGGCAGAAAAAACCCGGCCTGCAGAGGCCGGGTCAGGAAGACGTTGGCGATATCACTTTTGTTCGGCAGGCTTGACCAATCTCTGTTCCAGTTCGCGGCAGGCGTCCTGGATCATGTCTTCAGTGATCTCGATTTCACGCCCGTTTTCATCGATGATCGAGCAACCCAGAGGTTGGCCGGGCTTGGTGCGGATCACTTCAATCTTGTCTTCGCTGCTGTTTTGCAAGGACATGGCCTGTCTCCTCATCAGGTTGTGTGCCTAAGATAAAACCGTCAGGTGACCAGGCTGTGACAACTCCCTGCGGTCGGTCCGGAACGGCAACTCCACTCAAACAGAAATGACCGTCTGTCTCAACCCGGACCTTAGACCAATAGCATCTAGGGGGTAGTCTTGCCGGTCATAATTAACCTGACTCATTGTGATTTGCAGAGTTCCACCCCATTTGAGTGTGTAGGCTGGCCCTATCCATCAGCACACGACGTGAACCTGAATGATCCCGATGCTTTCCTCGCGCCACCGCCGGGCCCTGCGCCTGACCAGTCATTTCCTTGCTCCCTATCGCTGGCCGGCCTTCGGCGCACTGCTTGCGCTGATCGTCACGGCGGGCATCACCCTGTCGATGGGGCAGGGTATCAAGCTGCTGGTCGATCAAGGCTTCATGACCCAGTCGCCGCACCTGCTCAACCAATCCATCGGCCTGTTCATGCTGTTGGTGTTCGGCCTGGCGGTCGGCACCTTTGCGCGGTTTTATCTGGTGTCCTGGATCGGCGAGCGCGTGGTGGCGGACATCCGTCGACAGGTGTTCAACCATCTGGTGTACCTGCATCCCGGGTTCTACGAGGACAATCGCAGCTCGGAAATCCAGTCGCGGCTGACCGCTGACACCACGCTGTTGCAATCGGTGATCGGCTCGTCGCTGTCGCTGTTCCTGCGCAATTTGCTGATGGTCATTGGCGGTGTGGTGCTGCTGTTCATCACCAACCCAAAGCTCACCAGCATCGTGGTAATCGCGCTACCGCTGGTGATTGCGCCGATCCTGATTTTCGGCCGCCGCGTGCGTAACCTCTCCCGGTTGAGTCAGGACCGGATCGCCGACATTGGCAGCTACGTCTCCGAGACTCTTGGCCAGATCAAGACTGTGCAGGCCTACAACCATCAGATGCAGGACGAACAGCGTTTCGCCAGCACCGTCGAGGAGGCGTTCGAGACTGCGCGTAAGCGGATTTTCCAACGAGCCTGGCTGATCACGCTGGTCATTGTGCTGGTGCTCGGCGCCGTCGCGGTGATGTTGTGGGTCGGCGGCATGGACGTGATTGCCGGGCGGATTTCTGCCGGTGAACTGGCGGCGTTCGTGTTCTACAGCCTGATCGTCGGCAGTGCGTTTGGCACGTTGAGTGAGGTCATCGGTGAATTGCAGCGAGCAGCCGGCGCCGCCGAGCGCATTGCCGAACTGCTGCGTTCGGAGAACATCATCCAGCCACCGACCACGGGATTGGTGACGCTGCCGGAGCGAGTCAAGGGCGAGCTGGAATTGCAGGGTGTGCGTTTTTCCTACCCTTCGCGTCCCGATAGCCTCGCCGTCGATGGCTTGAGTCTGACAGTCAGCGCCGGCGAAACCCTCGCGCTCGTCGGCCCGTCCGGCGCGGGCAAGTCCACGGTGTATGACTTGCTGCTGCGTTTCTATGATCCCCGGGAAGGACAAATCCTGATCGATGGCGTGCCGCTGACGAGCCTCGATCCCCTGGATCTGCGTCGCTGCTTCGCGTTGGTCTCGCAGACCCCGGCGCTGTTCTTCGGCAGTGTCGAAGAGAACATTCGCTACGGCTGCCCGACCGCCACGCTGGAGCAAGTGCGGGAAGCCGCGAAAATCGCCCACGCCCATGATTTCATCGAACAGATGCCCGACGGTTACCAGACCCACCTGGGCGACGGCGGCCTCGGCCTGTCTGGTGGACAACGCCAGCGCCTGGCCATTGCCCGGGCGCTACTGGTCGACGCGCCGATCCTGCTGCTCGACGAAGCCACCAGCGCCCTCGACGCCCAAAGCGAACACCTGATCCAGCAAGCGCTGCCGAGCCTGATGCAAAACCGCACCACACTGGTCATCGCCCACCGGTTGGCCACGGTGAAAAACGCCGACCGAATCGCGGTAATGGATCAAGGCAAACTGGTTGCGATCGGCACGCATCAGGAGTTGATCGCGAGCAATCCGCTGTATGCGCGGTTGGCGGCGTTGCAGTTCAGTGATGGTCATCAGGCTTTGACCGACCAAGTAACCGGCTAAGTAACCGACCCTGTAACCGACCTAGCAGAGCGCCATAAAAAATGCCCGCATCTCTGGATGCGGGCATTTTTGTTTACGTCGATCTATCGGCGATACGCATCTCGATCACTGATCATCGAAATACCGCTCATGCCAGTCCACCAGCGGTTGCGGCGAGTTGAGTTTCTGGCCGTAGATCACTGAGTACGACAGCACGTTCTGCACGTACTGGCGGGTTTCGTCGAACGGTATGCTTTCCACCCACACGTCAAAACTCAGGTGATCGGCGCCGCGCAGCCACTGGCGCACGCGGCCGGGGCCGGCGTTGTAAGCGGCGGAGGCGAGCACGCGGTTGCCGTTGAACTGGCTGTGCACCTGGCTCAGGTAAGCGGCGCCGAGCTGGATGTTTTTATCCGGATCCAGCACCTGCTGCGGCGAGGCCAGCGGAATGCTGAACTTGCGCGCGGTTTCCTTGGCAGTACCGGGCATCAGTTGCATCAGGCCGCTGGCGCCGACGCTGGAGCGGGCGTCGTCCATGAACGCACTTTCCTGACGGGTGATGGCGAACACCCAGCTTGAGTGCAGGCCGCGCACCTTGGCTTCGCGCACCAGAGTGTCGCGGTGGGCCATCGGGAAGCGGATGTCCAAGTCGTCCCAATACTGCGCCTGACTGATGGTGCGGATGGCCGGGAAATACCATTTCAGATCGTAGGCGAGTTTCGCCTGGGCGACCATTTCGTCGCGGCTGAAATGCCGGCTGACGTGATACCACTCGCGGCGACCGTCGACGATCTGCCCACGGGCGTGGAACTCCAGCGCACGCCGCACGCCGGGCGTATTGCGTACTTTGTTGATCAGCGCCTGACTGAGCACCAGCGGCTTGTTGTTCAGCGAGTACGGCGATTGTGAGCGGTCGGCGGCGAGGAAACCGTAGAAATCACGCTCCCGCGACAGATTCTTGTACAGCGTCTGCGCTTCCGGGTTCTGCGGCTGCGCCAGTTCCAGGCTGCGGGCCTGCCAGTAGCGCCAGCGGTTGGTGGTGGCCAGATCCTGCGGCAGACGGCGGGTCAGTTGGTAGGCGTCGTCCCAGCGCGCCAGACGCAGCAGCAGGCGCAGGCGCCATTCGGACACGGTGTTGTCGCGCAGTTCCGGGTCGTACTTGGTCATCACATCCAGCGCTCGGCTGTCGAAGCGGCGGGCGAGGGTCAGGCCGATTTCCCGGGCAATCGCGACTTTTTCATCGCGGGAGAAATGCATGCTGCTGGCATAACCGTCGAGCAGGGCCATGGCCTTGTCCGGATCCTGACGCGCAAGGCGGCGCAGGCCGAGGCTGACCACGTCCGACATCGGTTCATCGGCCGGCGTGAAGCGCGAAGGCTGGTTGAGCAGTTCCGGTTTCTGCGCCACGTCCACCAGCAGGCGGCCGCGCGGGGCGAGCGTGGTCAGGCCGTTGACCAGGCTGTTGGCCAGTGGGTAATTGCGGTGCTGGGCGGCGAGTTTGGCGCGTTCCCAGCGTTTCTGTTCGGTCAACTGGCCTTCGGCGGCCCACATGCCGAACAGCGCATCGCAGGCGGCGGGCTGGGATTTACCGGTCAGCCAGAGTTTCTCGGCGTTGGCGTAGCCCTCGGCCTTCTTGTTGTGGCTGATCTGGTACTGCGCGTTCAGGCAGTCGAGTTCGGTGAAATTCAGTTTGGGGTCGTAATACTTGATGAACGTCGCCCAGTCGCCGCGATCGGCCAGCCAGCGCAACCAGCGCAACTTCATCCAGTTGGCCTGGGGCAGGTCACCGTGTTCGGCGAGGAATTTTTCGATCTCTGCGTTGCTGGCGGTTTTCAGCCGGGCGGTCAGCTCGTCATAAGCCAGGTACGGCTCCAGCGGATAGTCGGCCAGAGCCTGGCTGTAACGGAAATACGGACCGGTGTCGCCCTTGGCCAGGGCGCGCTTGGCTTCATCGTAATACTGGCGTTGGGTGGACAAGTCCACCGCCTGGGCGGATTGAACGGCAGCGGCGGAAAGCAGCAAACATGACAAAACACTGAAGAGGCGACTGCGCATGAGACATCCGGGCAGAGAAATCATGACAAGTGCCGGCCCAAAACCCGCACTGAATTGCCTGTAGCTTAGCCTTTTGCCAGCAGGGGGCGAAAGCTTTGCCGGCCATGCAGCACAAGTTCGCAACAATTGTTGTGCAGAGTGCGTCAGCGGCGAAATTGCCGGCCTGCTCGGGTCCCGATTCAGGTAGAATGCGCGCCCGGTTTTTGGAGAAGCTCATGACCCTGCTCAAATTCAGCGATGTGTCCCTTGCATTCGGCGCGATGCCGTTGTTGGACAAGGTGTCCTGGCAGATCGCCCGTGGTGAGCGGGTGTGCATCATCGGCCGCAACGGCACTGGCAAATCCAGCATGATGAAACTGGTCAAGGGCGACCAGAAGCCTGATGACGGCTCGGTGTGGCGTGCCCCCGGTCTGAAAATCGGTGAATTGCCGCAGGAATTGCCGGTGGCCGACGAGCGGACAGTGTTCGACGTGGTGGCCGAAGGCCTCGATGGCGTCGGCGCCTTGCTCGCCGAATACCATCACCTGAGCCAGAACATCGTCACCGACGCTGATCTGGAAAAGCTGATGCACGTCCAGCACGATCTCGAAGCCCGCGACGGCTGGCGCTTGCAGACCCTGGTCGACAGCACCCTCAGCCGTTTGCAACTGCCGGCCGACAAGACCCTCGCCGAACTGTCCGGCGGCTGGCGTCGTCGCGTGCTGCTGGCGCAGGCGCTGGTGTCCGAGCCGGATCTGCTGCTGCTCGACGAACCGACCAACCACCTGGACATCGGTGCGATTGCCTGGCTCGAAGAAGCGCTGAAGGATTTCCAGGGCGCCGTGCTGTTCATCACGCACGACCGTTCTTTCCTGCAAAACCTTGCCACCCGCATCCTCGAACTGGATCGCGGTGGACTGATCGACTGGAACGGCGACTACGCCAGTTTCCTGGTCCACAAAGAAGCCGAGCTGGCCGCTGAAGAAACCGCCAACGCGCTGTTCGACAAGCGTCTGGCTCAGGAAGAAGTATGGATTCGTCAGGGTATCAAGGCCCGTCGTACCCGTAACGAAGGCCGCGTACGTGCGCTGAAAGCTCTGCGTGTCGAGCGCAGCGAGCGTCGCGAGCGTACCGGCAAAGCCAACATCCAGCTGGAAACGGCGGAGAAGTCCGGCAAGCAGGTAATGGTGCTGGATAACGTGAGCTTCGCGCACCCGGGCGGTCCGTTCCTGATCCGCGATTTCTCCATGGTGCTGCAGCGCGGCGATCGCATCGGCCTGCTCGGCGCCAACGGCACCGGCAAGACCACCCTGCTGAAACTGATGCTCAGCGGTCTGCAACCGACCAGCGGCAAAGTGGAGGAGGGCACCAAGATCGACGTGGCCTACTTCGACCAGTTGCGCCATCAGCTGGATCTGGAAAAAACCGTGGTCGACAACGTCGCCGAAGGTCGCGATTTCATCGATATCAATGGCCAGAGCCGCCACGTGCTGAGCTATCTCGGCGACTTCCTCTTCAGCCCGCAGCGTGCCCGCACGCCGGTGAAGGCGTTGTCCGGTGGCGAGCGTGCGCGTCTGTTGCTGGCCAAATTGTTCAGCAAGCCGGCGAACCTGCTGGTGCTCGACGAACCGACCAACGACCTCGACGTGGAAACCCTCGAGTTGCTTGAAGAAGTGCTGCTGACCTTCAACGGCACCGTGCTGATGGTCAGCCACGACCGGGCATTCCTCGACAACGTGGTCACCAGCACGCTGGTCTTCGAAGGTGAAGGCAAGGTTCGCGAATACGTCGGTGGATATCAGGACTGGATCCGTCAGGGTGGCTCGCCGCGTTTGCTGGGCGTGACCGAAAGCAAATCCGGCAAGGCCGACCTGAATTCGGCGGTGGTCACTGCCGAACCGGCTCCGGTTGCCGCGCCGGTCGCTGCGGCCCCGGCTACGAAGAAGAAACTGAGCTACAAGCTTCAGCGCGAACTGGAAGCGCTGCCGGGAGACATCGACGCCAAGGAGCAGCAGATTGCTGCGATCGAGGCTGAAATGGCCGAGGCCGGCTTCTATCAGCGTCCGCCGGCCGAGACGGCCAAGGTGATTGCTTCTCTGGAGCAGTTGCAGGCTGAGCTGGATGCGCTGGTCGAGCGTTGGGCCGAGCTGGACGCCTGATTGTTCCAGGTATGAAAAAGCCCGGCGTCCAGTGATGGGCGCCGGGCTTTTTCAGCTTTTCACAAGTGCCTGGGATCAGCGTTTGACCAAGTGCACCGCCAGCACATCGCAAGGTGCGCCGTGCAGTACGTCATTGGCGGTCGAGCCCAGCAACAGCGCTAGACCATGCCGGCCATGGCTGCCGACCACGATCAGGTCGCATTGCTGTTCCTTGGCGAAATGGTGGATTTCCTGACGTGGCTGGCCGTAGGTCAGGTGGCAGTTGGCGCCTTCGAGTTCGGTGTATTTGTGCTTCAGGCGTTCGAGACGTTCCTTGGCCTGATCGAACTGTTGCTGTTGCAGTTGTGACAGATCCATCGGCACGTCACCGCCAAAGGCCATGGCCATCGGTTCGACGATATGCACCAGTGACAACTTGGCGCCATTGCTCACCGACAGCTCTCGGGCGCGGTGGATCACAGGGTCGCACTCTTCGGTCAGATCTACGGCGACCAGGATATGGTGGTAGGGCATGAGGTGCTCCTCGTGAGGGATCAATATTGTTAAGTATGGCTGGTTTCAAGCGCATTGGTTACAAAGTGACGCAATGGGCTCATGACAAAACGGGAGTAGAGATATGACGGTCTGGCTGGTGGTGTCAATCCTGCTGGTGGTGTTGAGCCCACTGGCATGGTTGCGTCCGTCCCGCGCACAGAGTGGCCGGATAGCCTTGCGCACCGAGGCCCGGCGCATCGGGCTGGCTATGCAGCTGGCGCCCCAAGAGTGGCCGCACTGGCTGAGCCAGGAGCCGCCAAACCCGTGCGCGCAATACCATCGACCACGCCGTGGAAAGCAGCCGGCGTGCTGGAGCTATTGGCAGAAATCCCCGGGTGTTTGGGTGAATCAGTGGCAGGAAGTCTGTGAGGAACCACTGCTGCTGAATCATTTCGAAAAATTGCCGGGCAACGTTTTCAAAGTCGAGGCGGACAAGCAAATGATCGCCCTCTATTGGGGCGAGAAGGGTGATGCGTCGGTTTTGCTGGAGATTGATGCCACGCTGAAAGCGCTGGCATGACTTGCGGACTTTTCGCGCTGCAACGGTGCGAAACGTCCGGCAGACGCGCAATAAAAAGCCCGACATGATTCATCGGGCGGGGTTGGCCAGGCAGGCCGGAAATTCTTTTTGGCGTTGAATCGGAGTCATCCGGTCAGCAAGCGTGTGCCTGTTTTCCTTCGTAGTCCAGCCAGCGTAGCCTGTTAAACAAGGCTTGCGGTGAATTAGGGCGACTTTTCTAACTATTAATCTTATGAATGCCCTCACATGCAAGCGTGTGTGGCCGGGCTGCGTCCTACAGAAATGACCGCAAAGTCGCATTTCAACCCGTATTTAGGGCGATTGACAATTGTCGGAAATTCCGTGAAGGTGGCGTACCCAAATCAAACGGGCGTATGAATTGAGCGTTTGTATTGCAGACTGCTCCTACAGAATCCCGACTATCGCGTTGGCGGGTGTGCCGGGTGGATGGGTGTCAGCATCGACGAAAAAACGTCCTGCCGAGCCATTTGCCTGCGTCCGACGTGTACTGTTCAGCTTCCATATCGTGGAGATCAGTTGATGATTTACGAAGGTAAAGCCATCACGGTTAAAGCTCTTGAAAGTGGCATCGTCGAATTGAAATTCGACCTCAAGGGTGAGTCCGTCAACAAGTTCAACCGTCTTACCCTGAACGAACTGCGTCAGGCCGTAGACACCATCAAGGCAGATGCTTCGATCAAGGGCGTGATCGTCAGCAGTGGCAAGGACGTGTTCATCGTCGGCGCCGACATCACCGAATTTGTCGACAACTTCAAGCTGCCGGATGCCGAGCTGGTTGCTGGCAATCTCGAAGCCAACAAGATCTTCAGCGATTTCGAAGACCTCAACGTTCCGACCGTTGCCGCGATCAACGGCATCGCCCTGGGTGGTGGTCTGGAAATGTGCCTGGCCGCGGACTACCGCGTCATGTCGACCAAGGCCAAGATCGGCCTGCCGGAAGTCAAGCTGGGCATCTACCCGGGCTTCGGCGGTACCGTGCGTCTGCCGCGCCTGATCGGCGCCGACAACGCCATCGAGTGGATTGCCGCCGGCAAGGAAAACCGTCCTGAAGACGCGCTGAAAGTCGGCGCCGTCGATGCCGTGGTTGCTCCCGAGAAACTGCAGGATGCCGCCCTTGAGCTGATCAAGCGCGCCGTCTCCGGCGAGTTCGACTACAAGGCCAAGCGCCAGCCGAAACTGGAAAAGCTCAAGCTGAACGCCATTGAGCAAATGATGGCTTTCGAAACCGCCAAAGGTTTCGTGGCTGGCCAGGCTGGCCCGAACTATCCGGCCCCGGTCGAAGCGATCAAGACCATTCAGAAAGCCGCGAACTTCGGTCGTGACAAGGCGCTGGAAGTTGAAGCCGCAGGTTTCGTGAAGCTGGCCAAGACCTCTGCCGCGCAGAGCTTGATCGGTCTGTTCCTGAACGATCAGGAACTGAAGAAAAAGGCCAAGGCCTACGACGAAATCGCCAAGGACGTGAAGCAGGCTGCCGTACTGGGCGCCGGCATCATGGGTGGCGGTATCGCCTATCAGTCGGCTTCCAAAGGGACGCCGATCCTGATGAAGGACATCAACGAGCACGGCATCGAGCAAGGTCTGGCTGAAGCCGCCAAGCTGCTGGTCGGTCGCGTTGATAAAGGCCGCATGACCGCCGCGAAAATGGCTGAAGTGCTCAACGGCATTCGTCCGACCCTGTCCTACGGTGATTTCGGTCACGTCGACCTGGTCGTTGAGGCCGTGGTCGAGAACCCGAAAGTCAAGCAAGCCGTTCTGGCGGAAGTCGAAGACAAGGTCAAAGAGGACACCATCCTCGCGTCCAACACCTCGACCATTTCCATCAGCCTGCTGGCCAAGGCCCTCAAGCGTCCGGAAAACTTCGTCGGCATGCACTTCTTCAACCCGGTGCACATGATGCCGCTGGTGGAAGTGATCCGCGGCGAGAAGTCCAGCGAGCAGGCGATTGCCACCACCGTTGCCTACGCCAAGAAAATGGGCAAGAACCCGATCGTCGTCAACGACTGCCCGGGCTTCCTGGTCAACCGCGTACTCTTCCCGTACTTCGGCGGTTTCGCCAAGCTGGTCAGCGCCGGTGTGGACTTCGTCCGTATCGACAAGATCATGGAAAAATTCGGCTGGCCGATGGGCCCAGCGTACCTGATGGACGTGGTCGGCATCGACACCGGTCACCATGGTCGTGACGTGATGGCCGAAGGCTTCCCGGATCGCATGAAGGACGACCGTCGTTCGGCCATCGACGTGCTTTACGAAGCCAAGCGTCTGGGCCAAAAGAACGGCAAGGGCTTCTATGCCTACGAGGCCGACAAGAAGGGCAAGCAGAAGAAAGTCGCCGATCCGTCGGTACTGGAAGTGCTCAAGCCGATCGTCTACGAGCAACGTGAAGTCACCGACGAAGACATCATCAACTGGATGATGATCCCGCTGTGCCTGGAAACCGTGCGTAGCCTGGAGGACGGCATCGTCGAAACCGCCGCCGAAGCCGACATGGGTCTGGTCTACGGTATTGGTTTCCCTCCATTCCGTGGCGGTGCGCTGCGCTACATCGACTCGATCGGTGTTGCCGAGTTCGTTGCCCTGGCCGACCAGTACGCTGATTTGGGCGCGCTGTACCACCCGACCGCGAAGCTGCGCGAAATGGCCAAGAACGGCCAGAGCTTCTTCGGTTAAGCGCCCCCAACTAGAGTGAGAGTGAACTTATGAGCTTGAATCCTAGAGACGTCGTGATTGTCGACTTCGGTCGTACTCCGATGGGCCGCTCCAAGGGCGGCATGCACCGCAACACCCGCGCCGAAGACATGTCGGCGCACCTGATCAGCAAACTGCTGGAACGCAACACCAAGGTCGATCCTGCCGAAGTCGAGGACGTGATCTGGGGCTGTGTGAACCAGACCCTGGAACAAGGCTGGAACATCGCGCGCATGGCGTCGCTGATGACCCAGATCCCGCACACCTCGGCCGGCCAGACTGTCAGCCGTCTGTGCGGCTCGTCGATGAGCGCGCTGCACACTGCTGCGCAAGCGATCATGACCGGCAACGGTGACGTGTTCGTGGTTGGCGGCGTCGAGCATATGGGTCACGTAAGCATGATGCACGGTGTCGATCCGAACCCGCACATGTCCCTGTACGCGGCGAAAGCCTCGGGCATGATGGGCCTGACCGCTGAAATGCTGGGCAAAATGCACGGCATCACTCGCGAACAGCAGGACGCCTTTGGCGTGCGTTCCCACCAGTTGGCCCACAAGGCGACTGTGGAAGGCAAGTTCAAGGACGAAATCATCCCGATGCAGGGTTACGACGAGAACGGTTTCCTGAAAACCTTCGACTACGACGAAACCATTCGTCCGGAAACCACCCTGGAAAGTCTGGCGGCTCTGAAGCCGGCGTTCAATCCAAAGGGCGGCACCGTGACTGCCGGTACTTCGTCGCAGATCACCGATGGTGCTTCGTGCATGATCGTGATGTCGGCACAGCGTGCGCAGGACCTGGGCATCCAGCCATTGGCGGTGATTCGCTCGATGGCGGTAGCGGGTGTGGACCCGGCCATCATGGGCTATGGTCCGGTACCGGCTACTCAGAAAGCACTGAAACGTGCGGGCCTGGGTATCAACGATATCGACTTCTTCGAGCTCAACGAAGCGTTCGCCGCACAGGCCTTGCCAGTGCTGAAAGACCTGAAAGTGCTCGACAAGATGAATGAGAAGGTTAACCTGCATGGCGGCGCGATCGCCTTGGGTCACCCGTTCGGTTGCTCCGGTGCCCGTATTTCCGGCACCTTGCTGAACGTGATGAAGCAGAATGGCGGCACCTTCGGGGTGGCCACCATGTGCATTGGCCTCGGCCAAGGCATCTCCACCGTCTTCGAACGCGTTTAAGCGTCTCGTCGATGGAAGCCGGGGCCAAGTGCCCCGGTTTTTGTTTTTGCGGATTTATTTTTGTTTTTATTTTGAAAAAATTTGAGTGAGGGCCGAAGCATGCCGATACAACCTGGGCTCTACCAACATTACAAAGGTCCGCAGTACCGCGTATTCAGCGTCGCGCGGCATTCCGAGACCGAAGAAGAAGTGGTCTTTTACCAAGCCCTGTATGGCGATTACGGCTTCTGGGTACGTCCCTTGAGCATGTTCCTGGAGTCCGTCGAGGTTGACGGGGAGCAGGTCCCACGCTTTGCTTTGGTGCAAGCCGAACCGAGCCTTTTTTCGAAGCCGTAAGGCGAGTGCGCGCAAAACCCTGCGCTTGACCTCACCTTGTAGCCACTATATATAGCGGTGCCGCGTCAGGCGCCAACCGCCTTTCACTTCTAGAATTCAGGAATTTTCTGATCCATGGGCAAATCGCTGGTCATTGTGGAATCCCCGGCTAAGGCCAAGACCATCAACAAGTATCTGGGCAACCAATACGTGGTGAAGTCGAGTATCGGCCATATCCGAGACCTGCCCACCAGCGGTTCGGCTAGCGCCAGCAAGGAGCCTGCCGCCAAGCGCGGCAAGGCTGCTGCGGGCGAAGCGCCAGCGCTGTCGCCGAAAGAGAAGGCGCGCAAGCAGTTGGTCTCGCGCATGGGTGTCGATCCCGAGCATGGCTGGAAAGCCAAGTACGAGATCCTCCCGGGCAAGGAAAAGGTCATCGAAGAGCTGCGCCGGCTCGCCAAGGATGCTGACACCATCTATCTCGCAACCGACTTGGATCGCGAGGGGGAAGCCATTGCCTGGCACCTGCGCGAAGCCATCGGTGGTGACGACAGCCGCTACAAGCGCGTGGTGTTCAACGAAATCACCAAGAAGGCGATTCAGGAAGCCTTCTCGGAGCCGGGCGAACTCGACATCGATCGAGTGAACGCCCAGCAGGCCCGTCGTTTCCTCGATCGCGTCGTTGGCTACATGGTCTCGCCGCTGCTGTGGGCCAAGATCGCCCGTGGCCTGTCCGCTGGTCGCGTGCAATCGGTTGCCGTAAAACTGGTGGTCGAGCGTGAGCGTGAAATCCGCGCGTTCAACCCGGAAGAGTACTGGGAAGTGCATGCCGACCTCGGCACCGCCAAAGGCTCGACCGTGCGTTTCGAAGTGGCTCGCGAGAAAGGCGAAGCCTTCAAGCCGCTGAATGAAGCGCAGGCGACGGCCGCGCTGGAGAAGCTCAAATCCTCCAGCTACAGCATCGTCAAGCGTGAAGACAAACCGACCAGCAGCAAGCCGTCGGCACCGTTCATCACCTCCACACTGCAACAGGCCGCGAGTAACCGCCTGGGCTTCGGTGTGAAGAAAACCATGATGATGGCCCAGCGTCTCTACGAAGCCGGCTACATCACTTATATGCGTACCGACTCGACCAATCTCTCGGCTGATGCCGTGGCGATGGCGCGCGATTACATCGAAACCGAATTCGGCAAGAAGTACCTGCCGGAGTCGCCGAACGTCTACAGCAGCAAGGAAGGCGCACAAGAGGCTCACGAAGCGATTCGTCCTTCCGACGCCAACACCACGCCAGCCAAGCTGGCCGGCATGGAACGCGACGCTGAGCGCCTCTACGAGCTGATCTGGCGCCAGTTCCTGGCTTGCCAGATGCTGCCGGCGCAATACCTGTCGACCACGGTCAGCGTCGCTGCCGGCGACTTCGAGCTGCGCGCCAAGGGGCGCATCCTGAAGTTCGACGGTTACACCCGCGTGCTGCCGCAAATCACCAAGCCTGGCGACGATGACGTTCTGCCGGACATGGCGCAGGGCGACGTGATGAAGCTGATCAAGCTCGATCCGTCCCAGCACTTCACCAAGCCGCCGGCCCGTTATTCGGAAGCCAGCCTGGTGAAGGAAATGGAAAAGCGCGGCATCGGTCGTCCTTCGACTTACGCAGCGATCATCTCGACCATTCAGGATCGCGGATACGTGACCCTGCACAACCGTCGTTTCTATTCGGAAAAGATGGGCGACATCGTTACTGAGCGTCTGTCGGAAAGCTTCTCGAATCTCATGGACTACGGCTTCACCGCCGGCATGGAAGAGAATCTCGATGACGTGGCCCAGGGTGAACGCGACTGGAAAAACGTGCTGGACGAGTTCTACGGCGACTTCAAGAAAAAACTTGAAGTGGCGGAGAATCCGGAAGCCGGCATGCGTGCCAACCAGCCGGTAATGACCGACATTCCTTGCACCACCTGCGGCCGTCCGATGCAGATTCGTACTGCATCGACCGGTGTATTCCTCGGCTGCTCGGGTTACAGCCTGCCGCCGAAAGAACGCTGCAAGGCCACCGTCAACCTGGTGCCGGGCGATGAAATCGCGGCGGACGACGAGGGCGAGTCGGAATCCCTGGTACTGCGCGGCAAGCATCGCTGCCCGATCTGCAGCACAGCGATGGACGCCTACCTGCTCGACGAGAAGCGCAAGCTGCACATTTGCGGTAACAACCCTGATTGCGCCGGCTACGAGATCGAAGAAGGCAGCTATCGCATCAAGGGCTACGAAGGTCCGAGCCTGGAATGCGACAAGTGCGGCAGCGAGATGCAGCTCAAGACCGGCCGTTTCGGCAAGTTCTTCGGTTGCACCAACCCGACGTGCAAAAACACCCGCAAACTGCTGAAAAGCGGTGACGCGGCGCCGCCGAAGATGGATCCGGTGAAGATGCCTGAGCTGAAATGCGAAAAGGTCAACGACACCTACATCCTGCGAGACGGTGCGTCCGGTCTGTTCCTGGCGGCCAGCCAGTTCCCGAAAAACCGCGAGACCCGTGCTCCGCTGGTGATCGAGATTCTGCCGCACAAGGACGAGATCGATCCGAAGTACCACTTCCTGTGTGAAGCGCCGCAGAAGGATCCGGATGGCCTGCCAGCCGTGATTCGCTACAGCCGCAAGACGAAGGAGCAATACGTTCAGACCGAAGTCGACGGCAAGCCGACTGGCTGGAAAGCGTTCTATGACGGTGGCAAGTGGGCGGTCGAAGACAAGCGTCCGGCGAAAGCCAAGGCTTGAGCAATCGCTGATCTGAAGGTGCCCTGACTGAGCATCTTCAATACAAAAGGCCGCATGACAACCTTAGGGTTTTCATGCGGCCTTTTTGTTTAATGCTTGCGGTCGGATCGGCTGATCCATGACACTGTCCGGCCTGTGTGAAGCAATTATTTCGTTGTGGAGAGTGCCGACATGGCCCACGAGCTCTATACCCGTACCAATCAGAAGATCTATTTCGCGGGTTTGTCGCTGGAAGCGCTGGCCAGGGCTGAAGAGGGGAGGGCGATGAACTCTCTGGCGCTGATTCAGGCCGGGCGCGAATCCGCACTGTTTCATCTCTACGGTGCGTTATTGGGGCTGTGTCATGAAATCGCCGGGTTCTATCGTCTGCCGCAAGCCAATGCGTCGCGAGCGGAAGCCCTGCTGACCCGCGAAGTGCTGGAGTCGATTGCCATTCCGGAGCTGGCGGAGATGATTGAGCTGGCGGGTAATCCGGAGACCTGGCTGTCTAAGTTGCTGGCTGCGCACTCGGCGTTGTTTCAGCCGCCGCGGGTGCCACACAAGCCGAAGGGCGATGTAACGCAACCGTTGATTCAAGCCGTGAATCTGGATGAAGAAGAGGTGGTTGAAGAGCTGAGCCGCGAAGAGCTCGAGAGCTGGCGGAAGAACCTCAAGGGCCTGGCGATCCGTTTCCGTGAAGGCTTGAACGAGTGCTGAGGAGCTGTGGACTGGCGGCGACGAGAGGCGTGCTGCTGGTCAAGATCCCGAGCGAAGCCTGAATGATGTCTATATAATCCCTGCCTTTCGTGGAGAACAGACCTATATGCCAACGTCCTTTCTAGAAATTGTCGAGCTACCAGACGGCCGAATCGAACTGCGCAGGGCCGAGGACGAGGGTTCTCTGGTGACTCTGGATTTCTCCGAGGATGCCAAGGCGTTTCTGCAGGGTCAGCACGTTGAAATTGCCAAGGCGATGTTGAGCGTCGGCGTGCAAATGGCGGGGCGTATGGTTGAAGGCGAATTCGATAAGGATGAGGGGCCGCGGGTTCTTCATTGATCCGCTGTCTGTCAGTTACTGCTCCAGATCGGCTTCTCTATCCCTGGAGAAGCCCTGCGCTTTACATGGCGCGCATTGTTGCTGAATCACCCCAAACGAATGTTCAGGCTTTGAGCGTCCCCGGTACGGGCGGCGCTGATCAGCTGTTGTCGCGACCCTGTGCTCAGTGGATTCAGCCACGTGACGACTGTGTGGCTGCGACCCAGGCGTAATGCTTCACAGGCCAGTTGCTGAGCGCTTTGAGCGCCGCGCGGTTGTAACAGCAGGATGCGTTCGCGATTCAATCCGGCATCCCGCAGCCAGGTCTGGGTCAAGCTGGCAGGCGGTGCAATCAGGGTCAGCCAGCGTGCGTCCTGATCGTCGCTCAGTTCGCGAAGAATCGGGGCCAGCAGGTTCAGGCAGTTCCCGGCCGCGCCGCGCAGTGAAAGCTCGCTGAACGCTTCGGGTTCGGTATTCCACGGGCGTTCGACGACATCCTTGAGGATGGGGGCGAGCGGTTGCGCCAGAAACGCTTCGAACAACGGCAGTTGTGTTTGCTGAGGTGCGTGTGGGAACTGCATAAAGCCTCCTTTAGCGGCGGATGACGCCGACACTCAAGCCTTCGATAACCAGTTCTTGGTCTTTCAGGTTGACTTCGATAGGGGCGAACTCGGGGTTTTCGGCAATCAGCCAGACTTTGCTGCCGTCACGCTTGAAGCGTTTGACGGTGACTTCGTCGCCGATCCGCGCAACCACGATCTGACCGTTGCGTGCCTCACGGGTGGTGTGAACCGCCAGCAGGTCGCCGTCGAAAATACCGATGTCCTTCATGCTCATGCCGTGGACGCGCAACAGATAGTCGGCGCGCGGATGAAAGAAGGCTGGGTTGATGTTGCAGGACTCTTCGATGTGTTGCTGAGCGAGAATCGGCGCGCCAGCAGCCACTCGACCGATGATCGGCAGGGTGGATTCATCGACCTTGGCTTCGAAGCCAGGGATGCGAATGCCGCGAGAAGCGCCGGGAGTCATCTCGATCGCGCCTTTGCGGGCGAGCGCCTTGAGGTGCTCTTCGGCCGCGTTGGGCGATTTGAAACCCAGTTCCTGAGCGATTTCCGCACGGGTCGGCGGGTAACCGTTGTCTTCGAGGCAGCGTTTGATAAAGGCCAGAATCTCGGCTTGGCGTGGCGTCAGCTTAAGCATATTGATCGCTCTGTCTTTTTATACAGTGACTGGGATTATATACAGTGAAGCGGTCTTGGCAATGATCGTTTTTTGCCATGCCGCCGGACGGTCAGTGACGACGTTGATTAATGTGGCGTCCTTGTTGTGGTTAAATAACTGACCGACCATTCCCAAAACGAACTGGCAGGCTTGACAAGGCATAGGCTGAAACGTATGTTTCAAACAAGTGTTTGTCAGGCGGAGTAGCCATGGCCCAGTCGGAAACCGTTGAACGCATTCTTGATGCTGCAGAACAGCTGTTCGCGGAAAAAGGTTTCGCTGAAACCTCATTGCGTCTGATCACCAGCAAGGCAGGGGTCAACCTCGCTGCGGTGAACTATCACTTCGGCTCGAAGAAGGCGCTGATCCAGGCGGTTTTCTCGCGCTTCCTCGGTCCGTTCTGCATCAGCCTCGACAAAGAGCTGGAGCGCCGCCAGGCCAAACCAGAGAACAAGCCTTCGCTCGAAGAGCTGCTGGAAATCCTCGTCGAACAAGCGCTGGTGGTTCAGCCACGCAGCGGCAATGATCTGTCGATCTTCATGCGTCTGCTCGGTCTGGCATTCAGTCAGAGTCAAGGCCACTTGCGTCGGTATCTGGAAGACATGTACGGCAAGGTTTTCCGTCGCTACATGTTGCTGGTAAACGAAGCTGCCCCGCGTATTCCTCCGATCGAACTGTTCTGGCGTGTGCACTTCATGCTCGGTGCAGCAGCATTCAGCATGTCCGGGATAAAGGCCTTGCGCGCGATTGCCGAGACCGATTTCGGCGTCAACACTTCCATCGAGCAGGTGATGCGTCTGATGGTGCCGTTCCTGGCCGCCGGCATGCGGGCCGAAACCGGTGTCACTGACACTGCAATGGCTACCGCGCAGTTACGACCACGCAGCAAGTCCGCGCCGACACCTGCCAAGGTTTAACCGTCCATGGGTGGGCGCGACAGCTGACATCCGCTAAGCTAGCCGCCCATGTCGACTCTCGTCCTGAACCCGTTTCTCATTGAAATCACCTATCCGCCGGGCCTTGCCTCTGGCGGTGATTTCGTGGAAGACGGGTTTTTCGTTTTCAAGGAATCTCTATGACTGCTGGCCTGCAAGGCTCGTTGATGGTGGACGTCGCCGGTACTTGGCTGACGGCCGAAGATCGCCAATTGTTGCGCCAGCCCGAAGTGGGCGGCTTGATCATTTTTGCCCGCAATATCGAGCATCCGCGCCAGGTGCGCGAGCTGAGCGCGGCGATCCGTGCCATTCGTCCGGACTTGCTATTGGCGGTGGATCAGGAAGGCGGTCGCGTCCAGCGTCTGCGTCAGGGCTTCATACGCCTGCCGGCCATGCGCGCCATCGCTGACAATCCAAATGCCGAATACCTGGCCGAGCAATGCGGCTGGATCATGGCTACTGAGGTTCTGGCGGTTGGCCTCGACTTGAGCTTCGCGCCGGTGCTGGATCTGGATTACCAGCGCAGCGCCGTCGTCGGCACCCGTTCGTTCGAAGGCGATCCGGAGCGCGCCGCACTGCTCGCCGGTGCGTTTATAAAAGGCATGAACAACGCCGGCATGGCCGCCACCGGCAAGCATTTTCCCGGCCATGGCTGGGCGGAAGCCGATTCCCACGTCGCAATCCCCAACGACGAGCGCAGTCTTGAAGAGATCCGCGCCAACGACCTCGTGCCGTTCGCCAGGCTCAGCAAGCATTTGGCCGCCGTCATGCCGGCCCACGTTATTTATCCGCAAGTCGACGCACAGCCCGCAGGTTTCTCCCGGCGCTGGCTGCAGGACATCCTGCGCGGTGAGTTGCAGTTCGACGGCGTGATCTTCAGCGATGACCTGTCGATGGCCGGCGCGCATGTAGTGGGCGACGCCGCCAGTCGTATCGAAGCGGCACTCAGTGCCGGTTGCGACATGGGCTTGGTGTGCAACGACCGCGCGGCCGCTGAGCTGGCCCTGAGCGCCGCGCAGCGCATGAAGGTCAAGCCGTCGCCGCGTATCGCGCGCATGCGCGGTCAGGCGTTCGCCAACACCGAATACCGTCAGGATCCGCGCTGGCTGACCGCTGTCGGTGCGCTCAAAGACGCTCAACTGATCGATTAAGGATTTTTTCGCTATGACGGTTTACGCAATCATCGGCGGCACTGGCCTGACCCAGCTGGAAGGCCTGAGCATTCGTCAGTCGCTGGCGGTGGATACGCCTTATGGCGCGCCATCGGCCGAGGTCCAGATTGGCGAATACGCCGGCAAGGAAGTGCTGTTTCTCGCTCGCCACGGTCACCCGCATCGCTTCCCGCCGCACAAGGTCAACTACCGCGCCAACCTGTGGGCGTTGAAGCAGGCCGGGGCCGAAGCGATCATCGCGGTCAACGCCGTGGGCGGGATTCATCCTGCAATGGGCACCGGACATTTCTGCGTGCCGCATCAGATCGTGGACTACACCAGCGGCCGCGAGCACACCTATTTCGCCGATGACCTGGAGCATGTCACACACATCGACTTCAGCTTTCCCTACAGCGAACCGCTGCGTCAGCAACTGATTGCTGCATTGGCCGCCGAAGGTTGCGAGTACAGCGATCAGGGCGTTTACGCCTGCACCCAGGGCCCGCGCCTGGAAACCGTGGCCGAGATCGTGCGTCTGGAGCGTGACGGCTGCGACATCGTCGGCATGACCGGCATGCCGGAAGCGGCGCTGGCCCGCGAGCTGGATCTGGATTACGCCTGCCTGTCGCTGGTGGTGAATCCGGCGGCGGGCAAGACCACTGAGGTGATCACCATGGCCGAGATCGAGCAGGCGTTGCACGATGGCATGGGCAAGGTGAAGTCGACGTTGGCGCGGGTGCTCAAGGGCTGAGTCTGGCGTCAGATCCGGCCGACTCATTCGCGAGCAAGCTCGCTCCCACAGGATTTACGCAAGTCCTGTGGGAGCGAGCTTGCTCGCGATGGCTTTCCTGCTGACGCTGAGAATCTCAGCGCTTTTCAAACTTGTCCGGCAACGGCGCAAACAGCGCCTCGATATCATCACTCTGCAATTTCCAGTCCCCGGCCTTGCGCCCATCCAGCACACCGGCCGCCAGGTCGGACTTTTCCTTCTGCAGATGCTGAATCTTCTCCTCGACCGTGCCCCGGGCAATCATCTTGTAGACGAACACTGGCTTTTCCTGACCAATGCGATACGCGCGGTCGGTTGCCTGATTCTCGGTCGCCGGGTTCCACCACGGATCGTAGTGAATCACCGTATCCGCTTCCGTCAGGTTCAAGCCCACACCACCAGCCTTCAGGCTGATGAGAAAGATCTGACGCTTGCCGCTCTGGAATTCCTTCACAGGCGTTCGCCGATCCCGGGTCTGTCCCGTCAGTAGCGCATAGGCGACATTGCGTTTTTTCAGCTCGTCCTCGATCAGTGACAGCATTGAAGTGAATTGCGAAAACAGCAGAATCCGCCGGCCTTCCTCAAACAACTCCTCGAGCATTTCCATCAGGCTGTCGAGCTTGCCCGAGGTGCTGCCGCGAGCGGGCAGGGTGGCGTCGTTGACCAGGCGCAAATCGCAGCAGACCTGCCGCAGCTTGAGCAGTGCTTCCAGAATGATGATCTGACTGCGCGCCACACCTTTGCGGGTGATCTCGTCGCGAACCTTCTTGTCCATGGCCAGACGCATGGTTTCGTACACGTCGCGCTGGGCCTCGTTGAGGTCGACCCAGTGGATGATCTCGGTTTTCGGCGGCAGCTCGGTCGCAACCTGCTCCTTGGTGCGGCGCAGCAGGAACGGTTTGATCCGACCGTTGAGGTGCTGAAGTCTGACTTCGCTCGCGCGTTTTTCAATCGGCACGCGGTAATCGGCGTTGAAGCTTTTGACGTCGCCGAGCCAGCCGGGCAGCAGGAAGTGAAACAGCGACCACAGCTCGCCCAGGTGATTTTCCAGCGGCGTCCCGCTCAGGCACAGGCGCTGACGAGCATTGAGTTCACGGGCAGCCTGGGCGGCTTTGCTGTTCGGGTTCTTGATGTACTGCGCCTCATCCAGCACCAGCACGTGCAGTGGCTGCCGGGCCAGACGTTCGACATCCTTGGGCAGCAGCGCATAAGTGGTGAGGATCAAGTCATATTCGGCCAGATGCTCGAAATGCTTTTTACGGCTGGCACCGTACAGGGCGACAACCTTGAGCTGTGGCGTGAAGTGCGCCGCTTCATCGAGCCAGTTGGGAATCAGGCTGGTAGGCATCACCACCATGCACGGCCGATCCAGACGCCCGGCGTTCTTCTCGCTGAGAATGTGCGCCAAAGTCTGTAGGGTTTTGCCCAGTCCCATGTCGTCCGCGAGAATCCCGCCGACTTCAAGTTGCCTCAGCGACTGCATCCAGCTCAAGCCTTCGAGCTGATAAGGACGCAGCGTCGCATTCAGTCCCTTCGGTGCTTTGGCGCCGTAATCGCGGATGTCACGCAAGCGTTGGGCGAAGCTGCGAATCTGCTCGCCACCTTCCCAGAGCAGGGGAATCCCTTCCAGCGAATTCAAGCGCGTGGCGTCAGCCTTGCTCAGGCGCAGGGTGGTTTCGCCTGGCTCCTGCAAATAGAACTCGCCGAGGGTCGCCAGCACCGGTTTCAGCCGGCCGAGGGGCAGGGCGACTTGCAGCGGCCCATGCTCGCTGTTGCGTTGCGGGATGTTCACCAGAATCAGTTCATCGTCGCGGCGGCGGGCGAGACGTTCCGGGTTGAGGATTTCCGTGTGCGAGCGCATCAGATTGAGCAGGATCGGCAGCAGGCTCAGGCGCTCGCCGTTGACGATGATCCCCAGCTCCAGATCGAACCAGTCGCGTTCAGGCGTCTGCTCGACGGTGGCGTACCAATCGTCGACGGCGGTCAGGTCGAAACCGAACTCATCGTCGACCAGCAGCTCCCAGCCTTGGGTGCGCAGCTTCGGCAGATCGTTGAGGGTGAAGGTCAGCCAGGCGCTGTCGTTGACCATCTCGTAGAGCTCGCCGGCGCTTTCCGGCAGGGCCTTGCTCTGCCGGGTGGCGATGCGGAAGCCGAGAATTCGCAGTTGCTCGCGATAGCTTTGTTCGACGTCCGGGTGGCGTTTGACCCGCAGGGTCTGGGCTTCCTGGCGAATCAGGATGTCGCTGTTCTTCTGACCGCTGACGTATTCGTCGAGGTAACTGAAGGACAGCGCCGCACGATGCTGGATGTAGCGCTGCATCTTGCCGTTGCGCGGTTCGAAGGCGCTGAACTCGACACTCGCCAGCCACAGGCGCGGCACTGGTTGCACGTTGTCCACCAGCACTTGCGGTGGCGCCTTCGGGCTGCGGTTTTCCAGCACGGCCTGGAGTTTTTCCAGCAGTTCGGCGTCTTTGGCAGCGGCGGGGTATTCGAGGGTTTCCTGCACTTGCAGCAACACCGCTGCGCAATGTTTGCAGTTGCTGTGAACCGGGCAGGTGCAGGTGGCGTCGACCATCAGCAGCGTGCCTTTGGCTGACTCGCGCAGGTGAATCGTCTGACGGTAGACGTTACCACCAGAGCCTTCGCAGCTGGCAGTAATGGTCGCATCGCCGACCTGCACGATCCGCACCCGGTTTTCCAGGGCGTAGCGGCGGCCACGCTCCAGGCTTTGTTCCTTGAACCGGCTGACCCAGGAGGAGGCCAGCGGTTTACTCAGTGGCGGGGGCATAAGGACTTCGATCAGTCCGGAACGACTTCAGGCGCTTCCCGAGGCGCGGGCGCCGTCAGTGAAGTGATCTTGATCAGCAGGGCCAGGTGGCCGTTGTCGAGGTAGTTGAGTTGGCCGTTCTTGGTGTGGCTGTCCTGTTTCAGGCGCTCGCTGGCGGTGACCATGCCGTTGGCGTCGATCTGGTTGACCCAGAAGTCGGCGTTCACGTCGGTGAAGCGCCCTAGCTTCATTTCAATCGTGCCTTCAATCGGGAACTGGCCGAACTGCTCCTGACCTTCGCTGACCGCAACTTTGGCTGGTGTCTCACCCAGTGTCTGCTGCCAGGCTTTGTGCATCAGCACGCTGTACTCGCCGCTGGCGGTGAGTTTGGTCACGACATCGTTCAGCGCCGGGGTGCGTTTGCTGTCATCGCCCAGGCGTTGGGCGCCGGCCGCCCAGTCTTCCGGTGCGGCACGGCTGACAATCGCCGGCACGGCGTTCTGGCGTACCAGAATCATTTCGACCTGATACAGGTCATCGGCAAACGCCGTAGGTGCCACCAGAGTCAGTAGCAAAGTCAGAGAGCGAAACAGGCGCATGCGGCGTCCTTCAAGCAGTTTTCGGGATGAGGCGCTCGAACAGCGCCTCCACAGTATTAAAGCGTTCTTCCGGGCGCTCCATCGGCACCTGGAACTTGAACATCGTGGCGCCTTCGAATTTGTAGCGTTTTGGCTGACTCTGGATCAGTTTGATCAGGGTCATCGGGTCGACCGGCGTCTGCGCCGCGAACTCGATGCGCCCACCTTGCGGGCCGCCATCGACTTTCTTGATGCCCAGTTGCTCGGCCTGCAATTTCAGCGCCGTGATGCGCACCAGATTCTTGGTCGGCTCCGGCAGCAGACCGAAGCGGTCGATCATCTCGACTTGCAGGTCCTTCAGGCCTTCCTCGTCGGTGGCCGAAGCGATTCGTTTGTAGAGGATCAGGCGTGCATGCACGTCCGGCAGATAATCTTCCGGAATCAGCGCCGGCACCCGCAGGTTGACCTCCGGACCGCCGCCGAGCGGCTGGTCGAGGTTCGGTTGTTCGCCCTTGCGGATCGATTTCACCGCGCGCTCGAGCATTTCCATATAAAGCGTGAAGCCCACGGCCTGAATCTGTCCGCTCTGGCCGTCGCCCAGCAGCTCGCCGGCACCACGGATTTCCAGGTCGTTGGTGGCCAGCACGAAGCCCGCACCCAGATCCTGAGTATTGGCAATCGCCTCCAGACGCTTTTCCGCATCGCCGGTGATCTGTTGACGTGGCGGGGTCAGAAGGTAGGCGTAAGCCTGGTGGTGACTGCGGCCAACACGGCCGCGCAACTGGTGCAGCTGCGCCAGGCCAAATTTGTCGGCGCGCTCGATGATGATGGTGTTGGCGCTCGGCACGTCGATGCCGGTCTCGATGATGGTCGAGGCGATCAGCACGTTGAAGCGCTTGTGGTAGAAGTCGCTCATCACCTGTTCGAGTTCGCGTTCGCGCATCTGCCCGTGGCCGATGCCGATCCGCGCTTCCGGCACCAGTTCGGCCAGTTCGGCGGCGCACTTCTCGATGGTCTTCACGTCGTTGTGCAGGTAATAGACCTGACCGCCGCGCAGCAGCTCACGCAGCAAGGCTTCTTTGACCGTGCTCTTGTTCTGCTCCATGACGAAGGTGCGCACCGAGAGGCGTCGCGCCGGCGGCGTGGCGATGATCGACAGGTCACGCATGCCCGACACCGCCATGTTCAGCGTGCGCGGAATCGGCGTGGCGGTCAGCGTAAGGATGTCGACTTCGCTGCGCAGGGCCTTGAGCTGTTCCTTCTGACGGACACCAAAGCGGTGCTCTTCGTCGATGATCACCAGCCCGAGGTTTTTGATCTTGACGTCGTCCTGCAGCAACTTGTGGGTGCCGATGACGATGTCGATATTGCCTTCGGCCAGTTCGGCCACCGCAGCGTTCACTTCCTTGGCCGACTTGAAGCGGCTCATCACTTCCACGGTCACCGGCCAGTCGGCGAAGCGGTCGCGGAAGCTGTTGTAATGCTGCTGGGCGAGCAGGGTGGTCGGCACCAGAATCGCCACCTGCTTGCCACCGTGCACGGCGATGAACGCGGCGCGCATGGCCACTTCGGTCTTGCCGAAGCCGACGTCGCCGCAGACCAGTCGGTCCATCGGTTTCGGCGCGAGCATGTCTTCGCGCACGGCTTCGATGGTGGATTGCTGGTCCGGGGTTTCTTCGAACGGGAAACCGGCGCTGAAGGTCGCGTAATCTGCCTTCGGATCGGCAAACGCATAACCTTCGCGGGCGGCGCGGCGGGCGTAGATGTCGAGCAATTCGGCAGCCACGTCGCGCACTTGCTCGGCGGCCTTGCGCTTGGCTTTCTGCCAGGTCTCGGAGCCGAGGCGGTGCAGCGGGGCCAGCGCATCGTCGCTACCGGTGTAGCGGGCGATCAAATGCAGGTTGGCCACCGGCACGTAGAGCTTGGCGTTCTCGGCGTATTCGAGAGTCAGGAATTCGGCGGCCTGATTGTCGATTTCCAGAATCGTCAGGCCGAGATAGCGACCGACGCCGTGGTCGATGTGTACCACCGGCGCGCCTTCGCGCAATTCGGTGAGGTTCTTGATCACTGCATCGTTGTTGGCGTCGGCGCGTTTTTCGCGGCGGCGACGCTGCATCACCCGCTGGCCGAACAGCGGACTCTCCGCAACCAGTGCCAGCGCCGGGTCGTCCAGCATCAGGCCTTCGTCGAGCGGGGCGATGGTGATCGCCAGGCGATCCTTGCTAGCGACAAAGTCCGGCCAGCTGTCGACGGTTTTCGGTCGCAGCTTCAGGCGATCCAGCAACTCCAGCAGCACTTCGCGACGGCCCGCGGATTCGGCGGTGAACAGCACGCGACCCGGGAACTCGTCGAGAAAGGCCGAAAGCGCGGCCAGCGGCTGGGTAGCCTTGGCTTCGATCGCCAGATTCGGCAAGGCCTGCGCCGGAAAGCGCTCGCGGCCGGCGCCGGATTCAACGTCCTGCTGGCTGGCGACCACGCGCGGCCAGTTCTTCAGGCGGGCGAAGCAATCTTCCACCGGCAGGAACAGTTCGGCGGGCGGCAACAAAGGACGCGATGGGTCGACGCGGCGCTCTTCATAACGATTGCGTACGTCGTTCCAGAAATTTTCCGCCGCTTGCTCGATGCCTGGCAGCGAGAACACTTGAGTGTCCTGCGGCAAGTAATCGAACAGGGTCGAGGTTTCTTCGAAGAACAGCGGCAGGTAGTACTCGATGCCGGCCGGCGTGATGCCGCTGCTCAGGTCCTGGAAGATCGGGCTGCGACGGAAGTCGACGTCGAAACGCTCGCGAAAGCGTGCCTTGAAGCGAGTGACCGCTTCTTTCTGCAGCGGGAATTCCTTGGCTGGCAGCAGCTTGACCGAATCGACCTTGTCGATGGAACGCTGGGTTTCCGGATCGAAGGTGCGCAGGGTTTCGATTTCATCGTCGAACAGGTCGATGCGATACGGCAGTTTGCTGCCCATCGGGAACAAATCGATCAGTGCACCACGTACGGTGAACTCGCCGTGCTCGTAGACCGTGTCGACGTAGCGATAGCCGCTGGCTTCAAGCCGCGAGCGCATTTGCTCGACATCGAGCTTCTGCCCGACATCCAGCACCAGACTGCTGCCGAGAAGGAATTTGGTCGGCGCCAGACGATGCAGGGCGGTGGTGATCGGCACCACCAGAACGCCATGTTCCAGTTCAGGCAGTCTATAAAGGCTGGCAATGCGCTGGGAGATGATGTCCTGGTGCGGCGAGAACAGGTCGTAGGGCAGGGTTTCCCAGTCGGGGAAATGCAGTACCGGCAAATCCGGGGCGAAGAAGCTCAGCTCCTGCTCCAGCCGTTCGGCACTCTGGCTGTCGGCGGTCAAAAGCAGCGTGAAGCGCTTGGCAGCGCTGGCAGCCTCGGCAATCGCCAGGCTCAGGGCGGCACCGGGGAGGTTGCCCCAGTGCTGTTTACCTGCCGCGGCAGGGAGAAGCGGTAGACGCAGAACAGGCACGGAAGGTTGAGCTCCAGGCGTTGCGACAAAGTCGGTAATTGTAGCGGCGTCCGGTGCCGCCTGTCAGTTGCAGGATGCGTCTATCTGCGCTGTTTGGGAAAAATGTAGTGGTAACCATAAAAACCAGCGCTTTTTTTACGGTTATGTAGTGCCAAAAGTCGGAGGTGTTACGGAGGGTTACAGACATCGTCTAACAGTCGTCGAAAAACTGACTGCGCTGGAAGCCCCGGTTTTGCTGGGCTGGCGCAGAGCGTTATTTTTTTGGACGGGATTTTGTTACCGATTGCGCGACAGGCGCGCATTGCTACGAGAGGTTCTCGGCGGCATAATGTAGCCCCTTTTTTCTGCCCCTACATGTGGAAGGTTACCGTGACTCAGAAGCCCGACCAGTGTCTTGGTGAATGGATCGACCGTGAAGCACTCGCAGAAGCGATGATTCCGCTTATCGGTCAGCTCTACCGCAACAACAACGTGGTGAGCTCGATCTATGGCCGCAGCCTGATCAACCAGTCTGTCATCGCGATTCTCAAAGCCCACCGCTTTGCTCGCCACCGCTCTTCCGACGACAGCGAACTCTCCGTCCACGAAACATTCCCTCTTCTCAAGGCCATGAGCGAGCTGAAGCTCGGCGCGGCTTCGGTGGATATGGGCAAGTTGGCGTTCAAGTTCCGCGCTGAAGGCAATGGCCGCACCGCTGAACAATTCGTTCGCGAAGAACTGGCCGATGTCGTTGGTCAGCAGAACGCTTCGGCGCGTAAAGGCACTGACGTCGTGCTGTACGGCTTCGGTCGTATCGGCCGTCTGCTGGCGCGCATCCTGATCGAAAAAACCGGTGGTGGCGACGGCTTGCGTCTGCGCGCCATCGTGGTACGCAAGGGCTCTGAAAACGACCTGGTCAAGCGTGCCAGCCTGCTGCGTCGTGATTCGGTTCACGGCCCGTTCGATGGCACTATCACCATCGACGAAGAAAACAACACCATCACCGCCAACGGCAACCTGATCCAGGTGATCTACGCCAAGAGCCCGAGCGAAGTCGACTATACCCAGTACGGCATCGAGAACGCTCTGATCGTGGACAACACCGGTGTGTGGCGTGACGCCGACGGTCTGGGTCAGCACCTGGCCTGCCCAGGCGCTGCCCGCGTGATTCTCACCGCACCGGGCAAGGGCGCGCTGAAGAACATCGTTCACGGCATCAACCACGGCGACATCACTGCTGACGACAAGATCATCTCGGCGGCGTCCTGCACCACCAACGCCATCGTGCCGGTGCTCAAGGCTGTCAACGACCAGTACGGCATCGTCAACGGCCACGTTGAAACCGTTCACTCGTTCACCAACGACCAGAACCTGATCGACAACTTCCACAAGGGCAGCCGTCGTGGCCGCGCCGCGCCGCTGAACATGGTAATCACCGAGACCGGTGCCGCCACTGCCGCTGCCAAGGCGCTGCCAGTGCTCAAGGGCAAGCTGACCGGCAACGCGATTCGCGTACCTACGCCGAACGTGTCGATGGCCATTTTGAACCTGAACCTGGAAAAGGCCACCACTCGCGAAGAAATCAACGAGTACCTGCGCCAGATGGCCATGCACTCGGATTTGCACAAGCAGATCGACTACGTCAGCTCGCAGGAAGTGGTTTCCACTGACTTCGTGGGCTCGCGTCACGCCGGTGTCGTGGATGCCGAAGCAACCATTACCCAGGATAACCGCGTTGTTCTGTACGTCTGGTACGACAACGAGTTCGGTTACAGCTGCCAGGTGGTTCGCGTGATGGAAGACATGGCCGGTGTAAACCCGCCAGCGTTCCCACGCTAAACCTCAGCTGCAAATGAAAACGCCCCGACTCTGGTCGGGGCGTTTTTGTTTGTGCGCGATTTGGCTCAGCGGGGGATGGCGGCTTGTGCCGTGCGCAGTTCGTGCCGGTTGCCACGGAACAGCACCAGCGTGGCGATCAGACCCAACACGGCTGCGCCGCTGAGCCAGATCCCCGGCGCCGCCTTGTTGTCCAGTACATGGATCAGATAAGTGCAGGCCGCCGGCGTAAAACCACCGAAGGTCGCGGTCGCGAGGCTGTAGGCCAGCGAGAAACCGGTCGTGCGAACTTCCACCGGCATGATCTCGGTAAGCGCCACCACCATCGCCCCGTTGTACGAGCCGTACAGGAACGACAACCACAACTCGACGATCAGCAAATGGCTGAAGCTCGGGTTCGCCACCAGCCACGACAACGCCGGATAAGCAGTCAGGATCGCCAGAATCGTCGCCGCCAGCAGTAGGGGTTTACGCCCGACCTTGTCCGACACCGCGCCCATCACCGGCAGCCAGAAGAAATTAGACAGGCCGATGCAAACGGTCACCAGCAATGCATCGAAGTCCGACAGGTGCAGTTCCGCCTTGCCGAACGTTGGCGTGTAGGCAGTGATCAAGTAGAACGACACCGTCGTCATGACCACCAACGCCATGCCAGCGATGACGATGCCAAAGTTCTGACCGATCGAGCGGACGATTTCCTGCAGGGTAGGGCGATGTTTGCGTGCCTGGAACTCCGGGGTTTCCTCCAGCGAGCGACGGATGACGAAAATCACCGGGACGATCATGCAGCCGATCAGGAACGGCACGCGCCAGCCCCATTCGCCCATCTGTTCCGGGCTCAGCCAGTGGTTGAGGCCGACACCGAGCAGGCCGGCGAATACCACCGCTGCTTGCTGGCTGGCGGACTGCCAACTGACGAAAAAGCCCTTGCGGCCCGGCGTGGCGATTTCCGCCAGGTACACCGACACACCGCCAAGTTCCACGCCGGCCGAGAAGCCTTGCAGCAGTCGACCGAACAGCACGATCAGCGGCGCGGCGACCCCAAGGGTGGCGTAGCCCGGCACGCAGGCAATCAGCACGGTGCCGGCCGCCATCAGGGCCAACGTGATGATCAGGCCCTGGCGCCGGCCATGCCGGTCGATGTAGGCACCGAGAAAAATCGCCCCCAGCGGGCGCATCAGAAAGCCCGCGCCGAACGTGGCCAGAGAAAGCATCAAGGAGGCGAAAGCGCTGTCGGTGGGAAAGAAGGTCTTGGCAATGGCCGTGGCGTAGAAGCCGTAGACCATGAAGTCGAACATCTCGAGAAAGTTGCCGCTGACAACGCGAAAAATCGCCTTGCCTTTGCCGGTCGTGGAGGACATGGGTAGGTACTCACTCTAAATCTTGTAAGAAAGCGTTGCGCTCGTAGCCCATAATGGCCGGCGCGGTTTTGCGGGGAGATGAAGAATTGTTAACTGGACGGTGGCGGATTCTCGTGATGCTGGTCGCGGTTTTGTCTGGCTGTGGCAACGGCGATTCTCTCGAGACTTTCGGTGGCCCGACGATGGGCAGCACTTATTCGATCAAGTATGTGCGCCACGCCAATCTGCCTGCGCCGCAGGAGGTGCGTGTCGAAGTGGAAAAAATCCTCGCGGACGTCGACCGGCAGATGTCGACTTACCGCGCGGATTCTGACATCTCGCGCTTCAATGCATTGCCGGCTGATCGCTGTCAGGTCATGCCCGCTCCGATCCTTGAATTGATCCGCGTGGGTGAGCAGCTGTCGCAACAAAGCGAAGGTTCCTACGACCTCACGGTAGAACCGCTGATGAATCTATGGGGCTTCGGCCCGCAAGGGCGTGAAGAAAAGATCCCGGATGCGGCGGCGCTGGCCGAAGTGCGGCAGCGGGTCGGCCATCAACACCTGCGCATCGACGGCGACCAATTGTGTAAGGACGCGGCGGTCGAGGTGGATTTCAACAGCATCGCCGCCGGTTACGCGGTTGACACCATTGCCGCACGGCTCGGGGCCCTGGGCATTGATGATTACCTTGCCGAAGCCACCGGCGAGCTCAAAGCATCCGGCAAGAAGCCCGACGGTTCGCCATGGCGTATCGCACTGGAAGAGCCTCGCGACGATCAACAGATGGCAGAGCTCGTCATCAATGTCGATGGCTACGGTCTGTCAACGTCCGGCGACTACCGCAACTATTTTCAGCAGGATGGCCGGCGCTATTCCCACACCTTCGATGCTAGGACCGGTGCGCCGGTCCTACACGATCTGGCGTCAGTCACGGTAATTCATCCTTCAGCGCTGATGGCCGATGGACTATCGACGCTGTTGCTGATTCTCGGACCTGAAAGGGCCTGGGACTATGCCGAAAAACACGACATTGGTGCATTCTTTGTGATTCGTGCCGATACAGGTTTCGTCACACGCACCAGTCACGCTTTCGAACGGCTCAATGGCGCAAAAGTTGACTGAGAACAGTACGAAAGCTGGCGTTGTAGTGCAGGCAAAAGTAGCCTACGACGCGACCAAGGGTTAATGTGCGCGGCGTTGACGCTTCTATAGACTGTGTCCGGGTTTTCTACTGGCCCCCAATTGTTCCTTCGCGCCGTCGTTCGGCGTGATTTAGCCGCCGGTGCTGCTGGCACCGCGGCCTGTTCTGAGGAGTACGCATGGCTGTCTACAACTACGACGTGGTGGTGCTGGGTTCCGGCCCGGCGGGAGAAGGCGCGGCAATGAACGCCGCCAAAGCAGGGCGCAAGGTGGCGATGGTCGACAGCCGTCGTCAGGTCGGCGGCAACTGCACCCACCTGGGCACCATCCCGTCCAAGGCCCTGCGTCACTCGGTGCGGCAGATCATGCAGTTCAACACCAACCCGATGTTCCGTGCGATCGGCGAGCCACGCTGGTTCTCCTTCCCGGACGTGTTGAAAAGCGCCGAAAAAGTCATCTCCAAACAAGTCGCTTCGCGTACCGGCTACTACGCCCGTAACCGCGTCGACGTGTTCTTCGGCACCGGCAGCTTCGCCGACGAGCAAACCATCGAAGTGGTCTGCGCCAACGGCGTGGTCGAGAAACTGGTGGCCAAGCACATCATCATCGCCACCGGTTCGCGTCCTTATCGCCCGGCGGACATCGATTTCCACCACCCGCGTATCTACGATAGCGACACCATCCTCAGCCTCGGCCACACCCCGCGCAAACTGATCGTTTACGGCGCCGGCGTGATCGGCTGTGAATACGCTTCGATCTTCAGCGGTCTGGGCGTGCTGGTCGAACTGGTGGACAACCGCGGTCAGTTGCTGAGCTTCCTCGACTCGGAAATCTCCCAGGCGTTGAGCTACCACTTCAGCAACAACAACATCACCGTGCGTCACAACGAAGAATATGACCGCGTCGAAGGCGTGGACAACGGCGTGATCCTGCACCTGAAGTCCGGCAAGAAGATCAAGGCCGACGCCTTGCTCTGGTGCAACGGCCGTACCGGCAACACCGATCAGTTGGGTCTGGAAAACATCGGGGTCAAGGTCAACAGCCGTGGCCAGATCGAAGTCGACGAGAACTACCGCACCTGCGTGCAGAACATCTACGGCGCTGGTGACGTGATCGGCTGGCCGAGCCTGGCCAGTGCTGCCCACGACCAGGGTCGTTCGGCTGCGGGCAGCATCGTCGACAATGGCAGCTGGCGTTTCGTGAATGACGTGCCGACCGGCATCTACACCATTCCGGAAATCAGCTCGATCGGCAAGAACGAGCAGGAACTGACCCAGGCCAAAGTGCCGTACGAAGTGGGCAAGGCATTCTTCAAGAGCATGGCGCGTGCACAGATCGCCGGCGAGCCACAAGGCATGCTGAAGATCCTGTTCCACCGTGAAACCCTGCAAGTTCTGGGCGTTCACTGCTTCGGTTATCAGGCGTCGGAGATCGTGCACATCGGTCAGGCGATCATGAACCAGCCGGGCGAGCTGAATACCCTGAAGTACTTCGTCAACACGACGTTCAACTACCCGACCATGGCCGAAGCCTATCGGGTAGCGGCGTACGACGGCCTCAACCGGCTTTTTTGACGGGCTCCGGCCGGTGGCCTGAGCCGGCCGGGGAGACCGATTTCAGCAATTCCCGAGGGTGGCAGTGGCCAAACCGGGAAAGTCTGTAATCAGGCTGTCAACGCCGAAGTCGGCGAGTCTGCGCATCAGCGCAGGCTCGTTGACGGTCCACACCGACACATGCAGCCCCTGACGCTGCGCCTTTTGCAGGCGTTCCGGCGTGCACAGGGTCCAGTTCAACGCCAGAATCTCGCAGCCGTAACTTTGCGCGACCTTCAACGGGTCGAGCCAGGCGTATTCGGCCACCAGGCCGCGTGACACGTCGGGCACCAGATCCAGCGCAGCCTTCAATACTTCCCGGGAGCTCGAGGTGATCGTCACCTTGTCGAGCAGTCCGTGCCTGACCGCCATTTCACGGATCGCCAGCACGGTGGTCGCGGCGCGGGTGCGCGAAGCGCTTTTGACTTCCAGCTGCCAGTGCTCGAAATCGCATTTTTCGAACAGTTCTTCCAGCGTCGGAATCGGGCACGGCTTGATCCAGCCCGGACCGCCCTTGCGCGCGTCGTAGGTCACCAGATCGGCGGCGGTATGCTCGACCACCTTGCCGCGCCGGTCGGTGGTGCGCTTGAGGGTCGGATCGTGGATGACCATCAACTCGCCGTCTTTGGACAGGTGCAGGTCCAGCTCGCAGCGGCGTACGCCGTGCTTGAGACATTCCTGAAAACTGGTCAGGGTGTTTTCCGGTGCTTCGCCCTTGGCGCCGCGGTGGCCGTAGATAAGGGTCACGGTTCTTCCTTAATGATTTAGAGGCCTGATTCGTTCTGTTCGCGGGCCAGACGTCGTTCCTGTGCCTGCTTCTGCAAGATATAGCGGGCGAGCAACTGGCGCTGGGCGTCGGTCAAGTGTTCAAACTCGGTGCCGACGTCATAGCCGTCGCCCTTGCGGTCGCAATGGGTGACGCGGGCGCGCAGCAGCAAGCCGTGGGCCTGAGGCATCAGGACCATTTTCACCGACAGGCGTGCACCCGTGGCAATCGGGGTTGGATGCTGGAAGTCGACCCCGCCTTCGGAAATGATCACCGGTTGCGGCTCGCCGATCTGCCCAAGCGCGGTCAGGGCGATGACTTGACTAAGCAGGTCGATACGCTTGTTCTGGGATTTCAGGAACGCAGCGATGGCGCGGTCGCGCTCATTGATCTGGCGCAGCAAGTGCTGCGACTCGAATTCGCTCAGATGCAGTTCGCTGAGCACGTTGAATAGTGGGGAAGCATCCTGCAACACTTCCTGGCCTGCGGCTTCAGCAGCCGACAGGGGCCGAATTTCCAGTGCGATCGAATCCTCGATACGGTAGTATTCGCGGCGATCTTCTTCATCTAATGTCGACATGGCGAACCCATGGTAGCGGCGGTGGTCTGAGTGTAAAGCTGGTTATCGACCCCCGCCACAAGGACGTTCCTTTTCCCTCCGAACAAGCCCCGACATGTTCAGACCACTCTTCGTATTTATCGGCACGCGTTACACCCGTGCAAAGCGTCGCAATCATTTTGTGTCATTCATTTCCCTGACTTCGATGATCGGGCTCGCCCTTGGCGTGGTCGTGATGATCGTGGTGCTGTCGGTGATGAACGGCTTCGATCATGAGATGCGCACCCGCGTGCTGGGCATGGTGCCCCACGCGACCATCGAGTCCGGTGAAGCCATCAACGACTGGCCGAGCCTGGCCGCCAAGGTCAAGCAGAATCCGCAGGTGGCGGCCGTCGCGCCGTTCACCCAGATGCAGGGGTTGCTGACCAACAACGGCCAGGTGTCCAAGGTTTTGCTCAATGCCATCGATCCGGCGCTGGAACGCAACGTCTCGATCATCGACAACTTCATGAAGCAGGGCAAACTCGACGATCTGACGCCGGGCAGCTTCGGCATCGTGATCGGCGACAAGGCCGCGACCAAGCTCGGCGTGGGCCTCGGTGACAAGATCACCTTCGTCGCACCGGAGGTCAGCGTGACCCCGGCCGGGATGTTCCCGCGCATGAAACGCTTCACCGTGGTCGGCATCTTCCATGTCGGCGCCGGTGAGCTGGACGGCTACCTGGGCGTGACCAACCTGCAGGATCTGGCGAAGATGCACCGCTGGAAGCCTGATCAGGTGCAAGGCCTGCGCCTCAAGTTCGACGATCTGTTCCAGGCGCCGCGTGAGGCGTGGAACATTGCCCAGCGCCTCGGCGAAGACCGTTACTACGCCCGCGACTGGACCCGTACCCACGGCAATCTGTATCAGGCCATCCGCATGGAAAAAGCCATGATCGGCCTGCTGTTGCTGCTGATCGTCGCGGTGGCTGCATTCAATATCATTTCCACGCTGGTGATGGTGGTGAACGACAAGAAGGGCGACATCGCCATTCTGCGCACACTGGGCGCCACGCCGGGCACGATCATGCGCACATTCATGGTGCAGGGCACGGTGATCGGTGTGGTCGGCACGGCCATCGGCGCCGTGGTCGGGATCTTCGCCGCGCTCAACGTCAGCGCCGCAATTTCGGCCCTCGAAGGCGTGATCGGACACAAATTCCTCAACGCCGACGTGTATTTCATCGATTACCTGCCGTCGCAGGTGCAGAGCCAGGACGTGGTCATGGTCTGCGCCGCTGCGTTGGTCCTGAGTTTCCTCGCCACCCTGTATCCAGCCTGGCGTGCCGCACGCACCCAGCCGGCGGAGGCGCTACGTTATGAGTGAGTCGGGCATGAGTGAAAAAGCAATCTTGAGCTGCCGCAACCTGGGCAAATCCTACGAGGAAGGCCCGGAGTCGGTGGAAGTGCTGGCCAACCTGCAACTGGAACTGCATCCGGGTGAGCGGGTGGCGATCGTCGGCAAATCCGGTTCGGGCAAAAGTACCTTGCTCAACCTGCTGGGTGGTCTCGACACGCCAACCAAGGGCGGTGTCTGGCTCGACGGTGAAGAACTGTCGGCGCTGAGCGAGAAGAAGCGGGGCCTGCTGCGTAACCGCGCCCTCGGGTTCGTGTACCAGTTCCACCACCTGTTGCCGGAATTCACCGCGCTGGAAAACGTCTGCATGCCGCTGCTGATCGGCAAGACCGCGATCCCGGAAGCGCGTCAGCGTGCCACGGCGTTGCTGGAGCGAGTGGGGCTGGGCCATCGCCTGGAACACAAACCGGCAGAACTGTCCGGTGGTGAGCGTCAGCGCGTGGCCATCGCCCGTGCTCTGGTCAACAATCCAGGCCTGGTGATGCTCGATGAGCCGACCGGCAACCTCGACTCCCATACCGCTGAAGGCATTCAGGATCTGATGCTGGAACTCAGCACTTCGATGCGCACGGCGTTTCTGGTGGTGACTCACGACATGAACCTCGCTCGCCAGATGGACCGCGTCCTGCACCTCAATGAAGGCTGCCTGACGCCAATCTGACGCGTTGAAACCCGATGCCTGAAAAGGCATCGGGTCTTTTATTTTTATACGGTGCCCCAGCGAATGTTCAGACCGTTATCGATCTTTATCGGCACGCGCTATACCCGCGCCAAGCGCCGCAATCGCTTTGTTTCGTTCATTTCGATGACCTCGATGATCGGGCTCGCCCTCGGCGTGCTGGCGATGATCGTGGTGCTGTCGGTGATGAACGGCTTCCAGCGCGAAATGAGTTCGCGCATCCTCGGCATGGTGCCTCACGCGACCATTGTCGGCGTCAAGCCGATCGATGACTGGCAGCCAGTCGCCGCCGCTGCGATGAAAAACCCGGAAGTGACGGCTGCGGTGCCGTTCACCGAGATGGAAGGCATGCTGTCCTACAAGGGCATGATGCAGCCGATCCAGATCAGCGGCGTCGACCCGGCCCAGGAAGGCAAGGTGTCGATCGTTGCCCAGCACATCGTTCAGGGCCGTCTCGATGCCTTGAAACCGGGTGAGTTCGGCGTAGTGCTCGGCGAAATCACCGCCCGGCGTTTCCGCCTCAATGTTGGCGACAAGATCACCCTGATCGTCCCGGAAGTCAGCACCGCACCGGGCGGCATCACCCCGCGCATGCAGCGGCTGAACGTGGTCGGCGTGTTCAAGGTCGGTGCCGAACTCGACGGTTCCATGGGCCTGATCCACGTCTCCGACGCCGCGACCATGCAGCACTGGGAGCCGAATCAGGTGCAGAGCGTGCGTCTGGCGGTGAAGGATCTGTACGCCGCGCCGAAGGTTTCGTCGGACATTGCCAGCGGCCTCGGCACCGACTTCAAGGCCGATGACTGGACCCATACCCAAGGCAGTCTGTTCAGCGCGATGAAGATGGAAAAAACCATGATTGGCCTGTTGCTGCTGATGATCGTCGCGGTGGCGGCGTTCAACATCATCGCGACCCTGATCATGGTGGTGAACGACAAGGGCGCGGACATTGCGATCCTGCGTACCATCGGCGCAACGCCACGACAGATCATGGCGATCTTCATGGTGCAGGGCACGGTGATCGGCATCGTCGGCACCATCATCGGCGGTGTGTTGGGCGTGATTGCCGCGCTGAATGTCAGTGAGATGGTGGGCTGGGTCGAGCGCGTGACCGGGCAGCACATCTTCAGTTCGGATGTGTATTTCGTCAGCAACCTGCCATCGGAATTGCAGGGCGGCGACGTGCTGCTGATCTGCTCGGCGGGCTTCATCCTCAGCTTCCTCGCCACGGTTTACCCGGCCTGGCGGGCGGCGAAGATCGAACCGGCACATGCCTTGAGATATTCGTAAGCTTCAAGACCGCCTTCGCGAGCAAGCTCGCTCCCACAGTGTTTTGAAGTGCTCACAAATTTGTGGTGCGACTCGGTACTTGTGGGAGCGAGCTTGCTCGCGAAAGGGCCGGCACTGCTTGCCTCAAACTTTGGGCAACTCAATCACAAACCGCGTCCAGCCCTGAGCCGATTCGCAATGAATCTGCCCGCCATGGGCCCGGATGATCGACTGAGTAATCGCCAGTCCCAATCCCGCGTGCTCGCTGCTGCCTTCCTGGCGCGCCGGATCCGCCCGGTAGAAGCGATCGAACAAGCGCGGCAACAACTCAGCAGAAATCCCCTCGCCACTGTTCTCCACGGTCAACCTCAAGGATTTCGCCTGCTCAACCACCTTCACACGCACTTCGCCAGCGGCAGGGGTAAAACGCAACGCGTTATCCAGCAGATTCGACAGCGCCCGGCGCAACATCGCGCGATCCCCCTCGAATCGCCCCGCACCGTCACGGCTCAGGCTGACCTGAGCGTCTTCGGCCAGCGGTGCAAAAAACTCCAGCAGCGCATCGGCTTCTTCCGCCAGATCCAGCGGTTCACGCTTGGGCACCAGCAAACCGTGGTCAGCCTTGGCCAGATAAAGCATGTCGTTCACCAACTGCGCCATCCATTGCAGCTCTTCAAGGTTGCTGTGCAGCGCTTCGCGATAGTCTTCGAGTGGGCGAGGGCGGGTCAGGGTGACCTGAGTGTGAGTCAGCAAGTTTGACAGCGGGGTGCGCAACTCATGGGCGATGTCGGCGGAGAACGCTGACAGTCGCTGAAAAGAGTCATCGAGACGTCCGAGCATGGCGTTGAAGCTGTGGGCCAATTCCGCGAGCTCTGCGGGCATCCGCGCTTCCGGCAGTCGGGCATTCAGCGATTGCGCCGAAATCCCACGGGCCACCGCACTCATACGGCGTAACGGGCGAAGACCGCTGCGGGCAGCCCAGGCGCCGAGCAACGCGGTGGCCAGCGCCGAAAGGCCAACGGTCAGCCAGATCAGATGCTGCATGCGTTGCAGGAAGTGCTGGTGGTGAGTGATGTCCAGCAGCAAAGTTAATTGCGGGGAGTCCGGTTTTTCCGGTTCAAGCGCGGCGTTGAGCAGGCGATAGTCCGTGCCGTTGTCGTTGATAGTGGCCAGGCCAGGCTGCTGCGGGAGATTCGCCGGGGCATGCAGTGAGCGACCGAACCAGCGTTGCCCCTCAGGGCTGCTGATGCGCAGCGAAACATCGCCCTGTTGGCTCAACTCATCAGTGATGTGCGCGGCGTCGCTACCACTCAACAGCGTCTGACGCACGCTGAGCAGTTTTCCTTCGAGCAGTTGCTGGTCGAGTTCGATGAAGTGGCCTTCGCTGGCCCGATTGAATACCACCCCCGCAACCAGCGAAACCACTGCGGTACAGCCGGCGAACAGCAGCGCCAGCCGACCGCTCAAGGACAATCGGCGCATCAGTCGGCACGCTCTTCAAGGACGTAACCCATGCCGCGCACGGTGTGAATCAGCTTGTTCGGGAAGTCGTCGTCGATCTTCAGGCGCAGTCGACGAATCGCCACTTCGATCACATTGGTATCGCTGTCAAAATTCATGTCCCAAACCTGCGAGGCGATCAGCGATTTGGGCAGCACTTCGCCCTGGCGGCGCAGGAGCATTTCCAACAGGGCGAACTCTTTGGCGGTGAGGTCGATGCGTTGACCGCTGCGTTCGACCCGCCGACGGATCAGGTCCAGGCTCAGATCGGCCAGGCGCAGACTGGTTTCCTGAGGCGTGGAACTGCCGCGGCGCAACAGGCTGCGCACCCGCGCCAGCAGTTCGGAGAAGGCGAACGGCTTGACCAGATAGTCGTCGGCGCCCAGTTCCAGGCCGTGAACCCGGTCTTCAACGGTGTCCTTGGCGGTCAAAAACAGGATCGGCGTTTCCAGGCCGGCGCTGCGCACCGCTTGCAGGATCTGCCAGCCATTGCGACCGGGCAGCATCACATCGAGGATCAGCAGCGCATAGTCGCCGCTCAACGCCAATTGCTGGCCAGTGGTGCCGTCGGCCACCAGTTCGGTGTTGAAGCCGGCCTCGGTCAGGCCCTGGCGCAGGTACTGGCCGGTTTTGGGTTGGTCTTCGACGATCAGCAGTTTCATGGGCGACTCGGGTAGCGGGAACGAGGACGTTATACCGTGGGCAAACGCGGTGAGCGCCAACCTGACAAAGTTGTAATCTCCCTGTCAGGTCGCTGCCAGTGCAGGCGGGCTAGAGTTTCCCACAGGCTGAACCTTGATTTGTTGGAGTACGACTATGTTTTTGCGCAACCGTCTGGCCCTTGCCGCGTGTCTGCTGGCGCTGAGTTCGCCGCTGTGGGCATCGCCGGCGCACACCTATGACTTCGGCCAGCCAGCCCCGGCGGCCAAGGCCACCCGCAGCATTGAAGTGGTGATGGGCGACATGAGCTTCGATCCGAAAGCGATCGAGATCAAGGCCGGTGAGACCGTTCGTTTTGTGCTGGTGAATAAAGGCCAGTTGCTGCACGAATTCAACCTTGGCGACGCGACGATGCATGCAAAACATCAGCAGGAAATGTTGCAGATGCAACAAAGCGGCATGCTGACGCCTACCGGTATGAAGGAAATGTCCCACGACATGGCGGGCATGGATCATGCCTCGATGGGGCATGGCATGAAACACGACGACCCCAACAGTGTGCTGGTGGAGCCGGGCAAGACCGCCGAATTGACCTGGACCTTCAGTAAGGCGACCAGTCTGGAATTTGCCTGCAACATTCCCGGGCATTACCAGGCCGGAATGGTCGGCAAACTGACTGTCAGTCAATAAGCACTCAAAGGCGGGAGCAAAGGCTGGTAGAATCCGCTGATTCTTCAGTCAGGTTTCCGCCATGCATCCCGCAGCCGAACATTCGCCGCTGGGCAAATCCAGCGAATACATCGCCACGTACACGCCGTCCTTGCTGTTCCCGATCCCGCGCACCGCGAAATGGGCCGAGCTGGGCCTGACCGCCGAAACCCTGCCGTATAAAGGTGTGGATTTCTGGAACTGCTTCGAACTGTCGTGGCTGCTGCCCTCCGGCAAACCGGTGGTGGCGATCGGTGAATTCAGCATTCCGGCTGACTCGCCGAACATCATCGAATCCAAGTCGTTCAAGCTGTACCTGAACTCGCTGAACCAGACGCCGTTTGCCGATATCGCAAGCCTCGAAGCGACGCTGATCAAGGATTTGTCCGCTGCTGCTGGCAAACCGGTGGGCGTGCGGGTTCGCAGCCTGAAAGACGTCGAAGCCGAAGGCGTCGTGGCGTTGCCGGGCGTGTGCATCGACGATCTGGATATCAGCGTCAGCAATTACGAACATCCACGTCCTGAACTGCTGCGCTGCGACGATTCGCGCGTGGTGGAGGAGAGCGTGCACAGTCATCTGCTCAAATCCAACTGCCCGGTGACCAGCCAGCCGGACTGGGGCAGCGTGGTGGTGCAATACCGTGGCGCGGCGCTGGATCACGCCAGTCTGCTGGCGTACATCGTCAGCTTCCGCCAGCACTCGGACTTCCACGAACAATGCGTGGAGCGGATCTTCCTCGACCTGCAGCGCTTGCTTAAGCCGGAAAAACTCACGGTGTTCGCGCGTTACGTGCGCCGGGGCGGGCTGGACATCAACCCGTACCGCAGCACCGAAAGCGTGCAGCTGCCGAACCATCGTCTGGTTCGTCAGTAACCCGCCTCGCGGACATGAAAAAGCCCTGCCAGTGATGGCAGGGCTTTTTTGCATTCGCGGGTTTCAGATGCCCATGCTGACCAGGGAATTCATGATGTTGCGCAGTGTGCCGGCGATGGTGGGGTGATCAACTTCAAAGCGCTCAACGGCCAGGTTCACGCCATCGGCAATGTTGGAGTCCTTGGTTTTGGTTTCCAGTTCAAGTTCCAGTTCGATCTGTTCCATCAGGGCATGTAGATCAGCGCGCTCGGCTTCGGTCAGCGGAGGATTTTGATCCAGTTGCTCGCGCAGGGCATTGAGCTGTTTTTGCAGTTCTTGAGCGGGCATGGTTGTTTCCTTTTATCGAGAGGCACTGGCATAGACCGCAGCCGTGCGCCAAAGGTCTATGGCTCTCCTTAAGACTAATCCACTCTTGGCCAACCTGCATGATCCCGGTCAGGGCTTTTCACCTTTCGCGCGACGCAGATTGATGTCGGCCAGACAGGTGTCGAGTTCGCCCAAATGATCGATCACCGAGTGCACGCCGAGGCCGAACAGTTGCACGGTCGCCTTGCCGCGCCGTTGTTCGCGTTCCTTTTGGCTCAAGGCTTGCCATTCGCTGGGCGCCAGCCCGCACAGTGAGCCGCAGGACGCCAGGCCGATAGTCCACAGCCCTGCATTCAAGCCCGATTGCAGCAGGCGCGGTTCGCCGCTGACCAGTACGCAACCGTCGAGGCGATCGACATTCAAGCTCATAAGCGCTTGCCAGCAGGCGTTTGGCGCCGGCCAAGGATTGATTGTTGCCGAATATTGCGATGGTTTGATCCAGTCCGGCAGCGCTGATGCCAGTACCTGAGTGCTCGCGATGGACAACTCATCCAGCCAGGCGCAGGGAATTTGCTGGCGCTGCAGGCTGCGCAGGCTGTCGAGGGCGCCGGGTGTCACGTCGGCGTATTCCGGGCCGATGCTGGTCTGATGGCGGGCACGCGCGCCGAAGTCCACCAGACAACCGCTGAGTCCGAACAGCACGGCGGTCAGCGTCGGTGCCGCGAGGGGCGAGGCTTCGGCTTGAGGCATGGAAAACGTCCCTGAAATAGCGATCAGGCTAGGCAACATCGGTGACAGTTGCATGACAGGCCAATGACGAAGCGTCCTACAGAGGGTTTCACCGGGGAACTGCCTAAAGCGCCGTTTCCGTCTTATACTGACGCACTAATCGCCGCGGCCCAGGTGCTGCGTCCGTACTATCCAAGGAGTTTTCTATGCGCTGGAGCCATCCTCTTGCTCAGCTTTGTGTATGTGCCAGCGTAATGCTGGTGCCGTTCGCCGCTCAGGCCGCAACGGAAGAAGACCCTTGGGAAAGCGTCAACCGTCCGATCTTCCAGTTCAACGATTTCGTCGACACCTATGCGCTGAAGCCTCTGGCGCAGGGCTATGAATTTGTTACTCCGCAATTCCTGGAAGACGGCATCCACAACATGTTCCGCAACGTCGGTGATGTCACCAACCTGGCGAACAACATTCTTCAGGCCAAACCGGCCGCCGCAGGCGTCGACACCGCTCGCCTGATCTTCAACACCACCTTCGGCCTGCTCGGTTTCTTCGACGTCGGCACCAAAATGGGCCTGAACCGCAGCGACGAAGACTTTGGCCAGACCCTCGGCTACTGGGGCGTCGGCAGCGGTCCTTACGTGATGCTGCCGCTGATGGGCCCGAGCACCCTGCGTGATGCGCCGTCCAAGTATGTTGACAGCTACACCGGCCCATACCGTTACATCAACGATGTGCCGGTGCGTAACTCGATCTTTGGCCTGAACATCGTCGACACCCGCGCCAGTCTGCTGTCGAGCGAGAAGCTGATCAGCGGCGACAAGTACACCTTCATCCGCAACGCCTACCTGCAAAACCGCGAGTTCAAGGTCAAGGACGGGCAGGTCGAAGACGATTTCTGATCTCGATTGATCGGTATAAAAGGGCGACCGCGAGGTCGCCTTTTTTGTGGGCGCGACCATCCATTGGGTTACCGTTGAGGCCGTTCTTATAACTGCGAGTGATTTGACAAACAAAGTCTCCAAGCGGCGATCGGCGCATGCTTGAAACGCTCGAAGGATGGGAGTACCGTCTGCGCCTTAGAAGGGCACCTCTGGTGCAACCGCGTGCGGAGCAAACGCTTCAAAGCGGTGCAACAGAGAGGCTAGAAAGCGAATCCAGTAGTCTGCGCCGGGCTTTTGCCCCGCCTGCTACGCCAACCTAATTCTGGCGCCGTTTGCCCACATGCCAAAAACCAGTGCCACGCTGCTGATAATCGATGATGACGAAGTAGTGCGCGCGAGCCTCGCGGCCTATTTGGAAGACAGTGGTTTCAGCGTCTTGCAGGCCAGTAACGGCCAGCAGGGTCTTCAGGTATTCGAGCAAGACACGCCCGACCTGGTCATCTGCGATCTGCGCATGCCGCAGATGGGCGGTCTCGAACTCATCCGTCAGGTCACCGAGCGTTCACCGCAGACACCGGTGATCGTGGTCTCGGGCGCTGGCGTGATGAACGACGCGGTCGAGGCCCTGCGCCTGGGCGCGGCGGATTATCTGATCAAGCCTCTCGAAGATCTGGCCGTGCTCGAGCACTCCGTGCGCCGAGCCCTGGATCGTGCGCGTCTGCTGCTGGAAAACCAGCGCTACCGCGAGAAACTGGAAAAGGCCAATCGTGAACTCGCAGCCAGCCTGAACCTGCTCCAGGAAGACCAGAATGCCGGTCGCCAGGTGCAGATGAACATGCTGCCGGAGAGTCCGTGGAGCATCGACGAGTTCAGATTCGCGCACCAGATCATTCCGTCGCTGTACCTGTCGGGTGATTTTGTCGACTATTTCCGGGTCGACGAGCGCCGGGTGGCGTTCTACCTGGCGGATGTATCGGGTCATGGTGCCTCTTCGGCGTTCGTCACCGTGCTGCTGAAGTTCATGACCACGCGCTTGCTGTTTGAATCCAAGCGCAACGGCACGCTGCCGGAATTCAAGCCTTCGGAAGTCCTCGGTCATATCAACCGGGGGCTGATCAGTTGTAAGCTGGGTAAACACGTCACAATGGTCGGTGGAGTCATCGACGAGGAGACCGGTTTGTTGACCTATAGCATCGGCGGCCATCTGCCGTTGCCAGTGTTGTACACGCCTGACAGTGTTCGCTACCTCGAGGGGCGCGGTCTGCCCGTGGGGCTTTTCAACGAAGCCACCTACGAAGATCACGTGCTCGAGCTGCCACCGACGTTCAGCCTGACGCTGATGTCTGATGGCATTCTGGATCTTTTGCCAGAGCCCACACTCAAAGAGAAAGAAGCCGCTTTGCCCCAGAAGGTGAAGTCGGCGGGCGGCAGCCTGGATGGTCTGCGGCAGGTTTTTGGATTGGCCACGCTAGGGGAGATGCCGGATGATATCGCCCTGTTGGTGTTGAGCAGGAATCTTTGATGAGTACCGGTAGAATCCAGTTCGCCGAGCAGGACGGCACCTTCGTCCTGAAGTTCGTCGGTGAAGTTCGCCTGACCCTGTGTTCGGCGTTGGATGCGACTATTGAAAAAATCTTCACCGCGCTGAATTTCAACGCGATCGTGATCGATTTGACCGAAACCCGCAGCATCGACAGCACCACGTTGGGCCTGCTGGCCAAGCTGTCGATCCTGTCGCGGCAGAAGGTCGGCCTGCTGCCGACCGTGGTCACCACCCACGAAGACATCACCCGTCTGTTGCAGTCGATGGGTTTCGAGCAGGTGTTCAATATCGTCAACCATCCCGTGCCTTGCCCGGAATGCCTCGATGACCTGCCGGATCAGGATCAGTCGGAAGAGGTGGTGCGGATCAAGGTGCTCGAAGCGCACAAGATCCTCATGGGCCTGAACGACTCCAACCGCGAAGCCTTCCATGACCTGGTGAATGCCCTCGAAAGGCATTGATCGATCAAGCCGCCAGGCACAAAAAAGGGCGAACCTGTAAGGGTTCGCCCTTTTTGCGTTTGCGTTCGGCCGATTACAGCTTGGCTTGCAGCAGCGCCTCGAGTTTTTCCTGGTCGCGGGCAAACTGACGGATGCCTTCAGCCAGTTTCTCGGTGGCCATTGCGTCTTCGTTGGACAACCAGCGGAATTGCGCTTCGTTGAGGCTCAGGCGCGCTTCGCCGGCATGGCCCGGAGCAAGTTTGCGTTCCAGCTTGCCGGTGTCGGCTGCCAGTTTCTCGATCAGGTCCGGGCTGATGGTCAGGCGGTCGCAGCCGGCCAGTTGCTCGATCTGACTGAGGTTGCGGAAGCTCGCACCCATGACCACGGTCTTGTAGTCATTGGCCTTGTAGTAGTTGTAGATGCGCGTCACGGACTGTACGCCAGGATCGTCGGCACCGGTGTAGTCGTTGCCGTTGGCCTTCTTGTACCAGTCGTAGATGCGGCCCACGAACGGCGAAATCAGGAACACGCCGGCATCGGCGCAGGCAGCGGCCTGAGCGAAGGAGAACAGCAGGGTCAGGTTGGTCTGGATGCCTTCCTTTTCCAGGATCTCGGCGGCGCGGATACCTTCCCAGGTCGAGGCGATCTTGATCAGCACGCGGTCACGGCCAACGCCGGCCTTGTCGTACAGCTCGATCAGGCGATGGGCACGCTTGAGGATCGCGTCCTTGTCGAACGACAGGCGCGCATCCACTTCAGTGGAAATGCGGCCCGGGATCACTTTAAGGATTTCCTGACCGACCGCGACGCCGAAACGGTCACTGGCCAGGCCGACATCGCCCTTGCAGTCGCGCACGCTGGCGTTCAGCAGTTCGGCGTAGGCCGGGATGGCCGCTGCCTTGAGCAGCAGGGAAGGGTTGGTGGTGGCGTCGACCGGTTTGACCCGGGCAATCGCTTCGAAGTCGCCGGTGTCGGCCACGACGGTGGTGAACTGTTTGAGTTGTTCCAGCTTGGAAGTCATGAGCGTGCTCTGTCCTATGGGTCTGGTGACATTACCCGAGCGCCGGCAGCCACTCAAGGGCATGCAGGCGTATCGAGCGCCCCGGCGGCAACAACCTGAAAACGGCTGTTTGAAAGGCGGGGCGCGTTATCGATCAATACGATGCCAAAACAGACGACAGGTTCAAAGCAACTGACCTGTTGCAGCGCCTACTCAAGCTCCAATTGTGTCCTGACTGCCGTTTGTGCCGGTTTCGGCTGGCCGTCTGAGGTCAACAGACCGAAATTCTTCTCCCGGTCGTCTTTTCCCGAGTCGCTGTTTTTCCATTCGTAGATGGAAGTCAGCGGGATCTTGAGTCTTTTCACATCAGCGATGAACGCGGAGATTTTAGTGGCCTGGCCGTCTGGCCCGCCGTTGGAGGCAAGCGCCGAAATCCCCCATTCACTGATCACGCCCGGCAAATGGAAGTTCTGCTGAATGAAATTTTGGGCGTTGCTGATCTGCGTGGCTGTCATGCCGTAGGGGTGATAGGAAATGGCATCAAGGCAATTGGGGTAAGCCTCGATGAGGCTGTTGAGCGCCACGGTGGACGCCGATCCCGCAGTGGGTGGCCGGGCGAAGCCAAAGCCGACCAGAGGCGTGGATTGCGGTTGGCCCTGCAGGGTTTTGCACATGGCGCTCATGAACGGCACGAATGTGGTGTTGAAGTTGCCGGTCGGCCAGTAGGTGCCCAGATCCGGCTCGTTCCAGATTTCAATGGCGACCAGTTGCGAACTCCAGGTTTTTTCCAGCCCGCTGACGGCATTGGCAAATGCTTCGCCGGCTGTCGTGAGGTCGCCCGTCAATGGTTTGGTGGCGCGTACGGTCATCAAAACCGGCAGGCCGGCGGATTTGGCCGCCGCAAACGCATCGCTGATCTGCTTCTGATAGGCCTTGCCGCCGAGGCTGTCGCTCCAGACGCCGAAGCGGACAAAACTGAATCCTGCGGCTTTGATCTGCTCGGCGTCGGCCGCCGTGAAACTCTGGATCTTGACCTGAACGCCGATGGTTTTCGTCGGCAGCGCCGGGAACAACTCACTGGCCTGAACCTGGGCGGCTGCACCGAGCAACAACAAGGCGGCACCAAGATGTTTGAGATGTGCTGATTTCATGTCTGCTCTCCTGATGAGAATGACATCTAGCGAATGGTTATCTCGTTACATTGGTTTCGAGGGCAATAAAGATACTAAGTGCATGAATGTTATTTTTTGTCGGAAAACTTTCACTCGAAAATCACAGTTATTTTTAGTCCGGTAATTCTGGTTGGGGGACTTTTAGACGCCGTGGTACTTAATGCATCGGTATTAACGGGTGAATCTATTTCCGAGTGAAGGAAGGTCTTGCGGGTTCATTCGAATTTGCAAGACATGTTGGCCGATTGACATTACACGGGAAAGTAAACCTTGTTCAAAAAGATTCTTGTCGTCTGCGTAGGCAATATCTGCCGAAGTCCGACAGCGGAACTTCTGTTGCGCAATGCACTGACACCCTCGGCGATCAGCGTGACCTCCGCAGGCCTGTCTGCACGGGTCGGCGAAGGCATGGAGTCGACCGCGCGCCAGGTGCTGGAAGAGCGCGGCCACAGTGCCGAAGGGTTCAAGGCGCGGCAACTGACCGCGGACATCGTCAATGAATCAGACCTGATTCTGGTCATGGAAAAACAACATGTTAATCAAGTACTGAAGATTGCCTCTCACGCCAGGGGCAAAGTGTTTCTGCTGGGCAAGTGGCAGAGCGAACGAGAAATACAGGACCCGTATCGCCAAGGGCAAGCCGCTTTTATTCATGCCCATGCATTGATTGAAGATGCTGTTAGCTCATGGGCGCAACGCCTGGCGCGTTGATGAATATTCTTCAGTTCAGTGAATGGTAAGAAAGACTTATGCAGTTACCGTCAGTAATCGGCACCCGCGACAACGATCAAGACAGTATTGATCTTCTCGGCATCTTCGGCAGCCTGATCGACCAGAAATGGTTGATCGGCGCGTTCACCGGCGCATTCATGATGACCGGTGTGGCCTATGCGATCTTGGCCACACCGGTGTATCTGGCCAACGCGCTGGTGCAGGTCGAACCGAAAAAGAACGACATGCTCGGTTTTTCCGACCTCAACAGCATGCTCGGCGGGCAATCGCCGTCGGTGACCGAAATCGGCATCATCAAATCCCGCGCGGTGATCGGCAAGACAGTCGACGATCTGCGTCTGGATATCGACGTCACTCCCAACACCTTTCCGCTGATCGGCGGCTTTCTTTCTCGTCGCTATCGCGGTGAGACCGAACTCAGCGTCGCGCCGCCGCGTTTCGGCCTGAGCAGTTACGCCTGGGGCGGTGAACGCCTGGAGTTTGCAAAGCTCAATCTGCCCAAGGAACTGCTGGGCAAGAAACTCACCCTGATCGCCGGCGAACAACATCGCTTTCAACTGCTCGACGACAACGACAACCTGCTGGTCGACGGCGTGGCAGGCGAAGCCTTCGCGCAGGACGGCGTAGAAGGGCAGGTCGCGCAACTGTTGGCCAACCCCGGTACCCGTTTCGAAGTGGTGCGCTACCCACGAATCGTGACCATCCAGGGTTATCAGGACGCGCTGGACATTTCCGAGCAAGGCAAGGAATCGGGGATCATCCGTCTGGCCCTGGCCAGCAGCGACGCCGCCGAAGCAGTGAAGATTCTCAACAAGATCGCCTCGCTGTACGTGGATCAGAACGTACGCCGCACCTCGGCCGAAGCGGCGCAGAGCCTGGCGTTCCTGCAAAGCCAGTTGCCGCAGGTCAAGCGTGATCTGGCCAAGGCCAGCGATGCGCTCAACGCCTACCAGACCCACGGCAAGACCGTGAACATCTCGCTGGAAACCCAATCGGTGCTCGGCCAGTCCGTGGCGCTCGAAACGCGGATTTCCGAGCTGAAGCTGCAACAGGCGGAGATGGACCGCAAGTTCACCAAACAGCATCCGGCCTACCGCGCGTTGATGACCCAGATCGGCGAACTGAACCAGCAACAGCGCTCGCTGGAGGGCAAGGTTCAGGACCTACCGGCCACTCAACAGGAACTGTTGAACCTGACCCGCGATGTCGAAGTCGCCTCGCAGATCTACACCCAGTTGCTGAACAAATCCCAAGAGCTGGACATCATTCGCGCTGGTGCCGTGGGTAACGTGCGTCTGGTGGATACGGCGGATGTCGACCTGACCAGTCCGGTCAAACCGAAAAAAGCCCTGATCGTGTTGATCGCCACCTTCCTCGGTGCCTTCGTCGGCGTGGCGCTGGTGCTGTTGCGCAAATCCCTGAGCAAGGGCCTGGAAGGGCCGGAGGGCATTGAGCAGCTCGGCTTGCCGGTTTACGCGTCGATTCCCTACAGCGATCTGCAGCGCGAAGAGGACAACAAAAAGGTAAGGGCCAAGGTTTCGGCTGATACGCCGGCCTACCTGCTGGCATTGCGCAATCCGACCGACCTGTCCATCGAGTCGATTCGCAGCCTGCGCACTTGTCTGCACTTCGCCGCGCTGGATTCGACCAACAACCGGATCATGATTTCCGGGCCGAGCCCGCAGGTCGGCAAAACCTTCGTGTCTTCCAACCTCGCGGCGGTTATGGCGCAGAGCGGGCAGCGCGTTGTGCTGATCGACGCCGACATGCGCAAAGGGCATCTGCACAAGACCCTGAACACGCCGATCACCAACGGCCTGTCGGATCTGTTGGTCAAGCGCTGCACCCTCGATCAGGCGATCAACAAGGTCGAGGTCGACAATCTGCACTTCATCAGCCGTGGCCAGGTGCCGCCCAACCCTTCCGAGCTGTTGATGCACGCCAATTTCCGCGAACTGCTGGCGCAACTCAGCGAGCGCTATGACGTGGTGATCATCGACACGCCACCGCTGCTGGCGGTGACGGATGCAGCGATTGTCGGTCGCGAAGCCGGCATCAGCCTGATCGTCGCGCGGTTCGGGGTGAACCCGGCCAAGGAAATCGAAATGACGATCCGGCGTTTCGCCCAGAACGGTATCGAGTTGAAGGGCGCGGTGTTCAACGGCGTCGAGAAGCGCGCGGCCAGCTATTACGGCAACGGCAGCTATTACAACTACGAATACGCGTCCGACCAGTCCTGAATCTCAGCGACGGTCCTTACAGGCATGAAAGTGGGTGGGTTGTGAAAAAAATACTGCACGTGGCGGAAACGATCAAAGGTGGGGTGGCGACGGTCATCCGCACGATTTCGGCGGCGCCGGAAGACGGGCGCTATGAGCTGGTGTATCTGGTCCCGCTCGACCAGAAGAAAGAACTGCACGGCATCGATGAGCAGCAGATCCGTACCTTCGCCCGAAGTGGGCGGAATGTGCCGTCGCTGTTGCGATTTGCCTGGCAATTGACGCGGGTCCTGCTCAAGGAAAAACCCGATGTGGTGCATCTGCACAGCACCTTTTCCGGGGTAATCGGCCGTTGCGTGTGCGTGCTCCTGCGGCCGTGGCGCAAGCCGAAAATCGTCTACTGCCCTCACGCGTTTTCGTTCCTGATGGAAAGCTCGCCGATCAAGCAGAAAGTCTATGCGTGGATCGAGCGGGTGCTGCAGAAGGTCACGGACAAGATCATCTGCGTCAGTCAGTTCGAGCTGGACAAGGCCGCGAAATTTGGCATCGAGCGCAAGCGCATGACGCTGATCTACAACGGCATCGATCACAAGAATGAAGAGCGCAAGGCTGACGATCCGGCACCGATTCATCTGCTGTTTGTCGGTCGCCTCGACTACCAGAAAGGCTTCGACGTGCTGCTCAAGGCCTACACCGAAGCCAAGCGCAGCGACCTGAAACTGACGGTGGTGGGCAGTGCGGTGAATGAGGACGTCGTCGAATGTCCGCCGCTGGACGGGGTGGAATACCTGCCCTGGGTGACGCCCACCGAAGTGCACGCGCTGTATCAGAAAGCCGATGCGCTGATCGTCCCGAGCCGCTGGGAAGGCTTCGCGATGGTGCCGCTGGAGGGCATGGCGCTGGGCCTGCCGGTAATCGCCAGCGACTGCACGTCGTTGCCCGAACTGGTCACTCATGGTGTGTCCGGTTATGTGTTCCCCGCCGGTGACCACCAGGCGCTGGCCGATCGCCTCAAGCAAATCCAGAAGCCTGCGTTGTCGGCTCTCGGCATCGAAGGCCGGCGCATCGTCCGCGAGCGCTTCAGCGCCGCGTTGATGATCCGCCAGACCTACGACGTGTATTCCGCTCCCTCTTATTAGGTAGAACGCCGCTCATGAACGTAACGATTTTGCATGGCTACAGTGCCTCCAATTCCGGTGATGGTCTGCTGGTCGATCTGGCCATTGCGCTGGTGCAGCGCAACTTTGGCGAAGACACCGTGATCAGCGTCGTGGCCTCCGATCCGGACTCTTTCAAGTATCTGCCGCACCCGCGCTTTGATGCGCCGGTGATGGCGGCCAAGGGCCTGGGCCGGGTCAAGGAGGCGGTATTCCTCAACCAGTCCTACGCGGGGCTGGCGGATCTGTTGAAGAAAACCGACCTGATCGTCGGCGTCGGGGGCGGCTACATGCGCTCGAAAAGTGCCTTCGAGCACATCAAGCTGAAACTCGGTCACGCCAAGCAACTGGAAACCGCGATCCTCAGCAAAGTGCCGTCGGTGTACCTGCCGCAAAGCATCGGGCCGTTCCACGGCGACAGCGACAAGATTGTCGGCCACTACGCCAGCGCCGATGCGGTGTTCGTGCGCGATAACCGTTCCTCGGCGCTGTTCGATGCCTGTGAAAATGTCTACCGCGCGCCGGACCTCGCGGTGCAGGCCCTGGCCGGCAAGATCCTTCAGCAACCCAAGTTCACCCGCTGCGCGTCGACACCCGCGACGGTGTGCGTAGTGCTGCGCAAGCCGCCGGCATGGAGCAAGGAAAAGAAGCTCGCCTACGTGGCCAACTTGAAGGTGCTGCTGCAGCGTTTGAAGAACAAAAGCAAAGTGGTCTGCGCCGTACAGAGCGCCGTGCGCGGTAACGATGACGGCGCGTTCTATCGCGAACTGGGCATCACCGAAGACCTGCTGCCGTTGAAGGCAACGCTGGCCAAATACCAACCGGACCTGGTGATTTCCGTGCGCCTGCACGGCGCGATCGAATCGCTGCTCTCGGGTGTGCCGGCGTATCACATCAGCTACGAACGCAAAGGCTTTGGCGCCTATCAGGACATGGGCGTCGAGGACTGGGTCATCAACGGTGGCGACATCGATGTCGCCACCATCATCGACACGGTTTACGCGCCTGACGCACTGTCGAATTTCGGCAAACGCCTGACCGACACCTGCCGCGAGATCGAGGCGAAAACCGTGGCCATGGACGACATCATCAAGGGCGTCATTCGATGATATTCCGGCTGTTGCTGCGGGGCGGGGCACTGGGCGCGAAGTTCTTGCTGGTGCTCGCCATCACCCATTACCTCGGTTACGAGGCGCTGGGTTTTTACGGCGTGGTGGTCGCGGCGTCGTTGATCGCGTCGAAGTTCTACAGCGTCGGTTTCAGTTCCGAGATCAACCGGCTGATAAGCGTCGGCGGCAGTTCGCGTCGGGTCGTCGACAAGGTGTTGTTGTTGTACCTGGCCGTGGGCCTGGCGTTGTCGGTGCTGACGGTGGTGATTTATTCACTGTTCCAGCCGGTGGAAGCGACCACCGCGCTGATCGCCTGCGTGACGCTGGTGCTGCTCACCGAACACCTGTCGTTCGAGATCAACTCGTTCGTGTTCTCTGCACAGAAAGCCACGGCGGGTGCGCTGCTGTTTTTCATCAAGACCGGGCTCTGGGCGCTGCTGGCTGTGGGTGGAATGGCGCTCGGCTGGGTGTCCGGAATCGCCAGCGTGTTGTGGCTGTGGGTCATCGCCAACGTGCTGGTGATCGTCGCCGGTTATCTGATTGTGGCGAACGTTCATCGCGGGCGGGAAGAGGGAACACTGGCCACCGCCGCAGTGTGGAAAGCCGGGTTGCCGTTTTACCTCGGCACTGGCCTGATCGCGTTGAGTCAGTACGCCGAGCGCTTTCTGATCATCGATCTCGAACCCTACGCCAGCCTCGGTAAATACGTGTACGCGTGGTCGGCGGCCAACACCTTGCAGGCGCTGTCCTACGCGGTGGTGGCGGTGGTCGGGATTCCGGTTCTCGCCAAGCGTTATCAGGCTGATCAGCAACCGTTCACGGTCCGGCAGTTGTTCGTGAACAAATGGGTCGCGCGGTCGCTAGTGGTATCGGCGGCGGTCGCGGTGGGGATTTATCTGTTCTTCAACGTGGTGCTCGATTACATCGCCACCAGCGTTCCGCGTCCGGACAACGGTATCCTCGGCGTGCTGATTTTCTCCTTCGCCCTGCGTGCCATTGGTGACATCGTCTGGGGCGGGTTGATTGCGTCGAAAAACAGTCGGGTGTCCCTCGCGAGCGCGGCCATTTGTTTGCTGGTTTCAGTGCCGGTGAGTTACCTGCTGATCAAGCACTATTCAATCTACGGCGCGGCCTGGGGCAACGTCTTTGCGATCATCGTGCAGCTCGGTGTGATCGCCGTGCTGACCCGTGTGACCCGAGCGAAAAAGGCTGTCGTGTCATGGGCCTGAAACTGCCGTGCATCGAGTTTCGCGGCCGCCGACTCGATTCCTCGCTGTCGTTCCTGATCCTGTTCACCGGGCTGTTTCTGTCGGTGGCGATGCCGCTGCTGATTCCCCGCGATCCGGGCCCGGATGCGATGACCTTGTGGTCGTCCTACGCCCGGGCCGACAACTGCAATTTCTGGAACCCGTTCTCGCCGGATCGCTCGTCCTACGAGTGTTCGGCGTTCCTGCTGCGGCCCACCGGGATCAACCTGACCAACGCCTGGGCCTACGGGATGTTCTGCAACTTTTTCCTCACGGCGATTCCCGTGGTGGTGTTCCGGCGCATGCCGCTGACCATCTTCGGAACCCTGTGCCTGTGGGGCGTCGTGCGTTCGTTTTTCCTGGAAAACCTGACCAAGGAAATCATCGTGTCGGTGGCGGTGCTGAGCATTCTGTTCAGCTCGCTGACGCGCAAGTATCGCGGTGGATTCTTCCTGTCGGCGGTGATTTACGGCGTGCTGATCCGGCCCTACTGGATTCTGTTTTCGCTGTCCTGGGTCGGCGTTTGCGTGATGAAAAAATACGTCTCGCGCACGACCTTCTTCCTGATGCTGTTCCTGTTCTATCTCGCGGTTGCGATGGCGATTCAGCTGGCGCTGGGGTTTCCGGTGTCGTCGATTCGCGCCAGCAACAACGAATTGCGCACGGCGGGCGAGGAGGGTTCAAAATCGCTGATCGTCTCGTGGCTCAGCGGCAGTGACTTCGTCTCGCAGGCCCTGGACTCGATGATCATTTTCTTCCGGTTGTCGTTCCCCGTTGAGCTGATCCTGCTGTCCGGGCCGGGTCAGGTGATCTTCGTGGCGTTGATGATCATGACCGCGTTGCTGCTGTTCAAAGTCATCACCTCGACCGATTACAAGGGCGCACCGATCCAGACCAAGCCCAAGGAACTGATCGCGATTCCGTTGGCGTTCCTGCTGGTTCAAGGCTTGTTCGAGCCGGACTTCGGCTCGTTCGCCCGGCACTTTTCGATGGTGGTGCCGGTGCTGTTCGTGGGCCTTGGTCTGATGCTGCGAGCGAACAAACCGGTGAAGGTTGAATCAAGAATTCTGAATTGAGGCGGGTGCTTTATGTCGAGCAAGAAAAAGTCCCTGGAGATCGAAACCCTGCGCGGCTTGGCGTGCCTGCTGCTGGTGCTCTATCACGTGATCGGGCCGTTGGGCGGTGGTTTGAAAATCGACATCGGCTCGCCGTTCCGGGTGATTGCCGATTCGATGGTGTACGTGCGCATGCCGCTGTTCACCTTCATCTCCGGCTACATCTATTCCATCTACAAGATTCGCGGCAATGATTTTTCGGCGTTCTTCAGCGGTAAGGTGCGGCGCCTGATCGTGCCGCTGTTTTGTGTGGGTGTGCCGTTCTCGGTGTTGCAGGCGGTGGGGCCGGGCGTGAACAAGGACGTCAGCGTGATCGATGCGCTGTTGTCGTTCTATGTGCCGATCAACCACTTCTGGTTCCTGCAAGCAGTGTTCATCATTTTCATGTTCGTCGGCCTGCTGGAATGGCGCGGTTTGCTGCGCACGCCGACGCGTCTGTATCTGCTGTTCGCGTTCGCGGCGGCGGTGTTCCTGTTGCCGCCATTTCCGCTGGACGCATTCGGCATCAACGGGGCGATTTATCTGCTGCCGTTCTTCGTGGCGGGCATGATCGGCCAGGAGAAAGTCAGCGAGTTGAAGCAGACGTTCAAGGTGATCGGCCCGCTGGTGTTTGTGCTGATCTCGCTGACGTTGCTGTACGTGGCGTCGGTGGACCGTGAACTGATCGTCGATCGCCGCAGCCTTGTCGGCCTGACCGTGGGCTGCGTGTCCTGCATCGCGTTGCTGTCGAGTGACATGCGCTCGAAGGCGCTGACCTGGCTCGGCGGTTATTCCTATGCGATTTTCCTGTTTCATGTGCTGTTCGCTGCCACGTCGCGTTCGATCCTCGGTCGCCTCGGTGTGAAAGATGAAAGCGTACTGGTGTTCTGCGGCGTGATGTGTGGCTTGCTCGGGCCGGTGGTGTTGTCGATGATTTTCAGCCGGTTCAATTTCACCTCCGTGCTGTTCCTCGGCGAACGAGCCGCGACGAAAAAAAAACCGGCAGCGCCCACCGCTCCGGTGGCGCAAACCTGATGAAGGAAGCGATGCATGTTGGCAGTTGATGACGTCCGGCCGGTGGCGGCGTCGGTGGTGCAGGTCGGCGACGCTCGCGAGCGGTTTGGCCAGTGGCGCGAAGGCAAGGCCGGCAAGGTGTTGTCGATCTCGGTGATCGGCGACAGCTACAGCGCCGGGCAGGATTTCTACCTGAACAAACTGGTGCAGCGCGTGGCCGGGGAGGTCGGGTTTGCCGGGCCGGGCTACGTCGGCTTCAACCACGGCGCAGCGCTGGGTGGCACGCATTTCAAATACACCCGCAGCAGCGAGAAATACTTTGGTGGGGACTGGAAGGTGTCCGCTCTCGGTCAGGCCAGCCCCGACAGCCGCACGGTAACCGGCCGGCCCGGCGCCTGGCTGCAAGTCGAGGCCAGCCCGACGCCCGCCATCAACACCGCCGTCACTCAGGCGAAACTGCTCTACCTCGGCAACGGTGAGTCCAGTGAGTTGCGTTATCGCTGGTCACCTTCCGCCGACTGGCAGCCGTTGAAACTCGCAGGCGAGGGCGTTCAGGAAGTCCCGCTGCCTGGCACGTCGGCCGCGACCGATTGGGCTTTCAGACTGGAAGTGCTGAAGGGCGCGCCGACCCTGTTCGGCCTGTGGCTGAGCAATGATCAGAACGGAGTTCGGGTGTCGAAACTGGCGGCGTCCGGCGCGGCGTCCGCTGATTTCTATCACGACGATGCCCGCTGGCAAGCGCAGTGGAAAGCCGTGGTGTCGAAGATTCCCGCAGACATTTACCTGATCATGCTCGGTGGCAACGATCAGGGGTTTGGCGTGAAGCCCGAGCAGTATCTGCACAACGTTCAGGGGCTGGTCGGCATGCTTCGCGAGATTCAACCGGCGGCGAGCATCAACCTGATCCTGCGTCAGGACACCACCCGCTCCAGCGCGTATCCGATGTCGGCTTATGCGCAGGTCATCGAGCCCTGGGCCCGTGAGCAGCGTCTGGGTTATGCCAATCTGCAATGCGCGTTCGGCACCGACGTCAAACGCTACGCCGCAGCGATGATCGGGCCGGACAAGATTCATCCGGTGCCGGCCACCGGCGGGCGGGTGATTGCCGATTACTTCTATCGTTGGGTCGTGGGCGGACAGCAAAAAGTCTCGCCACAGGACAACTGTGGCGAGACTTCGCAGTAGCCGTCAGTTGTCGAACAGATCCAGATGGCTCAGCAGCTCTGTGGTTTTCTGCGGCATCAACTGCGTCACGCAACGGGTTTCCACGTTGACGATGATCGCCGGGTCGTTGCAGCAGATCCGCACCCGAAAACGCCAGTCGCTGAAGATCATCTTCAGGCCATCGCGGTCATCGACCTCCAGCGCCTGTTCGCCGTAGATCCGTTTCAGGTGGGCGAGCAGGGGCCAGGGATCGCGCATCGATCGGCGTATGTCCCCGGAGGAGGGGAACACGCCGATGCGGTCGACCAGCAGAAGTGTGCCCAGCCACGGGCCATTGGCGCTGGGCAATGGCTGATGGCGGGATAACCAGCTCATCACCCCGAGGTTGTCCACCTCACGTTCAATCTCTGCGGAATGTTGTGCAATGTTCATGGTTGCCTCGTTGGATGTGCGTGCTGCGATGGATCAGTGGGGGCCGCTCAGCGGCCCTTCAGGTAAACGTTTTCGTAGCAGAAGTTGGTCGCTTGCAGGTAGCCCTCGGCGTCGCCGCAGTCGAAGCGCAGGCCCTTGAACTTATAGGCCAGCACGCAACCGTTCTGCGCTTGTTTCATCAAAGCATCGGTGATCTGGATTTCGCCGCCCTTGCCCGGCTCGGTGTCGGCGATCAGGTCGAAGATGTCGGGCGTGAGGATGTAGCGGCCGATGATCGCCAGGTTCGACGGCGCGTCCTGCGGGGCCGGTTTCTCGACCATGTGGTTGACCCGGTAGATGCCGTCGGAAATCGCCTCGCCGGCGATCACGCCGTACTTGTGGGTCTGGTCGCGCGGGACTTCCTGGATGGCGACGATCGAGCAGCGGAATTTCTTGTAGAGCTCGATCATCTGCGTGAGCACGCCGTCGCCCTCGAGGTTCAGGCACAGGTCGTCCGCCAGCACCACGGCGAAGGGTTCGTCGCCGATCAACGGACGGCCGCTGAGAATCGCGTGGCCCAGGCCTTTCATTTCCACCTGACGGGTGTAGGAGAAGGTGCAGGTGTCGATCAATTCACGGGTGCCGGCCAGGAATTTCTCTTTCTCGGTGCCACGGATCTGATGCTCGAGTTCGTAGCTGATGTCGAAGTGGTCTTCCAGCGCGCGCTTGCCCCGGCCGGTGACAATGGCCATGTGTTGCAGGCCGGCGTCCCGTGCTTCTTCAACGGCGTACTCGATCAACGGCTTGTTGACGATCGGCAGCATTTCCTTGGGCATGGCTTTGGTGGCCGGCAAGAAACGCGTGCCATAACCGGCAGCGGGGAACAAACATTTACGAATCATAAAAGTATCCTGGACATTCATGGCGCAGGGCCATCGGTTAATGCAATAACAAAGGGTTGCAAGTTATTGAAGGTGTACTTTAATACCTGAGTCAGGATATGAGTGGCAAACAGGAATGAGTGTAAAACACGACAATGTTATGAGATGTCGGTTTTATAATTAACAGTTATTTTTAGTCGGTATCTGTTGATAGTGGTGTATGCGCGGGAGTGCTAATAAGTACCAGGCAATACAGTTTGGCTTGTAAAAATATTTATGGCCAGTGATTGAACTGTTTTTGTTTTTGGTTGTTGTCGCGCTGTTTGTGTGAATCAAGACACACATTAAACAAGCAGCGCTTGACACGCGAGTTGGCACTTTTTCCACTTATGGACCGCGCTATGAAGATTCTGGTAACGGGTGGCGCCGGCTATATCGGCTCGCACACCACACTTGCACTACTTGAAGCAGGTTATGAAGTTGTAGTTCTGGATAATCTTTGCAACAGCAGCGACGCCGCCTTGCACGCGGTGGAAGCCATTTGCGGCAAAAGTGCGCTGATGATTCGCGGAGATGTCTGTGACCGGGCCCTGCTGGACCGGATTTTCCAGCAGCACGCCATCGATGCCGTGCTGCATTTTGCCGGACTCAAGGCTGTCGGTGAGAGCGTGCGCAAGCCGCTGGAGTACTACGAAACCAACGTCAGTGGCAGCATCACGCTATGTCAGGCGATGGCGGCAGCGGGTGTCTTCCGGCTGGTGTTCAGCTCCTCGGCCACGGTCTACGGCGAGCCGACGCAAATGCCGATCCGCGAAGATTTCCCGACCGGCACCCCGACCAATCCCTACGGCCAGTCCAAGCTGATCGTCGAGAACGTGCTGCGCGACCTGTGTCAGTCCGACCCGCGCTGGAGCATTGCGCTGCTGCGCTACTTCAACCCGATCGGCGCGCATCACAGCGGCCAGATGGGCGAAGATCCCAACGGCATTCCGAACAATCTGGTGCCTTACATCAGCCAGGTCGCCGTCGGCAGCCTGCAAGAGCTGTCGATCTTCGGTAACGATTACCCCACGGTCGACGGCACAGGCGTGCGTGACTACATCCACGTCGTGGATCTGGCGGACGGTCACCTGAAGGCTTTGGAGTCGATTGCCGGGCGCACCGGCATCCACACCTGGAACCTGGGCACCGGCGATGGCTACAGCGTGATGCAAGTGCTGCGCGCCTTCGAGCAGGCGTGCGGGCGTCCCGTACCTTTCCGGGTCAAACCCCGGCGTGCCGGTGATATCGCCGAGAGCTGGGCCGACGCGTCCAAAGCGGCGAAGGAGCTCGGCTGGAAAGCCACGCGCAACTTGCAGGACATGGTCACCGACACCTGGCGCTGGCAATCGAATCATCCCCGGGGTTATCAGGGATGATGGCGTTTTAGTGCAATGTTAGTTTCAGTCAGGTTGTTAGATATCGTCGGGAAATTAGACTGGCAATGCCTTTTGCAAGTCCGTAGATATAAACCTGCCGTTCGACTTTTATCAGTTGGGTAAGACTGTGAAAGAACAACGGATCTTGTTCGCGCTTTTTGCGACTTGAACTCTACCACCTCTAACCAACACCCGATGTTCAGGTGCGATGTTAGAAAGGAGTTGATATGAAGAAAGTGATGGCGATCGCCCTGTTGACGATGTTGAGCAACTGGGCAGCCGCAGCTGAAGCGCCACTGACGGCGGTGACCAATGTTTCAGGCAGTGTAGCGGCTTCTACAGCCCCTGCAGCGAGTACTGCCATGGTCGCCAGTGCTGTCGCGGCGTCCAACAGTGGTGGAAGTGCCAACGGCGGTACAACGGGTACCACCGGTACCACGGGTACAACCGGAACGCACAACTAACTGAAGTCACTGTTGGTGCAGTACAGGGTCGCCCGGCGAAAGCCGGGTGACTTTGTTTTTGGATTCGCCCTTGAATAGCGTAGTGCCATTATGAATCGTCGTTTTACTCTTTTAATGTTGGCAAGTTTCGCTCTGCAAGGTTGCATGTTTTCCCCCGGTCAGTACCTGAGTACCAGCAGCATCACGCGTCAGGGTGCGAGCGAAAGCAGCCGGGTCGAGCTGATTCCGATCACTCCCAAGCTCATCGCCATGAACCGGGCCACGTACAAGCGCGAGTCGGTGCCGGCGGAGCTGTTGGCAACTCCGGCTGAATATCGCATCGGCAGCAACGATGTCCTGTACATCACCGTGTGGGATCATCCCGAGCTGACTGCCCCCTCGGGCGCGCAGCAACAGATCGATGCCAACGGCCGACTGGTGCGCTCCGACGGCACGCTGTATTACCCGTACATCAAGGAAGTCCAGGCCGCCGGCAAAACCATCCAGCAACTGCGCTCGGACATCGAGCAACGTCTCTCGGCGTTCATTGCCGAGCCGCAAGTGGATGTCGCGGTGCTGCGCTTCGCCAGCCAGAAAGTCGTAGTCTCGGGCGCCGTGGCCAAGGCCGGCCCCCAGGCGATTTCGACCAATCCGCTGAGCGTGGTCGAAGCCCTCGGTTCGGCCGGTGTCGATACCAACAATGCCGACTTGTCCGGGCTGATGCTGACGCGCAACGGGCGGGTCTATCCGCTTAATCTCGATGCCCTCAATCAGCAGGATTCCGAGTTGCAGAACGTCTACCTCAAGGGAGGCGATCAACTCTATCTGCCGTACAACGACAACAAGCGCATCTACGTGATGGGCGAGGTCAACCAGCCTCGCGCACTGAGTTTCAAGACCGCCACCATGAACCTGTCCGACGTACTCGGTTCGGTCGGTGGATTGAGTCAGACCACCTCCAACGGCAACGCCGTTTACGTCATTCGCGGGGTCGAAAACCTCGATGTCGAGCCTGCGAAAATCTACCAGCTGGAAGCCGAATCGCCGACCGCCATGGCGCTCGCGTCGCACTTCGAAGTACGGCCTCAGGATGTGGTGTATGTCGGGCCTGCCAACGTGACTCGCTGGAACCGTCTGATCAGCCAGTTGGTGCCGTCGGCATCGATTGTCGGTACGGGCGCTTCCGCTGCGAAGAACTGGAGCGAATACAGTAACAACAGCAAATAAGGCCGCCGACTGTGAAAACGTTGAAAGTGGGCGTCTGCCTCATGGCGGCCGTGTTGCTCAGTGGCTGCAATCCGCTGATGAGCGCTTCGTTGAACAACCTCAAGTCCGCCGTCATCGGGCCGGATGAACTGGACGTGTCGGCCGAGCAGGTCGCGGGGGTCAAGTATCCCCAGCTGAAACTGACCACGCCTTCCGGCTCCGGCGTGCTGGCGCTGGTGCGCGAGCGCGAGGACCTGCAGTTCTGGGTCGCCTCGGGCAAACAGGTGTTGTTGATGCGCGACGGGTTTGTGGTGCGGACCATCGGCCTGGGCGTGGAAGGCGATCTGGACGGGACGCGTCTGTCCGATGACTCGCCGTTCAAAAAGGGTCTTCAGAATATCCCCGACGGCTACACCAGCCGACGCTGGATCGATCTCTACAAAGGTCAGGAAGTCGGCATCATCCTCAACAGCCGCTTCTCGCGAAAGTCCCTGGAAACCCTCGAGATTCTCGACAAGGAATACACCGTGCTGCGTGTCGATGAGCAGATTGACGCGCCGGCCATCGGCCTGCGTGCGACCAATCGTTATTGGGTCAATCCGGCTGACGGATTCATTGTGCAGAGTGAGCAGCAACTGACTTCGCAACTGCGGGTCAGGATCGTGCAACTGACGCCTGATCGCAGGCACGTTCCGTGAAGCGGCTGAGAGCGCTTTCGGCGTGTCTGTTGTTGCTCACGGGTGCGAGCCAGGCAGCGGTCACCGTTACCGGTGATGTCGCCAATCCGGGGCCGGTCGAATTGCCGGCGGGCGGACGCTTGCGCGATGTGATTGGCGAGGCCGTACCGAATGCTGAAGGGTACTTTCTGGCGGGCATCCTGTTGCGTCAGTCACTACTGGAGGAACAGACGCGGCTCAAGGTCGGCGTGCTGTTCGATCTGGATGTGTTGCAGCGCATGGCGATGCTTTTCGATAAACCTTCGCGGGCAGCGCTGGCGCAGCAGGTGGCCGAGCAAGTCCGACAGATGCCGGTGACCGGACGGCAGATCGCCGATCTCGATCCGGTGGCGGTGGAAGTCGGCTTCGCCCGCAACATTCGTCTGGACGATGGCGATCGCCTGATCTACCCGAAGCGAGTCGACGAAGTCGAAGTGCTGGGCGCCGTCGCCGAGCCGTGCCGCCTGCCTTATCAGCCGTTGCAGGAGGCCCGCGAATACCTGCAGGGCTGCACGTTGCTGACGGCGGACGCCGATGCCGATTATCTGTGGCTGATCCAGCCCAATGGCGTTTCGCGCCGGGTCGGCATCGCTCACTGGAACCGTGAGAGCGGGCAGATGCCTGTCGCCGGCAGCAAGATTCTGGTGCCGTTGAAAAATGATGACCTTGATCCGCCTGTCCCTGAACTGAATCAGCAGTTGGCCGAATTGATTGCCACGCAGTTGGCTGAGGTGGTTCGTTGAATTTGCGTTTTGCAGCTGTGTTGTTATTGCCCTGCGGCCTGGTGCATGCCGAGCCGCGCATTACCCAGAATGATTTCGGTGGCGTCGGCCTGCTACAGACCCCGACCGCGCGCATGTCGCCCGCCGGTGAGTTGAGCGTCAACGCCAACCGCACCGAACCGTACAGCCGATACAGCGTTTCGTTGCAGCCACTCGACTGGCTGGAAGGTTCGTTTCGCTACACCGCCATCACCAACCGGCCTTACGGCTCCGAGGCGCTGAGCGGCAGCCAGAGCTATAAGGACAAGGCGGTCGACGCCAAGGTCCGGCTGTGGCAGGAAAGCCACTGGGCGCCGGAAGTGGCGCTGGGCTTTCGAGACATCGGTGGTACCGGTTTGTTTGCCAGTGAATTCTTCGTGGCCAACAAGCGCTATGACAACTTCGATTTCAGCGCCGGCATCGCCTGGGGTTATATCGGTAATCGCGGCGATGTCGACAACCCGTTGGGTTCGATCAGTGACCGCTTCAACACCCGCCCGGATCTGGAAGGCACCGGTGACGTCAACGCCGGCTCGTACTTTCGCGGCAAGCCGTCGTTTTTCGGCGGCGTGAGTTACCAGACGCCCTGGGACCGCCTCAGCCTGAAACTCGAATACGAAGGCAACGACTACAAGCACGAGCCCAAGGACAACATCATCAAGCAGGACTCGCCGATCAACCTCGGCGCGGTGTTCAAGGTGACCGATTCCGTCGATGTGAGCGCGGCCTGGGAGCGCGGCAACACGGCCATGTTCGGCATCACGTTCCACACCAATTTCGTCAGCCGCAAGGCCCCGGCCAAGACCTTCGATCCGCCGGCCGAACCGCTGCCGGTAAAGGCGCCGAGCACGACGATGGAGGAGGTCAACTGGGCCGACGTATCCCGCCGTTTGCAGCAGAACGCCGGCTACAAGGTGGAGCGCATCACCCAGCGCGATTCCGAACTGATCGTGTACGGCGAGCAGCAGCGTTATTTCCATTCGCCCAAGGCTGTTGGCCGCGCGAGCCGGATTCTCGACAACAGCGTCAACGACGACATCGACTGGTTCACCGTGGTCAACAAGCGCTACGACCTGCCGCTGGAGGAAACCAGCGTGCCCCGACAAACCTTCCGCGAAGTGATCAACAACGAGGAGCCGCTGCAAGCGCTGCATCGCACCACCGAGATCAACCCGGCGATGCCGCACAACGAGAAAACCCTCTACACCGAAGCGCCGCAGCACTTCAATTACGGCGTTGGGCTGGGCTTCAAACAGAACGTCGGTGGCCCCGATGGCTTGCTCTATCAGTTCACTGCGGATCTCGATGCGGAATACCGCTTTAACCGCAACACTTGGTGGAACGGTTTGCTCAGTCAGAACCTGATCAACAACTTCGACAAGTTCAAATACGACGCCCCCAGCGGCCTGCCGCGTGTGCGTACGGATTTGCGCCAGTACCTGACGACATCGGACACCACCATGCCGTTGTTCCAGGTCAGCCACGCCGAACAACTGGACAAGGATTTGTACGGCATGGTCTACGGCGGTTATCTGGAATCGATGTTCGCCGGGGTAGGGGGCGAGGTGCTGTTTCGTCCGACCGGCAAGCGCTGGTCGATCGGTGCGGATTTGAACTACGTGCGTCAGCGTGATTTCGACCAGGGTTTCGGCCTGCAGGATTACTCGGTCTGGACCGGCCACATCACCGGCTACACCGACTTGCCTTACGAAACGCTCGCGGCCGTCAGCGTCGGGCGTTACCTGGCGGGCGACTTTGGCGGCACGCTGGATATCTCCCGCGAGTTTTCCAACGGCGTGCGCTTCGGCGCCTGGGCGACGATCACCACCGCCGGCAGCGCCGAGTATGGCGAGGGTAGTTTCGACAAGGGCCTGTACCTGTCGATTCCGTTCGACGAGATGATGAGCATGTCGACCATGCGCCGCGCCAACCTGGTGTGGGCGCCGCTGACCCGTGACGGTGGTGCGAGACTCAACCGCAGCTTCCAGCTGCACTCGATGACCGACAGCCGTGAAGGGGACATGTTCTACCGGAACTTCGAGAAGATTACCGAGTAGGTTCGGGAGGGTGTGGAGTCAAAGCGGGAGCCTGTGGGCTCCCGTTTTGGTTTGTGGTGAAGGGGGATCTTGATGCAGCCGTGATTGCTGTGGGAGTCGGTGTGTTCTAGGTTCATACCTGATGGTGAATGATCCGGCGCCTTCGCGGGCAAGCCCGCTCCCACAAGTTTCGAGAGTGGCGAAGATTACGGCATCACCTAAAAACCTGTGGGAGCGGGCTTGCCCGCGAAGGCGTCTGTTCAGGCGACATAAGAGCATCTGTCACTCTTGGGTTCAGAACCCCGACCAACCCCCAAATCCCGCCCACAAAAAAGGGGACTCTCGTCCCCTTGCGGTGTTGCTTTCTCAAGCCCTGCGTCTCAGTAAATATCCTTCGACAACAGGGTAAACGGCGTCTTCACCAGAATCTTCAGGTCCAGCCACAGCGACCAGTTGTTGATGTACTTCAGGTCGATCTCGACGCGCTTTTCCATCTTGTCCAGCGTATCTGTCTCGCCCCGGCAACCGCTGATCTGTGCCAGACCAGTGATGCCCGGTTTGATTCGGTGGCGAGCCATGTAGGCGAGGATCTTGCCCGAGTAGTAGTTGTTGTGCGCCACGGCGTGCGGACGTGGACCGACCAGCGCCATGTGCCCTTGCAACACGTTGAACAGCTGCGGCAATTCATCCAGCGAAGTGCGACGGATGAAGCGGCCGACTGCGGTGATGCGTGAATCGTTGCGGCTGGCCTGCTTGACGTCACGGTCATCGTGTACGCGCATCGAGCGGAATTTCCAGACCTTGATCACCTTGCCGTTCCAGCCGTGGCGATCTTGCTTGAAGAACACCGGGCCCGGCGAGTTGAGCTTCACCGCCAAGGCCACGGCCAGCAGCACCGGGCTCAACAGGATGATGGCCAGCAGGGCGACGGCTTTCTCCACCAGGCTCTTGCTCAGCGCAGCGGTCGGGCGACTGGTCAGCGGGCTTTCGTTGAGGTAGATCGCCGGCAGACCGTCCACTACTTTCACCGAATGGTTGAGCAGCGTCAGGCTGTTCAGATCCGGCACCCAGACCACGTCGACGTTGGCATCCAGCAAGTCCACATACATGGCTTCGATCTTGGCGGCTTCCGACAGCGGCAGCGTGATGTACAAGCGGCGGATGTCGTGGTTCTGAATCAGCTCGAGCAACTCGTCCTGAGCGCCGACGACGCGTGGAGCGTCCGCTTCCAGGGAAGGGACTTCGCCGTTGCTGACCAAACCTACCAACGGCAGGTTTTCCAGCTGACTCAGCTTCTTCGCCAGTCCCAGCGCCAATTCACCGGTGCCGACAATCAGAGTCTTGTGTTCGCTTTTGCGCGAGCGCTGATAGAACTTCGAGAACGCGTGCAGCGGTGCGTACAGCAGTGCCTGGCCAAGGAAACCGTACACCGCCCACTCAAGGATGACTTGGCGGGAGAACAGCGCATCGGCCTTGCAGATGAAGGCGATGAACGCCAGACCGGCCATGGTCATGAACCAACCCACGAACAGTCGACCCAGCCCGGTCAGATAGTTGTCGCGCTTTCGATACGCGCCGCTGAATGTATAGGCCGGAACCGACGCCAGTACCGCGAGGATCGTGCACATCCGGTAGTAGAACTCGACGGTTCCGGTGTGCTGTTCGGCCAGAAAGAACAACAGTGAAACAATGAAAGTCTGTGCCAGCGCCCATTGGCCCCAAAAGGTCAGTCCCTTGAGGCCGGTGTTTCGATTGATACGAAGAGAAAGATCCATACGATATCCCCAAAAGACGTCCATTCAGGTTTCGACAGTAGAAAACCGAGTTGTTAAGCAGACTTGTTATTGTTGTTTGAGCCAGTGTCCTGAGGTAACAACGCCGGAATGCGGAACTGTCGTCAGTCAATAGACTAAGTTATTGCCGGGGATGCTGTCTGACGAGTTCTAACAAGATGGCACAGTGCCAACTTATTTAAATTTCCAATATTCAAACGTTAGAAAAGGTCGAAAGGCGGGGGGTGAATAATCGAGATCGGGTTTGCTATCGTAGGAAGGGTAGGGAGGCAGGGATGACTATAAGGACATGAGCCAAACAAAGTGCTTCTTTTATTCTTGTAATAGCACTTGTATCTGTTTGTTTTTTTGCGTTGGCGTTGTTGTCAGGCAACAACTTCCTGGATCAGGCAATAACCACGATTGCGCACGGCTCGAAACAGTCGTTCACCATTGCTGGCACTTTTGAATTTGTCCTGGAGACGACTCAGGCACATTTCCAGGCCCCGGTATTGCTCCGGTTCTCTGCCAATGCTGAGGATTAGGTCGTCTCGACTGACAACGCGTTCTTCGTGGTGCAGCATTTTGCGAACCAGTGCGGTTTCGAGCCCGGTGAGACTGATTTCGACGCCTTCCTTCGTCAATGCACCCTGGTCATTATCGAGATGCCATGCTTCGGTGCAGGACCCAGTGGATTCAAGCGTTCGGGACGTATGGGTGGTTTCTCCGGCTGTTGCCGAAGTGCTGTGAAACGGAGGGGCCGATTGCGCTGCGAGCCATTCCGATTCGAGGGTGGCCAGGATTTTCTGGGTATCGTGTTCAATGCTGCGTGCGACATGCTTCCTTGTGCCGCTTGGGTAAGTGAACTCCATCAGCATCGGAGCGGAAGAGGGCGAAGCAACACCTTCAATAAACATTTGTGCCTGAGACGTACCAAACGAATTGAAACGCTCACTGGAGAGAATGCTCTCGAGTTCGCGTTGCGACGCTGAGCTGTTAGTCACGACAACAAAGTATTTTCTTGGGAGGGTCGTGCTGGTTTCCATGTCTCTCTCCTAAAGTACACACCAAATTTGGCGAAAAAATAATGGCAGGCGAGCAATGTTTTCCTCGGAATTAATCGAAAGGCAGGGTCTGGGCCCAAAAAATGGCCCTCGATAAGTTCCACTCGGTCTGCGTTAGAGTAATGGTTTATTGTTATGTTTAAGTGTTGCAGCGCTCATGCAATTGACGGCTTTTTATTAGATGTGTGATGCGGTTAAAACTATGAGACAGCGGATTTTCAAAGAGTTGCATCAGACGTTCCCTCGTATGCTGCAAAAAGACTGATTCCTTGATTCAGGCGTTGGAGATCAACCCCCTCATCAGACGATAACCATACCCGCGAATGCTCTGTATGGCGTTCGTACCGTACACGTCCTTTATTTTCCCACGCAAGCGACTGATGGATTTTTCCAGCGCCCGAGGATCGTAGAAATGGGTGTTGAGCCCCATGATGCCGGCGATTTCGTCATGGCTGAGAATGTGATTGCCGGTCTGCGCGAAGGCTTGCAGGATCTTCATTTCGGCAAAGGAAATATCCAGTCGGCGGCTGGCGTCCGAGAGGCAGATGCGGGTGGAGTCCAGCACCAGGCTGATATCCCGTTGCCATTCTTCACTGTCGAAGAACTCGCCGAGCGGCTCCGTGCCATCATCGGACAAGGTATTGAGTTTGATACAGAAGTCGGCCCCGGCAAGAAAATACTTGATCTTGTTGTGGGCACCGCGACCTGTGATCACTGCACAAATAATCGGCTTCGAATTGTCGTTGCGCAGGTTTTCCACCAGTGCAAGGTTATCTTCCAGTGCCTGCGGGCTATCAATGACAATGAAGATGGCTCGATGGGAACCGTAATATTCGTTTTGCTGATATGAACTAGCGTAGGCGTCGGCTTCAAGCGCCACATTGTTCTGCACATGCTTTGCGATTAGCGCACTAAAATCTTCTGCCACGCCACGGGTACGAGCCAGGGTGAGAACACCTGGTTCGTTGCTTGTACGGCGCTGGATTTTAGTCGCTAAGTTACCTGTGAGCATCATGCATTGACTCGAAAAGGTGCTGACATCGGGATGTTAAAGCACCGGTTCTCATCTGTGACTGACAATTGGTAACATTTGCGCGGATTTTAGACGTGGCTCCCGAGTTTTCTAACAATAATTAAGCGATTCAAGCTTTTAGTTGATTTTTTCGGGGCTGTGAACTAACGGAATTGAGGCCGTTAGATGGTGGCAATGTGGAATGGTGCCACTATTTTGTAATTATCGCGACCTGTTTTTATGTCCCTTGGCCATCACTCAACTGCATACGTATCAGAGCAGTGTGAGGTGGGTCACATTTTATGGGCAGGCCTGTCTTTTGGCTATAACGTCGACAAGTTCACACACGGACGTTTATTAACATGCCTTGAGTGTGGCTTTTGATAAGACATATTCTCCGTCCCCGAGTCGGGCAATGGGTGTTCATCTGCCAATTGTTTTACTTCAGATACTCAATGCCTGAATGCATTTAACGGGGCGCCCGCAAAGAGCGCTCTGACGGAGGATTAATGGATTTACTGACCTTGTTCAAGGTGCTGATTCTTGGGGCGGTAGAAGGCCTGACCGAGTTCCTGCCCATTTCCAGTACGGGCCACCAGATTATCGTTGCCGACTTGCTGGAATTTGGTGGTGAACGCGCCATGGCGTTCAACATCATTATTCAACTGGGCGCCATCTTGGCCGTGGTCTGGGAGTTTCGCCCGAAGATTTTCGAGATCGTCAAAGGCCTGCCGACCCAAAGCAATGCCCAGCGTTTTACCCGCAATCTGCTGATCGCCTTTTTCCCGGCGGTCATTCTTGGCGTGTTATTCGCCGACACGATTCATGAATACCTGTTCAACCCGATCACCGTAGCGGTTGCATTGGTCGTGGGCGGCATCGTGATGTTGTGGGCCGAGCAGCGCGATCACGTAGTGAGTGTCGACCATGTGGACGACATGAAGTGGGCCGACGCTCTGAAGATCGGTTGCGTACAGTGCCTGGCGATGATTCCGGGCACGTCGCGCTCCGGTTCCACCATCATCGGCGGTTTGCTGTTCGGCCTGTCACGCAAGGCCGCCACGGAGTTCTCGTTCTTCCTGGCGATGCCGACCATGGTCGGCGCTGCGGTGTATTCCGGCTACAAGTACCGCGAACTGTTCCAGAGCGGCGACCTGCCGGTCTTCGCCCTGGGTTTCGTCGTAGCATTCATCTTCGCGATGATCGCCGTGCGCGGCCTGCTGAAGTTCATTGCGAACCACAGCTACGCCACCTTCGCCTGGTACCGGATCGGCTTCGGCTTGCTGATCCTTGCCACCTGGCAATTTGGTTGGGTTAACTGGACGGCGGCCGCAGCCGCCTGACCTCAAACGAGCAGGTCGGGCCTCAACGCCCGGCCAACAACTCCGCCGCCTGATCCAGCAACGCCAGCGGATCCTTGGCCTTGTGGATATCCACCGACAACAACTGACGAAACTTGCGCGCACCCGGAAACCCGGTGCCCAGGCCCAGCACATGCCGGGTGATGTGATGCATCGCGCCGCCGGCCAGCAAATGCTCGGCTATATAAGGCCGCAACTGCGCCAGCGCCTCGGCCCGGCTGATCACCGGCGCGCTGCTGCCGAACAACTGCTGATCCACCTCGGCCAGCAGATACGGATTGTGATACGCCTCGCGCCCCAGCATCACCCCGTCAAAGGTCTGCAAATGCTCATGGCAGGCCTCCATCGTCTTGATCCCGCCGTTCAGAATGAACTCCAGCTCCGGAAAATCCGCCTTCAACCGCGCCGCCACGTCATAACGCAACGGCGGAATGTCACGGTTCTCCTTCGGCGACAACCCCTCCAGAATCGCAATCCGCGCATGCACCGTAAAACTGGTGCACCCGGCATCCCGCACCGTGCCGACGAACTCGCACAGTTCCTCATAACTGTCCCGCCCATTGATCCCGATCCGATGCTTCACCGTCACCGGAATCGACACCGCATCACGCATCGCCTTCACACAATCCGCCACCAACTGCGGATGCCCCATCAGGCACGCCCCGATCATATTGTTCTGCACCCGATCACTCGGGCAGCCAACGTTCAGATTCACCTCGTCATAACCGTGCTCCTGCGCCATGCGTGCGCAAGCGGCCAGATCCAGCGGAACACTACCGCCCAACTGCAACGCCAGCGGGTGCTCGGCTTCGTTGTGACGGAGGAAACGCTCGTGATCGCCGTTGAGCAGAGCGCCGGTGGTGACCATCTCGGTGTAGAGCAGGGCGTTTTTCGACAGGATGCGTAGGAAGTACCGGCAGTGACGGTCAGTCCAATCCATCATGGGCGCGACGGAGAAACGGCGGGAGAGTGGGGCGGGTGTGGCGGAGATTGGGGGCATTGGGGGTACGGAATCGGTGTGGCTGGGAGGTGGGGGAGTTTATCAGGAATAGGGGAGGAGGGGCTTGGGAGCATCGGAAGAGTGGGCCGAGAGGTTTTGGGCCTAAACTGAACGGTACTGAGCCTTTTTAGGAAGGATCGTAACTGGGGTATAGTGCCAGCAGTATGTATAAGTAAATTAGATTGTTCAGGGGGGTTTATGGCGAAGAATAAGAGCTTTGAAGATTTTGTAGCGAAACATTCAACTGAAAGTGAGGCGCCCACTTTTGATCCTGAAAATGAAATCCAAGAGTGGCGGGCTGCCCTCGATTCGCTTTATATATCGATCGAGAATTATGTCCTTCCCTATAAGGAGACAGGAAGCATTGATCTTAAGTTAGTGACAACTACCTTGCATGAAGAACTTCTGGGTGCCTACAAGGTCAATAAGGGCGTTTTGATGGTGGGCAATGCTAAATACATTCTTGCTCCTGTTGGTACAATGTTAATAGGTTCTAAAGGACGGGTTGATGTATTGGGGCCGGCCGGAACTGGGATGCTTGCCTTGGTCAGGGGTGACGGACCAAAAATAAATTTCAGGGTGACTATTGGTAGTCAGGCAGTGCCCCCAGTAAAGAAAATCGAGTCTGAAAAAATCGAGTTGCCATGGAAATGGAAAATTGTCTCAAATAAACCTCCTTATATATACACGGACCTTAACGAAAACAATTTTCTGTCCTTGCTGATGGAAATTGGTGCATGAAGAGAATCGATTTCAATCCTTCTGGGCTGAATCTCGATCTGATAGATATAGCTCACCATTTCGAACTTATGAATTCGGCAATGGCCTCCTACTACAACGATAATGGAGCTTCATTTTTAACTAGATATACTTTTTCCACGCCCCAACAAATAGAGCTCGAATATAAAGATGCTCGCCGTGAGTTTGAGGTGACGGTATGCTTGACTATCTTAGCTGCATTGGAAGCAAGCTTTCGGTTGGATTACCTCGTTAGAGTTGACAGGAAGCTTAAGGATGAACTTAGTCGTGCCTTCATAAAGATTTACAGGCGAAATAAAAACAGGGTGGGTTTTGAAGATTTGCTAGAAGCTTGGAAACGACACGCCCCCAGTTCAACAGACTACGTAAGGGAGCTCAAGGGAGCCTTAGCATTTAGGAACTGGATGGCGCATGGTCGCTACTGGGTTCCGCAACTAGCTAGGACGCATGGTTATACAGATATTTATCGGCTGGCTTATAATATTTTTGATAACTTCCCGTTTGAGAAATAATTACTTCAGGAAAGTTTCATCAAAAGTGGGGTTAGATTTATGTGTTTTAGTGGTAATTAAATTCGCAACCATTGTTTTTGATCATGGTGGCAAATGATATGTCCTAATTTTTTGTGGTCCCCATTTTTGGTTCATTTTTCACCATTTTTCACTTGTTGTTAAATTAAAATAGCCTACTTATTATTTTCGGCTACTTTATTGATGTTGGTATTTACCAAATAGTGCAAAGCTCGTCGAAATTCAATAGCCTTTTAATGTCAAAGCCATGTCCAAATCCATAGTATCTTCCCCCTTGCTGCTTATGCTCTTCAATTAAAGGTGTAAGATCTGTCTTGGAGCTTATTTTTAGCAATGATTTAATTTTCTCGAAATATTGCTGAGAAGCTGCCCGGCTGAATATTTCGAAAGCGCCTGGGAAGTGACCAAGATAAACGAGGGTTTTAGGCCACCAAAAACCAGATTTGTCTAAGCTGTTTCTTACGTAAAGAATAAAGTCAGTTTGCATTAATAGGTGGAAGTCCACTCCTGTGCCGTTGTTGTTGTCTTTTGTCAAGTCGGCGCTGATCGATGCTCTATTCAGATTTAATCGGTTGTTTCTGTATTCTAGGCTTTCGGGGTTTTCGTAGAAGCACTGGCAAGATGTTAGGTGCGGAACTCCGTTGTTCGAGGATTTTATATAGTAATTGCTGTTCAGTATTTCGGCTGCTGCTTGGTATTTATTGTGTTTTATTAGTATGGTTATTGTGTAGAGAAAAATCTCGCCAATGATGAACTTGTAGTTGTCGAAGTCTGAGGTTCTATAGCTTGAGCGGCCATTCAACTCAGTGAAGTATTTGGTTAAAGACTCTAGGAATTTGTGCATGACCTCAGCGAACTCTTGCTGCGATAGGTACCGGCAAGACGTATCTACAATTTGTAATAGCTCATTTCGAACAGGAATAAATAATTGGATACTGCTGACTACGGCGTCATCAAACATTACTTCAGGAGTAGTACTTATGCGGATCTGTTCCAGATTGTCTGAGAAGGTTACTAAATACTCATCAAGAGCTGCTGCAGCGAAAGGTTTGTGCTCCCGGACAGCAGCGATCGCTCGCTTAAATAGTGCAGATGTTCCCAGATTGATGCTGGCCTCGGAATTCAAATATTCAGGTTTTTTTCCAAGTGCAGGCTTTTTAAATTGTGGCTGCCCATGAATGCATCGAATCAATGAGTCGAATCCATCAGCATAGCGATCGGGCTCACTCAGATCTATGTACAGTCGAGAATGATAAAATAAAGGTGTATAAGCTTTCCCATCTAGATCCTTTTCCGCAATTACGGCAATAAAGCGCTCTTGATCAACTTGGTCGTATATTTTTTTCGATATTATTTGAGTTTCTGTCCCAACTCCTCCTGATCGGTTGTCAGCTTTTTCTGCGTAAACTTTATCGGAAATTATCAATACTTTGTCGATGGAGGGGTCTTTTACCATTTGCTCCATGAAGTCTATGGAGTCTTGTCCAGGTTTTAAGTCCCACTTATCAAGTATTACATTGATTCCGGACTCAATCAGCTCTTCGGCCAAATCAAGTACCCAGCGTTCATGAGTGGGTGTCGACCAGCTATAAGAAATAAAAACTTTTGGCTCGCTCAATTTTTAGCTTCCTTTCTTTCGCTTGTTTGTGAAAGTCAATTCTCGTGTGAGCTGGTAAATGGAAATCGAACCAGCCTCTGGATCAGGCCTCCTATGCCGCCCTTACGCTTTCCGTGGGATTTTAGTTGCCGTATAGGTTTTTGTCACAAACTCCTTAGCTAAGCAGGTTGGGGGGCTTCGCATTGTCCAAATCGATCAAGGCAGATAGCGCACGTGCAGAAAACTGCTGATTCGACGTGAGGGCGTGCCTTTCCGAAGGCACGCAAATTCCGTTCTTCTTGAGCAACCTGTGCGGCCCAACCGAAGCGCGATACGCGTCTCTCACAGTCTCAGCCACCAATGACCCGGTCAGTTTTAAGCGAACAAAAGCGAACAAGAGGGATCAGGTTTATTTGTTTTAAATTTCTAGGTGGCAAATAAATCTGTCTCCTGTTTGGTCTTGCGGTTGATTTGTTATTAGTGGGGCGGCTGTTTACAAAAAATCTGTAGGCGATCGATAATCATAGGTGAGCGATTCAAATAGTTTCTCATCGAACGATAGGCGGAAATTCATAACGACGAGTTGGCTTGCACTTCTGACGCTTTCTGTATGTATAATTCCGGTATTACTGTCTCGCCAAGTTGCCACTAACTGCTTTCCGCCAGGAAGGTTTTGAGTCCTCAGCCAAATATCGCCAAGCACATTTGTAACTGTTAATTTAAAATTGCCTTGTGTTTCTATGCTTGAGTTTTTTCCAAGCGTGACAATCATTGTCGTAAGAAGATTACCTTGGTCAGATAATTGGAAGAAATCGGTGCTTTTCGTAAGCCAGTCTATCGAATCCCCTTTTTTTGTTATGATGTTCTTGATTAATTGCGGTTCCTTCAACAAGCGACCGGGCTTTGCAAGCATAGCGTAACCGCCATCAAGTTTTAAAACTATTCGTTTAGGGCCAAACTTCTCATCCGACATCCCTATTTTTCCATCTATTTCAACAACTTTAGTAAATAGGTCGGCGAGTTTGTAAGCGTCAGAGTTTACAGCAGATGGTAATGTTTCTCCAAGACCTGATACTAACTCGAGTAAGTTAGACTGCCAGTATTCTGATTTTTGTTCTATTAGAATTTGTACGTAGCGTAGTGCCGGATCGTATTGCCCCGACTCTCTCGCCAGATAAAGAACTAGGTTTGGTTTCAGTCTTGGCGTTATATTGTCTACATTCTTGTTTGCGAAAGCGATAGCTAACTCCGAATCAAAATTTTTTACATTCTCAAATGCTGCTAGGCGAACATAAATGCTTTGATTTTCGTCATTCAAAATCGACTTCGAATAGGGGAGTAGCGCAGCATCTCCGTTCATTTTCTCTAATATCAGCCTTTTTTTCTCAGGTGATATTTCTTCTACGGTAAGCAAAGATGCTATTTTTTTTCCTACGTCATCTTCCGAAAGAGCAAATCTGAAAGGGCCACGATTTTTAACGATAATTGTTAGGATGTCGGAAAAGTCTGAGTATTTTGTCGTTGGCGTTTGCAGGACGTCTAATAAGCGTTTTTCTTCCGCTCCGTTAATTGGGAAAAGTGATTCACTCGACGAAGAGTAATTTCGTGCAAGTCGAATCATGTACGCGTTGATAATTGCCTCAGTGCGGAGCTCATCGAGTGCTCTTTTCCCCCCACTTCCTTGCTCATCAAATTGCATCCATTTGGTAACTCTGTCTTTGAAAGCGTCGGTTAGAGTATTTACAAGGTTGTTATATCCTAGAAAGCCGCCTAGGAGGAAAATTGCTGAAATAAAAACGGCTGCGATACCTACCCATTCTTTTACTTGCTTAATAATAAAAAGCGTTTTATCAATTGCTTTTTCCGTGATTCTGTTTTCAGCATTTGTGATCTTGTTTTCTACATCGGCAAGCAAGCTCTTGCTAGAATTCGTTAATGCCTCCAGCTCTAGTCGTATACTTTGATTTTCTTTAAGTAGTTCAGTGCGTATTTTGGAAGTTTCGTTCTCTAGATATAGCGATAAGAATTCATTATCTTTTTGCACTTTTGTTCCTGGCCTTTGTTTTTTTTGTATTTGAGAGTTAAGTTGTAATTGTAGGTGGAGGTTTGTGTGTTTGTTTCTGTTCGTTGTTTAACTTGATTTAGCTTAAGGTGCTATGCGAAGGCCATCTGCTTTGTAGTGTTCTCTTATAGATCTATCGATCGCATCTACTACACGACTCGACGAGACTTTAAGCGACTCTCCTGAGAGGTGATACGCGCTTTCAACAATTGCTGCACGTAGTTCTCTATTTGCGAATAATTGAACGGTTACTAGCAGGTTGGGTAATGTGCAAAATTCAATAATTAAACTACGTTGTTTTTTAATTTCGCGTTCGAGCACATCTAACTCGGCAAGCTCATTGAAAACTGATTCAGCCGTTGCCAGCTCGTCTTTAGTAAGTCGTTTTTTTAATGAAATGTTTTGAAGTTTGTGTAGGAACTCATATAGACGCTGTGCGTAGTTTTGGTTTTCTGCTTGTAGCCATGTCCCAAGACCCTTTAACGTTCCACATTCATGAGAATGCCAAGATTTTTCTACGTCGGTCCTTCCACTTTTATCTTTTTCACGTTTAATGATTAGATACTCGCAGCTAACCTTTAGCGCGTTTCGTTTCCACCGGTCAGATAGGGTTTTAACCAGTTGCGTAGGTAAAGACGCGAGCACTTGGCTAGCATCCGATTGTAGTAGCTTCACTTCCCCAAGTATTTGCTTCACATCTCGAGTTAACGTCTCCTTTTTTGCCAAAAGAACATCGATCTTGCTTCGACGAATTTCATCCCTTTCAGTTGCCGAAAGTCGTTTGAAGTCGTTTCGGACTTTTTCATCATCTAAGCCGAGATGGTTCAGAGCACAACAGTGTCCAATGAGAACTTTTTTGTTGTCGCATGTCTCAACTACGAAACCGTGTTGGTGTTGTTGTCCGCAAGTCTTGTTTTTTTTCAGGAATTGACATTTGGCATCTGGATTTATCAGCTCGTATGGCCGGAGGGGGCGACGATATGCATCCTTTGTCAATGTATAGTCATGCTCGATTTTGAATAGGTGATTGATTTCTTCAATCGTTTTAATTTCACTGATAGCAGAAGCGACTGAAAACATAAAATGGTCCTCTAGTGGCAGAGTGCCTAGCTCAGATTTTAATTGGATCCTAAACGCCTGATGCTGGATATGCAATCAGACTGTTTGCCTATACAGTTTTTTCGGACAAGGCACTTTCTTTCGCGCTCTGTCGTCCCCCAACGCGCCTGCGCAGTAAATGGTTTTTTTCCGCAGTCCTGCACGCGACTGAAAGCCGCTGTGGCCGGGAGTCGCCCTTGTAATCATCGAGGACAAAAAAATCTGCGAATTCTTGCGAGGGTTGGGTCACTTAACGTGTCACGGCACGCGGTCGGCAGTTATGGGGCTGCGCTTGGGTTCGCTTTTCAGGAGCGCATTTGGAAAAAAGTAATAATCATGGCATCAGTACGCCGCCGAAAGCCCTGAATTCATTGTCTTTGCTGGATTGCATCAGAAGGTAATTAATAATGAAAAGGTGATGTTTTCGTAACTGGTTGATTTGTATTGGGTACAGAAAAAGAAATGACTTCCTTGAAAGTTAATTACCTTCCCTATTTATTATTTGAAAATTACCTTTTACCGATCCTTTGCAGACACCTGAAATCAAGGCTCTAAGCCGAATAAAACGTTCGGCTTACCAAAATTACTTTTTTCTGATGTCTTTCCCGAAAATCTGACATCTCCTGTAGGGCGGTGCTGCGCTTCGTCTCGCTCGTACTTATGCAAATGACACAGACACACTTCCGCCCAGGTGCTTCGTGCTCGCGCAGGAAAGCTTGTAGGGAGTGCTTTGGATTGGAGCGACAGACACACGCGTCAACGAGGAATATTGGCGTGCCGCGTGGTGAGACAGAAGAAGGGTGGTACGAAAGTGGTACGAGATTTCTTTATGGCGCTGAAGGCTACGAGTTTTAAGGCCTACAGAATTAGCTCATCCAATCCATCATTGGCCCGACGCGCTGCGCTACCCGTAGCGCATGGCTAGTCACTACTCCTTGAGCTTGTTTTAAACAGCAACGTTAGATCGTTTAATTGAATACTATCGACGTCATCTAGGACCTACACAACCTTGCGCCACCCCCTACACCTAAGACAGAATCCGCCGGCTTGTGCGTCTACCCCGTGGCTTTTATCGTTCCCAAGTCACTGAAAACCAGTGGTCGGGTTTGGTAGCCCGTGTGTTAGATGTACAGCGTCATCGTCTCCGGTCGTGCTTTGATCGGGGTCTATGGTGGTCATGTACAGGGCGTCTTCGGGCGCGCCGGCTCCTGACACCCGGTCTACCAACCTGTTCATGGCCGCCACCCTTCGTTTGGTAGCGAAAGGGTGAAGCCTTCACTAAAAGTGTTAGGAGTTTCATCCATGTTCAAACCAACACCCAACCCACCAGAAACCGATCCAGTTTCCCCCTACAAATTCCCCGATTCACGAACCCTGAACGAAGCCGCCGAACGCGCCCTCGATCACTACCTCACCCCACAGCAACGGATCATGGGCAGCCACACCCAACACGATCCGATGTACTTTGCCAACCCGGCCTACGACACCGAATCCCTGCTCGCCAACGCCAGCGAATCCTTGGGATCAGCCTCCGAAATGCTCAACAACTTCGCCGCCTCCCTGGAACCCGCCCACCGTAAAACCGCCATCGGCATTGCGCAGTTGGTGATGTTGGGGTCGTTGGCGGTGAATCAGGCGTTGGATAACGTCGAGCCGAAGTAGGTCGTTGCGGCCCTCTGTCGTGGAGGGCCGCTTTTCTGTGGCTCAAGCACCAAAATTAAACGCAATCGAAATCCTTGGCCTCGTCCCTTCAAACCGTCGAACTGAATGCATCAGCCACGATGGAAACATGATGAAGGTGCCGCTGCTGGCGGCGCAGGTGCTGCTGAAGCCTGCGGTTATGCAGTCTTCGACGCGCATTCGCAGTGCGGGGTTGTAGGTGGAGGCGACCATGCCGCGTGGGTCGGCGAATTCCAGGTCGCCGCCGACGGTCGGGTCGTCTTCTCGGCCGCCGGCATCCACCCAGTAGACGCCTGACCAGAAGGCGCCCGGATGTCCGTGGAGGGCGTTGCTGTGGCCGGCGGTATTCACGTTGGCCCAGGCGTTGAGTTTCCATTCGAAACTCGGTTCGATCAGTCCGAATTGTTCGCTGTGCACTGCCGTCATTTGCACGGCGAACGCTTTGGCGAATTTCACCAGGGCGTCGCTGGCTTCTTCGCCCCATTCATGGAAGTCGTTCGCGGACTGCCAGCCGCCCTCGTTGCTGCGCTGGGCGCCGCTACGATCTTGCGCCATGCGGGTCGTGATGATGGTTTTCAGTTGGGAATTAAGTTTTGCGGCATCGGGGTACTGGATGCTGGCGAGGGGTGTTGTGAACAGCCGTCGAATCTTTATCAGGTCAGGATTTACCAACTGGCTGGTCGACGGCATTGCGGGTTCTCTGGGTTGCTCAAGTTGCAAAAAACTATACCGAGCGAACTGAAAAACCGATGTAAACCTTTGTGAAAGACCGAACCTGAACCCCCGCTGAAAACCCCGCAAGTTTCATCTTCCCGCCACCCGCACAGGCCTACGATCCCTCCACAAGATCCCGACCCCACCCGAGCGCCACACACCATGAACAATCCACTCAAAGCGCTGTTGATCGTCGCAACTGTCTCGGTTCTAAGCGCCTGCTCCGGCTCCGGTGGCTTGACTACCACCAGTTGTTTCTCCAGCGACTGTCAGTCGCCGGAGGCGCGGAACGTGAATACGTTGAAGTTTGGCGGGAGCAATATCGGCAACAGTTTCAACCAGTACAGCTCCGGCCTGATGCATGACGACTGAGGTTCACTGAGCCGCGGGTACGGCGATCCATTCGCTCAGGACTTTCTGGTATTTGCCGGTGACTTTGCTCAGGTGCAGCCACTGGTCGACGTAGAGTTTCCAGCTGATGTCGTCGCGCGGCAGCAGGTAGGCTTTTTCGCCGTATTGCATGAACTGGCTCGGGTTGACGGCGCACAGGCCGGGTTTGAGTTTTTGTTGGTAGAGGGCTTCGGAGGCGTCGGTGATCATCACGTCGGCCTTGTTGTCGAGCAGTTGCTCGAAGATGGTCACGTTGTCGTGCAACGCCAGTTGCGCCTTGGGCAGGAAGGCGTGGACGAAGGCTTCGTTGGTGCCGCCGGCGGGTTCGACCAGGCGCACGTTGGGCTGGTTGATCTGCTCAATGGTCTGGTATTTGGACTGGTCGGCGCAGCGCACCAGCGGGATCTTGCCGTCGACGTCGAGGGTGTTGCTGAAGAAGGCTTTTTTCTGGCGTTCGAGGGTCACCGAAATGCCGCCGACGCCGATGTCGCACTTGCCGGCCTGCATGTCCGGCATCAGGGTTTTCCAGGTGGTCTGTACCCATTCGACCTTGACGCCGAGGCTGTCGGCCAGGGATTGCGCCATGGCAATGTCGATGCCTTCGAATCCGCCGTCCGGGCGTTTGAAGGTGTAGGGCTTGTAGTCGCCGGTGGTGCAAACGCGCAACTGGCCCTGTTGCTGAATGGTATCGAGGTGCGAGGCCGGCTCTTGTGCCTGAGCGGCGCCGGCCATGGCCAGCAGGCCGCAGAAGATCATCGTGCTTTTTGGAATTGTCATTGTGATCGGGCTTGTGCAGTGGGAGTGCGGGCCAGTGTAGTGAATGGGTTTGCCGGGTGTCACCCCGGTTCCGGGCTCAATGTACCCAGCCACGCCACCAGTCCCACGATCAGAAGCGCAATCATCAGCTCCAGTGCCACGCTGCGGCGCAAGGCGTTGGCCGCCACTTGATGCTGCCCCGCGCGCAAAGATTGCTCGAGCAACGGCCCGAGGTGGAAGCGGTTCAACGCGGCCAGCACCAGCATGCCCCCGAACAACACAACCTTGATCGCCAGCAGAATCCCGTAGGTGCCGAGCAGGACTTCGCCCAGTGACGGGCCGACAATGAACAGGTAATTCGCCACGCCGGTGACCGACAGGATGAGCACAATTGCCGCGCCGACGCCTTCGAAGCGTTTGACGGAATCCGCCAGCGAACGAATGCGCGCCTCGCTGCACAGTGCGTCGAGCCGCGCCATCAAGATCAACGCGAGCATGGCGCCTAACCACGCACCCGCCGCGAGCAAGTGCAGGATGTCGCTGAGCAGATGCCACGCGTTATCCATCGCGCCGTGTCCGCTCCAGGCCAGGGAGGCGAGGGCGACGGCGCCGGCCATCGATGCCAGCCACAATCCCGGCCAGATCATCACGACGATCAGCGTAATCATCCGCAGCGCCCACGCCAGCCCGACGTCGGTTTCCAGCACCATCATTTGCAGATGCGGCCACAGCGCCGCGAACTCCGTTTCGCCACTCATGGCGCGGGTCATCAGCACCAGTCCCGCCACTGACAGCAGCGCCCCGATCAACGCCATCCCGCGCAGCATCGGCCGAAACCGCAGCACCGCTTCAACGCTGTACAGCCCGAACAACGCGAGCCCGAACAACAGCAGCAAATCCACATACAACGCCAGACGCAGGAGGATGTTGATCAGTTCAGCCATCGCTCACTTCACTTTGAACGTGACGTTGCCGGTGATCGGGTGCGTGTCCGACGATACTGCGCGCCATTCGACCTTGTAGCTGCCGGCGGGCAGAGGCGAGAGCGGGGTGACGAGCATGGTTTTCGGGTCGCTGCCGGCGCTGACTTTGGCCTTCATCGGCATCGGCGAGTGGGCCATGCCGGGCATTTCGGTCATCACCAGTTTGGCGCCGGAGAACTGGGTCAGCAGATCCTCCGAAAACCGCAGTTCGATCTTGCCGGGCGCCGCGCCGTCGGCACCTTCGGCCGGGGTCGACGACAGCAGTTTCGGATGGGCCTGGGCCAGGGTGCTCAGGAGCAGACCGCCGGCGAAGACGAGGGAGATTTTCAATGTGCGCATGCAAGACCTCGGTGTTGTTTTTTGATGGGATTCAGAACCACAGCCGCACGCCGAGGACGAGTCGCGCTTCGCTGCGATCCTCGCCTTCTTCCCGTGCGTAATCGGCGGTGTGGCCGTAGGTGCGGTTCCAGGTCACGCCGATGTAGGGCGCGAATTCGCGGCGGATTTCATAGCGCAGGCGCAGTCCGGCTTCGGTGTTCGCGAGGCCCGAGCCGATCCCGCGTTGCGGGTCGTTTTTGCCGTAGACGTTGAGTTCGGCGGTGGGCTGCAGGATCAGGCGATTGGTCAGCAGGATGTCGTAGTCGCCCTCCAGCCGCAGCGCGCTCTGGCCGTTTTCGCCGATGAAGGCCGTGGCTTCGGCTTCGAAGTTGTACAGCGCCATGCCCTGCAGGCCGAACGCGGCCCAGGTTTGTGGAGCGCCGGGTTTGAAGTCCTGGCGCACGCCGCTGACCACGTCCCACCACGGCGAAATCGCGTGGCCCCACAGCGCCTGGATTTCCGCATCTTCGGTCTTGCCGTTGCTGCGTTCGCCCTCGGAGCGCAGCCAAAGCCGATCGATGTCGCCGCCGATCCAGCCGGACAAGTCCCAGGCCAGAGTGCTGGCGTCGTCGGCGTCCTGCCATTCGAGTTTGTCGGCGAGGAAGTACGTGTTGATGGCGCTGTCGTGGACCTGATGTCCGGCGTGGCTGGTGAACACGGCGGCGCGGTCGGCGTCGGTCAGCGCCGGAATCGGCGTGCGGCTTTCGGTCGGCGCGGCGGGCTGCATCATGCCCTCGTCCATGCTTTGCAGATCGCCCATCCGGCTGTGATCCATGCCCTGCATGTCGCTGGCGGCGAAGGCCTGGGCCATCGACAGGAGTGACAACGAAAACGCGGCAAATCGAGTCATGGTCGGCGTCCTCATTCTTCCACCCGCACTTCGCGGAACATGCCCATTTCCATGTGGTACAGGAGATGGCAGTGATAGGCCCAACGGCCGAGCGCATCGGCGGTGACGCGGTAGCTGCGGCGGGAGCCGGGCGGCATGTCGATGGTGTGTTTGCGCACCTGGAAATTGCCGTTTTCGTCTTCCAGATCGCTCCACATGCCGTGCAGGTGAATGGGGTGGGTCATCATCGTGTCGTTGACCAGCACCAGGCGGATGCGCTCGCCGTACTTCAAACGCAGGGGCTCGGCGTCGGAGAACTTGATGCCGTTGAATGACCAGGCGAATTTCTCCATGTGGCCGGTGAGGTGCAGCTCGAGGGTGCGGCTCGGGTCGCGGCCGTCCGGGTCTTCGAACGTGCTGCGCAGGTCGGCGTAGGTCAGCACGCGGCGGCCGTTGTTGCGCAGGCCGAGGCCGGGGTCGTCGAGTTTCGCGGCGGTGGTCATGGCTTGCATGTCCACCAGCGGATTGTCCTTTCCGCTGTCGGGGTGCGACTGCATCGGGCCCATGTTCATGCTGGCGTGGTCCATGCCGCTCATGTCCATCGAGCCATGATCCATGCCGCCCATGCCCATGTCGTCCATGGTCACCAGCGGTCGCGGGTCCAGCGCCGGCACCGGGGCCGACAAACCGGCGCGGGCGGCGAGGGTGCCTCGGGCGTAACCGGTGCGGTCCATGGCCTGGGCGAACAGGGTGTAGGCGTCGGCGGCGGGCTCGACGATCACGTCATAGGTTTCCGCCACGGCGATGCGCAACTCGTCGACGCTGACCGGTTTGACGTTCAGGCCGTCGGCGGCGACCACGGTCATTTTCAAGCCGGGGATGCGCACGTCGAAGTAGGTCATGGCCGAGCCGTTGATCAGCCGCAGCCGCAGCTTTTCGCCGGGGCGGAACAGACCGGTCCAGTTGTTATCCGGGGCGTGGCCGTTCATCAGGAAGGTGTACGTGGCGCCGCTGACGTCGGCGATGTCGGTGGGATTCATCTTCATCTGCGCCCACATCGTGCGATCGGCGACGGTGGCGCCCCAGCCTTTTTCGCCGACGTCGTGGATGAAATCGCCGACGGTGCGTTTGTGGAAGTTGTAGTAGTCGGACTGCTTTTTCAGGGTCTTCATCAGGCTGGCCGGGTCTTCGTCGGACCAGTCGCTGAGCATCACCACGTAGTCGCGGTCGTACTGGAACGGCTCCGGTTCCCGGGCGTCGATCACCAGCGGCCCGTAGACGCCGGCCTGTTCCTGCAAGCCGGAATGGCTGTGATACCAGTAGGTGCCGTGCTGGCGAACCTTGAACTGGTAGACGTACACGCCGCCCGGCTCGATGCCCTTGAAACTCAGGCCCGGCACGCCGTCCATGTTGGCCGGCAGCAGAATGCCGTGCCAATGGATCGATGTGTCTGCCTTGAGCCGGTTGCGCACCCGCAACGTCACCGTGTCGCCTTCACGCCAGCGCAGCAGCGGGCCGGGCAGGCTGCCGTTGATGGTCATCGCGGTGCGGGGCTGGCCGGTGAAGTTGACCGGGGTTTCGCCGATGAACAGCTCGAAGTCGGTGCCGCTTAACTCGTTCACCTGGCCGGGGCTGTTCAAGGCCCAGACCGGCGTGCGCCACAGGCCGAGGCCGCCGAGCAGACCGCTGGCGGCGAGGCCTTTGACGAAAGTGCGTCTTGAGGTGGTGGAAGGCATGCGCTGGAAGTCCCCGTTTGACCAATGACGGGGAGCCTAACCAGCGGCAGCTTTCAGCTGGCTGAGGGGCGGATTACAGTTTTGTCAGGTCCGGCCTACAGACCGAGCCCTTCCTGGACTACCAACAGCAGGTTGTTTTCCGTCAACGCAATCGCATCCAGTTGTTGCCCGGTCTCGATGGTCTGCAACCACCAGTGACTTTCGCCGTGTTCGTCGACGGTGCGCAGCAGCGAGGTTTCCTTGCCCGGCAGGTTGATCTGCACGCGCCCGGCGCCGTCTTCGGTGAAACGGGCGATGGGATCGAACGTCAGGCTGTGGTGGTTGGCTTCGATGATCAACTGGTCGATGGCGTAGTCGTGGGTCTCGCCATCCGGCGAACTTTCGCAAACATGAGTAGGATTGCGCCGAATCTTCAGGCCTACCTCGGTGACCGGTTGCAACCAGCCCTCGATACGGTGATACAAGGCGTAGACCTGAGCCGGCCAGCAATCGATTTCCAGGTCGGCGCAGGTGATTTCGTCAGCATGGGTGTGCCGGGTTTGTTTGAGTTTCGCGGCGAGTTCGTCTGCTTTACTCATGTCGGTTCCCTGTGGTGATTTCAACTTCATCGTAGTCCTTTCAAAGTAATGCAGGTTTTGCCCTGCGTCATGCGCTTGCAACACGGGCATGACTCAATCAGCGTCTGACCAAGTGATGGTCAGGCCACAGAAACCACGGACGCACGCGTCCCAAGGAGCGGGAACATGAAAAAGCTTTTTACAATTATGGCGCTGATTGCGCTGACGGTCGGTAGCATCGGCCTGAGTTCGGCACGCCAGTCGTCCGCCAGCAAGGCGGAATCGGTGGCGGGGGTATTCGATTACTACCTGCTGACGTTGTCCTGGTCGCCGACCTTTTGCCTGACCCACAAGGACGACCCTCAATGCACCGGCAAGGGCTACGGTTTTGTCCTGCATGGCCTGTGGCCGCAATACGCCAAGGGCGGCTGGCCTGAATCCTGCCCGCCACTGACCAACCTGTCGGCTGCCGAAACGGCCAAAGGCCTGACGCTGTTCCCGACCAAAAAACTGCTCGATCACGAATGGAGCAAGCACGGCACCTGCAGCGGCCTCGGCGCGATGGGTTATCTGGACGAAGCGGACAAAGCCGTGGCCGCGGTAAAAATCCCGGAAGAGCTGCAACCATTCAGTAGCTCTTATTACTTCGAAGCGCAGGAAATTGCCGACCTGTTCCGCAGGAGCAATCCGGGCATCCCCTCAGACGGCATCGCCGTCATCTGCAACGGCCCGGAACTCTCGGAAGTGCGCGTGTGCATGGGCAAGGACCTGCAATTCGGCGCCTGCGGCAAGGGCGTGAAAACCCAGTGCCGGGCGGGGGACATTCGAGTGCCGCCGTCGCGTTGACCGGAGCGGTTACCGGTCATAAAAAACAGGCGCCTTTTCAGGCGCCTGTTTTTTTTTGCAATCGGGTTTGATCAATGGAAGGACTTTGTTCATGCTGCGCGCCCCACGGATGATGACGCGATACTGCAAGGAGCTTTTTCATGAGCGGAAAACCCGCTGCCCGAGTGACCGACCCGACCGCTTGCCCATTGCCGGGGCATGGCACCAACCCGATTGTCAGCGGTTCACCGAATGTGAATTTCGACGGGCTGCCCGCTGCGCGAATGACCGACAAGTCGGCGTGCGGCAGTCCGATTACCGGTGGCGTTGCCTCGACGGTTTTTATCAATGGCCTGAACGCCGCCACCCTGGACAGTACCGGTGGGCATGGGAATGTGGTCATCGGTGGATCTGGCACCGTGATCATCGGCGATACCGTGGTGAACGCCCCTTTCAGCGGCCTGCTGCCAATGCCGGTGCACTTCACCGACAAGTTGCAGTTGGTGAACGACACGACCGGCGAACCGATGCCGAATCATCCGTACATGATTCAGCGCGCGGACGGTCGGATGGAGCACGGCGTGTCTGACGCCGCCGGTTTTACCCACACGATCAGTTCGCACCTTCCGGAAACCATCAAACTGTTTCTGGAGGAATGAGGCATGGGTGCGGAAACGGTCACGTGCGAGAAAGGCAACAATTACAAGCTGCACAAGGAACATACGCTGACGGACAAGAAGGATGTCAGTGTGAAGGCTGTTCCGGTGGAGAGTACCAAGGCGGTTGTTTTTTTTATCGGCGGGGCGGGTGACAAGGAGAGCTATTACTTTTCCGGCCCCTTTGAAAACGTTAACCAAGCTAAATCTGGCTTTGATGATCGAAACGGTAAGCTGGAAAAAGAGGGCAAGTATAAATCCGAGTGGCTTGGGTACAACGAGGTTCGGGGGAAGAAGGATATTCAGAAATATGTTCTGAACCTGATTCCTTATAAATCCTGCCCTATCTATATAGTGGGCCATAGTTTGGGTGGATGGAACGGAGCCCACTTGACCCGTGTCATGTCTGAGTGGGGATACAGGATCAATATGTTGGTAACGCTGGATCCTGTGGGGGAGGGCACTCTGGTGTGGCTGGGATCTGATATATACGGAGAGAAACCGACGCCGGTGGCCGATTATTGGATCAATATCAAAGCCACACCCTCGAGGCCCGATCAGTCCGATTCGGTAGCCGACTTTGGAGAGAAGTGGCAAGTGGTCAGTGGACCCAATGTCAATGTGAATATGGATACGAACCACGCCAATGCCCAAGCGATGTTCACCAGGCCCATCGCTCAGGGAAAGTCAGCCAGTGACCTTATGTTTGAAGCTATCAACAAGGACGTTTGCTGATATGAAAAACGCTCTTTTACTTCTACTGATTACCTTGTGTTCAGCCTGCGCTAAAAACCATACGGTCCAGCCTGCAAATCTCAATTTTCTGGCGATAGAGAGAAAGCCCAACGGCCTGTATTACGAAATTTACTACGGCTCTGATGTAAATCTTTTGGATCTGTTTGGGAGAGGAATGAGGGAAGGCGCCGCTTCGACAACTCTGAAATGTGCGCTGGGTGACGATCAGGACTTCTCTATCACTAACCGCTTCAGGTATTCGGCGTACGGACTGATTGATGTAGATGAGGCCAACAAGGCAGGTGGGAAATACAACTACGTGACGAGTGCAACTTTAAGGCAGACCGTAAATAACGGTTCAACTCAGGAATTTCTTTCAACTCAGGAGTTGAATGGCCTGTTGTCCGGAAAGCTCCAGGTCCCCTGCAAAGTCGTCATTACCGCTTGGGGCTACAAACCCTACTACTCAAACACCATGAGCCTCCCGGTCGCAGACCTGCTGCGCGAAGTCAACAAGCCCTGAGCTCAGCGCCATTTGGGGGATCAAGCAAATCCCCCCGCATCCACCCCCAATTCCCCCCGCAGAAACTCCACCAACCCTCGCTGCAATCCACTCAACACCCCTTCGCGGCTGACCAGCGCCAGCTCCGTCGGCGGCAATGGTGGCAAGTCCGTGCACACCCGATGCTCCGGCAACACCGCCGACGCCGGCAGCACCGAAACCCCGAGCCCGGAGGCCACCGCCGCTTGAATGCCGGTCAGGCTGTGGCTGCCGAAGGCCACACGCCATGGGCGTTGCGCCACGTCGAGCAGGCGGATTGCCCGTTGTCGGTACAGGCAGCCCTGGGGAAACAATGCCAGCGGTAACACGCCACTGGATGAGTCGAACTCAGCACCCTTGACCCAAACCAGTCGTTCCGGCCAGGTCGCCCAGGCCGGGCCGCTGTCGGGTTCGCGTTTGATCAGGGCGATGTCGATTTCTCCGCTGTCGAGGCGTTGGCGCAAGTCGAGGCTCATGCCGCTGACGGTTTCCAGCCGCGCTTGCGGGTGGCTGCGGGTAAAACCCGCGAGGATCAGCGCCATACGCCGGGCGTCGAAATCTTCCGGCATACCGATGCGCAGGATCTCCAGATCCAGGTCGCTGGCCAGTGCTTCGCTGGCCTCGGCGGACAAGGCCAGCAGGCGGCGGGCGTAGTGGATCAGCAGTTCGCCGTGCTCGGTGACGCTGACGTTCAGCCCGGTGCGGTCGCGCAACAGCAGGGCGTGGCCGACCAGGTCTTCGAGTTTGCGCACCTGTTGGCTGACCGTGGATTGGGTGCGGTGGACGCGTTCGGCGGCGCGGGTGAAGCTGCCTTCATCGACCACGCAGACGAAGGTTTTCAGCAGTTCCAGATCCAGCATGGCGGCGGTCTCGATATTTGCTTGGCAACTGACGGTTGGCTATTTATTTAATTTCACACTATCACCCCAAGTTCATAAGCTGAAGCCCTCACTTGCAGAGGAATGCCCCCATGACCTTGATCAACACACCGCGCCCGCAATGGCTGACCTTCGATTGCTACGGCACCTTGATTCAATGGGACGAAGGCCTGCGCGCCGTGGCCGAACGGATCCTGAGCGAGAAGGGCGAGCACCGGGTTGACGCCGGGCGCCTGATCAAGGTCTACGACCGCCACGAACATCGCCTGGAACAGACGCCGCCGCACCGCTCGTTTCGCGAGCTGAGCACCCTCGGCCTGCAACTGGCCCTGGAAGAACTGGGCCTGGCGAGTGCCAGCGAAGACAGTCAGCGTCTGGCCACCGCGATCCCGCAGATGCCGCCGTTTCCCGAAGTCGTCGAGACCCTCGCGCAGCTCAAGGCCAAGGGTTTCAAGCTGTGCATCGTCTCCAACACCGATGACGACATCATCGCCGGCAACGTCGCTCAACTCGGTGGTCACATCGACCGGGTGATCACCGCGCAACAGGCCGGCGCCTACAAACCGGCGCCGAGGCTGTTCGACTACGCTCATGAGCAATTGGGCGTCAGCCGCGATCAGGTGGTGCACATCTGCGCCAGCCCGATGCTCGACCACACGGCGGCCCGCGACATGCATTTTCGCTGCGTATGGATCGATCGCGGGACCGGTCGTCAGTTGCTGCCGGACTATCGGCCCGACGCCATCCTCAACACGTTGGACGAAGTGCTCCCGCTGTTCGCGTCCCTCGGCTGGTAATAAAAGGAGTTTCGCTATGGCCCATATCCTTACCGGCAGCGCCCGACCCGCGCATTTCGGCTCGTTGAACCTCGACAGCGAAGCCATCATCACCGCCCGCCAAGAGCTGGCGGCGTGCTTTCAACTGGCGGCGCTGCACGGGCTGGAGGAGGGGATCTGCAATCACTTTTCGGCAATGTTGCCGGGACACGATGACCTGTTTCTGGTCAATCCCTACGGCTATGCGTTTTCCGAAGTGACGGCGCACAACCTGCTGGTCTGCGACTTCGACGGCAACGTGGTGGACGGCGAGGGCCAGCCGGAGGCCACTGCTTTCTATATTCACGCGCGCCTGCACCAGCGGCTGCCTCGGGTGAAAGTCGCGTTCCACACCCACATGCCGAACGCGACCGCGTTGTGCCTGCTGGAAGGGCCGCCGCTGTTGTGGTTGAGTCAGACCGCGCTGAAGTTCTACGGGCGCACGGCGGTGGACGAGCATTACAACGGGCTGGCGCTGGACGAGCGTGAAGGCGACCGGATCGCCGGAGTCATGGGCGAGGCCGACATTCTGTTCCTGAAAAATCACGGGGTGATTGTCGCGGCGCCGACCATCGCCGAAGCATGGGACGATCTGTATTACCTGGAGCGTGCCGCCCAAGTACAACTGCTGGCGATGGCCACGCAACGGGTGTTGAAACCGGTGCCGCACGCGGTTGCGCAACGGGCGTACGAGCAGATGCGCGAGGGCGATCCGGAAAGTGCGCGGGCGCATCTGCACAGTGCGATGCGGCGGTTGGCCCGTCAGGGCTGATGCGGGCAAAAAACGGGCAGGCAAAAATAATTCGCGCGGCAGGTCATCCAATTGCCCTGCGCGCCGATAGCAACAGGGTCGGGATTGTCGCGGTGGCACTTGGTTGCCCCACACAACCCGGTGGGCTACGCTCACAAAAAACAAGGGTTTCGGGCCTTTGCCCCTGTCGTACCTGCCCAGGACACGCTTTTGCCTATCCCCATTCACGATCCGCACCAGGCCCCCGGCGGCACCCTCAAGCGTTTGCCCCTGCGCAAGGCGGCGGTGTTGTTCATCGTTGCGGTGTGTCTGAGCCTGTCCGGTTTGCTGTATTTGCAGATCGAGCAGTCGCGGCGCCAGGATCTGGCGACCGCGCAGATGTCGTCGGCGAACCTGACCCGGGCCATGGCGCAGCAGGCCGAAGACACCTTTCAGGCGGCTGATCTGGTCATGACCAGCCTCGTCGACTGGATTCAGGACGATGGCTACGGCACGACGCAGAAGCCGCGTCTGCAGAAAACCTTCGCCCGACGGGTGCAGCAACTGGAGCAGTTGCACGGGCTGTTTCTGTTCGATCGCGATGGTCAGTGGGTGATTACCTCGTTCCCGGATCTGCCGCGCGGCAACGGCGTGGCGGATCGCGAGTACTTCAAGTTTCACCAGCAGAACGTGTCGAGCGTGGCGCATATCGGCCCGGCGATCCGCAGCCGTGAGAACGGCGAGTGGATCATCCCGATCTCGAAACGGGTGAACGACCATGCCGGCAACTTCCAGGGCGTGTTGCTGGCCGGGATCAAGATGTCCTACTTCGACCAGTTCTTCAAAAGCTTCAGCCTGGACGACAACGGCACCATGTTCCTCGGCCTGACCGACGGCACCTTGCTCGCCCGTCGGCCGTTCGACGAGTCTCTGATCGGCACCTCGCTGGCCAAGGGCGAGATCTACGGGAAGCTGCTGCCCAATGCCTCTGCTGGCACGGCGATGATCGATTCAGTGGTCGACGGCGTGACGCGCCTTTACGGTTACCGGCAGCTGGAAAGTTATCCGCTGGTGGTGGCCGCCTCTTCGTCGCGGGACACGATTCTTCAGGGCTGGCATGACCGGGCGTTCCAGTCCAGCGTGATCGTGGCGCTGGTGATGCTCGGCGTGGGGCTGTTCGGCTGGGTGTTCATTCATCAGGTGCGCGATGGCGAGCGGATCGAGAAAAACCTGCGCAAGGCCCAGCGGGCGCTGGAGCAGATCGCCACCCACGACAGTTTGACCGGGCTGGCCAACCGGCGCCTGTTCGAGCGTTCGCTGGAGGTAGAGTTTGCCCGGGGCGCACGGCAGTCGAGTCCGGTCAGCCTGATCATGCTCGATATCGATTTTTTCAAAAGCTACAACGACGCCTACGGCCATGTGGCCGGCGACCATTGCCTGACGCAGGTCGCGCAGGTGGTGAAAAACTGCTGCCAGCGCAAATCCGATCTGGCGGTACGCTATGGCGGTGAAGAGTTCGCGGTGTTGCTGCCGGACACCGACATCAACGGCGCGTTGGCAATTGCCGGGCAGATTCGCCGCAGCGTCATGGACAAACACATCACCCACAGCGGCTCGCCCACCGGTTATCTCACGGTGAGCCTGGGCTGCTATTCCTTCATTCCGCTGGGCAACGACAGCCCGGAGCTGTTCATCCAGCGTGCCGATGCGGCGCTGTATCAGGCCAAGAACGCCGGCCGCAATCGCGCGGCCGTGTTGTCGATGGACGTCGGCCTCGGCGAATTGCTGCGCTCGGATCGCTGACAAAAAACCAATCGGGTTCAGCCACAGGCCATGGTCTTCACCATGACCTGCTCTTGTTCGTTCAGCCGCCCGTGCCACCGCCGGCACCGCCCGTACCGCCACCGGCCGAACCGGTACCACCTCCAGCTCCCGAGCCCGAACCGCTGGCGCCGCCATTGGTGCCGGTGCCGCCACCCGCACCGCTGCCGCCGGACGGCGAGCCCGGTGTGTTGTCGGGCGGCATTTGTGAACCACTGGTGGAGCCGGATTTGGTGCCCGTGGCATCGGCGCCGTCGTTGGCCGCGAACGTGGCGGCCGAACCGCTGGCCAGCAGGCCGATCAGCAACAGCGAGGTGAGTTTGCGCGTCATCATGGTCTGTCTCCGGAAAGGGGATCACCTGATATTGGTCAGACGCGCCGAACCCTTGGTGCCGGCCGGATGACGAGCGGTCAGAAGTCCACGGTGGCCGAAACCTTCAGCGTACGCGGCGTGCCCTGAGTCAGGTAACCGCCGTTGGCCGAAGCCCAATAGGCTTCGTTGGCGACGTTCTCCAGATTGGCCCGCAGGGTGATCTGCTTTTCATCCAGTTTGAAGGCATAGCGTGAGCCGAGGTCGAAGCGGTTCCACGCCGGAATGCTCTGGGTGTTCGCCGCGTTCAGGTACTGACCGCCAGTGCGCAACATCCGCGCGCTGAGGGCGGCGCCTTCGAGGCCCGGAACGTCCCAGTCGGCACCGAGGTTGAACTGGAAGCGCGGTACCCCGACGGCGCGGTTGCCGTCATTCACGCCGTTGCTGCTGCCTTCCAGTTCAGTCTTCATCACGGTCGCGCCGCTGAGCAGGCGCAGGCCGTCGAGTGGTTCGCCGTAGACGTTGAGTTCCACGCCTTTGTTGGTCTGCTGGCCGTCGACCCGGAAGATCCCGTCCTGGGTGTAGCTCGACGGTTGCTCGATGCGATAGACGCCGAGGTTGGCGCCGTAGCTGCCCATGTCCAGCCGCACGCCGGCCTCGATCTGTTTGCTGCGCACCGGGGCGAAGGTTTCGTCGCGGTTGATTGCCGTGGTCGGCGGCGTCGGGCCCTTGGCCAGGCCTTCGATGCGGTTGGCGTAGAACGACACGTGTTCCCACGGCTTGATCACCAGGCCGTAGACCGGGGTGGTGATCGATTCTTCATAGCTGGAGGTGCGGGCGCCGGTGGCGGTGCTCCAGCCGTCGACTTTCAGTGCCTGGCGGCGCACGCCGAGGGTCAGCAGGATGCGGTCATCGACGAAACCGAGGGTGTCGGAAATCGCCTCGCTGCGCAGGATGTTCTTGCCGGTGATGCGCGGGTCGTTGATGTCGCTGGCAAACGAGGTTGGCGTCGGGCGCGGTTTGTCGGTGACGTTGTACAGGTTGGTGCTGTAGCGCCCGGCCGCGCCGATGGTTTCGAACGCCGAGCGTTGCTCGCCCCAGATGCCCGCCCAGCCGAGGTTCAACTGGTGCGTGACGGGGCCGGTGTCGAAGCGGCCGTTGAGCCCGGCCATTGCGCTTTTATTGTCTTCATCGTGTGGCGAATAGAGCATGCCGCCACGGGCGTTGCCGTTGAGGTCGGTGACGGTCAGCGACGAGTACACGCCGTTTTCGCGGGTGTGCTTGGCGCCGCCGGACACGTAGGCGGTCCAGTTGTCGTTGAGGTCGTATTCGGCGCGGGCCATGCCGAAGGTGTCTTCGAGTTGTGAGTAGCTCCAACTCTGGGCGTAGCTGGCGTTGGCGTGCGGCACCTTGGGGGCTTTTGTCAGGCTCGAATCGACATAGATCACCGAGCGCCCCTGATTGATCACCTGCTTCTGATAACCGAAATCGGTCGAGACCCGCAGGCGATCGCCGCGATAGTCCAGGCCGACGCTGAACAGCGACGAGCGCTGATCTTCGTCATCGACGGCGGTGTCGCCTTCGCGCTGCATCAGGTTGACCCGCGCGCCAAAGCGGTTGTCTTCGCCGAAGCGCTGGCCCAGATCCAGATGCCCGCCGACCCGGCCGTCGGCGCTGTAGTCGAGGGTGACGCTGCGCGTTGGCGTGTCCATCGCGCGTTTGGGTTGCAGGTTGATCCCGCCACCGATGCCGCTGCCGCTCGGGGTCACGCCGTTGACGAAGGCGTTCGGGCCCTTGAACAGTTCGACCCGGTCCAGCGCCTCGACGGCGATGATCTGCCGGGGCAGCACGCCATAAAGGCCGTTATAGGAAATGTCATCAGAGGCCAGCGGCAAGCCGCGGATCATGAACATTTGCGAGAAGTTGCCGAAGCCGTTGGACTGGCGCACCGAGGCATCGTTGAGCAACACATCGCCGACGGTTTGCGCCTGCTGATCGGCCATGGTCTTGGCGGTGTAACTGGTGACGCTGAAGGGCAGGTCGTTGACCTCCTGGTTGCCGAGCATGCCGATCTGCGCGCGGCGCGCGACCTGCTCGCCGCCGTAGGTATCGCCGCTGTCGTCGCGCAGGGCGCTGACGTTGGTGGCGCCCAGTTCCAGCGCACCGTCCGCCACAACTTTCGGGGCGACGGTATAACCGTTGTGGCCGGTGCTGATCAGCTCGAAACCGCTGCCTTCCAGTAACCGGGCAAAACCGCTCTGCGCGGTGTAACTGCCTTGCAGGCCGGGGCTCTGGCGATTGCCCAGTTGCGCCGGATCGAACGACAGCGGCACACCGACGCTGACCGCAAATTGCGCCAGCACATGGCTGAGCAGGCCGGGGCCGATGTTGACGCTGCGGCTGGCGCTTTCACTGACGCTGTCGGCGGCGTGGGCGGCGGTCGGCAGCAGTGCGCTGAAGGCCAGGGCCAGGCTCAGGTTCAGGGCTTTGAGCGCAAACGTGGCGGGACGGGGCGATGGCATTGCGGTCATTCGGTGTTCCTGTCGGGGGCGTGGAATTGAAAGGTCTATCCACTCACCGGACGAGTCGCGAAAAGGTATCAGCAAATATTGAAAATATTTTCCGAGGGCTCAGACACGCGGTTCCACCGACAGCCAATAGCGGGTCAGGCTGTTGATGTTCAGCGGCAGGGTGTCGCTGAGCAGACGCAGGCTGGCGTCGGTGTCGCGCAGGGAAAACGCTCCGGACACGCGCATCGCCGCCACGTCCGGATGGCAGCGCAGCACGCCCCGGCGATAGCGGCTCAGTTCGCCGAGCAATTCGTCCAGACGCATGTTGCTGGCCAGCAGCATGCCTTTGTCCCAGGCAAGGGACGCGGTGTCGAAGGTTTCGGCGCTGTCGAAGCCGTTGAGCTTGAAGCGCTGCCGCTCGCCGGCCTTGAGAGTCGCACTTTGTGTGAGCAATTGCGGGGTGATCTGAACCTGGCCGTCGAGCACCGACACCTGACTGCGCGAACCCTCGGTGCGCACGCAGAATCGCGTGCCCAGCGCGCGGGCTGCACCTTGCGGCGTTTCGACAATGAACGGACGAGCGCTGGCGTCTGCGGCGGTGTTGATCAGCACTTCGCCGTTGAGCAGCAGGACGCGACGCTCCACCGGGCTGAAAGCGATGTCCACGGCGCTGTCGGTGTTGAGCACCAATTGCGTGCCGTCCGGCAATTGCAGGTTCTTTTGTTCGCCCACGGCGGTGCGCTGGTCGGCGGTCCATTGCTGCCACGGCACATGTTGCGAGGCGATGCCCAGCGGCCCGGCCATCAACAGCAAGCCGAGGCGGGTGAGGGTCTGGCGACGGCTCAGGCCTTCCTTGCGGGACGCGCGTTTCAAGGTCTGGATCGCGACGTTGGCCGGCACGCTGCGCAAATCCCCCAGCAGGGCTTCGGCCCGTTGCCAGGCGATGGCGTGCTCGGCGCTGCGGGTGCGCCATTGGGCGATGGCCTGATGATCGGACGGGGTCGCGGTGCCGGAATGCAGTTGCACCAGCCAGTCGGCGGCTTCGCCGAGAATCTGCGGATTGATCATCGACGAATTCATCAGGCGACACTCAGGCAGGCAATGAACGCGGCACGCATGTGCCGTTTGACGGTAATCAGCGAAACATTCAGGCGCGTGGCGATTTGCGCGTAGGTCAGGCCTTCGATCTGCGACAACAGGAAGGTCTCGCGGGTCTGCTCCGGCAGTTCGCGCAGCAGCGCTTCGATGCGCCACAGGGTTTCCAGAATCAGGTAGCGGGTTTCCGGCGACGGCACTTCGGCGGCGGGCAGGTGCGCGATGGTGTCCAGATATGCACGCTCGAGGTCCTGACGCCGCCAGCGGTCGATCACCAGACCCTTGGCGATGTGCGTCAGCAGTGCTCGAGGCTCGTTGCCCAGCGGTTTGATCACCTGACGGGTAAGCAGTCGCAGGAACGTATCGTGCGCCAGGTCGGCCGCATCGCAGCGATTGCCCAACTTGCGCTGCAGCCAGCCCTGCAGCCACCCGTGGTGTTCGCTGTAGAGCGTCTGGACTTGCTGATTCAACGGCTGATCGAGGGACGACATGAAGGGCAGATACTCGTTTCGGGCGTCCGTTGCCAGGGGGTGCGGTCGTGAGTGCGAAAACTGTGCAATTAAGAATTGATCGCATTCTAGTGGCACAGAACGAGCGCTGGCAATTGTCCTTCAACACTTTCTTTTCTAACGCCAATGCAATGGCCTACCCGACTTCCTGGAGATTGGCTATTTGCCTGACCCGGCCCCGGGACTAACGTAGCCACACATTCACTTGCCCCGGAGATCCCCGATGAAACCTCGTATCGATTTCTACACCGCGTCCCCAGATGCCCTGAAAGCGATGATCGCCATGGAAACCGCTGTCTCCAAACTACCGTTGGAAAAGACCCTGATCGAACTGGTCAAGCTGCGTGCTTCGCAGATCAACGCCTGCGCGTTCTGCATCGACATGCACACCGCCGACGCGATCAAGGGCGGCGAAACCCCGCGCCGGTTGTTCGCCGTGACCGCATGGCGTGAAGCGCCGTTCTTCACCGAGCGTGAACGCGCTGCGCTGCTGTGGACCGAAACCCTGACCCAACTGAGTCTGACCCACGCCCCTGACGAAGACTATGAAGTGGTCGCCGCTCAGTTCTCGCCCAAAGAAATGGTCGACCTGAGCGTCGCGATCAGCACCATCAACAGCTGGAACCGTCTGGCCGTGGGCTTCCGTAAAACCCCGCAAGCCTGATCGATCAATGGGCATCGGCACTCGGCGCGGCCGGTGGTTGCACCTTGCGCATCAAGGGCACCATCGCTGTGGCGATGCCGAAGCACACCATGATCATCAGGAACGTGTCGCCGTAGGTTTGCGTCTGCGCTTCACGGTAGGTCAGCAACCATAGCTGACGCAGGCTGGCGGTGAGGCCGACGTCGCCGCTCTGACCCAGCGCGGCAAAGTTGCCGCCGACCTGGGCCAGCCACTGATTCACCGCTTCATTGCTGCTGTTCAGATGCTCCGCCAACCGCGTGAAGTGCAGGTTGGTGCGGTCGTTGAGAATGGTCGCGCACGCGGCAATCCCGATTGCACCGCCCAGATTGCGCATCAGGTTGAACAGGCCCGAGGCATGCTTCAGCCGCGCCGGTGCAAGTCCCCCGAGCGTCAACGTCACCGCCGGCGGCACCGCCAGTTGTTGGGCAATCCCGCGCAGGGCTTGCGGCAGCATCAATTCTCCGGCGCCCCAGTCGTGGGTGATCGGACTGAATTCCCACATCGACAACGCGAACAACGCCAGGCCCGCCATCATGATCCAGCGCAGATCGACGCGGTTGGCCAGAAAGGCGTACAGCGGAATCGCCATGATCTGGAACACCCCGGTGGAGAAAACCGCCAGACCAATGTCCAGCGCCCCGTAGCCGCGCACCCGGCCGAGAAACAGCGGCGTCAGGTAAATCGTCGCGAACAGGCCGATCCCGGTGACGAAGGAAAAGAAGCAGCCGAGGGCGAAGTTGCGATCCTTGAGCGCGCGCAGGTCGACGATTGGATTGGCCACGTGCAACGTGCGGCCGATGAAGGCCAAGCCGGCGAGGCCACTGATCCACGCGGTGGTCAAAATCGTCTGATCGCTGAACCAGTTCCAGCGAGGGCCTTCTTCGAGGGTGTATTCCAGGCAGCCGAGAAACAGCGCCAGAAACACCATGCTCAGATAATCCGCGCCCTTGAGCAGCGACAGTTCCGGCTGGTCGATCTTGACCAGCATCGGCACGGCCACGGCGACGAAAATCCCCGGCACCAGGTTGATATAGAACAGCCAGTGCCAGGACGAAACGTCGGTGATCCAGCCACCGATCACCGGGCCCAGCGTCGGTGCCAGCGAAGCCACGGCGCCGATGGTCGCGGCGGCGATGACCCGCTGCTTGCCGGTGAAGAAAAAGAACGCGGTGGTGAACACCAACGGAATCATCGACCCGCCGAGAAACCCTTGCAGCGCGCGAAAGGCGATCATGCTCTGGATGTTCCAGGCGATGCCGCAGAGCAGGCTGGCCAGGGTGAAACCGACCGCTGATGCGCAGAACAGCCAACGTGTGGAGAACACGCGCGACAGCCAGCCCGACAGCGGAATCACGATGATTTCGGCGATCAGGTAACTGGTCTGCACCCACGCCGTTTCATCGGTGCCGGCGGACAATCCGCCGCCGATATCGCGCAGCGAGGCCGAGACGATCTGGATGTCCAGCAGCGCGATGAACATGCCGATGCACATTGTGGCGAAGGCGAACACTTTGGTCGCCGTCGCCATCTCGGCGGCATTGAATGGCTGCGCGGAGGCGGTGAGGGCGGTGCTCATGGCGCGCTGGCCACGGCGGTGGTTTCAGGTTGGGCGCGGGTGTCGACTTCAGCCGTCACCGACAGGCCCGGACGCAGATGGCCGAGCACGCCGTCCGCCGGGTCGAGCAGGATCCGAACCGGCACGCGCTGGACGATTTTGGTGAAGTTGCCGGTGGCGTTTTCCGGCGGCAGCACGCTGAACTGCGAACCGGTGGCCGGGGCGAGGCTGTCGAGGCGGCCGTGGAATTCCTGGCCGGATAAAACATCGGCGCGGATGCTCACGCGCTGGCCGGGTTTCATCCGCGCCAGTTGGTCTTCCTTGAAATTGGCATCGACCCACAGACCGCTGGCCGGCACCACCGACAACTGTTGCGAACCGGCCTGTGCATAGGCGCCAACCCGCGCACGACGGTTGCCGATCACGCCGTCGACCGGGGCGCGCAGTTCGGTGTAGCCGAGGTTGAGTTGCGCCAGATCACGTTCGGCCCGGGCTTGCTGGAGGGCGGCGCGGGCCTGTTGTTTCTGGGTTTCGATCACGGTGAGTTGGCGTTGCGCGGCGAGCAGTTCGGCCTGGGCTTTGGCGCTCAAGGCTTGCGCGGTCTTGAAGGTGGCGTCGGCCCGTTGCGCGCTTTCCACCGAGACTGCGTTGGTGGTCACAAGGCGTTTGTAGCGTGCGTTGTCGTCTCGCGAACGCGCGGTTTCGGCGCCGGCGGCATCGATGCCGGCGCGGGCCTGGCCGATCACCGCTTGCTGCAATTGTTCAGTGGCGTCGAGGTTGGCCAGCAGCGCTTCCTCGGCGGCGACCGCACCTTCGGCCTTGGCCAGATTGGCGCGGTAGTCGCGGGCGTCGAGGCGGATCAGCACGTCGCCGGCCTTCACCTTCTGGTTATCGCTGACCAGCACTTCCTCGATGTAACCGGCGACTTTCGGCCCGATCACGGTGACGTCGCCGCCAATGTACGCATCGTCGGTTTCCTCGAGAAACCGCCCGGCGCCCCACCAATGCACGGCGTACAGCCCGGCGAACACCAGCGCGGCCAGACCCGCAGTGGGCAGCAGCAGGCGTTTGAGCAGGGGAGGTTTGGGGGCGCTGACCGGAACGGCGAGATCGGGTTCTACGGTGGGCATGCTGGTCATGGCGTAATACCTGCGGCTAATACCAGAAAAATCAGATCGTTATTACGGCTGTAATATGACGCTAGTAATATTTTGTGGCAATTGTTTTTTATTGCCGGTCGTCAGATGGGGGTGTTGAAAGAAAAGCTGATCATTTGTTTAAGAAATGTAAGCGCTGTAGGAAGCGTCTTGCATTTGCGTAGGAAGGCTCTGACTATCACCGCTATTGATGGGGTGGCATTAAGCCAGTTGATTGCAAGGATGTTGAGTGCCGTATTTGCTTTGCGCTGTTTCTCGTAGTCGTTCTCTGCCACGCCCGCTGTTGTCGGCCTTGTTGTTGAGTGTGTGTGCGCCCAGCGTTCTCGCCGCCGAAGCTCCAGTCCCTGGCCAGGAGGTGCTGCGCCAGCAGCAACTGCAACAGCGTGATCTGCAACAGCTGCAACTCGAACAGCGCAAGCGGCAACTGGAGCGCGGCGCGTTCGGCCCGACGCCTGCCACCCCGGCCATTCCTGAATCGATCAAACCCGACGAACGCTGCTGGCCCCTGAGCGGTACGCGCATCGGCGGCGTTACGCTGATCGATAAAGACAAGCTCAACACCCGCATCAAACCGCTGCTGGCGCCGTGCATGGGCGTCGGCCAGATCAACCATTTGCTGGCGACCATCACCGCGCTGTACGTGGAGAAGGGCTATATCGCCAGTCGGCCGTACTTGAGCAGTGCGCCGGCAGCGGGGCAATCGCTGGATATCCTGATCGATGAAGGCTACATCGAGTCCATCGAGCTGGCGGACCAAAGCCTGCCGGTGTCGCTCGGCGGGGCGTTTCCCGGAATGCTCGGCAAACCGCTGAATCTGCGGGATCTGGAGCAAGGACTGGATCAGTTGAACCGCCTGCGCTCGCTCGATCTGACCGCCGACATCGCCCCCGGCAGCCAGCCCGGTGCGTCAAAAATCATCTTGCGTTCACGTACTTCCGGGCAGTCACGCTGGGCACTTGGTGCCGGTTTCGACAACCTCGGCAGCGCCAGCACCGGTCGTGACCGGGACACGCTGAGCCTGACCGTCGACAGTCCGCTGGAACTCAACGATCTGCTGAGCCTCAGCGCCAGCGACACCCTCAACCGGGGCGACCGCTACAGCCGCAATGCCAGCCTCTATTACGCAATTCCCTACGGCTACTGGACGTTCAGCACCTTCGCCAGCCACGCCGAATATCGTGCGCCGTTCAAGCTCAGCACGGCGACCCTTTACAGCACCGGCATCACCGATCAGCTCAGCCTGCGCGCCGACCGTGTGTTGTGGCGCGACCAGAGCCATCAGCTCAGCGCCAACCTGCAACTGGCGCACAAGGATGTCGACAGCTATCTGGAAAACGTCCGCCTCGGCATTCAGAGCCCGACCCTGACCGTGGCCGAGGCCGGGCTCAATCTGTTCTGGCTCGATCGCGCGGTGTGGAATCTTGACGTCAACTACGCCCAGGGCTTGCGCTGGTTCGGTGCCGACGACGATGCCGATCGCCAGGTCAAAAACCTGCCCAAAGCGCAATTTCGCAAGTACCGCGCCGGCCTCAGCCAGTGGCGCAACGGCCAGCTCGGCGCGCAAGCCTGGCAATGGCAGAGCCAGCTCAATTTGCAGTACAGCCCGGATCCGTTGCCGGCGATCGAGCAGTTGCTCGGCACCGACGATTCCGCCGTGCGCGGTTACCGGGTCAGCAGTGCTTCCGGGGCCAGCGGCGCGATCTGGCGTAACACCCTGCGCCTGCCGCTGCGCAGCGATTTGCCGGTGCAGCTGACCCCGCGCGTCGGCCTCGACCACGGCTGGATCAAGGCCGATCACGGCACTTCGGGCCAACGCCTGAGCGGTGCCAGCATCGGCCTCAACCTGGGCTGGAAAAACCTGCAAGTGGATGTCGATTACCAACGCAGCCTCCAAACCCCGACCGGCCTGCACCACGATCCCGAAACCTGGCTGATGCGGGTCGGATTACAGATATGAACGTCAGTGAACAACAGCCATCGGACCTGAGCGCGACAGCCGTGGCCTTTAACTCAACGCGCAACGTGATGCCGCACTACATGGAGAGTTTTTTATGCCAATGAACACCTTTGCGTTTCATCTTTCCCCACGGGGCAAACTGCGCTGGGCCATCGCCAGCCTGTTCCTGGTCGCTCATCTGCCGGGCGCCATGGCCGGCGGTGTGGTGGTCGCACCCGGCCCCGGCGGCACCGCGCAATTGCAGACCCAGGGCGGCGTGCCGATCGTCAACATCGTCGCACCGAACGGCTCGGGCCTGTCGCACAACCGGTTCCTCGACTACAACGTCGACCGCCAGGGCCTCGTCCTGAACAACGCCTTGCAGGCCGGGCAATCGCAGCTCGCCGGGCAACTGGCGGCCAACCCGCAATTGCAGGGCCAGGCCGCGAGCGTGATCCTCAACGAAGTGATCAGCCGCAACCCGTCGGCCATCAACGGCGCCCAGGAAATCTTCGGTCGCGCGGCCGACTACGTGCTCGCCAACCCGAACGGCATTTCGGTGAACGGCGGCAGCTTCATCAACACGCCGAACGCCAATCTGGTGGTCGGCCGTCCCGAGCTGAACGACGGCAAACTGCAAGCGCTGAGCACCCGCGACGCCACCGGCCAGTTGCAGATTCAGAGCGGCGGCCTGCGCAACGGCGAAGGCTCGATCAACCTGATCGCACCGCGCATTGACAGCCAGGGCGCAATCACTGCACGCGATCAACTGAACCTCACGGTCGGGCGCAATCAGATCGACTACGCCAGCGGCCAGGTGACAGCCGTGGACCCGGCGGGCAACACCACCGATCAACGCATCGACGCCAGCCTGTTCGGCGCGATGCAGGCCGGGCGCATCAACATCGTCAGCACCGCAGAAGGCGCGGGCGTGAAAGTGGGCGGGGTGCAAGTCGCCGGGCGTGACGGTGTGCAGATTCGTTCGGCGGGCGACTTGATCGTCAGCGGTCAGGCAATCCCGGACAGCCTCGACGTGACCCGCGCCGGCATTCGCAGCGGCCAGGGCGACGTCGGCTTGCACAGCGGCAAGGACCTGACCCTGGCCGCCACCGATGTCAGCGGTCGTGACGTGAAGGTCGAGGCCAAACGCAATCTGACCCTGACCACTGTCGAAAGCCGCAAGCTCCAGGAGCAACGCGAGAACTGGAACAACAGCACCATTGGCATTACCTGGGAAACCTACGAACGCACCAAGACCGACAGCGATTCACGCCAGCATGGCAGCCAGATCGTCGCCAGCCGCGACGCGCAACTGTCGTCTGGCAAAGACACCGAACTGAAAGCCGCCAAGGTCGACGCGAAGAACAACCTCAGCGTGCAAAGCGGCGGCGACCTGCGCCTGACCGCCGCTACTGAAAGCCACACCCATACCGATCAGGGCAAGCACCGCAAACACCTGTGGAAAGCCGATTGGGACAGCAGCAGCGAAGAGCAGCGCAGCATCACCAGCCAGTTGAAGGGTGGCAACATCGCGCTGCAAACCGCTGCACTGTTGCGTTCCGAAGGCGCCGAACTGAACAGCGCCGGTGATCTGCAACTGGCCGGCAAACAGGTGGAAATCACCACCGCGACCCGCATCCATCGCAGCAGCGACAACCGTTATTCCGGTGATCTGGTCGGCGGCGGTTTCTTCGGCAAGACCGGCGACGCCGACAAGGGCCAGACCCAGCATCAGGGCAGCAAGATCAACGCGGCTGGCAAACTGGTGGTCAAGGCTGACGACGTGCGCATCAGCGGCAGCCAGGTGCGTGGCGCCAAGGACGCCAGCGTGATCAGCGACAACGGTTCGCTGACCATCGACGGCGTGCAGGACACCTCGCACAGCAACAACCACGACAAGGACAGTAAGTTCTTTGGCATCACCAAGGACGAGTCGCGCCAGAACAGCAAGGACAGCACCACGGTGCGCAGCGAGCTGGCTTCCGACAGCAACCTCAAGCTCAAGAGCGCCAAGGACATCGAAGTTGCCGGCTCCACAGTCAAAGCCGGCGGTTCGCTGACGGCGGAGGCGGCCGGTGAGGTGAATGTGCGTTCGACGCAAAACACCCACGACAGCAGCAACAGCACACAGACCCGTGGCTTCGACGCCTACGCCAAGGAGCAGACGGCGGAGCAGTATCGCGCCGGCGTGCATTACGAAGACAAGGCGCAAACCGTCACTGCCAATGATGTCACCCAGCAAGGTTCCAGCCTCAGCGGCGGCAGCGTGCAAGTGAAGGCGGGCGGCGACGTGACGCTCAAGGGCGCCGAGGTGAAATCCACCGCTGGCGACACCACCCTGAGTGGCAAGAATGTCTCGTTGCTGGCCGAGCAGGACAGCCACAGCACCTCGACCGAAACCCGCAGCACCGGCGGCGGTTTCTACTACACCGGCGGTCTCGACCGCGCGGGCAGTGGCGTGGACTTTTCGCACAGCACTTCGCAAGACACCACCGCTAAAACCACCGCGCAAACCACCGACGTGCAGAGCAGCGGCAGCCTGAACATCAACGCTGACCAACTCGCCACCGAAGGCGCACAGTTCAAGTCCGGCAACGGTCTGAACATCGTCGCCAACGAAGTGGACAACCGCGCCGCCAGCAACACCGAAAGCAGCACTCACAGCGAGAGCAACTGGTCGGCGGACATCGGCGCCAACGTCGAGTACAAAGACATCGCCCGGCCGATTGCCGGCGCGGTGAAGGAAGTACTCGACGGCAAGGTGCCGGACAAGGACGCATTGGCCAATCTCGGTCAGCCGAACGTCGGTATCGACGTGGCAATCGGTCATGCCAGCGCCGATAAAACCGAGCAGGGCAGCAACGCCGTGGTCAGCCGGTTCGACGGCCAGACCGTGGACGTGAAGGTCGGCGGCACGCTGCACGACCAGGGCACCCAGTACGACGCCAGCGCCGGAAAAGTGAACATCAGCACCGACAAACTGGTGGCCGACGCGGCCAGTAACACCCGCAGCAGCACCGAGAATTCGGTGGATGCCAAGGTCGATGTGCGCGTCTACACCAAGACCGGTGAAGACGTGAACGTGGCCGGCAGCGGCGCGGGTGGCAGCAGCCAGTCGAGCAAAGACAGTTCCACGGCAGTGGTCGGCGGTTACGCTGGCAATCAGGGCGTAAACATCAATGTCGGCGGCGATGCCCAGTTCGAAGGCAGCCGTTTCGATGGCGGCCAGGGCGGTGTCAGCGTCAAGACCGGCGGTGATCTGGCGCTGAATCAGGCCAACGACCGCCAGAGCAGCGACAGCTCCAGCCTGCGCGGCGACGGTTCGCTGACCGTTGGCACCTTGCCGGGCACCGACGGCACCAATGTCGATCTCGGCGCTGGCTTCCAGCTCGATCACAAAGGCAACCAGACCACCGACAGCCAGGCCCACGTCGCCAGTATCAGCGGCAACGGCCCGGTGCAATTGAGCAGCGGCGGCAATCAGGTTCAGCAGGGCACGAAGATCGACAGTGCTGGCGCAATCGATCTGAAGGCTGGCGGCAAACTCGACCTGCAAGCAGCCACCGATTCGCACGTCGCCACCGGCAGCAATCTCGGCGGCGGCCTGAAGGCGGGTGGCAGCAAAACCAGCAGCGAGAAGAGCCGTGATCAGGGCGGCAACCTCAGCGGCAACTTCAACATCGGTCGGGTCAACGAGAACACCCAGACCCTCAACGGTGGCCAGCTCAACAGTCAGAACGGCATCGCGCTGAGCGGTGATTCGGTGCATCTGCAAGGCACTCAGGTCAGCGCCCCAAACGTCAACATCGACGCGCAGAAGGGCGGCTTCGTTCAGGAGTCCGCGCAGTCCACCGACCACCGCAACAACTGGAATGTGGCGTTGAGCGCCGGCGGCAATCTGAGCCAAAGCACACCAACCGCCGCCGATGAAAAAGTCAGCAGCGACCACGGCTTCAACGCCGGAGCCAAAGTTGGCGTGGATTACCTGCAAGGCACCACCCAGCAGAACAGCCAGATCAAGGCTGACACGGTGGTGTTGAACAGTGGCGGTGATGCGAGCCTGAACGGTGCGCGGATTGATGCGCGCAATGTCAGCGGCAACGTGGCGGGTGATCTGTCGGTCGAAAGCCGTCAGGACTCCCGCACTCACGCCAAGGTCGATGTCGATCTGGGCCTGACCGCCAAGAAGACCCCGGCCGACGACAAGGGCAAACTCGCGGGCACCGACTACAAGCCAAGGCTGAAAGTCGACGGCGAATACGCGCACAAGGACAGCGTGAAACAGGCCTCCGGCATCAGCGCTAGCCAGGGTGTGAACCTCACCGTCGACGGCGCTACGCAGCTGACCGGCGCGCGGATTTCCGCCACCGAAGGCAAGGTCGATCTGGGCGGTTCGAAGGTCAGCAGCACCGACTTGAGCAATCTCGACTACGGTGTGAAAGCCGGCCTGGACCTGCCACACAAAACCGAAGAAAACGCACCGAAGGTTTCCCTTGAAAACGGCAACCTGAAAGTCGGCCCGGTGACGCTTAGCGGTCATCTGGACAGTCAGTCACTCCAGGCAGGTATTGACGAAAAAGGCTGAGCCACCCTGCGTTCAGGGCTGTTCAGCCGGGTGGCTTGACAGCCCTGCAATAATGGAATGTGCACCGCGATCTGCGCGGTGCACTTGATCACGATGCAGAGGAAGGTTTCCATGGACAATCAAGCACTCAAGGCCTTGTTCGACCAGCAGTCAGCTGTATACGACAAACAGTGGAGCGGCATGGCGCCCTTGCGTGATGCCCTGTATTTACTGCTGGATTCCGTGTTCGCGGGCTTGCCGGCGAATGCCCGGATACTCTGCGTCGGCGTGGGCACCGGTGTAGAAATGGCGCATCTGGCGCAGCAGTTTCCCGGCTGGGAATTCACCGCAGTCGACCCTTCGGGCGCCATGCTCGACGTATGCCGTCAGCGAGCGAAAGAGGGCGGTTTTCTCGCCCGTTGCCGGTTTCATGAAGGCTATCTCGATACGCTGACGGATGAATCCGGTTACGACGGTGCGACCTGTTTTCTGGTATCGCAGTTTTTGCTCGATCCCCAGGCCCGTATCGACTTTTTCCATGAGATTGCCCGTCGTCTGCTGCCGGGCGGGGTTCTGGCGAATGCTGATCTTGCCTCTGACACCGCATCGCCGGCCTATGAAGCATTGCTGCGTCACTGGATGACGCTGATGGCATCGGCCCAGGTGCCGGCGCAAATGCTCGAGCGAGCGCGTCTGGCCTATGCCCGGGATGTGGCGATTCTGCCGGCGCCGCAAGTCGCCGGTCTGATCGAGTCGGCCGGGTTCGAGGCGCCGGTCCAGTTCTTTCAGGCGGGATTGATGCATGGGTGGTTCTGCTCGCGCAAGGCAGAGATTAACGCGGGTTAGAGCGCTGGAGGGGTGGGGAAACAGCTTCGTCGGCATTCCCGAGGAATACGTTGCCTCGGCTTAATAGGAAGCATTACTATTCACGCCCCTTTCCTCAGCACGCCGCAATGATCCCCATGCTGCCCCGCAGACCCGGCTTTCTCGAGCATTACGAAGAGTTGATCGGCACCTGGACCCGTCGCCTGCGCAATCGCTCGCAGGCCGAGGATCTGGCGCACGACACCTTTGTGCGGGTGCTCGAATCCGATTCGTCGGCGGTGCAGCAACCCCGGGCGTATTTGCACCAGACCGCGCGCAATATCGCGGTGGACGGCTATCGGCGTGAGGACCGGCGGGGCGCCATGGAGTCGGAGGCGATCGATCTCAGTGAGTCGCCGACCGGCGATCCGGAGCATTACATGCATGCGATCCAGCTGGCCGATTCCATCGAACGCGCGCTCACGGAGCTGCCGGTCAACTGCCGACGAATCTTCGTCTGGCAGAAGATCGAAGGCCTGACCCAGGCGGAAATCGCCGAACGCCTGGGCCTGTCCAAGAACATGGTGGAAAAGTATATGATCCGCACCCTGCGGCATCTGCGTGATCGCCTGGACGGGGCGCAATCATGAGCCGTGGCGTCTTTTCATCCCCAGCCAAACAGGACATTCCATGATGGATACTCGTGATTGCGCGTGCGGGCAAACAACGGTGCGCGATGACGCGGCACGCTGGTTTGTGCGTTTGCAGGAGCCGGCCGTCAGTGTCGACGAACAGCAGCGCTTCGATGCGTGGCTGAACGAGCATCCGCAGCACCGTGACGAATTCCAGTTGCTGCAAGGCTTGTGGACGGCGGCGGATCTGCTGCCGGCGCCACGGCTTAAAGCTTTGTGCGAAACCCCGCCAGCGCGGCGCGAACGCCGTCCGTTGTTGCGTTATGCCGTGGCGGCCAGCGTGGTGGCGGTGGCGCTCGGGCTCGGCCTGTTCAGCGGTCTGAATCACCCGCAAGGTTACAGCGCCGAGTTCGCCACCGCGCTGGGTGAGCGCAAGCATGTGGCGTTGCCGGACGGCTCGGTGATCGACCTCAACAGCCGCAGCCGCTTGCAGGTGCGTTTCGAGAAGGATCGGCGGCTCATCGAATTGACTGAAGGCGAGGCGATGTTCAGCGTCGAGCACGATACTTCTCGCCCATTCGTGGTCGAGGCCGGCAGTGGCAAGGTTACGGTGACCGGCACCCGTTTCGATGTGCGGCGCGACGTGACGCAAACCAGAGTCGCGGTGGAGCAGGGCACGGTCAAGGTGCAGGGCCGTGATGCGGCCGATGCCGATTTCATCAGCCTCACCGCCGGCCTCGGCACGCGGATCGATGCCCAGGGCAAAGTGGCGCCGGCCTACGCGGTCAACCCGGCGGAACTGACGGCCTGGCGCAGTGGCAAACTGGTGTTCAACAACGCCAGCCTCAGCGAAGTCGTCGAGGAAGTGTCGCGTTATCGCGACAAGCCGCTGAAGGTCTCTAACCCCGCTGTGGCCAATTTGCGCCTGACCAGCGTGTTCAAATCCGATAACACCGATGCCTTGCTCAAGGCCTTGCCGAACATCCTGCCGGTGGCCGTGCGCACCCTTGCCGACGGCAGCCAGGAAATAATTTCAAAATAAAATTCAGGTTTTTTTCGAGTTCGTCGTCTTCCTGTTCAACTGCAACTGGTTTGCATTAACAGCCGCACACTCTTGCGATCCACAGGACTCCGTTCGACGTGAAAAACTCCACCACCAAAAACAAAAAATCCCCTTGGTTACCGCTGGCGCTTGCGCTGGCGGTCAACACTGCCGTGCCGATGGCCTTCGCCGCCGAAGCCATTCACATCCGCGCACAGCCGCTGGGTCAGGCCTTGAGCGAACTGGGCCAACAAACGTCGTTGCAGGTGTTTTTCAGCCCGGACCTGGTCGCCGGCAAACAGGCACCAGCTGTGGACGGCAATCTTTCCCCGGAGCAGGCCCTGCGCCAATTGCTGCAAGGCAGCGGTCTGGACTACCAGATCAATGACGGTTCGGTGACCTTGTCTCCGGCCCCGACTTCCGCCGCCAACGGCCCGCTGGAGCTGGGCGTGACCGACATCAAAGTGGTCGGCGACTGGCTCGGCGATGCCAACGCCGCTGTGGTGCAGAACCACCCCGGCGCGCGTACCGTGATCCGCCGCGAAGTGATGGTCGAGCAGGGCGCGATGAACGTCGGCGACGTGCTGCGCCGCGTGCCGGGCGTGCAGGTGCAGGAAGCCAACGGCACTGGCGGCAGCGATATTTCGCTGAACGTCGGCGTGCGGGGTTTGACGTCGCGCCTGTCGCCACGCTCCACCGTATTGATCGACGGTGTGCCGGCTGCGTTCGCTCCGTACGGCCAGCCACAGCTGTCGATGGCGCCGATCTCTTCCGGCAACCTTGACAGCATCGACGTGGTCCGTGGTGCCGGCTCGGTGCGTTACGGGCCGCAGAACGTCGGCGGCGTGATCAACTTCGTAACCCGCGCAATTCCAGAAAAAACCACCGGTGAAATCGGCACCACCCTGGAAACCTCGCAGCACGGTGGCTGGAAACACATCGACACCGCGTTCCTTGGCGGCACCGCCGACAACGGCATCGGCATGGCGCTGTTGTACTCGGGTGTGAACGGCAACGGTTACCGCGAGCGCAACAACGGCAACGACATCGACGACGTGATCCTCAAGACCCACTGGGCACCGACCGAGCAGGACGATTTCAGCCTCAACTTCCACTACTACGACGCCAGCGCCGACATGCCCGGCGGCCTGACGCAGAAGCAGTACGACGACAAACCGTTCCAGTCCGACCGCGACTATGACGGCTTCAGCGGCCGCCGCAAGGACGTGTCGTTCAAGTGGATCCGGCAGATCGACGAGCGCACCCAGGCGGAAGTGCTGACCTACTATTCCGACAGCTTTCGCGGCAGCACCATCGCCGCCCGCGATCAGAAAACCCTCAGCTCGTTTCCGCGCTCCTACTACACGCTGGGCATCGAGCCGCGTGTTTCGCGTGTGTTTGACGTCGGCCCGACCACCCAGGAAGTCAGCGTCGGTTACCGTTATTTGAAAGAGGCGATGCACGAGCAGTCGAGCCGTCTGGCGCTCGTCAACAATGTGCCGGTGGTCACCAAAACCTCCGACGGTCACGTGTTCCAGGATCGCACCGGCGGCACCGAGGCCAACTCGGTCTACATCGACAACAAGATCGACGTCGGCAACTGGACCGTGACCCCGGGCATTCGCTTCGAGCACATCAGCACCGACTGGCATGATCGCGCCGTGCTCGACACCGCCGGCAAACGCGTGCCGGAGAAGAATCGCAGCATCGAGAGCAACGAGCCGTTGCCGGCTCTGAGCGTGATGTATCACCTGTCCGATGCGTGGAAGCTGTTCGCCAACTACGAGACGTCGTTCGGTAGCCTGCAGTACTTCCAGCTCGGCCAAGGCGGCTCGGGTGATCAAACCGCCAATGGTCTGGAGCCGGAGAAAGCCAAGACTTACGAAATCGGCACGCGCTACAACGATGACGTGTGGGGCGGTGAAGTGACGCTGTTCTACATCGACTTCGATGACGAATTGCAATACATCAGCAACGATGTGGGCTGGACCAACCTCGGCGCGACCAAGCACCAGGGTATCGAAGCCTCGGTGCACTACGACTTGGCGGCGCTCGATCCGCGCCTCGATGGCCTGACCGCCAACGCCGGCTTCACCTACACCCGCGCCACGTACGAAGGCGAGATTCCAGGCTTCAAGGGCCGCGACCTGCCGTTCTATTCGCGTCAGGTGGCCACCGTCGGCCTGCGCTATGACATCAACCGCTGGACCTACAACATCGACGGTTTTGCCCAGTCCAAACAGCGTTCGCCCGGCACTGGCGTGAATGCTGATGGCAGCTTCAATGGCAATTACATCACCGAAGGCACGGCGGACGGGCAGTACGGCGACATTCCGGGTTACGTGACCTGGAACGTGCGTGGCGGGTATGACTTTGGTGCGCAGTTGTCGAACCTGAAGCTTGGCGCCGGGGTGAAGAACATCTTCGACAAGCAGTACTTCACCCGCTCCAGTGACAACAACTCGGGGATCTACGTGGGCACGCCACGGACGTTCTTCGTGCAGGCCAGCGTAGGCTTCTGATCTGTACTGATTGTTCCCACGTCGAACCGTCTGCGTGGGAACACCTCCGCGTCCGCTTTTCTTGGGACGCGGAGCGTCCCTGGCTGCATTCCCACGCAGAGCGTGGGAACGATCTGAACAGATCAGATCAGGCTCAGACCTTCAGCGCTTTCCCGCCAATCGCCACCGCCACCAGCAACGTCGCCATCAGCCCGAAGGCAAAACTCAGGCTGCTGGCGTGGGCGACAAACCCGATCACCGCCGGCCCCGCCAGAATCCCTGCATAACCCAGTGTGGTGATTGCCGGCACGGCGATGCTTTCTGGCATCACCGTCTGCTTGCCCACCGCTGTGTACAACACCGGCACGATGTTCGAACACCCGGCACCGACCAACGCATAACCGAGCAGCGCGGCTTGCCAGCTCGGGGCGAATGTCGCCAGAAACAATCCCGCCGCCGCCAGCAGACCGCCAAACAGAATGATCCGGGTCGCACCCAATGCCCGGACGATCCGGTCACCGGTCAAACGGCCGGCCGTCATGGTCAGCGCGAACGCTGCGTAACCCAGCCCCGCGTAGGCGGTGTCGATCCCGCGTTCCTGGGCCAGAAACACCGCGCTCCAGTCCAGCGCTGCGCCTTCGGTGAGGAACACAATGAAGCACATCCCGCCGATGAACAGCACGATTCCGTGGGGCACCGCGAACGCCGGCCCCGAGCTTTCACTGCCGTAAGGCAACATGTGCGGCACGGCCTTGAACAGCGCCGCGATCAGCACCACGACCACCACCAGCATCGCCGCCAGTGGCGAAAGACCGAGACCGAGCAGGGCACTCACGCCCGCCGCGCCGACGATCCCGCCGAGGCTGAACAGGCCGTGAAACCCCGACATCATGTTCTTGCCGCTGGCCCGCTCGACGATCACTGCTTGCAGGTTTACCGTCGAATCCACCGTGCCGAGCCCGGCGCCGAACATGAACAACGTGGCGATCAGCGCCGGAATCGACGACACCGTCGCCAGCAACGGCAATGCGGCGCAGATCAGCAGCGTGCCGCCGGTGGCCACTTTTTTGCAGCCAAACCGCGTGGCCAGAATCCCCGCCAGCGGCATCGCCAGAATCGAGCCAACGCCCAGGCACAGCAGCAACAACCCCAGCGTGCCTTCATCGAGCCCGGCCCGCGCCTTGGCGTAGGGCACCAGTGGCGCCCACGCGGCGATGCCGAGCCCGGCGATGAAGAAGGCGATGCGCGTGGACATCTGTTCGAGGCGTCCGGGAACGAACGTGTCTTGAGGGGTGAGGCTGGTCATAACGATCCTTGGCAAAAAACGTTTCAGCAGCGGACATCCTTGCACAGCTTTTCTGTGGGAGCGAGCCTGCTCGCGATAGCGTCGTGTCAGTCGAACTTTCATTGACTGATACACCGCCATCGCGAGCAAGCTCGCTCCCACAGGGAATTGCGTTTTACAGTGACGCCTTTGGCAACTTGAAACCGAGGGGCGGTTCATGACGCAGTTCTACGATGCACGGGGCAATATCTACGGAGTGATTTCACCGCAGGCGCTGAGAGACTCGGGAATCGATTTGCCCGCCAGTGCCACGCAGTGTGCCTTGTCTCGACTGGCGTGGAGCCGCGCCGCGATTGCCTTGTGCTGCGATTGGCCCGAAGGCCGGCGCCCCGCGGGCAGCAAGTCCCACCGCAGCGATGGCCTGTTGATCGGCCCGTTTCAATCCTCGCCACCCTTTGACCTGCTGATCGTCAACACCGACGGCACGCTGGCCGAGCGCAGCGGCAACGGCCTGACGATTTTCTCCCAGTCGTTGCTAGAACAGGGGCTGATGCCGCAGGAGGGTGCGACGCTGCGGGTGCATCACGATAAACAGGACGCGCAATCGCCAGTGCCAACCTCGGTGAAACCAGCGCAAGTGGCGGACGTTCAAGGCTTCTGGCTGGACCTCGGCCAGCCCGGTTTCGGCCCGTCAGCGGTCGGTGCGCTCGGCGTTGAGCCGGTGCCATTCAACGGTGCGGAGGTCAGCCGTGTTCGACCGCTGGAGCAACTCGATCCCGCCTGGGCGCACAGCCAGTTCGTGCGTATCGGCAATCCACATTGCGTGACGCTGGTGCAGGATGAAGCCGCATTGCCAAGCAACGCGCAGATGCTTGAATCGCCGCTGATGGACAGTCTGACCGCCATCGCCTTCGCCATGCCCACCGGCGCCGGCCAACCGTGCCTGGCCGGGGTCAACCTGCAATGGGCGATGCGCGCCGGCGATCAACGCATTGTGGCGCGGGTGTTCGAACGGGGTGAGGGGCCAACCGCCTCATCCGGCACCAGCGCCAGTGCGGTGGCGAGCGCTGCGTGGCGGGTGGGCTGGGTGTCGACGGGAGAAGTGCAGGTGGTAATGCCTGGCGGTACGGCGCCGATCCTGCTGGAGGAACGCGATGGAGAACTGACTGGCGTGCGCCTGTTCGGCACCGCAATGCCCGACGAAGATAGTTGAAACCCCGAGATCAGAAGCGCCCGACAGTGTCGTTCACGGCACCGCTGGTGAATGCGTTATTCGCGCCGGCCTGCCAATACACCGCTGTCGGAGCCTGGCCACGCACGATGCACTTCCACTCGAGCTTTTGCTGACCTGGCACCTCGACGGTTGTGCTCCAGCGGTTGTTGTTCAGCGTCAGCGCTATCGCATGTTGTGGGTCCCACGCCCCGAACTCAAGCGATGAACCCACCGCATAGACGCTTTCGCCCGGTTGCGGATTGGCGTTGTCGCAATGCACGTTGACTGCCACGGTCGCAGGTTCGACAGGGCCGCTCCAGATCCGGATATCGCCGTTGTCCCAGCTCAAGGTCGGCGTGCCCAACCCCTGCGGCAACTGCTGCAGATCGGACTTCAGCGCTATGACCAACGTCCCGCTCACGCCCGACGTGGTTGCAACCAGCCCCGAATAAAAGGTGTTGAAGCGAATCGGCGAATCCGCGCGGATACCGGCGCCCTTGCGCAGTTTGATCAATTGCCGGATCAATTGATCGCGCTGCCAGACGTACATGTGCGGCCAGTACACGGTCGGTGTACCGGGGCTGCTGAGAATGTAGGCGTAAGCCAGATTGACCAGTAGATCGGGCAGCGCCCAGTGATGTTGGCCGCCGTAGGCGCCAGGCGAGTAACCGGTGTCGTGGTTGTCGACGAAGGTCACGGCGATTGCGCGCCAGGCAGGATCCGGATTGCCATTCAAACCGTGGCGCCACTCGGCGAGCGAGCCGTTCTGCATGCGCTCCTTGAGAGCAAAATCGAACACCGTGCAGTGCGAGCGATCCGACCAGTCCTTGAGCACATCCTGCCAGCTCGCGTTGCGTCGCCAGTCACCCTGCGGGTATTCGTTTGGGCCTTTCCAGTTTTCGCCGACACAGAATTGCTGGTTGCCGAAGGCGTTCATCCAGCGATCCACGGTTTCCGGTGCGTAGCCACGGACGAAGTCAAAGCGCAGACCCTGAGCCCCGTAGTTGTCGCGCAGATTGATGAATTCTTTTTTGAAGGCGTCGAAGACTGTCGGATTGGCAGTGTTCAGGTCGGCTGCGCCATCCATGAACGGGTCACCTTCATCACAGTGCATGCAGTCCTGCCGCCATTCGTTGGTCCCTTGCGGGAACATCGAATAGACCGCTTTATCGCTCATGTGATTGGGCACGACGTCGTAGACGACTTTCACGCCCGCGTTGTTGAGCGCCAGCACTGCTTGTTTGAGTTGCTGATCGCTGCCGTAACGGCCGTTCTTGTCGAAGCTGTTCCAGAAGTAACCTTCACCGCCGCCGGCAGCCGTGGGCGTATTCCACTGCGAGGAATCGGTCCATGGCGGCGGCATCCAGATCAGGGTGAATCCGTCTTTGCCAATGGTCGTCGCCTGTTGCGCAAGTACCGAATACCAAGGTGTTTGATTGCGGCTTGAGTTCCAGTGAAAGCCTTGCAACAGGATTTCTTCACCGCTGCCGTTGCGAACGCCAGCCATCGCCGCTGCCGTTGTGGCGATCATCAGGCAGACAGCGAAGCTCAGGCGAAATGGTGAAGTCCCTTTCATGATCGTCCCCCCGGGAACGATGGATCCCTTGGGGCGTACTGTGGGCCGGTTCGCTGCGCTTGTCGCCTGTCAGATCTGACAGGGCGACACTATCGTTTTGCGATAATGGCGCCCCAATCCATAACCAGGAAATCGCGTGTTTCACTGAACCCTGAAAAGTTTCACCGCTACCACGGCATCAGCCTCCACCGTCAGATGCAGCAGGGCTCGCGGTTCGGTTTCCGAATCTCTGAAGCATTCGACGATGACAGCTTGAGCTGCACAGGCTTGTACCGTCAGCCGGTTCGCCTCGCGTAACTGGCGTTTCACTGCAGCACTTATCGGAATGGGTGAATGGCCCTCGCGAACTGCTGCGCAAAACTTCAGAGTGATTTCTCTTGGCGTGGACGGTGGCGGTGATGCCAGTCCTGCTTCCTCGAACAGACGATTGAGCTGTTCCGCTGCGCTGACGGCTCGCGGGAAACCTGCAAAAGCCGAAGCTTGTAGCAGCACTTCAGTCATTTCACCGGGCGCCAGGCCTGACGCCAGCCCTGTCTTGAGATGGACGCTCAGCGGCGGTCCAACCATGCCCGAAGCAATGATTGCGGCGAACGACACCGCTTCGCGCAATCGTGGATCAAGGCCGGGTCGCGAGTGCAAATGCCCGTACACCACGCCAACCGCCAGTTCGCCTAATGCAGGGGCAGTGTGAAACAAGGCGTCGAGCCGGGCACCGCCGTCGGGCACCAGATCGACAAACGCATGACGGCCTTCGCGGTACAGCGTGGCCACTGGATCGGAAGAAGGTTTTTGTTTCATGTCGCGTCCTCACGGATAAATGAGGATGGCAGCGGAGCAACTACGCGCGAACTACGGCATGACAGGGCGTCCATCGAGAGAAGTCGGCGCCGTTGCGACGCCGACTTCTACACCTTAGACGAACTCCACCACCGGCATCTGCCGTTTCATCAGCACCTTGCCGTTGCGGATCGAATACAGCGGCAGGCCCTGGCTGCGGATCACTTCGTAATCGCTGTCCGCCGAGAGGATCAGCAGGTTGGCCGGGCGGCCCTGTGCCAGGCCGTAGCGTTCACCGAGGTGCATGGCTTTGGCGCTGTTGTCGGTCACCAGATCCAGCGCGCTCTGCAGGTTGCGGTAGCCGAGCATGTGGCAGATATGTAGCCCGGCTTCGAGCACCCGCAGGATGTTGCCGTTGCCCAGCGGATACCACGGATCGACGATCGAGTCCTGACCGAAGCAGACGTTCATGCCGGCTTCGAGCAGCTCGTTGACGCGAGTCACGCCCCGGCGTTTCGGGAAGTTGTCGAAGCGTCCTTGCAGGTGAATGCTTTCGGTCGGGCAGGAGACAAAACTGATCCCCGAATGCCCGAGCAGACGGAACAGTTTGGCGCAGTAGGCGTTGTCGTAGGAGCCCATCGCGGTGGTGTGGCTGGCGGTCACGAGCGCGCCCATGTCGCGGCTGCGAGCCTCTTCGGCCAGCACCTCGAGGAAGCGCGAATGCGGGTCGTCGGTTTCGTCGCAGTGCACGTCCACCAGACAGCCGGTGCGCTCGGCCAGGTCCATCAGGAATTTCACCGAGCTGACGCCCTGATCGCGGGTGTACTCGAAATGCGGAATCCCGCCGACCACGTCCGCGCCCATGCGGATCGCTTCTTCCATCAGCTCGCGCCCGTTGCGGAATGACTCGATGCCTTCCTGGGGGAACGCGACGATTTGCAGGTCGATCAGGTGACGGCTTTCTTCGCGCACTTCGAGCATCGCTTTGAGCGCAGTGAGTTGCGGGTCGGTGACGTCGACGTGGGTGCGCACGTGCTGGATGCCGTGGGCGGCGAGGGTCTGAATGGTTTTCTTCGCCCGGGTCTTGGTGTCTTCCTGGGTGATGGTGACCTTGCGCTCGCCCCAGCACTCGATGCCTTCGAACAGCGTGCCGCTCATGTTCCAGCGCGGCTCGCCGGCGGTCAGGGTGGCGTCGAGGTGAATGTGCGGCTCGACGAAGGGCGGCACCACCAGATTGCCGCCGGCGTCGAGGTCGTCGGGGCCCAGGGTCGGCGCTTCGGTCTGGCGCGCGATGCTGCGGATCAGGCCGTCTTCGAGGTGCAATTCGTGCAGACCTTCCTGGTTGCGCAGTCGGGCGTTGATGATGTGCATCGGGCGAATCCTTTTATAGATCTTGTAGAGGGGCGGCCGCGTTGCGGGCGCCGAGCAGGTCGGTCACTGCGATATACGTTAACGCGGCAACGGCGATGCCGACCAGCGGCGCGACCCACGGCGAGCCGAACGCCGCGACCGTCCCGGCCGCGTAAGCCGCGAGCCCCGGCCAGTTGAACGCCGGTAACCGTGCGTCGGCCAGACGCGGATAACGCCCGCGCCAGCGGAAGAAAAAGTCCGCCATGATCACGCCGCCAATCGGCGGGATCACCGTGCCGAGCAGGATCAGATACGGCACCAGCATGTCGTACATGCCCAGCAGTGCGAGCGCCGTGCCGATCACTGCACCGGCCAGGGTCACGGTCTTGCGGCGCCCGGTGCGCAGCAGGTTGCAACCGGCGACGGCGAAGTTGTAGATGGTGTTGTCCTGGGTGCTCCAGATGTTCAGCAACAGCATCGCCATCGCCGCCATGGCGAAGCCTTGCAACAGCAATACTTCAACAACATCGGGCTGCTGATAGACGATTGCGCCATAGGCGCCGATCAGCACCATCAGGCCGTTGCCGATGAAAAAGCCGATCAGGCTGGCCAGCACCGCGACCCGTGCCGAGCGGGAAAAACGCGTCCAGTTGGTGGCTTGGGTCGCGCCGCTGACGAAGGTGCCGAACACCAGCGTGATGGCAGTCGACCAGTCCAGCGAACCGCTGGGTACGACGCTGAGCAATCCGTCGAGGCCGCCGACTTTCACGGTCGCGACCCACATCGACAGCATCAGCAGCAACATCATCGCCGGCACCGCGATGTACGACAGAATCTCCAGCCCGCGATAACCGACATACGCCGTGGCGCAGAACACCAGGCCGAACAGCACCATCAGCCCCAGCACCGTGCCTTCGTTCAGATCGAAATACTTGCCCAGCACTACCGCCGCCGTCGCGGTGCCCCAGGCGTACCAGCCGATCTGGGTGAAGCCGAGGATCAGGTCGCTGAGCTTGCTGCCGACTTCGCCAAAACAGAAGCGCCCCATCAGCACCGAATTCAGCCCGCTCTTGAAGGCGATGTAACCCAGTCCTGCGGCGTACACGCCAAGCAGCAGGTTGCCGATGACGATCACGGCGAGCAACTCGCCAAAGTTGAACGCCACGCCGAGCTTGCCGCCGGCAAACATGGTCGCGGTGAAAAAGGTGAAGCCGAGCAGCACCATCGCCGTGGAGGCCAGGCCTTTGCGCGCGTGCATCGGCACTTCGCTGAGGGGGTAATCGTTGCCGGGATCGTTTTGCGTCATGGGGCGTTCCTTGCTGGAAAGGGGAGGACGCGGGGGATGTTGCAGCGGTCGTGCCAGTCACGGATTGACGGGGTTATGTATAGACGAGGTGGCGGATTTGGCGCGAAAGCGGTGCGCCTGCACCCACCAAAGCACAATGTGGGAGCCAGCCTGCTGGCGAGGGCGGTGTGTCAAACAACGCAAACGTTGAATGTGCCGGCCCTGTCGCCAGCAGGCTGGCTCCCACGGGTTGTGTTTCGGTTCACAGGAAGCGCAGCAGAGCAGCGACGATGGCTTCAGGCGCATCCTCCTGCACCAGATGCCCGGCGTTCGGGATCGGGTGAAACTGCGATCCGGGAATCAGCTTGTGCAACTCGCGCCCGCGTTCAATGGGAATCCACTGATCCTCTTCGCCCCAGAGAATCTGCACCGGGCAGCGGATCGTCGGGTACAGCGGCTGCGCCTCCAGCGTGTAGCGCTGATCCATCTGCGCGATTTGCCGGTAGAACGCCGCTTGCCCCGGATCACCCAGCCACGGCTGCACGTAGGGCGCCAGTTCATCATCGGGAATATCCCGGTGAATCGCCCCGCGAATGTAGGCCGGCACGATGGCGCGCTGGATGTAATCCGGCAGGCCGCTGAACGCCGCTTCATGCTGGCGCACGTGCTGCACGAACGGTGAACCCCACGGGGTCAGCGCCACCGGGTCGATCAGGGTCAGGCTGCGGTAATCCTTGCCGTTGAGCAGATGAGCGCGCAGCACGGTGGCACCGCCGAAGTCGTGGGCGACCACGTCCGGGCGTTGCAGATTCCAGTGATCCAGTAACCGCACGAGCAATTCGTTTTGCACGCCGAGGGAGACATCGGCGTCCGGTTGCTCGGATCGGCCGTAGCCCAGCAGGTCGAAGTAATGCACCCGGTGCGTGGCGAAAAAGTGCGGCGCGATGCGGTGCCACACGTAGGAAGAGAAGGGCGTGCCGTGCACGAACACCAGCGGCGGGCCGTCGCCGCGCACTCCGTGGCGAATCTGTCGTCCGTTGAAATCAAAGACCTGATCCAGCAGCCAGTCCGTCATGGGCCTGTCCTCTTGGCGGTTTCGAGCCAAAAAGCATAGGCGTAAAAAAACAGCCTCGGGGGCTGTTTATTCAAACACTGAGGCGCCTTCTATCCCTGTGGGAGCGAGCTTGCTCGCGAAGGCGCCGTGTCAGGCAACATTTGCTTCACTGGTAAACCGCTATCGCGAGCAAGCTCGCTCCCACAGGGCTTTCAGCGACTTCCGGGCTGGTTATTCGCCGCGATAGATGCAACCGCTGGTGCAGGTCTCGTGGATGCGGATCGCACTGAGTTCCGGCAGCAGGGGCTTCAATTCATTCCAGATGAATTTGGCCAGCACTTCGCTGGTCGGGTTCTCGAGGCCCGGAATGTCGTTCAGGTAGTTGTGATCCAGACGCTCGTACAGCGGCTTGAAAATCGCCTTGATCTCGGAGAAGTCACGGATCCAGCCGGTGTGCGGATCGAGGTCGCCGCTCAGGTGAATCGCCACTTTGAACGAGTGACCGTGCAGGCGTCCGCACTTGTGGCCGTCCGGTACGTGGGGCAGGCGGTGGGCGGATTCGAAGGTGAACTCTTTGAAAATTTCCACAGTGATTTCAGCTCTGTTCAGATGGCGTTCGCCGCAGCGAATTCGGGCAGGCGGCGAGTTTACCAGCTTGTCCAGGGCTGTGCTGACTAAAGGGTCAGCAAGCGCTCGGCGAGGCGACCATTGGCAGTCAGTTCGAGGAATTCGTCGCCCAGCCGTCGGCTCTCGTCCATCGCCGCGCGCCAGTATTTCTGCCGGCTCGGCGCATCGCCCATGAAGCGCTTGAAGTCGTTACGGTCGGGGAGTTTGCCGTAGGGCAGGCGTGCCAGGTAGTCCTTGGATGGCGCGAGCAATAGCACATCCTGCAGGCGCTCGGTCGAGGCTTTGCGCCAAGGCAGAGTCTTGTCGAACCAGCCCGGAATCACCCGATCGGTGAAGTGCGGATAGAGCACGATGCCGTCGCCGCTGTAGGGCAGGTCGAGGTGATAGTCGAGCAAACCGCCGTCGCGGAACGTGCCGGCACCGGCGCCCGGCAGGTCGCGCACGCCTTCCATGACCATCGGGATCGAACCGGACGCCAGCAGCGCCTGACGCAGGTTGCCGGCATCAAGGGCAACGAAGCGCGACGGGAAATCATTCAGCGCATGCACCGGCGGCGCCAGGCGCGGGTCGTGGATAATCAGCCGTTCGAAGTGCCGCGACAGCCGCGCGCGACCCCGCAGGTTGTCGGCGATCACCGAACCCAGCGCCAGCCCGAGCCGGCCGCGATGATCGTCGGCCAACCGCCCGTGGCTTTTGACCACCATGATGTTCAAGCGGTAATGAGCGTTGTCGAGCAGTACTGCATCGCGACCGTCGAGCAGGTCGTCGAGCATGCGCTGCGAACTGCGGCTGACTTCACCGATGGTCACGCCCTTGTTGAAGTTCTGCTCGGTGTACAGATGACCGAGGCGACGGATGCCTTCGGCGGCGTCCGGCAGACAGGCGCTGGCGAAGCGCCACGACCCCACCGATGCACCGATCAGCGAACGCTCCCGCGGTGCCGCCGGCAGCCACTCGCCGAACAACGCCAGATCCAGCCCCTGAATCCCCAGCGCCTTCGGCCCACCGGCAGCGCCGGGCAGGGTGCCGACGTCGGCGGCGTTCAGGCCTTGGGCACGAATGCGCGCCATGGCCCGGGGGCCGGCCTTGAGGGTCAGGGAAGGGAACTTGATGTGAATGGCGGTCATACCGGTCTCGATCGTTAGCAAGCGAAGATTATAAGCACATGTTGCTATGGCTGCAGAAGCAGACCCAATGATGGCAATTCAGTTTCAGTTAAGTTCGCACCGTTATGGTGCTGGCCGTAGCGACACACAAAAACACGGAGACACCATGAAAACCCTGACTGCCCTGACCCTTGCCTCGATCATCGGCCTCACCGCCGGCACCGTTCACGCCCGCGATCTCGGCCCGGATGAAGCCCTGCGCCTGCGCGACGCTGGTACTATCGTCTCCTTCGAGAAGCTCAACGCCACCGCGTTGGCCAGACACCCGGGTTCTACGATCACCGACACCGAGCTGGAAGAACAGTACGGCAAGTACATCTACCAGATCGAACTGCGTGATCCGCAGGGCCTGGAATGGGATCTGGAACTGGACGCGGTGAGCGGGCAAGTGCTCAAGGATCATCAGGATACGTAATGAAGGTGAATGTTCGCGCCACTCGCTGTACGGCATTGGCGCTGGTGATGTTTTGCTCGACGGCCATGGCCCGCGACCTGGGTCCCGACGAAGCCCTCAATCTGCGCAAGCAGGGCGTGATCCTGCCGCTGGAGCAGGTATTGCAGCAGGCGATGGACCGTTATCCCGGCGCGAAACTGCTGGAAGTCGAGCTGGAAGAGAAACACGACGTCTACATTTATGAAGTCGAGTTGCTGACCGTCGAAGGCGTGGCCCGTGAGCTGCACCTGAAGGCCGACACCGGCGAACTCGTGAAAGACAAGGAAGATTGACCGATGCGCTTGCTTCTGGTGGAAGACCACGTACCGCTGGCCGACGAATTGCTCGCCGGCCTGCAACGCCAAGGCTACGCGGTGGACTGGCTGGCGGACGGGCGCGATGCGGTCTATCAGGGCAGCAGCGAGCCCTACGACCTGATCGTCCTCGACCTCGGTCTGCCCGGCGTGCCGGGGCTTGAGGTGCTGGCGCAATGGCGCGCCGGCGGTCTGACGATTCCGGTGCTGATTCTTACCGCCCGCGATTCCTGGGCCGAGCGCATCGAAGGCCTGAAGGCCGGTGCCGACGATTACCTGACCAAACCCTTCCACCCGGAAGAACTGTATTTGCGCATTCAGTCGCTGCTGCGTCGCTCCAAAGGCCAGGCCAACCAGCCGACGCTCAAGGCCGCCGGGCTGCACCTGGACGAGGGCCGCCAGTGTGTCGTGCGTGACGGCGCCGATATTCAACTGACTGCCGCCGAGTTTCGTTTGCTGCGCTATTTCATGCTGCACCCGGAGCAGATCCTCTCCAAGAGCCACCTCGCCGAACACCTCTACGACGGTGAAACCGAGCGCGATTCCAACGTGCTTGAAGTCCACGTCAATCACCTGCGGCGCAAGCTCGGCAAGAGCGTGATCGAAACCCGTCGCGGTCAGGGTTATCTGTTTGGCGGACAGGCTTCGTGAGATCGATCCAGCGCCGTTTGAGCCTGGGGTTGATCAGTGTGCTGGTGGTCGTCGGCGTGCTGCTGGCGCAAACCAGTCTGTGGCTGTTCGAGGCGGGTTTGCAGCGCTATCTCGAAGCCGGGTTACGCAACGACAGCGAGAGCCTGCTGGTGGCATTGGTTCGTGGTCCGCAAGGCTTGCAACTGGACGAGCGACACTTGTCGCCGGCTTATCTGCGGCCGTTTTCCGGGCATTACTTCCGCATCGACTTCGCGGAAAGCCACTGGCGTTCCCGATCCTTGTGGGATCAGGATTTGCCGCTGCTCGAACGACCCGGTTTGCACAGCAACCTGCAATTGGGGCCGGACGGCCAGCAGTTGCTGGTATTGCGTTCGGACTATCGACGGCTTGGTCAGTCGATTTCCATCAGCGTGGCTCAGGATTACACGCCGGTGCGCGAGAGCTTCCAGCGCATGCGGCAGATCGGCCTCGGCCTCGGCCTGGCCGGTTTATTGCTGATTCTGATTCTGCAACGGCTCACGGTGCGTCGTGCTTTGCGTCCGCTGGAAAGAGCCCGTGAACAGATCGCCCAACTGCAGCAAGGTCAGCGTTCGCAACTCGACGAACAGGTGCCGGAAGAGTTGGAACCGCTGGTGGCGCAGATCAACCATTTGCTGGCGCACACCGAAGACAGCCTCAAGCGTTCACGCAATGCCTTGGGCAATCTCGGGCACGCGCTGAAAACCCCGCTGGCGGTGTTGTTGAGTCTGGCGTCGAGTGAACGACTCGACGCGCATCCAGAGTTGCGCAAGATCCTCAAGGAACAACTGGAACAGGTCCAGCAACGGCTGAATCGCGAGCTCAACCGTGCACGCCTGTCCGGCGATGCGCTCCCGGGGGCGCTGTTCGATTGTGATGCAGAGCTGCCGGGCCTGCTGTCGACGTTGAACATGATCCATGGCGAACATCTGGAACTGAGTTACGTCTCTCCACCCGGCCTGCAATTGCCGTGGGATCGTGAAGACCTGCTGGAACTGCTCGGCAACCTGCTGGACAACGCTTGTAAATGGGCCGATGCCGAGGTGCGTCTGAGCGTGGTCGAGTCAGCTGAAGATTTTGTGTTGAGCGTGGAAGATGACGGGCCGGGGATTCCCGAGGCTCAGCGCGATCAGGTGTTCAGTCGCGGGACGCGGCTGGATGAACAGACCCAGGGGCATGGGTTGGGTCTGGGAATAGTGCGGGATATCGTCGAAGCGTGGGGCGGGGTGTTGGTGTTGGGCGAGAGCGAATGGGGCGGGTTGAAGGTAGAGATTCAACTGCCTCGGCGCTAATCCTTAGCACAATGAAAATCTACCCTGTGGGAGCGAGCTTGCTCGCGAAGGTGCATGTCCGTCACTATTTTTGTATCTGACAGATCGCTTTCGCGAGCAAGCTCGCTCCCACAAAAGTTACGGTGGTTTTTAAACCCGGAACTGATCCATCAAACTCTGCTGCTGATTCGCCAGGCTATTGAGCGACTGACTCACCCGCGCCGATTCATTCGCCTGCCCCGACAGCGATTCCGTCACATCACGAATCGTCGCCACGTTGTTGTTGATCTCTTCGGCCACCGCGCTCTGCTCTTCGGCAGCGCTGGCGATCTGCAGGTTCATATCGCTGATCACCGTCACTGCATCGCCGATCTGGCGCAGCGCCGTCACGGCCTGGCCGACCTGCTCGACGCTGCCCTGAGCCTGACGATGGCTGTTGCCCATCGAGCCGACCACGTCCTGAGTGCCGTTCTGCAGTTGCTCGATCACCTGGCGGGTTTCCTCCACCGACTCTTGAGTGCGGCGGGCGAGGTTGCGCACTTCGTCAGCAACCACCGCAAAACCGCGTCCGGCCTCACCGGCACGGGCGGCTTCGATGGCAGCGTTGAGGGCCAGCAGGTTGGTCTGCTCGGCGATGGCGCGGATGGTTTCCAGCACGGTGCCGATCTTCTCGCTGTTGGCGGCCAGGCCTTCGACCTGCACCATCGCTGCGCTCATGTCGGCGGCGAGGGTGTCGATGCTGGCGGTGGTGCGGTCGATCACGGTCAGGCCCTGACGCGTGGCGCGGTCGGCATCCTTGGCGGCTTCGGCAGCCTGAGCGGCGCTGCGGGCGACGTCCTGGGCGGTGGCGCTCATTTCGTGGGACGCGGTGGCGACCTGATCGACCTGACGGTATTGCTGCTCCATGCCGGCGCTGGTCTGGGTCGCAATCGCCGAAGACTGGTCGGCGGTGTTGCGCGCATCCTGCACCGAGCGTTTCACCTCGGCGATGATCGGTTGCAGCTTGTCGAGGAAGCGGTTGAACCAGCCGGCCAACTGGCCGAGTTCATCTTTCTTGTCGTAGGCCAGACGCCGTGTCAGGTCGCCTTCGCCGCTGGCGATGTCTTCCAGCATGTGGGCCACGCCGAGTATCGGTTTGGTCACGCTGCGTGCCATCAGCCACACCAGCAACAGCCCGATCAGCGCGGCGATTACGCCCAGGCTCAGTTCGATCAGGGTGCCCGACGTGTTGCTGGCATCCAGTTGCTGCTTGAGCGCTTCGGCGCGTTCTACCAAGACTTTTTCCGGCACATCGAGCAGCACGCCCCACGACGGGCCGCCAGGAATCGGCTGGAACGGCGACAGCACTTTCAACTGCGCGTTGCTGTGCAGGCTGCTGACAGTTTTGCTTGAAGCGAGCAGACGCAGCAGTTCGGCGCCGCTGGCGGTGTCCACGGCATCCAGACGCTGGCTGAGTTTATTGGCGTCCGGGCTGTAACCGGCAAGCAGGCCGGCGGGGCTGACGATGCTCACGGCAGTCTGGCCGTCGTAGAGCTTTTTGCTGGCGCTCTGGCTGATTGCTTGCAGGCTGTTGAGGTTGATGTCCACCGACAGCGAGGCGATGACTTTGCCGTTGACCATCAGCGGGAACACGATGCTGGTCATCAGCACCTTTTGCCCGTCGATCACATAAAAGTAGGGTTCGATCACGCACGGCTTGAGCGTGGTGCGCGGGCAGGTGAACCAGGCGTTGGCGGCCTGGCCGCTGGGGCCGGTGCTGGTGTCGGCCATGTCGCTTTCCGGCAGCGCCATCGAGGTCACTTTGCCCGGGGTCGGCTGCGACCAGTACAGCGCGAAGCGGCCCTTGTCGTTGCTGCCCAGTTCAGCCTGGCCAGCAAACAGTTCGTCCTTGCCGTCCAGCGCGTTGGCTTCGAACACCAGCGACAGGCCGAGCAGATCCGGGTTGGCCTGCAGCGCCGATTTCACCTGACGGGTCATGTCCTCGCGCAGGTCGAAGGCATCGAGGAAGCGCTTCTCGGCCTGTTCGCGCAGGAACAGCACCTGACGCGAAAAACCGTGGCCATATTGATAGGCGTCCATGAACTGCTGGCGAATGCCCGCCGCCTGGACTTCGCCCTGGGATTCGATGCGGGCCTGGGCCGACTCGGTGAGCATTTCCATGCTCGAAGCTTTCACCAGTTCGGAACTGTGCTCCATGCGATACAGCGAAAGACCCACCAACAGGGTCACGATACCGGCCAGGCAGAGCCCGGCGAGCAGGGTGATTTTCCATTGGATGGAAAGTTGTCTGAGTGACATGGAAACGTCCTTATTCGATAAATATCTGAGACTTTGCACTGTAGCGGCCGCGTTTCAGCTTTCTTTATGGCGCAAAGGCAATATGGCGAATTGACGCATGTTGTGGCGGATATGCCCTGTTCAGCGGATTGATCATGGAAAGTTACACAGTGTTGCGACCAGTCGCTTTGACACTGCGCCCGCGCTGCGGCACAGTGCGCGCCCTTCTAATAAGACCCTCTATGCAAATCCGCTGGCGACCCTCGTGGCTTGTCGGCCGGACTCATCCTGTCTGGCGGTGAATGGCTTTACCGTCGTGTTTTCGAGGTAGTGAAATGAATGCAGTGATTGCTGCGGTCGGCGTCATGCTGATCCTCAGCCTGTCCCGGGTGCATGTGGTGATCGCATTGATCGTCGGTGCGCTGGTCGGTGGCCTGACCGGTGGTCTGGGCATCGACGCCACGCTCAAGGCTTTCAACAGTGGCTTGGGTGGCGGGGCGACGGTGGCGTTGTCCTACGCGTTGCTCGGCGCTTTCGCCGTGGCGATTGCCAAGTCTGGCCTGGCCCACGCGCTGGCCGACAAGGCTTTGGCGATGGTCAACCGCCAGCATTCGACCGGTGGCGGCAGCGTCAAATGGCTGCTGATCGGCCTGCTGTGGGTGGTGGCGATCGCTTCGCAGAACATCCTGCCGATCCACATCGCGTTCATCCCGTTGCTGGTACCGCCGCTTTTATATGTACTGACCAAGCTGCAACTGGACCGCCGGTTGATCGCCTGCGTCATGACCTTCGGCCTGATCACGCCGTACATGTTCCTGCCGGTGGGCTTCGGCAACATTTTCCTCAACGAGATCCTGCTGGCCAACGTTGCCCGCAGTGGCGTGGACATCAGCGGGATCAACGTCACCCATGCCATGGGCATTCCGGCGCTGGGCATGCTGGTGGGGCTGGGCATCGCCTTTATCAGTTATCGCAAGAAGCGCGTCTACGACCTGGGGAAAATCGAGCAGGTCGAGCAGGTGGCGGTGCAGTACAACCCGCGAAGCCTGTTGATCGCCGGTGTCGCCATTGCCGCAGCCTTCATTATTCAGTTGCTGCTGGATTCGATGATTATCGGGGCGCTGGCCGGTTTCCTGATCTTCTCGGCGTCGGGCATCGTCAAATGGCGCGAGACGGATGACTTGTTCACCGAAGGCATGAAAATGATGGCGATGATCGGCTTCATCATGATCGCCGCTTCCGGATTCGCCGAAGTGATGAAGGCCACCGGTGAGGTGCAGACCCTGGTCGAATCGTCGGCATCGTGGATCAATCACAGCAAGGGCATCGGTGCTTTGCTGATGCTGCTGGTCGGGCTGCTGGTGACCATGGGCATCGGCTCGTCGTTTTCCACGGTGCCGATTCTGGCGGCGATTTTCGTGCCGCTGTGCGTGCAACTGGGCTTCAGCCCGATGGCGATTGTCTGCATCGTCGGCACGGCCGGTGCCCTGGGCGACGCCGGTTCTCCCGCCTCGGACTCGACCCTCGGCCCGACCTCCGGTCTGAACATCGACGGCCAGCATCACCACATCTGGGACACCGTGGTTCCGACCTTCCTGCACTACAACCTGCCGCTGCTGGCGTTTGGCTGGGTGGCTGCGATGGTCCTCTGACGTGATCGTTCCCATGCTCTGCGTGGGAACGCCTCTTGTGACGCTCTGCGTCACGCTTCGGGACGCGGAGCGTCCCGGGCTGCATTCCCACGCAGAGCGTGGGAACGATCGGCGTCGAGGTGTCGATCTCAAGCCGCAGCTCAACTTTTGGTTTCGCGTGCCGTTAAAGCCTTTAACCACGCCAATAAAACCAAAAGAGTGAGCCCCCATGCGCCTGAGTCTCAAGGCTAAAGTCCTGTCCCTTGCCGTCCTTCCGGTCTTGCTCTTTGCGCTGGTGATCAGCCTGACCACGTTGTTCATCCTTCAGGAACAGGCGCGCAAGGAAGTCGAACAGACCCGCGAACGCCTGCTCGGCGACGCCAAGGCCACCCTGGCCAGTTATGTCGCCGTGGCCATGACCACCATCAAACCGTTGTACGACGCTGCCGCCCCCGGTGACGCCGAGGCGCGGGCGCAGGTGATCAAGCTGCTGTCGAGCATCAAGTACGGCAAGGACGGCTACTTCTTTGGCTACGACTCCGAGACCGTGCGCCTGTTCAAGGCCAACGACCCGGAAGGCGTGGGCAAAAGCTTCAAGGACAACCGCGACCCGAACGGCGTCTACGTCAACCGCGATCTGGTGAAGGTCGCGAAAGACGGCACCCACTACCTGCAATACAGCTCGCCGTTGCCGGGCAACGCGCAAGTGCTGGTGCCGAAACTCGGTTACACCGAATACCTGGCGAAGTGGGACATGGCAGTCGGTACGTCGGTCAACCTCGATGGCATCGAAGCGCAAGTGGCGGTGGTCGAGGCCAAGGTGCAGGAACGCATGCAGGGCGTGGTGCTGAGCATCGTCGGCGTGGCAGTGGTGGTGCTGCTGGTGATCGCGGCAGCGGGGATGCTGCTGGCCAACACCATTCTGCGACCGCTGACCCTGATGAAAGCCAACCTCGATGACATCGCGGCGGGTGAGGGCGACCTGACCCGGCGCCTGACCATCACCAGCCAGGACGAACTCGGCGAACTGGCCGGCTCGTTCAACCGTTTCGTCGACAAGATCCACGGTCTGGTGCGGCAGATCACCGAGATGACCTCGCAACTGACCGGTCTGGTGACCCAGGTGTCGGATCAGGCCCAGCGCTCCGATCAGGCCATGGAACGTCAGCGTCACGAAACCGATCAGGTCGCCACGGCGATCAACGAAATGTCCGCCGCCGCCCAGGAAGTCGCCAAGAGCGCGCAGAACGCTGCCGTTGCCGCGCAGCAAACCGACGAAGAAGGCCAGACCGCCAAGCGCGTGGTGGCCGGCAGCATCAAACAGATTCATGCGCTGGTGGACGACATCCGCAGCAGCGGCGTGTCCCTCGACAGCCTGCAGCAGGACGTGTCATCGATTGTCGGCGTGCTCGGGGTGATCCGTTCGATTGCCGAACAGACCAACCTGTTGGCGCTCAACGCTGCAATTGAAGCGGCACGGGCGGGCGAGGCCGGGCGCGGATTTGCGGTGGTGGCGGATGAAGTGCGGGCGCTGGCTTCGCGCACGCAGATCAGCACTCAGGAAATTCAGGGGATGATCGACCGCTTGCAGGCGGGGACGCAGTCGGCGGTTGAAGCGATGCGCCGTTCCAGCGAGGCGGGTGACGGCACGTCGGCCCAGGCCAATCAGGCGGGGGCTTCGCTGGATGCGATGGCGGATCTGATTGCGACCATCAACTCGATGAACGCACAGATTGCCAGCGCTGCCGAGGAGCAGACCGCTGTGGCGGAAGAGATCAACCGCAGCGTGCACCAGATTGCGGTGGCGGTGGATAACGTGGCGGATGAGACACAGTTGGGGGCGCAGACGTCGCGCAGTCTGGCCGAACTTGGCCAGCGACTGGGCAAACTGGTGGGCCAGTTCCGTATTTAAAGGTTGCTGCAAAAACGTTGTGGGAGCGGGCTTGCTCGCGAATGCGCTGTGTCAGATACAGAATGGCTGACTGACACGACGCCTTCGCGAGCAAGCCCGCTCCCACATTGGGTTTTGTGTAAGGCTCATGCTCTGTCCCAGTAGGGCACTTCGCCGAAGCATTCCATGAAGAAATCAATCACCGTCCGCACCTTCACCGACAATCGCCGGCTCCCCGGCCACAGCACCGCAATCTGCTGCGGTTCGACACTGTTCGACACCTGATAATCCCCCAACACCGGCACCAGCGTGCCCTCACGCACGGCCTCGCCGATCAGCCATGACGGAAACATCACCAGCCCCAGCCCTTGCACTGCGGCCTGGGTCAGGGTGTCCGCATGGTTGCCGGTAATCGGGCCCTTGACTGCATACGGTGTCCACTCGCCCTGACCCTGACGGAAGAACCAGCGCTGCTGACCGGTCGCGCCCTTGTAGGCCAGGCACTGATGGCGCGCGAGGTCGTCGGGATGATGTGGCGTACCGAAGCGCTTGAGATACGCCGGGCTGGCCGCGACCTGAAAACGGTGCGGCGCCAGAATCCGCGCCTGCATGCTCGAGTCGTGCAGCGGGCCGATGCGGAACAGCAGGTCGGCGCCTTCCTGCAACGGATCGATGTAGTGGTCGGTCTGCTGGATGTCCAGTTGCAGCTTCGGATAGCGCTCGCACAAACGGCCCAGCCACGGCGTCAGATGGCGCTGGCCAAATACCACTGGGGCGTTGATCCGCACCAGCCCGGTCGGTTCGCTTTGCTGTTCCTGCAAGGCCTGTTCGGCTTCTTCCAGTTGCACCAGCACCAGCCGCGCGTGGTGGCCGAGCATGCGCCCGGCCTCGGTCGGCGTGACCGCGCGGGTGTGGCGGTAGAGCAATTGCTGGTTCAGCGCCTGTTCCATCAACTGGATCTGCCGGGAAATAGAGGAGGGCGCCACGCCCTCACGGCGGGCGACTTCGGAAAAACTGCCGTGATCGAGCACCGCCACAAACAGCCTTAGCGCCTTGAATCCCAGTTCGTTGAGCCCGTGCATCCTGTGTCCTGCTGTGCGAGTCGCGCAAAAGTGTTGTCCGGATGCTCCCATTTATCGCACAGCTGCGCCAGCCGATAATCCGCGCCATCGTTTCCTTCAGAGGTTTTTCAGATGCAGTCGTTTGATGAAGTGAGTGCCGCGCCGGCCCAGGTCGCCCGGCCCGGTTTGCGTTTGTTGCTGTTGCCGCTGGTGATTCTGGCCGGCATGGGGTTGTCGGTGGAGGCCGGGTTGCTCGGGCCGTTGGGAGAACAGGTCGGGCATCTGTGGGCGACCTTGAGCATCTTCGGGGTCGGGTCGGCCATTCTGTTTTTGCTGTTGCTGTTTGCGGGGCCACAGAAGGGGCCGGCGCTGACGGATCTGCCGCGCTGGCAGTTGATCGGCGGGTTTCTGGGGCCGATGTATGTGGTGGTGTTGACGCTGGCGACGCCGCATATCGGGATTGCGATGACGATGATTGCGATTTTGTCGGGGCAGGTTGGCAAGAGTGTGTTGATTGACCATTTCGGGTGGTTTGGGGCTACGCGCAAGAAGGTCAATGCTGAGCGGTGGCTGGCGTTGGGGTTGATTGTGGCGGCTTTGGTTTTGATTGCGCGGGGGTGAGTGATGAGTCTGGTTATTTTGTTGGCGGTGGTGGTGTTGGCCGGTGCGGTATTGAGTGTGCAGGCGGCGATCAATGGGCGGTTGGGGGAGACCGTTGGGGTTCTGCGCAGCAGTTTGTTGACGTTTGTCGTCGGCGCTGTTTCTACGGGGTTGTTGATTTTGTTTTTTGAGCCTGCTCAGGCAGTGAGTTTGCTGGAGGTGCCGAAGTGGCAGCTTAGCGGTGCCTTGTTCGGCGTGGTTTATATGATGGTGATGGTGGGGGCGGTGCCTCGGGTGGGGACGGCTGTGGCGACGGTGGCGGTGATTGTCGGGCAGTTGGGGATGGGGATGTTGATTGATAATTTTGGGTGGTTGGGGAATCCCGCTATTGAGTTGTCTTCGAGTCGGGTTTTGGCGATGGTTTGTCTCGGGTTGGCGCTGGTTTTCATGTATCGCAGTAGCGTGCGTCAGGCTGATTGAACGTGGCGGCCTTTGGGCCGACCAGGTTCTTGTTCGTTTTGCGTGTATATCCGTTTCTTCGGGGGGGGCGGCTGGCGGTTTCGCCCTTACGGCGAGTCACCTTTTCCAAACGCCGAAAAGGTAACCCAAAAGGCTTTACCCTGACGTACGGCCCTCGCTGTGGCTCGGGTTCCTTCGCTCCGGGATTTATCCGGGGGCATCGCCTACGGTTTGCTTCGCTGCACCTCCTCTCGATGCATGCGGCTTCGCCGCACGGTCGCTGCGCTCCCACCCCCGGATAAATCCCTCCACTCAGCCTGCCGATGGGGCCGGCACGTCAAAAGCGGTACTCGAGCTAACGCTCATCGTGGTGAGTGGTGGGGGGATGGTTGAAGGGTGAGTGGTGAGTTTTGAGTGGTTTGGTTGTTGGGTGCTTTTCACCTTCTACACTGGTAGCACGGCTTGTTCCTTCAGCCTCAGACAACCACCACCAAAGGAGTCTGTTCCATGGCCGATAGAAAATGCGATTGCCCGGGATGTAGCTGCAAGATCAAGGAAGGTGAGCATTCCTATGTGGCGCACGGCAAGCACTATTGCTGTGAGGCCTGCGCTCATCACCACAAGGGCGGTGAGGAGTGCTCCGGCAAGGGTTGCCATTGCGCGCACCCGAAATAACGCACTGCATGGAAAAGTGGAGCCTAGTCGGGCTCCACTTCCAGTTTCAGGCTGTCGTCGTCCAGGCGTTCGGTGTGGCGGACGATGCCTTGCAGGCGGCGGCCTTCGACGTTGACGACGATGGTCTTGGCCTTTTCAAGGTCTTCCGGCAAGGGGGGCGGAACGCGCAGGGCGAAGCGGTAGGGGTCGTTTTCGACGGGTTCCAGGCCAACCGGGCAGTCGACGCTTTTGGTGAGGCGGCCGAAGAGGGTGTCCAGGCCGTAGTCCAGGTGTGCCGGGCTGTTGATGATTGTCATGTTGTTCCCCCCGAAATAGTCCCCGCCTGCGCGCAAGCTTAGCTTGCCGGTCGCCATGTGACGTTTTCCACGCCGAATTTTTCTGCCATCGGCTTGCTGGTCTTTTGCACTTTCTCTCGGCCGAAACGCGGGATGCGGCCGACCCCTGCGTCGCAGCTTGCCCAGTGCCACGCCTCGGTGTTGTCCATTTTGTCCGAGCGGATAATGAACGACTTTGGCGCGCCGTGAAGGGTGTAATCGATGACAAACAGTTTTGCGTTGTTCATAAAGCCCGTCTTCCTCCCTGTGGTAATTACAAGGATCGCTGGGCACCGGGAAAATTCACTCGGATTGTCCGACGGTATCTACCAATGGCGAGGGACGGGGCGCACTGGTTACCATGGCGTTACCATCAAACCCGATGAATGTTCGCCATGGCCCTCGCTGCGCCCCCTGATCTGAGTGATACCGATGTGCCGGTGCAACCGCTGGCGCGGACGTATCCGCGCGGGTTGTTCATCGAGCCGCACGAGCATGTCTGGGGGCAGTTGCTGTATGCGATGAGCGGGGTGATGTGGGTCGAGACGCCGCATGAGGCGCTGGTGGTGCCGCCGCAGCGGGCGGTGTGGTTGCCGCCGGGGGTTCCGCACGGGATTCGGGTGGTGTCGGATTTGCAGATGCGCAATATCTACCTGCGCCCGGCGCTGGCGGCGACGCTGGATCAGACGGTGCAGGTGATCGAGGTCGGCGGGCTGCTGCGCGAGTTGATTGTCGGGCTGGTGGCGCAGGGCGACAGCGGTGATGCCGAGTACTACGAGGCGCTGGTCGGGCTGGCGCTGCTGGAGCTGAAACGCGCAAGGCGTTCACAGCTGAAGATCCCGTTGCCGGACGATGCCGACCGGCGGCTGATGAGTCTGTGCCAGGCGGTGATGGCCGCGCCGTCGCTGGATATTCCTTTCGAGCAGCACGCCGAAAACGCCGGGGCCAGCGTGCGCACCCTGGCGCGATTATTCAAGGAAGGGCTGGGCATGGGCTTCGCCGAGTGGCGGCGTCAGGTGCAGTTGGCGACGGCGGTGGCGGAGTTGATCCAGGGCGTGCCGGTCAGCGCGATTGCCCGTGAGCTGGGTTATTCGCCGAGCAGTTTCAGCGACATGTTCCGCCGGGAGCTGGGTGTCGCGCCTTCGCAGTTCACTACGACCGGTCCCTGACACCACAAAACCGGATACAGCGCCGAACCCTGTGGGAGCGGGCTTGTCCGCGAAGGCGTCGTGTCAGTCGATACACTTTCAGCTGATATACCCGCTATCGCTGGCAAGTCGAATCGTCGCACCGCAACTCCCAAAGGGGACGCGGTGACTTCCGCAGGTTTGGCCGAAATTCAGAAGTCCTTGGCCGATGCCTGCCGCAGCCTTTCCCTAGACTTTGCCCATTCCCTTTGTGTGGCGGAGTGATCCCATGAATTACCTGATTTCACTCGGCGTCGGTCTGGGTGTCGGCCTGCTGTATGGCGCGCTGGATGTCCGTTCACCGGCGCCGCCGACCATCGCGCTGGTGGGCCTGCTGGGCATGCTGGCGGGCGAGCAGTTGTGGCCGATGGGTCGGCAACTGGTCAGTGGCTGGCTGTCCTGAATCCTGTCTTTTTCCTTCGGTGGAGATTTCCATGAAAGCACTGCAATTCGATAAAACCGGCGACCTGTCGTCCCTGCGCTTCGTCGAGGTGCCGACGCCGGTGCCGGGCGCTGACGAGGTGCTGGTACAGATCAAGGCCGCGGGCCTCAATCCCAGCGACGTGAAGAACGTGCTCGGGCGCTTCCCGTACACCACGCTCCCGCGTATTCCCGGTCGGGACTTTGCAGGTGTGGTGGTCGAAGGGCCGCAGGCGTTGATCGGTCAGGAGGTCTGGGGCACCGGGCGTGAGCTGGGTTTCTTCGCCGATGGCTCCCACGCGCAGTACGTCAAACTGCCGGCCAATGGCGTGGCGCACAAGCCTTCGCATTTGAGCTTCACCCAGGCTGCCAGCCTCGGCGTGCCTTACACCACGGCGTGGGATGCACTGGAGCGCAGTCTGGTCAGTGCCGAAACCCGTTTGCTGGTGATTGGCGGCGGGGCGGTGGCAACGGCGGCGCTGGCGTTGGCCAAGGTGCGCGGCGCGCAGTTGCTGGCGGCGGCGCGGCGGCCGGAGCAGGTCAAGGATTTGCAGGCGCAGGGTTATCAGACGATTCAGCTGGATAAACCCGAGGATCTGAGCGCGCAGGTCAACGCCGTGTACCGCGGCGGCGCCGATGTGATCTTCGACACCACCGGATTCTGGCTGCCGGCCTCAGTCGCGGCATTGGCGCCCTTCGGGCGGATCGCGATCATCGCTGCGCCGGTGGACGGGCATGTGCAGTTGCCGGCGCTGGCGCTGTATCGCAAGGGCGGTTCGGTGGTCGGCATCAACTCGTTGCTGTATGGCGTTGAAGCCTGCGCAGCGATGCTCGAGCAGTTCGGCCGGTTCTTCGACGAAGACCTGCTGCCACTGCCGCAAGGGTTGGTGGAAGCGCCGCTGGCCGAAGGGCTGGCGCGCTATGCCGATGTGAATCAGGGCAGTGGTGACAAAGTGATTCTTATCCCCTGATCGTCGCTGTTATTCATGTCATCACAAAGCCCTGTGGGAGCGCGTTCGCACCCACAGGGCTTTGTGGGTTTCAGGACTGCGGGACGCCGTTCTCCCACGCCGACCAGTTTTTCAGGATGTCCTGCACCAGCGGATTACCCGTGCGATAGAGGTTTTCCAGGGCCGGCACAAATCCGCCCTGATCGGCGTACTTGAGCAGGTTGTCCACTTCGCTGCCGCCCGGCGCCGGACGGTCGAAGTCAGAGCCGGCGCGCACCACGGCGAGGCGCTGCACGTCCACCAGGCCCTCGCGACTGGCACGCAGCAAGGCTTCGTAGGTGGAGTTGTCTTCTTGTTGGGTGGTGCAGTATTCGCCCTGGTTGTCGGTCAGCAGTTTGGTCCAGACCTCGGCGCGTTCGCTCAGGCGTGTGCCGGAGAACCAGGTGTTGCCCGCCAGCGTGTCGCAACGGGTGACCACCGGCGGCTGATTGGCCGGTGCTGCCGGGTATTTCAGGCGCCACGCGGCTGATTCCTTGCTCTCGCTCAGCTCGACCTTGTGGCTGAGGGCGAAGGCCTTGGCCTGCAGTTTCGGGTTGAGCTCGAAAACTTCGGTCTTGTAGTCCAGCGGCGGTTTTTCGTTCGGGCCTTTGGTGTTGATGCCGAGGTAACCGGTCGGCCAGCTCGAGGGTGCATCGCGCGAGTCCAGTTCCCACTGGGTGCCGAATTCGACCAGATAATGCGCCCACGCAGCGGTACCGATGGTCCCGTGTTTCGGGCTGATGCCGGCAATTCCGGCAATCAGGAAGTAGCTTTTGCGCAGGTCGAATTTCGGCGACAGCGCCAGTGCCAGGGTTGAGGCGGCGGCGTTGGTCTGACCCATGCCAGTCGTCATCAGGCACACCTGCTGTGTGTTGCAGCGAATGGTCGGGTACTCGGCCGACAGGCCCGGTACGCGGATTTCCTGCTTGAGTTCGAGGCGATCGATCCAGTGCTGTGCCTCCGGAGCGAACATGGTGATCAGCACCACTTTCGGTTGAATCGGTGCCTCGGTCGCCCACGCGTGGGACGAGAGCAGGGTGGCAGCGGCCAGTGATACACGCGTCATTGCTTTCATGTTTGCTCCTTGATTCAGAACTGATAACCGATGCCGGCGTAATAACCCCAGCCATTGGAACGTGCGCGGAAGTTGCCGTCGCCGAAGTTCAGCTCGCTGCCGTCCTCCCAGTTGCCGCCGTTGTGGAAGTAACGGCCGACCAAGGTGAAGCGCAAGTGGGTGAATGAGTACAGCAACACGTTGGTCGCCACCGTGGCATTGGCGGTGCGCGCCGGGTTGTCCTTGTGCAGGTCCGAGCCGAAATCGAAGTTGGTAAAGCCGATGTAGGTCAGCGACGCACCGTTGCTGAATTGGTCGATGGGCACGATGTATTTGAGCTGCGCGCGGTAGCCGTCCCACGAGTATTCATTGCTGGCGCCGTAGTTTTCCCACTGGTAGCGCCCGTACAGGTTGGCCGACAGATTGACCCGCGAATGGGTGTCGATGTCGGTGCCGAAACCGCTGTACAGCGTGTTGGCGCGATTCTCTTTGCGGCTGCCGTGATCGTAGATCCAGTCAAACGCCACGTACCATTCCTTGAACGGGCCGATGGCCAGGCTGCGGCCGGCGAGGTAATCGATGGAGATGCGCGGTTCGTGCTCCATGAACACTGGCGAGCCGTGGTCCCACACACCTTTGTCGTGGCTGTTGCCGATGTTGAAGATCTTCGGGATGTCGATGTAGCCGTACAGCTCGAACGGGCCCTTGCGCCCGAAATACTCGTATTCCAGGTAGATGTCGTCGGCCGGTTGCGGGCCGAAGCTGATGTCCTTGCTGCCGATCAGGGTCAGGTCCTGGTTGTACCAGTCCGACAGGTATTCGCCTTTTTTCGGTGGGCTGACTTCGGGGCTGAGGGCTTCGCCCTGGGCGGATTCTTCGGGCAAGGCAGGTTGTGCCAGTGCTGTCTGGCTGAGAACTCCGGTAACGCCGGCCAGTAGCAGGGAAACAGCAAAGGTACGCATACCGCGACGGCGGTGGCTGGAAGAAACGTGCATTCAAAGTCCTTTTTGTGGATCGGCCCCGTAACGGCGGGGTGGTGCGATTGTGGAGGCAAAGTGTCGGGATTGACGCTTCGCAAACGTTTGCACAAGTCATACCAGTTTTGCGCGCGCACCTGATGGATCCTTATTCCTGAAGGCTCTATCACAAAAGTATTAATGCCATTTAACCAATGTTTCATTGCAGGGCATCAACTAGCGTCTGTGGGGAATGTGACGGTTGTGAAGACCGTTGCGCTCTTGATGCGCGTGTTCGATTTGCCTGCCGTTGCGCGCTTTCAAGGATGAAATTGACCACGAAAGGAGTAGCCCGTGGAAGCAAGGTTTGGTGTCGCCCTCGTTTCGCGTTTTTCCCCACTTTCCCTTGCTGTGCATCTGAGCGTTGCCGGATTTCTGTTCGGCGGCGCCAGTGCACCGGCGCTTGCAACCTGTTCCACTGCCGGATCCACGGTGACCTGCACCGGGGTGCCGAGTCTGCCGCTGTTTCTCAATGACTTCAGCAGTGCAAGCAACGGCCTGACAGTCAACGTCAACTCGGGCGCGCAGATGAACGCGACGCTCGGCGGCAAGGTGCTCAACCTGACGGGCGTCAACATCAGCCTGAACAACTCCGGCACCATCGACCCTGCATTGCTGGGCCTGGTTTCCGTGCTCAGCGGCGGCGCGTTCATCGGAACGGGCGCCTCCAGCACGGTCAGCGTGCTCAACAACGCCAGCGGCCTCATTCGTGGCACCGGCATGTTGCTCGGCCTCAACCTGACCAGCATCGATGGCCTGGGGATAGGGGTCAACAATGCGGCGGCCGGCACCACCACCATCACCAACAACGGGACGATCACCTCGACCGGTCTGTCGGTGGGCGGGATCACCCTGGCCGATACGCCGGTGGTGGGTGTGTATGGCGGTTCACAAGTCGTCATGAACAACAGCAGCACCGGCACGATCAACGGCCGGGTGGCCTTCGAGACATCGGCGGCGGGCAATACCTTCACCAACGCCGGTAACATCACCGGCAGCGTGTCGATGGGCGCGGGCAGCACCAACACGTTCTACGCGATCACCGGTTCGAGCGTAAACGTCGGTGACGGCGTGCAAGTCACCGTCGGCCTCGGCGGCCTGATCGGCATCAACCTGACCTTCGCCCCGACCGGCACGATCGATGGCGGTGCAGGTGGCACCAATACCCTGATTCTGCAAAACCCCATCGGTGTCGGCGGCGGCACCACCGGTTCAGGCACGGCGTCCAGCGCCACCTATGTCAACTTCAACAACCTGACCCTCAACAGCGGCACCTGGACCCTGCAGGGACCGTTGGTCAGCGGGGCGACGACCCTCAATGGCGGTGTCGCGCTGTTCAATGACAATGGTGCGTTCGGTAGCGGTGTATTGACGTCCAATGGCGGCATCCTGCAGGCCAGCAATGCCGGACTGAACATCAGCAACCTGATCTCGCTGGGTGCCGGCGGCCTGACGGTGCAGGGGACCAACGCCACAACGCTCAGCGGCGTGCTGTCCGGCAGCGGCGGCCTGACCAAGATCGGCAGCGGCCAGCTCAACCTCAACGGGGTCAATACCTACACCGGCAGTACCGTGCTCAATGGTGGCGTGGTGCAGGTGGGGAACAATCAGGCCTTCAGTACCGGCGGCATTACCGTTGGCGGCGCGTCGAGCATTTCGGCCTCCGGCCCGATTTCGTTGAACAACGCGCTCACCCTCAACAGCACACTGACGGCGACCGGCACCGGGGCCCTGACCCTGGGCGGGCTGATCAGCGGCGCCAGCGGCCTGACCAAGACCGGCACCGGCAGCCTGACGCTCAGCGGCGCCAACACCGGTTACAGCGGCACCACGACCCTGAGTGCCGGCACCTTGCGCGTCGGCAACAACAACGCCCTGGGCACCGGGGTGCTCAACACCGCCGCCGGCACCAGCCTGGACAGCACTGCCAACGTGACGTTGGCCAACAACATCGGCATCACTGGCGCGTTGAACGTGCTCGGCGGCAATGCCCTGACTCTGTCCGGCATTCTCTCCGGCACCGGCGCGATTACCAAGAGTGGCACGGCCAGCCTGACCCTGACCGGCAACAACACCAATAGCGGCGCCACCGCGCTCAACGGCGGTACCTTGCTGGTCGGCAGCAACACCGCCCTCGGCACCGGCGCGCTGAATGCGGCGGCGGGTACCACGCTGGATGCGACCACGGCGGTGACCCTGGCCAACGCGGTGGCGCTGGCGGCGGACCTGACCATCGGCGGAACGCAGGCACTGGGCCTGAGCGGGGTCATCAGCGGTGCCGGCAACCTGATCAAGAACGGCACCGCGAACCTGACCCTCAGCGGCAATAACACGTTTTCCGGCGGTACGACGCTGAATGCCGGGACGCTGATTGTCGGTTCCAATACCGCGCTGGGCACGGGCGCACTGACCACGGCGGCGGGCACTACGCTCGATGCCAGCACCACCGTGGCGCTGGGCAACGCCGTCGCGCTCGGCGGCAATCTGAACATTGCCGGCAACGCCAACCTGACCCTGGGTGGCGTGGTCAGCGGCAACGGCGGGCTGACCAAGAATGGCGCGGCCAACCTGATTCTCAGCGGCGCCAACACCTTCCTCGGCGGCACCACGTTGAATGCCGGTACTCTGACTGTCGGCAATGCCGGCGCACTGGGCAGCGGCAGCCTGACCGTCGCCGGCGCCGCGACCCTGGACAGCAGCGCCGCCGTCAGCCTGAGCAACGACGTAGCGCTCAACGGCAATCTGAGCATCGGCGGCAGCAATGGCCTGACCTTGGGCGGTGTCATCAGCGGCGCCAGTCAATTGATCAAGAACGGCACCGCCAACCTGACCCTCAACGGCGTCAACACCTTCACCGGTGGCACGGCGCTCAACGCCGGCAGCCTGACCGTCGGCAACGCGGCGGCTCTCGGCACCGGTACGCTGACCGTGGGTGGCTCGGGCGGCTCGCTCAACAGCAGCGCCAACGTCACGCTGAACAATGCGATTGCCCTCAACGCCAACCTCACTGCCGGTGGCGCCAACCCGCTGACCCTCGGCGGCGTCATCAGTGGCGGCAGCAACCTGATCAAGACCGGCGCATCGACCCTGACCCTGACCGGCAACAACACCTACACCGGCGCTACGTCGCTGAACGCCGGGACACTGGTCGTCGGCTCCAACACCGCCCTCGGCACCGGTGTACTCAACGCTGCCAACGGCACCACACTGGACGCCAGCACTGCGACGAGCCTGGCCAACAACGTCAACCTCGGCGGCAACGTGACCCTTGGCGGCAGCAACGCGCTGACGCTGACGGGCGTGGTGGCCGGGGTCGGTGGCCTGATCAAGAACGGTACTGCCGACCTGATCCTCAACGGCGCCAACACCTATTTCGGCAATACCGCATTGAACGTCGGCAAGCTGATTGTCGGCAGCAACACGGCGCTGGGCAGCGGTGCACTGAACGCGGCGGCCGGCACTACGCTGGATACCAACACCGCCGTCACTCTGGGCAATCAGGTCAACCTTGCCGGCGCGCTGAATGTCGGCGGCAGCGCCGACCTGACCCTCACGGGCACCGTTGCCGGGGCCGGCAGTCTGGTGAAAAACGGTGCGGCCAACCTGAATCTGAACGGCACCAATACCTACATCGGCGGCACTACCTTGAACGCCGGTACCGTGACCGTCGGCAACAGCTCGGCACTGGGCACGGGGGCCTTGACCGTCGGCGGTGCCGCGACGCTCGACAGCAGTTCCTCGCTGGCCAGCCTGGCCAACGCGGTTGTCCTTAACGCAGCGCTCAGTGTCGGCGGTACCCAGAACCTGGCCCTCGGCGGTGTCGTCAGCGGCGCCGGCCAATTGATCAAGAACGGCGCGGCCAACCTGACGCTCAATGGCAGCAACACCTTTGGCGGCGGTACCACGCTCAATGCGGGCACGCTGACGCTGGGCTCGGCCGGTGCCCTGGGCAGTGGCGGCCTGACCGTCGGTGGCGCAGCAACGCTGGATAACAGCAGTGCGCTCAGCGTCGGCAACAACATCACGCTCAATGCCGACCTGACCGTGGCCGGCAACAACGGTCTGAACCTCAGCGGGGTGATCGACGGTGCGGGCAACCTGATCAAAACCGGCCTGGATGACCTGGCCCTCAGCGGCACCAACACCTTCACCGGTGCGCTGAACATCCTCTCCGGCAGCGTCAGCACCCTGACCAGCGGCGCACTCGGCAATACCTCCGGCGCCAACGTCAGCGCCGGCGCCAGCCTCAACCTCGGCAGCAACGCCAGCCTCAATGGCCTGAGCGGCAGCGGCGGCGTGCAGATCGGCGGCGGTAACACATTGACCGTGGGCGGAGTCAGCAGCACCAGCACCTTCGACGGCGATCTCAGCGGCAATGGCGGTTTGACCAAAGTCGGCACCGGCACACTGAACCTGACCGGGATCAACGGCCTCGTCGGCAACACTGCCGTCAACGGCGGCACCCTGAACCTCAGCGGTTCGCTGGCCAGTGCCCAGGTCAGCGTTAATACCGGCGCGAGCGTTACGGGCAGCGGTTCGGTTCTCGGAACCCTCAACGTCAACGATGGCGGCCACCTGGCGTTGTCTTCGGGCAATACCCTGTCTGCCGCGTCACTGGTTCTGGCTGCCAACAGCAATATCGATGCGAACCTCGCGACGCCATCGACCACGTCGCTGATGGACATCGGCGGCAACCTGACCCTCGACGGTAACCTCAACGTCACCGATGCCGGCGGTTTCGGCGTCGGTGTATACCGCCTGTTCAACTACGTTGGTGCGCTGACCGACAACGGCCTGACCGTGGCCGGTGTACCTGTGGGGTTTGGCCTGGGCGATCTGGTGGTGCAGACCTCGGTCGGTAACCAGATCAACCTGTTGGTGTCCGCGCCGAACGCCAATATTCGCTTCTGGGATGGTAGCCAGACGATCCCGAACGGTACGGTCGATGGCGGCAGCGGAGCATGGGATGCCGTCAACACCAACTGGACCAACGTCAACGGGACGCTCAACCAGACCTGGGCCGGCGACTTCGCGGTGTTCCAGGGCACGGCCGGCACGGTGTCGGTCAATGGCACGCAATTGTTCACCGGGATGCAATTCCTCACCGATGGCTACAACGTGGTCAACGGTACGTCGGGACTGCTGACCGCCGTCAACGGCAGCGGCGGCACCACGGCGATGCGGGTTGATCCGGGCGTGACCGCCACGGTCGGCGTGAACATCGACGGCAGCGGCATCCTCAACAAACTCGACGCGGGCACCCTGGTACTCAACGGCGCCAACAGCTACACCGGCGGCACGCAACTGGACGGCGGCACCCTGGTGGTCGGCAGCAACACCGCGCTGGGCAGCGGCGCGCTGATTGCCAACGCTGGCACGCAACTGGACAGCAACACCGCCGTGACCCTGGCCAACGCCGCCACGCTGAACGGCAACCTGACGATACTCGGCAGCAATGCGCTGACCCTCAACGGTGTCATTTCCGGCACCGGCGGCTTGATCAAGAACGGCTCGGCCAGCCTGACCCTCGGTGGCAACAACGCCTTCCTCGGGCCGGTGGCATTGAACGCAGGCGGACTGGTTCTGGCGTCGAACAGCGCGCTGGGCTCGGCCACCCTGAACGCCGCGAACGGCACCACCCTGGATGCCAGCGGCGCTTTCACGGCGAGTAATGCGATCAACCTGGCGGGCAACCTCGGCATCGTCGGCAGCAACGATCTGACACTCGGCGGAGCCATCAATGGCGCCGGCAGCCTGACCAAGAACGGCGCAGCCAATCTGATCCTCAGCGGTGCCAACAACTTCCTCGGTGGCATCACCCTCAATGCCGGCACCCTGACCACCGGCAGCAACGGCGCTCTCGGTCTGGGCAACCTGACCGTGGCCGGAGCCGCGGCGCTGGACAGCAACACCTCGGTGTCGCTGGGCAACAACGTGGTGCTCAACGCCAACCTGACCAACACCGGCAGCGGCGACGTAGCGCTCAGCGGCGTGGTCAGCGGAACCGGCGGATTGATCAAGAACGGCGCCTCCAACCTGACCCTCAACGGCATCAACACCTACAGCGGCGGTACCACGCTGAACGCCGGCACCGTGACCCTCGGCACCTCGGCGGGTCTGGGCTCCGGCGCGGTGACCGTGGCGGGCGCGTCGACCCTCGACACCACGGCGCCGCTGGTGCTGGCCAACAACCTCAACGTCAATGCCAACCTGAGCGTAGCCGGCAACAACAACCTGACCCTCGGTGGCGTGATCGCCGGAGTAGGCACTTTGACCAAGAACGGTCTGGCCGACCTGACGCTGACCGGCAACAACACCTTCAGCGGCACCTTCGATGTGCAGTCCGGCAGCTTGACCACCTTGGGCAATTCGGCACTGGGCAGCAACGCCGGGGTCAATCTCGGCGCTGCGGCGACCCTCAACCTCGGCGGCTCCGGCAGCCTCGCCAGCCTGACCGGCAGCGGCACCGCACTGATCGGCGGCGGCAACACGCTGAGCATCGGCGGCAACAACGCCAGTAGCATTTTCGGCGGTGTGCTCACCGGTACGGGTGAACTGAGCAAACTTGGCACCGGCACGCTGACCCTGACCGGCCTCAACAGCCTGACCGGCAACACCACGGTCAACGCCGGCACCTTGAACGTCAGCGGCTCGCTGGACAGCGCCAGTGTGCTGGTCAACAGCGGCGGCACCCTGACCGGCGGCGGTTCGCTCGGCGGGGCGGTGACCGTGGCGGATGGCGGTCACCTGGCCGGCACTACCGGCAGCACCCTGTCGGTGAATTCGCTGGTGTTCAACGCCAACTCCAACTTCGATGTCGGACTCGGCACTCCGGTGTCCGGTGGCGGCAATGCGCTGGTCAACGTCGGCGGCAACCTGACCCTCGACGGCACGCTCAACGTCAGCGACATCGGCGGTTTCGGCAGCGGTGTGTACCGGTTGATCAACTACACCGGCGGCCTGACCGACAACGGCATGCTGATCGGCACCGTACCGGGCAGCGTCACGCCGGGCGACCTGACCCTGCAAACCGCGCTGGCCAACCAGATCAACCTGCTGGTCACTGCACCGGGCGTTACCGTGCAGTTCTGGGACGGCAACCAACTCGTCGCCAACGGTTCGGTGGATGGCGGCAGCGGCACCTGGGGTACCGGCACCACCAACTGGACCGACGTCAACGGCACCACCAATCAGGCCTGGACCAACAGCTTCGCGGTGTTCCAGGGCACGGCGGGCACCGTCACGGTGAACGGCGCGCAAACCATCACCGGCATGCAGTTCGTCACTGATGGCTACAGCCTGCAGAACGGCACGGCCGGTTCGCTGAATCTGGTCAACGGATCGCTGGGTAACGCGACCGTGCGGGTCGACCCGAACGTCACCGCCACCGTGGGCGTGGCGCTCAACGGCGCCGGCACACTGGGCAAGTACGACACCGGCACCCTGGTGCTCAACGCGGCCAACGGTTACACCGGCGGCACCGCGCTCAACGGCGGCAAGATTGTGGTCGGCAATAACTCGGCCCTTGGCACCGGCGTATTGACCGCCGCCAACGGCACGGCGCTGGACAGCAATACGGCGGTCAGTCTGGCCAACGATGTGGTGCTCAATGGCGGACTCACCGTCGCCGGCTCCAACGCGTTGACCCTCGGCGGTGTGGTCAGCGGCACTGGCAGTCTGATCAAGACCGGCGCATCGAGCCTGACCCTCAACGGCAGCAACACTTACAGCGGTGGCACTCAGCTGTCTGGCGGATCGCTGATCCTGGGCAACAACAGCGCGATCAGCAGCGGCGCGCTCAGCGTGCTGGGTAATGGCACCCTCGACAGCACTTCTGCACTGCAACTGGCCAACGCCATCAACCTGGGTGCGCAGCTGACCCTGGCCGGTAACCAGAACACCACCTTGATCGGCGCGATCACCGGCAGCGGCAGTCTGGTGAAAAACGGCAGCGGTGATCTCGTCCTCAGTGGCGCCAACACCTACAGCGGCGGCACGACGCTGAACGGCGGCAGCACCCGTGGCGACACCAGCAGTCTGCAAGGCGCCATCGTCAACAACGCAGCGCTGACCTTCGAGCAGAACAGCGACGGCAGCTACACCGGCAATCTGACCGGGGCCGGTACTCTCAACAAAACCGGCACCGGTGCCTTGCTGTTGACCGGCAACAACACTTTCACCGGCAACACTTCGGTGCAGGCCGGTTCACTGAACGTCAACGGTGTACTGAACAGTGCCAACGTCAACGTTGCCAGCGGGGCGAAGATCGGCGGCAGCGGCGTGTTCGCAGGCGCCGTGCAATTGGCCAACGGTGCGACGCTGACGGGCGGCGGCACTGCAACGCCGTTGTCGGTCGGTTCGCTGGCGTTGTCGTCGGGCACCAACCTGGACTTCTCCCTGGGCTCGGCTGCGAGTTCCACCACGGTGGTCAACGTCGCCGGCAACCTGACCCTCGACGGCACGCTGAATATCAGCAACGCCGGCGGTTTCGGCACCGGGGTCTATCAACTGTTCAGCTACGGCGGCAGCCTGACCGACAACGGTCTGGTCTACGGCAGCCTGCCGGTGTCGGCGGCCAACCTGACCCTGCAGACCGCGCTGGCCAATCAGGTCAACCTGCTGGTGCAGAACACGCCGGGTGAAGTGCAGTTCTGGAACGGCGGCACCACCAACCCGGATGGCAGCATCGGGGGCGGAAGTGGCGTGTGGGGCCCGGGCACCAACTGGACCGATCCGAGCGGTACTCAGGCGCTGGCGTCGAACGGTCAGTTCGCCGTGTTCGGCGGGCAGAGCGGGACGGTCACCGTGCAAGGCAATCAGAACTTCACCGGGTTGCAGTTCCTCGCCAGCGGTTACAACCTGGTTCCAGGTGCTGGCGGTACGCTGACCCCGGTCAACGGTCCGGGCGGCAGCCTGGCACCGGTGCGGGTGAATGCCGGCGGCAGTGCGGAAATCTCCGTACCGCTGGTAGGCAGTGGCGGCATCGAGAAGCTCGATTCCGGAACTCTGGTTCTCAGCGGCGCCAACACCTACAGCGGCGGGACCACGGTCAGCGGCGGTACGCTGATCGGTAATACCACCAGCCTGCAAGGCAACATCCTCAACAACGCCTCGCTGGTGTTCCAGCAGAATGCCAATGGTCAGTTCAACGGACGCCTCAGCGGTGTCGGCGCCTTGGCCAAACGCGGTGCAGCACGCTTGCTGTTGACCGGTAATCAACCCTTCAGCGGCACCGTGGCGGTGGATCAAGGCGTGCTGCAAGTCGGTAGCCGCGCGGCGCGAGCCTCTCTCTCCGGGCAGGTCACCGTGGCCAATGGCGCAGGCCTGAGCGGGAATGGCAGCGTCGGTTCGGTGGTCAACCATGGCGTGGTGGCTTCCGGTGGCGAGGACGGCACCTTGAGTGTCGCCGGCAACCTGAGCAACGCCGCCGACGGTGTGCTGGCCCTGACCGTCAGCTCGCCGACCGCCACGCCACTGGCTGTCGGTGGTACGGCCACCCTTGGTGGCGGCTTGCAGGTCAACAGCCTCGCACCGTTCACCGGCAATACCGTGTACTCGCTGATCACCGCCGGCGGCGGGGTGACCGGCACCTTCAGCGCCGCCGATCTGCCGCAGTATGCGTTCCTCGACTCGGCGCTGGTGTACGACGCCAATGCCGTGAACCTGGTCGTCAGCCGCAACAACAACTCGTTCGTTGATGTTGCGGCCACCCGCAACCAGCGCAACGCGGCCTCGGCTTTGATGCGCAACGGTGTGGCAGGCGCAGCGTTGCAGAATGAAATCGTCAATCTCAGCGTGGCCGGTGCGCGCAATGCCTTCGACAGTCTGTCCGGGGAAATCCATGCCAGCACCGCCAGCGCCATCCTCGAGGATTCGCGCTACGTGCGGGACGCGGTCAACGATCGCATGCGCCAACCGTCGTGCAGCGCGCCGGATGATCCACGCCGCGCACTGGCCCCGAGCGACAATCAGCTGAGCAGCAACGGCTGCCACGGCGAAATGGTCGGCTGGGCCCGCGCCCTTGGCGCATGGGGCGAGTCGGACGGCGACAGCAACAGTGCGAAGCTGGATCGCAACCTGAGCGGCTTCATGCTCGGCACCGACAAGCAGATCGACGATCAATGGCGTGTGGGCATGGCCGCCGGCTATACCCGTAGCGATCTGGATGCCCATGATCGTCGCTCGGATGCCACGGTCGAGAGCTACCACCTGGCGGCGTACCTCAACTCTCAATTCGATGCCTTGGCGGTGCGCCTCGGCGCGGCGTACAGCTGGCACGACATCGAAACCAAGCGCGACGTCAGCGTCGGCGCCTACAACGACCGGTTGAAGGCCAATTACGACGCGCGCAGCGCTCAGGTGTTCGGTGAAGTCGGCTATGCCATCGAAGCGGCCGGAATTGCCCTGGAACCGTTTGCCGGCCTGGCCTACGTCAACTACGACAGCGACAAGGCCAAGGAGAAAGGCGGAGCAGGGCGCCTGCGTGCCGAGTCCGATCAGGACATCACCTTCTCGACCCTGGGCGTGCGCGCCGGCAAGGTCATCACCCTGGACAACGGCGGGCAATTCACGCCGCGTGCGGCGCTCGGCTGGCGGCATGCCTTCGGCGACACCAAGCCTGACGCCGACCTGACTTTCATCGACGGCGGCGCCTCGTTCAGCACCCAGGGCGTGCCGATTGCCAAGGACAGTGCGGTGGTCGAAGCGGGCGTGGACTTCCAGATCAGTCCGACCGGCAAACTCGGTATCGGCTATTCGGGGCAGCTGTCGAATGAGAGCAACGACCACGCGATGACCATCAGCTTCAGCCTTGGGTTCTGATTCAGGAGCGAAGCACTTCAGCCGCCCGCAAGGGCGGCTTTTTTTTGCCTGCAAAGCCCTCTGCTAGAATCCGTCCCATCACTTTCCGGAGACTGCCCCCCTATGAGCGAACCCATCCGTCTGACCCAGTACAGCCACGGCGCCGGTTGCGGCTGCAAGATTTCGCCCAAGGTGCTGGAGGTGATTCTGGCCGGCAGCGGGGCGCAGAACCTTGATCCGAAACTGTGGGTCGGCAACGCGTCGCGCGATGATGCGGCGGTGTATGAAATCGATGCCGAGCGCGGGGTGGTCTCGACCACCGATTTTTTCATGCCGATCGTCGATGACCCGTTCGATTTCGGCCGGATCGCCGCGACCAATGCCATCAGCGATATCTACGCCATGGGCGGCAATCCGTTGATGGCGATTGCGATCCTCGGCTGGCCGGTCAACGTGCTGGCGCCGGAAGTGGCGCGGGAGGTGATTCGCGGCGGGCGCGCGGTGTGCGATGAAGCGGGAATTCCATTGGCTGGCGGGCATTCGATCGATGCGCCGGAACCGATCTTCGGTCTGGCCGTGACCGGGCTGGTCGAAAAACGCTTCATGAAGCGCAACGACACCGCCACCGCTGGTTGCCTGCTGTACCTGACCAAACCGTTGGGCATCGGCATCCTCACCACGGCAGAGAAGAAGGGCAAGTTGCGCAACGCCGATATCGGACTGGCCCGGGACTGGATGTGCACGCTGAACAAGCCTGGCAGTCGATTCGGCAAACTGGCCGGGGTTACCGCGATGACCGATGTCACCGGTTTCGGCCTGCTCGGACACCTGGTGGAAATGGCCGACGGCAGTCATCTGACGGCGCGCATTTTTTATGATCGGGTGCCACGTCTGGCGAGCGTCGAGTATTACCTCGAACAGGGCTGCGTGCCGGGCGGCACTCTGCGCAATTTCGACAGTTATTCGAGCCGCGTCGGGCGGGTGCAGGAATTGCACAAGCGAGTGCTGTGCGACCCGCAGACCAGTGGCGGGCTGTTGATTGCAGTAACTCCCGAAGGCAATGCCGAATTCCTTGGTGTCGCTGCCGAACTGGGTCTTGAACTTGAGCCGATCGGCGAACTGGTCGAACGACAGAGTCATGCGGTCGAGGTGGTTTGATGTCCGTCGACTTCACCGATTACCGCGACATCTTCCTCAACGACCGACCGCTGATGGATGCCCGCGCGCCGGTCGAATTTCACAAAGGCGCGTTTCCCGGTGTGGTCAACCTGCCACTGATGAACGACATCGAACGTCAGCGAATCGGTACTTGCTACAAGCACCACGGGCAGCAAGCCGCCATCGAACTGGGCCATCAATTGGTGTCCGGGGCGGTCAAGGCCGAACGTGTTCAGGCCTGGGCGGATTTTGCCCGGGCGCATCCCGAGGGTTATCTGTATTGCTTTCGTGGTGGGCTGCGTTCGCAGATCGTGCAGCAGTGGCTCAAGGACGAAGCCGGCATTGACTACCCACGTATCGGCGGCGGTTACAAGGCGATGCGCGGTTTTCTGATCGACACCCTTGAACAGGCGACGGCCCAGTGCGATTTCGTGCTGCTGGGCGGCATGACCGGCACCGGCAAGACCGAAGTGCTGGCGCAACTGCGCAACAGCGTGGATCTGGAAGGTCATGCCAATCACCGGGGCTCCAGCTTCGGCAAGCGCGCCACCGGTCAGCCGTCGAACATCGATTTCGAGAACCGGCTGGCCATCGACTTCCTGAAAAAACGTGCCGCCGGCATTGATCAGTTTGTACTTGAGGATGAAAGCCGGGTGGTGGGCAGCTGCGCGTTACCGTTGCCGCTGTATCAGGGCATGCAGCAATACCCGATGGTCTGGCTGGAGGACAGTTTTGAAAACCGTGTCGAACGGATCCTGCGCGATTACGTGGTGGATTTGTCCGCCGAGTTCAGCGCCGTGCATGGGGACGAAGGCTTTGCGCTGTTTTCCGAGCGACTGCTGGCCAGCCTGGACAATGTGCAGAAGCGCCTGGGCGGGGAGCGGCACCAAAGGATGCTGCTTCTGATGGAAGAAGCGCTGGTGCAGCAGGGCCGCAGCGGCGCGGTGGATTTGCACCGCGCGTGGATCGAGGGTTTGCTGCGCGAGTATTACGACCCGATGTATGTGTTTCAGCGCGAGAAGAAGGGCGGGCGGATCGAGTTTGCGGGGGAGCGGCAGGCCGTTATCGAGTACTTGCGTGAGCGAGTGAATCAGCAAAATTGATGGTGCTTCTGCCGGCCTCATCGCGGGCGAGCCCGCTCCCACAGGTATCGCGGATGTACATGATATTCGTGCAGCGCCTTAAACCCTGTGGGAGCAGGCTTGGTCCGGGCGGTGATCCGACGATGGGGCTGTCCCAGACGAAGGATGACTCAGGTCGGACAGCTTTCCTGCCCGTTATCCAGCCCCTGTTTGTAGCTGTGGCTCTGCAGGCTGGCCTTGCCGTTGTGCCAGGTCAGGGTCAGCACATACAGCGAGTCGTAATCGCTGGATTCCCAATCCTCGGTGATCTTCTGCTTCCCGCCCACCGCATTGCCGGCAACCTTGTTGATCAATTCAGGAAGGTAGCCGTGTGACCACGCCGTGTAGATGGTCGAGTTGTGGTACTTGTCGTCGGTCAACTCCCGGGCCAGATCGCTGGTGTCGTTGGCCGAGAATTCGATGTTCACCGGCAGGCCGAGCTTGATCGCGGCCGGGCTGATGGTCATCAGCGGCCGGATGTAGCTGTAGGAGTTGTCCAGTTCGCCCTCCTCGACATTGCGCGTCGGGTTGGCGGCGAACACATAGTCGGCCTTGCCGAATTTTTCCGGCAGCAGGGTCGACAGGTCAATCGCCCGGTTCAAACCCTGGCAATTGAGCTGACCGAGACCACCGGCCGGTTTCTCCGCATGGCGCAGGAACACCAGGGTCTGGGTGCCGTCCACTGGCTGCGCACGGCTTTCGCTGGATTCCAGCGACAGGAACAGCGCGCTGACCGCCAGCAGGGTGGGCAGGGCCACATACGCGCGATGTTTGAAACGTTTGGCGAGTTTCATCAAGTTCGTCATGGGCTAAGGGTTCTTCAGTCTGTTCGGTTAAGGCTGACAAACCTCTGCACCGGTGCATGCGCGCCGGGTGTTTTCCCTGTCATCAATGGCTTGCTTGGAGCCCCCTGAGGCCCGTTTGGTTCGATCCTTTCAAGTGCGCCGCACTTTAACGTTCAATCTGAGTGGTTGGAGGGGAGGTTAACCACAGGATGTTGCGGATTTAAGTAAGCCTGCCGGCGAGGGCGCAAAGAACCCGAGCCAGAGCGTTGATGGTGGATTATGCTCAGGGCTTTCAATTTGTGACTGGATGCTACACATGACTGATCTGTCCGCGTTCCCGATCACCCAGAAATGGCCGGCCCAGTACCCTGACTGGATTCAGCTCTATTCCCTGCCGACCCCCAACGGCGTCAAGGTCTCGATCATGCTCGAAGAGATTGGTCTACCTTACGAGCCGCACCGCGTGGGCTTCGACACCAATGACCAGATGTCTCCGGAATTCCTGTCGCTTAACCCGAACAACAAGATCCCGGCGATCCTCGACCCTCACGGCCCCGAGGACAAACCGCTGCCGTTGTTCGAATCCGGCGCGATCCTGATCTATCTCGCCGACAAAAGCGGCCAGTTGCTGGCCCAGGAAGGCGCGCTGCGCTACGAAACCATCCAGTGGCTGATGTTCCAGATGGGCGGTATCGGCCCGATGTTCGGCCAGCTCGGTTTCTTCAACAAATTCGCCGGCAAGGACTACGAAGACAAGCGTCCCCGTGACCGCTACGTCGAAGAAAGCCGCCGCCTGCTCAGCGTCCTGAACACCCGCCTGGAAGGGCGCGACTGGATCATGGGCGAGCGCTACACCATCGCCGACATCGCCACGTTCCCGTGGGTGCGCAACCTGATCGGCTTCTACGAGGCGGGCGATCTGGTCGGCATCAACAACTTCCCGAACGTCACCCGGGTGCTGGAGCGCTTCCTGGCGCGACCGGCCGTTGTGCGCGGCCTGACCATCCCGTCCTGATTGGGCACATACCTTTTGTGGGAGCGAGCCTGCTCGCGATAGCGTTGTGTCAGCCAACACTTCTGTTTCTGATACGGCGCTATCGCGAGCAGGCTCGCTCCCACAAGTATGTTGAACCGCGACGAGGATTATTGCGTCCTGGGTAATGCACTGTTGATTGATCCAGGTTTGTACCCCGTCCCCCGCAAGGCATAAGCTTCGCCCCCTACGACTTTCGTCTCATCCGCTGTTTTCAGGAAAGGCCCCATGTCCAGTCAGTTCCCCGAAGCACGTCCACGCCGTCTGCGCCGCAATGCGAGCCTGCGCAGCCTGTTCCAGGAAACCGAGTTTTCCCTCAACGATCTGGTGCTGCCGATCTTCGTCGAAGAAGAGATCGACGACTTCGTGCCGATCAAGAGCATGCCCGGCGTGATGCGTATTCCCGAGCGCAAACTGGCCGGCGAGATCGAGCGTTATGCCCGTGCCGGGATCAAGTCGGTGATGACGTTTGGCGTGTCCCATCACCTGGACGCCAGCGGCAGCGACACCTGGCGCGAAAACGGGCTGGTGTCGCGCATGTCGCGGATCGCCAAGGACGCCGTGCCGGAAATGATCGTGATGTCCGACACCTGCTTCTGCGAGTACACCGACCACGGCCATTGCGGCGTGATGCACAACCATGAAGTCGACAACGACCAGACCCTGATCAACCTCGGCAAGCAGGCAGTGGCAGCAGCCCGTGCCGGTGCTGACGTGATCGCACCGTCGGCGGCGATGGACGGCCAGGTGCGGGCGATTCGCCGGGCGCTGGACGATGCCGGCTTCACGCAGATTCCGATCATGGCCTACTCGACCAAATTCGCCTCGGCGCTCTACGGCCCGTTCCGCGAGGCTGGCGGCAGCGCGCTGAAAGGCGATCGCAAAAGCTATCAGATGAACCCGATGAACCGCCGCGAAGCCCTGCGCGAATCGTTGCTCGACGAGCAGGAAGGCGCCGACGCACTGATGGTCAAACCGGCCGGCGCGTACCTGGACATCATCCGCGACATCCGCGAAGCCTCGACCCTGCCGTTGGCGGCGTATCAGGTCAGCGGCGAATACGCGATGATCAAGTTCGGCGCCCAGGCCGGGGCCATCGACGAAGATCGCGTGGTGCGCGAAAGCCTCGGCGCGATCAAGCGCGCGGGTGCGGATCTGATCTTCACCTACTTTGCGATGGACCTGGCCCTGGCCGGGATCTAAGCAACACCGCAAAACCCAATGTGGGAGCGAGCTTGCTCGCGATATCGGCGTATCAGACAACCCTGCATTGACTGACAGACCGCTATCGCGAGCAAGCTCGCTCCCACAGTGGTTTGTGGTGTTCTGAATCAGGTGAAAAACGGCCGGATCCCGTGATCACGGAAGTACCGTTCGATCACCTTCGGATCCGCGCTGTTGTCGGCAATCGCTACGTAAGTATCAGGGCGCAGCAGGTAAAAGCCGTTGCGCCCCAGCCCTGCCGTTTCAAACGCCGGACGCCAGTCGAACACGTGCAGCGGCAAGTGATGTTCATTGCACCAGGCGATCATCTCGTCGCTGGTGTCGCCGTACACATGCACCTGCCAGCACGGCTGGCGCAACGGCTCGTAATTGTCCCCCTCGCCATCATGGGCCCACGGCAAGCGGTCACCGCCGTGGACGTGCCCGGCCACGCCTTCGCTCAGCGCCATGCCCCGATAGTTGACGGTGATTTGCGAGACGGTGCGAAACAGGAATTCGCGGCTGGTCTCGAATGAGGCCATTTTCGGAATCAGGAATGGCGCCAGCCGTGTGCGCAACAGGTCGGCCATGCGGCCTTCGGCGGTGACGAAGCTGAAGACCTTGTCGGTGGTCGACACCAGTCGCCGGGCGAAGGCGATGCGCTCGGTTTCGTAGCTGTCGAGCAGTTTGGGCGTGGCCGCGCCGCCGAGCACTGCCGCGAGTTTCCACGCCAGATTGATCGCATCGCCGATGCCGGTGTTCATGCCCTGACCGCCGGCCGGGCTGTGTACGTGCGCCGCATCGCCGAGCAGGAACGCCCGGCCCTGGCGAAAGTGATCCGCCACCCGGTGATGCACGCGGTAGGTGGAGAACCAGTTGACGTCCTCGATGTGCACGTTCAAGTGTTCGATGGCGCGATTGCTGACATCGGAAAATTCCAGGGTTTCGGCGCGATCAGCGCGTTCGTCGCGCACGGTGCCGATCAGCCGCGCACGGCCTTCGCCGGCCAGCGGGAACACCGCCAGAAAATCCGCTTCGTCCAGATCCAGATGCAACTCGCCGTTGAGCGCCGGGCCGCTGGCCTGCACATCCGCGACATAGAAAATCTGCTGATAAGTGCCGCCGGGAAAACCGGTGTCGAGGGTTTTGCGCACGACCGAACGGGCTCCATCGCATCCGGCCAGATAGCAGGCCTGGCAGATTTCCTGCTCGCCATCCGGCAGGCGCAAATGCGCGGTGAGGCCGTCGCCATTCTCGGTGAAACTCTCCAGCGTGGTGTTGCGCTCGACGGTCACGTCGTAGTCTTCGAGGCGGTCGATCAACAGTCGCTCGTGTTCGTCCTGCGGGTACATTTCCAGAAAGGCATAGGGCGTCAGGCCTTCGCCGATCCGGTTCAGCGGTAGCTGCGCCACCGGTTTGCCCTTGACCCAGAAGTTCGCGGCTGCCACCCGGTGACCGTTGCGCACCACCGCGTCGGCCAGGTCCAGTTGCCGGTACAGCTCAAGGGTGCGCGCCTGCACCGCCAGCGCCCGTGAAGTGGTGCCGGGGGCGGAGCTCTTGTCGATGATGCGCACGCGTACGCCCAGTTTGCTCAGCCACAGGGCCAGCACCAGTCCGGTGGGGCCTGCGCCGATGATCAGAACATCACTGCGGTTCATGGTCTGTCCTCCTTCGCGTGTCCTGACCTGAGGCTTGCCACTGAGTGTGCAGCAGCAAGTATGGATCAGACGGCGAGGGCGGCCAGTCGGCCTGCCAAACGGGACGATGGAACAGCGCCGCCGGCCCGCAGTCCTATCCTGCACCCTGCGATTGCGCGTAGGGTTAACCCGGCTCAACGGACTGGATGAAGCGTTATGCACACCCCTCGATTATTCGTCAGCCTCGCCGCGCTGCTGGTGCTGGCCGGTTGCGCCGGTCAACGCAGCATCGAACCGGCGCCGCGCCCGTCCGCCGAGGTCAAGGCGCAGATCGTGCGCCTGCTGCCGGCAAAAACCGTCGACCGCCAGGGCTGGGCCACCGATATCTACGCCGCGTTCGCCGCCCAGGGCATCAGCCCGACCACGCAAAACCTGTGTTCGGTGCTGGCCGTCGCCGAGCAGGAATCCACTTTCCAGGTCGATCCACCGGTGCCCGGCCTGGGCAAGATCGCCCGTGACGAAATCGACCGCCGCGCCGCCAAGGTGCATATCCCGAGCCTGTTGGTCAGCGGCGCCTTGCAGGTGCGTTCGCCCAACGGCAAGACCTACAGCGAACGCCTGAGCGCCGCCCGCAGCGAAAAGGAATTGAGCGCGATTTTCGATGACTTCATCGGCTCGGTGCCGATGGGCCGCACGCTGTTCAGCGGTTTCAACCCGGTGCACACCGGCGGGCCGATGCAGGTCAGCATCGAATTCGCCGAGCAGCATGCCAAGGACTATCCGTACCCGGTGGACGGGACGATTCGCCATGAAGTGTTCACCCGTCGTGGCGGCATGTATTTCGGCATCGCCCATTTGCTGGGTTATCCGGTGAGTTATCGCGAGCCGCTGTACCGCTTCGCCGACTTCAACGCGGGCTGGTATGCCAGTCGCAATGCGGCGTTTCAGAACGCGGTCAGCCGCGCTTCGGGCATTCCGCTGGCGCTGGATGGCGACTTGATCCGCCCGGGCGCGATCATGCCGGGCAGCACGGAACTGGCGGTGCGCACCCTCGGCAAATCGCTGGGCATGCGCAATCCGGTGATCCGCGATCAACTGGAGAAGGGCGATAGCCTGACCTTCGAGGAGACGAAACTGTATCAGCGGGTCTTCGAGCTGGCGGAGCGTGCGGAAGGCAAGTCACTGCCCCGTGCGGTGTTGCCGGGCATCGTGCTGCAGAGCCCGAAGATCACCCGCAAACTGACCACGGCCTGGTTTGCCAAACGGGTCGACGAGCGCTATCGGCGCTGCATGGCCAAAGGCTGAGGACGATCAAAAAGGCATAAAAAAACCCGGCTGACGGGAGCCGGGTTTTTTCTGGGTTGTTGCGGTCAAGCCATTCATTCAGGCAACGCGACGTTCGATCAGACGATCCGAGCCACCTTCGGCAACGCGACGTTCGATCAGACGATCCGAGCCACCTTCGGCAACGCGACGTTCGATCAGACGATCCGAGCCACCTTCGGCAACGCGACGTTCGATCAGACGATCCGAGCCACCTTCGGCAACGCGACGTTCGATCAGACGATCCGAGCCACCTTCGGCAACGCGACGTTCGATCAGACGATCCGAGCCACCTTCGGCAACGCGACGTTCGATCAGACGATCCGAACCACCTTCGGCAACGCGACGTTCGATCAGACGATCCGAACCGCCTTCGGCAACGCGACGTTCGATCAGACGATCCGAGCCACCTTCGGCAACGCGACGCTCGATCAGACGATCCGAACCACCTTCGGCAACGCGACGCTCGATCAGACGATCCGAGCCACCTTCAGCGACGCGACGTTCAATCAGACGATCCGAACCGCCTTCGGCGATCATGGTGTGGGCCGGTTTGGCGGCAAATGCGTTGAAGGCCAGAACCGAAAGGGCAATGCTGAGGATGACTTGGCGTTTCATGATGGTGTGCTCCGGGGGTGTTGTTTGTTTGGTATGGAGCCGATGTTACGCCCGGGATTTTTTAAGAGAACTTCATTGACGTGATGGTGAACATCGACGCCGATGATGGTTTGTCACAACACCTTCACCGCGCGGCCAATCGCCTGGATCGGCCCGGTGGGTTTGCCGATCGGCGAGCCGTTGGCGCCTTCCAGCGTCAGCTCGAACAACTGGTTCGGTTGCAGCGGCGGCAGCTTGTCCAGCGGGATCGATAGCGCCTGGCCCGGTTTGACCAGCCCCAGCGACACCGGACCCTGCCAGCCGTCGGCCTTGGTCCAGAACTCCAGAGCCTTGTCGGCCGGCACCTCGACCACGCCCAGCGGAATCAACTGAATCTCCCGCGGACTGCTGGCCTGGATCACCCAGCCCGGCGCCTTGTCCTGCGGGGCGACCAGCACCACCAGAAAGCTCGGTTTCGGTGTGGTCTGGGTCAACAGGATCGAACCCAGCAACAAAGTCGCGGCCAGCCCGGCAGCGCTCAAACCGCGCCACAGCGACAGGCGATTCCACCATGAAATCTCTGGCACCCTCTTGTGGGTGAGTTGCCCGACACTGCGTTCGATGCGTTGCCACAGCTGCGACGAGGGCTGATGCGCCGGGGCGAGGTCCGTCAGCTCCAGCAGACGCCGCTCCCACGCATCCACCGCCGCTTGCAGCTCGGGCTCGTTGGGCAAGCGCCGTTGCACTTCGGCGCGCGCTTCGGCCGAGAGGGTGCCGAGCACGTATTCGCTGGCCAGTTCATCGCGTTCCTGCGCCGATTCGGTGGTCATCCCATGCACTCCCGCAACGCATTGAGGCTGCGTTTGATCCAGGCTTTGACGGTGCCCAGCGGCGTGTCGAGGCGCTGGGCGATCTGCGCGTGGCTGAAACCGTCGACGTAGGCGTGAAGGATGCAGCGGCGGCGTTGCGGTTCCAGTTGATGCAGGCAGCGATGGATGCGGGTCGATTGCGCCAGCGCATCGAAGTCGTCATCACTCGCGGGTGATTCGTTGCTGTCGTTCAGCGGGGTTTCACGGTCGTGATTGCGCAACACATTCAGCGCCAGATGCCGGGTCACGCTGAACATCCAGCCCCGGGCCGAACCGCGCGCCGGATCGAAACTCGCCGCGCCGGCCCAGATTTTCAGGAATGCATCGTGAACGATGTCTTCGGCCAGCGCCGTATCACGCACCAGACGCCGGGCCACACCGAGCAGGCGCGGACTTTCCTGCACATACAATTCGCGCAGGGCCCCGCGCTCGCCGCGGGCACAGGCGGCGAGGCGGGCTTCGTAATCGAACGCGGTTTCGGGTAATGGCATGTCCTGCAATCTAGCAAACCTCACCAAAACATCCAGGCAACACCGCGATCCGCATGGGAGGGAGCTTGATCCGGGCGGCGATCCGACGAAAGCGTTACCTCATTGAAGTTGATGCTGACTGACGTGACGCCTCGCGAGCAGGCTCGCTCCCACGGGCCGGGTTCAGTTCGCCGCCCAGAAAATGTAGTCGGCCTGGTACTTCACCACTTCCTGTTTACCCTTGTTCGCAGCCGTGCATTCGCTGCCCGGCGCCACGCCGCCCTTGAGCGCGACGCGCTGGATGTAGCTCACGCCGCTCATGGCGCCTTTGCCTTCGGCGGGGTTGGCCTTGACCAGTTGATAGGGCAGGTTGCCCGGGCTCGACGGTGCTACGGCCAGTTGCGTGCCGGTGACTTTCGAGCCGTCCTGCGCCTGCCAGGTAGCGGGCGGGCCGAAGTAGGTGCCGACCTGTTTGCCGCTGCGATCGTTGAGCACCGCTTTCGGGCCGACGAACACCCACTCGGTCTGGCCGGCGACATTGGCCTTGTCCCGGCATTCGTAGGTGATCTCGCCGACCCCGGTGGTTTCCATTGCGATCTTGTGGCCGTCCGGCACCTTGATCGCGTCGGGATAACTGCTTTGGGCAAAGCTTGTCGAGGCGACGGCGAGCAAACCGGTGAGGCCAATCAGTTGGGTGATGTTCATCAGTGCTTCTCCGAAAAGGGTAAACGGCTGACAGCCGAAAGAGGGCTGTTACAGGGACTACCCGTGACGGAGGCGTTTGGATGCAGTGGCCGGAAAATAAACTTCAAACCCCATCGATTACCCCTGTGGGAGCGAGCTTGCTCGCGAATACGGTGTGTCAGCCACATAAATGCTGACTGATCCGACGCCTTCGCGAGCAAGCTCGCTCCCACAGGGATCTTTGTCAGGCTTCAGGCCGGAGGCTTTCAGGAGTTCCTGGGTATAGGCATGCTGCGGCGCCGCAAAAATCTGGCGCGACGCTCCCTGTTCCACCACCTTGCCGTCCTTGATCACCATCAAATCGTGCGCCAGCGCATGCACCACCGCCAGGTCATGGCTGATGAACAGGTACGTCAAGCCATGGCGGATCTGCAACTGCCGCAATAATTCCACCACCTGTTTCTGCACCGTGCGATCCAGCGCCGAGGTCGGTTCGTCGAGCAGAATCAGCGCCGGTTCCAGCACCAGCGCCCGTGCGATGGAAATGCGCTGGCGCTGGCCGCCGGAGAATTCGTGGGGATAGCGATGGCGGCTCTGCGGGTCGAGGCCGACTTCCTCCAGCACACGGATCACCGCTGCCTCACGCTCTTCGGGCGTGCCGATGCCGTGGGTCAGCAGGCCTTCGGCGATGATCTGTTGCACCGACATCCGAGGGCTGAGGCTGCCGAACGGGTCCTGGAACACCACCTGGATCTGCCGGCGCAACGGGCGCATCAAACGCTGATTGAGCAGGCTCAGTTGCTTGTTGCCGAACCGAATATCGCCCTCGGATTCCACCAGCCGCAGAATCGCCTGGCCCAGCGTCGACTTGCCCGATCCGGACTCGCCGACAATGCCCAGGGTCTTGCCCCGTTGCAGACGGAAACTCACGCCGTCCACGGCCTTGATGTATTCCTGGGTGCGGCTGAACAACGCTTTGGGCAGCGGGAACCAGACTTTCAGATCATCCACTTCCAGCAGGTTGTGATCGTAGCGACTCGGCACCGGTGCCCCCGACGGTTCCGCCTCGATCAGCAGGCGGCTGTAGGGATGCTGCGGGGTGCGGAACAGCGTTGCGCAATCGGCCTGTTCGACGATTTCCCCGTGGCGCATCACGCACACCCGTTGGGCGATGCGCCGCACCAGATTGAGGTCGTGACTGATCAGCAGCAGCGACATGCCGAGGCGTTGCTGCAACTCGATCAGCAGCTCGAGAATCTTCTGCTGCACGGTCACGTCCAGCGCTGTGGTCGGCTCATCGGCGATCAGCAATTCCGGTTCGTTGGCCAGCGCCATGGCGATCATCACCCGTTGCCGCTGGCCGCCGGAGAGCTGATGCGGATAGGCCTTCAAACGCTGCAACGGCTGGCGAATGCCGACCAGTTCCAGCAGTTCCAGCGTGCGCTGGCGCGCGGCGCGGCCCTTGAGTCCCTTGTGGATTTCCAGCACTTCGCTGATCTGTTTTTCCACCGTGTGCAACGGGTTCAGCGAGGTCATCGGCTCCTGGAAAATCATCGCGATGCGGTTGCCGCGCAAGCCGCGCATTTGCTGGTCGCTGGCGTGCAGCAAATCCACGCCGTTGTAGCGGATGCTGCCCGTGCTGCTGACGGTCTTGGCCGGCAGCAAACGCAGGATCGAGTGCGCCGTCACCGACTTGCCCGAGCCGGACTCGCCGACCAGTGCCAGGCATTCGCCACGGCGGATGTCGAGGTTCACGCCGTGCACCACTTCGTGCCCGGCGAAGGCGACGCGCAGGTCGCGGATTTCAATCAGGTTGTCGGTCATTTCAGCTCCGGGGATCAGGATCGCGGATCGAACGCGTCACGGCAGGCTTCGCCGATAAACACCAGCAAGGAAAGAATCAGCGCCAGGGCAAAAAACGCCGTCAGCCCCAGCCACGGTGCTTGCAGATTGCGCTTGGCCTGGCCGATCAGTTCCCCCAGCGACGCGGTGCCGGCGGGCATGCCGAAGCCGAGAAAATCCAGCGCGGTGAGGGTGGCGATGGCGCCGGTCAGAATGAACGGCAGGTAGGTGAGGGTGGAGGTCATGGCGTTGGGCAGAATGTGCCGGCGCATCAGTTCGCTGTCCGTCAAGCCCAGGGCCCGCGCGGCCTTGACGTATTCCAGGCTGCGCCCGCGCAGAAACTCGGCGCGCACCACGTCCACCAGTGCCAGCCAGGAAAACAGCGCCATGATCCCCAGCAGCCACCAGAAACTCGGCGAGACGAACCCGGACAAAATGATCAGCAGGTACAGCACCGGCAGCCCCGACCAGATCTCCAGCACCCGTTGCCCGAGCAAGTCGACCCAGCCGCCGTAATAACCCTGCAACGCCCCGGCGACGATGCCGACCAGCGCACTGACCGCGGTGAGGATCAGCGCAAACAGAATCGAAATCCGCGTGCCGAAAATCACCCGCGCCAACACGTCCCGGGCCTGATCGTCGGTGCCCAGCCAGTTGCTGGAGGACGGTGGACTCGGCGCCGGTTCAGTGAGGTCGTAATTGACCGTGTCGTAGCTGAACGGGATCGGCGGGAACAGCATCCAGCCGCCCTGATCCTCGATCAGTTTGTGCACGTAATTGCTAGCGTAATCCGGCTGGAACGGCAGTTCGCCGCCGAAATCGGTTTCCTGATAATCGCTGAGGATCGGGAAGTAAAAAGCGTCGTGGTAGCGGATCACCAGCGGTTTGTCGTTGGCGATCAGTTCACCGCCGAGGCAGATCAGGCACAGCCCGACGAACAGCCACAGCGACCAGCGCCCGCGACGGTTGGCCTTGAATTGCGCGATGCGCCGCCGGCCGAGAGGGGAGAGTGTGAACATCAGGCAGTCCTCGCCGAGAAGTCGATGCGCGGGTCGAGCAGGGTGTAGCAGAGGTCGCCGATCAGCTTGATCAACAGGCCGAACAGGGTGAACAGGAACAGCGTGCCGAACACCACCGGATAGTCCCGAGACACCGCCGCTTCGTAGCTCATGCGGCCGAGGCCGTCGAGGTTGAAGATGGTTTCGATCAGCAGGGAGCCGGCGAAAAACACCTCGATCAACGCCGACGGCACACCGGCCACCACCAGCAGCATCGCGTTGCGAAACACATGGCCGTAGAGCACGCGCCTTTCGGTCAGGCCCTTGGCGCGCGCGGTGATCACGTACTGGCGGCTGATCTCGTTGAGGAAGCTGTTCTTGGTCAGGATCGTCAGCGTCGCAAAACCGCCGATCACCAGCGCCGTCACCGGCAACACCAGGTGCCACAGGTAGTCGCCGACCTTGCCCCACAGGCTCAGGCTGTCGAAATTGTCCGAGACCAGACCTTGCACCGGAAACCAGTTGACGTAGCTGCCCCCGGCGAACACCACGATCAACAGGATCGCGAACAGAAACGCCGGCATCGCGTAACCGACGATGATCGCCGTGCTGCTCCAGACATCGAACGCGCTGCCGTTGCGGATCGCCTTGCGAATGCCCAGCGGGATAGAAATCAGGTAGGTGATCAAGGTCGCCCACAGCCCGAGGGACAGCGACACCGGTAGCTTCTGCACGATCAGATCCGTCACCTTCGCACCGCGAAAGAAACTGCTGCCCAGGTCCAGTTGCGCGTAGTTCTTGAGCATCAGCCACAGGCGTTCGTGCATCGGTTTGTCGAAACCGTAGTGGTGCTTGATCTCTTCGATCAGCGCCGGGTCCAGGCCACGGCTGCTGCGTCCGGCCCCGCCGATCGCAGTCACTTCGCTGGCGCCGCCCATGCTGTGTCCGCCGAAGCCTTGCAGGCGAGCGATGGCCTGTTCCACCGGGCCGCCGGGCGCGGCCTGCACGATGACGAAGTTGACCACCAGAATGCACAGCAGCGTCGGGATGATCAGCAACAGACGTCGACTCAGATAACGCCACATGTCACTGGCCCCCCGCGAGCTGGTGCAGGGCACTCATTTGCTGATTGGTCAGCGGCTTGGCCGAGACCTCCCACCAGGTGTCGAGGCCTTCGCTGTAAATCGGTTGCACCGACGGCCTGCCGAAGCGGTTCTGAAACACCGTCGGCGTGCCTTTGGAGTAGTAGTTGGGAATCATGTAGTCACCCCATTGCAGCACCCGGTCGAGGGCGCGGGCGTAACGCACCATGGCGTCGCGGGTATTGGCCTGGACCAGACCGTCGATCAGCCGGTCCACCGCAGGGTCGGCCAACACCATCGAATTGGAGCTGCCGACTTGCGTGGCGCTTTGTGAGGCATACAGGCTGTACAGCTCGCGGCCCGGCGAGACGATCGGATCGCCGCTGCGCGGGAAACTGGTGACGATCATGTCGTAGTCCCGGGCGTTGAGCCGGTTGATGTACTGCGCCGAATCGATACGTCGCAAATTGAGGGTGATGCCGATCTGCGCCAGGGTGCGTTTGTACGGCAGCAGCATGCGGTCGAAGCCGCCCTGGCCGTCGAGGAAGGTGAATTCGAAGGGCTCGCCGGCGGCGTTCACCAGACGGTTGTTTTTCGGCGTCCATCCGGCCTCGGCCAACAGCTTCAGGGCCTGCAACTGCTTGTCGCGAATGTAGCCGCTGCCATCGGTTTTCGGCGCCTGATAGACCCGGCTGAAAACCTCGTCCGGAATCTGTCCGCGCAGCGGTTCGAGGATCGCCAGCTCCCCGGCGTCGGGCAGCGCGGTGGCGGCCATTTCACTCTTCGGCCAGTAGCTGTTCTGGCGCACGTAGAAGCCGCGCATCATTTGCTTGTTGGTCCACTCGAAATCCCACAGCAGGCTCAGCGCCTTGCGCACCCGGCGATCCTTGAACAGCGGGTTCTGCAGGTTGAACACAAAACCCTGGGCGCTGGTCGGTTTGTCCGGGGCGAGAATTGCCTGTTGCAGGCGCCCGTCGCGCAGGGCCGGGCTGTCGTAGCCGACCACATAGCCGGACGAGGAAAACTCGCGGTTGTAGTCGAACGCGCCGGCCTGCAGCAGTTGCCGGGCGACGTCGGTGTCGCCGTAGAAATTCACGGTCAGGCTGTCGAAGTTGTACATCCCGCGGCTGACCGGCAGGTCTTTGCCCCACCAATCCGGATCGCGCTGGAAGCCGATGCTGCGCCCCGCGTCGACCTTGCTCACGCGGTACGGGCCGCTGCCCAGCGGAGGCTCGAAGCCGCCGCCGTTGGCGAAGTCGCGGGTTTTCCACCAGTGCTCGGGCACCGGCCGCAGCGACGCCAGATCCAGCGCCAGGGTGCGGTTGAGGTTGTTCTTGAAGGTGAAGCGAATCTGTCGCGGGCCTTCGATCAGCACGTCCTGCACATCGGCGTATTGCTGGCGATAACTCAGGCTGCCCTTGGTCATCAACAGCTCGAAGGTGTAGCGCACGTCCTCGGCGGTGATCGGCGTCCCATCGGCGAAGCGTGCCTCGGGATTCAGGTTGAAACGCACCCACAGGCCACCGGGGTCGCGCTCCATGGATTGCGCCACCAGACCGTAGACGGTGTAGGGCTCGTCCAGCGAGCGGAACGCCAGCGGCGAGTACACCCAGTCGTTGACCTGCACCACGGAAATGCCCTGATCGGCGTACGGAGTGATGTAGTTGTACTGACCGATCTCCATCGAAGCGCGGCTGAGCGAGCCGCCCTTGGGGGCGTCGGGATTGACGAAATCGAAGTGCTGGAAACCGGCGGGGTATTTCGGCGCCTCGCCGTACACCGTCATCGCGTAGCTGCCGCCGGCCAGCGCAGATGCCGCGTTGCACAGCAGCGCGCTGCCGAGCAGCAGGCCGGCCATGTTGCGCAGAAAACTCATGAGATCACTCCTCAAACCTCTGAAGTACACGGAACCCATGTGGGAGCGAGCCTGCTCGCGAATGCGGTGTTTCAGCGAAGTGTGAGTCGACTGACAAGACGCCTTCGCGAGCAGGCTCGCTCCCACAAGGTGAGAGGTGTTTTATTTCGGGTTAGAAGTGGTACGTCATGCGCGCAAACAGCGTGCGGCCCAGCGGGTCGGTGTAGCGCGGGTCATAACCGCTCTGGAAGTTGTAGGCCTGGTTGGAGAACGGCGGATCGCGGTCGAACAGGTTCTTCACTCCGGCATCGACATCCAGCACCTTGTCGAAGGTGTAGCCGGCCGACAGGTCCCACACCGAGTACGACGCGACCCGCGCGTTGGTCTCGCGGTCGTAGTCGTTGTAGCCGGTGGTGAAGCGGTTGGTCAGCGCCGCGCGGGCTGCACCGAAGGTCCAGGAACCGGTCAGGTTGTGTTTCCAGCGGGCAATCACACCGTCGCCCTTGAAGTCGCCGACCTTGTCGGTGAACGGGCCCTTGATGGTGCTCTGGAAGTCGTACTCGTCGACATAGGTGCCTTGCAGGCCCAGACCGAACTGACCGTACGGCGTGTTCGGAAAGCGATAGTCCAGCGACACATCGACGCCGTTGGTTTCGACGATGCCGAGGTTGGCATTGCCGGTGACGATGTAATTGAGCGTGCCGTCGGCGTTGCGCACGAAGCGGTCAGGGTAGCTGCCGGCCTGATCGAACACGGTGGATTCCGGGAACGGCTGGATCTGGTTGGAGATGTGAATCCACCAGAAATCCAGGCCGACTGACAGATTGCTGACCGGCTGATAGACAAAGCCCAGCGTCACGTTGCGCGCTTTCTCCGGGGCCAGGTCTTCGTTGCCGCCGATCTGGTTGAGGAACTGCTGACCGCAATCGCGCCCACCGTTGCCGCCCGGTTGCACCACGCCGCCGGTACACAGCACCGGGTCGTTGTAGTAGCCCTGGGTGTAGGTGATGCTGCGCGGCGAATACAACTCATACAGCGACGGCGCGCGGAAGCCTTCGCTGTAGGCGCCGCGGACCACCAGCTCCTTGAGCGGCTGATAACGGAACGAATATTTCGGGTTGGTGGTGCTGCCGAAGTCACTGTATTTGTCGTGACGCACGGCGGCGGACAGTTCCAGGCTGTCGAGCACCGGCACGTTGATTTCCGCGTAGGCGGCTTTCACGCTGCGGTCGCCCTCGACACTGCCGGCCGGGTCGATGCCCAGGCTCTGGATGTCGCCGGCAAAGGCTTCGAAATCCTGGTGGAATTTCTCTTTGCGGTACTCGCCGCCCAGGGCCAGGCCGGACGGACCGGCACCGAACCAGTCACCGATTTCGCGGCTGATTCGCCCGTCGAAACCGGCGACCCGACCGACCGCCGTGGAATAGGCGCCGTGGTACGCGGCCTGATCGATGTACTGCTGACCGGCGCTGGTCTGCGGGCCGAACGGGTTGAGCAGGCCGCTGGCCAGACCGTCGATCATCGCCTGATCGCTGACGTAGCCGCTGGTAACGCTGGAGACGATCTTGTTCTGGTTGTACGAGGCGCCGACGTTGTAGTCCCAGCCGCCGACCAGACCGTCGAAGCTCAGCAAGAAGCGCTGGCTGGTGTTCTGGTCTTTCGATTCGCGCGGGCCGGCGGCGGTCTCGCGCCAGTTCACGTCCACCGGTTGCGTCGGGTCGAGGGCGAAACCGGTGGGCGCCGGGGTGATGCCGTTGCCGGGGTAGTAGGGCGAGGACGAATCCAGGCTCAGGCCGGTCAATGGCGCAGGTCCCACGGCGGTGGCGTTGTTGTTGCGCGACCAGAAGTATTCGAGGTTGACGTTGTGGTCGTCGGCCAGTTTGCCGGTGGTCTTGCCGAAGAACGAAGTCTTCTCGGTCTGCGGCACCAGGTCGATGTATTCGCGGGTGCTGAAACGGCAGAGGCCGTCGCGGGCCACCAGGTTGGGGCCGTTGCAATTGCTGTTGGCCAGCGGGTTGGTGGCGTTGCCGTTCTGGCTGTAGTTGCCGGGGAACGCGGTGCCGGAGGTCTGGTCCAGGCCACGGCCGGGCACGTAGTCGCGGGCGAAGGAGCGGTCGTTGGCGTCGAGGTTCTGCTGCTTGTTGTAGTTGAACACGCCGAGCACGTTGAAGCGGTCCTGTTCCAGGTCGCCGTAGCCCCAACTGGCGCTCATGTCCTTGGTCGCACCGCCGCCACTGTGGGTCGGGGTTTCGCCGCCGAGTGTGAGCTGGCCGTCGGTCATGGATTTTTTGGTGATGAAGTTGATCACGCCGCCGATGGCGTCGGTGCCGTACAGGGCCGAGGCGCCGTCGCGCAGCACTTCCACGCGCTCGATCGCGGCAAACGGGATCATGTTCAGATCCACCGCGCCGCCGGCCGAGTTGGTACCCGACAGGGCGTTGTTCGCCAGTCGCCGACCGTTGAGCAGCACCAGCGTCTTGTTCGCGCCGATACCGCGCATGTCGGCGAACGAGGCGCCGCCGGTGGCCGCGCCAACCGAGCCCGCGCTGTTGTTGATCGACTGGCTGCCGGTAATGCGCTGCACCAGTTCGGCGGTGGTGGTCACGCCCTGTTTGCGCAGCTCATCTGCCTTGAGCACGGTGATCGGCACCGCCGTTTCCGCGTCGACCCGACGGATCGCCGAACCGGTGACTTCGACCCGTTGCAGTTGCGTGGTCGGTGCGACCACCGCCGCAGCGGCCGGGACGCTGTTGTCGTCCTCGGCGGCCTGAACCCCGGCGCCCATCCCCATGGCCACCAGGTACAACGGAACGAAACGGTGGCGGGAAATCGTCGCCACCAAGGGTTTGAGCGTGAAGCGTGGAGTGTTCATCAGCATGGTTGTTTCCGACTTTGTTAGACGTTTATCGAAATGGCCTTGTGAGCCCTCTTTGCACGGAGCACGGTGGTGCCGCGCCGCGAAAACCACTTTCTTCAAGCAAGCCGATCCCCTCCGAAGACGCGCTGCGTTTTTTCGGTCGGCCGATTGCGACGGGATTCAACGAGCGGTGTCGGGCGCGTCCCTCACTGCGCGCCCGACACCGCCGTCAGCGGGTGGTCATCACCGATATTTTGGTGATGCCCGAGCGCTCGATGGACGCCATGGCTTTGGCCACCTGGCCGTAATTAACGGCGGAGTCGGCCTGCAGCTGCACGCGCACGTCGGCGTCCTTGGCCTTGACCTCCTTGAGGCTGGCCTCCAGTGATTCCGGCGCCAGCTCGGTCTTGGCCAGGAAGAACTTGCCGTCCTGGTCGACGCTGACCACCACCGGGTCTTTCTTTTCAGCGGGAGCGACGGCGTCGGTTTTTGGCAGGTTGACCTTGATCGCGTTGGTCATCAGTGGCGCGGTGACGATGAACACCACCAGCAGCACGAGCATCACGTCCACCAGCGGCGTGACGTTCATTTCGCTGAGCACTTCATCGCTGTCTTGAGTGGAAAAGGACATCAGCTGGCCTCCCGCACGGCGGCCGTGGATTTGGCGATGGCCTGACGGCTGATGGAAAACGCGCTGCGCGAGGCGAGGGCGTCGAAGTCGTGGGCGAAGTCATCCATGTCCGCCGACGCCAGCTTCAGGCGCCGCAGGAAGAAGTTGTAGATCAGCACCGCCGGCACCGCGACGGCAATCCCCACGCCGGTGGCGATCAGCGCATGACCAATGGGGCCGGCCACGGTTTCCAGGCTGGCCGAACCGCTGGCGCCGATGCTTTGCAGGGCTTCCATGATTCCCCATACGGTGCCGAACAAACCAATGAACGGCGCGGTGCTGCCGATGCTGGCGAGGATCGCCTGGCCGTTTTCCAGCGAGCGACGTTCCTTCTGGATCTGCTGGCGCAGGTTGCGTTCCAGTCGATCGGAGCGGTTGATGGTGTGCGCCAGTTGCTGGGTGGTGCGCGGGGATTCTTCCACCAGCAAGGCTTCAAAACCGCTGCTGGCGATCCGCGCCAGCGAGCCCGGATACTGGCTGGCGTGTTCGGCGGCGGTCAGCAAGTCCGGCGCACCCCAGAAGGCTTTGCTGAATTGCTTGTTCTGGGTTTTCTGGCGCAGGTATTGCGCCGACTTGACTAGCAGGATCGCCCAGCTGACCACGGAAAACAGCACCAGCCCCCAGAGCACGCCGGGGACAATCATCGAAGACAAAGAATCGTTCATGGCTACACCTCGCTTGCGTTAATCGGTTGTGAGTTCGGTTGTCGCGCCGTCATTGCGGCAATTTGAAATCGATGGTCTGGGTGGCGAAGCCGTCGATCGGTGTGTCGCCGCGTTTGGCCGGGATGAACTTCCAGGCCTTCACCGCCGCGACTGCCGCGTCATCCAGTTGCGGCTTGCCGCTGGATTTGGTCACCGTCACCGAGCCGGCGCGACCGTTGGCCAGCACCTGAATCCGCAGCACCACGCTGCCTTCCCAGTTGCGCCGCAGCGCCAGCGACGGGTATTCCGGCGGCGGGTTGCCGAGGCTGGCGAGGCCGGAAATCGCCGCCGACTCTTTCACCGGGCCCGGTGCCGCCGCAGGTGCCGGAGGCGCGCTCGGGGTGGCCGGGGCGGCAGGCGCGGCCGGTTGCGCAGGGGCGGGCGGCGCTTTCGGCGGCTCGGCCTTTTTCACCGGTTTGGGTTTCTCGACCGGTTTCGGTTTTTCGATCGGCTTGGGTTTCTCCACCGGTTTGGGCGGTGGCTTGACCGCGTCCTCGTCTTCCACCGGTTGTTCCGGTTCGGGCGGTGGCGGCGGTGGGGGCGGCGGCTCCGGTGTCGGCGGGGCCGGCGGTGTCGGGCTGGTCAGCTCGACGGTCATTTCCGGAATTTCCGGTGGCGTGGGCAGCGGTTCGGCCCGCGCCTGCTGGAAAAACCACCAGGCGCCGCCGTGTATCAGCGCCGACACCGCCACCAGCAACAGCATCTGCTGTTTGTTCAGGCCGCCGGGCTGCGAAGTGTTGGCCTTATAGACGGGCCGGCCCGCTACCGACGCAAGCGCTGCGTTCGGTACTGGCCCCGGCGGCGTTCTGTGCTTTACCGCATCGTTCATTAAAGCTCCCTCGGGTGGATGAAGGGCAATAAGGTGCCGTTCGAACAACACAGGGTTGTTCGAGTGAGTGGTCGCAACTTTCATACAGGTGTGCAGAAGCCGATAGTTGAACTATCTATTGAACAGGGCTTGTGCCACTTATTGCTTCAGTAATGTCGACTTCGATGGTTCATTGATCCGGTCCGTGGCTGTTCTTTTATAAGTGAGTATGCAATTGAGGGGCGAACATCATTCTTGCCCTCATGATTGATGCAATAGCAACCGCTGTGCCAAAGAGTGACCAATTGTGTAGCGCCTATTTCACGGATGATACCTATGTCGCATTTATATAAGTTTCATTGAGCACGCCGGTTTTCATGGGCGCATAACCTCCCGACGGCCCTGTTTGCAGGGCTTTTTTCGGGGCGAGACAGGCTTGGCGCGGTATCGCGCTGTTCAGCGAGATAGAGCGGCTGTTCTCGTGTCGGCCAGGACGCGTGATGGTGCGTGGCGGACTGATTTGGTGCGGGTCAGTGTTTTAGCGGGTCACAGGCGATTTTCCTTGTTTTTGTCTAAATAAAATCGGGCTCTGGGTAATGATTGATAGTGCAGTTTTGGTGCGCTTTGGACATTAATGCCGAACAGCAAAAGTTGTATCGATGTGCTATCTGAAAGTTATTGTCGAACAATGTGTTCTTGCATTCATTAATGCGGCGCGCACGCAATGACTTCTTGCGTGCTATTTAAAAAATAAATAGTGCAGGCGTTCAGGTAATAAAAGGAATGCACGGACTGTTCGCAGGACGAACACGACGCAGGTACAGGGGCACGAAGAGAAGAGTGTGGCGCAGCAGATGAAGATTCACGCGGTGAACTCCTTGTTGCCAGCTCGGATACGCGAACTTTTGGTTCGGTATCGCACCTTACAAGAACGCGGATAGCGTTCGCTGATTGCTCTTGGTGCGGGATGGGCACCGCCAGCGCTGTTTTGCGAGATCAGGGATTCGCAAGCTGCCGATGAATGCGCAATCCGTGCCAAATTCGATACAACAGCTATAAATAGGGCCAGGCAGGATGCCTTTCGCAGTGGAGGAGGGGATATGTATCAGCTCTACGGACATCGCAATTCAGGGGCGGCGGCCATCGAGGCGGCGCTCGAGTTGTGCCAGGTGGCTTACCGCTTCATCGATATCGAGGCCAGCGCGGAAGCGGCGCAGGAGCTGGCGCGGCTCAATCCGCTCAAACAGATCCCGACCCTGCAACTGCCGGACGGCAGTGTCATCACCGAAAGTGCGGCGATTCTGATTCATCTGGGGCAAAGCTTTGCGCAATCCGGCCTGCTGCCGGCCAACGGCGCTGACCGCGATCAGGCGATTCGGGGCCTGGTGTACATCGTCAGCAATTGCTATGCGGCCATCGGGATCATTGATTACCCGGAACGCTGGCTGGTGATGCCGGACGAGGCCTCGCGACAGAATCTGATGGCGGGTGCGCGGGAACGACTGCACTGGAGCTGGGAGGTGTTTGCCGATCAGTTCTCGGCAGAGCTGTACCTGGACGATGAAACACCGGGCGCACTGGATGTGCTGGCGGCGGTGGTCACGCGCTGGGCCGGTGCCCGCGAACACCTGCGCCAGGCCCGACCCGGTTTCCATGCGTGGCTGCAGCGCATCGACCGGCACCCGGTGCTGGCGCCGGTCTTTGCGCGGCATTGGCCCGGTTAAGAAATCGAATCAGATGGTGATCGTTCCCACGCTCTGCGTGGGAACGCCTCTTGTGACGCTCTGCGTCACGCTTTGGGACGCGGAGCGTCCCCGGCTGCATTCCCACGCTGAGCGTGGGAACGATCAAACAGGAATTATTCCCCGCGAATGTACTGCTCCAGCTGCTTGATCAGCTCGGCCTGTTCGGCAATCGCTTCCTTGACCAGGTCGCCGATCGACAGCAGGCCGATCAGTTTGCCGTTCTCCACCACGGGCAAGTGACGCAGGCGTTTGTCGGACATGATGCCCAGGCAAGTATCGACGGTCTGGTGGGTGTCCACCGTGATCACGTTCGCCACCATGATGTCGCGCACCGGCGTGCCCACCGAGGAGCGCCCGTGCAGCACCAGTTTGCGCGCGTAATCGCGCTCGCTGATGATGCCCACCACTTTGTCGTCTTCCACCACGAGCAGGGCGCCGACGTTCTTCTCGGCCATTTTCATCAGCGCTTCGAGCACCATGTGATCGGGTTTGATCTGGTGCACTTCCTGATTTTTCGGATCTTTGAGCTTGAGCAGCTGGGCGACGGTTTTCATGGCGGTTACTCAGGTGTTGTCGTTGTTCTCCAAGCATCGTAGACGCAGGCGCGCAGGGCAAGGCCGCAAAACGGCAGATAACACGCAAAAAACGTCATTTGACCGGGTTTTTCATGGCGAGGCCTTTGTCACGGGTTACGGCAATGCCGCGTAGAATGCCCGCCTGAATCAATTCCTGAGGTTGCAGTGGTGGATTTACAGCAGGGCTTCGTCCTGACCCGGCATTGGCGCGATACCCCGGCCGGCACCGAAGTCGAGTTCTGGCTGGCGACCGACGCCGGGCCGCGCCGTGTGCGCCTGCCGCATCAGCCGTCGGTGGCGTTCATCCCGGCGGCGCAGCGCGAGCAGGCCGAGCTTGTGCTGGCGGACGAAAAGAACGTCGAACTGCGCCCCTTGGCTTTGCAGGATTTCGAGCATCGCCCGGTGCTCGGGCTGTATTGCCAGCAGCACGGTCAGTTGATGCGTCTCGAAACCGCGCTCAACCGCCACGGTGTCGATGTCTACGAAGCCGATGTGCGACCGCCCGAGCGTTACCTGATGGAGCGTTTCATCACCGCGCCGGTGTGGTTCAGCGGCACGCCCGATGCCGACGGTGTGCTGCTCGACGCCCACCTCAAACCTTCACCCGACTATCGTCCGCAGCTGCGGCTGGTCTCGCTGGACATCGAAACCACCGAGCAGGGCGAGTTGTATTCCATCGCGCTGGAAGGTTGCGGCGAACGGCAGGTGTACATGCTCGGTGCGCCGAACGGCGATGACAGCATCGTCGACTTCGACCTCGAGTACTGCGAATCGCGCACCCTGATCCTCAAGAAACTCAATGACTGGTTCGCCCGCCACGACCCCGACGCGATCATCGGCTGGAACCTCGTGCAGTTCGATCTGCGCATCCTTCACGAACACGCCCGGCGCCTCGGCGTGCCGCTCAAGCTCGGGCGTGGCGGCGAGGAAATGCAGTGGCGCGAACACGGCAGCCGCAATCATTACTTCGCGGCAGCGGCAGGAAGGCTGATCATCGATGGCATCGAATCCCTGCGTTCGGCGACCTGGAGCTTTCCTTCGTTCAGCCTGGAAAACGTCGCCCAGACTTTGCTCGGTGAAGGCAAATCGATCGACAACCCGTACCAGCGCATGGACGAAATCAACCGCATGTTCGCCGAGGACAAACCGGCGCTGGCCAAGTACAACCTCAAGGACTGCGAACTGGTCACGCGGATCTTCGCCAAGACCGAGCTGCTGAAATTTTTGCTGGAGCGCGCCAGCGTCACCGGCCTGCCGGCGGATCGCAGCGGCGGTTCGGTGGCGGCGTTCACTCATTTGTACATGCCGTTGATGCACCGTCAGGGTTTCGTGGCGCCGAACCTTGGCACCAATCCGCCGCAGGCCAGCCCCGGCGGGTTTGTCATGGACTCGCAACCGGGGCTGTACGAATCGGTGCTGGTGCTCGACTACAAGAGCCTTTATCCGTCGATTATCCGCACCTTTCTGATTGATCCGGTGGGGCTGATCGAAGGCTTGCAGCATCCGGAAGACAGCGACTCGGTGCCGGGTTTTCGCGGCGCTCGTTTCTCCCGTACCCGGCATTGCCTGCCGTCCATCGTCGCCCGGGTCGCCGAGGGCCGGGAGACCGCCAAGCGCGAACACAACGCGCCGCTGTCCCAGGCGCTGAAGATCATCATGAACGCTTTCTACGGCGTGCTGGGTTCCAGCGGTTGCCGGTTTTTCGATACGCGACTGGCGTCCTCGATCACCCTGCGCGGCCACGAAATCATGCTGCGTACCCGGCAGTTGATCGAGGCCCAGGGGCATGCGGTGATCTATGGCGACACCGACTCGACATTTGTCTGGCTGCGTCGCCCCCACGGTCAGGAAGAGGCGGCGAACATTGGCCGGGCGCTGGTTCAGCACGTCAACGACTGGTGGCGCGAGCATGTGCGTGAGCAGTATGGGCTGGAAAGCGCCCTCGAATTGCAGTTCGAAACCCACTACAAACGCTTCCTGATGCCAACCATTCGCGGTGCCGAGGAGGGCAGCAAAAAGCGCTACGCCGGTCTGGTGACTCGTACCGACGGCAGTGAGGAAATGGTCTACAAAGGCCTGGAGACCGTGCGCACCGACTGGTCGCTGCTGGCCCGGCAGTTTCAGCAGGAGCTGTACGAGCGGATTTTCCAGCGCAGGCCGTATCAGGATTACGTGCGCGAGTACGTGCGCAAGACCCTGGCCGGTGAGTTCGACGAGCGACTGGTTTACCGCAAGCGCCTGCGCCGCACCCTCGACGACTACGAACGCAACGTACCGCCGCATGTTCGTGCCGCGCGGCTGGCCGACGATTACAACGCGCAACACGGTCGCCCACGGCAATACCAGAACGGTGGCTGGATCAGCTACGTCATCACCCTGGCCGGCCCCGAGCCGCTGGAAGTGCGCCGCGCCGCCATCGACTACGACCACTACATCACCCGCCAGCTGCAACCGGTGGCGGATGCGATCCTGCCGTTTGTCGATGACGATTTCTCAACCCTGATCGGGGGGCAACTGGGCCTGTTTTGAGTCCAGCAGTTGCAGGGTCCATTCGTCCTGGATGCCGTGGAAGTAACGTTCCAGCGCCTGATGCCATAGGCTGTCTTCGGCTGCGAACTGGGCGAACAGGGTCATCGATGAGTGGAATTTCAGGTCGTCCGGGTGGCCGAAGATTTCGGCAATCGAGCGTTGCTGCACATTCAGTACAAGCTGCGTGCAGGTCCGCAGACGGGCGCCGAGCAGTTCATGGGCCAGATAAGCTCGGGCTTCCCCGGCGGAGCTGATCGCGAACCGCCGCGACATCTCGCTGCCCCCGAGCCCGGCGAACTGCGGGAACACGAACCACATCCAGTGGCTGCGTTTGCGGCCCTCGTCGAGCTCGCGCTGGACCCGTTCGAACACCGGGTCCTGGGCGAGCACGAAGCGTTGCAGGTTGAATGGATCGTCCTGATCAGTGCTTCTCATGGCGAAGCCCTCTGTCAGTCGGCGGTGGCTCAGACCATGGCCAGCCGCTGCTTGCGTTGTGGCGCGTGAAACGCCTGGTCCAGCGCCGCCAGATCCCCGGCATCGAGTTGCAGTTGCGCGGCTTGTGCATTGAGCTGCACGTGTTCCGGGCGCACGGCCTTGGGAATCGCAATCACCCCATCCTGACGCAGAATCCACGCCAGCGAAACCTGTGCCGGGGTCACGCCGTGACGAGCGGCAATCTGTTTCAACACCGGCTCGGCAAGCATCGCGCCGCCCTGGCCGATCGGGCAGTACGCCATCAATGGCATGCGCTGTTGCTGGCACCACGGCAGCAGGTCGAATTCGATGCCGCGCTCCTCCAGGTTGTACAGCACCTGATTGGTCGCGCAGGCCGATGAAGACAGTTCCTCAAGATCATCGACGTCGAAGTTCGACACGCCCCAGCGGCCGATCTTGCCGTCTTCGCGCAAACGCTCGAAGGCCTCGACGGTTTCTTCCAGCGGATACTGGCCGCGCCAATGCAGCAGATAGAGATCGATGTAATCGGTGTCGAGCCGGCGCAGACTGCGCTCGCAGGCCTGGGGAATGCCTTTGCGGCTGGCGTTGTGCGGGTAGACCTTGCTCACCAGGAAGACTTGATCACGCAGGCCGGCAATCGCTTCGCCGACGACGGTTTCGGCACCGCCTTCACCGTACATTTCCGCAGTGTCGATCAAGGTCATGCCCAGTTCGATACCGCTGCGCAGTGCCGCCACTTCACGCTTGTGCGCCGAGCGGTCTTCGCCCATGCGCCAGGTGCCCTGGCCAATCACCGGAACCTGCACGCCAGCCAATTCGAGGGTACGCATTCAAACCTCCTTTCTGAAACGGTCGATACCTTGAGTGGGCAGCAGGATAGCCCACGGGTTCCGTCCGGTTCCAGAAAGGAGGCGGGAGTGGTTACTTGGCGGAAAACTTCAACACCACGCTCTGGGTGTAGGTCTGGCCGGGATCGAGGCGGGTGCTCGGGAAGTTCGGCTGGTTCGGCGAGTCCGGGTAGTGCTGTGTTTCCAGAGTGAACGCGCCCCAGTGCGGATAAACCTTGCCACCCTTGCCCTTGACCGTGCCGTCGAGGAAGTTGCTGGTGTAGAACTGCACGCCAGGTTCGGTGGTGAACAGTTGCAAGTGGCGGCCCGATTGCGGGTCGCTGACTTCGGCGGCGAGTTTGCTGACGTCCCCCTTGGTGTCCAGCGCCCAGTTGAAATCGAAACCACCCTGTTTTTCTTCGGCGAATTTCAGTTGCGGATGATCGGCCTTGATGTGCTGACCGATGGCGGTGGGTTTGGTGAAGTCCATCGGCGTGCCGGCCACGGGGGCCAGTTCGCCGGTCGGGATCAGTTTGGCGGTGACCGGGGTGTAATGGCTGGCGTGCAGGACGGCGACTTGCTTGAGGATGTCGCCATTGCCGGCGCCGGCGAGGTTGAAGTAGCTGTGGTTGGTCAGGTTGAGCACCGTGGGTTTGTCGGTGCTGGCCTTGTAGTCGATCCGCAGCTCGTTGCTGTCGGTGAGGCGGTAGGTCACTTCGGTGGTGAGGTTGCCGGGGAACCCCATTTCACCATCCGCCGACAGGTAGGTCAGGGTCACGCCCACCGAATCCTTGTCTTTGGTTTCCGTTGCCTTCCAGACCTTTTTGTCGAAACCCTGCGTGCCGCCGTGCAAGGCGTTGGTCTTGTCGTTCTGCGGCACTTGATAGCGTTTACCGTCGAGTTCGAAGGCACCATCGGCAAGACGATTGCCGAAGCGGCCGATGGTGGCGCCGAAGTACGCGGTGCCTTTCTGGTAACCCTGCACATCGTCGAAACCGAGGACGATGTCGTCGAGCTTGCCGTGTTTGTCCGGCACTTGCAGCGCCTGCAAGGCGGCGCCGTAGGTGATGACCGTGGCCTGCATGCCGTGGCTGTTGCGCAGGATGTATTGCTCGACGGGCGTGCCGTCATTGGTCTTGCCGAAGGCTTTGTGTTCGCTGGACAGGCCGGCGGCCTGGGCGGAGAGAGTGGCGATCATCAGGGACAGTCCGAGGCCGCAGAGTGAGTGTCGGGATTGAAGCATGGTTGACCTTCCTTTTTGTTGTTGTTTTAAAAATCTCTAAATAGTCATGCTAATTGATGTTCAAGTGAAGATTTATAGCGGATTAAACGGTTAATGCAAAAATAAAGTCGGACTAAATTGCTTGGGCAGTGTGCACCGAAGATCGGGAGTCCACGCCGGCACTGCACTTTTGCGAAATCCCCGGCTCTATCCATGGCCAGGGTGCGGTGACTTCCGCCGCACAGGAACGTGTCCGTCAAAGAATTCATGCCGAGAGTTTTGCACCCCATCGCTGCATTCATTCATCGCCCGTGCCTGCTGCTGGCCTGCCTGTCGACGCTGTTGCTCGGCGGTTGCAGCCATCAGGACGGCAACAATTTCATCACCCAGATGCGCGAGGGCAGGCCGCAGGAGTTTCTTCAGACCAGCGTCGATCGCATGGCCACGCTGGCGATGCGCGACAACCTCGACAGCCTCTATCGCTTGATGGGCAAGTTGTACCTGCGCAACCCGGACGAGTTGCGCAAATCCGGTTTTCTCGACATTCGCACCGCGGTCAAACAGGTGCGGCTGGCTGTCGAACAGCAACAACCGTTGCCGACCCTCGGCGGCAAAAAAGACCTGGCCGCGCTGAGCTATGCCATGAGCCCTGAATTTCTCGGCGACCGCGTCGGCGCATTCATCTATGCGATCGGCAGCATGCTGGTCACCGCCCACGGCAACCGCACCGAGTTCTACATGACTGATGCGATCAACCCGACCTTCGTCAACAACGCCGCGCGCAACATCGAGAAAGCCACGTGGATCCTCGCCCAGCGGCAGAACAAGGAAGGCCAGCCGCTGCTGTTCTCCAACGAGATTTCCGAGGAGGGCAGCAACCTGAGCTTCGCCACGGAGTTCGGCAAAATCGTGGCGCGCCTTGATTTGCTGACCCAGATGCTCGATGAGCGCTACCGGCGCATTGGTCTGAATTACGCCCAGAGCCTGCTGTTTTTGAATTTTTTGCCAGTGCAGTGAGCCAGGTCGGTTAGAGTGGCGGACGATCGTGTTTGTATACAATCTTTCGTCCGATTTGACTCAATGGGAGCTGCACCCGTCATGACCGACCCCGCAAGCGCCGAATACTCGAACCTGGAACGAGCCGCCCGCACGGACAAACTGCCTTACGCCGCGCTGCTGGCGTTTGCCATGACCGGCTTCATCGCCATCCTCACCGAAACCCTGCCTGCCGGCCTGTTGCCGCAGATCGGCGCCGGCCTGGGCGTCAGCGAAGTGCTGGCCGGGCAACTGGTGACGCTGTATGCGCTGGGCTCGATTGTCGCGGCGATTCCGCTGACGGTCGCTACCCGAGGCTGGGGGCGCAAGCGGGTGCTGCTGATGACGGTCGGCGGGTTTCTGCTGTTCAACACCATCACCACGTTTTCCAGTCATTACGGACTGACGCTGGCCTCGCGGTTTCTGGCCGGGATGGCGGCGGGGCTGTCGTGGGGGATCATGGCCGGTTACGCGCGGGGGATCGTGCCGGTGCATCAACAGGGTCGGGCGCTGGCGATTGCCATGCTTGGCACGCCGGTGGCCTTGTCGCTGGGTACGCCGGCCGGCACCTGGCTGGGCAATGCGATCGGCTGGCGCGCCTCGTTCGGGATCATGTCGGCACTGGCGCTGGTGCTGGCGGCGTGGATCGTTATCGCCGTGCCGGATCGCCCGGGCCAGACTCGCGCGGAACGGTTGCCATTGATTCAGTCGCTGCGTCTGCCCGGCGTGCGCCCCGTGCTGTTTGTGGTGCTGACCTGGATGCTCGGCCACAACATTCTCTACACCTACATCGCCCCGTTCCTGACGCAGGCCGGTCTTGGCGCGCGGGTCGATCTGGTGCTGCTGGTCTTCGGTCTGTGCTCGTTGCTGGGGATCTGGATCATCGGCCTGTTGGTGGATCGTTGGCTGCGCGGGCTGGCGCTGATCAGTCTCGCGGTGTTTGCCGTGACCGCACTGGTGCTGGCACTGGTCGCGCCGTCGCCCTGGCTGATTTACGCGTGCATGGCGGTGTGGGGGTTGTCGTTTGGCGGTTCGGCGACGTTGCTGCTCACCGCGGCAGCGGACTCTGCCGGTGAACATGTCGATGTGGTACAGGCGATGCTCACCACCTCGTGGAACGTGGCGATTGCCGGAGGCGGGTTGTTTGGCGGGTTGCTGCTGGATCGGGCGGGGGCGATGTCGTTTCCGTGGGCGTTGCTGATTCTGTCGCTGATCGCGCTGGCGACGGTCTGGCTCAACAGCAGCCACAGTTTCAAACCGGGACAGCGGGGGCACTGATGCTCAATAAATGGCATAACGATAGATCCGATCGATATAGGGCGTTATAAGAAAACTGGTTATGCTGCGGGCCGGATTTTTCCTGTGGTTGGTCTGGACGTCTTAATGGAATTGGCAAATTTCGGCCTGGTGATTGCCGGGCTGGTCGTGGGGTTCATCGTGGGCATGACCGGTGTCGGCGGCGGTTCGTTGATGACGCCGATCCTGCTATGGTTCGGCATCAATCCGGCTACGGCGGTGGGCACGGATCTGCTGTACGCCGCCATCACCAAATCCAGCGGCGTGCTGGTCCACAGGAAGAACAAGAACATCGACTGGGCCATCACTGGCTGGCTGACCCTGGGCAGTGTCCCGGCGGTGGCGATGACCTTGTGGTTCCTCAGCACTCTGCACACCGCGCCGGATGCGATGAACGCCATCATCAAGCAAGCGCTGGGCTTCGTGCTGTTCGCCACGGCGCTGGCGATTCTGTTCAAGAAGCGCCTGCTGGAGTTCGCCCATAAACGCGCCGGCGGCAACTACAACCCGAGCGGCGCGCGCCTGAATGTCATGACCGTGATCACCGGTCTGATCCTCGGCACCATGGTCGCCCTGACCTCCATTGGCGCCGGAGCCCTCGGCACCGTCGCACTGTTCATCCTCTATCCGCTGTTGCCGACCCGGCGTCTGGTCGGCACCGAAATCGCCCACGCCGTTCCGCTGACCTTGGTCGCCGGCCTCGGCCACGCGAGCATGGGCAACATGGACTGGGGCGTGCTGGGCTTTCTGCTGGTCGGCTCGTTGCCTGGTATCTGGCTCGGCAGCCACCTGACCGGCCGCGTCTCCGATGAACTGCTGCGCCCGTGCCTGGCGACGATGCTGGTGTTGATCGGTTACAAGCTGGCGTTCTGATCGGCGAGCATCTATGACCCCGAAGGCTCAAGCATCCGGCTGACGCGGTCATAAAAGGTAAACAAACGGGCGACAGGATCGCGCCCGTCCGGTTGCGCAAAACCGGTGCTGACCTAAGCTTTGGGCAAGGCGAAACACTTTTGCCGGGCACCACCCGGAACAATCGCCACGATGCGCAATCATTAGAGCGTGGATATCAAAAGGAGATGCGCATGCTCATCAGGTCACTGACCCTGACACTCTTGCTGGCGATTGCCGGCCCCCTGTTCGCCGCTGATGGCGATTCCCCTCTGGACATCGACAAGGGCATTAACCGCCCGGTGATCGTGATCGCTTCCAGTACGGTCGATTCTTATTGGGTCAGCCTGAAAAAAGCGCTGGACGACCCGGCCAACAAACAAGGCATCGCCGACCGCAAGATCAAGGTTTATACCATCCTGAGCATGAGCGGTCAGGTCGATGGCAAAAGCATGGAGCAGCAGCAGACCATGGCGTTGCTGCGCTCGCTGAAGCTGGGCGCCGGGGCGTATCCGAAGGTCTTTCTGGTGGGCAAGGATGGCGAGACCAAACTGACGGCTTCGGGGGATGAAGCGGCGGCGGTCGACCTGAAGAAGATTTTCGACACCATTGATGCGCTGCCTGCCGCCGAGAAAGAAACCACTTCCACCGTGGTCACTGCCCCGGCTGCTGCAGAACCTGCGCCGGCCAAGGGTGCGAAAGGGACCAAACCGACGAAGCCGACCAAACCGGCCAAGCCGCCGGAAATGCCGGATGATTGAAGGCCTGATTCAGGCGGGAACAGAAAGGAAAAATGGGCGACCTTCTCAGGTCGCCCATTTTTTTGCGTGGTTACCGCGTCAACTCACCCAGAATCTTGTGCGCAATCTTCACCCGCTCTCCATTCGGGTAATTACGGTTCGCCAGAATCACGATCCCGACTTTTTTCGACGGCACGAACGCGACATACGCGCCATAGCCAGCGGTGGAGCCGGTCTTGTTCAGCAGCACGTTCGCCGGTTCAGGCTGTGGCGGATTCAGCCATTTGACCTTGTGCGGTTCCATGGCCATCGGCGTCGAGTTGCCGTCCAGCAGGCGTTCGAGGCTGATCGGGTAGGCGTAGCGTTCCCAGCCCAGGCCCTGGGTCATGTCGCCGACGGTGTAGTAGCCGGTGTGGGTGAGGGCGATGGCTTTTTGCAGGGGGGTTTCGAGTTTGGCGGTGTTGAGGTTGGACTGGACGTATTGCAGCAGGTCGGCGGCGCTGGTTTTTACGCCGTAGGCTTCGGAGTCGAGGGCGCCGGGGCTGACTCGAACCGGTTTGTTGTTCTTGTCATAGCCCTGGGCGTAGAGCTTTTGTTCCGACGCCGGCACCGACAGGAAGGTGTGCTTGAGCCCGAGTTTCGGCAGCAGGGTTTCGGTCATGACCTGATTGAACGGTTGACCGAGGCTTTTTGCGGCCAGGTAGCCGAACAGGCCGATGCTCGGATTGGAATACAGGCGATGGCTGCCGGCCGGATAAGTCGGTTTCCACCGTTGGTAATAGCCGAGCATCTTGTCGGAAGAATCCGCGGCATCCGGGAATTGCAGCGGCAGACCCCCGGCGCTGTACGTGCCCAGTTGCAGCAGGCTGATGTGGTCAAAAGCGCTGCCTTTGAGTTCGGGCCAGTGCTGGCTGGCCTTGTCGGAGAATTCCAGTTTGCCGCTGGCCTGGGCGTAGGCGGCGAGGGTCGCGGTGAAGGTTTTGCTCACCGAGCCGATTTCGAACAGGGTGTTTTCACTCACCGCTTGCCCGGTGCTTTTGTCGGCGACACCGTAGTTAAAGTAATGCGCTTTGCCGTCGACGGTCACGGCTACAGCCAGCCCCGCAATGTCCTGCTGCTGCATGACCGGAGTCACAGTGGCTTTGACCAGCGCCTGCAACTGATCGTCGGTTTGTGGGGCGGCCAGGCAGGTGGCGGCGCTGAAGAAAAGTCCGATAGCGCTGAAGGGCTTGAGTTTGTTCAGGTTGATCGAAGACATGCTTGAACCACTCTCCATGAGTGTTGATGGTGTTATCCCGCTACACTGCGAGCGTTTTTTCATCGGGTTGCTGATCAGCGCCGCAAATCTAGGCAGTCCGACGGTATTCGACAAACGATGAAAACTCGGACGAGCCATTAGAAAAATTTGGGATCTGGCATGATTCGACCTCAATTGCCGTTGAATGCGTTACGCGCTTTTGAAGCTTCTGCGCGCCACCTGAGCTTCACCCGTGCGGCCGTGGAGTTGTGCGTGACCCAGGCGGCCGTCAGCCATCAGGTCAAAAGCCTCGAGGCGCAACTCGGCGTGATCCTGTTCAAACGCTTGCCCCGTGGGCTGATGCTGACCGGCGAGGGCGAAACCCTGATGCCGGTGCTGACCACCTCGTTCGATCATATCGCGCAGATGCTCGAGCGTCTGGCGGGCGGGCAATATCGGGAAATGCTCACGGTCGGCGCGGTGGGCACTTTCGCGGTGGGCTGGTTGTTGCCGAGGCTGGCAGACTTTCAGGCGAAACATCCGCTCATAGATTTGCGGCTGTCGACCAACAACAACCGGGTGGATGTCGCCGCCGAGGGACTGGATTACGCGATCCGGTTTGGCGCCGGGGCGTGGCACGGTATCGAGGCGACCCGCTTGCTGGAGGCGCCGTTGTCGGTGCTCTGCGTGCCGGAAATCGCCCGGCAACTGCACACGCCGGGGGACCTTTTGCAGCAGCGTTTGCTGCGTTCCTATCGCACCGATGAGTGGCCGGAATGGTTTCACGCGGCGGGTCTGGCGACGCATGCCGCGCCGCCCCAGAGCATTGTGTTCGACTCGTCGCTGGCGATGATGGAAGCGGCGCTGCAGGGCGGCGGGGTGGCACTGGCGCCGCCGTTGATGTTTGCCCGACAACTGGCGGCGGACCTGATCCGCCAACCCTTTGCCATCGAAATCACCACCGGCAGCTATTGGCTGACGCGCTTGCAGTCACGGCCGGAGACGTCGGCGATGGCAGCGTTCAAGCATTGGTTGCTGGAAATTTCAGACTAGTGAACGTCCTTGTGGGAGCGAGCTTGCTCGCGAAGACGGCCTCAAATTCGAAAGAATTATCGACTGACACTCCGCCATCGCGAGCAAGCTCGACCCCACAGGGTATTGCGGTGAATCCGGCTTAGCGCACCAGACACGGCTTCTTGTTATCGAACGTCCAGCCCGGAATCAGAAACTGCATCGCCACGCTGTCATCCCGCGCGCCGAGCCCCATGCCTTTATAGAGTTCGTGGGCCTTGGCCACCTGGTCCATGTCCAGTTCCACGCCCAGCCCCGGTTTCTTCGGCACTTGCACGCAGCCGTCGACGATCGGCAGCGGCGCCTTGGTCAGGCGCTGGCCGTCCTGCCAGATCCAGTGGGTGTCGATGGCGGTGATGTCGCCCGGCGCGGCGGCCGCGACGTGGGTGAACATCGCCAGGGAAATGTCGAAGTGGTTGTTGGAGTGCGAGCCCCAGGTCAGGCCCCATTCGTGGCACATCTGCGCCACGCGCACCGAGCCCTGCATGGTCCAGAAGTGCGGGTCGGCCAACGGGATGTCCACCGACTGCAACTGAATCGCGTGGCCCATTTCGCGCCAGTCGGTGGCGATCATGTTGGTGGCGGTTTTCAGCCCGGTGGCGCGACGGAATTCAGCCATCACTTCACGGCCCGAGTAACCGTTTTCCGCACCGCACGGGTCTTCGGCGTAGGCCAGCACATGATGCTGGTCGCGGCACAGACGGATCGCTTCTTTCAGTGACCATGCGCCGTTCGGATCAAGAGTGATGCGTGCCTCGGGGAAGCGTTCGGCCAGTGCGGTCACCGCTTCGATTTCGGCATCGCCGCTGAGCACGCCGCCCTTGAGCTTGAAGTCCTTGAAGCCATACCGCGCGTGGGCAGCCTCGGCCAGACGCACCACCGCGTCGGCGGTCATGGCTTTCTCGTGACGCACGCGGAACCAGTCGTTGTCGGCATCCGGTTCGCTGCGGTAGGCGAGGTCGGTTTCCCGGCGATCGCCCACGTAGAACAGATAACCGAGCATCTTCACTTCATCACGCTGCTGGCCTTCGCCGAGCAATGCCGCCACCGGCACGTCGAGGTGCTGGCCGAGCAGGTCGAGCAGGGCGGCTTCCAGTCCGGTGACCGCGTGAATGGTGATGCGCAGGTCGAAGGTTTGCAGGCCACGGCCACCGGCATCACGGTCGGCGAAAGTCTGGCGCACCTGATTGAGGATCTTCTGATAAGTACCGATCGGGCTGCCGACCACCAGGTTGCGGGCGTCTTCGAGGGTCTGGCGGATGCGTTCGCCGCCGGGCACTTCACCGACGCCGGTGTGGCCGGCGTTGTCCTTGAGAATGACGATGTTGCGGGTGAAAAACGGCCCGTGGGCGCCGCTCAGGTTGAGCAGCATGCCGTCGTGGCCGGCCACCGGGATGACTTGCATCTCGGTGATGATCGGGGCTTTGGCGATGTCGTGTGCGGTCATGTGTGGTTGTCCTTTCAAGCGTGTTTCGGCGTGGCGTCAGCCACGGCGACGTCAGGTGCGGATTTGGGTGTCATGCGGGCGGCGAACACGATGATCGCAGCGATGATCGAGGTCGCGGCCAGACCATAGAGGCCACCCTGGATCGAACCGGTGTGTTGTTCCAGCAGGCCGAACGTGGTCGGGGCGACGAAGCCGCCGAGGTTGCCCACCGAGTTGATCAGCGCGATGACGGCAGCGGCGATCCGTGCGTCGAGATAAGCCTGCGGAATCGGCCAGAACAGCGACGAAGCGGATTTGAAACCCAGTGCAGCAAAGCAGATCGCGACGAAGGCAAAAATCGGCCCTCCGGTGGTGGACATGAACATCCCCGCAGCGGCGATCAGCAATGCAGTGGCGACCCACGCCTGCTGGTGTTTCCACTTCGCCGAGAACGAGGCGAACGCATACATGCCGATGATCGACAGCAGCCATGGAATCGAGTTGAACAGGCCGACCTGGAAATCGCTCATCTCGCCCATCTTCTTGATGATGCTCGGCAGCCAGAAGGTCGCGGCATAGATGGTTAATTGAATGAAGAAGTAGATCAGGCAGAACAGAATGATCTGGCGATCCTTGAGCAGTTTGCCCAGCGACGGCCGGATCGGGGTCGCGGCTTCGCGGGCCTTTTGCTCATCGTCGATGGCTTTGACCAGCGCATCCTGCTCGGCGCGGGTCAGCCACTGGGCGTCGTGGGGTTTGGCATCGAGCCAGAACCAGACGAATACGCACAGGCCGACCGAGAACATCCCTTCAATGAAATACATCCACTGCCAGCCATGCATACCCAAGCCTTCGATCTGCAACAGCAGGCCGGACAACGGGCCGGAAATCAGCGAGGCCACGGCCGAACCGCTGAGGAAGATCGCAATCGCCTTGCCGCGCTCGGCACCCGGCAACCAGCGCGTGAAGTAGTAGATCACCCCAGGAAAGAACCCGGCCTCGGCCACGCCCAACAGAAATCGCAGGATGTAAAAGTGTGTTTCGTTCTGGATGAACGCCATGCCGGCGGCCACCAGACCCCAGGTGAGCATGATGCGGGTCAGCCAGATTCGCGCGCCGACCTTTTGCAGCAGCATGTTGGAAGGGACTTCGAACAGCGCGTAACCGATGAAGAACAGACCGGCACCGAAACCGTAGGCCGCGGCACCGATGCCGAGGTCGTGTTCCATGTGAGTGCGGACGAAGCCGATGTTCACCCGGTCAATGTAATTGACGATGAACATGATGACGAACAGCGGCAGGACGTGGCGTTTGACTTTGGCAATGGCGGAGGACAGCACGGAATCGGCGCCCTCGTTCATCCCGGCAATGGATGATTTCACTTGGTTTTCTCCCACTCGTTATTTTTATGCGGGGTATGTCTGGTGTTGCGTTGTTGATAGACATCATACAACTAGATTTTTTTGTCCTACAAGCGGGAGTGCTCAATCAAATTTGTCTACGGAGAGCGGTTTTTATGCTTTTTCAGATTTGGAGTGCCGTATTTGTTGGGTTTTAGAAAGGATGTGTTAGGCGTTGTGTAGAATTTTTGGTCATTGATTGTGGGGTGATTGCCCATTGCTGTGGAGGGTTTTCTAGCTGAAATTGAGAGTTGTCATACAAGTTAAGCGCCGGAATTCATAGGAGCTCATACAAGTCATCGCGTCCAGTGCTACGATCGGCTTGCCCCGATCACCGGAACCGACCATGCAAGAAGACCTCGACGCTCCCGCCCGCAAACGCGCGCATAACCTGGCCCATGACCTGGTGGAAAAACTCACCCAGAGCATCCTGCTCGGCCAGATGCTGCCCGGTGACAAGCTGCCGTCAGAGAACTCGATCGTTCAGGAACACGGGGTCAGTCGCACCGTGGTGCGCGAGGCGATTTCCAAGTTGCAGGCATCGGGGCTGGTGGCGACGCGGCACGGCATCGGCACCTTCGTGATCGAGCGCGCGCCGGAGCAGGGATTGCGACTGAATGTCGACACCGCGCTGGGAGTGCGCAGCATTCTCGAATTGCGCATGGGGCTGGAGACTCAAGCGGCTGCACTGGCGGCGCAGCGCCGTACCGAGCAACAGTTGGTGCAGATGCGTCAGGCGCTGGACGACTATCAGCGTCTATTGGCCAACAACGACAGTTGCGTCGAAGCCGACCGGCGCTTCCACCTGTTGATTGCCGAAGCCACCGGCAATGTCTGCTTCACCGAAATCATGCAGCACCTGGGCAGTGCGATGATCCCGCGCACCCGGGTCAATGCGGCCGAACGCGGCGCCGTGGATTTGAGCAAGCTCGGACAACTGGCGAATCTTGAGCATGAGGCGATCCTCAACGCGATCAAGCGTCAGGATCCGGACGCGGCCCGTGCGGCGATGTGGCTGCACCTGACCAACAGTCGTGACCGGTTTTCAGCCACGAGCTGAATGCCGCTGGTCTGTTCGATAGCACGCCCGGTGCGGCGGCACTTCCAACGAGTACGACCCGGATATTCCGGGCCTCACTCATTGAGGTGCAATCATGGCTGACGATACGCTGTTTCAGGGAGGCACGGCTCCAACCGACCCTACCCGCAAAGTCCCCGGTACGGGTGAGCCGACGCTGGCCGATCACGAGATGCCGCCGGGCGTCATGCCCGGGCGCGACCCGTTGAGCGATGCCGACCGGCCGGAAGACTGGAAGGATCCGACGTCCGATGAAGACATACCGCCGGCTGATGAGCCGACACCGCTGTCCGATGACAGGCGCTGAACAAAACCTGGCTGATTGCCGGTTTTTTTGATGCTTTAATCCGCGCCGAGATTGCGCATCAACAAGCCGAAGCGCAAATCCACCGCATCTGGAATCGGCAGATACACCATGTGGCCGTCCCCCGGCGCCACATCGATGGCTTCGCCCTTGAGGTTCTGCAATTCATGCAGATCAAAGTGGAAGTTGCCCTTGGGCGTCATCAGTTCCAAGTGATCGCCCAGCGCAAAGCGGTTCTTCACTTTCACCTCGGCCAGACGATCCCGGCGCTCGCCGGTCAACTCGCCCACAAACTGCTGACGCTCCGATACCGAGCTGCCGTTCTGGTAGTTCTGATATTCGTCGTGCACATGCCGACGCAGGAAACCTTCGGTATAGCCGCGCTGGGCGAGGGATTCCAGATCGGTCATCAGGCTGCGGTCGAATTCGCGACCGGCCACCGCATCGTCGATGGCGCGGCGATAGACCTGGGTCGTGCGCGCGCAATAGAAGTGCGATTTGGTCCGGCCTTCGATCTTCAGTGAATGCACGCCCATGCGGGTCAGGCGTTCGACGTGCTGCACCGCACGCAGGTCCTTGGCGTTCATGATGTAGGTGCCGTGCTCGTCTTCGAAGGCCGGCATCAATTCGCCGGGGCGGTTGGCTTCCTGCAACAGGAACACCTGATCGGTGGGGGCGCCGAGGCCGAGGGTCGGTTGCGGTTCGAAGGTCTGCACGATTTCGCCGAGCTGGTTTTCGGTCGCTTCCTGCGCCGAGTACTTCCAGCGGCAGGCGTTGGTGCAGGTGCCCTGATTGGCATCGCGCTTGTTCATGTAGCCCGAGAGCAGGCAGCGGCCGGAATAGGCCATGCACAGTGCGCCGTGCACGAACACTTCCAGCTCCATGCCCGGCACTTGCTCGCGGATTTCGCCGATTTCTTCCAGCGACAATTCACGGGACAGGATGATCCGGCTCAACCCCTGTTGCTGCCAGAACTCGACGCTCGCCCAGTTCACCGTGTTGGCCTGCACTGACAGGTGGATCGGCATCTGCGGGAAGTGTCGGCGCACCAGCATGATCAGGCCGGGGTCGGACATGATCAGTGCGTCTGGCGCCATCTCGATCACCGGCGCCAGGTCCTTGAGGAAGGTCTTCAGTTTGGCGTTGTGCGGCGCGATGTTGACCACCACGTAGAAGCGCTTGCCCTGGGCCTGGGCTTCACGAATGCCGAGCGCGAGGTTGGCGTGATCGAACTCGTTGTTGCGCACCCGCAGGCTGTAGCGCGGCTGCCCGGCGTATACCGCATCGGCGCCGTAGGCGAAGGCGTAACGCATGTTTTTCAGGGTGCCGGCGGGGGCGAGCAGTTCGGGCTTGAAGGCGGTGTTCATGGCGGCATCGCTCGCAAAAGCGCGGCAGGGTAGAGCAGTTGTACCGAGGGTTTATTGATCTGGATCTATGCTCCATGAAGAAACAGGGCACTCGCGCGGCCGCAGGCTGACTAAACGGGACGGGCGCGGGTGGCGCCTGACTGACCTGGACCGGACATGAACCAAAAGAGTCTGCAATTCAAATCCCTCACCGTGCTGCTGTTTCTGGTGACGGTCGCCTTCATCTGGATCCTGCTGCCGTTCTACGGTGCGGTGTTCTGGGCGGTGATCCTCGGCATCCTGTTCGCACCGATGCAGCGCCAGTTGCAACTGAAATTCGGCTGGCAACGCAACCTCACATCACTGTGTACCTTGAGCATCTGCCTGGTGATCGCGATCCTGCCGGTGATCGTCATCAGCGTGCTGCTGGTGCAGGAAGGGGCGACGCTCTACGACAACATCGAAAGCGGCAAGCTCGATATCGGCGCATATCTGGCGCAGTTCAAGCACAGTCTGCCGCCGTACTTTCAGCACCTTCTCGACCGCTTCGGATTGGGCGAGCTCAATGCCTTGCGCGAGAAGATCGTCAAGGCCTCGATGCAGGGCAGTCAGGTGCTGGCGAGCCAGGCGTTCAGTTTCGGCCAGGGTACGTTCGAGTTCGTGGTGAGTTTCTTCATCATGCTGTACTTGTTGTTTTTCTTTCTGCGCGATGGTGCCGATCTGGCGCGCAAGGTGCGCACGGCGATACCGCTGGAAGAACATCACAAGCGTCGTTTGCAGCTGAAATTCAACCGTGTGGTGCGCGCGACGGTAAAGGGCAACCTCGTGGTCGCGATTACTCAAGGGGCTTTGGGCGGGGCGATATTCTGGTTTCTCGACATTCCCAGCGCGTTGCTCTGGGCGGTGCTGATGGCATTTCTGTCGCTGTTGCCGGCAGTGGGGGCGGGGATCGTCTGGGCGCCAGTGGCGGTGTACTTCCTGCTCAGCGGGATGATCTGGCAGGGCGTGGTGCTGGGGCTATTCGGGGTGTTCGTGATCGGTCTGGTGGACAACCTGCTGCGCCCGATCCTGGTGGGCAAGGACACCCGGATGCCGGACTACATGATCCTGATCTCGACCCTGGGCGGGTTGGCCGTCTTCGGGCTCAACGGTTTCGTGATCGGGCCGCTGATCGCTGCATTGTTCATGTCGAGCTGGGCGCTGTTCATCGAAACCAGACCGAAAGTGCAGCTGCCCTAAGCCTTGAACGGGTCGTTGAGCAGTTGTTGCGACAGCGCCTGTGCCGCTGGCAAGGACGTGAGCGGGCCGCTGACGGGCTCGCCGTCGCGCACTAGATACCAGCATGCGAGCAGGCCCAACTCTCTGAGGGATGCGGGAACGGCGCTACCGATAACGGACATGATTTGAACCTGAGCCATGAAAAGTACCTCCATCAATCTGTGGAGCTACCTTAGGGAATTGGCCGTTTCAGGGACAATCAACGCTTTCGATAGTGGACATTGACGCCGCTGAGGGCTGGTTCAATCCACCACTTGATCGAGCATGTGCACGATCTCGTGTTCGTTGAGAAAACCCTTGCGCACCAGGTTTTCCGCCAGCAGCGAGAGAAATTTCGCCGTGCGGTGGCCTTCCAGGTGCTTGAGTTCGGTCAGGGTGTTGTAGACCTTGCTCGAAGTGCATAAGCCGACGATACGGTGAGGATTCTGTGTAGGCATTCAAGTCGTCCTTGTTGTTATCAACCTGTTGTATGCGGACGGATTCAGAGTGCAGTTCCGTCATGACAAATAGATGACCGTTGTGTTTTGCCCCTCACGGTCGAGTCCATCATGCCGACTTTAGCGGTTCAAACTGTCCCCACAACGACCTTGGCGAAATTTTTTCAGACCTTGGCCGACGGACGGTCTGCTTTTCCGCCGGCAATAATATGCGCGCAATAAAAAGCCCCGCTATCAAGCGGGGCCTTGTGTACCGGTTACCAACGCGGACCACCGTAGTAGTGTGGCCGACCGTAGTAACCACGCGGCGGACCGTAATACACCGGGGCCGGTTGGACGTAGACCGGTTGCTGCACATAAACCGGGGCCGGCTGGTAGTAGACCGGTGGTGGCGGTTGCTGCACGTAGACCGGTGCCGGTTGAGCGTAAACAGGCTGTTGGACGTACACCGGCCGATCCTGGTTGATGAGCGCCGAGCCGATGATGGCCGAGCCGACGATCGCACCAAATACCGCCGGGCCCTGCCAGCCACCGCCGTGGGCTTCTGCCTGACCCGTGATCGCGAATGCACCAATCAACAAGGCCACGATGGGGAGTTTACGAATCATGATAATTCCTCGGTTCTTCGACCCGGCGTCCGGGCCTGCAACAGGCTCGGGATGGCGCGGGGATACTTCTAAGACAGCAACATTTTGAAAAACAGCACGGCCGCTAGGTAAATTTTGTGTAAGGTCTGTACCGGTTTGTTTACCGGATTTCCGGCATAGGCTGTGATGCCCGGAACAGACCGCCTTATGATCGTTCAGAACCCGATGGCCTGGCTAATCCCGTCCATCCGAAAGTGCATTCGAAGGAGCCTCCCATGCAGATGAACCCCAACAAAGACACCCAACTGTGCATGTCCCTGTCTGGGCGTCCCGGGAATTTCGGTCTGCGTTTTCATAACCATTTGTATGAACAACTGGGCCTGAATTTCTATTACAAGGCGTTCAGCAGCCAGGACCTGACCGGAGCGGTCGGCGGGATCCGCGCGCTGGGGATTCGCGGTTGCGGGGTGTCGATGCCGTTCAAGGAAGCGAGCATTGCGCTGGTCGATGAACTGGATGCTTCGGCGGCAGCGATCCAGTCGATCAACACCATCGTCAACACCAACGGCCATCTCAAGGCCTACAACACCGATTACATTGCCATCGTCCAGTTGCTGGAAACTCACGCGGTGCCGAAGGACACGACTTTCGCCCTGCGCGGCAGCGGCGGCATGGCCAAGGCGGTGGCCAGTGCCTTGCGCGATGGCGGTTACAAAAACGGTTTGATCGTGGCCCGCAATGAGCGCGCCGGCCGTGCGCTGGCGGATTCTCTGGGTTATCGCTGGCAGGCAGAACTGGGCGATGAGCGTCCGCAGATGCTGGTCAACGTCACCCCGGTGGGCATGGACGGCGGCCCGGAGGCGGGTCAGCTTTCTTTTGAAGTGGATGTGATCAAGTCTGCAGACACTGTGTTCGATGTGGTAGCGATCCCCTCGGAAACCCCGCTGATCGTGCGCGGTCGTGCCGAAGGTAAAAAGGTGATCACCGGGCTGGAAGTGATCGCGATTCAGGCGCTGGAGCAGTTCGTGCTGTACACCGGCGTGCGGCCGACGGTCGAGCAGTTCGATGCGGCGGTGGCGTTTGCCCGTAGCTAAAAGGCTTGGAGAGGCGGTGCCTGATCGGTCTTTTTCGCGAGCAAGCTCGCTCCCACAGTGGAAATGCATTTCAATGTGGGAGCGAGCTTGCTCGCGAAGGCCGCGACATGGTTTTTGATCCGAACAGTTTGCCTATACTGCCGGATCAGCAAGCACAGACTTGCCCATCACAAAAGAGCCGAGGCCTGCATGCATCCGCCCATTCTCAACCTGAATGACGTCGAACTCGAACCGCTTCCCGAAGCCCTGGCCCCCGAGGGTGAAACCGCCGGGCGCTATCACCAGCGTTTGGCCCGGGTCGGCCAGCAACTGGGTGCACAGAAGCTGGGTTATCGACTTTATGCGCTGCCGCCGGGCATGCGCGGCAGTCCGTTTCACAGTCATCGGGTCAATGAGGAAATGTTCTACGTGGTGGCCGGGGAAGGGGAGGTGCGCTTGGGCGCCGAACGTTTCCCGATCCGCGCCGGCGACGTGATTGCCTGCCCACCGGGCGGCCCGGAAGCGGCGCATCAGATCATCAACACCAGTGCTGCGGAACTGCGCTATCTGGCAGTCAGCACCCAGCAACAACCGGAAATCTGCGAGTACCCGGACTCGAACAAATACGCGGTGATGGACAACTTCAGCATCGATGCCGAAGGTAATGCCTCGGGATTCGTCGCGGTGGCGCGGCAGGCGGACGGGGTGGATTACTGGGACGGCGAATAACGCCGCCCCGATGCGCTTATTCTTCGAGGCGGGCCAGACGCTCTTCCAGCGCCGCAATCCGCGCTTCCAGCTCTTCGATGCGCTCCACTGACACGCCGCTGGCAGCCCCGCGATCACTCGGGTTCTGCCGCGCCGCGATAATCGCCTCAATGTCCGCCGGATCGCCCAGCGCGTGGGTGTAGCGATCTTCGCGCTGGCCGGCCTGACGCGGAATCAACACCGCCAGTTCCCGTGCGATCAGGCGTTCCAGCTGATGCACCACTTGTTCCGCATCTTCGAACTCATGCATGCGACCGCTGCGGGTCAGCAGTTCGTTGACGGTCTGCGGGCCGCGCAGGAACATCAACCCGGTCAGGATCAACTGCGCCGGCACCAGCTCCAGCGCCTTGTCGACCTTGTGCTCCCAGCGGTCGGCGCGACTGCCCATCACCAGCTTGGCAAAGCCGCGGCTTTCGAGGGCGCGCAGGCTCTGGCCGACCTGGCCCTGGGTCAGGTTCATGACCGGTTCCCGGCTGGTTTTCTGATTGCAGGCCAGTACCAGCGCGTTGAGGGTCAACGGGTAGGTTTCCGGGCTGGTGGCCTGTTTCTCGATCAACGAGCCCAGAATGCGGATTTCCATGGCGTTGAGCCGTGGTTCGTCGGAGCGGGTTTCAAATTCTGTGGTCATCGCGCGTTCCCTCTGCAGTCGAAGGCGCCTAGCCTAATCCTTGCTGGATAAAAGACAAGCCGCGCCGCCGTGCGAGCATGGCTATAATCGCCCCCACGATTCACCCAGCCACCACGTGAGACTGCCATGACCATTTCCCTGTACGCCGCATCCGTCCCGGTTTTCCAACAAATGCTCAACGCCGTGAGCGATGTGCTGAAAAAGGCTGAAGCCCACGCCACCGAGAAAAACATCGACCCGAACGCCTTCCTGCAAGCGCGTCTTTACCCGGACATGTTCCCGCTGGTGCGTCAGGTGCAGATCGCTGTGGACTTCGCCAAAGGCGTGTCCTCGCGTCTGGCCGAAATCGAAATCCCGAAATATGACGACACCGAAACCACCTTCGCCGAGCTGCAAGCGCTGATCGCCAAGGTTCTGGCCTTCATTGGCGAGATCAAGCCAGAGCAGATCAATGGCAAGGAAGGCATCGAGATCGTGACTCGTCCAGGCACGCCGAAAGAGAAGCGCTTCAGTGGCCAGGCTTACCTGCTGAGCTACGGCCTGCCGCAGTTCTTCTTCCACGTCACCACCACCTACGCACTGCTGCGTCACAACGGTGTGGAAGTCGGTAAGCGCGATTACATGGGCGCGTTCTAAACGTTCTGCAACAAAAAGCCCGCCAAGGTTTGCGCCTTGGCGGGCTTTTTGTTGCGCCGGTTTTTTACGCCGGACGCTGGTTTTTTTGCTCTTCGCCCAGGCACGCAGCGGCGGTGAACAGCACGTCGGTGGAGGAATTCAGCGCCGTTTCGGCCGAGTCCTGCAGCACACCGATGATGAAACCGACCGCCACCACCTGCATGGCGATTTCGCTCGGGATGCCGAACAGGCTGCACGCCAGCGGGATCAACAGCAGCGAGCCACCGGCCACGCCCGAGGCACCGCAGGCGCAGATCGCGGCGACGACGCTGAGCAGGATCGCGGTCGGGATGTCCACGGCAATGCCCAGGGTGTGCACGGCAGCGAGGGACAGCACGGTGATGGTGATCGCCGCGCCGGCCATGTTGATGGTGGCGCCGAGCGGGATCGATACCGAGTAGGTGTCTTCATGCAGGCCCAGGCGCTTGCTCAATTCCAGGTTGACCGGAATGTTCGCCGCCGAGCTGCGGGTGAAGAATGCGGTGATGCCGCTTTCGCGCAGGCACTGGAGTGTCAGTGGGTAAGGGTTGCGACGCAGCTTCCAGAACACAATCAGCGGATTCATCACCAGCGCCACGAACAGCATGCAGCCGAGCAGCACTGCCAGCAGATGCGCATAACCGATCAATGCTCCAAACCCGGAGGTGGCCAGGGTCGATGCCACCAGGCCAAAAATACCCAGCGGTGCGAAACGGATGACCACCCGAACAATCACCGTCACGCCGTTGGACAGATCCCCCAGCACTTCGCGGGTGGTGTCGCCGGCGTGCCGGATCGCCACGCCCATGCCGATGGCCCAGGCCAGAATGCCGATGAAATTGGCGTTCATCAGTGCGCTCACCGGGTTGTCGACCACGCTCAACAACAGGCTTTGCAGCACTTCACTGATGCCGCCCGGCGCGCTTACCGCGATGTTGTCGGTGGACAGCACCAGATGCGACGGGAACATCATGCTGGCAATCACCGCGACCACGGCAGCGGCGAAGGTGCCCAGCAGATACAGGAACAGGATCGGCCGGATGTGGGTTTCCTGGCCGTGCTTGTGGTTGGCAATCGACGCCATGACCAGCACGAACACCAGGATCGGTGCCACGGCCTTCAACGCCGAGACGAACACCTTGCCGATGAAGGCCGTGGCTTTGGCCGCTTCCGGCGCGAACAGCGCGAGCGCGATGCCGGCAATCAGGCCGATCAGGATCTGGGTCACCAGGCTGAGGCTTTTAAGACGTTGCAATAGAGAAGGGGATGAAGCGGTCATGAACGGCATCTCTGTTTTTTATAGGGTGCAAGGTTGCGCAATCCGGGCGTTGAATCGGGGCAGGCCACAGACACGAACCAAAAGGACTGACGCGCCAGCCACGCCGTTAAACGGGTGGTTGAACAGGGTGTACGTTTCGCAGGGCGCGGACTTTATCACAGCGTCGTCCGATTCCTTCAGGCATGTGACGATCTGCCACCGGAACCCTCTGCAACTTAGACAGGTTTGTGCAAGTCACTCGGGAAACACTCTGTTAAGATTGCGCATCCTTATTTTCAAGTTCTGCCAGCGGGCCTTCGGGTCAGCGCTGGTGTCGTCGTTTTGCTGGAGTTCCTCATGCTGTTGCCCATCCTTCTGTTGTCCGCCGCCGGATTCACGGTGCTGACTACGGAGTTCGTCATTGTCGGTCTGCTGCCGGCGATTGCCCGCGACCTGGCCGTCACCATCCCGCAGGCCGGGTTGCTGGTGACTCTATTCGCTTTCACCGTGGCCATGTTCGGTCCTTTCTTGACGGCATATTTCGCCCGCTTCGAGCGCCGCAAACTGTTCATCACCATCCTGATCATGTTCGGTCTGGCCAATACCGTGGCGGCATTGGCGCCGAACATCTGGGTCATGGCGATTGCCCGGTTGATCCCGGCATTGGGGCTGCCGGTGTTCTGGGCGTTGGCCAGTGAAACGGCGGTGGATATCGTCGGCCCGGACTTCGCCGGTCGCGCGATCGCCAAGATCGGCTTCGGCATCGTCTGCGCCACCGTGTTCGGGATTCCGGTCGGCACGCTGATTTCCGATGCGTTCGGCTGGCGCAGTGCGTTCGCCATTTTGGCGGTGATCGCGTTCGCCAAGGCGTTGCTGCTGTTTGTCTACCTGCCGAAAACCAGCCTGCACCAGCATCAGGTCAGTTTCGCTTCGCAGTTCAAGATCCTGCGCAGCCCGCTGATGCTGGGCCATGTGCTGTTGTCGATTCTGGTGTTCAGCGGCATGTTCACCGCCTACACCTATCTGGCGGACATCCTTGAACGTCTGGCTGGCTTCAATGGCACCGTGGTCGGCTGGTGCCTGATGGGCTTCGGCGCGGTCGGTCTGATCGGCAACTCGCTGGGCGGTCGTGCGGTGGATCGTCATCCGCTGATGGCTTCGGTGATGTTCTGCGCGTTCATGATTCCGGGGATGGTGGCGCTGGTGCCGAACATCAATTCGTCGCTGGGTCTGGCGGCGGCGATGGGCATCTGGGGCGTGACGCAGGCGGCGCTGTTTCTGGTCAGCCACGTGCGCTTGATGAAAGCGGCTCCTGAAGCGCCGGCCTTCGCCGCGTCGCTGAACATCGCCGGGGCCAACCTGGGAATTGGTCTGGGCGCGATCATTGGCGGTCGAGTGATCGACAGCGCCGGCCTGGGCTTTGTGGGTTTCGCCGCCGCCGGGTTCATCCTGCTGTCGATTTTCCTCGCCATGGTGTTGATGGTGCTCAAGCCGCGCGAGGTCTGCGCGCCGGCTTAAAAGGCTGTAAACAGCTCGCGTCGAGCACCTTCGGTAATCGCTTTGATGCCGGGGTGCTTGACCTTGCGCTCCACCGAGATCGCGTAGAACGACTCGCTCACCGCATCGGTCTGGCCGATCAACTCGACGCCGTACTGGCGCTTCACCTCATCGGCAATCACGCTCGGGCCGATGAAAATCCCGCTGCCGGACTGACCGAACGCCTGCATCAAGGCGCTGTCATCGAACTCCCCGACGATCCTCGGCTGAATCTGCTGTTCGGCGAACCAGCGCTGCAAACGGCTGCGCACCACGGTTTCCGCGCCGGGGATCAACAGCGGCGCGCCGTGCAGACTGCGCGGGAAATCCTGACCATATTGCGCTGCCAGTTCGGCGGTGGCGAAAAAACTGATCCCGCATTCCCCGAGTTTCTGACTGTAGCCCTTGATGTCCAGGTGCGAGGGCATGGGGCTGTCGGAGATCACCAGGTCCAGGCGCTGAATCGCCAGGTCCGCCAGCAGGCGCTCGAGTTTGTCCTCACGGCAGGTGATGCGCAGCGGTTCGCTCAATTCCATGGTCGGCGCGATCAGGCGATAGACGATGGATTTGGGCACCACGTCCGCCACGCCGACCCGGAACAGGATCTGCTGCTCATTGGGCTGGGCGCGCAGCATCAGTTCCAGTTCACCGCCGAGCTGGAACATCTGCTCGGCGTAGGGCAGGGCCTGACGTCCGGCTTCGGTGAGTTCAAGCTGGCGACCGACCCGTTGAAACAATTCGATGCCATAGGTCTGTTCGAGCAGGGAAATCTGCCCGCTGATGGTTTGCGGCGTCAGGTTCAGTTGCTCGCAGGCGCGCACGATGCTGCCGGTCTTGGCCACCACCCAGAAGTAATGCAGTTGTCGGTAATTGAGCATGGGGTTCGGTCCGTCAAATACAGTTCGTATAAATCGAAGTATAGCCGCTAAAAATACGAATTTTCCTGAAGTGTTTGTCTCCCTAGAATGCCCAGCCATCGACGGCCGGTCTGTATGGCGCTGTCTGTTCTATCGAGGGAAGCATCATGAAACTAAAAACTACAGCGTTGTTGATCGCGTCTTTACTGGTAATGGCCGGTTGCGACCAGGCCGAAAAGAGCGCCCAACAACTGATGGGGCAGGCGGCCGAGGCGGCGAAACAAGCCATCGACGACACGCACAAAGCCGCCGAAGAGGCGCTTAGCGATGCCACCGGCAATCTGATCAGCAAGAAAGAACCGAAAGACGACGAAGAAAAATCCGAATCGTCCTCCCAGGAAATCTAAACCGTCTTACACAGAGTCAGGACTGACCCATGGAATATCTGTTAGAACTCGCTTCCAGCCCGACGGCCTGGATTGCCTTGGCCACGCTGGTAGTGATGGAAATCGTGCTCGGCATCGATAACCTGATCTTTATCTCGATCCTGACCAACAAACTGCCCGAGCAGTACCGGCAGAAGGCCCGTCGCCTGGGCATCGGCATGGCGCTGATCATGCGTCTGGCTCTGTTGAGCACCATCGCCTTCATCGTGCAGTTGACCGAGCCGGTCATCGAGATCCTGGGCCAGGCGTTCTCCTGGAAGGACATGATCCTGATCGCCGGTGGTCTGTTCTTGGTGTGGAAAGCGACGACCGAGATCCATCACAGCATGGACCCGGCGCCGGAAGATCCGAAGAGCGCTACCTCGACGGTGACTCTGGGCTTCGCCGCCGCGATCGGGCAGATCCTGATGCTGGACATGGTGTTCTCGATCGACAGCATCATTACGGCTGTCGGCATGACCGAACACTTGCCGATCATGGTGATTGCGGTGGTGGTATCGGTGCTGGTGATGCTGTTTGCAGCTGATCCGCTGGCCAAGTTCATCAACGACAACCCGACGGTGGTGATGCTGGCTCTGGGCTTCCTGATCATGATCGGCATGACGCTGATCGCCGAAGGCTTCGGCGCCCACGTACCGAAAGGTTATGTGTATGCCGCCATGGCGTTCTCGGCTGCGATTGAAGTGCTGAACATGATGTCGCGCCGCGCCAAGCAGAAGAAATTGACTGCCGAAGCGTAATCGCTGGAAAACCAAAGGCCGCCTGAACTCGCGAGAGTCCAGGCGGCCTTTTTGTTTGTGTCGGCTACAGAAAATCAGTGCGCGGTGGCGGGACGGGTGCTGTGTTTCTCGATCTTCCTGGTCGGTGCAGGTTGTACCGGGTGGTGATGGCGGCGGGAAATCCGCAACACGCCCCACAGCATGGCGGCCGCAACGGCCAGCCAGCCGGCAATCAGCATTACGATGGTCATGGTCAGGCTCATCTGTGCCTCCTCTTTGCCCTGCGTCGGGCGCTCGCTCTTTGGCTCTTATCTGAATGACAGTCTAGTCGCTGGTGTGTTTCAAGCTATTGACCAAAGGTCGGTGGTGACCAATCAGTTCGCTCTATCCAGCTGGTGGAGCTGCGGCTTTGGGCTATACCGCAGCGTTGCGTCGCCCTATGATCTTCGACCAAGCCGGAACACGATGACCGGTAACTGATCAAGAGAGTGACGATGGTGCAGCTATTTTCCCGGATTCGCGCGGCGCTGCTGGTGGCCGGTTGCGTGACAGCATTGGTGGGGTGTGCGGGCAGTGTGGCGCCGGAGGTCAAACGCCTGCCGGAGCGGGTCGAACTCAGCGGCACTTTCTATCGTGGCGAGGCCTATCAAAGCGGGCCGCAGGTGCTGGCCAGTCTGCTGTCGCAGCAGGGCATCGTGATCACGCCGGGTCTGCTGGAAAAGCCGCTGCATTTACCGGGCGCCGAGGACAAGTTGCAACAGAATCTGCAGAGCCTGGCGCGTGAATACGGCATGGTCGTGTATCCGCTGGACAGCAATCTGCCGGCGCTGCTGACTCAAGTGGCGGCCGGGTATCCGGTGATGGTGCGTTTCAGCGAGGGTTCGGCGTTTTGGGCGGAGCCGCGTTACGCGATCCTGTCCGGCTACGATCGCTTGAAGCAGAAGGTGCTGCTGCGAGCCGGGATGAATCGCCGTGAATTGATGAGCTTCAGCTCGTTCGAGTCGGCCCTCGAAAAATCCGGCGGATGGGCGGTATTGATCCAGAAACCGACGCAGATTCCGGCGGCGGTCGATCAACAGCGCTGGCTCAAGGCCGCCGACGCGCTGTCCCAGGCCGGGCAGGAACGGGAAGCGGCGCAGGCAAGGAAGGCACTGGCAGCGCATTGAGGCTCCGTTCGTCGCCTGTCGGGCACCCTGGCGGAGCATGTGCTTCTGAACTGTAGCGTCCCGTGTTTTACGGGCCAGTATCAGGAGGCGAGCATGGCAATTCCAAATTCACCCAGCGGGCCGCATTCTTCCGAGCATGGCAATGACGACGATCTGGGCTTCGATCCGGACTCGCCGGATCTGGACGATCCGCAAGTCGATCCCATCGGCCCTGCAAAGGCGCCGAAGGATGTGCAGCCGGGCGATGATCCCAAGCGTCCGGCCAAGCCTTACGATCCCTTGGCTGATCTCAAGCCTTGAAGCGAGGTGCGTATGAGTACCGATTCGAGTTTCGACGACCACAAACCTGATAGTGTGCCTGCCGCACCTGAGCCGGAGGTTGATCCGGTGCTGGATCCGGACAGCCCTCTACGCGACCCGTTGGCGCGTCCGGCGGTGGTGACGCCAGAGCATTCGCGCGACCCGAGTGCCGGTGACGGTATTCCCGATGACGACAAGATGCCGTTGCCCAACGACTGAGTGCAGAAACGAAAAAGCCCCGACGCTTCGGGGCTTTTTCATGGCTGACGGATTACTTGGAGGCTTCGATCACGCCGCTCTGGCGACTCTTGAGGTTCTTGTCGGCTTTGTACTGCTGAGCCACCGCCGGGACGTTGGCGCTCTTGCCGGTTTCCACCCAGCTGCGGATGCGGCTGGCATCGGCGAAATGGGTGTATTTGCCGAACGCGTCGAGAATCACCAGGGCGACGGGGCGGTTGGCCATGCGGGTCACCAGCACCAGGCAGTGGCCGGCCGGGTTGGTGAAGCCGGTCTTGGTGATGCGGATATCCCAGTCGGCCTTGTTGACCAGGTGGTCGGTGTTACGGAAACCCAGGGTGTAATTGGGTTTGCGGAACGAGACGGTCTTTTCCTTGGTGGTGGTCAGCTCGATTAGCAGCGGTTGTTTATGCGCAGCCACCAGCAACTTGCTCAGGTCGCGGGCGGTGGAGACGTTGCGCTCCGACAGGCCGGTGGGTTCCACAAAATGCGTGCTGGTCATGCCCAGCGCCTTCGCCTTGGCGTTCATCGCTGCGATGAACGCTGCGTAACCGCCCGGATAGTGGTGAGCCAGGCTGGCGGCGGCGCGGTTTTCCGAGGACATCAGGGCAATCAGCAACATCTCTCGGCGGGGCAGTTCGCTTCGCAGTTTGACTCGCGAGAACACGCCTTTCATTTCCGGGGTGTGGCTGATGTCGACGTCAATCCATTCGTCCATGTTCTGGTGCGCTTCGACCACTACCAAACCGGTCATCAACTTGCTCACGGAAGCGATGGGCACCACCACGTCCGGGTTGCTGGAATAAATGACTTTGTTGGTCTGCAGATCCATCAGCAGGGCGCTGCCGGAGGCAATCTTCAATTGCGAAGCGTCTCGGGGGGCAGCGGTGGTTTCGGCGGCGTTGACCGTTGGCGTGAGGAGTGTGCCTGAAAATGCAAAAACCAGGCTCAGGATGGACAGACGAATATTCACGCGGGCGAACTCATGAAGGTTGGAAATGCCGTTCTTTGTAACGGGCTGTGTCGTAAAAACGACGCATTGTAGGAGTATGGTTGAAGAACTGTCGATGGTTGTCCGCAAGGCATGAAAAAGTCGTGAAAAGCCCTGTAAAAATAGGGGTTTCCGGCGAACGGTAAAGGTTTTTTCGAGGGCATGAAAAACCCCGCACAAGGCGGGGTTCTCGAGGTGCGGAAAACGCGACTCAGGCGTGCAGGGTTTCTGCCGCGTAGAGGGTGTTTTCCAGCAGGCAGGCGCGGGTCATCGGACCGACGCCGCCCGGTACTGGTGTGATCCAGCCAGCGCGAGGCAGGGCGGTTTCGTAAACGACGTCACCGACCAGTTTGCCGTCTTCCTGACGGTTGATGCCGACGTCGATCACGATCGCGCCTTCCTTTATCCACTCGCCCTTGACCAGGCCTGGCTTGCCGGCGGCCACGACTACCAGATCGGCGCGGCCGACGTGGCCGGCCAGATCCTTGGTGAAGCGGTGGGTAACGGTCACGGTGCAACCGGCCAGCAGCAGTTCCATTGCCATCGGGCGACCGACGATGTTGGATGCGCCGACAACGACTGCGTCCATCCCGTACAGATCGGCACCGGTGCTTTCCAGCAGGGTCATGATGCCCTTCGGGGTGCACGGGCGCAGCAGCGGAATGCGCTGGGCCAGACGGCCGACGTTGTAAGGATGGAAACCGTCGACGTCCTTGTCCGGGCGGATGCGCTCCAGCAGTTTGGAGGCGTCCAGGTGCTCCGGCAGAGGAAGTTGAAGCAGAACGCCGTCGATTGCCGGGTCGTCGTTCAGTCGATCGATCAGATCGGTCAGCGCTTGCTGAGTGGTTTCGGAAGGCAGGTCGTAGGCTTGAGAGAGGAAGCCGACCTCTTCACAGTCTTTACGCTTGTGCGAGACATAAACCTGAGAGGCAGGATCGCTGCCGACCAGGATCACCGCGAGGCCGGGAGTACGCAAGCCTTGCTCGCGACGTTCGGCTACCCGTTGGGCGATCTGCTGGCGCAGGCTGGCGGCGATTGATTTGCCGTCGATTAGTTGTGCAGTCATTGCGCGTGATTAACCATCGAGAGGGGAAAAAAAGAGAACGCATTCTCGCATGTCAAACGGTGAGGGCAAAGGCGCTTGGTCAGCAAATTCCCCTAAGCCCTTTAATTAAATGAATTTTTTTCAAAAAGGATTTGACGACCCTCAGGTCGCTCTATACTATTCGTCGCACTTGTCGGGCACAGCCTAGCACTGGTTAAGAAAGTCGAACGAAATTACGGTTTCGAACGGCTGGAAAGCACTTAGTTTGTAGTCCTCCAAGGGTACAGCTAACAAGGCGCCCGTAGCTCAGCTGGATAGAGCATCCGCCTTCTAAGCGGATGGTCGCAGGTTCGAGTCCTGCCGGGTGCGCCATTAGGCAGCATTGGCACAAGTAGCGCGATATGGTGGGCGTAGCTCAGTTGGTAGAGCACGGGATTGTGACTCCCGTTGTCGTGGGTTCGATCCCCATCGTCCACCCCATATTTCGAAAGGCGCCAGATGTAACAGTCTGGCGCCTTTGCTTTAAAAAGCTTCATCTGCGGATGTGGTGGAATTGGTAGACACACTGGATTTAGGTTCCAGCGCCGCGAGGCGTAAGAGTTCGAGTCTCTTCATCCGCACCAATCAAAGCTTCATTCACGCCGTTGGCCGGGTGAAGTTCTACAAAGAAGTTGTTTGGCTTCTTTGGCACGCAATATGGTGGGCGTAGCTCAGTTGGTAGAGCACGGGATTGTGACTCCCGTTGTCGTGGGTTCGATCCCCATCGTCCACCCCATATTTCGAAAGGCGCCAGATGTAACAGTCTGGCGCCTTTGCTTTAAAAAGCTTCATCTGCGGATGTGGTGGAATTGGTAGACACACTGGATTTAGGTTCCAGCGCCGCGAGGCGTAAGAGTTCGAGTCTCTTCATCCGCACCAATCAAAGCTTCATTCACGCCGTTGGCCGGGTGAAGTTCTACAAAGAAGTTGTTTGGCTTCTTTGGCACGCAATATGGTGGGCGTAGCTCAGTTGGTAGAGCACGGGATTGTGACTCCCGTTGTCGTGGGTTCGATCCCCATCGTCCACCCCATATTTCGAAAGGCGCCAGATTTAACAGTCTGGCGCCTTTTTTGTTTTACGGTTTCGGATTTTGGCGACTGCAGGTTACGAGTCGCAGGGCAGGGCGCTTCGTCGTATCATTGTTGCACGATGCTGCTGCGCTGCCCGCCGACCTTGCTGGCGAGGTCGGCTGTCAGGGAGATGATTCAACCGCCTCTATATATAGAAGAGGTTGGCGCAGAGCCCTGGCTTGAATTGGCTGTATTTGCTAACAGGGCGAGGCGCAATCGTTTGTCCCTCGCCTTCAAATGGCCTGCTGTTTTTTTACCCGTTTTCAGTAGGGTGACTTCTTGAGTTTGACCTACTAGAATGCTTGCCCTTGATTCTTGGGTCGGAAACGGCCGGCTAACGTCTGTGCAACGAGGAATATCCATGCAAGTTTCTGTTGAAAATACTACTGCTCTTGAGCGCCGCATGAGCATCACCGTGCCGGCTGAGCGCATCGAGACTCAGGTCAACAAGCGTCTGCAGCAGACTGCCCAAAAGGCCAAGATTGCTGGCTTCCGTCCAGGCAAAGTGCCAATGAGCGAAATCAAGCGCCGTTTCGGTGCTGATGCGCGCCAGGAAGCGATCGGCGACGTGATCCAGTCCTCCTTCTACGAAGCTGTGGTTGAGCAGAAGCTGAACCCGGCCGGTTCGCCATCGATCGAGCCTAAGTCGCTCGAAGCTGGCAAGGACCTGGAATACGTAGCCGTATTCGAAGTGTTCCCTGAGTTCACCGTTACCGGCTTCGAAGGCATCACTGTCGAGCGTCTGAGCGCTGACGTGGCTGACGCCGATCTGGACAAGATGCTGGACATCCTGCGCAAGCAGAACACCCGTTTCGAAGTGGCCGATCGCGCTGCTCAGAACGAAGACCAACTGAACATCGATTTCGTTGGCAAGGTTGACGGCGAAGTATTCGCTGGCGGCTCCGCCAAGGGCACTCAGCTGGTACTGGGTTCCGGCCGCATGATCCCTGGCTTCGAAGAAGGCCTGGTTGGCGCTAAAGCCGGCGAAGAGCGCGTTCTGAACCTGACCTTCCCTGAGGACTATCAGAACCTGGACCTGGCTGGCAAGACCGCTGAGTTCACCGTGACTGTCAATACTGTTTCCGAGCCAAAACTGCCTGAGCTGAACGAAGAGTTCTTCGCTCAATTCGGCATCAAGGAAAGCGGCATCGACGGTTTCCGCACCGAAGTTCGCAAGAACATGGAGCGTGAACTGCGTCAGGCGATCAAATCCAAGGTCAAGAATCAGGTAATGGACGGTCTGCTGGCCACCAACCCGATCGAAGTGCCTAAGGCTCTGCTGTCCAACGAAGTTGACCGTCTGCGCGTGCAGGCTGTTCAGCAGTTCGGCGGCAACATCAAGCCTGACCAACTGCCGGCCGAGCTGTTCGAAGAACAAGCCAAGCGTCGCGTAGTACTGGGTCTGATCGTGGCCGAAGTGGTCAAGCAGTTCGACCTGAAGCCAGACGAAGCCCGCGTTCGCGAAATGATTCAGGAAATGGCTTCGGCTTACCAAGAGCCTGAGCAGGTCGTGTCCTGGTACTACAAGAACGAGCAGCAACTGAACGAAGTTCGTTCGGTTGTGCTGGAAGAACAAGTTGTGGATACTGTTCTGCAGAAAGCTAGCGTGACCGACAAAGCGGTCTCTTACGAAGAAGCGGTCAAGCCGGTAGAAGCTCCAAAAGCCGACTGATTGTTTTTGCGTTAGAAGCACACACCATAAGCCAGCCTTCGAGCTGGCTTATGCGTATTCAAGACATGACTATTTGGGAGTGACTGCAGAGCATGTTCCGTAATTCCTATATTCAGCAGAACTCTGATATCCAGGCCGCCGGCGGCCTGGTCCCGATGGTTGTCGAGCAATCTGCTCGTGGCGAGCGCGCCTATGACATCTACTCGCGTCTTCTCAAGGAGCGAGTGATCTTTCTGGTGGGTCCTGTAGAGGACTACATGGCCAACCTGATTTGCGCGCAATTGCTGTTCCTTGAAGCGGAAAACCCGGACAAGGACATCCATCTTTATATCAACTCCCCTGGCGGTTCGGTGACAGCGGGCATGTCGATCTACGACACCATGCAGTTCATCAAACCAAACGTATCGACTACCTGTATCGGTCAGGCGTGCAGCATGGGCGCGTTCCTGCTGACGGCCGGTGCACCTGGCAAGCGTTTCTGCCTGCCGAACTCGCGCGTGATGATTCACCAGCCACTGGGCGGTTTCCAGGGCCAGGCATCGGACATCGAAATCCATGCCAAGGAAATCCTCTTCATCCGCGAGCGTCTCAACACGCTGATGGCCAAGCACAGCGGCCGTACGCTTGAAGAAATCGAGCGCGACACCAACCGCGACAACTTCATGAGTGCGGAAGCTGCGAAGGAATACGGTCTGATCGACGAAGTGATCAACCAGCGCCCAGCTTAAAAACAAGCAGCTCAAAATAGGCTTGGTCGGCGCGTCTGATCAGCGGCGGGCTTGAAAAAGCCCGCAATAGCCTTCATCTTGTGTTGCAAGCCTATCGGATTTGGATCGAACGAATGACTGACACCCGCAACGGCGATGACAACGGCAAGCTGCTCTATTGCTCCTTCTGTGGCAAAAGCCAGCATGAAGTGCGCAAATTGATTGCCGGCCCCTCGGTCTTTATCTGCGACGAGTGCGTCGACCTGTGCAATGACATCATCCGCGAGGAGGTGCAGGAAGCACAGGCCGAAAGCAGCGCGCATAAATTGCCTTCGCCTAAAGAAATCAGCGGCATCCTTGATCAGTATGTAATTGGTCAGGAACGTGCCAAGAAGGTTCTGGCGGTAGCGGTGTACAACCACTACAAGCGTCTGAACCAGCGTGACAAAAAGGCTGACGACGTCGAACTCGGCAAGAGCAACATCCTGCTGATCGGCCCGACAGGCTCCGGTAAAACCCTGCTGGCCGAAACCCTGGCCCGCTTGCTGAACGTTCCGTTCACCATCGCCGACGCAACCACCCTCACAGAGGCGGGTTACGTGGGTGAAGACGTCGAGAACATCATTCAGAAGTTGTTGCAGAAGTGCGATTACGACGTAGAGAAAGCCCAGATGGGTATTGTCTACATCGACGAAATCGACAAGATTTCGCGCAAGTCCGATAACCCGTCGATCACCCGGGACGTTTCCGGTGAAGGCGTGCAGCAGGCCTTGCTCAAACTGATCGAAGGCACGGTCGCTTCCGTTCCGCCGCAAGGTGGTCGCAAGCATCCGCAGCAGGAATTCCTGCAAGTCGATACCCGTAACATCCTGTTCATCTGCGGTGGCGCATTCTCCGGTCTGGAGAAGGTCATTCAGAACCGTTCCACCAAGGGTGGCATCGGTTTCAACGCAGAAGTGCGCAGTAAGGAAGAAGGCAAGAAGGTTGGTGAATCCCTGCGTGAAGTCGAGCCTGACGATCTGGTCAAGTTCGGTCTGATCCCGGAATTCGTCGGTCGTCTGCCGGTTCTTGCGACACTGGACGAGCTGGATGAGGCTGCTTTGATGCAGATTCTCACCGAGCCGAAAAATGCCCTGACCAAACAGTATGCCAAGCTGTTCGAGATGGAAGGCGTGGATCTGGAATTCCGTTCCGACGCGCTGAAAGCAGTCGCCAAACGTGCCCTGGAGCGTAAAACCGGTGCCCGTGGCCTGCGTTCGATTCTCGAAGGTGTATTGCTCGACACGATGTACGAGATCCCCTCGCAGTCCGAGGTGAGCAAGGTCGTGATCGATGAAAGCGTCATTGAAGGCAAGTCCAAGCCACTGTATATCTACGAAAACAGTGAGCCGACTGCCAAGGCGGCTCCGGACGCCTGAGCGTCCGTGCTGACGGAATAAAGAAGGGGCCTTCGCAGACTGTGTGAAAACCTAGCAATCTGTCCGGCCCTTTAAGAAAATGCTCCGTATCGAAAGATACGGAGCATTTTTCGTTATGGCCTACATACAAGGAG
>NZ_NEJP01000010.1 GCF_002113125.1 Pseudomonas sp. B20(2017) | reverse complement strand
AACAACTTCAACCACTTGCGCTTCCGATCTCTCGTTAGCGGGAGGCGAATTCTACAGCGTTACACGCTGCTGTCAACACCTCTTTTTCTCCGCTTTCGACCGAGAAGATCGAACCGTTGAAAGCGCCAGAAAAACCGGCATTTCCAACTCCTTCCAGGCTTCGATGAACTGAAGCGACCCACGCTCGAAACCTACTTAACTCATTGAATCTCAAGGAGTTTTCCGTTTCGACTGCGCCGGAAGTGGGGCGAATTATAGAGACTCAGAATCTGCCGTCAACCCTTAATTTGAGTTTTCTATCAATAGAGAGAAAAAGCCGCTTCTATATATAGAGGTGGATCAATGAGTACGCACTATATTGCCCACACTCGCCAGGCTTCTGCGGCACATCGGTTAACGCTGCCACTGAATGCCTGCAATCAGCCAATTACCTTCGCATACACCATCCGGTCAATATTCCCCCCGGACAGAATCACCCCGACCTTTTTCCCCTCCATCCGTCCACGCTCCTGCATCAACGCCGCCAACGCTGACGCACCCGCCCCTTCGGCAAGGTTGTGGGTATCGGTGTAATAGACGCGCATGGCCTCGGCGATCTCGCTTTCGCTGACAGCGACAATCCTCGCCGCACCTTCCTTATAGATGTCGAACGCCTCGGCAATCGGCTTGCGTACCGCGAGACCGTCGGCAAAGGTATTGGCCGAGGCGGTCTCGCAGATCGTTTTCGCTTCAAATGAGAGTTTGGCAGCTGCGGCTTCCGTGGACACCACGCCCACCACTTCGGTGTTCAAGCCCAATGCATTGCGGGCGGCGATCACGCCACAGATTCCCGAACCACAGCCGATGGGTATGTAAACCGTATCCAGATCCGGCGCCGCACTGAACATCTCCAGCGCATACGTCGCCACTCCCTTGACCAGTTCAACGTGAAACGGTGGCACCAGATAAAGATCATGCTTGTGCGCGAGGCGAGCTGCCTCTTCACGCGCTTCGTCGAAATCACGGCCATACTCGACCACCTCACCGCCAAAACCGCGCATGGCGTTGTTCTTTTCCAGCGAGTTGCCCTGCGGCACCACGATCAACGCCCTCAGCCCTACAGCATTTGCGGCCAGCGCCAGGCTCTGGCCGTGATTGCCACGCGTCGCGGAAACAATGCCTTTGACGCGCGGGTGCTCCCGGCGAAGCCAGTGCATGAAGGTAATGCCGCCACGGACCTTGAAGGCACCGGTTGGCGTGTGGTTTTCGTGTTTGACCCAAACAGTGCATCCCAACCGCTCGGCCAGCAATGGCCAACGATACTGGGCGGTAGCCGGCATCACCTGGTAAACCTGGCGGGCGGCGTGTTCGATATCGTCGCGGGTGATTGCGTGCATAGGTATCTCCTTGGTCTTTGCCCAAGTCTAGGCAGCCGTGCGTGACGTCGGCTTTCAAAAAACCGACCTGACTTTTACCCGCCCTCTTCACTACTATGCCGTTCATGAGCCAGCGAAACCGTCAACACCCCGCAGTCGTCCCTGAACCGGTACGTCGTATCGAGGCTGGCCCGTGGATGATCGAATTGTTGCCTGGCGCAGCCTACTCGGCGCGATACGTCGCCAGCCAGTCGGCGATCGGCTTCGCCTTCGACAGTCAGCGCGGCGTGCATGCCATCGGTACTGACCGTGTACGCCCATTCAATGCGATGCCTAATGGCCTGGCATTCGTCCCTGCCGGTTGCGATGTGTTGTCCGAATCCCCAATGGGCGGTGAGTACCTTCGGATGATCCGCACCGATGGCGTTGCGCTGACGGGTGACCGAGCTTTCAACAATCGCATCGACCCGCGGGCCATTCTCCTCGCACAGCGGATGCGCAGCGCACTGCTGCAACCTGAGTGGGATGATGACTGGGAAGCCTGGGCACTCAACCTCGCTGAACGGGCCGCAGGTCCTGGGATGCCAGTCCCACAAGGCTCGATTACCGACAACCGGATGCGCCTGCTGGATGAGTTCATTGACGCAAGCCTCAACGGCCCACTCGACGTGAAGACAATGGCGCACCTGCTCGAGTTGTCCGAAGGCTACTTCATGCGTGCCTTCAAACAGGCGACGGGCAAGAGCCCCCATAGCTATCTGATCGACCGACGCCTGGCCAGAGCGCGGGCGATGTTGCGCGATCCAACCGCGAGCCTGGCGCACATCGCCCTCGCCTGCGGCTTCAACTCCCAGGCGCACATGACGAGCGCCTTCACGCAAAGACTGGGTATCAGCCCGGCGCAACTGCGCACAAACTCAGCCACTGGCAAAAAACAATACGGGTTGTGAATTTTTTCGTGTCCTCGTGTATCTGAACTGAAAGAAGCCGTGCCATTAAAAAGATGGCAACGGCCAAGGCAACCTCTCTAGACCGTGCAGTTACGGACCCAAGGGATTGCGTAAAGACAGATCAGTTGCAGAGTGCCCCGCATGAAATCACGCAAGAAAAGCGTCAGTCCGATCGGACTGCAAGACATCACCATCGTTGACGACGCCAAAATGCGCAAGGCGATCACCGCCGCCGCACTGGGCAATGCGATGGAATGGTTCGACTTCGGCGTCTATGGCTTCGTCGCCTACGTGCTCGGCAAGGTGTTTTTCCCGGGCGCCGATCCCGGCGTGCAGATGATCGCCGCGCTGGCCACTTTCTCGGTGCCCTTCCTGATCCGGCCGCTGGGCGGTCTGTTCTTCGGCGCCCTGGGTGATAAATACGGACGACAGAAAGTCCTCGCTGCGACCATCGTCATCATGTCGCTCAGCACCTTCGCCATCGGATTGATTCCGTCTTATGCCTCGATCGGCATCTGGGCGCCGATCCTTCTGTTGCTGGCGAAAATGGCTCAGGGCTTTTCGGTCGGCGGCGAATACACGGGAGCCTCGATCTTCGTCGCCGAGTATGCGCCGGATCGCAAACGCGGCTTCCTCGGCAGCTGGCTGGACTTCGGTTCCATCGCCGGCTTCGTTCTCGGGGCGGGCGTGGTGGTACTGATTTCCACGATCATCGGCGAAGAAAAGTTCGAAGAATGGGGCTGGCGCCTGCCGTTTTTCCTCGCCCTGCCGCTGGGCATGATCGGGCTGTATCTGCGGCATGCCCTCGAAGAAACACCAGCGTTCCAGCAGCATGTCGAAAAACTCGAACAAGGCGACCGCGAGGGGCTGGCCGGGGGCCCGAAAGTGTCGTTCAAGGAAGTGGCGACCAAACACTGGCGCAGCCTGATGACCTGTATCGGCGTGGTGGCCGCCACCAACGTCACCTACTACATGCTGCTGACCTACATGCCGAGCTATCTGTCGCACAACCTGCACTACAGCGAAAATCGCGGGGTGCTGATCATCATCGCGATCATGGTCGGCATGCTGTTCGTGCAGCCCATGATCGGTTTCATCAGTGACAAGATCGGCCGTCGCCCTTTCATCATCGTTGGCAGCATCGGCCTGTTCATCCTTGCCATTCCAGCCTTCATGCTGATCAACAGCGGCAAGATCGGCCTGATCTTCTCGGGTCTGCTGATCCTCGCCGTGCTGCTCAATTTCTTCATCGGGGTCATGGCCTCCACCCTTCCGGCGATGTTTCCCACCCATATCCGCTACAGCGCGCTGGCCAGTGCTTTCAACGTCTCGGTGCTGATTGCCGGCCTGACCCCTACAGCCGTGGCCTGGCTGGTGGAAAGCACTCAGGACCTGTACATGCCGGCCTATTACCTGATGGTCATTGCCGTGGTCGGGCTGATCACCGGGATGACGATGAAGGAAACCGCGAACAGACCGTTGCGCGGCGCAGCACCGGCAGCATCCGACATCGAGGAAGCACGCGAGTTGTTGCAGGAACACCACGACAACATCGAACAGAAGATCGCAGACATCGACGCCGAAATCGCCGAACTGCAAGCCCGTCGCGAACACCTTGTGCAGCAACATCCGCGGATTGAATAGCAGCACAGCCCATTGGCTGAGCCCCGGGGTGGAATTCAAACACCCTTCTGTGGTGTCCTGTCCGGCAAGCGCCCGACAGTTCGCATGACGGGCTCAGGAAATTCCGGCAAGCAACCAAAGAGGTTCGTTTCATGAGCGACACGTCTTACGTACCACCCAAGGTCTGGAAACATATCGCACCATCCGGCGGCCAGTTCGCCAGCATCAACCGCCCGATCGCCGGGCCGACTCATGACAAGACGCTGCCAGTCGGCAAACATCCGTTGCAGTTGTATTCGCTGGCCACGCCCAATGGCGTAAAGGTGACGATCCTGCTGGAGGAATTGCTGGCACTTGGGCACACCGGAGCCGAATACGATGCCTGGCTGATTCGCATCGGCGAGGGCGATCAGTTCTCCAGCGGTTTTGTCGAGATCAACCCCAACTCGAAAATTCCGGCGCTGCTGGATCGCAGCGTGGAGCCGGCCATTCGCGTGTTCGAATCCGGTTCGATCCTGCTGTATCTGGCGGAGAAATTCGGCGTTTTCCTGCCCGCCGATCCGGCAGGTCGCACGGAAACCCTGAACTGGTTGTTCTGGCAGATGGGTTCGGCGCCCTACCTGGGTGGCGGCTTCGGGCATTTCTATGCGTATGCGCCAGAGAAGCTCGAATACCCGATCGATCGATTCACCATGGAAACCAAACGTCAGCTGGATGTCCTCAATCGGCGCCTCGGCGAAAGCCCTTACCTTGCCGGCGACACTTACACCATCGCCGACATCGCGGTCTGGCCGTGGTACGGCCAACTGGTGCGCAACAATGTTTACCAGGCTGCGGAGTTTCTTGCAGCCCATGAGTACACCCACGTGCAACGCTGGGCGCAGGACATCGCCAATCGACCTGCAGTGATTCGCGGCCAGCGCGTCAACCGGACCTGGGGCGATGAAGCGAGTCAGGTGCCGGAGCGGCATCAGGCGGCCGATCTGGCCTGACCGACTGCGGGCCGCTACGCTTTACTTCACGGAGTGAGCGGCCCGGTCATTCATGTGCGGCACCCGACCTCTAATAACGACAAAGGAGGGTCGTCCACCGATCATGAACATTCTCTACGACGAACAAGTCGATGGCGCCTTGCCGGACGTCGACAAAGCGGCGCTGCTGCAAGCCTTACAGCGTCAGTGTCCGGATCTGGAAGTCCTGCATCAGCGCGAAGAACTCAAGCCGTATGAGTGCGATGGTCTCTCGGCGTACCGCACCACCCCGCTGCTGGTGGTGCTGCCACGGCATATCGGTGAGGTTCAGGCAGTGTTGCGGCTTTGTCATGAGCGACGGGTGCCGGTGGTAGCCCGGGGCGCCGGGACCGGTTTGTCCGGCGGCGCCCTGCCATTGGAAAAAGGCGTACTGCTGGTCATGGCGCGCTTCAACAACATCCTGCACATCGACCCCGCCGCCCGCACCGCCCGCGTTCAACCCGGCGTACGCAACCTGGCGATTTCCCAGGCCGCTGCGCCGTTCGGACTTTATTACGCTCCCGACCCTTCATCGCAAATCGCCTGTTCCATCGGCGGCAACGTGGCGGAAAACGCCGGTGGCGTGCATTGCCTCAAGTACGGTCTGACCGTACACAACCTGCTCAAGGTCGAGATTCTGACTGTCGATGGCGAGAGCCTTACGCTGGGTTCGGATGCGCTGGACTCACCTGGCTTTGACTTGCTGGCCCTGTTCACCGGCTCCGAAGGCCTGCTCGGGGTGATCACCGAGGTCACGGTCAAACTCCTGCCCAAACCCCAGACCGCAAAAGTGCTGCTGGCAGCTTTCGACTCCGTGGAAAAGGCTGGCCGCGCAGTCGGCGACATCATTGCAGCCGGGATCATTCCCGGGGGCCTTGAGATGATGGACAACCTGGCGATCCGTGCCGCCGAAGACTTCATTCACGCCGGTTATCCGGTGGATGCCGAGGCGATCTTGCTTTGTGAACTGGATGGCGTCGAAGCCGATGTCCATGACGACTGCATTCGCGTGCGCCAGGTGCTGGAGCGGGCCGGCGCCACGGAATTGCGGCAGGCCCGGGACGAGGCCGAGCGGGTCCGTTTCTGGGCCGGCCGCAAAAATGCCTTTCCCGCCGTTGGCCGCTTGTCACCGGATTACTACTGCATGGACGGCACCATTCCCCGCCGCGAGTTGCCCGGCGTGCTGCACGCGATTGCGCAGTTGTCTTCCGAGTATGGCCTGCGGGTTGCCAACGTATTCCATGCAGGCGACGGCAACATGCACCCGTTGATCCTGTTCGATGCCAATCGTCCCGGCGAACTGGAGCGCGCCGAAGCGCTGGGCGGCAAGATCCTGGAACTTTGCGTCAAGGTCGGTGGCAGCATTACGGGGGAACACGGCGTCGGTCGGGAAAAAATCAATCAGATGTGCGCGCAGTTCAACAGCGACGAGCTGACGCTGTTTCATGCGGTCAAAGCGGCGTTCGACCCCGCCGGCCTGCTCAATCCGGGCAAGAACATTCCGACCCTGCACCGCTGCGCCGAGTTTGGCGCGCTGCATGTGCATCACGGACAACTACCCTTTCCCGAACTGGAGCGTTTCTGATGGGCGACTCCAGAGATGCAGATGAGAGCGTCGCGCTGCTCGAACAAGTCAACCGGGCGCTGGAAAACGCCACGCCACTGCGCATTCAGGGGGCCAACAGCAAAGCGTTTCTGGGGCGCATGGTCGCTGGCGAGATTCTCGACACCCGCGCCCATCGCGGCATCGTCCGCTACGACCCGACCGAACTGGTGATCACCGCGCGCTGCGGCACGCCACTGGCAGAATTGTTTGCGGTGCTGGACGCCTCGCAACAGATGCTGGCCTGCGAACCGCCCACCTTCGCCCACGACGCTACGGTGGGCGGCATGATCGCCAGCGGTTTATCGGGTCCTCGCCGGCCGTGGTCGGGGTCGGTACGCGACTTCGTGCTCGGCACACGAATCATCACAGGGCACGGCAAACACCTGCGTTTTGGCGGCGAAGTCATGAAAAACGTCGCCGGATACGATCTGTCGCGTCTGATGACCGGCAGTTACGGCTCGTTGGGGGTAATCACCGAAGTCTCGCTCAAGGTGCTACCCAAACCGCGAATGAGCCTGAGCATCAGCCAGGAGATGAGCAGCGAACAGGCTCTCTTACGTCTGGCCGAATGGGGCCAGCAGCCATTGCCGATCAGCGCCGCGTGTCATGACGGCGAACAGTTGCATTTGCGCCTCGAGGGTGGTGAAGGCTCCGTGGCTGCCGCCCATGAACGCCTTGGCGGCGCATTGCTCGACGCCGCGTACTGGGCCGATCTCAACGAGCAACGTCTGGACTTTTTCGATGAAGTCCAACCGCTCTGGCGCCTGTCAGTACCGCACAACACACCGTTGCAGCACCTGCCCGGCAAACAGTGGCTCGACTGGGGCGGCGCCCAGCGCTGGCTCAAGTCGGACGCCGACGCCGCACTGATTCGCAAGGCTGTCCAGCAAGTCGGCGGGCATGCGACCTGCTACAGCCACGGTGTGATCGACGATCCATTCCAGCCGCTGCCTCCCGCGCTGTTGCACTACCACCGCCACCTCAAGCGACAACTCGATCCGCAGGGCATCTTCAACCCCGGTCGTTTGTACGCGGAGCTTTGAGCCATGCAAACCACCCTCAGCCCGCAGGCCCGACAACTGCCCCGCGCCGAAGAGGCCGAAAGTATCCTGCGCACCTGCGTGCATTGCGGATTCTGCAACGCGACCTGCCCGACCTATCAACTGCTCGGCGACGAACTGGACGGCCCTCGGGGCCGCATCTACCTGATCAAGCAGGTGCTCGAAGGCAATGAGGTCACGCAGAAAACCCAGCAACATCTGGATCGTTGCCTGTCGTGTCGCAACTGCGAAACCACCTGCCCTTCAGGCGTGGATTACCACAACCTGCTGGACATCGGGAGGGCGGTGGTCGATGCCGCCGTTCCACGCCCGCTCGGGCAACGTCTGTTGCGCGAAGGGCTGCGCGCTGTCGTGTCCAATCCACGATTGTTCAAAAGACTGGTGAACAGCGGGCAAGTTTTTCGCCCGTGGTTGCCGGGTGCTCTACAAGCCAAATTGCCTCGGAATGCGCTGCTGCCCGCGCCACGTCCGGTCGCCCGTCACACGCGGCAGGTGCTGATGCTTGAAGGTTGCGTGCAACCGGGCTTGTCTCCCAATACCAATGCAGCGGCGGCGCGTGTGCTGGATCGCCTGGGTATCAGCGTCATTCCCGCCCTCGAGGCAGGTTGCTGTGGCGCGGTGGACTATCATCTCGACGCCCAGGCTGCCGGTCTTGATCGCGCCCGGCGCAACATCGACGCGTGGTGGCCGGCCATCGAGCACGGCGCAGAGGCCATCGTGCAGACAGCGAGCGGTTGCGGCGCATTAATCAAGGATTACGGACACCTGCTCTGCACCGATCCGGCCTATGCCGAAAAAGCCCGGCGTGTCAGTACGCTGGCCCGGGACCTGGTGGAAGTGCTGCGTGCCGAACCGCTTGAGTCACTCGACATCCATCCCGAACAACGTCTGGCGTTCCACTGCCCCTGCACTTTGCAGCACGCGCAGAAACTCGGCGGTGCCGTTGAAGCCGTATTGACCCGACTGGGTTTCAGTCTGACCGACGTGCCTGACGCCCACCTGTGCTGTGGCTCGGCGGGTACGTGGTCGATCACCCAGCCGGAACTGGCCCGTCAGCTGCGCGACAACAGGCTGGACGCACTGGAAAGCGGGCATCCGCAGGTCATCGCCACGGCCAATGTCGGTTGCCAGCTCCATCTCGATGGCGCCGGCCGCACGCCCGTCAGGCACTGGATCGAGCTGGTGGATGAACATTGCCGGTGAGTACCCGGCCAAACTTTCAGGCATTGAACCCGACGCGACTGAACATTGCGTCGATCACGATGTTCTAGATGCGGTAATCACTGGATCAAGGATGAGCGAATGGACATGTCCACCCATACGGCTCCGCTCCCCGCGCCGCAAAGCGCAGCGACCAGGCGTCTGGCTGTTGCCGTTGGCGCGCTGTTCGTCACCGGGGTCATCGCGACAGTCAGCGCCTTGTTCAGCATTGCAACGCAACTCGATAACGACGATGTGAACGACAACCGGTTCTACTCGAGTCGGGCCCTGGAAAACCGCATCCTCGCATCAAAAAACTACATCACCAGTTATGCCTACTGGACCACGGCGTATGAGCGGCTGAATGATCAGGTCGACACAAAATGGGCGTACGTGGATCAGAACATGGGAAAAACCCTGTTCACCAACGACGGCTATGAGGGCGTCTTCGTCCTGGATCGGCAGCACACCAAATATGCGGTGGTTCGCGGCCAACTGGTCGATGCCGACATCTCCGGTTTCCTGCAAGCCCCGGCCTCTTCGCTGGTCGATAAGATTCAAACCCAGGCCGATCTGACAAAACCTCTCAACACCTACTCATTGTTTGAAGGCTGGCCGGCTCTGGTGACGACAGCCGCGATCATTCCCAATGACGAACGCCCCACCGCAGAACCGGAAAAAACCTCGGTACTGGTATTCGTCGATCAGTTGACGCCTACCAAACTGCGCAAGATCGGTAGTGGCTATGGTCTGAACAATCTGACTCTGGCCCCGGACGAAACCATCGAGGCAGGTCAGCCCCGTGTACCGCTCGACAGCACGGGTTACAGCCTTGTCGCCGATCTGGAGCGTCCCGGCCAACAGTTGTTGTGGTCATTGCTGCCAACCCTCGTGACTGTCCTGTTCATCCTGATGCTGTTGACTGCGTATTTTTTTCGGCATGCCTTGCGTTCGTCGAAGTACGTGGACAACAGCCTTGAAGCGATGCAAACCTCACACCGGGCCATGGAAGCCGCCAACCAGGCGCTGGAAGCCAGCGAAGAGCGCTTTCGGGCGGTGGCCGAAGCGGCCTCCGACTGGATCTGGGAAGTCGACCGGCATTTGTCCATCACCTATCTCTCGGCGCGCTTCGGCACAGTCACCGGGTATCCGCAGGAGCAATGGCTGGGGCAAGACATTCTGCAATTGCTGTCCTGCGATACCACGCCGCTGGATCTGTGGCTCAGGAAACTCAATGAGGATGCCAACGCCAGCGACCTGCGTTGCACCTACCGTGACCGCAACGGCCAACAACGCTACTGCCGGTTGTCCGCCCGGCCGATCCTTGAGAGGAACACAATAGTCGGCTATCGCGGCACCGCCAGTGACATCACCGATGAAGTCGCCGCCCATGCGCAGATCCAGCACCTGTCCATGCACGACGCACTGACGGGACTGCCCAATCGCAACAAGCTGGCCCGCTATCTGGAGGAGGCGCTGCAACTCAAGGAGCACGCAGCGCCCTTGTCGCTGTTGATGATTGATCTGGACAACTTCAAACCGATCAACGACTCACTGGGCCATCCGGCCGGTGATGCGGTCTTGCAGGAAGTCTCGCGACGCTTGCGCGAATGCACGCGTGATCACGACATCGTGGCCCGGCTCGGTGGCGACGAATTCGTGGTGGTGCTCAACGGCATGGACACTCATCAGGAAATCGACAAATTCTGTACCCGCCTGATCGGCAGCCTGCATCAGCCGGTGATGTTCGAAAATCATCCGTTGCACATCGGTGCCAGCGTGGGCATCACCTTGAGCAGGCGTCACGGTTTCGAACCCGCCGAACTGATTCGCTGCGCCGACATCGCGCTCTATCAGGCCAAGTCGGAAGGCAAGAATACCTGGTGCTATTTCGAAGCCCATATGAGTGATCGGATCCAGACGCGCCGGGAACTGGAAGATGATTTGCGCAAAGCGCTGAAGGACAACGAGCTGGTGCTGCATTACCAGCCCCGATACAAGGTGAACGGTAAGGAAATCGTCTCGGTCGAGGCCTTGGTGCGCTGGCAACACCCGACAAAAGGTTTGCTCGGCCCCGACTTGTTCATCCCTCTCGCAGAACAGACAGATCTGATTGTTCCCTTGGGCCGCTGGGTGCTGCGTGAAGCTTGCCAGACGGCACTTTCATGGCCTGAAGAGCTCCTGCTGTCAGTGAACCTCTCCCCTGCCCAGTTCGCGCTGAGTGACGTCGTCGAAGACGTGCGTGAGGTGCTGGTCGAAACCCGTTTTCCGGCCAGTCGCCTGGAACTGGAAATCACCGAGAACGTGATGCTCAACGACACCGACGGTGCGCTGACGACGATGAATTCGCTCAAAGAACTGGGCGTGCGGTTGAACATGGACGACTTCGGCACGGGCTACTCCTCGCTGGGCTATTTGCGCGCCTATCCGTTCGACGGCATCAAGATCGACAAACGCTTCATCGCCTCGATCACCGCCGGCAGCAATGACCGTGCAGTGGTGCAAGCCATCATCGGCCTGGGCAAAGCCATGGGGTTGAACGTGACAGCAGAGGGCGTCGAAACCGAAGAACAACTGGCGATTCTCGGCAAGGACCAGTGCAATGAAGTGCAGGGTTATTTCATGAGCCGGCCGATCGACAAAACAGCATTTTCCCGACTTTTGCAGGCGTCGGAACGCCTTTGATACCGGAATCCATTTGCCGGCTTCGCTTCAATGGCAGAGCCTGCCCCTCACCCCGGTAGGTCGATATGGGTTATGAGCTAATAACGCCTTCATTAAACGGTCGCTCAAACGTTGTACTAGGATAGGATCCAATTCCTCGACGCGCTGTCGCAGGCCAAGGAACCCAGGCTGGTGCGTCAGGAACGCAACCCCATTGCAACTCATGGATGAAACACATGAACTCACACCTGTTTCCTCAAATCGGCAAGGTCATCGCCAGCACCGGCAGCCGGCACTTCCCACGGATGCTGCATGACCTGATCCTCACCCAACTGGCCGTGGACGCCACACACATCCGCCAGATGCGCGTGGAGCCCGTCGGGCGCGCGCAACCGCGCTCCGACCCTGAATGCCCGAAAGAGGCGGCGTTGACGGCCGAGACGGTCTATTCCGAGCTGAGCACCGACCCCGGCAACAGTGACGTGCCGACACCCGAACCCTCTACGGTCACCGATGCGTCGCAGTTGCACCTGACTCGACGCAAGGACGGCTACCGTTATGTGATTTCCGTGTATCGCTGCGGCCCGTCCCAACGCTTTTCCGCTCAGGAACGCAGCCGGCTGCAGGACATCTCCCCGGTGCTGCTGCCGATGGTGGAAAAACATATCAACGCGCTGCTGCCGGAAAATACTGATCCCGACGCTCAGGAGACGGCGGCGCAGGCGTCCGTGCAAGGACTGGAGACTCTGCGCCTGCGCTTTGGCGAACGCGTGGAGCAACTGGGACTGAGTCTGTCCACCCGTGAAATGGAAGTGTGCGTCGGCCTGCTTTCCGGGCGCACCGCGCCTGAACTGGCCGAGCAGTTGCAACTGAAGGTCAATACCGTCGAGAGTTACCTCAAACGCGCCGCGATCAAACTGGGTATCAGCGGCCGCCATTCGCTGATGCGCTGGATGTATTCGCCCAAGGACTGTCCGGCGGCCAACGGCCCGTCAAATGCCGGCTGACCGCTGAACCGTCACGAGAAAACCGCCTTCCGGCCAGGAACGGCGGTTTTTTTCATGGTCGCGTTTTTCAGTCCCGAGCCAATGCCTCTATCGGGTCGAGCCGTGACGCATTGCGCGCCGGCACGAAGCCGAACACGATGCCGATCAGCGTCGAACAGAACACTGCCGTGAGCACCGAACCCAGCGAAAACACCATTTCCCATTCCTTGATGAACAGCGAAAACAGGTAGCCGATGGCATAGGACAGGGAAATCCCTATCGCGCCCCCCAGCAGACAGACCATTACCGCCTCCACCAGAAACTGCTGGCGGATGTCCGACTGCCGTGCCCCCACCGCCATGCGGATACCAATTTCGCGGGTACGTTCGGTGACCGACACCAGCATGATGTTCATCACGCCGATCCCACCGACCACCAGCGAAATCACTGCAATCAGTGACAGCAACAGCGCCAGTGAGCGACTGGTCTTCTGCACGGTCTGCATCACGCTGTCGAGGTTGTTGGTGAAGAAATCCTTGGTACCGTGGCGCTGCAACATCAGTTTGTTGACGTTGTCTTCCACCACCTTGCTCGGCTGGCCGTCCTTGATCCGCACGCTGATGCTGTCCAGATAGCGTTGGCCCAGCAGCCGGCCGGCCGCAGTTTCATAGGGCACCCAGACGTTGAGTGATTTGCTCGACGAGAAGATGTTTTTGTTTTCCGCAGCGACACCGATCACCGTGCAGGGCAGGTTACCGATGAGGATCACCTGCCCCAACGGATCGACACCCTCGCCGAACAACCGATGGCGGGTGTTGTGATCGATGACCACCACCTGCGCCTGACGTCGGGCATCGCTTTCGCTGAACTGGATGCCTGATTCCATCTTGATTCCGCGCACCTGAAAATACAGATCGCTGACGCCGTTGACCTGCGCATCGAGGTCGATGTTGCGATAGCGCAGCAACAGATTGCGTCCGACCACGGGCGTTGCGCTGTCGACGTAGTAGAGCTGATTGAGCGCCGCTGCATCGGCGGGCACCAGGGTTTCGATGGCCGCCGAACGACTGTCGCCGAAACTGGTGCCAGAGTAGATGTCGATGGTGTTGCTGCCAATGGCTTGAATGTCTTTCAACACGTAGCGCTTGGCGCCCTCGCCTATGGCTGAAATCGACACCACCGAAGTGATGCCGATGACGATCCCGAGCATGGTCAGCAAGGTGCGCATCCGATGGGAAATCAGCGCGACCCAGGCCATGTTGAACGCTTCCTTGAACAACCCGAGGCTGGCCACTAGACGTCGTGCCGCCGTGGACTTGGGGACCACGTCCTCATTGTTCAGAGCGGTGATGTCGCGTTCGTTGCGCCGGTCGCTGAGAATTTCCCCGTCGCTGACTTCAATGATGCGCTCGGCGTTGGCCGCGACCTTGGGATCGTGAGTGACCAGAATCACCGTGTGCCCTGCCGCGTGCAGCTCCAGCAGAATGCGCATCACCTCCTTGCCGCTGGTGGTATCGAGGGCGCCGGTCGGTTCATCCGCGAGGATCACTTCGCCGCCGTTCATCAGCGCGCGCGCGATACTGACCCGCTGCTGCTGACCGCCCGATAGCTGGCTCGGGCGATGGGTCAGGTGCCCTTCCAGCCCAAGGCGCGCCAACAATTCACGGGCCCGGGCATGACGCTGTGGCTCTGGCGTGCCCGCGTAGATCGCCGGCATCTCGACGTTGTGCATCGCGCTCAAGTGCGGCAGCAAGTGATAGCGCTGAAAGATGAAGCCGAAATAGTCACGGCGCAGTTCGGCCAGCGCCTGATTGTCCAGATCCCGGGTTTCCCGGCCGTTGATCCTGTAGCTGCCGGCCGTGGCGTAATCGAGGCAGCCGAGGATGTTCATCAGGGTTGATTTGCCGGAGCCCGAGGCGCCGATGATTGCGACCATTTCCCCGGCATTGATCGTCAGGTCGATATTCTTCAGCGCCAGGAATTCGCGATCGCCAGCCGTAAAACTGCGGCTGATGCCGGTCAGTTGCAGCAGTGGTTCGGTCATGCTCATGCCCCTGCCACTTTCGCCACAGGATCACCGATCACCACCCGATCGCCTTCGGCCAGACCGTCGTTGACCTGCACCTTGACGTTGTTGTTGATCCCGGTCTGCACATTGCGCGACTGCGCCTGGCCCTTGGCGTCCAGCACCCGCACCGGAAAACTGCCGTCGTTGTTGCGCGGGCCCAGTGCTGCCACCGGAATCGTCAACACCGATTTGGCGGTGTCGAGCACCACCCGCACCTGCGCCGTCATGGAAATACGCAAGCGATGATCAGGGTTCGGTACGTCGAACAACGCGTTGTAGAACACCGCGGTGTTTTGCTTCGGCGTGCCGGCGGGCGGGGTTTCGAGGAAATTCTGCGGCGCCGGCTCGGTGCCACGCAGCTTGCCGTAATAACGCTTGTCCTCGCCGAGAATGGTGAAGTACACCTCCTGCCCCGGTGCGATGTGAATGACGTCGGCCTCCGACACCTGAGCCTTGACGGTCATAGTGTCCAGATCTGCAAGTTTCAACAGGATCGGCGCCAGTTGGTTGGCAATTACGGTCTGCCCCTCCTGGGTGACGATGCCCACCACGTCGCCGTCGATAGGCGCAATGATCCGCGTGTAGGCCAGATTGACCTTGGCGGTGTCGATCTGGATGTGCGCACTTTTGATCTGTGCATCCAGCGACAACAGGTTGGCCTGCTGCACTTCGTAGTTCGATTGCGCCGTTTCGAAATCCTGACGCGAGATCGAGGCGTCTTCCTGCAAATCCTGATAACGCTCGTAGAGCGCCTTGGTCTGCCGCAGCTGTGCCTGAGTCGCCCGGCGCTGGGCTTGCAGATTCTCTTCATCGACCTGTGCCTGACGCAGGGTGTTCTGCAACACCAGCGGGTCGATTTCCGCCAGCCACTGACCCTTCTTGACCTTATCCCCGACCTTGACCTTGAGCGACTTCAACTGCCCCGAAACCTGGGCGCCGACGTCCACCTGCTTGATACCTTCCAACAGACCAGTGGCCAGCACTGCGTTTTCAATGTCACCGCGTTCGACCGTGGCCGTCAGGTATTGCGGCGCTTCGGCCGGCGCCTGCACCGTGTAGAACACCAACCCGGCCACCAGCGTCAACGCGATTCCCAAACCGACTTTGCGCAACTTCGACTGTTCCATAAATGACCAAAATTCCGTTCAGGGTTGAACCCGGCCAACGGCCGGGTTCCAGGTTAAAAACTTCAATCAGGACAACACTTGACCCGTTGCCACCGTCAGCCCGTCATGCCACCACGCCGCCAGGCTGAAGACGTTGGGCGCCTTGAGAATCGTGAAGTGGTTGCCGGGGCCGTACCACACCGCCAGATCCCTGGCCTCGCGCTGCCAGCCTTCGAGCATCGCCGCCTGTTCGCGCTGGTTGCCCGAGGCGTCCAGCGTCGGGTCGTCCACCAGCGCCAGACGCACCGGCCCGGTGTAGGCCAGAACCGGCCGATAGACCGTGCGCAGCGCCGTGGCGAAGGTACGCACCGGGCCCTGCATCGCGTCAGCTGACGAGCGTTCGGACAGCACACCTGCGCGCACCATCCCCTCATGCAGCAGGCGCATTTGCGTGGTGTCGTCGGCCTCGGCGAAGGCCAGCGCATCAATGCCCAGAGACTTGCCGCTGGACAACTGCAGCGACTCGATCAGCCGCAATAACGCCGCTGTCGTGGTGTAAGGCTTGCCCACGACGCTGTTGCCACCCGGTGATTCGCTGTCGATCAGGGTCAGGGACGCCACTTCGCGCCCCGCCGCCTGCAACTGCGCCGCCATGGCGTAGGCCACCCAGCCACCGAATGAATGCCCGATCAGGTGCACCGGCCCCTGCGGGTACAACTGCTCAAGTGCCCGCAGGTAGAACGTAGCGGCGCTTTCGACCCGGCTGTGTGGCACCGTTGCGCCGTCGAGGCCTCGGGGTTGCAGCCCATGAATCGGCCACTCCGGCCCCAGCGCCTCAGTCAGATGAAGGAACCCGGTGACACTGTCGCCCGCCCCCGGCACGCAGAAAATCGGCGCATGCCCGATGTGACCGGTCTGAATGGTCAGAATAGGTTGATAGGCCGTTGGCGCCGGCACAGTTGCCGTTTCCAGCGCCTGAGTCAGGGCCTGCCCCAATGCCTGAACGTGGGGTGCTTTCATCATGCTCTGGTGATCGCCCGGCACATCAATGCAGTGCAGTTCCACACCTGGCAATTCTTCAGCCCAACCACGCGTTGGGCTCAGGCGTGACATTGGCGCCGAACGTTCCCTGGCGCGCAACAGATGCAACGGCAGACGGACCGGGTTGATCCGGTAATGAGCCAGCGCATGCCCGTGGGCCACTTCGCGGTCAAGGTAATGCCAGGCATCCGCCGAAGAGACAGCCGCCAGTTCGGGTCTGAGCAACTGCTGTTCCTGACAACGCTGGAACAAATCGACGAATTCCAGTTGCTCAAGCTCTGTCTGCAAAACGGCCAGTCGCGCAAGGGCTTGCTGCCCCTGGGTCTCGCGTCCCGCCCAATGCGCCGTGCAATGCAGAAGCAATTGGCGTTTGTGTACATGAACATCGTTCCAGCGCGCCTTGTCCGGATCGGCCAGACGTGGCACGTAGGAGTCGATCAGCCCGACAAACTCCACTGGCTCATCCATCCCGAGCAGTTGTGCCGCGATTTCATACGCCAGCACGCCACCGAATGACCAGCCGGCAAGCCGATAAGGGCCATGAGGCTGCCTGGCCCGGATAATCCCGACCAGCCTAGCCGCCAGGCACTCCATGGTCCGCAGTTGCGTCGATCCGGAATCGATACCCGGCAAACCGTAAATCGGGAACTCGCCGCCGATGTGCATACCCAGCGCCGGGAAGTACAGGTCCTGACCACTGAACTCATGCACCAGGAACAACGGCGCGCCCCCGTCGCCGGCACGCACCACAATCACCCCGTCCTGCGTCTGCGCCACACCATTGCGCTGGCACAACAGCGTGGCAGCGGCCTCGACGCTGGGATGCTGGAACAGCTCGGCCAGCGAAATCGCCATGCCGGCCTGCTGCATCAGCGAGACGAGACGTACCGCCAGCAGCGAATGCCCGCCCAGTTCGAAGAAGTTGTCTTGGCGACCTACCTGTGTGACCTCCAACACGTCGGCCCAGAGCGCTGCCAGAGAGGCCTCCAGAGAATTGGCCGGCGCTTCATAGGCACGGCTGAGCAACGCCTGCTGCGTCGGCGCCGGCAATGCCTTGCGATCGACCTTGCCGTTGTTGTTCAGTGGCAGGCTCGCCAGCGCCACCCACGCGGTCGGGATCATGTAGTCCGGCAACCTTGCTTTGAGCGATGCGTGCAGAGTGACGCTCTGTACGTCAGGGTCGTGTGCCGTGTAATAGGCCACCAGTCGGGTTGGCTCCTGTCCGTCGCGTCGGGCCAGCACCACCGCTTCCTTGACGCCCGGACAGCTCAACAGGCGGTTCTCGATTTCCCCGAGTTCGATCCGGAAACCGCGAATCTTCACCTGATCATCGTTGCGGCCGATGCATTCCAGTTGCCCCGGCGCCTGCCAGCGCACCAGGTCGCCGGTGCGATACATCAAGGCTTGCGGGTCGTCGCTGAACGGGTCGTGAAGGAATTTCTCGGCAGTCAGTTGTGGCCGATTCAGATAGCCCAGCGCAACACCCAGGCCACCGATGTACAACTCGCCGGTGACGCCGAACGGCACCGGTTGCTGCCGGGCATCGAGCACATACACGCGGGTATTGCCGATGGGGCCGCCAATCGAAACGCTGTCCGCATCGGGCGCCACCTCACGCACTTCGAAGGTGGTGGCGTACGTCGTTGTTTCAGTCGGGCCATAACAATGCACCAGGCGCAGGTCCGGTGCTTCGGCGAGCAGTTTCCGGAACGCCGCCGGATCGCCCCGCTCCCCGCCGCACAGCAGGATGCGCAGCCCTTTGAGCGCTTCGGAAATCAATTGCACGTACTGATTGAACAGCGCGGTGGTGACAAACAGGATGGTCGCCCCGCACCGGCTCAGCTCCCGACCGAATGCCTGTGGATCGAGCAAAACCGCATGATCGATCACGGCCACCTGACCACCGTTGAGCAGAGCGCCCCAGATATCCATGGTGCTTGCATCGAACGCCGGGTTCGACGCGAATGCCACCCGATCACTCGGGTTGAAATCGGCGTAACCGCTGTTGATCACAAGGCGGGTGATTCCGCGATGCGGCACCATGACGCCCTTCGGCGTGCCCGTGGAGCCCGAGGTGTACATGATGTACGCCAACGCTTCCGAGGACTGCGGCAGATCCGGGTTGTGCGAAGGACTCCCGGCGAGCGCCAGGGTGTCCAGATCCATTCGCCGTACCGGGTAATCGATGGCCTGATCGCTGCCGGTCAACAGCGCGACCGCCGCACAATCCTGCACCATGAATGCCTGACGCTCGGCGGGTGCGTTGATGTCCAGCGGCACATAGGCCGCCGCACACTTGATGATCGCCAACTGCGCGATCAACAGTTCCAGCGAACGTGGCAACAGGATCGCCACGTGATCACCGGGCCGCACGCCTTGAGCGATGAGATGATGTGCGAGACGGTTGGCGCTGCCATTCAAATCCCCGTAACTCAACGCCCGCATTCCGTGCACCGCCGCGACGGCTTGCGGTTGTTCAGCAGCATGCGTTTCGAACACGCGGTGCACGGTCAACACTTGCGGACAGTTCCGTGCAGTGGCGTTGAATTCGCCGAGCAATTGTTCGCGTTCCTGATCCTCGATGAGCTGCACGTGTTCCAGTGGTGCCTGGTCGTTGTTGACCATTGCCTGTAACAAGCGCTTGAAGTAACCGACATAGCGCCGCACCGTCGCCTCATCGAAGAGCGCTGTGGCGTACTCCAGCCAGCCACCCATTGCGCCGGGAGTTTCACCCAGCGTCAGGGTCAGATCGAACTTGGCGAAGTGACTCGGTTCGGCCACGGCTTCCAGGGTCAGATCCCCCAGCGCCAGTACCGGCCCGTCGCTGTTGCGCCAGTTGAACATGGTCTGGAACAGAGGGCTGTGGGCCAGGCTGCGGGGCGGTCGAACGATTTCGACCACTTGCTCGAATGGCAGGTCCTGATGGGCCTGCGCTTGCAAGGTCAGCGCCTTGACTCTCATCAGCAAGGTTTCGGTGCTCAACTCACCGCTGGTGTCGATGCGTAACGCCAGGGTATTGACGAACAACCCGATCAATCCGTCGATTTCCGCCCGGGACCGGTTGGCCACGGGCGAGCCAACCACCACATCGGGCTGCCCGGACAAGCGACCGAGCAGCATCGCCCAAGCGCTCAGCATCGTCATGTACAGCGTCACGCCATGGCGCTGGCTCAAGGCCTTGAGCCCGGCGCTCAAGCGCTCGTCCAGGCACACCTCGATGCTGCTACCGGCGTAATCCTGTTGCGACGGCCGTGGGCGGTCGGCAGGCAACGTCAGCAAGGCGGGCGCATCGGCCAGCGTGCGTTGCCAGTATTCGCTCTGGCGCTGCAAAACCTCCCCGCTCAGCCAGCGCCGCTGCCACACGGCATAGTCGGTGTATTGCAATGCCAGCGGTGGCAAAGGATCTGCCGCGCCCTGACTGAAAGCCTGATACAACGCCATCAGCTCGCGGGTCAGCACCTCCATCGACCAACCGTCGGAGATGATGTGATGCAAAGTAATCAACAGCACATGGTGATCGTCGGCCAGACGAACCAGTCGCCCGCGAATCAACGGATCGTTCTGCAAGTCAAACGGGCCGGAGGCTTCCCCCTGAATCAGTGCCTGCAAGGCTTCGTCGGCCATCGGGTGCTGGCGCAGGTCCTCCACACGCAGCAGCACGCCGCTGTCAGGCGGGGCAATCAGCACCTGAGCTTCGCCATCGAGCGGTGCGAATCGGCTGCGCAGACTTTCGTGCCGCGCGACAATCCGGGCCAGCGACCGCTGTAGCGCATCGGTGTCGAGCACACCGCGCAGACGCAGGCCAATGGGAATGTTGTAAGCCGTGTTGGCACCTTCCATCTGCGCCAGAAACCAGAAGCGCTGCTGGGAAAACGACAGCGGCAATGCGCCTTCCCGTGGCACCGGCAGGATCGGCGGCTGCGTCGAGCGTCCGGCCTGGGCAAGCGACTGAGCCACCGACGCCAGCTCAGCATTGGCGAACAACTCACCGAGCGCAAGCTCCACGCCCAGCCGCTGACGCACTTGCGCGACCATGCGCATGGCCAGCAACGAATGGCCGCCCAACTCAAAGAAATGATCCTGACGCCCTATCCGTTCGACCTGCAGAACCTCGGCCCAGATCTGCGCCAGCGTGCATTCCAGTTCGCCTTGTGGCGCCTCGTATTCGCGAGTGAGCAACGCCGTGCGCTCCGGCAACGGCAAGGCCTTGCGATCCAGTTTGCCGTTGGCGGTCAGCGGCAGGCTGTCGAGTCTGACGAACGCGACCGGCACCATGTACTCGGGCAACTGGCCCAGCAAATGCTCGCGCAGTTGCGCTACCGCCAGTGGCTGCACCTGCGCCTGCTCGGTGAAATAGGCCACCAGCCGTGGTTGTCCTGGCTCGTCTTCACGGGCCAGCAGCACCACTTCCTGAATGCCGGGAAGTTGCTGCAGACGGCTTTCGATTTCCCCCAGTTCGATGCGCATGCCGCGGATTTTCACTTGGTCATCGTTGCGCCCCAGGTATTCGATCGTCCCGTCCCGGCGCCAGCGGGCAAGGTCGCCGGTGCGATACAGACGCGCATTCGGGCGTTGACTGAACGGGTCCGGCAGAAAGCGTTCGGCGGTCAGTTGCGCACGGTTCAAGTAACCACGCGCCACGCCTCGGCCACCGATATACAGCTCGCCGGACACCCCGATCGGCACCGGACGTTGTTGGCCATCGAGCAGGTACACCGAGGTATTGCTCACCGGTTTACCAATGTGCAGTGCCTCCCCCGCCTCGATCCGTCCGGACGTGGCAACGACGGTGGCTTCGGTCGGGCCATAGTTGTTGATCACGTCGAAATGCTGATTGCGCGAAAACTGCCGCAAGCGATCGCCGCCGATCAGCAGGGTGCGCAATGTCGGGTGCTCGAGATGCCGGCTGAAGGCGTATTCGGCGACCGGGGTCGGCAGGAAACTCACGTCCAGCGGTTGCTCACACCACCAGGCCAGCAGCCCGTCGACGTCTTCGCCGCCGTCCTGCGCAGGCGCCAGGTGCAGGGTCGCACCGGCGCACAGAGCGGGCCAGACTTCCCATGCCATTGCGTCGAAGCCGAACCCCGCCAGACTCGACGTATGCCGGCCAGCGCACAAGTCGAAAGCGTTGCAATGCCAGTCGACCAGATTCGCCAACGTCTGGTGTTCGACCATCACGCCCTTGGGCAAACCGGTAGAACCGGATGTGTAGATCACGTAAGCCAGGTTCGCATCGGACAGCCCCGTCACCAGAGGATTGGTGTCATCACCTGAGCGCCAGGTGCGCGGGTCGAGATCGAGTATCGGCAGCTCTTGCGCCGGCAGCCTTGCGAGCAGGTCACTTGAGGTCAGGATCGCGACCGGTGCGCAATCACCCAGCAGATAATTCAAGCGTTCGGCCGGATGCGCGGGGTCGATCGGCACATAGCCGGCGCCAGCCTTGAAGACCGCAAGCAATCCGGCCAGCGTATCCAGTCCTCGACGGGCGACGATGGCAACCCGGTCATCCGGTTGCACACCCAGATCGATCAAGCGATGGGCCAGACGGTTGGCCTGGCGGTTCAGTTCGTCGAACGTCAGTTGCTTGTCCAGATGCACCGCCGCCAGTGCTTGCGGTCGCGCGACGACCTGCGCTTCGAAGCGTTGATGAATCGTCTGCCCGCGAACGTATTCGACATCGCTGGCGTTGAACCTCGTCAAAAGCTGTTCGCGCTCTGCGGCGGGCACCACCGACAGTTGATTCAACGGCGTATGCGGAGCTTGCTCCAATGCCTGCAACACATTTTCCATGGCGCACAACATATAGCCGCAGATCCGCTGCGCCTCGACCTCACGGGTCGCCAGCAGCGTCAGGCTGAAGTGATCGCCAAAGTCGTCGATGCTCAAGGTCAGCGGATAATTGGTGCGTTCCTCCGCATGCAGGACGCTGATCCCCTCCCACGCCGCGTGAGCTTCGGCACTGGCATTGGCACGCGAGGTGCTGTGCCGATAATTGAGCAGCGAATTGAACAGCGGCGAAGACCCGACCACCCCGCTGCAGCGCTGGGCCAACGCCAGCGGTGCGTGTTCATGGCGCAGCAGCGTCGTCAGACGTGCGTGGATAGCCTTCACCGCTTCGCTCGCGGCCTGCGTGCCGACCTCGACCCGCAGCGGCAAGGTATTGATGAAAATGCCGAGGGCGCGGTCGGTGGACTCCGCTCCCTGCATCCGTCCCATCAGCACCGTACCGAACACGACAGAAGACTTCCCGGTGAGGGCATTCAGAACCTGCCCCCAACCCAGATGGAACAGACTCGCGACACTCACCCCGAGCGAACTGGCGCTGGCTCGCAGGCGCTGCCCCAGCGACGGGTCAAGCGGCACACTGCACTCTTCGATGTCGCTGCCGTCGCCATGCACGCCTTGCAGACCAAACGGTAACGTCGGCTCGTCGATGTCACCGAGCATCTCGCGGAAAAAAGCTTCGTGTTCCGACTCACTGATGCCCAGTCGCGCCTGGGCGACATAATTGCGAAACGGCACCGGCGGCCCCAGTCTGGCGCTCAATCCTGACAGGCAAGCCTGCAATTCTTCGCTGACTACCGCGAGCGCCGAGTGATCCATTGCCATGTGGTGAAACAGCAACATCGCGACAATCCGCCCGGTCCCTGTATCCCGGGCATGGATCAGGCGCAATAGCGGCGCGCGTGTCACGTCGAGGCGAAAATGGCGGGCATCGTATCGCTCGTGCAACTGCTTCATGACATCGCCGTCAGCCGTGTCGAACTGCGCTTCTTCCACAGGCAGTTCGACGTTTCGCAAGACCACTTGCAACGGCGTGTCCAGTCCTTCCCAGACGATGGCGGTACGCAGAATGTCGTGGCGCTCAATCACGGTCCGCAAGGCATGAAGAAATGCCTCCAGCCGCTCGTGTCCGCTGAACGCGAAATGCGCTTGCATCACATACGGATCGCCCTGCTCAGCACTGACGTGGTGGTAGAGGATGCCCTGCTGCAACGGCGTCAGCGGGTAAATATCCTGGACATTGGCGCCACCGCCGGGCATCTGTGCGACGAGTTGATCGATGGCGTCCTGGCTCAGATCGGCCAGCGTCAGCATCGCCGGGGTGATCCGCGTTGCACCCGGTGGTATGCCATTGGCCGGCACTTCGACCTGCCCTACTCGTGCGGGCGAATAAACACCGGTCTCGATCAGCTCGATCAATGCCGGTTTGTGCTCGCGCAACGCCGCCAGCAACGCCGGTTCACTCAGGGCCTGCTTGTTGCCATTGACCCGCAATTGGCCGTCCGTGATTGCCAGCTGGATGTCTTTTCTCTTCAGCGTCGCCAACAGTTCATTCAATTTCACAGGACGATCTCCATTCTTTCCGTGATGGCTGCGTAACCAGCCAGAGTCGGTTGCTCGAACAGCGTCCGGACATCGGCTTCGATACCTTCCTGTTGCAGGCGCCCGATCAGGCTGACCGCCAGCAACGAATGCCCACCCAGCTCAAAGAAATGGTCTTGCCGTCCGACTCGCTCGACCTTGAGCAATTCGCACCACAGCCGCGCGAGGAGGATTTCCATCTCGCCGACCGGCGCTTCGTATTCGCGGTGACTGACCGCAGTCGAATCCGGTGCGGGCAGCGCCTTGCGATCCACCTTGCCGTTGGGACTCAGCGGCAGGCTGTCGAGCGCGACGAATGCCGACGGCACCATGTAATCGGGCACACGTGCGAGCAGGTGTTCGCGCAAGGCCTCGATCCCCGGCTGCCCGACCTCGGCGTGCCAGGTGAAGTACGCCACCAGACGTTCCTCACGCACCAGCACCACGGCTTCACGCAGCGCCGGATGGCTGAGCAGTTGCGCTTCGATCTCGCCCGGCTCCAGACGCAGGCCACGCAACTTGACCTGGAAGTCGTTGCGTCCGATGAATTCGAGCTGGCCATCGGCGCGGTAGCGCACCAGGTCGCCCGTGGCGTATAGCCGATCGCCGGCCACGAACGGGCTCGGGATAAACCGTTCGGCCATCAACTCGGGCAACCCCAGATAGCCCCGCGCAACCCCGGCACCGCCAATGAACAACTGACCGATGACGCCCATCGGCACCGGCTGTCCGGCCGCGTCGAGCACATACAGACGGGTGTTGTTAATCGGCCGTCCGATCGGCAATGAGCTTTCCGGCACTGGCATTGACGGCTCCAGCGTCCACACCGTGCTGTCTACCGTCGCTTCAGTCGGGCCGTAGACGTTGTGCAAGCGCACCTGCGGCAGACGCTCACGGACACGACGAGCCAGCGCCGGTGTCAGGTCGCCGCCGCCACAGAACACATCGGTGAGGCTGCAGCACTGGCTGACGTCGTCCAGTTCAAGGAAGTGTTGCAGCAACACCGGCACGAACTGGATCACGCTGATCCGCTGCTCACGAATCACCTGCGCCAGATACGCCGGGTCGCGATGTCCTTCAGGACGCGCCATGACCAGACGCAGCCCGGCGCTCAGAGGCCAGAACAGCTCCCAGACCGAGGCATCGAAACTGAACGGGGTTTTCTGCAACAAGGCACCGTCCGTCACGGCGGGACACAGCTGCGAACTCCAGTGCAGCAGGTTGCCCACGCCACGGTGCTCGACCATCACGCCCTTCGGCGCACCGGTCGAACCGGAGGTGTAGATCACGTAAGCCAGGTTCGAAGCGCTCAGGCCCGGTACTTGCGGGTTGTCCTCCGGGTTGGATGTCCATTGCGCCTGATCCAGATCGATCACCCGTGCAGTGCTCTCGCCCAGCAACTCACGCGTCGCCCCGTGCACCAGAACCGTTATCGGCGCGCTGTCCTTGAGCATGTAATCCAGACGTTCCGCCGGGTACGCCGGGTCCAGCGGCACATAGGCACCCCCAGCCTTGAGGATGCCGAGCAGACCGACTACCAGTTCCAGTCCGCGCTCGACACAGATCGCCACCCGCGAATCCGGCCCTACGCCCAGCTCACGCAGGTGATGTGCAAGACGGTTGGCCTGAGCATTGAGCTCCGCATAAGTCAGTTGCCGTTCGCCGGCCTGCACTGCCACGGCTTGCGGCGTGCGTTGGACTTGCGCCTCGAACAGCCCGTGAACGGTTTGCTCCAGATCGTCTGCGGTGCCGGTGACGTTAAGGTCGTAAAGCACCCGTTGACGCTCTGAGCCGTCAAGAATCGGCAAGCTGTTCAGCGGCTGATCCGGCGCCTGCTCCAGAGCATCCGCCAGTGTCTCCAGAGCGGTCTGCATGTAGTCGCAGATGCGCTGCGAACCGATGCTCGCCGGGGTCATGGCGGTGAGCACAAAACCACTGCCCAGATCGTCGACGCCCAGACTCAGCGGATAGTTGGTGCGTTCCTCGCTGCTCAGGGTCTCGATGCCTTGCCAGGCCTGACGCACGTTTTGCTGTTGCGCCTCGTCGGCGCTGTGCCGGTAGTTGAGCATCGCACTGAACAACGGCGACGGCGCGGCCACGCCGCTGCAACGCTGGGCCAGCGCCAGCGATGCGTGCTCATGGCCGAGCAGCGCGCTCAGACGTGCATGCGTCGCCCGAGCCCCTTCGCGCACCGGGGTTGCCCCCAGATCGACCCGCAGCGGCAAGGTGTTGATGAACATCCCCAGTGCCCGGTCTGCGCCTTCGCCGCCCTGCATCCGGCCCATCAGCACCGTGCCGAACACCACGCGCTCCTGCCCCGACGTCGCAGCCAGTACCTGCGCCCACGCGAGGTGGAACAGGCTGGCCACGCTGATGCCCAGTTGCCGGGCCAGGCTGCGCAGACGCTGACCGGTCGCAGCGGTCAGGACCTGTCGGGTTTCCTCGATGTCGCGACCGTCTCCCTGCACATCCTGCATGCCGAACGGCAGGGTCGGCTCGTCAATGTCGCCGAGCATGTCGCGGAAAAACGTTTCATGCTCCTGCTCGCTGACACCCAGCCGCGCCTGCGCCACGTAGTTGCGGTAAGGCACGGCCGTGCCCAAAGAGTCTTCGTGCCCTTGCAGACAGGCGAGCATTTCGTGCTGCACCACCTCCAGCGCGGTGTGATCGAGCACGACATGGTGGAACAGCAACATTGCAACCACCCGCTCGTGGACGGGATCACGGGCATACACCAGACGCAGCAACGGAGCCTGACTGATGTCGAGGCGGTAGTGTCGGGCATCGAAGCGCCCGTGCAACTGCTCTAGGACATCGCCATCCGCCGGGTCAAGCACGATTTCCTGCACCGGCAGTTCGACGTGACGCCACACGACTTGCATCGGCGTGGCCAGTTCTTGCCAGATCACCGCCGTGCGCAGGATGTCATGGCGTGCAATGACCTGACGCAGCGCTGCTGCAAAGCTGTCGACACGTTCGAGGCTGTCGAAGGACAACCGCGATTGCAGCAGATAGGGATCTCCCCCGGTTGCCGTAATGTGGTGATAAAGAATGCCTTCCTGCAACGGCGCCAACGGGTAAATATCCTGCACGTTCGCCGCACCGCCCGGCACCGAGGCGACGATCCGGTCGATGCTTGGCTGATCCAGCTCGGTCAGGCTCAGCAGGTCCGGGGTGATGTGGGTGCAACCAGGCGGAATGCGATTGGCCGGCACTTCGATTTCGCGGCCGCTGCCCACCGCTGCGGCCAGGGCTGCCAGAGTTGGCTGGCTGAACAACACACGCACATCGGTGCTCAGGCCGATCTGGCGCATACGTTCGATCAGGCTCACGGCCAATAACGAGTGGCCACCCAGTTCGAAGAAGTTGTCGTGGCGACCGACTTTTTCCAGCTTCAGGACATCGGCCCAGATCTTCGCCAGCGCGGTTTCCACCGGGCCTTGCGGGGCTTCGTATTCACGGCTGAGCCATGCGCTTTGATCCGGCTCCGGCAAGGCCTTGCGGTCGAGTTTGCCGTTGGCGGTCAGCGGCAAGGTGTCGAGGCGCACGTAAGCCGCCGGGATCAGGGCTTGCGGCAAACGGGTTTGCAGATGATTGCGCAAGGCCTCGAGATCAGTCGGCGCACGCTCGGTGAACCACACCAGCAATTGACCGTCGCGCACCAGCGCCACCGCCTCTTGCACCGCCGGATGGCTGGCCAGCGCGGCTTCGATTTCCCCCAGTTCAACCCGCACGCCACGCAGTTTGACCTGATCGTCGTTGCGGCCCTGGTACTCGATGTTGCCGTCCGCCAGCCAGCGTGCGAGGTCGCCAGTACGATACATGCGCCCGTCGTTGAACGGATCCTTCAGGAAGCGTTCGGCAGTCAGCTCGGGACGATTCAAGTAACCCCGCGCAACACCGGCGCCAGCCACATACAACTCGCCCGTCACACCCACCGGCACCGGACGTTGCTGGTCATCGAGCAGATAGATACGGGCGTTGGCAATCGGTCGGCCGATGTGTAGCGACTGACCGACTTCGACCGGGCCGGAGGTGGCGACCACGGTGGCCTCGGTCGGGCCGTAGTTGTTGATCACGGCGAAGGTCTGCTCGCGACTGAACTGACGCAGCTTGTCGCCGCCGATCAGCAAGGTGCGCAGGGTCGGATGTTGCAACTCGCGGCTGAACGCGTATTCGGCCACCGGCGTCGGCAAAAAGCTGACCTGCAACGGCTGCGCTCGCCACCAGTCGAGCAGTTCGTCCAGATGTTCGTTGCTCACCGATGCCGGCGGCAGGTGCAAGGTCGCGCCGACGCACAGTGCCGGCCAGACTTCCCACGCCATGGCATCGAAACCGAAACCGGCCACGCTGGCGGTATGGCTGCCGGCGTGCAGGTCGAACGCTTCGGCGTGCCAGTGCACGAGGTTTTCCAGAGTGGCGTGTTCGACCATCACGCCCTTCGGCTGCCCCGTGGAACCCGAGGTGTAGATCACGTAGGCCAGGTTGTCCGGCGTAAAATCGGCGACCTGAGGGTTGGCAACCGACAGGTCTTGCCAGGTCTCGTGGGCGAGATCAATCACCGGCACGCCCGCCTGATCCGGCAATGTGACGTCGCGAACCAGCACCGCCACCGGCGCACTGTCGGCCAGCATGTAAGCGATACGCTCGGTCGGATAAGCCGGGTCGACCGGTACATAGGCGGCGCCGGCCTTGAGGATCGCCAATAACCCGACCAGCATTTCCGGGCCACGCTTGAGACAGATCGCCACTCGCGTATCCAGGCCGACACCCATCCCGCGCAAATGATGGGCCAGCTGATTGGCGCGCTGATTCAGTTGCATGAACGTCAGGCGCTGCGTGCCCGCCTGAACCGCCACGGCATCCGGCGCCCGCAGGACCTGCGCTTCGAACAGTCGGTGAACACCTTGCGCTGACGGGTAAACGGCAGTGCTCGCGTTGAAGTCTCCTAGCACCCGTTGGCGCGCCGCCGGTGACAGGACGTCCAGTCGATCAAAGGCTTGTTCAGGATTGTCAGTCAACGCGGTCGCCAGTTCTGCCAGCGCGGTGAGCATCAGCTCGCCGACGCGCTGTGCCCCCACATGATCCGGGGTCAGCACCGACAAGTTGAAGCCATCGCCGAGATCGTTGACGCTAAGGGTCAGCGGATAATTCGTGCGCCCGTCCTGGGCCAGAAATTCGATCCCCTGCCAGGCTTGATCGGCAGCCTGTCGCTCAGTGTCATGACCACCGTGTCGATAATTGAGGACCGCACTGAACAGCGGTAACGGCGCGGCAACGGCGCTGCAACGCTGAGCCAGTGCCAGCGACGCATGTTCGTGTCCCAGTAAAGCGGCCAACCGCTCATGACCCACTCGAACCGCTTCGCGCACACGCTGCCCGTCAACCTCCACGCGCAGCGGCAAGGTGTTGATGAACATCCCCAATGCCCGATCCGCGCCTTCGCCGCCTTGCATGCGGCCCAGCAGCACGGTGCCGAACACCACGCTCTGGCGCCCGGAAGTCGCCGCCAGTACCCGCGCCCAGGCGAGATGAAACAGGCTCGCGACACTGACCCCGTATTGCCGCGCCTGACGGCGCAAGTGCCGATTCAAATCCAGCGGCAGCGCCAGCGAGTGCTCCTCGATGCTTCGGCCATCACCCTGTACGTCCTGCAAACCGAATGGCAGGGTCGGCTCGTCAATATCGCCGAGCATTTCGCGAAAGAAGGTTTCGTGTTCTTCCTCGCTGATACCCTGGCGGGCCTGATGGACGTAGTTGCGGTATGGCGCGGCGGGCGGTAAAGGCTCGAGCTGTTCCGCCAGGTACACCTGCATGTCCCGGCGAACCACCTCCAGTGCGGTGTGATCCAGCACGACGTGATGAAACAACAGCACGCCCACCACCCGGTCATGCGCCGGATCCTCGGCATACATCAGACGGATCAGCGGTGCCTGACCGAGGTCGAGGCGAAAATCCCGGGCGTCGAATCGTGCGCGCAACTGATGGCGGACATCGCCATCCTGCGGATTCAAAGCGACCGACTGCACCCTCAGCTCAGCCTCCCGCCATACCACTTGCTGAGGGCTCGGCAACCCTTCCCAAACCAGGCTGGTGCGCAGAATGTCGTGGCGCGCAATCACCTTTTGCAAGGCGCTGGCAAAAGCACGCAGGCGCTCGACGCTGGCAAAGGCCAGACGCGATTGCAACAAGTAGGGATCGCCTTCGGCAGCGCTCAAATGGTGATAAAGAATGCCTTCCTGCAACGGCGCCAGCGGGTAAATGTCCTGCACGTTGGCCGCGCCGCCCGGTACCGAGGCGACGATGCGGTCGATGCTCGGCTGATCCAGCTCGGTCAGGCTCAGCAAGTCCGGGGTGATGTGGGTGCAACCTTCAGGAATGCGGTTGGCCGGCACTTCGATTTCGCGACCGCTGCCCACCGCTGCGGCCAGGGCTGCCAGAGTTGGCTGGCTGAACAACACACGCACATCGGTGCTCAGGCCGATCTGGCGCATACGTTCGATCAGGCTCACGGCCAATAACGAGTGGCCACCCAGTTCGAAGAAGTTGTCGTGGCGACCGACTTTTTCCAGCTTCAGGACATCGGCCCAGATCTTCGCCAGCGCGGTTTCCACCGGGCCTTGCGGGGCTTCGTATTCACGGCTGAGCCATGCGCTTTGATCCGGCTCCGGCAAGGCCTTGCGGTCGAGTTTGCCGTTGGCGGTCAGCGGCAAGGTGTCGAGGCGCACGTAAGCCGCCGGGATCAGGGCTTGCGGCAAACGGGTTTGCAGATGATTGCGCAAGGCCTCGAGATCAGTCGGCGCACGCTCGGTGAACCACACCAGCAATTGACCGTCGCGCACCAGCGCCACCGCCTCTTGCACCGCCGGATGGCTGGCCAGCGCGGCTTCGATTTCCCCCAGTTCAACCCGCACGCCACGCAGTTTGACCTGATCGTCGTTGCGGCCCTGGTACTCGATGTTGCCGTCCGCCAGCCAGCGTGCGAGGTCGCCAGTACGATACATGCGCCCGTCGTTGAACGGATCCTTCAGGAAGCGTTCGGCAGTCAGCTCGGGACGATTCAAGTAACCCCGCGCAACACCGGCGCCAGCCACATACAACTCGCCCGTCACACCCACCGGCACCGGACGTTGCTGGTCATCGAGCAGATAGATACGGGCGTTGGCAATCGGTCGGCCGATGTGCAGCGACTGACCGACTTCGACCGGGCCGGAGGTGGCGACCACGGTGGCCTCGGTCGGGCCGTAGTTGTTGATCACGGCGAAGGTCTGCTCGCGACTGAACTGACGCAGCTTGTCGCCGCCGATCAGCAAGGTGCGCAGGGTCGGATGTTGCAACTCGCGGCTGAACGCGTATTCGGCCACCGGCGTCGGCAAAAAGCTGACCTGCAACGGCTGCGCTCGCCACCAGTCGAGCAGTTCGTCCAGATGTTCGTTGCTCACCGATGCCGGTGGCAGGTGCAAGGTCGCACCGACGCACAACGCCGGCCAGACTTCCCAGGCCATGGCATCGAAACCGAACCCGGCGACGCTGGCGGTGTGGCTGCCGGCGTGCAGGTCGAACGCTTCAGCGTGCCAGTGCACGAGGTTTTCCAGAGTGGCGTGTTCGACCATCACGCCTTTCGGCTGGCCGGTGGAACCCGAGGTGTAGATCACGTAGGCCAGATGTTCCGGGGTCAGGTCTGGCAACTGTGGATTGCCGTCCGGCAGATGCTGCCAGTCTTCGCTGTCCAGATTGATCACTGGCACGGCGCCCAGCAGATTGCGGGTGGCCGTCTGTGCTAGCACCGCCACCGGGTCGCTGTCCTGCAACAGGTAAGCGATGCGCTCTGCCGGATGCGCCGGATCGACGGGGACGTAACCGGCGCCGGCCTTGAAGATTGCCAGAAGCCCGACCAGCATTTCCGGGCCACGGTGCACGCAGATCGCCACGCGATCATCCGGTTGCACGCCGAGACCGATCAAATGGTGGGCCAGTCGGTTGGCGCGGCGGTTCAACCCGTCGTAGCTCAGGCTTTGTCTGCCCTGTTCCACTGCCACAGCGTCAGGCTGGAGCGCCACTCGCTCTTCAAACAATTGGTGCACAACATGACCATGGGCAAAGTCGCGACCGGTGACATTGAAGCCGACCAACACACGCTGACGCTCGGCCGCCGACAAAATTGACACCTGACTCAATGGCGCATTGCGGTCTTGTTCCAGTGCGCTCAGCAAATTGTGCAACGCCGTTTGCAGGTAATCGCAGACCCGCGCACCGTCCACTTCCGGCACTGCCTGTACAGAGAGCCGGAATCCCTGCCCAAGGTCGTCAACGCTGACCACCAGCGGATAGTTGCTGCGTTCACGAGAGTCGAGAATCCGGATGCCTTCCCATCCCGGCGTGGCCGACTGCTCCGCACTATGGCGATAGTTGAGCAGCGTGTTGAACAGCGGTTCTGACCCCGTCACGCCACTGCAACGTTGCGCCACCATCAGTGACGCTTGCTCGTGTACCAGCAGTTGCGCCAGTCGCTCATGGGTTGCCCTGACACCCGCCTCCACCGCTGTCGCCCCGACACTGACCAGCAGCGGCAGCGTGTTGATGAACATACCCAGCGAACGGTCGGCGCCCTCGCCACCCTGCATGCGCCCCAGCAGCACGGTGCCGAATACCACGTCTTCGCGCCCGCAGACCTGTGCAAGCACCTGGCCCCAGGCCTGATGCACCAGGCTCGCCACACTGATGCCCAGCTCGCGGGCCTGTTTGCGCAGACGCCCGGCAAGGCCTTCATCCAGTGCCAGCTCACTGTCCACAATGCGGCTGCCATCGCCGAGTACGTCGCGCAAACCGAACGCCAATGTCGGCTCAACGATGTCGCCGAGCATGTCGCGAAAGAATGCTTCCTGTGTCGCCGCATTCGAACCGAGTCGGGCCTGTGCGACATAGTTGCGATATTGCACGGGGTACGGCAGCGCGTCGGCTTGCCCGTGAAGTGTTTCGCCCATCTCGGCCACCAGCACCTCAAGCGCCGTGTGGTCGAGAACGATGTGGTGCAACAGCAAGATCCCGACCCAGCGGTTCTGCAACGGATCCTCGGTGTAGGCGAAACGCATCAACGGCGCACGCTGCAAGTCCAGGCGATAGTGTCGCGGATCGAAGCGCGCCTGCATTTGCTGCAACACATCACCGTCCTGCGGATCGGCATCCACCCGCTCCAGCGCCAGCGGCGCCGCACGCCACACCACTTGCACCGGCTCCTCGAGGTTTTCCCTGACCACGCTGGTACGCAGGATGTCGTGCCGGGCGATGACGCTGTTCAGCGCGCGGACAAATGCCTTGATCTGTGCCAGTCCGTCGAAGGCGAACTGCGCTTGCAACACATAGGGGTCACCGTCGGCAGTCGCCAGATGGTGATAGAGAATCCCCGCTTGCAACGGGGCCAGGGCGTAGATGTCCTGTACGTTGTCGATACCGCCGTCAACGGTTTCGACGACACGGTCGATGGACGCTTGATCCAGCGTGACCAGTGGCAGCATGTCCGGGGTGATACGGGTGCAACCGGGTTCGATGCGATTGGCCGGCACGCTGACCGTGGTATCCCCTCCCAACGTCGCGGCCAGTGCCGCCACGCTCGGCTGGCCGAACAGCACGCGAACGTCGCATTGCATGTCCTGTTGACGCATGCGCTCGATCAGCTTCACCGCCAGCAGCGAATGGCCGCCCAGCTCGAAGAAATTGTCATGCCTGCCCACTCGGTCCAGCCCAAGCAAGGTTTGCCAGATCGCTGCGATGCGGGCTTCGATCTCGCCCTGCGGCGCTTCAAAATCACGTCGGGCGAAGGCCTCATTGTTCGGCTGCGGCAACGCCTTGCGATCCAGCTTGCCGTTGGCGGTCAGCGGGAAGGCGTCGAGACGCACGAACGCGCCCGGCACCATATAGTCGGCCAGCGACACCAGCAGGTGATCGCGCAATTGCGCAACGCTTGGCTCTCCACCTTCGGCGGCCAGCCAGTACGCCACCAGACGCGTGTCTCCAGGGCTGTTCTCGCGCGCGATCACCACCGCATCGCGCACGCCGTCGCAGGATGACAGGCGTGCCTGAATCTCGCCGAGTTCGATACGGAAACCACGGATCTTCACCTGATCGTCATTGCGTCCCAGGTATTCAAGCTCGCCTTCCAGCGTCCACCGTGCCAGATCGCCGGTCTTGTATAAACGCGCGTGGGCATGCCCGCTGAACGGGTCGGCGATGAAACGTTCGGCGGTCAACGCCTCACGATTCAGATAACCACGGGCAACCCCGGCGCCGCCAACGTAAAGTTCTCCAACGACCCCGGCCGGCACCGGCTCCCGGCGGGCATCGAGGACGTACAGTTGCAGGTCGGGAATGCGCACCCCAATCGGGCTGCTCGCGGTCAATTGCGCGTCTGCCGCCACCAGCGGTCGATAGGTCACATGCACCGTGGTTTCAGTGATGCCGTACATGTTCACCAGCCGGGTGCCGGCGTTGCCGATCCGCGCGTACCAGGGTTTGAGCGACCCAGGCTCCAGCGCCTCACCGCCGAAAATCACTTCGCGCAACGAATGCTGCAACGGACTGCGCTCCTGGGCGGCGATCAACTGGCGGAACGCGCTCGGCGTCTGGTTGAGCACGGTGACGCCCGTTCGGCAGAGCAACGCGTAGCACTCGTCCGGCGAGCGGCTGATGCGCTGCGGCACCACCAGCAACTGACCGCCATACGCCAGCGCGCCCCAGATTTCCCAGACCGAGAAGTCAAAGGCAAACGAATGAAACAACGCCCAGACGTCTTGCGCATTGAACCGGAACCAGTCGTGGGTCGCGCCAAACAGGCGTGCCACGTTGCGGTGTTCGACCATCACCCCTTTGGGCAGCCCGGTGGAGCCAGAGGTGTAGATCACATAGGCCAGATGCGCCGGATTCAAGTCCGGGATCTGCGGGTTGAATTCGGGTTCGGTCTGCAAAGCGTGGTCGTCGAGGTCGATCTGCGGCACGGATAGCCCGGCCACCCGATCCAGCGTCGCCGCCTGCATCAACACCGCTATCGGTGCACTGTCTTGCAGGGTGAAGGCAATCCGTTCCAGCGGATAGGCCGGGTCGATCGGCACATAACCGGCACCCGCCTTGAGCACGCCCAGCAAACCGACAATCATCTGCGGGCCGCGCTCGACGCAAATGGCTACCCGGTCATCCGGGCGGATGCCCAGGGCGAGCAAGCGATGGGCCACCCGGTTGGCCTGTCGGTTGATTGCGTCGTAACTGTACGTCCTGTCCTCGAACAACAATGCGACGGCGTCGGGCCGAGCGTGCGCATGTGCTTCGAATCGCTGATGGATCATCGGCGCGTCGGGAAACTTCGCCTGCGGCGTATTGACGCCAGACAACCAGTGCTCACGCTCGGCTGACGGCAAGATGTTCAGGCTGTGCATGGCGGCTTGCGGATTGTTCTGCAACGCATCGGCGAGATTTTCCAGCGCCGTACGCAGATACCCGGCGATTCGTGAGGCGCCGAGCGTCACGTCGGCCAACGCCGTGATACGCAGATCCTGACCCAGGTCGTCGATGTTGATGGTCAGCGGGTAATTGGTGCGCTCGCGGGCACCCAGCACCTGCACCCCCGGCGACAACTCGATCACCTCGGCGACTTCTTCCACGCTGCTGTGGCGGTAGTTGAGCATCGCGCTGAACAGCGGCGTCGGCACCGCCACCGCACTGCAACGCTGGGCCAGTGCCAGGGACGCCTGCTCATGGGCAAGCAGCGCGGTCAGACGCCGATGCGTCGCCAGCACGCTGTCATGAACGCTCGACTCGCCGACATCCACCCGCAACGGCAAGGTATTGATGAACATCCCCAATGCCTGTTCGACGCCCTCCGCGGCGTTCATCCGCCCCAGCAGAACCGTGCCGAACACCACCGCCGTGCGCCCGGACAACTGCCCCAGCACGCGCGCCATGGCCAGGTGCATCAGGCTCGCCACGCTCACGCCCAGTTGCCGCGCCTGAGTGCGCAGACGCTGGCTCAGATCGCCTTCAAGCATGCACGAGACTTCCTCGATGCCCTGACCGTCACCCTGCACATCGTGCAAGCCACCGGGCAGAGTCGGCTCGTCGATGTCACCGAGCATCTCGCGGAAAAATGCTTCGTGCGCCTGCTCATCCGACTCCAGACGTGCCCTCGCCAGATGGTCGCGAAACGGCACCGCCCTACCGACTTCGGCGTCGCGACCGGACAGATAAGCCTGAATCTCACGGCGTACCACATCGAGCGCGAGGTGATCCATGATCATGTGATGGAACAGCAACAATGCAACCACCCGGTCGTTGACCGGATCCTCGGCGAACACCAGTCGCAGCAACGGGGCCTGTTGCAGGTCGAGGCGAAAGAGTCGTGGGTCGTGGCGTGCCAGCAATTGCGTGAGCACGTCCTTGCGGTGATTGAGTTCAACTTCCTCACAGACCAGCGGGGCTTCGCGCCAGACCACTTGCACAGGTTCGTCCAGACGCTCCCAGACGAACGAAGTGCGCAGAATGTCGTGGCGGTCGATCACCCGACGCAACGCGTCAGTAAATGTGTCCAGCCGTTCGCGACTGTCGAAGGTGAACCGCGCCTGCGACACGTAGGGGTCCCCTTCCGGCGCGCTGAGGTGGAGATAAAGCAGACCTTCCTGCAACGGCGCCAGCGGATAAATGTCCTGCACATTCGCCACGCCACCCGGCACGGTGGCGACGATTCGGTCGATGGCCGGCTGATCCAGTTGCACCAGCGGCAGCATGTCCGGGGTGATACGCAGCGCCGGGCTCGACCAGTCGCCGCCGTGGCTCGCCACCAGTTCCAGCAACTGCGCCTTGTGTTTGGCGAGGCTGTCCCAAAGCGCGTCGTCCAGCGCGTCGTCGTCGCCCAGAATGACCAGGTCTTCATCGTCCTGTTGAAGGCGGATCGCATGGGTGGAAATAACAGCCATCAGCTCGCGAAATTGCATGGGGGTAACCTGCTGTAAATTCGGGAAAAAGGAGCGCGCAGCGGCGAGTCCGTGCGGCCGCACGCAGCCAGGAAAAGCTAAAACATCGGGGCCTGGGTGTCTGACATGGGAAGCGGGGACAAGCCATGGTGCTGGGCAGCTCCCACCCTGTGGGAGCGAGCTTGCTCGCGAAGAGGTCTTGGCAGCCGACATCATTGGTGACTGACACACCGCTTTCGCGAGCAAGCTCGCTCCCACAGGTTTGATCCCATTCAGAGCCGGCGTTTGCGGTTGAGCGTCGGTATGGTGGTTTGCGGGACTTCCACCTGTTTTGCCTGCGCCGAAGTCTGGGCCGCCAGCGCGGCCAAGGTTGGCTGGCTGAACAGCGACCGCGCATCGACGTGCAGCCCGGCCTGACGCATGCGCGCCACCAGACTGACCGCCAGCAACGAATGCCCGCCGAGTTCGAAGAAGTGGTCGTTGCGGCCGACCTGCTCCAGTTGCAGCACCTCGGCCCAGATCTGCGCCAGCCGGATTTCGACTTCGCCCTCGGGCGCCTCGTACCGACGACTGAGCACCGCTTCTGCCCCCGGTGCCGGCAAGGCTTTGCGGTCGACCTTGTCGTTGGGGGTCAGGGGCAATGCCTCGAGTTTCACGTAAGCGCCCGGCGCCATGTACTCCGGCAAGCGCTCCAGCACGTGGGCGCGCAAGGTTTCGATGGGTGGCGCGTCGAAGCCTTCGCGCACGGTGAAATACGCCACCAGTCTCTCGTCGCGGACCAGCACCACGGCTTCACGCACCGCTGGATGCTCGATCAGCCGCGCCTCGATTTCCCCCGGCTCAAGACGCAGGCCGCGCAGCTTGACCTGGAAGTCGTTGCGCCCGAGGAATTCGAGGTTGCCATCCGCCCGGTAGCGCACCAGATCGCCGGTGCGGTACAGGCGATCACTGGCCACGAACGGGCTGTCGATGAAGCGCTCGGCCTGCATGTCCGGCAGTCCCAGATAACCCCGCGCGACTCCGACCCCGCCGATATGCAAGTGACCGCTCACCCCGAATGGCACCGGTTGGTCATGGGCGTCCAGCACGTAGAGCCGGGTGTTACTCAACGCCTTGCCGATTGGCACCACGGCTTCCGGCACCGATTGATCCGGCTCCAGCGTCCAGCCGGTGCTGTCGACCGTGGTTTCGGTCGGGCCGTAAACGTTATGCAGACGCACCCACGGCAGGCGCTCGCGCACGCGTCGGGCCAGTGCGGCCGTCAGCTCACCGCCACCGTTGAGCACGTCGGTCAGGCTGGTGCACTGGCTGACATCATCCTGTTCGATGAACTGTTGTAGCAGCGCCGGCACGAACTTGACCACGGTGATCTGCCGTTCGCGAATCACCTGAGTCACATACGCCGAATCACGGTTGCCGTCGGGACGCGCCAGCACCAGCCGCAGGCCGGAACACAGCGGCCAGAAAATCTCCCACACCGAACTGTCGAAGCTGAACGGCGCCTTCTGCAACAGCGCGCCGTGCCCGGTCGGTGGGCTGATCTGCGAACCCCAGTGGACCATGTTGCAGGCGCTTCGATGCTCGATCATCACGCCCTTCGGCGTGCCGGTGGAGCCCGAGGTGTAGATCATGTAGGCCAGGTTTGCAGCGCTCAAACCCGGAACTTGCAGGTTCTCGGCAGATGCGTGCTGCCAGGTGCAACGGCCGAAATCGATGACCGGCACACCGGGATCATTAAGCAGATTGCGAGTGGCCTCGTGTACCAGCACCGCCACCGGGGCGCTGTTCTGCAACATGTAATGCAGGCGTTCCAGCGGATAGTCGGGGTCAAGTGGCACATACGCGCCGCCCGCCTTGAGAATGCCGAGCAGGCCGACTATCAGATCCAGGCTGCGCTCGACGCAGATCGCCACCCTGGAATCCGGTTGCACACCTTGCTCCCGTAGATGATGCGCCAAGCGGTTGGCCTGCTCATTCAGCTGGCGATACGTCAGCTGTTGTTCACCGGCCTGCAAGGCGATGGCGTCGGGACGGCGTTGCGCCTGCTGCTCGAACAACACCTGAAGCGGCTGATCGATCGGGCAATCGACTTCGCTGGCATTGAACTCGACCAGCAGTTGTTCAAGCTCCGCCGCCGGCAGGATCGGCAAGCGATTCAGTGGCTGTTGCGGTGTCTGCTCCAGCGCATCCACCAGCGCCTGCAATGCGGTCTGCACGTAGTCGCCGATGCGCCGGGCGCCGATGTTCATCAGTGTTCGCGTAGTGATCCGCAAGGCGCTGCCCAGATCATCGACGCTCAAGGTCAGCGGGTAGTTGGTGCGCTCTTCATTCTCGAGGGTCTGGATGCCTTGCCAGGCTTGGTCCGACGTCGATTCCTGCACCTCAAGGTCGGTGTGCCGATAGTTGAGTAACGCGCTGAACAGCGGTGCTGGTGACGCAACGCCGCTGCAACGCTGGGCCAGCGCCAGTGACGCATGTTCGTGCCCGAGCAAATCGGTCAGTCGGCCGTGGGTCAGCAGCACGGCATCGCGCGCACCCCGGTCCATGTCCACCCGCAATGGCAAGGTGTTGATGAACACCCCCAGCGCCCGGTCCGCGCCCTCGCCGCCCTGCATGCGGCCCATAAATACACTGCCGAACACCACGCGCTCCTGCCCCGACGTCGCCGCCAGCACCTGCGCCCAGGCCAGGTGAATCAAGCTGGCCACGCTGACGCCTGCCTGCCGTGCCTGAAGGCGCAAGCGCCGGTCCAGTTCAGGCGCAAGCATGCGCACCGCTTCGTCGATACCGCGTCCGTCGCCCTGCACGTCCTGCAAACCGAACGGCAAGGTCGGCTCGTCGATGTCGGCGAGCATTTCGCGGAAGAACGCTTCGTGTTCCTGCTCGCTGACACCGAGTCGGGTCTGGGCCACGTAATTGCGATACGGCACCGCTGGCGGCAGCGGTTCATCGAGCCCCAGCAAGTTGGCGCGCATTTCATGGCGCAAGACCTCCAGCGCGATGTGATCCAGCGCCAGATGATGGAACAACAGAATCGCCACGATCCGCCCATGAGCCGGATCGCGCGCATACATCAGCCGGATCAGCGGCGCCTGACTGACGTCGATGCGATAGCGACGAGCATCGAAACGCTCGTGCAGTTGCGCGAGGACATCGTCCTCCGCCGGATCGAGGGCGATTTCCTGCACCGGCAGTTTGGCTTCGCGCCAGACCACCTGCACCGGCGTGGTCAAACCTTCCCAGACCACGGCGGTGCGCAGGATATCGTGGCGCGCCATGACCTGACGCAGCGCCGCCGCATAGGCCTCGACCCGCTCGACGCTGTCGAACGCCAGCTGCGATTGCAGCAGGTACGGGTCGCCCTGCGCGGCGGTGATGTGGTGATAAAGAATGCCTTCCTGCAACGGCGCCAACGGATAAATGTCCTGCACGTTGGCCGCCCCGCCCGGCACCTTGGCGATGATCCGGTCGAGGGTGGCCTGATCCAGTTCTACCAACGGCAACAGGTCCGACGTGATCTGCGTGCAACCTGGCGCAATGCGGTTGACCGGCACTTCGACCTCGCGACCACTCCCCACCGACGCAGCCAGTGCCGCCAATGTCGGCTGACCGAACAGCACGCGCACATCGCTGCTCATCCCTAGCTGACGCATGCGCTCGATCAGGTTGACCGCCAGCAACGAGTGCCCGCCGAGTTCAAAGAAGTGATCGTGACGCCCGACCTTTTCGACTTGCAGTACGTCGGCCCAGATCTGCGCCAGGAGGATTTCGACGTCGCCTTGCGGGGCTTCGTACTCGCGGCGGATCAACGCCTCCGGCCCCGGCGCCGGCAACGCCTGACGATCCAGTTTGCCGTTGGCCGTCAGGGGCATCCCCGTCAAGCGCACGTAAGCCGATGGCAGCATCGCACTGGGCAGACGGGTTTGCAGATGGGCATGCAACTGCGTGATGTCCAGCGGCTGGCGTTCGGTGAACCAGGCCAGCAGTTGGCCGTCACGTACCTGCACCACCGCATCGCGCACGGATTCATGGCTGCTCAACGCGGCTTCGATTTCGCCGGGTTCGATACGCACGCCACGGATTTTCACCTGATCGTCGTTGCGGCCCAGGTACTCAAGGGTGCCGTCCGGACGCCAGCGTGCGAGGTCGCCGGTGCGATACATACGTGCGTGGGGCTGGCGGCTGAATGGATCGTCGAGAAAGCGTTCGGCGGTCAGCTCAGGGCGATTGAAGTAACCCCGCGCTACGCCGGCGCCTCCGACGTATAGCTCGCCGGCCACGCCAATCGGCACCTGACGCTGTCGGTCATCCAGCAGATAGGCCGTGGCATTGCTTACGGGTTTGCCGATGTGCAGCGTCCGTCCCGGTTCGATTCGACCCGAGGTGGCGACCACCGTCGCTTCGGTCGGGCCATAGTTGTTGATCACCGCGAACGACTGCTCGCGATTGAACTGGCGCAGGCGATCACCGCCGATCAGCAGCGTGCGCAGGGTCGGGTGTTCGAGGTGGCGGCTGAAGGCGTACTCGGCAATTGGAGTCGGCAGGAAACTCACGTCCAGCGGTTGCGTGCGCCACCAGTCGAGCAGCGCGTCGATGTCTTCGCCACCGTCACGGGACGGCGCCAGGTGCAGGGTCGCGCCGGCACAAAGCGCAGGCCAGACTTCCCAGGCCATGGCGTCGAAACCGAAGCCGGCAAGGCTTGAAGTGTGGCGACCGGCGCACAAGTCGAAAGCCGTGCAATGCCAGTCGACCAGATTCGATAACGTGCGATGTTCGACCATCACGCCTTTGGGCTGGCCGGTGGAGCCGGAGGTGTAGATCACGTAGGCCAGGTGCGCGGTGGTCAGATTCGGGACGTCGGGGTTGAGATCGTTGATCGGCCAGCCGCGCGCATCGATTTCGATCAGCGGCACGTCCAGCACCGGCAAGCGTTCGCGCAGATCGCGCTGGGTCAGGACCACGACCGGAGCGCAGTCGCTCAACAGATAGCTCAACCGTTCCGCAGGGTGAGCCGGATCGACCGGCACATAACCGGCGCCGGACTTGAGGATCGCCAGCAGCGCGACCAGTGTGTCCTGCCCTCGGCGGGCGACCAGTGCCACGCGGTCATCGGGTCGTACACCGAGCCCGATCAAATGATGGGCCAGGGCGTTGGCCTGTCGGTTCAGCTCGGCATAGGTCAACCACTGTCCCTGGGATTCTGCCGCTACCGCCTCTGGCTGTGCTGCCGCTTGCGCTTCAATGCGCTGGTGAATGGTCAGGTCTTTGGGGAGTTCAGCGCGCGTGTCATTCCACTGCTGCAGCAACGCCGATTCGGAAGGAAGGCTCAGGCTGAAATCGCCCACTGCAAGCGCGGGTTCCTCAAGCCCCTGTTCCAGCACCCAAAGCAAGCGCCCACTCAGCGCCGCGATTTCATCGGCGTCAAAGTAGGCCTCGTTGTACACCATGTACAAACTGTCCTCGCCGTCGCCCCGGCTGCTCAGCAGGTGCACGGACAGCGGTGTGCCCTCTTCGTGGTTCGACACTTTGACCACCCGCGCCTGCGCACCACCGTAGCGGTACTCATGCGCGTCGCGCTCGTAGGACACGGTCACTTCGAACAGCTGCGAGCGATCCTCGCGCAGCAGGCCGAGTGCGCGGTTCATGTCGCTGAGGGGAAAACGTTGATGGCGGAAATCGCGTTTCAGCTCATCACCTATCGCCTTGATCAGTGCACTGAACGACAGCTCGCGGCCAAATCCCATGCGCACCGCACTGACCTGGGTGAACAGCCCCAGGGTCGATTTGAACCGGGCGCCGGAACGATTGAGCAGCGGCACGCCCACCACCCATTCGTCTCGCTGGGCGCTGCGGCTGAAGTACACATGGATCGCTGCCAGCAACACATGAAACGCCGACGCACCATATTCTCGGGCCACGTGCTTCATGCGCTCGTGCAGACGTGCCGGAAAAACCTGCGAGAAAATCCGGGTCGGTGCCGCAGCGCCGGCAAAGCGCTCCTGATAGCGCGGCAACAACAGCGGTTCGGGACGGTGCTGGTATTTGTCCAGCCAGTACGCTCGGTCACGGGCATAACGGGCGGACTGAAAATACCGCGCATCGTCACGGATGAAATCGACATAGGACGGCGCCGAATCGGGTGGCTGCTGCCCGAGCGCCAGCGCGTTGTAAATCTCGTCGAGGGATTTGAGCATCTCGCCGAACCCCCAGCCATCGACGATCAGGTGATGGGCCTGGAGTGAGAGCCAATGGCAGTCGTCATCGAGCCAGATCAGACAAAACCGGAACAACGGCCCTCCGTCCAGTGTGAACTGCTGCTCGATGTTTTCCTGCGTCAATTGGCGTGCTTCGACGTAGGGATCGGGATGGCTGCGTAAATCGTGCACCGGCATCGGCACCGGCATGGACTGCGCGAAACGCTGTAACGGCAGCCCATGCTCGCCGGCCCCCGCCAGCAGACTGGTGCGCATGGCGTCATGCCGGGCCACGAGCCCTTCAAGCGCTGCCTGCATCAGCGCCGGGTCCAGCGGCCCGGTCAGCTCGACATAGCCACCGATGTTGTACATCGGCGAATTCCCCTGACGCAGTTGGTCGAGCCAGATGTCGCGCTGGGCGGCAGTCAGCGGGAAGGCCTCGGAAATCGCGGACAGACCGTCCGCCGCGTCGGCAGCAAATTGGTTCATAAGATCCATCTCACGTGATTTGGCGCGTATTCAAGCATCGGCCCCGAAACCCGCGTGACACGTGAAACCCGGACAACTCTCCCCACTTTGTACAGTTGTGCGTACCAACAGGGCCTGAGAAGTCGGCAATTCCCCTAAAAGTTCGGAAAGAAATTACTGAAAATCCTGTAGGACAATCGCCACACTTGATGACCCGCTAGCCCCCCGAAATGTCGGAACACGGCGGTCCGAGCCCCGGATTCCGGGGTTCGTATTAGACCGTACAGTCACGGACTACGTGACCGTCAGCCATGGCCTGACAGAAACATGGCGCCATTAATTCGGAAATAGTGGCACTTTGTGTCCCTGTTTTCCCCTACAGACGTAGGACAAATGCATGGGCTTAAATCCTGCTCCAGATCGATTTCAAGGAGAAAAGACTGGGTGGGCGTTTCACGGGTGCATGCACGGCAGACGATTCGGCAATGGCTCTAAATCAAGGATGACAAAGATATGAATCTGACCGGCAGTCTTCGCAACATGGAAAATCCGCACTTTTACTGGCAGTTGGGTGAGCTGATCGCCAGCACCGGCAACGAGCGTTTTGCCACGAACATGTTCCAGTTGGTCGACAACCTCGTTCCGGTCAATCGCGTCCATCTCAGCGAATGGACCCTGGATGAACGGGAGTCCAGCGTGGTCGAGATCAAGGCGCTGGGCAGCGCCGGGTTGCCGGACACCTTCCCGCCCCCGGATCCGTTGCAGCACCCGGACGACCATCCGCTGCTGCAACAGATGATCGAGATGAACGATTCGCTACTGATTCAACTGAAAGCCTCGCTCCAGCATCGACACCCGCACCACAGCGTCCACCAATGCAATCTGGTGTCCCGCACGTCCAACCGCCGTTGCGTCATCTCCTTTTACCGCCCTCACACGCATCGGGTGTTTTCGCTGCCGGAGCTGTCGTTCCTCAAAAGCCTGTCCGACACGCTGTTGCCCTTGATCGAGCGCCATGCGCACATCAGCCGGCAAACCGACGCCCGGCAACCGCGTCTGCCAGAGTCCGATCAACGGCAGGCACCGTTGCAACAGGTGTTCGACCAACGCTTGGCGCTGGGCGACATCACGTTGTCGGTACGGGAAAAAGAAGTCTGCCTGGGCTTGCTGACAGGCGGCACCGTGCCGCAGATGGCCGAGAAGCTAAGGGTCAAGAACAGCTCGATCGAGACCTACCTCAAGCGTGCGGCCGCCAAGCTCGGTGTCAGCGGGCGACACGGTCTGGCCAGATGGATGGCCGGCGCCTGATCCGCGCTTTCTTTTATCGGGCGCCCGACGTCCGCTCCCCTTTGTGAACGAGGCTGTTGATGTCCAGGCTCCCGATTTCCCTCCTGTCCGTGACGCTGCTGCTGGGCGGTTGTTCGTTGATTCCTGATTACCAGCGACCCGCTTCGCCCAGCGCTGCGCAGTATCCGCGAGGTCCGGCGTACTCAGCGGCACCGCAAGCCACCACCGTCGTCGATGACTGGCGCACGCTGTTCAATGATCCGGCGTTGCAGCAACTGATCGAAAGTGCGCTGATCAACAACCGTGACTTGCGTGTTGCCGCGCTGAACGTCGAGGCGTTTCAGGCGCAGTACCGCATCCAGCGTGCCGATCTACTGCCGGCGGTGTCGGCCAATGCCAACGAACTGCGTCAGCGGGTGCCGTCCAGCGTGACCCGAACCAAAGCAGCGATCACCTCGACCTATACGGTGAACCTGGGTATCAGCGCTTACGAACTGGACTTCTTCGGCCGGGTGCGCAGTCTCAGCGAGCAGGCGCTGTTGACCTGGCTGTCCACCGAAGAAGCCCGGCGCAGTGCGCAATTGAGCCTGGTGGCCAACGTCGCCAACGCCTACCTGACCTGGCGCGCCGATCAGGAGTTGCTGGCCCTGGCCGAGGAGACGCTGGCCGCCGACGAGCGCAGCCTGCACCTGACCACCCGCAACCGCGAGGCCGGCAAGTCTTCGGCGCTGGATCAGATTCAGGCGCAGACCAGTGTCGACAGCACCCGCGCGAGCCTGGCTCGTTATCAGCGTCAGGTCGCCCAGGATTTGAACAGCCTGACGCTGCTGGTGGGGGCGCCGGTGCCCGAGCACCTGCCGGCGCGTCCGCTGGACAGTGATCTGGTGGCAACCGTGCCGGCCGGGTTGCCGTCGGATCTGCTGCAACGCCGGCCGGACATTCTCCAGGCCGAATACAAACTGCGCGCCGCCAATGCCAACATCGGCGCGGCGCGGGCAGCATTTTTCCCCAGTGTCAGCCTGACGGCCAATGCCGGGACGTCCAGCCGCGATCTGTCCGGGCTGTTCAAGGGCGGCTCCGGGGCCTGGACGTTCCAGCCGCAGATCAACCTGCCGATCTTCAACGCCGGCAGTCTGCGTGCGAGCCTGGATTACGCGAAACTGCAAAAAGACATCACCGTCGCCGAGTACGAAAAGACCATTCAGACGGCATTCCAGGAAGTATCCGACGGCCTCGCGGCGCGCCAGACCTACGAACAGCAACTCCAGGCCCAACGCGATCTGGTGCAGGCGACCCAGGATTATTACGACATGGCGCAGCACCGCTATCGAAGCGGCGTCGACAGCAGCCTGACATTCCTCGATGCCCAGCGTTCGCTGTTCAGTTCTCAGCAAGGACTGATTACCGACCGGTTGGCGCAACTGGTGGCACAGGTGAACCTTTACACCGCACTGGGCGGTGGCTGGAGCCCGGTTGAACCGCCACCGCCATCACCTTGAGTCATTTTTTCTTACACCTTTTGTCGCCCGATCCGACATTGGCTGGCGTTCAAAAACCGACCTGTCGGTTCATTTTGGTATCATGCGCCGCTTTTACGGTTAACCCGCCCGCCTGTCCTGCCGACTGGCGGGCTCCAAAGGGCGGTATGAAATGACGGCTTTGTTGACTCGCCGCAAGGTGCTTGCGGGAATGGGCGTACTCGGTCTGGGCCTGCTCGCCGGCTGCGACACCCGCGGCAAACTGTCGTACAAGTACGGCAAGGATCTGAGCGACAAGATCCTCGGACGCACCTTCAAGCTCAAGGACACCGAAGGCAACACCGTGTCGCTGTCGAGCTTTCGCGGCCTGATGCCGATGATCTTCTTCGGCTTCACCCAGTGCCCGGCGGTCTGCCCGACAACGCTGGCCCGCGCCGCGAAAATCAAGAAGCTGATGGGCAAGGATGGCGACATCCTGCAAGTGGTGTTCATCACCCTCGACCCGGAACGTGACACGCCGGAAATCCTCGACGCCTACGTCAAGACCTTCGACCCGAGCTTCGTCGCGCTGTACGGCACCCTCGAAGAAACCAAGGCCACCGCCAAGGAATTCGACGTGTTCTACGAAAAAGTCCCGGCCGGCGACACCTATACCCTGTCCCACACCGCCACCAGTTACGTCTACGACACTCGGGGCAACTTACGTGTGGGTCTGTCTCAATCGCTTTCGGCACAAGAGTGCACGGAAGATTTGCTTACCGTCATGGAGGTCTGCTGATGAACCCTTTTCTGAACAACATCAAACGTGCCGCACTGGGCCTGTCCCTGCTGGGCCTGGCGTTCCAGGTGTCGGCGCAGACCAGGGTCGATGACGCCTGGGTGCGTGCGACCGTGCCGAACCAGTCGGCCAGCGGCGCGTTCATGATCGTCACCGCCGACACCGACAGCAAGCTGCTCAGCGTTGCCTCGCCGGCGGCCAAGGACGTGCAGATTCATGAAATGACCATGAAAAACGACGTAATGAGCATGGGCCCGGTGAAATCGGTCGACCTGCCGGCGGGCAAAGCCGTCAACTTCGACCCGAATGGCTACCACGTGATGCTGATGGGCCTGACCGCCCAGCTGAAGGAAGGCGACAGCGTGCCGTTGACCCTGATCGTCGAAAACGCCAAGGGCGAAAAGGAAACCATTGAAGTGAAAGCGCCGGTCAAGGCGCTGACCATGGAAGGCCACGATCACAGCAAGATGCATTGATTGCCGCCTCACTGCCTGAACAAACAAACGGCGCGCCATGATCGATGATCATGGCGCGCCGTTTTGCATTACCCGTCAAACCAGCTTCACCTCAACCTGAATGTTGCCTCGTGTGGCCTTGGAGTAAGGGCACACCTGATGCGCGTCCTCCACCAGTTTCTGCGCCGCGGCGCGATCCATACCGGGCAGGCTCACACTGAGCCGGGCCTGTAACAGATACCCTCCTGAATTCGTGCCCAGATCCACCTCGGCGTCCACGGCCACATCCGCCGGCACGCTGATTTTCTGTTGTGCGCTCACTGCCTTGATTGCGCCGATGAAACACGCCGACCAGCCGGCCGCGAACAGTTGCTCCGGATTGGTCCCGCCGCCATTAGTGCCGGGAGACGATAGCTTGACGTCGAGAATCCCGTCGGAGCTGCGCGACGCACCATCACGTCCACCGGTGGTGTGGGTTTTCGCGGTGTAAAGCACTTTTTCAATCTGACTCATGGCGATCTCCTGGATGAAAAACAGCTGATTGTTCACTCGGCGCCTCCCGTCGCAGCCTTGAGGTGCGCCACCCGTTTCACACAGCCCTCTGACTATAGACGCGGGTTTGCCGCGCACCCGGGCAACGGACGTGCGGACAACCGCCCGTCGTATGAGCGACATTGAGCAGATTGACAGAACCAGAGTGCAAGAGGATTATCGTTACATCGCATGCGATCTAACCGTATACGATCACAACTATTCACAACACCTTGAGGATTACCCCATGAGCAAAATCGAAAAAGTCCTGGCCACCGGCAAGACCCACACTACCGCCAGCAGCGCCGGCCTCACCTCCCGTGGCCACAACGGCAATCTCGACATTCAGCTCTCGACACCCGGCAATGCCAAACCGGCGCACGTGTTTGCCAATGTCTTGCCCCACCCGACCGCCGAGCAACTGTTCGCCGGTGCCTGGTCTTCCTGCTATACCGCCGCCGTCGGCCTGGTCGCCAATGACCTGGGCGTGGTTCTTCCGGCAGACATGTCGGTGGACATCGAAGTAGATCTGGGCCAAACCGGCCCCGCTTACTTCCTCCAGGCGCGTCTGACCCTGCGCGTACCCGGCATCGCCGAAGACATCGCGAAGAACCTGGCCCACACCGCTGACCAGATCTGCCCGTATTCCAAGGCGACTCGCGGCAACATCGAGGTGGCACTGAACGTCATCACTGAGTAATTTTTCCGCACCAAATATATCGCATGCGATGTAGGCGCATAAGAAACAAGTGACCGGTTCGCGCTTGCGAATGGCGAATCGGTTACCTCAGGCAACATGATCAACCCTCCCGATTGAATCGCATCCGACGTATAGTTCGCCCCATACGTTTCACCGGTCACTGACCTACGAGGATGAACATGAATTCCACCGCCAACACCGCACCAACGGATCTGAAACTCAGCGATTTCCTGTGCTTTGCCGTCTATTCCACCAACCTGGCATTCGGCAAGGCTTACAAACCGATCCTCGAACGGCTCGGCCTGACTTACACCCAATACATCACCATCGTCTCCCTCTGGGAGCAGGACAACCAGACCGTCGGCGGCCTCGGCGAAAAGCTGTTCCTGGAGTCCAACACCCTCACCCCGATCCTGAAAAAACTTCAGGCCATGGGTTATGTGCAACGCCAGCGTGACCCGGCGGACGAACGTCAGGTGCGGATCAGCCTGACCCAGAGTGGTCGTGACCTGCGCAACGTGTCTTCGGGCACCAGCCTGTTCGAAGCGACGGGGCTGACCACGGAAGAGTTCACGCAGATGCAGAAATCGATCGTCACGTTGCGCAACAACCTGATTCGGTCGATGAATGCCGAAGAATGATGGAGGCGTTCGCCAAGCGAAAGCCTCTTGGGTGAAAGCAGTGAGTTGAAACGAAAAGTCCGCCCATCAGTACAAACTGCCGGGCGAACGGTTCACAAATGACGACTGTTCAACTCCCCGCCCCACCATGCGCCTCTTCAAAGAAATAATCCTTCCAGCTGTCCGCCTTGTTTTTCAGCACGCCCAGCTCCTGCAATTTCTCTGCATATATAAAGGTGCGTTGCGGCACCACGGTGAAATCGATTTCCGGGTCGGTGACGATTTTCTCCACCAGCGCCAGCGGCAGTTTCGACTGTTCAACACGAATGTAAGCCTGAGCTGCGGCAGGCTTGTCGGCCTTGATGATCTTCTCGGCCTCGGCCAGTGCGTCGTAGAACGCCTTGTAGGTTTTCGGGTTTTCGTCGTGGAATTTTTCCGTTGTGTAGAGCACGTTGAACGTGGCCTGGCCACCGAGCACGTCGTAGGAACTCAGCACTTTATGCACGTTGGGATTCTGCAGCGCCTGATACTGAAACGGTGGGCTGGAGAAGTGCGCGTTGATTTCCGAGCCGCCGGCGATCAACGCGGCCGTGGCATCCGGGTGCGGCAGGCTGACCGAAATATCGTCGAATTTCTTGTATTGGTCATTGCCGAATTCCTTGGCCGTTTCGATCTGCAGCGTACGTGACTGGAAGCCCACACCCGCCGCCGGTACGGCGATGCGATCCTTGTCGCTGAAGTCCTTGAGGGTTTTCACGTTCGGGTTGTTGGTCAGCAGGTAGTTGGGCATCGAACCCAGCGAAGCGATGGCCTTGACGTTCTGATTGCCCTTGGTGCGATCCCATACGGTGAGCATCGGCGGCACGCCGGCCGAGACCACGTCCAGCGATCCGGTCAGCAGCGCTTCGTTCATGGCGGTGGCGCCGGAGATGCTGTTCCAGTCGACCTTGATGTCCAGGCCCTGGGCCTTGCCGTGCTTCTCGATCAAGTGCTGATCGCGCACCACATCCAGAATCAGATAACCGATGCCAAATTGCTGGGCGATGCTGATCTTGCCTTCGGCCTGAGCGGTGTTGCCGAGCAGCGCGCCAGCCAGCGAAGCTGTCAGCAGCGTCAGTGCAGAACGTTTGAACGGAAGAGCCATGACAACCTCGCAGTGATTTACAGGAAATCTGTGAGGCCGGACTCTATCGCTATAAAAAACGAAATTTAAATACCGTTATCGCATATTGATATCACCCGAAAACCAGCCTTCAAAAAACCAATGAACAAGCTGATGTCGACGTTCAAGGCGTACGCTGGTTGAACCGGGTTCTGAGCCCGTCGGCGTTCGACGACAGGCGCTTCGCGGTGTCCACGAACGGAGTAACGATCAGGCTGTAGAGCGTCAGATAGCGCGTACGATCCTTCTCGCCCGTACCGAAGCGCAGCACTTCGGGCTTTGAAGTGGTGACGTACAGCGTGCCGAACAGCCAGTCCCACAGTGACAGGTTGATCGCGAAGTTCTTGTTGAAATGTCGCGGGGCGTCACTGTGGTGAATCTGGTGCTGGGCCGGACTGTTGAGCACATGCTCGACCGCCGGCCCGAACGACAGCCAGACATGGCTGTGCCGCAGATTGGAACCCAGACTGTTGATGATCAGCACCAGCCAGGTCACGCCGAACAGCGTATAGCGGCTGACCTCGCCGCCGCAGGCGTACCAGACCACACCGGCCAATGCTCCGAGGCCGGCAGTGATGACGATTCGTTCAACAATCGATTCGACAATGTGAATCCGGCTGGCCGTGGCCGGCACCAGTACCGGCGCCGAATGGTGAACCTTGTGAAACTCCCACAGATAGCGGGAGTGGAAGGCGCGGTGAATCCAGTAATGCAGAAAATCCCTGAACAGAAACACGCCCAGTCCGTAGCACAACGCGATCAACGGATGATCCGGCACCTGCTCGCGAGCGCCCCAGAGCTGGGTGAAAAATCGCGCATAGTCGCCCGAACGAAGGATGTGCGGGTCGACGAGGCCAACAACCGGCAATACCAGGGCCACCTTCAGAATCGCCTTGATGAAGTAATAGCGATAATCCAGCCAGGCCGAGCGATGCCCGTGAACACGACCGCCGCCGACAAATTGCCAGAAAGATCGGGCCTGCGTCAGATGTCGGGATTTACGATAGCGATAAAGGCCGTACGCCACGCTGTAAGAGGTGAACAAAAAGACGAGACCGAGGCGGCCATTCAAATCGAACAGGCCAAGGAACTGTTCGGTGACCGGTTCGATCACCCAATGGTCAAGCTGCGCACAGAGTTGCGTGAGTAGATCCACGACGGCCGACTCCATCAGAAGTCGCGCATTGTAAATCGCACTGGTTCGCAAATGCAGCACGACATTGATCAAAGTCCGGTTAAACAGCCTGAAACAATAAAACCGCTGCCTCGCTCAGGTCGGAAAACCGAGAGGACGCAGATCGATCAAGGCCCACAGCCAATCCGGAGGATTCACGGCATTTCGCCAACTCCAGCCATGACCCTCAGACGATGAACTATAAAACTCGTTTCAAAGACTGATTTGATCTAAAAAACTGGCAGATCCGACAGGTTCGATGGCGATACTTTTTCACTAATGTCCCGAGAGGTTGAATTCCGACCGCCTATCTCCCAGGAGTATTGAGAATGACAAATGTTTCTCGGCAGAACCCGGGGCCGAATACTGCCTCTTTTGATGACTTCAACCTCCAGGGTTTCAGCTCTGCAAATATGACGATTTCCTTGAGCGCGGTTCCCGCTTACGGGGCAACAGTCTCAGCAAAACTTCCGACAACCGGACTCACCGTAGATCTCCTCGTTAATCCCGACACACTGCGAATGGAGCGCAAGTCTCAAACAACGCAGATCGTGGACATCATCATTCCCCGCTCGTATCTGTCAGATGCCTTGAACAAGAGCATTGATTGCATTTTGGCTGCTCCCGGCATCGGCACCGTTTTCGGATTAATCAAGGTGACCTCGTAGTCATCGCGCCAAGCGTCGCTGAGCAGCTTCAGCGGCTAACCGCCTCAACCCTAAAGGCCGGATCCTCTCTACGAAGGAGCGAAATCGTTGTACTGCACCCAACCAAACAGTCAGTAACAATAAATATCTCAGGCAGATTTCCTTCAGCCCGACCTCCTCAGCCGAGTCGGTCAAAGGCCTCACGCATTCCTGGCTCGCAATGTTCAACGTGACGTGCGCTCTGTACAGCGTTTAAAAACACAATCAGCCGTCCTACCCTTGTTATCATCGCCCACACTTTTATGACGGTTTGATGGCTGGAAGGTCTTTTTTTGTGAGCGCTCTTTTTCAACGGCTACGGCAGCTCGATGCTCGCCTTCTCTCTCTGATTTTTTTGGTACTGCTCGTGCCGGTGTGCCTGCGTGCGGCACTCGGTTGGTCGAGCCTGTTCGGTTATCTGTCGGATCTGGCCATCGGCAGTTTGCTCATCGTGCTGTTGCATCGCCGTCCCTGGTGGCTGGCATTACCGCTTTTGCTGTTCTGGGGATTGCTGACGGTGGCGACGGCGGAACTGGTCAGTGCGGTGGGCCGTCTGCCGACGGTGGCGGATCTGCATTACCTGATTGATCCACAGTTCGTGGAAAACTCCACCGGCGGCGGCTTCGCCCATCCCGGTGTGGCGGTTGCATTGCTGCTGGCTCTGGCCCTGTGGTTGCTGAGTCACTGGACTCGACGCGCGACAACCGCCCCCGCTCTGCCCCGCGCAACCTGGGCGACGCCGGTACTGTTGTTCACCGCGTACTGGGGCGCGCAAAACATTTCGCCCAGCGACGCCGACCCTTGGCGCCTGTACAACCTGCCGCACCAGTTGCTGGCCGCGCAGGTCGCCGACGTGCAGATGCAGGCAGAAGAATGGCTGGAGGGTGAAGCCCCGGCAATCGCCCCGTCGATGGCGGGACTCACGGATGTCGACCTCAATGGCCACCCGCTGCTGAGCGCAAGAGGTCAGGCGCGCAATGTGCTGATCGTTGCGCTGGAAGGCATTCCCGGCGCCTACATCGGCGCCAATCGCCGAGCCATCGGCAGCCATTATCAGGAAGACTTGATGCCCAACCTCAGCCGCTGGGCCGAGCGTGGCATGAACACCCCGGATTACGTGTTGCATACCCACCAGACCATTCGCGGTCTGTACGCCATGCTCTGCGGCGATTACGACAAGCTCGACAATGGCACACCCAAAGGCGTGGAAATGCTGACCCAGCACGAGCGCAATCAGGCCTGTCTGCCGGCCCAGTTGCGCCAGCACGGTTTTGCCACGCATTACCTGCAAGGCGCAGGGCTGCGGTTCATGGCCAAAGACAAGATCATGCCGCACATCGGTTTTGATGCGACACATGGCCTGGAATGGTTCACCAACGCCAACTACCTCGAGTTCCCGTGGGGCAAGGACGACAAGGCGTTTTTCGAAGGTGCGCTGAAATACGTTGGCGAACTGAAAAAACAGAAACAGCCGTGGATGCTCACGCTGCTGACCGTCGGCACGCACCAGCCCTACTCCGCGCCCGAGGATTACCTGCAACGCTACGACACGCCCAAGCAGGCCGCCGTCGGTTACCTGGACGATGCGCTGGAGCAGTTTCTGAGCGGCCTCGAACGCCAGGGCGTGCTGAAAGACACGCTGGTGGTGATCACCTCGGACGAATCCCACGGCATCGACGGCGTCCGCCTCGCGTCATCCTGGGGTTTCAACCTGACCCTCGCGCCGGAGCAGGCGCAGCTGCCGCGCCTGAATGCCGGGGTCTATGGTCACGTCGATCTGAGCGCGTCCATTCTCGACTATTTTGATTTCCCCGTGCCGTCGGCCCTGAGCGGCCGCTCGCTGTTTCGCGATTACGATAGCGGCCGTGAAATCATGTCGTTCACCAATGGCAAACTGCGCTACCACGATGGAAACGGCATCCTCACCGAATGCGACATGCCGCGCCGCTGCCGCGAATACGCGAGCACCGGCTTCATAGCCGACAGTACGACATTCAAGGGCAACGCCAATGGCCTGCATGCCCGACAGATCGCCGCTCGCGCCAGCGCCCTGGACCTGTCGCTGCTGCGCACCCCGCTCAACCAGCGCTATCAGTTCGGCAGCGCCAACGTGATCCCGCTGCAAGCGCAGATCAAGGACGACTGGGCCGACAACCTGATCGGCGCGCAATACCTGGAGATGCCCAAGGGCTCCCACACCCGCGTGCGCCTGACCGTGCGTTCGGTCGATCCGCAGCAGGCGGCGTACATTCAGCTCAAGGCCAAGGAGTTCGAACAGGACGTGCAACTGGGCCTGCCGACCGAGATGGTCGCCACGGCGGATCAGCCGCTGGAGATGGATTTCAGTTTCGACAACCCGCAACCGCGCAAGGCGTTCTCTTTCCACTTGTTGGGGTATGGCCTGGGCGCCGTGGAAGTCAGTGATTTCAGCGTGATCACCGAGCTGCCGGGGCAACAGGATCTGCTGGACGAGATCCCGGAAGAAGACACCGCTCAATCAAGTTGAGGTCGACGCCAGCGTCGCAACGACGCTGGCGCCTATTCGGTGTGAACGATCAAAACGTGGTGCGCAGACCGACCTGAATGCTGCGCCCTTCTGCCGGCGCAATATCGCGCAGGATCGAGCTGGCGTAACGCACGGTCTGATTAGTCAGGTTCTCGGCATTGACGAAGGCCAGCCATTTGCTCTGGCCGACATCAAAGTGATAACCCACATTCGCCCCCAGCGTGGTGTAGCCGTCGGTGCTGCTTTCATTGTCCGGCACCCGGTGCTGGGAACTGGCATGTTCCACATCGATCCGTGCCTGCCAGCGATCCAGCTCCCACAACAGACCGGTGTTCAACCGCAGCGGAGCGATGCGCGGCAGGTCCTGGCCGTTGTCGAGGTTCTTGGCGCGGGTGTAGTCGCCCGACAGTTCCAGAGCAAACTTGCCGTAGGCGTTTTCGCCCAGCGTCCAGCGATCCTGCGCTTCGATGCCGCTGAAGCGCGCTCGTACACCGGAGTAGGTGTATTCAGGAATGCCGTCGGCGTCCTCCTCCCCTTCGTCGTTGAGCGTGCGCCCCGTCCCGAGCAGGCCGATGTAGTTGGAGAAATGGCTATAGAAGACGCCGACGCTGCCCTTGTGCGTACCGTTGTCGAAACGCAGGGCCAGGTCGCTGGAGATGGCTTTCTCTTTCGACAGCCCCGCATCCCCGACTTCATAAGTGCCGGTGGCGACGTGGGCGCCGTTGGCGTAAAGCTTATAGAACGTCGGTGCGCGTTCGGTGTAGCCCAGCGTGGCGGCGACCGACCAGACCGGCGTCAGCGTGTACACCGCACCGGATGACAGGCTGCCGGCGGTGAAACTGCTGGAGCGATCGGCATTGGCGAAGCGCTCGTTGCCTTTGGCGTCCGGGTCGACCGTGGTGTGCTCAAGGCGTCCGCCGAGGGTAAACAGCAGGCGATCCGTGGCTTGCAGCTCTTCGAGAATGAACAGTGCACCGGCATCGGTATCGGTGTGTGGCACGAATGCTTCTTCGCCCAGCGCCGAGAACTCGTTGCGACTGACCTGTGCGCCAATCACCCCGTTGAACGGCCCCAACGGCTGATGCCGGGCCTCGACCCGCGCCTCGTAGCCCTGGTTCTTGAACGTGGTGCCGACCTCGCCGCCCTCGATTTCCCGGTGCTGGTAATCGGTGTAGCCGGCATCAAATTTGACCGAGCTGAACGGGCCGTCGAGGTTGCGGATTTCCGAGGCGAACGCGTAGTGCTCCTGCTCCATGCGGATGCGCACATCGTCTTCGGCCGGCGAGCCGTAGTTGGAATCGTAATTGCTGTACGACAGCCCCGCATAACCATCATCCCAGGTGTACGAGCCACCCACCGCACCGCCGTCCTGACGACCGTCGCTGTTGGCTAGCCGATGCTTTTTCGAATCGCCATCGTCGTTCGCCCGTTCACGGCCGGTTTTGGCGTAGCCGGGAATCTTCAGGTCATTGAACTCGCGGGCGCTGGCGTCCAGGTGCAAGGCGAACTGGCCGTTACCGGCTTCGAGCTTGCCGGCACTGCTGCGAGTGGTGTCGGCGCCGCCGTAGCGTAACTCGCCGGCACCGTGAATGCCTTCGATGGCTTCGGTCGGGATGCGGTTGTCGAAGGTGTTGACCACCCCGCCGATGGCGCTACCGCCGTACAGCAAGGCCGCCGGGCCACGGACAATTTCGATGCGCTCGACGTTGACCGGATCCAGCGGCACCGCGTGATCGTAGGACAGCGACGAGGCGTCCAGCGCACCGACACCGTTGCGCAGGATGCGAATGCGATCGCCGTCCTGCCCGCGAATGATCGGGCGACTCGCACCGGGGCCGAAGTAGGACGACGACACGCCCGGCTGCTTGTTCAGGGTTTCGCCGAGGCTGCCCTTTTGCTGCAGCGTCAGGCTGTCGCCGCTCAACACAGTCGAGGGCGAGGCCAGCGTCTGACTGCCCAGCGGATTGCCGGTGATGACTTGCGGTTGCAGTTCCAGCGGGTCGGCGGCGAATGCGGGGGAAGCAATCAGCAGCGCAGAGGCCATGAGCGTCAGGCGGGGTTGGAAGGTGTGGAAACGGGAAGGCATTTCAGGAATCCGTCAGGCAGAAAAGTGAGGATCGATGCCGGCGAGACAGAGTGCGTGTAACCGGCATCAATCAGATGAAATCATTTTTATGTTATACAATAACATTTCTAATGACCATCACGTTTCTTCCACAAATTTGCAAACCATCGCTCAAGCACGGGCATTTCAGCGCCCTGCCCTGCGCCGGCGCCTGACACTTCGCGTAAGAGACTGCGCCTATCAGCCACCAATAGTCGGCCTATTAGCTGACTCGCCGAGTCGGGTCTAGCCTTACTAGTCCGAAGTCGGCACGAGCCGGCCGCAGAAGACCTGATAAGGACCCGAACATGGCAAATGAATCGAAATGCCCGTTCAACCACGCCGCCGGCGGTGGCACGACGAACCGCGATTGGTGGCCGAATCAACTGAACCTGAAAATCCTGAGTCAGCACTCGCCCGCATCCGATCCGATGGGCAAGGACTTCGACTACGCCAAGGCTTTCAAAAGCCTGGATTTCCAGGCCCTAAAACGCGATCTGACGGCGCTGATGACCGACTCCCAGGAATGGTGGCCAGCGGACTTCGGCCACTACGGCCCGCTCTTCATCCGCATGGCCTGGCACAGCGCCGGCACCTATCGCACCGCTGACGGACGTGGCGGCGCTGGCTCCGGCCAGCAACGTTTCGCCCCGCTCAACAGCTGGCCGGACAACGTCAGCCTCGACAAGGCCCGCCGCCTGCTGTGGCCGATCAAGCAGAAATACGGCCGCAACATTTCCTGGGCCGACCTGATCGTACTCACCGGCAACGTCGCGCTGGAATCGATGGGTTTCAAGACCTTCGGTTTCTCCGGTGGCCGCGCGGATGTCTGGGAACCGGATGAAGACGTGTACTGGGGTTCGGAAAACAAATGGCTGGGCGGCGATAACCGCTACGGCAAGGATCCGGAATCCATGCAGCCGCCGGGCGAAGGCACGCTGGTGGCTGAACCTGCCGAACACGGCAATGAAGAAAGCCGCACCAACCAGGGCGAACGCAACCTCGAGAACCCGCTCGCCGCCGTGCAGATGGGCCTGATTTACGTGAACCCGGAAGGCCCGGAAGGCAATCCCGATCCGGTAGCCTCGGCCAAGGACATCCGCGAAACCTTCGGCCGTATGGCCATGAACGACGAGGAGACCGTCGCCCTGATCGCTGGTGGTCACGCCTTCGGCAAGACCCACGGCGCCGGCCCCGCCGACAACGTCGGACCGGAACCGGAAGCCGCCGGCCTTGAAGAACAAGGCCTGGGCTGGAAAAACAGCTTCGGTACCGGCAAAGGCGCCGATACCATCACCAGCGGCCTGGAAGTGACCTGGACCACCACTCCTACGAAGTGGAGCAACAACTACCTGGAAAACCTGTTCGGCTTCGAGTGGGAACTGACCAAAAGCCCGGCCGGCGCTCATCAGTGGAAACCGAAAAACGGCGCCGGGGCCGGCACCATCCCCCACGCCCACGACCCGAACAAACGCATCGACCCGACCATGCTCACCTCTGACCTGGCCCTGCGTTTCGACCCGGCCTACGAGAAGATTTCGCGGCGTTTCCTGGCCAATCCCGATCAACTGGCCGATGCCTTTGCCCGCGCCTGGTACAAGCTGATTCACCGTGACATGGGGCCGCTGTCGCGCTACCTCGGCCCGGAATTGCCCCAGGAAGAACTGCTGTGGCAAGACCCGATTCCCGAAGCCAGGCATCCACTGGTGGACGACAGCGATATCAGGGCGTTGAAAGGCAAAGTACTGGCGTCGGGGCTGTCCGTTTCGGAGCTGGTCTCCACCGCCTGGGCGGCCGCATCGACCTTCCGGGGTTCGGACAAACGCGGCGGCGCCAATGGCGGACGTCTGCGTCTGGCACCGCAGAAATTCTGGCAGGCCAACCAGCCTGAGCAACTGGACAAAGTGCTGAAAGTCCTCGAAGGCATTCAGAACGAGTTCAACGCCGGGGCGGCAGGCAAGCAAGTCTCGCTGGCGGATCTGATCGTGCTGGCCGGGAATGCCGGTGTCGAACAAGCGGCAAAAAACGCCGGACACACGGTGACCGTGCCGTTCAATCCGGGGCGCACCGATGCGAGTCAGGAGCAGACCGACGTCGAGTCGTTCGGCTTCCTCGAACCGCACACCGACGGCTTCCGCAACTACGCTGCCACCACCTATCGCGTGCCGGCCGAAGCGTTGCTGATCGACAAAGCGCAACTGCTGACCCTTTCGGCACCGGAAATGACCGTGCTGATTGGCGGCCTGCGCGTACTGGACACCAACGTCGGTAAAACCAGACACGGCGTGTTCACCGACAAACCCGGCACCCTGACCAACGACTTTTTCCGCAACCTGCTGGACATGGGCGTGGAATGGAAACCGACGTCCAAAACCGAGTTCGAAGGTCGTGACCGTAAAACCGGCAGCGTGAAATGGACGGCGACCCGGGTCGATCTGGTGTTCGGTTCCAACGCCGTACTGCGGGCGCTGGCCGAGGTGTATGCCAGCTCCGATGCGAAGGAAAAGTTCGTCAACGACTTCGTTGCCGCGTGGGCGAAGGTGATGGATCTGGATCGGTTTGATCTGAAGTAACTGAGGAAACGCAAAACAACTGTGGGAGCGAGCTTGCTCGCGAAGAGGGAGTATCAGACACGCAGATGTCGTCTGAACTACCGCATTCGCGAGCAAGTCGAATCGTCGCACCGTCGCCCCCACAGTTTTAAGCGGTGCTATCCCAGCTTACGCCAGGCTTTTGCTGACCACTTCATACACATCACTGGACAGCTGACCGGACGCCAGAATCCGCTCCAGCTCCGCCTTCATCAGCGCCTGACGAGCACCGTCATACTTGCGCCAGCGGGTCAGCGGCGCCAGTTGGCGCGAAGCGATCTGCGGGTTGAAGCCGTTCAGCTCGATCACCAGATCCGCGAGGAAGCGATAGCCCGAACCGTCCGCCGCGTGGAAGTTGATCAGGTTCTGCCCGGCAAAGGCGCCGACCAGCGCACGCACCTTGTTCGGGTTCTTGATGTTGAACGCCGGGTGCTGCATCAGCGCCTTCACACGTTCCAGACCGCCCGGCAAGGTGCTGCCGGCCTGCACGCTGAACCACTGATCCATGACCAGCGGATTGTCCTTGAAGTGCTCGGCGAAACTGGCCAGAGCCTTGGTTTTCTGTTCGTCGAACGGCGAGTTGACCAGCACGGCCAGCGCGGTCAGGCGCTCGGTCATGTTGTCGCAGCTGTCGAACTGTTCGAGCGTCGCCGCCAGCACTTCCGGCTTGCCGCTGAGCATCAGGTACGACAGCGCGATGTTCTGCAACGCGCGACGGGCGAAGTGCTCGGCTTCGGCCACGTATGGGGTTTGCTTCGACAGGTCGCGGTTGGCCTGATAACGCAGCCACAGCGCCTCGAACAGGTTGTCCGCCAGTTGCTGACGGGCGAATTCGCGGGCGGTGTGGATCGCTTCCACGTCGGCGACTTCGCTGATTTCGGTCAGGTAGGCTTCGCTTGGCAGCGAGAGCATTTCCGCGACCATCGCCTGATCCAGCGACTCGTCCGACAGCACGGTACGCAGCGCGGAAACCAGACGCGGGTCGAGCACCAGGCTTTCGCCCTTCTGCTGCTGACCGATCAGTTCCTGCAACACCTGCACCGACAATTGCTGGCCGGCATCCCAACGGTTGAAACCGTCGGTGTCGTGCTGCATCAGGAACATCAACTGATCGCGGTTGTACGGGAAGCTCAGTTTCACCGGCGCCGAGAAACCTCGCAGCAACGAAGGCAGTGGTTGTTCGGCGATGTCGACGAAGGTGAACGTCTGCTCGGCTTCAGTCACCGAGATCACTCGGCTAGTGCCTTGGGCCGAGGCTTCGCCAGCCAGACGCAAGGCAATCTCGTTGCCTTGGCTGTCGAGAAGACCCAGTTCCACCGGGATTACGAACGGCAGCTTTTCAACCTTGTCCGGGGTTTCCGGGCAGCTCTGGCGGAAGGTCAGGCTGTAGGTTTTCGCAGCGGCGTCATAAGACTCGCTCACCGCCAGACGCGGTGTCCCGGCCTGGCTGTACCAGCGCTTGAACTGGGTCAGGTCGACGCCGTTGGCATCTTCCATGGCCTTGATGAAGTCATCGCAGGTCACTGCCTGACCGTCGTGGCGTTCAAAGTAAAGGTCGCTGCCCTTGCGGAAGCCATCGGCGCCGAGCAGGGTGTGGATCATGCCGACCACTTCCGAGCCCTTTTCGTACACGGTCAGGGTGTAGAAGTTGGAAATCTCGATGAAGCTGTCCGGGCGCACCGCGTGGGCCATCGGGCCGGCATCTTCGGCGAACTGGTGGGTACGCAGGTACGCCACGTCCTGAATGCGCTTGACCGTGGCCGAGTTCATGTCGGAGGAGAACCCGGCGTCGCGGAATACCGTGAAGCCTTCTTTCAGCGACAGCTGGAACCAGTCGCGGCAGGTCACGCGGTTGCCCGACCAGTTGTGGAAGTATTCGTGGGCGACGATCGCCTCGACCCGCTGGTGCGCAGCGTCGGTGGCGGTTTCGGCACGGGCCAGTACGGCACTGGAGTTGAAGATGTTGAGGCCCTTGTTCTCCATGGCGCCCATGTTGAAGTCGTTCACGGCGACGATCATGAAGATGTCCAGATCGTACTCGCGACCGTAGACCTCTTCGTCCCAGCGCATTGACTTCTTCAGGCTGTTCATGGCGTGCTGGCACTTGTCGATGTTTTCCGGCTCGACATAAATGCGCAGCGCCACGTTGCGGTTGGTCATGGTGGTGAAAGAGTCTTCAACGCACCACAAGTCACCGGCCACCAGCGCGAACAGGTACGCCGGTTTTCTGAACGGGTCTTCCCAGGTCGCCCAGTGCCGGCCGTCTTCGCCGGGGCCGCTGGCAATCGGGTTGCCGTTGGACAACAGCACCGGATAGCTGTGCTGCTCGGCGACCACGGTGGTGGTGAACTTGCTCATCACGTCCGGGCGGTCGAGGTAATAGGTGATCTTGCGGAAACCTTCGGCTTCGCACTGGGTGCAGAACATCGTGCCGGACTTGTACAGGCCTTCCAGCGCGGTGTTGGTTTCCGGGTGGATCTTGACGCTGGTGTCGACCGTGAAGGTTTCGCTGGCCGGTTGCAGGGTCAGGTGGTTTTCAGTCAGTTGGTAATCGCTCGCGCTCAGTTCTTGGTCTGCCAGGGTCACCGAGAGCAATTCCAGCTGCTGGCCATCGAGCACCAGCGGCGGCAGGCCCGGGCCACGGGCCGGGTTGCGGCGCATCACCAGTTGCGCGTGGACCAGACTGTGGTCCTCGAACAACTCGAAGGTCAGGTGTGTTTCATCGATCAGGTACTCGGGCGCCTGATAGTCCTTCAGGTAAATCATCTTCGGTTGTTCGGTGCGCATGCTGAAGTCCTTATTGATGCACGGCGAGCTGATAGGCCGTGTACTTGCGAATGTTGATCACGCCGGTGTCGAAGATCAGGTACTGGCCCTTGATCCCCAGCAGCGTGCCTTCGGCAATCGGGTTCTTGTCCAGGTTGAAGCTGACGATCTTGGCCGGGTACTGCTCGACCGGGTAACGGATTTCCAGCGGCTCGACGTCGGCGATGGTCTGAATGGCCTGCAGACCGAATCGCTCCTGCAAACCTTGCAAACCCGGGGCGCAGCTTTCGAACAACTGATCGCGCACCTGCGCCAGATCCACCGCCACCGCGTCGCCCTTGAGCAAGGCGCGCCAGTTGGTCTTGTCCGCCACCTGACTGCGGAACAGGTCTTCGACGAAGCCCGATTGCTGGCGCGTGGAAACGCGCATGATCGGCAACGCCTGACTGGCGCCCTGATCGAGCCAGCGGGTCGGCAACTGGGTGGCGCGGGTGATGCCGACCTTGATCCCCGACGAATTGGCCAGGTAGACGATGTGGTCGGTCATGCAGAACTTCTCGCCCCACTCAGGCTCCCGGCAGGTGCCGGCCTCGAAGTGGCAGCGCTCCGGGCTCATGATGCATACGTCGCATTGGGCCAGTTTGGTCATGCACGGGTAGCAGTAACCCTGACTGAAACTGGTCTTGGTCTTGCGCCCGCAATGGGTGCAGTGAATCGCCCCCAGGTATTCCAGACGCACCGTGCTGCCGATCAACGGGTTGACCGGCACCTCGACGTCATCCAGACGAAACGCGTACTGCACGTTCGGCCCGTCCAGGCGCGCCGACATTTTGCTGATTGCACCGCGGCCGATCTCGATCAATGGAGGGCGTCCGACTTGAACAGGATGTTCGGCACTTCGATCGACTTCGACGCACATTCCTGCGGGCCCATGTAACCGGTGCGCTCTTCCTCGGGCAGGTTCTGGATTTCCCAGGCGATCATCGCCTGCAGCGACAGCTCACGCTGTTCGGCGGTGAGCTTGCCACCGTCCGACCATTTGCCGATCTCTACGGCCAGTTTCAGGCTCTGGTAGATGTCGGGGGTGATGTTTTTGATCAAATCGTTAAAAGAGGACATCAGGGTCTCCGTGCTCTTTATTCAAAAAATTCAGGCGGCCAGTTTACGGCGGTTGTACAAACCGCCCAACAAACCGGTGAAGCATCCGATGAGTAACCCGCCGACGTGGGCGGCGTTGGCAATTTCGCCGAAACCGATCATCGAGATCAGCCCCGACATGCACACCAGCAACCACACCAGCATCATCACCAGCACGCCGCGCGGCAGGCGATAGGCCGGGTTAGGCGCCAGCAGCTGGAAGATCCAGCAGTGACCGAGCAATCCGTAAAGTACGCCAGACAGGCCGCCAAACAGGCTCGGGCCGCCCCACGCGAACTGCGCATAGTTGGAAACGAGGCCGAACAGCAGCGTCAGGCCGATCAGGTTGACGCTGCCCTGGCGCGACTCGATGCGCCGCCCCAGCTCCCAGTACCACATGCCGTTCATGGCCAGATGCAGGATGCCGAAGTGAATCAGCATCGGCGTGAACAGGCGCCACCACTGCCCCGCTGCCAGGCTGTCGGCCAGCGATGTGAAGTGGATGTAGTCGCCAACCACGCGGAAATCGAGGAAGGTCAGCCAGCGCATCGTGTCGAGGTTATCGCCGAGAAAGGTCAACCCACCGACGATCAGGCTCAGCAGCAGAATGAACCCGGTGGCTTTGGCGTGCTTCAGTTGCTCGGCAAAGCTCGGGCGCTTGAACGTCGGCGCCACCGGAATTTCCAGTTGCTGATCGGGGTCGCCCGCCGGGAAACGCTCGTACAGCGAACGCACGTCGTCGCTGATTTCCGAGGGCACCCACAACACCTGCTCGCCCGCCTCTTCACTGACGCGATGGGGCACTTGCATGCGTTGCAGCAGTTTGACGAAACCACTCAGGTCCGCCGCCAACGGCACACGCAAGACGGCTATGGCACTCATCGCAGCACCTCCGGCCGCTCGACGTCGACCCAGACAAATTTATGCGGATCAAGGCGGGTTTCCTGATCCAGACGATAGGCCACCAGTTTGCCGTACAGCACCGCGCTGTAATCCAGGCAGGCGAGGTTCGGGCGGATCGGCGCCGGTTTGCCGCTGCGCCAGTAATGGCCGACGAACAGCAACGGCTCATCGACGCCGTAGCGCAGCAGGGAATTCTTTTCGCTGGAAGTCAGCGGCTTTTGCGCTACCGGTTCCGGCAGTGCATCGGGCTGGAACACGATGTCGCCATAGGTTTGCGGGTCGTCTTCCCAGAACTTGGTGCGGAAGAACGAGCGCACCAGGCCATCGCCGCTGGTCATGGTCAGACCATCCGGCAGACGCATGTCGGTGCCGCGCAGCAGGCGATCGAACACCGTGCAGGCAAAGCTGCCCGGTACGGCGGAAGCCTGGAGAAAGTGTTCATCGATGCAGCCATCGGGAAACAGCGCGCGCAGCGGCTCGATCAGACCGGCATCCCAGCAGGCATGCACGACCCGGAAGCGACCGGCGTCGACAAACAGCGGCAGCTCATAGAACCATTGCTGGAAGTCGTGCCAGTCACCCGGATGGTTTTCGAACTGGGTCAGGGTTTCATGCAGCAAACGGGCATGGCGCGGCGTGTGTTCACGCACGAACTGCTTGCCGCTGCCCGGAGGCGCCGGAGTGCTCCAGCCGAGCGCGTTGAATTCGTGGTTGCCCATGATGCACAACGCCTGACCGGCCTCGACCATGTCGTGAACGATGTGCAAAGCCTCGCGAATCCGCGGGCCGCGGTCGATGATGTCGCCGACAAACACGGCCATGCGCGATGGATGCCGCCAGACCCCGCCCTGCTTGTGGTAACCGAGGCGGTCCAGCAGGTGTTCCAGGGTCAGGGCGCATCCGTGCACGTCACCAATCAGGTCATAACTGCGCGCGGGATCGAGCATCAGTCGCCTCCACCACCCAACTTGCTGCCCCAGCCGAGCTTGGTCCGGCAGACTTCGTAGTAGTTGTGGTCGAGCGGATGGATCAGCCGCAGCTTCTGCGCTTTCTTGCTGACGGTGATGGTGTCGCCCGGCGCGCAGGTGAAATGGTTCTGCCCGTCGCAGGAGACCTGCGGGTAGATCTGCATATCTTTGGACACGACGATTTTCAGCTCACTGTTGCCATCGACCACGATCGGTCTGCCCGACAAGGTATGGGGGTACATCGGCACAATCACAATAGCGTCAAGCTTGGGATGCATGATCGGGCCACCGGCGGACAGTGCGTACGCGGTGGAACCGGTCGGAGTGGCGACGATCAGGCCGTCGGCCTTCTGGCTGCAGACGAACTGGCCGTCGATGTACAGCTCGAATTCGATCATCCGCGTCGATTTGCCAGGGTGCAGCACCACGTCGTTCAGCGCATCACCCTGGCCGATGGCCTCGGCGTGGCGACGGACCTCGGCTTGCAGGAGAAAGCGGTTTTCCACCAGATAATGGCCGTCGAGCACTTCGGCGACCTTGATTTCCAGCTCGTCGGGACGGATGTCGGTGAGAAAGCCGAGGCTGCCACGGTTGATCCCGAGCACCGGAATATTGTGCTTGGCCAGTGCCCGCGCCGCGCCGAGCAGGCTGCCGTCACCGCCGACCACGATGACCATGTCGCAGACTTCGCCGAGCATCTTGCGCGACGAGGTCTGCAGGCCATGGCCCGGCAGGACTTCGGCGATGGTGTCTTCGAGAATCACATGCAGGTGACGATCGAGCAGGAAGCGTTTCAGTCGGCGGACGGTATCCAGCACCTGGGAGCTGCCCAGGCGACCGATGATGCCGATATTACGAAATTGCTCCATGGGACTCCTGCGGGGGACTGAGACGGCGAAAAGCACGATTATGGGCGAAAGCGCCGGATAGACAAAATCCTTTCAGCCCCGAGGATGCACCGGTGTTTGAGGCTATGCTCGCAAGATGATCCTATTTCCCGATTTGCTGCAGTTGCCCCACCAGTTACGTCACCCGGAGGTGCGTGATCTGGCGTGGGTGATCCTCGCCCCGCCGATGCTCGCCGCTACCCCGTGGCCGCAGCGCCATCCGCTGGCGGGCAGCGACTGGGTCAGCGACCCCGAGCGCCTGGAACACTGGCTGCACCAGCTCGACCGCGACAGTTACGGCCTGCTGCACTGGCTGTCCCAGGCCCGCACCCGGCGCCTGGGCCTGTATTACGAGCGATTGTGGCAATTTGCGGTGGAGCACGCGCCAGGCATCGAACTGATCGCCGCCAACCTGCCGATCCGCCGCGAAGGGCACACCCTCGGCGAGCTGGACATGCTGCTGCGCGACCGCGACGGCGTGCATCACCTGGAACTGGCGATCAAACTCTACCTCGGCCCGCAGGACGGCGACGGCCATGATCCGGCGTCGTGGCTGGGGCCGGGTTGTCATGATCGGCTGGATCGCAAACTGGCGCACTTGAGCGAACATCAACTACCGATTTCTGCGCGCCCCGAAAGCCGCAAAGTGCTGGCGGCGCTGGATGTCGGGTCGTTCAGCGCGCAACTGTGGCTTGGCGGGTATCTGTTGTATCCATGGCCCGGACAGTCCGTGCCGCCCAGCGGTGCCCACCCGCAGCATTTGCGTGGCAGTTGGCTGCATCAGAAAGACTGGCCGGCGTTTGTCGCCCAGCGCCCGGTCGGACGCTGGCAACCCCTGCCCCGCCATGCCTGGCTCGCGCCGGCGCACTACCCGGCAGACCAGACCTGGAGCAACGGCCACTTGCAGGCCTGGCTCGACGAACTCGAACCGCTGGCCCCGGCGCAACTGATGGTGCGCCTGACCGATAATGCCCGGGGCGAGTGGGAAGAAGCCGAGCGGCTGTTTCTGGTGTCGGATCTGTGGCCGAATGTGCCCGGCCAATCCTGATTTCTGTGGCGCCTGATCTGGCCCCTTCGCGAGCAAGCTCGCTCCCACATTTGAAACACATTCCACTGTGGGAGCGAGCTTGCTCGCGAAGGGGCCGACTCGGTCTAAATGGAAAGTCTCACGGCGAGTGCCGCCAGGGTGACCAACAGAACCGGCACGGTCAGCACGATCCCGACCTTGAAGTAATAACCCCAGCCGATCTTGATGTTCTTGCGCTCCAGCACATGCAGCCAGAGCAGGGTCGCGAGACTGCCGATCGGGGTGATTTTCGGCCCCAGGTCGCTGCCGATCACGTTGGCGTAGATCATCGCTTCCTTCACCACGCCGCTGGCCTGGCTGGCATCGATCGACAGCAACCCGACCAGCACCGTCGGCAGGTTGTTCATGATCGACGACAACAACGCCGTCAGCACCCCGGTGCCCATCGCCGCGCCCCATACGCCGTAGCCGGCGAACACATCGAGCCAGCCGGCCAGATAATCGGTGAGCCCGGCGTTGCGCAGGCCGTAGACCACCAGGTACATGCCCAGCGAGAAAATCACGATCTGCCACGGCGCCTCTTTCATCACCTTGCGCGTGGAGATCTTGTGCCCGCGCGCGGCAATCGCCAGCAACAGCGCCGCACATACTGCCGAGATCGCGCTGATCGGAATCCCCAGCGGCTCCAGCGCGAAGCAGCCGATCAACAGAATCAGCAACACCACCCAACCCGCGTAGAACGTGGCTTTGTCGTGGATGGCGGTTTCCGGGTGCTCAAGCTGTTCCGGGTCATAACTCTCGGGAATGTCACGGCGGAAGAACCACAGCAACATGCCCAGCGTGGCCGCGACGCTGACGAAGTTGACCGGCACCATCACCGCTGCATAGCGGTTGAAACCGATGTGGAAAAAGTCGGCCGAAACGATGTTCACCAGGTTCGACACCACCAGCGGCAGGCTGGCGGTGTCGGCAATGAACCCCGCGCCCATCACGAAGGCCAGGGTCGCTGCCGGGGAAAAACGCAGGGCCAGCAGCATGGAAATCACGATCGGCGTGAGGATCAGCGCCGCGCCGTCATTGGCGAACAGCGCCGACACCAACGCGCCAAGCAGCACCATGAAAGCAAACAGCCTGCGCCCACTGCCCCGCCCCCACCGCGCTACGTGCAACGCGGCCCAGGCGAAGAACCCGGCCTCGTCGAGCAGCAGGCTGATGATGATCAGCGCCACGAACGTGCCGGTGGCGTTCCAGATGATTTGCCACACCAACGGGATGTCGCTCAGGTGCACCACACCAAAAATCAGCGCAACGATGGCGCCGAACGTTGCACTCCAGCCGACCCCGAGGCCTTTGGGTTGCCAGATCACCAGGGTAATGGTCAGCAGGAAAATCAGTGACGCAGCGAGCATTCGCGACAGCCTTCAATCAGGTTAGAAAAACGAGCCACAACAAAATATCTGTGGGAGCGAGCTTGCTCGCGATGGCGGCGTGTCATTCAACTGAAGTGTCAGCTGATACACCGATATCGCGAGCAGGCTCGCTCCCACAGGGTATCGATCTTGTCAGAAAATTCAGCGAATCACTTCTTGTGCTGCGCCACCCACTCACCAAACGCATTGATAAAGCTCTGCAGGAACGGCTTCACCGATTCGTTCAGCTTGCCCGCCTCGTCGAACGCGGTGCCCGCGCCGCCCAAGTAGGCTTCCGGCTGCTGCATGCACGGCACGTTGAGGAAAACAAAGGACTGACGCAGATGCTGGTTGGCGCCAAAACCGCCGATGGCACCCGGCGAAACGCTGATCACCGCGCCCGGTTTGCCGCTCCAGACACTCTTGCCATACGGCCGCGAACCGACGTCGATCGCGTTCTTCAAAGGGGCCGGCACCGACCGGTTGTACTCCGGCGTGACAAACAGCAGAGCGTCGGATGAGCCCACTTTTTGCCGGAAAGTGCTGTAGGCTGCCGGCGGTGAATCGCCGTCGATGTCTTCGTTGTAGAGTGGCAGATCGCCAATTTCGACAATGTTCAGCTTGAGATTGGCCGGTGCCAGTTCCGCCAGCGCCAGGGCGACCTTGCGGTTGATGGACGCTTTGCGCAGGCTGCCGACCACTACTGCGACGTTATAGACATTGCTCATTGGAAGACTCTCGACTGTCCGTGGGAGGAGCCAGTAGTTATAGATGATCCGGCGACGATTCCACCAGACGTTGAAGGTTATTTCCCCCGTCTGGAATATTTTTTTCCTGTAGGAAAACTTACCAAGCTCGATGACGGTCTACCAAGCCGCAAATCAAGCGTTTTATCTCCAGAGGTTCTAAGCAGATGGCAGCAGTACTCGTCGGTCAGTTCCATGCAAGAGATGCGGAAGGCCGCGTTTATTCCGTGCATGAGTTCCAGGAATCCAACCCGTCGGCAGACGGTTTCACCGGCACGGAGCCCGTTACCACCTACAAACTGGCGATTGGCGACCGCGTCAACAAGATCGACGACAACGAGTTTTTGCTGGTTCAGTCGGGCATCACCCTGATCCGTGAACCCGAGCCATCGGTCGCTTCATAACCGATCGTTATGAGCAGAAGTCATCCGTGCCGAGTTGGGGTAGGATTCAGCCACTGACCCCAACGGCCGGACATGGACTTCACGCATGCGTTTACGTCATATCGAAGTGATTCAGGCGCTTTTGCAGACCGGTCACGTGGGCACCGCCGCCGAATGGCTGCAACTACCGGCGCCGGAGGTCGAAGAGCGTTTGCGCGAAGCCGAGAGTCAGCTCGGTTTCATGCTGTTCGCCAGCGTACGCGGACGGCTTCAGCCGACCCCGGAGGCCCGGGCGTTGCAAGTCGAGATCGGCCACATCTATGAAGCGCTGGAGCCGGTACAACGGCTGGCCATCAGCCTCAAGCAATACCTCGCCCCGCCCCTGCGGATCATCGGCACCCCGCCGCTGGCCCAGCAACTGCTGCCGCAAAGTCTCGCTGCCCTGCGTCGGCGCCTGCCCGACGTACCCTGCACCCTGCTCAGCGAACCGACTCGCGACATCGTCCGCCACCTGCTGCTGCGCGACAGCGATCTGGGCCTGAGCCTGCACGACCCGCAACACCCCGACATTGATTGCCAGCCTTTGGCCCAGGGCAAGTTGCAATTACTTGCGCCCCACGGCTGGCTGCAGCCGAAGCAGAAGTACATTTCCCTGCAGGATCTGGCCGGCCAGGCCATGGTCGGACTCGAAGGCCAAGACCCGTTGAGCCCGGCCCTGGAAAACAAGCTCCTGGCCCTGCGCCCGGCGCCGACCATCCAGACCCGGGTGCAGACCCACCAGATGATGCGCAGCATGGTCGAGGCCGGCGAAGGCCTGGCGATCGTCGACCCGTTCACCGCCCTTGGCGCACGGGCGGGTGGTCTCGATGTCTGCCCGCTGTCGCCGGCGGTACCGATCAGCCTCTATGCCCTGACTTTCAGACACGCCACGCCGTCAGCGGCGATTCAGACACTGCTCGGGATCGTCACGGAACAAGCCGAGGCGATGCTGGCAAACTGATCGGATGCTCCAGCGGGTTATCGAACAATCGATACCAGAACAACGCCACTTCGGCGGTGTTCGGATCGATGCCGCGATACCGTAGATGGTCGATGCCGCCGATCACATAACCGCAACGCTCATACAGGCGACAGGCGCCGAGGTTGTTGTTCTGGGTTTCCAGCATGATTCCCGGCAGCTTTTTCTTGCGGCTCCAGAACTGCGCCACGTCGAGCAAGGCCTTGGCCACACCGTGGCGCCGCGCCGGGGCGTGTACCGCCAGTTCATCGATATGGGCGAAACCGTTCCAGTTGGTGCTGATCACCAGATGACCGACCGGCTCGTCCTCCAGATACGCCATGAAGATCGCGCTGTCGGCGGCATCGCGAAAACTGCTGAATTCTTCAGGATCAATGCCGTAGCACTTGCGATAGGGCACGATGGGCGTCACCGCCCACTGCGCCACGGGTTTGCCGATTTCGGCTGCGCCGTAAGCAGCCACCTCGAAGCTGAAATCGCTGCCCCAGATATATTCGGCAAAACCCTCGTCGGCAACCCGCACCGACAGACCTGGGTATTTCGGATTCATGACCGGTTGCATACTCGGAAAAGCCCTCATTCCTTGACGCAATCGACGGTGTATTGCCGCCCATTGCCCTCATCTTCGTGTTGCAGACCGTGCACATCGACCACGAACCCCGGAAACGTTGCGTCGAACGTGCGGGCAAACCTGAGGTATTCGATGATTGAGCGCGTGGATTCGGTAAACCGTTCGCCGGGCATGATCAGCGGAATACCCGGCGGGTACGGCACCAGCATCACCGCCGCCACCCGGCCTTCCAGCTCATCGATCGGCACTGCCTCGACTTCGCCACGCACGAGTTGGTCGTAGGCGTGAGCCGGTTTCATGGCGATTTCCGGCAGCACGGTGTACATGCGCTTGAGGTGTTTGGCCGTGGCGTTGCTGCGGTAGCAGGCGTGGAGCTGATCGCACAGATCGCGCAGGCCCATGCCGCGATAGCGCACAGGATCTTCCTGGGCGACACACTTCAGGCAGGTGTCGAGGCTGACGTTGGCGTCGTAGCTGCGCTTGAACTCCAGCAGTTCGGTCAGCAGCGTGCTCCACTTGCCCTTGGTGATGCCCATGGAGAACAGCACCAAAAACGAATACAGACCGGTTTTCTCCACCACCAGCCCGCGCTCCCAAAGGAAGCGGCTGACCACGGCCGCCGGGATTCCCTTGTCGCTTAAAGCGCCGCCAGCGGTCAGCCCCGGCATGACCAGGGTGACCTTGATCGGGTCGAGCAGTACGTAGTCGTCGCTGACCTCGCCGAAACCGTGCCAGTCCGCATCGGGTTGCAGTAGCCAGTCTGCGGTCTGCACCCGGTCGATGCCCTCGACACCCGGCGGCTGCCAGATCGAGAACCACCAGTCATCAGCGGCGATGTGCTGGCGCAGATTGGCCAGCGCCCGGCGAAAGCTCAGGGCTTCGTCGAAGGTTTCCTGCAGCAGCGAGCGTCCAGCCGGCCCTTCCATCATCGCCGACGCCACGTCCAGCGACGCGATGATGCTGTACTGCGGCGAGGTCGAGATGTGCATCATGAACGCTTCGTTGAATCGGTCTCGATCCAGCTGCCGTGCCCCACCGTCCTGCACATGAATCATCGAGGCCTGGCTGAACGCCGCCAGCAATTTGTGGGTGGAATGGGTGGTGAACACCAGCGGACTGTCCTCGCTACGCGAGGTGGCCATGCCGTAACGGCCGGCAAAGAATTCGTGAAACGCCGCGTAGGCATACCAGGCTTCGTCGAAATGCAGGACTTCGACGCTATTGCCCAGACTCTGCTTGATCAGCTCGGCGTTATAGCAGAGGCCGTCGTAGGTAGAGTTGGTGATCACCGCCAGTTTGACTTTCGGCTCGCGGCCCTTGGTCAGCGGGCTGGCATCGATCTTGGCCTGGATCGATTCGCGGCTGAATTCACTGAGCGGAATCGGGCCGATGATCCCCAGCTCATTGCGTTCCGGGCACAGGTACAGCGGAATCGCGCCGGTCATGATGATCGCGTGCAACACCGACTTGTGGCAGTTGCGATCCACCAGCACCAGATCATCGCGGCCGACCATAGAGTGCCAGACGATCTTGTTGGCGGTAGACGTGCCATTGATCACGAAAAAGGTGTGATCGGCGCCGAAATTGCGCGCGGCTCGCGCTTCCGCCTCAGCCAGCGGCCCGGTGTGGTCGAGCAAGGAACCCAGCTCCGGCACCGAGACCGACAGATCCGAGCGCAGGGTGTTTTCCCCGAAGAACTGGTGAAACGCCTGCCCCACCGGACTCTTGTGATAAGCCACCCCGCCGCCGTGGCCGGGAGTGTGCCAGGAATAGTTGGAATCAGCGGTGTGTTGCACCAGCGCTTTGAAGAACGGTGGCAACAGGCCGTCCAGATATTTGCGCGCCGCCCGCGCCACTTGCCGGGCGAGAAACGGCACCGTGTCTTCGAACAGGTAGAGAATGCCACGCAACTGGTTGAGCTCGGCCATGGCATCGGCCGGGGCATTTTCCAGGGTGACTTGCTCACCGAGGGCGAAGATCGGCAGATCCGGCGCCCGCACCCGGGCCAGACCGATCAGTTCGGCCATGTTCTGCAACAAATGGGAATTGGTGCTCGCGTCTTCGGCGGCAATCAACATGCACGCCAGACCATGGTGGGTCGACGCCACCAGCCGGCCCTCGGTGTAGTCCGTGGCCGAAACGATGCTGAAACCTTCCTGCTCAAGTTCACGGGCAATGCCGCGAATGCGTTCGCCGGCAACCGTGTCGGCCTTGATGTCGCGGTGGACGATCAACACCGGGAACTTCAGATCTTTGTACATGGGGCTCAGTGTCCTGAGGCGGCGGAGAGTGATCTGCCAATGTCCTCAGGGTAGAGGGTCGGAGCGGATGTGGCGAGGGTGGCCAGTTGTCAGTACTGCCAAAAACAAAGAACCGTCCGGACACGACTTTGGTGTCCGGGCGATCCTTTTTGCCTTACGCCTGAGCTTCGGCTTCCAGCAACTGAGTCCACAGCGCCGGGGCGCCGGCCGACTTGGCGATGATTTCCAGGCGCGCCTGGTGTTCGGCCAGTTCGGCTTCGGTGGCGCGAATGATTCGCCCCGGTTTGCGATCCGCCGGCAGACGACGGATTTCGGTGGCGGAGTTGTCCGCGCCCTCGCCCGTGCCATTGCCATCGGAGGCGTTGCCGGCCAGCGACAGGCTGGTCTGGCCACCGGTCATGGTCAGGTAGACGTCGGCGAGAATCTCCGAGTCGAGCAACGCACCGTGCAGCTCACGGCCGGAGTTGTCGACGCCGTAGCGTTTGCACAAGGCATCGAGGCTGTTGCGCTGACCCGGGTGACGTTCCCTGGCCATCATCAGGGTGTCGAGGATCGTGCAGTGCTGCGTGATGTCCGCGCGATCCTGCTGGCCCATCAGCGCGAATTCATTGTTGATGAAGCCAACGTCGAACGCCGCGTTATGGATGATCAGCTGCGCGCCGTTGATGAACTCGAAAAATTCGTCGGCCACTTCGGCGAAGCGCGGCTTGCCGACCAGGAATTCGTTGGTGATGCCGTGAACGGCAATCGCGCCTTCGTCACTCTCGCGATCCGGTTGCAGGTAAACGTGAAAGTGCCGACCCGTCAGGCGTCGACCGATCAGCTCGACACAACCGATTTCGATAATCCGGTGGCCGTCGGTCACCGGCATGCCGGTGGTTTCGGTATCGAGTACAACGGATCTGGTGGCCATCAGTGTTCAGCTCTCAACGGGGCAATCGTGCAAAAGCGGCGATGTTAACACGCTCGCGGTACGCGTCGCGCGCCGTCAGGTGACCGGCGCTCATGCAGTTTTTAACAATCATTAGCAATGTTCATAAAGTCGGCGGCAAACCGGCTTGTTAGCGTGCGCGCCTTGTTTCCTGCGGATTGAGAGCGTCATGAAGACTACATACGTTTTAATGCTCGGCGGCTGCCTGCTGGCGGCCGAAGCGCACGCCACCAGTTTTGTCATTAGCACCGACATCACCATGAGCCTTACGCTCAGCTCCAGCAAAGGCACCAGCGGTTCGTTCAAGGACGACAAGATCGTGTTGGCGGCCAAGGATGACGCGGCGGCGTTCGTTGCCAGCGACGGGGACATTCGCGGCGCACAGATGGAAGCGGCACTGACGCGAATTCGCAGCCTGCTGCCAGGTCAGCCCTATACCGACCTGCAACTGGCCAAGGCCATTTTGATGCTTTGATCAATCCTGCTTGTAACCGCGAACCTCATCCACCCCACGGTTGGCCAACTGGTCAGCCCGTTCGTTGCCGTGGTGGCCGATGTGGCCGCGGACCCATTTCCAGGTGACCTTGTGGCGGTTGACCTGCTCGTCGAGCTCTTTCCACAGGTCGGCGTTTTTCACTGGCTCCTTGGCGGCGGTTTTCCAGCCGCGTTTCTTCCAGTTGGCCATCCACTCGTTGATGCCTTTCATCACGTATTGCGAGTCGGTCACCAGCAGCACTTCGCACGGACGCTTGAGGGCTTCCAGGCCGCGAATCGCGCCGAGCAGCTCCATGCGGTTGTTGGTGGTGTTGGCTTCGCCGCCCCACAGTTCCTTTTCGACGCCCTTACAGACCAGCAAGGCGCCCCAGCCACCCGGGCCGGGGTTGCCCTTGCAGGCGCCGTCAGTGAACAGTTCTACGCTATCGACGCTTTCGCTCATGCCAGTCTATCCAGAAAAATGCATGGCCTCGCCGATCACGGATCGACAATGGCCGAGGCCGGGGATTAACCCGGCCATCAATAAAAGAAGGTTTACGGTTCGATGCGCCGGCGGTTGACCTTGGCCATCGGCAGCGGAATCAGCTTGCCCATCGGCTCGCGGCGTTCCTGACGCACCGGACGCAGGCCGACCACGATCTTGCGCGCGACCAGTAAATAGAAGCCGCCGCCCGACAGTTGCCAGTCGCCGGCCTTGCGTTCCCAGCCGGCCAGACGGGCCTGCCACTTGGGTGACGCGAGCGGCGGACGATAGCATCCGAAGCGGCGTTTCTCCAGCGCGAAGCCCAGCAGATTGAGCCAGTCCGCCACACGTGACGGCGAGATGCAGCGCGCCTTGCGCAAGGCATCATGGGCGAACACATGGCGCAGTCCCCAAGTGCTCCAGGGGTTGATGCCGACAATCAGCAGATGCCCACCGGGGCGCACGCTGCTGGCCGCTTCGCGCAAAAGTCCGTGGGGCGACAGACAGAAATCCAGACCATGCTGCAACACCACCACGTCGGCGGCGTGCTCGCTCAATGGCCAGGCCTGTTCTTCGCAGACGATCTCCACGCCCGGCAACGGCGCGCCCAGCCGCACATTGCGCTGCACTTGCGGCGCCGACGGCGGTGTTTCGGCGGACGGGCCGTAATGCACCAGATAGCCGCCGAAGAACCGGCCCAACTCGTCTTCGAGCATGTGCCGTTCTTCATCCAGCAGAAATTGCCCGAGGGGGCCGGACAGCCATTCACGGGCTGCACCGATCAGCGCGAGCCAGTCAGGATCGGCCTGAGCGAACGCTTTATCGATCATTGCATTCTCCAACACGCCAGGAACCTCTAAGATGCGCCAATGTTACCCGCTTGGCGAATTCGACGATGATACAGATCAGTGCCCTGCCCGCCTTCACCGACAACTACATCTGGTTGTTACAGGATCATGCCACCCAGCGTTGCGCAGTGGTCGATCCGGGGGATGCCGCCCCCGTGCAGGCGTGGCTCGACGCGCATCCGGGCTGGGTGCTCGGCGACATTCTTATCACTCACCATCACCACGACCATGTCGGCGGCGTCGAAACGCTGAAAAAGGCCACCGGCGCCACGGTCTACGGGCCGGCCAGCGAAAGCATTCCGGGGCGGGACGTGGCCCTAAAGGATAACGACACGGTGCGCGTGCTCGGCTGGGACTTCGACGTCTATGCCGTGCCCGGCCACACCCTGGGACATATCGCCTACTACCATCACGGCCTGCTGTTCTGTGGCGACACCCTGTTCGCCGCCGGTTGCGGCCGTCTCTTTGAAGGCACGCCGCAACAGATGCACCAGTCACTGAGCCGTCTGGCAGCGTTGCCGGAAGACACGCTGGTCTACTGCACCCACGAATACACCCTGAGCAACCTGAAATTTGCCGCCGCCGTCGAGCCGGGCAACCGGGACATCGCCGCCCGTCTGGAAAAAGTCACCCAGCAACGTGCGAACGGCGTCATGACCCTGCCCTCGACCCTTGCACTGGAAAAGCTCACAAACCCCTTTCTGCGCACCAGTGAAATATTAGTTACACAAAAAGTGGACGAACGGAACGGCCCTCAAAACCGGGCGCCAAGTGAGGTTTTTGCGGCTCTGCGGGCATGGAAAGATACGTTCTAAGTGGCTCACTGCTTGGTACAAAAATTCTGAATGGTTGACCGCAGGGGGTGCGCTTTCTAGAATCGCCCGACATTTTTGCCCGGAACTTACTTCCAGCCAATGTCGTCATCCATACGTAAGTCCGTCAATTCAGATGCATTGACCCGCCTGGCGCAAGCCATCGCGGTGGCTGTGTCCGCCACACTGGCGGGCTGTTCCAGCCATGCTCCGCAGACTGAAGCGACACATACGCCGAACATTGCTGCGCGAGCCAAGCAGAAGCCCATCTGGTTGTCGGAAAAGCCCAGCCCGCAGGTGCCTCAGGACATCTGGGAGCGCATGCGCAGCGGTTTCCAGCTGCAGGAAGGCCTGGGCGTGAACCCGCGCATCGAGCAGCAGCGCCTTTGGTTCGCCAGTAACCCTTCTTTCCTCGAGAACGCCGGCGAACGCGGCAGCCTCTATATTCATTACATCGTCGAGCGCCTCGAAGAACGCAACATGCCGCTGGAACTGGCGCTGCTGCCGGTCATCGAAAGCGCCTACAACCCGATGGCCTATTCTCGGGCCGATGCAGTGGGCCTCTGGCAGTTCATCCCCTCCACCGGGCGTTACTTCAACCTGCGTCAGACACGTTTCTACGATGGCCGTCGCGACATTACGGCTTCGACCACTGCAGCGATGGACTACCTGACCCGCCTGCACGACATGTTCAACGGTGACTGGCTGCTGGCACTGGCCGCGTACAACGCCGGTGAAGGTACAGTGAGCCGAGCCATCGAGCGCAACGAAAAGCTCGGCCTGCCGACCGACTACTGGAATCTGCCGCTGCCGGCGGAAACCCAGGCTTACGTGCCGAAACTGCTGGCCTTGTCGCAAGTGGTGCTGACGCCGGAAGCCTATGGCGTGAACCTCAACCCGATCGCCAACGAACCGTATTTCCAGGTCGTCGAAATCAACCAGCGCATGGACCTCTCCAAGGTCGCGGCGGTGGCCAACATCGACGAAGACGAGCTGTTCCAGCTCAACCCGGCGTTCAAGCAGCGCACCACCATTGACGGCCCGCAGCACCTGCTGGTGCCGACCTCGAAGGCGCAACTGCTGACCGCCAGCCTGCAAACCATGCGCCCTGAAGAGCTGATCAGCCCGCGTTCGCTGAAACCGGTGTTCGAAGGTGCCGATCCTAGCGAAATCGCCCAGGCCAAGCGCGCCTATCGGGTCAAGCGTGGCGACAACCTTGGCTCCATCGCCAAGGCCAACAAGGTCGAGATCAAGGACCTGCAACGCTGGAACAAGCTGACCGGCAAGAACCTCAAGGTCGGCCAGACCCTGGTCATGCAGGACACCACCAAACGCACGCCGGTACGCAAGAGTGGCGGGCGCATCAATACGGTCATCGCTGCCAACAGCAAGACCAGCAGCAAGACCAAAGACAACGACGACGGCAAGCAGACCCAGTACAAGGTCAAGCGCGGCGATACCCTGTACGTGGTGGCCAAGCGCTTCAACGTCGAGATGCAACACCTCAAGCGCTGGAATCCGGGCGCCGGCAAGGCGCTCAAGCCTGGGCAGATGCTCACGGTCTACCAGCCGCACTGACAAAGAGCCCCTGAATTTCAGGGGCTTTTTTTCGCCTGTCATTTTTTGCCTCCGACACAGGCGGCTCCCACAATTAACCGCGCATTAAGCCCCTGTCTTTTTCCTGTCCATACAAGCTGTTACTGTACGGCCCACAAAGCCCAAGCCGCCTGGATCGGATCTGACTTGAAGCGTCCCCTCCTCCTGCTCCTGATCAGCCTGGCCTTGAGCTCCCCCGTCAGCGCGACGATCACCGAAAGCCACGGTTATGCGCAGTTCGGCACGCTCAAGTACCCGGCCAGATTTACCCACTTCGACTGGGTCAACCCGCAAGCGCCCAAGGGCGGCACCTTGCGGGTGATGGCGTTTGGCACCTTCGATACGCTCAATCCCTACACCTTCAAGGGCACCAGCCCGGTCACCACGGCGAACTTCCTCCAATACGGCATCAACGAGCTGAACGAGCCGCTGATGGTCGGCACCGGGCAATACGCACCGTCGGGGGACGAACCGGCGTCCAGTTACGGTCTGATCGCCCAATCGGTGGAGTACAGCGAAGATCGCAGCTGGGTGGTGTTCAATCTGCGCCCGCAAGCGCGCTTCCACGACGGCACGCCGATCACCGCGTACGACGTGGCGTTTTCCTATCGCCTGCTGCTCAAGGAAGGTCATCCGCTGTACCGCACCGCCCTTCAGGAAGTGCTGCGCGTCGATATCCTCAACCCGCAACGTATCCGTTTTGTGCTCAAGCGCAGCGGCAATCCGTTGCTGATCCTGCGTCTGGGCGAATTGCCGGTGCTGCCCCAGCATTACTGGAAAGGCCGCGACTTCAAGGCCACCACCTTCGAGCCGCCGCTGGGCAGCGGGCCGTACCGCATCACCTCGGTCACGCCGGGGCGGCAGTTGATTTTCGAGCGGGTCAAGGACTACTGGGGCAAGGACCTGCCGGTCAATCGCGGCAAGTACAACGTCGACCGTATGGAAGTCGAGTTCTACCGCGACAGCGATGTGGCCTTCGAAGCGTTCAAGGCCGGCGAGTTCGACATTTATATCGAGCATCAGGCCAAGAACTGGGCCAACGGTTACAACTTCCCGGCGATCCGTCGCGGCGACGTGATCAAGGCGCAGATCCCGCACCAGATCCCGACCCAGAGTCAGGGTCTGTTCATGAACACCCGGCGCCCGGCCTTTGCCGATATCAAGGTGCGCGAAGCGTTGGGCCTGATGTTCGACTTCGAGTGGACCAATCGCACGCTGTTCAGCGACGCTTACAAGCGCACCACCAGCTACTACCCCAACAGCGAATTCAGTGCTGTCGGCCTGCCGGTCGGCCATGAATGGCTGATGCTCAAACCCTACAAGGATCAACTGCCGGCACGTCTCTTCACCGAACCGTTCACGCTGCCGCAGACCGACGGCCGCGGCATCCCCCGGGAAACCATGCGCAAAGCCCTGGCGCTGCTGGCCGAGGCCGGCTGGAAGCTCAACGGTCAGCGCCTGCAGAACGCCGCCGGCCAGCCGCTGCGTTTCGAACTGCTGCTGGTCAATCCGAATCTTGAGCGGATCCTCCAGCCCTACATCGAGAACCTCAACAGCATCGGCGTCGACGCGCGCCTGCGCACGGTGGATCGGGCCCAGTACAAACAGCGCCTGGACCAGTTCGATTTCGACATGATCCTGATGACCCTCAACCAGACTCTCAGCCCGGGGCTGGAACAGTGGCAGTACTTCCACTCCAGTCAGGTCGGGGTCAAGGGCAGCAAGAATTACGCGGGCATCGCCAACCCGGTGGTAGACCACCTGCTTGAGCAACTGCTCGCCGCCCGCACCCGCGATGAACAGGTCGCCGCCGGCAAGGCGCTGGACCGCGTGCTGCTCTGGCAGCACTACAGCATTCCCAACTGGTACCTCAATTATCACCGTCTGGCGTACCGCAACCGGTTCGCCTTTGTCACTACGCCGCCCTACACCCTGGGCCTGAGCGCGTGGTGGCTGAAATCTTCGGAGAAAGATCGATGAAGCCTATCCGCGCCTTGCTCGTGCAGGCCAGCGGTCTGCTGTTCGCCGGGCTGGCCTGTGCCGCCCCGCAACACGCCGTGACCCTGTACAACGAGCCGCCGAAATACCCCGCCGACTTCAAGCACTTCGATTACGTGAACCCCGACGCGCCCAAGGGCGGGATCTTCCGCCAGGCCGGCTTCGGCGGATTCGACAGCCTCAACCCGTTCATCAGCAAGGGTGTGCCGGCGGACGATATCGGCTTGATCTACGACACCCTGGCCAAACAGGGTCTGGACGAGCCGTTTACCGAATACGGCCTGATCGCCAGCAAGATCGAAAAAGCCCCGGACAACAGCTGGGTACGCTTTTACCTGCGTCCCGAAGCGAAGTTTCACGACGGCCACCCGGTACGCGCCGACGATGTGGTGTTCAGCTTCCAGACGCTGACCAAGGAAGGCGCGCCGATGTATCGCGGCTACTACGCCGACGTTGAGGAGGTGATCGCCGAAGATCCACTCAAAGTGCTGTTCAAGTTCAAGCACACCAATAACCGTGAACTGCCGCTGATCCTCGGTCAATTGCCGGTGCTGCCGAAACACTGGTGGGCCGAGCGTGATTTCAACAAAGGCAACCTGGAAATCCCGTTGGGCAGCGGCCCGTACAAGGTCACCGAAGTGAAGGCCGGACGCTCGGTGCGGTATGAGCGGGTCAAGGATTACTGGGGCAAGGACCTGCCGGCCAACCGTGGCTTTTACAACTTCGACGTGATGACCACCGACTATTACCGCGACAACACCGTCGCGCTGGAAGCGTTGAAAGCCGGGCAGTTCGATTACTGGCTGGAAATGGCCGCGAAAAACTGGGCCAATGCCTACAACGTACCGGCAGTGACTGAAGGGCGGCTGATCAAGGAACAGATTGCCAACAGCAACCCGACCGGGATGCAGGGCTTCGTCTTCAATCTGCGCCGCCCGGTGTTTCAGGACGTGCGGGTACGCCAGGCCCTCGGCCTGCTGTTCGACTTCGAATGGACCAACAAGCAACTGTTCAACGGCGCTTATGCGCGCACCCGCAGTTACTTCGAAAACTCGGAAATGGCCGCCACCGGCCTGCCTGATGCAGAACAGGTGGCGATCCTCGACCCTTTTCGCAGCAAACTGCCGGCGCAGGTGTTCAGCGAAGCCTTCGAAAATCCGAAAACCGACGCCAGCGGCATGATCCGCACGCAACAGCGCGAGGCGTATCAGTTGCTGCAAGAGGCTGGCTGGAAAATCGTCGACGACAAAATGGTCGACGCCACCGGCAAACCGGTGGTCATCGAATTCCTCCTGGCGCAGACCGAATTCGAACGCGTGCTGTTGCCGTTCAAGCGCAACCTCAGCGATCTCGGCATCGATCTGGTGATCCGCCGCGTCGACGTCTCGCAATACGTCAACCGCGTGCGCTCGCGGGACTTCGACATGATCGTCGGCAGCTTCCCGCAGTCCAACTCGCCGGGCAACGAGCAACGGGAATTCTGGATGAGCGCCGCCGCCGACAAGGCCAGCAGCCGCAACTCCATGGGCCTTAAAGACCCCGTTGTCGATCACCTGGTGGAAAACCTGATCAACGCCGATTCGCGCAAAAGCCTGGTGGCCCACGCCCGCGCCCTCGACCGTGTGCTGCAATGGGGTTACTACGTGATCCCCAACTGGCACATCAAGACCTGGCGCGTGGCGTACTGGAACCACATCGGCCACCCGAAAGTCTCCCCCAAATACGACATCGGCATTAACACCTGGTGGGTCAAACCCGATACTCCACCTGCGGTAGAAGTCGAAACCCAACTGCAAGCCGACCCTGCGGGCACGGAGTAATCAGATGCTGGCGTACATTTTTCGGCGACTGCTGCTGATCATCCCGACCCTGTTCGGCATTCTGCTGATCAACTTCGTGATCATCCAGGCCGCGCCCGGCGGGCCGGTGGAACAGATGATCGCCAAGCTCGAAGGCTTCGAAGGCGCCACCAGCCGCATCGCCGGTGGCGGTGCCGAAGTGTCGGTGGCCGGTTCCTCCTATCGCGGTGCGCAGGGCCTGGACCCGGCGCTGATCAAGGAAATCGAGAAGATGTACGGGTTCGACAAATCGGCCCCGGAACGTCTGTGGATCATGGTCAAAAACTACGCCCGGCTGGATTTCGGCGACAGTTTTTTCCGCGACGCCAAGGTCATCGACCTGATCAAGGAGAAGATGCCGGTATCGATATCCCTCGGGCTGTGGAGCACGCTGATCATGTACCTGGTGTCGATCCCGCTGGGGATCGCCAAGGCCACGCGGCACGGCAGCCATTTCGACGTCTGGACCAGTTCGGCGATCATCGTCGGCTATGCGATTCCGGCGTTCCTGTTTGCGATTCTGCTGATCGTGGTGTTTGCCGGCGGCAGTTATCTGGACTGGTTTCCTTTACGCGGCCTGACCTCGAACAACTTCGATGAGCTGAGCCTGGGCGGCAAGATCCTCGATTACTTCTGGCACCTGGCGCTGCCGGTGACGGCGCTGGTGATCGGCAACTTCGCGACCATGACTTTGCTGACCAAAAACAGCTTCCTCGACGAAATCAACAAACAGTACGTGGTCACCGCCAAGGCCAAGGGCCTGACCCGCAATCGCGTGCTCTACGGCCACGTGTTCCGCAACGCAATGCTGCTGGTGATCGCCGGGTTCCCGTCGGCGTTCATCGGCATCTTTTTCACCGGTTCGTTGCTGGTGGAAGTGATCTTCTCCCTCGACGGCCTCGGCCTGATGAGTTTCGAAGCGGCGATCAACCGCGATTACCCGGTGGTGTTCGGCACCCTGTTCATCTTCACCCTGCTGGGGCTGGTGGTGAAACTGATCGGCGACCTCACCTACACCCTCGTCGATCCGCGCATCGACTTTGCCAGCCGGGAGCATTGAGATGAACCTGTCCCCTCTCAACCGCCGGCGCTTCGAGCTGTTCAAGGCCAACAAGCGCGGCTGGTGGTCGCTGTGGCTGTTCCTGATCCTGTTCGGCCTGAGCCTGGGCGCCGAACTGATCGCCAACGACAAGCCGTTGGTGGTGCACTACGACAACAACTGGTACTTCCCGGCGATCAAGCGTTATCCGGAAACCACCTTCGGCGGCGAATTCCCGCTGGAAGCCAACTACAAGAGCCCGTACATCCGCGAACTGCTCAAGGCCAAGGACGCGTGGGTGCTGTGGGCGCCGATTCCGTTCAGTTACCAGAGCATCAACTACGACCTGAAAGTCCCGGCCCCCGCTCCGCCGTCGGCTGACAACCTGCTGGGCACCGACGATCAGGGCCGCGATGTGCTGGCGCGGGTCATCTACGGCTTCCGGGTGTCGGTGCTGTTCGCCCTGACCCTGACCGTCCTCAGCTCGATCATCGGCGTGATCGCCGGCGCCTTGCAGGGTTTCTATGGCGGCTGGGTCGATCTGGCCGGCCAGCGTTTCCTGGAGATCTGGTCGGGCCTGCCGGTGTTGTACCTGCTGATCATCCTCGCCAGTTTCGTCCAGCCGAATTTCTGGTGGCTGCTGGGGATCATGCTGCTGTTCTCGTGGATGAGCCTGGTGGACGTGGTGCGCGCCGAGTTCCTGCGCGGGCGCAACCTGGAATACGTGCGTGCAGCCAGAGCGCTGGGCATGCAGAACGGCGCGATCATGTTCCGTCACATCCTGCCCAACGCCATGGTGTCGACCATGACCTTCATGCCGTTTATCTTGACCGGCGCCATCGGCACCCTCACCGCCCTGGACTTCCTCGGCTTCGGCTTGCCGGCCGGCAGTCCGTCGCTGGGTGAACTGGTGGCCCAGGGCAAATCCAACCTGCAGGCGCCGTGGCTGGGCATGAGCGCGTTTGCGGTGCTGGCGCTGATGTTGAGTTTGCTGGTGTTCATCGGCGAGTCCGCTCGCGATGCCTTCGACCCGAGGAAGTGACATGAATCAGGACAATCTGATCGAAATCCGCGACCTCGCCGTCGAATTCGGCCTCGGCGATCGCGTGCAACGGGTGGTCGAAGGCGTGAGTTTCGACATCAAGCGCGGCGAAACCCTGGCGCTGGTGGGCGAAAGCGGCTCGGGCAAGTCGGTGACGGCGCATTCGATCCTGCGCCTGCTGCCCTACCCGCTGGCGCGACATCCGTCCGGCAGCATCAACTATTCCGGGCAGAATCTGCTGAAACTGAGCGAAAAGACTATCCGCCACATCCGTGGCAACCGGATCGCGATGATCTTTCAGGAGCCGATGACCTCGCTCAATCCGCTGCACTCCATCGAAAAGCAGATCAACGAGGTGCTGGGCATCCACAAAGGCCTGACCGGCAAGGTCGCGACCAAGCGCACGCTCGAGCTGCTGGAAATGGTCGGCATCCCCAAGCCGCACAAGCGTCTCAAGGCCCTGCCCCACGAATTGTCCGGCGGCCAGCGCCAGCGGGTGATGATCGCCATGGCCCTGGCCAATGAGCCGGAACTGCTGATTGCCGACGAACCGACCACTGCGCTGGACGTGACCGTTCAGCTGAAAATCCTCGACCTGCTCAAGCAATTGCAGGCCCGATTGGGCATGGCGCTGTTACTGATCAGCCACGATTTGAACCTCGTGCGAAGAATTGCGCATCGTGTATGTGTCATGCAGCGCGGTTGCATCGTCGAACAGGCATCGTGCGAAGAGCTGTTCCGTTCGCCGCAGCATCCGTACACTCGGGAACTGCTTGGCGCGGAGCCCAGCGGAGGCCCGGCGAGCAACAAAATCGGGGCGCCGCTGCTTGAAGTCGAGGACCTGAAAGTCTGGTTCCCGATCAAGAAAGGCCTGCTCAAGCTCACGGTGGATCACGTCAAGGCAGTGGACGGCATCAATTTCAGCCTGCCTCAGGGTCAGACCCTGGGGATTGTGGGGGAAAGCGGTTCCGGTAAATCCACCCTGGGTCTGGCGATCCTGCGGTTGATCGGCAGCCAGGGTGCGATCCGTTTTGAGGGCAAACAGCTGGATTGCCTGACGCAAAGCGAGGTTCGGCCGCTGCGCCGGGAGATGCAGGTGGTGTTTCAGGACCCGTTTGGCAGCCTGAGCCCGCGGATGTGCGTAAGCGACATCGTTGGCGAAGGCCTGCGGATCCACAAGATGGGCACCGCCGCCGGGCAGGAAGCGGCGATTATTGCGGCATTGAAGGAGGTAGGTCTGGATCCGGAAACCCGGCACCGCTACCCCCACGAATTTTCCGGTGGGCAACGGCAGCGAATTGCCATTGCCCGGGCCTTGGTGCTCAAACCGGCGCTGATCCTGCTGGACGAGCCGACTTCGGCCCTCGACCGGACGGTGCAGCGGCAAGTGGTGGAGCTGTTGCGTTCACTGCAAGCCAAGTACAACCTGACGTATTTGTTCATCAGCCATGACCTGGCTGTTGTGAAAGCGCTGAGCCACCAGCTGATGGTGGTCAAGCATGGCCAAGTGGTCGAACAGGGAGACGCGCAAGAAATCTTTGCCGCCCCCCAACATCCGTATACACAGCAGTTGCTGGAAGCCGCTTTTCTGGCACCAGCCACTGCGCAATAACCTGAAAGAGGAGCAACACATGGGTTTTCTCGCCGGTAAGCGCGTACTGATCGTCGGTGTCGCCAGCAAGCTGTCCATCGCATCCGGCATCGCTGCCGCCATGCATCGCGAGGGCGCTGAGCTTGCCTTCACTTATCAGAACGAAAAACTGAAAGGTCGCGTGGAAGAGTTCGCACAGGGCTGGGGTTCGAGCCCTGAGCTGTGCTTCCCGTGCGACGTGGCCAGCGATGAAGAGATCGCCAAGGTCTTCGAAGAACTGAGCAAGAAGTGGGACGGCCTGGACTGCATCGTGCACTCCGTCGGCTTCGCCCCGGGCGACCAACTGGACGGCGACTTCACCGAAGTCACCACCCGTGAAGGCTACCGCATCGCCCACGACATCAGCGCCTACAGCTTCGTGGCCCTGGCCAAGGCCGGTCGCGAAATGATGAAGGGCCGCAACGGCAGCCTGCTGACCCTGTCCTACCTGGGCGCCGAGCGCACCATGCCGAACTACAACGTCATGGGCATGGCCAAAGCCTCGCTCGAAGCCGGCGTACGTTACCTGGCTGGCTCCCTGGGCCCGGAAGGCACTCGCGTCAACTGCGTATCGGCCGGCCCGATCCGCACCCTCGCCGCTTCCGGCATCAAGAGCTTCCGCAAGATGCTGGCTGCCAACGAAGCGCAAACCCCGCTGCGTCGCAACGTCACCATCGAAGAAGTCGGCAACGTCGGCGCCTTCCTGTGCTCGGACCTGGCGTCCGGCATCAGCGGTGAAATCACCTACGTGGACGGCGGCTTCAACACCACCGCCATGGGCAACATCGAAGAGTAATCTTCGCGCTGCCGATAAAAAGCCCGCCTGTTCAGGCGGGCTTTTTCATGCCTGCGATTCCAGGCAACGGGCAAACAATTGTTGAATCGGTTGGGAACGCTGGCTGTAACGCTGCAACACCACCATTTCCCGATAAAACGTCAGTTCTCCCAGTTCGATCGTCCTCACCTTCAGCGGATGCTCCAGCCATAGCCCGGCCTTGGGCAGCAACGAAACCCCGAGCCCGCACTCGACCATCTTCACGATCGCTTCCAGCTCATCCAGCTCCAGCGCTACGTGGACATCAATCCGCTGCTCGCGCAGAAACTGCGTCACCAGTCGCCCCCCGAAGGAGTTGCGGTCGTAGCGCACATGCGGATGCTCGACGAGCAGTTGCAGCGGATTGTCGCCCTCAACCTCCAGCGGCACGATCAGCACGAAGGGTTCGCGGCGAATCACCTGCGCCGACAGCTCCTTGGGCAATTCGAACGGTGGCTTGATCATGATCGCCAGATCGACTTCCCCGGCATCCACCTGGCTCAACAGGTTCAGCGAAACACCCGGCACCAGTTTCGGCTCCACGCCCGGCGCCTGTTGACGCAAGCGCAGCAAGGCCTGAGGCAACAGGCCGGTCTGTGCGGTCGCCACGGCGCCGATTCTCAGCTCGCCGCGAAATTCGCTCACATCTTCGCTGATCGCCATGCGACTGAAGGTGGCGAGCATTTCCTGCGCCATCGGCACCGCGCGCTGACCGGCCGGATTGAGAATCGCCTGTCGCCCGGTGCGATCGAACAGGCGCACGCCCAAGGCCTGCTCCAGATTGCGGATCTGCGCGCTGACCGCCGATTGCGTCAGGCCGATATGCAGGCCGGCGGCGGCAAACGTGCCATGTCGCGCCACCGCCAGAAAGGTTTTCAGTTCACGCAACATGGGCGCCTCGACTGATCGAAATAATTTGAGCTCGGCGCAAAAACTATCGTCTTTCAATCGAAAAGCACAGCGCTAGACTCAGTTCACCCCAACCGTTGTCAGAGACCGCGCCTATGTCACTCAGCCCTTTCCACTTGGCCATTCCGGTGTACGACCTCGCCGCCGCCCGGCATTTTTACCGTGAAGTGTTCGGTCTCGAAGAAGGTCGTTCCAGCGATCACTGGGTCGACTTCAATTTCTTTGGCCATCAACTGGTGATTCACCTGGCGCCGAAAAACGCCTCGCAGGAAGCGGCCCATACCAATGCCGTGGACGGGCATGACGTGCCGGTGCCGCATTTCGGTGTGGTGCTGGGGATGGAGCAATGGCATGCGCTGGCCGAGCGCCTGAAGTCACTGGGCACGCCGTTTGTGATCGAGCCGGGGATTCGGTTTCAGGGGCTGGTGGGCGAACAGGCGACGATGTTCCTGTTCGATCCGTGCGGCAATGCGCTGGAGTTCAAGGCGTTCAAGGATATCGGGCAGTTGTTTGCCAGATAATACGCGACGTCCGGACTGACGCCTTCGCGGGCAAGCCCGCTCCCACAGGGTTCGCGGTTTATAGTAAATATAAGCAACACCGAAGATCACTGTGGGAGCGAGCTTGCTCGCGATGAGGTCAGGACTAGCAACGCTTCAAAGCCTGCTTGTGCTCATACATCGCTGCATCCGCATCCGCCAGCAGCTTGTCCACCGTTTCATGCCGTCGCGGGTCGTATTCGATCTGACCGACACTGAAGCGAATCGCGTAACCCCGGTGCAACGTAGCATTGCGCTCTTCGAGGATTTCCTTGAGCCGAGCCATGATTCTGGTGGTTTCCACGTGACTTGAACCCGTCAGCAACGCCACGAACTCGTCGCCGCCCAGACGCCCGACTACATCGCTCTCGCGAAAGGCGATGCGCAGCACATCGGCGAAATTCTTCAGCGCGCTATCGCCCTCGGCATGCCCATAGAGGTCGTTGATCTGTTTGAAGTCATTGAGATCGAAAAACAGCAGCGTCGCCGGTTTTTCCAGGCGTGCGCAGGCATCCAGCGCGTGCTGGGCGAGCATCTTGAAGCCGCGACGGTTGGACAGTAGCGTCAGCTCGTCCATGCTCGCCATCTGCACGGCCATCAGCTCTTGCTCGGCCATGCCCGCCAGATCGCGCAACAAGGCGCGTTCTTCATCGTCAAGATCGCGGGGTTTGGTGTCGATCAAGCACAAGGTGCCCATCTTGTTGCCGTTGGGCACGGTCAGCGGATAACCGGCGTAGAACCGGATGTTTGGCTCCCCGGTAACCAACGGGTTGTCGTGGAAACGGTCGTCCTCTCGGGCGTCAGGCACCAGCATGAGCTCGTCCCTGAGAATCGCATGGCCACAGAATGAAACAGAGCGTGGCGTTTCAGTCGTGTCCAGGCCCACGCAGGACTTGAACCATTGCCGCTCCTTGTCCACCAGCGTGACCAGTGCGATCGGCACATTGAACAGACGCTTGGCCAGTCGCGTCAGTCGGTCAAAACGCTCTTCCGGTGCGGTGTCGAGCAGCTTCAGGTCCTGCAGCGCTTGAATGCGCACAGCTTCATTGGCGGGTTTGCCGGGTACCAGCATCACACACTCCTTTGACGTCGATGCAGTTGAGAGTAGCCCGAATCAGCGATCACTCAACCTCTCACCCGCCGACCACCGGACACGGCCCGCCCGCATCAGCCCACAGTTTGAACTGGTTCACGAAGATGTCGTGCGGCACCGGCACCGGCGCGCGCCCTGCCCCGGGATTCCAGCCCCAGAGCACCAGTTTGTCCTCGCTGACGTGCTTGATCAGTGCGGCGAAATCCCGGTCGCCGTTGCTGGCGCGGTCCTTGATCATCGCGCACAAACGGTCTGGCGGCAGACCGATCCAGGCCATTTTGTGGGCGGCTGGCGGCAGGCTCCAGTGCGGCGCACCCGGTGGCGCGTGGGGGCCGTAACTGGCCGGCGGATTGCTTTCGGCGTGGCAGGTGGCGCACGGCAGACCGGCGGCACCCTTGCCGTCCATCCCGCGCACCACGCTCATGGCGTGGGGGATGCCGGCGTCGAACTGCAACGGTGAATCGCCGGGAATGTGACAGTTCTGGCAACGCGGGCTCTGGAAAACTTTCTGCACCGTGCCGAAGGCTTTCAAGGCTTCCTGATCGTCGGCAAACAGGTCCGACGCATAACCGCCCAACCCGATCAGAATCACCGTGCCCAACAAGAGATGTCGTTTCATCTCACACCCCCGACAATTGCAGCGGCAGTTCCCGCAGGCGCTGCCCGGTCAGGGCGAACACCGCATTGGCCACCGCCGGTGCCGTGGGCGGCACACCGGCCTCGCCGATGCCGCCGGGTTTGTCGGTGCTCGGCACGATGTGCACCTCGACCACCGGCATTTCATTGAGCCGCAACACCTGATAGTCGTGATAGTTGGACTGCACGACATGGCCGTCCTTGAGGGTCAGTTTGCTGTGCAGCGCCATGCCCAGGCCGAAGGTGATGCACGACTCCATCTGCGCCGCGATGCTCTGCGGGTTGACCGCAATCCCGCAGTCCACCGCGCAGACCACGCGATGCACACGGATTGCCAGATTATCCTGGGACACCTCGGCCACCTGCGCCACGTAACTGCCGAACGACTCATGCACCGCCACGCCCAGCGCATGGCCGTCCGGAAGCGGGGCTTTCCAGTTGGCCTTCTCTACTGCCAGATTCAACACGCCGAGATGCCGGGCATGATCCTTGAGCAGCGTTCGTCGGTACTCCACCGGGTCCTTGCCCGCCGCCGTGGCCAGTTCATCGATCAGCGACTCCATGACAAACGCGGTGTGGCTATGGCCCACCGAGCGCAGCCAGAGCACGTTGATCCCGGTGGTCGGCGAGTGCAGATCGACCTGATGATGGGCCAGGCCCTTGATGTACGGACTGTCCGAAACGCCTTCGACCGAGGTCTGGTCGACGCCGTTCTTGACCATGGTTTGCTCGAGCATGGTGCCGGCCATGATCGACTGCCCGACCAGCACATGCTGCCAGGCCAACGGCATGCCGTCGGCGCCGAGGCCGATCTTCGCCTGATGCAGGAACATCGAGCGGTAGTAACCGCCGCGAATATCGTCTTCACGCGACCACACGGTTTTCACCGGCATCGCAGCAGCCTTGGCCACTTGCACCGCTTCGGCGACAAAGTCCGACGTCGGGTTGGCCCGGCGACCGAAACCGCCACCGAGAAATTCGGTATGGATCTCCACCTGCTCCGGCTTGAGCCCGGTGATTTTGCCGGCGACCATCTGATCCAGCGTCTGGAACTGGGTGCCGGTCCAGATCTCGCACTTGTCGGCGCTGATCTTCACCGTGCAGTTCAGCGGTTCCATCGGCGCATGGGCCAGATACGGCACGCTGTATTCGACGTCGATTTTCTTGGCTGCCTTGCCGAAGTTACCCTTGGCATCCCCGGCCTGCGCCGCCGAAGTGCCCGGTGTGGCCGCCAGTTTGCGGAAACTCGCCAACAGCTTTTCACTGCTCAGATCAGCGTTCGGCCCCAGGTCCCAATCGACCTTCAGCGCATCGCGCCCGAGTTTCGCCGCCCAGTAATGCTCGGCGACCACCGCCACACCGGTCGGCACCTGCACCACTTTGTGCATGCCGGGGATCGCCAGGGCCTCTGCGCCTTCGAAGGATTTCACTGTGGCGCCGAAGGCCGGCGCCCGCGCGACCATCGCCGTCATCAGGCCGTCGAACTGCACGTCCATGCCGAACTTGGCGCGGCCGGTGATTTTCTCCGGGGTGTCGAGACGTTTGGTGGGTTTGCCGATGACCTTCCAGTCCTTGGCTTCCTTGAAGGTGATCGACTTCGGATCCGGCACCGGCAGTTGCCCGGCGGCGTCCGCCAGTTCGCCGTAGGTCGCGCGGTTGTCGCCGGCAATCACCACGCCGGATTCGGTGCGGATCGTCGACGGTGCCACGTTGAAACGCTTGGCCGCCGCCTCGATCAGCATCTGCCGCGCCGTGGCACCGGCGAGCCGGTAGCGGTCGAACTCCATCCAGGTTGAAGTGGAGCCGCCGGTTATCTGCATCCCGCCAAAACCGGGCATGCCGTAATCGGCCGCCGAGGCCGGCGAGTGTTCGACGCGGATCTTCGACCAGTCAGCGTCCAGCTCTTCGGCGATCAACATGGTCAGGCCGGTCCAGATGCCCTGACCCATTTCCGAATGGCCGAGCAGCACGGTGACGCTGTTGTCCGCTGCAATCCGCAGGAACGCGTTCGGCGCAAACACCTTGCCTTCGTTCTCGGCCGCCATGGCAAAGCGGTTGCCGCCAGGTACCACGAACGCCACCACCAGACCACCGCCAAGCACGGCGCTGCCCTTGAGAAATCCGCGACGGGATACAGGACTGTTCATCGCTCACCTCCCCTCGCTCAGCCGATGTCCGCAGCGCGTTTGACCGCCGCGCGGATTCTTGGATACGTGCCGCAGCGGCAGATGTTGCCGGAGAGCGCCTGATCGATATCGCTGTCGGTGGGTTTGGGGATTTTCGCCAGCAACGCGGCGGCGGACATGATCTGCCCGGACTGGCAATAGCCGCACTGCACCACGTCCAGCTCGGCCCAGGCCTGCTGCACCGGGTGCGAACCGTCACTGGACAAACCTTCGATGGTGAGGATTTTCTGGCCATGGGCCACGGCGGTGGCCGGCGTGATACACGAGCGAAGCGGCGCGCCATCGACGTGCACGGTGCAGGCACCGCACTGGGCCATGCCGCAACCGAATTTGGTGCCGGTCAGGTGCGCGACATCGCGCAGAACCCAGAGCAACGGCATGTCCGCAGGGACATCGAGCTCCTGATCCTTGCCATTGATGTTCAAGGTCAGCATCGGGGACTTCCTCAGACTCACGGTGTTCTGAAGGGCGCTGCTACGGCTCTCGCTGGCCGTGCGCGCCTCGGCTTATCCCTTTCAGCTAAGCGCATTTTGACTCGACGACCAGTTGCCGCGACCACCGGTCATGGCCGTGCTGTCAGCGGCACCGGCAGGTTCAGCACGATCTGCGCGTCCTTGATCACGTCCAGACGCAGGATCCGCGAAGCCCCGAGGCCATCGAGCAACTGACTCAGCGGGCCGCCGTTGCGGTCCAGCTGTACATCGCGGGGAAACAGGCGTTGGGCAAAGGATAGTGTGTTGCTCTGCACCACGCTCTGATGCCACAGGCCATCGACCTGATGAATCATGGTGGCGGTGCTCATGCGCGATTGCGGCGTGACGTTTTTCAGGGTCGGCAGCGGCGCTTTCAGCACCAGATCCGGCAAGCCCTTGGGCCCGTCGATGCGGGCGCTGACGCTGGTGCCGATGTTCACGTTGATGTCGGCGCGCCACTTGGGCAATTGATAGCCGTGCACGCCGCGCACCCGGGCGATTTCGGTGTTCACCGGCAGCGCCAGCACATGGGCGGTGAAACTGCGTCGGCGCATGGCGTCCATCAGTTCCCGCGCGTGGGAGCCACGGGAGCCGGGGCGACGCACGACAATCGCCACGGAGACTTCGTCGTACGGATCGTTGTCGCAAACCGAATAGGAGAAAAACGTCAGCGCCACCAGGCCGTAGCCGGGAAACGCCCGCAGCGGTTCAAGCGGCGCAGGCAAGGTGGCGCGCAGTCGGTCCAGCGGCGCCAGGAACAGCAACTGCACGCTGCCGGAACGGTAATAGAAGTTCGGCGCCCAGGTCGGCCCGACTCTCGACGCGACCTGCTGCTTGGGAATGCGCCGGAAGAAGTCGATGTTGCCGGCTGCCTTGTCCCGGGCCACTTCGTCGAGGTTGGGGTTCATCCGGAATCGGTCGTAGTAGCCGCCCTCCAGCACTTCGACCTTGTGCGTTCCGAATTCCACCTCTGTAAAGCGCTTGTTCATGTTCGCTGACCTTCTCGCTGATTGACCCGGCGGATGGCCGGTGAGCAAGACTCTAAGGTTCAACCAAACTTTAAGGTCAAGCGCACAACGCCTATGACCCATCATTCACGCCAGCGATGACCGTTCGGAACTTGCTTGACCTTGAAGTGCACTTCAATCCTAGAGTTGATAACGCTTGTCATCACTCCCTTCGGGGTCACGTTCCACATTTTCCAGGAGTCGCAAACATGGGATATGTCACAACGAAAGACGGCGTCGAAATCTTCTACAAGGACTGGGGCCCGAAAGACGCTCCGGTGATCCACTTCCACCACGGCTGGCCGCTCAGCGCGGACGACTGGGATGCGCAGATGCTGTTCTTCCTCGCCCAGGGCTTCCGGGTCGTAGCCCATGATCGACGGGGTCACGGGCGTTCGAGCCAGGTCTGGGACGGCCACGACATGGATCATTACGCCGACGACGTGGCGGCGGTGGTCAATCATCTGGGGACGCAGAAAGCCGTGCATGTCGGTCACTCCACCGGGGGCGGCGAAGTGATTCATTACATCGCCCGGCAGGGCGAGGATCGGGTATCCAAAGCCGCGATCATCAGCGCCGTGCCACCGCTGATGGTGAAAACTGACAGCAGCCCCGGTGGTTTGCCCAAATCGGTGTTCGACGATCTTCAGGCGCAACTGGCGGCCAATCGTTCGCAGTTCTATCACGATGTGCCCGCCGGCCCGTTCTACGGCTACAACCGCCCCGGCGCCAAACCTTCGGAAGCGGTGGTTCTGAACTGGTGGCGCCAGGGCATGATGGGCGGCGCCAAGGCGCACTATGACGGGATCGTCGCGTTCTCGCAGACCGACTTCACCGCCGACCTGAAAAGCATCTCGATCCCGGTGCTGGTGATGCACGGCGATGACGACCAGATCGTGCCCTATGAAAACGCCGGTGTGTTGTCGGCAAAACTGCTGAAGAACAGCACGCTGAAGATTTATCCGGGCTTCCCTCACGGGATGCCGACCACCGAGGCGCCGACGATCAACGCGGATCTGCTGGCGTTCATTCGCGGCTGATCCTGTTGGCCGGGGTCAGGCGCCCTGCCTGACCCCGGCTACTCTTCGGTTCGCCTCGTTCCCTCGCGATCACGCACGTAATGTCTGGCCAATGGGAAGGCCGGCAGCCACGACTCGCGACGCAGCGTCCACAGCTCATAAGTCGGCTGGCATTGATCCGGTGCATCCAGCGCCCCGAGATTCACCTCCACTTCATCGCCACTGCGGCCGAACACCGACGAGCCACAGCGCGGGCAGAAATGTCGCCCGGCGTAGTCATGGGTTTCGCCGCTGATCGTCACCGCGTCCTCGGGAAAGATCGCCGACGCGGCAAACAGCGCGCCATGGTGTTTGCGGCAATCCAGACAGTGACAGACGCCAACCCTGTAGGGTCGCCCTGACGCCTCGATCCGCACTTCGCCGCACAGGCAACCGCCGGTCAATCGATCCATGGGACACCTCGTCTGAAAATGGAATATCCGGTGAGTGAAAATAGCAGCCCAAAGGGGGAACGCTTACAATCGTGGCCCATTAATACTACTCAGGCAGACCCGTTCTTTCATGGCGCTCGATCCTCTCACGATGCTCACCATTTCCACCGCCCTGGCCGCGGCGGCCGCCCTGTATCTGGCGGTCGAATGGCGCAGCATCCGCGAATCCTCCCTGCTGTTCTGGAGCGCCGGTTTCGCCACCATCACCGTCGGCTCGAGCCTGGCCCTGTTGCGCGCCAATGGTTATCCGCTGATCGGCATCTGGTTCGCCAACGGCTTGCTGGTGGTCGCGCACTGGCTGTTTCTGCTGGGGGTCGCGCGGTTTACCCAGCAGCAGTTGTCGCGGGCCTGGTACTTGATGTTCCTGCTCTGGCTGGCGCTGCTGCTGTTACCGGAAGATCCGTCGTGGTCGAAGATCATGCTGATGGCCAACTCGCTGCTGGTGGCCGTGTTGATGCTGCGGGCCAGCCTGTTGCTGCGCCCGCACGGCAAATCGTTGAGCGTCGGCGCGGTGCAATTGCGTTATGTGCTGCTGATCCACGGCGCGTTCTATTTCACCAAGGCGATCATTGCGGTGATTCCCGGCACGCTGATCGATCTGGCGTCGCTGCGCGGCGAAATCATTCAGATTTCCCTGGTCGAAGGCGCGATGGCGATCATGCTGATCGCGCTGTCGATGACCGGCACCGAGCGCTATCGCCGGGAAAAGCAGATTGCCGAACTGGCCGCCCGGGATCCGCTGACTGCGCTGTACAACCGCCGCGCCCTGGAAGTCCGTGCACCGCGCCTGCTCGACGAAGTCTCCAGCGCCCGCCCCGGCGCCCTGCTGCTGATCGACATCGACAACTTCAAACTGATCAACGACCTGTACGGCCACACCGCCGGCGACCGGTTGCTCATCGCCCTCAGCGAAATGGTTCGCGCGGCGCTGCCCAAAGGCGCGCTGGCAGCACGGCTGGGCGGTGACGAATTCGTGATGCTGCTGGGCGATGCGTCCCACGCCCAGATCATGGATCTGGGCAGTGCGCTGCGTGAGCAGTTTCAGCAGATGACTTCCCAGACCTACACCACCCCGCAAGCGGTCACCCTGAGCATCGGCGCCAAGGTGTTCGATCAGCCGCCGGCCAGCCTCGCAGCGTTGATCGAACAGGGTGACAGCGCGCTCTACGAATCCAAGCGCGGCGGTCGCAACCGGATTCAACTGGCCGACTACACCTGACCTATCCTTGCCTGCATCCCGTGATCCCGGAGTCCGTCATGTCCTCGCCTGAATCCACCCTTCTCCAGAGCTGGCACCACAACGCCCAAGCCTGGACCGAAGTCGTGCGCAGTGGCGCCATCGAAAGCCGTCGACAGGTGACTGATCAGGCCATTCTGCTGGCGGTGATGGGGCGTCAGCCGGAGCGTGTGCTCGATCTGGGATGCGGCGAAGGCTGGCTGCTGCGGGCGCTGGCCGAGCGAGGTTTCGAGGCGGTCGGCGTGGACGGCGATGCGACGCTGGTCGAGGCCGCGCGAGTGGCCGGTTCATCGCCCGTGCATGTCGCCAGCTACGAAGAACTGGTTGAGGCGAAGGTCGATATCGGCCGCGATTACGACCTGATCTGCGCCAATTTTTCCCTGCTGCATCAGGACATCATCCCGCTGCTGGCGGCGATGAATGCCCTGCTGGCGCCGGGCGGTGCGCTGGTGATCCAGACGCTGCATCCGTGGTCGGTGGCCGCCGGTGATTATCAGGATGGCTGGCGGGAAGAAACCTTCGACGGGTTTCAGGGCGAGTGGCAACCGATGCCGTGGTATTTCCGCACCCTGTCCAGCTGGCTGAATGCGCTGGACATGGCCGGTCTTCAGTTGACCGGCCTGCGCGAGCCGCAACATCCGCAAAGCCCGGTGCCGCAATCTTTGCTGATGATTGCCGAGCGTCGCGGGTAAAACACTAGAGCCTCGGTTTGAGCAGAATCCCGGTGTAATGCCGCAAAAACAGCGCGAACCCCGCGCACCAGAGCACCACCGACAGCCCCAGCCCCAGACTGGAAAACGGCACCAGCACCACCCGGCAACCCGCCGCTATCAGCACCAGCGCAAAGCCCAGCACTATGCCTTTCGAAGGCTGTAACAACCGGCCGGTATGCCCAAGGCTGACCCGCGCAATCATCGCCAGAATCAACCCACCCACCCCGCCGACTGCCAGTGCATGGGTCGCCAGGCTTTGCTGACCGACCACGCCCAGATGCCAGAGAGCCATGGCCAAGGTCGCCAATGCCATCCAGCCGTAAGCCAGGTACAGCGACCAGAGCAGCGGCACCCGCCACATCCCGCGATCATGCCAGCGGATCAGCCGAATCAACTGCAAACTGCCGGTCAGCACGAACAGCCCCGCCAGCCACCACCGTGGCGAATCATTGAGGCCTGCCGCGAAGGTGACAGCGGTCAGCAGGCTGCCGATCAACAGCAAACGCGTTGGCAGTGGATTGGCGACAGGCGCCGGTGGGCGGTTCAAACCACGCTGAATGAAGAACGGAATCACCCGCCCGCCGATCACGGTCATCAGCGCCGCAATCAGCCACAACGCGCCCAGCACGCCTTGGCGCTGCAAACCGGCGTCATCGTTGAACAGGCCAATCAAGGTCAGCGCCTGACAACCCGCCATCAACCCGAGTACCAACACAATCGGGTAGTTATCACGTTTGCGGGCGACGACCAGATCCCGTCCCAGCATCACTGCCAGTAGCGGCAGAAAACCCCATTGCAGCGCCAGAATCAGCCCGGTCGGCAGCGGCAACCACCATGCCAAACGCCCGAGCAGCCAGACCGACACCAGAGCAATCAACGCCCCGCCACGTACACCAGGAATTCCGGTCCAGTTGGGCACCGCCGTCAGCAGAAATCCGCCAACGATCGCCGCCGCGAAACCGAACGGCATCTCATGTCGATGCCAGGCAAGCATGCCGCCCGCCGGTTGCAAGTCGAACCAGTGACCGTAAAGCCACAGGCCCCAGATCAGGATCGCCAGCGAGGCGAATCCGGCCCCGGCCAGAAACAGCGGCCGAAAGCCCAGGCTGAACAGCGGTGCATCGGCGAGTCTGCGCATGTTCAAGCCGCCACGGCAGCGTGATGCCGGCCCAGCCGATATTGAGACAGGAGCCGCATCACATAGCCGATCTTGATCAGCGTCGGGCCGACGATGGTCATGGCGTGCATGGCCACCAGCAGCGCAATCGGCATGTGGCCCTGATACAGGTAAGCGCCGTAAATCCCGGCCAGCAACATGACCAGACCGGCGACGAGCATTTTGCTCGACAGGTGCAGAACGTTCAGCGGATTCTCGAAGAAAGTGAACATGTTTCGTACTCCTGAGCGGATCAGTTTGTACGTAAGGCAATTCAATTGGCGTGCCAGATTTTTAGTCCAGCGATATCAGTCAGTTGCGAAGATTAGAGTCAATTTGACACAAACATGTAAGAGTCTTTTTGACACCGAACAATGTCAATACGACTACATTCCGATTTCTCTGCAACCGACCACTCGATCCGTGACACCGTCAGCCGACCACAGACTGACTACGCTATTAATCCAGCGTGTCTAACCTGCCGAGGATGACTGCCATGCAACGCTTTCAAAAGCTGACGCCTTGCCTGTGGTTCGACGATCAGGCGGAAGCGGCGGCGAAGTTCTACTGCTCGATCTTCGATCACTCGAAAATCACCGCCCTCACCCACTACAGCAAGGTAGGCCAGGAGTTTCACGGCCGCCCGGAAGGCTCGGTGATGACCGTCAGTTTCGAACTCGACGGCCACACCTTTACCGGCCTTAATGGCGGGCCGGTGTTCAAATTCAATGAAGCGATCTCGTTTCAGGTCAACTGCCAGAATCAGGAAGAGGTCGACCATTTCTGGGGCAACCTGAGTTCGGGCGGGCCGGTGGAAGCGCAGCAATGTGGCTGGCTCAAGGACAAGTTCGGCGTGTCGTGGCAGATCGTGCCGGTGGCGTTCATGCACATGATGACCGACCCCGACCAGACCAAAGCCCAACGGGCGATGCAGGCGATGTTCAGGATGAAAAAGCTCGACATCGCCGAACTCGAGCGAGCCTTCGCCGGCCAGAGCTAATACACTCGGGCACTGGCCTGCCGAGAACCACAACGATGAAACACGCTGCCGCCAAAAACCCCGAACAAGCCCCACGCTTCTGGCGCGACGACGCCCTGCCCTTCATCGAGGCCCGGGCCATCGTCGACGGGCGTGAGGTCTGCTATTCACGGCACTCCCACGCGCATTTCTCCATCGGCGCGATCACCGCCGGACGCAGCACTTATGTGCATGAGCAGTCTTCGTTCGAAGTCGCGGCCGGCACCGTGGTGCTGATGAACCCGGGGGATGTCCATGCGTGCAACCCCATCGATGATCAGCCGTGGTCGTATCTGATGCTGTATGTGGAAACGCCGTGGCTGATCGATCTGCAGCATCAGTTAGGCTTCAGTGCGGAGCTTGAGTTTCGGCGGTTTTCCGATACTCATTTGAATGACGCCCACCTGTTTCGCGATTTGAATGCGTTGTACGCGGTATTGATCGACGATCAGCAGGACGTGCTGCGCAAACAGAGCGCGGCGGTGGAGTTCTTCAGCGACCTGCAACTGCGCCTGAATCCCATCGAACAACCCTTGCGCGAGCCGAATTTCAAACTCGAACGCGCCGCCGACTTCATCCGCCAGCACTGCACCGAGTTGCTCAGCCTTGATGACATCTGCGCTGCGGCCGAGCTGTCACCGTCGTACCTGATCCGCGCCTTCAAACAACACTTCGGCATGACGCCCCACGCGTTTTTGGTCAACCAGCGCATTCAGTTTGCCCGTGAATGTTTGCGGCGCGGGCAGTTGATTGCGGATGTGGCGCTGGAGGCCGGGTTTGCTGACCAGGCGCATTTTCAACGGGCGTTCAAGCAGCATCTGGCGGCGACGCCGGGGCAGTATCGGGGTTAAACGAAAAAACGGTCCGCGTTGGATCGTTCCCACGCTCTGCGTGGGAATGCAGCCCGGGACGCTCCGCGTCCCTTCCAGAGCTGGAACGCGGAGCGTCCCTTGAGGCATTCCCACGCGGACGGTTCGACGTGGGCGATCAGCTTACAGAGGCGCCTCGGCCTTCAACTCCAGGTTATCCAGCACCCGATTCACCGCCAGCTCCCCCAGCATGATCAGTTGCGCAATCCCCAACAGCACATGCCGATGCGAGCCGTCCACCAACCCGGCGAAGTCGGTGGCCATGGTTTTGGCCGAGGTCAGGGTTTCGCAGGCGTCGGCCAGCAGTTCTTCGCTGTCGATACCGGGGGCGATGAGGTAACGGGCGTTGGGTTTGAGCAGCGGTTTTCTGGGAAGCAGCGGACTGAGGTAGTGATCGAGGGCGCGGTCGGCGGCTTCGTGGAATTTCTTGGAGTCGAGGGTTTCGTAAGGCGAGGTCGGGTCGGATTCGGGTGGGTTTGGCGTTGGTTTGATCATGGTGAAGCTCCTTGATGGACGGAGCTGCAACCGTTCGCGGTCAATCGAAACAGGTGGCAGCTGTACGCGGGTTGACCGACCGGGAATCAAGGAACCCGGCATACCCGAAGGTATCCCGCGCACAACCGCCATTACACGAACAACCCTGAGAGCTGAACAAAACGGCACGCTGGCACCTTGATTGAGTCGGACGGTCAAGTCCGGTCGCTGATTCGTCAGCGACCGACACACGATAGAACCCGGCCCCAAGGCCCACAAGCCGGCGGATTCTGGCGGATGCGTAGGCAATGGCGCAAGGTGTTGTGGCTTGCCGGACGCATCCTTAAACACCTTTAAACCCAAGGCCCTCCACGCTTACGGCAACAACAAATACCCCGCACTCACCGCCAGCAACAACGCCATCGCCCTATTGAACAAGCGCATCCCTGCCGGGTTGCCGAGATAGCCGCGCAGGAACGTCCCGGCATACACCCAACACCCGACCGACAGATAACAGATCACCAGATACACCGCCGCAAACTGCCACACCAGCCGCGCCTCACCATCGGCGACAAACGCGCCCATTCCCGCCACGCAGGCCAGCCAGGCCTTGGGATTGAGCCATTGCATCACCGCGCCATAGAGCATCGACGGCGCCCTGCCCGATTCTCCCGTATTCAACCGCCCGTCATCGGTAGCCAGTTTCCATGCCATGAACAGCAGAAACGCCACCCCGGCCAGTTGCACCACACGGGTCAGCGACGGCCAAAGTTTCAACACTTCGTGAAGCCCCAGCCCCATCAACACCAACAAAAGCACAAACCCCAGCGTCGCCCCGGCCACATGTCGCTGGCTGGCGCGAAAGCCAAACTGCGCTCCCGAACTCAACGCCACGATATTCACCGGCCCCGGGGTAATGGACGCGGCCAGGGCAAACGCCGCCATCGACACAATCAGACTCATCGCACACCTGCTTCAAATCGAGGAACAAGGCGCTCACGGTAGCCAGCACGCAGCGGACGGTATTGAAGGAAATTACCCCCGCACGCGCAGACACACTACGCTCTGGTCATGCGATCACTTTTGACCAGGAAGTCTGCCCTCGATGATTCTGATTCTGCTGCCCAGCGCCGATTACGATCCGACCGAAAGCAGCGTGCCCTGGCAGGCATTGCGCAAGGCGGGGATCGAAGTACGTTTTGCCACGCCCCAAGGCTTGCCCGCCCATGCCGATCCACGATTGGTGGATATCGGCTTCGGCCTTTTGAGTTCGATGCTGATGACGCGCAAGGCCGACCTGGCCAGTTACACACAGATGATCGAATCCGATGCGTTCAAGCAGCCGCTGGCGTATGCCGATGTCGACATGAAGCAGTTTGACGGTCTGTTGATTCCCGGCGGTCATGCGAAGGGGATGCGCACGTTGTTGGAGTCCACTCAGGCCCAGCAGATCGCCCTGCAATTTTTCAAGGCCGAAAAACCCGTGGCAGCGGTGTGTCATGGCGTGCTGTTGCTGGCCCGGACACTTGATCCCGATACCGGGCGTTCGGTGTTGTTCGGGCGCAAGGTTACGGCGTTGCTCGCGGCAACCATGGAGATGCCGGCGTGGCTGATGACGGCTGCCTGGCTGGGGCGCTACTACCGCACCTACAAGCAGACCGTCGAAGCGGAAGTGAAGACCGCGCTGGCCAGCAAAGCCGACTTCATACGCGGGCCGCTGATCGCCAAACGCGATTGTGCGAATAAACTTCAAACGGGATTTGTGGTGCGCGACGGCCAACTGCTGACGGCGCGATGGCCCGGCGATTGCCATCGATTCGCCGCCGAATGGGTGGCCCTGCTGCAGGCCACCCATCGCGATCCGCGACTCAGTCCAGACGCGGCACCGTAAAGCGAAACTCGCTGCCCTGCCCCGGCTCACTCTCGGCAACGATCCGCCCCCCATGGGCCTCGACGATGCCTTGCGTGATGTACAGACCCAGCCCGGTGCCGGTCGGATTGCCTTCCTTCACCGTCCAGTAGCGGTCGAACACGTGCGGCAAGTGATCCTTGGGAATGCCTTCGCCGCTGTCGCGTACCGTGAAGACGATGTCGTCGCCGACCGATTTGGCAAACACATCGACCGTGCCCAGGCGCGGAGTGAATTTGATCGCGTTGCCGACCAGATTCGACAGCACCTGGAACAGTCGCTCGGGGTCGGCATGGATACTCAGATCCGGATCAGCCTCGAAAGAAATGCTGATGTCCTTGTCCAGCGCCAACGGCGCGAGCAGCGATTGCGCCTCTTCGAACATCTGCGCGACATCGAGTTTCTGCGGCGCGATGGTGTAGCGACCAGCGTCGATTTTCGAGGTATCGAGCAAGTCTTCCAGCAGCGTGTTCATGCGCCCGGCGGCTTGTTGCATGGTGTCGATGGCAGTGGAGATGCGCCGCGAAGTGTGCGGCCCATCTGAGCTGAAGGCCTTCTGCATCATGCCGCAGAGCATCGAGATCACGGTCATCGGGTTGCGCAGGTCGTGGGAAACCACCGCCACCAACTCATCACGGGCGCGCACTGCTTCCTGCTCGCGGCACACCTGCCGGGCCAGATCATTTTCCAGCGCCGAGCGACGCAGGTCGTTGGCGGCAAACAGATCGCCGTGGCTCCACTTGGTGGAAATCCCGGCCATCTCGACCTTCCAGATTTCGAACGAAGTACGCGGCCGCAGACGCAGGCCGGCGTCGGAGTTTTCCAAATCCAGAGGTTTGCGCGGATCGCCACTCCAGTTGATGTTCTCTTTGACTTCGGGGCGGAACCACAGCACGCCGTTGTCCACCGGTTTTGGCAGGCTCATGGCGAGCACACCGCTGGCGACCTGCTGATACTGCGCGGCCGGCGGATAGACGCTGGCCAGATGATGACTGGCAAACACCGGCTCGCCGCGCTCCTGCAACCACTTGTGCAGAGCACGAATTTCTTCCGGCTCCGGGCAATTGCCGTAACGGTGCAATTGCTTGTCTTCGATGATCGCGATGCCGCCGGCATTGGCCAGCGCCATCAGGACCTGAGGCTGGTTGGCCAGGCCATCGAAGACGTTCTGTGGCGAGTCGATCATCGCCTGATTGAGCAACGCCAGCGCCTCGACCTTTTCTTCACGCTGACGGCTGACTTCCAGCGCTTCCATCGCGCTGATCTGCAACGACAGTACCTGGCCGATGGTCTGGCATGCGGTGCGCAATTCGTGCGGCACATGCAGCGGCTGGCGGTTGCCGCAACTGATCAGGCCCCAGAGCTTGTCGCCCTTGAGCAGGGAAATGCTCATCGACGACAGCACGCCCATGTTCTTCATGTACTGGCAGTGAATCGGCGACACGCTGCGCAGCGTGGCGAAACTCAGGTCCAGCGGGGTCTGAGTGTCCGGGCGCAGCTTGGGCACCAGCGGCACCGGTTGGTAATCGGCGTTCGGGATGATCCGCAACCAGTTGGTGCGGTACAGCTCGCGAGCCTGCTCGGGGATGTCGGAGGCCGGGAAAAACAGACCGTTGAAGACTTCCATCGACGGATCGGACGCTTCGGCGATGACCTGACCGTGGCCCTCCTCCTCGAAGCGATAGATCAGCACCCGGTCGTAACCGGTCATGGCCTGGATTTCCTTGACGCTGATGTCGTACAGCGCCTGCAGGCTCTGGGCCTTTTGCAGGCGCGCGAGCATCCGCCCCAGGTGGGCGTCAGTGCCGGCGACATTGCGTGGCTGGAAGTTTTCGACGTGGATTTCCAGCTCCAGAATCAGCACATCCTGATGCCGGTGCAGCAAGCCTTCGAACGCAGTGCCGTTGAGGCGAAAGTGCAGCGGCGGCGCATCGGACAAGGCTGGTTGCTGCAAGGCCTCGCGAACCTGCGCGGCATGGGCATCGCCGATCAGGCTTTGCAGGGGCTGGCCGATCAGCTCTTGCGCCGGGCGTGCGAGCAGGGTCTCGACGTTGGCGCTGATCTGAATGATCGAAAGGTCCGGCTCGCTCAGGGTCAGCAGCAAACCGTGCGGCTGGATTGCGCCGGGAAAGCGGATCGGCTCGTCGGCACAGTTGGCCAGCAACTCTTCAAAGGCTTCTTTGTCTTGCGGGTTCATACCAGAACCTCCTGGCTTTCGAGCCACTGCTCGAAACAGCTGAATGTAGTGTGGGCGGCCGCCACGACGGCTTCACGCTCGTCGGCGTCCATCGGGCGACTGCCCAGGTATTCGATGAAATCGCGCCAGCGCCGGCCCGTGGCAGCGCCGTAGATGTCCAGAAACGCCGCGCCGTTGTCCGCGCCGAGATTCAACCGCGTGGCGATCTCCCGGCGCAGGATCTGTCCGCCAAGGGTTGCGCCTTCCAGCACGTACAGCACGCCAAGGCAGGCGGCGGCGGAGTCGATGGCGGGCAACTGGCGGCAGAGCGAAAACTCTCCGCCGCTTGCGCCCAGCGCCTGCAGATCGCGTTGCAGGGTCGGGGTCTTGAGGCGCGAAACCAGATCGAAATCGGCGGGGATCTCGCCGCTGTCCTGCAATGCGCTTTCCAGTGGCTGATAGAAGCCGTAATAGGCGCGCATCAATCGCTCGAAAGCCTGCAGATCAAGGGTATCGGAGAAGAAAGGAAGGCGTTTTTCCAGAGCAATGTGCAGTTCGGCCGTGCCGGCGCGCAGATCCTGCAACACCGGTGGTACATGAACCTCGCGGGCCTTTGCTTGCATGTAGTCGCTCGTACAGTGGGCCGCCTGGGGCCATGGGGGAATGGAGAAGCATGGCGCGAAAGCTTACACGGCAATTGGCCTTTCTGACCCGCCAGATGATTTTTTTCTGGCGGATTCATCACCCTGTGACGGTTTCAGAGTTGACGAGAGCGCAGAAAGTTCGAACGGATTGACGCCCGTCCATCGCTGTACTGCGACTCTGCTGCCTGACTGTACGGTTCAGGGCTGCACGCCCGCGTGATAAAAATGCCGCTCCCGTCACCGGAGCCCGCACCATGGATCTTGCCACCCTCTCCCTGTTCCTGCCCGCCTGTTTTGCCCTGAACATGGCGCCTGGCCCGAACAATCTGTTGTCGGTCAGCAACGCCACCCGCTACGGCTATCGTCGCGCCTGCGTGGCCGGGATCGGTCGGTTGCTGGCGTTCGCCGGGATGATCGCCCTCGCGGCGGCGGGGCTGGCGGTGGTGCTGCAAACGTCGGAACTGTTGTTCTATGGGATCAAGATTGTCGGCGCGGGGTATCTGCTGTATCTGGCGTGGCAGCTGTGGCGGGCCAATCCGGCTGCCGAAGACGCCGTTACTGCGCCGGCAAACGGGCTGCTGGCCCTGGCACGTCAGGAGTTTTTGGTGGCAGCGGGAAATCCCAAGGCAATCCTTATCTTCACCGCATTCCTGCCGCAATTCGTCGACCCGAACCGCGCCATCACTCCGCAGTTCATGCTGCTCGGCTTGCTGTTCCTGCTGCTGGAATGGATCGCGATCAGCGCCTACGCCTACATGGGCCTGCACATGCGCCGCTGGTTCGCCGAGCCGCGCGGCAAACGGATCTTCAACCGTTGCTGCGCGGGGCTGCTGTCGGCGGCAGCTTCGGTGTTGCTGATGGCCAAACGGGCCTAAGCTTCGGACGGGCCTTTGAGCTCGACCTGATTGCCGTCCGGGTCGAAGCAGTACAGCGACAGGCCGTAGCCCTCGGCGCCAAAACGGGTGGCGGCTTTGTCGACGGTCAGGCCGCAGGCTTGCAAATGGCTGACCAGCGCCGCTTCATCGAACGGCTCGATGCGCAGACAGAAATGATCGACATTGCGCCGTTCGCTGCCGGCAGCGGCACCGCCCTTGCGGCCGATTTCGCCTTCGAGGTCGACCAGATCGATCATCGACGTGCCGGCACGCAGGTGCACCAGACCGAATTTTTCGTTGCGCTTGACCACTTCGGCGCCGAAGACCCGGTCGTAAAAATCAATGCTGCGTTGCAGATCGGCAACGCGCAGCACGATGTGATCGATGTGTTGAATCGTGAACGGTGGCATACCTTCATTTCCCGAGTTGGAGCGACCCGATCACTGTAGTGCAGCGGCCCGAAAATTCACTGTCGATTTTTCGGTGGAGCCATCGAATAACTGGTTTTATCCTCGGCCCATGAACATACAGACCACTGTCCTGCCCCCTCACGCCGAAATGGTTCGCGCCATGCTCGCAAGCGACACTGCCTATGAAGGCGTGTTCTTCACGGCCGTGAAAACCACCGGGATCTTTTGCCGCCCGACCTGCACGGCGCGCAAGCCGAAACCGGAGAACGTAGAGTTCTTCGCCCACGCTGACGAATGCTTGTCTGCCGGTTACCGCGCCTGTTTGCGCTGCAAACCGCTGGACGCCGCGGCCATTGCCCCGGACTGGGTGCAAGGGTTATTGAAAGCCGTCGACGCCGATCCGGAGCTGCGCTGGAGCGATGCGCAATTGCTTGCCGAAGGCATCGAACCGCTGAAGCTGCGGCGCTGGTTCAAGCAGCATTTCGGCATGACGTTTCACGCGTGGTTGCGCACCCGTCGGCTCGGTGTGGCACTGGGCGGGATCAAACAAGGCACGTCCATCGACCACGCGGCGTTCGACTCCGGCTATGAATCCCTCAGCGGTTTTCGCGATGCGTTTCAGAAGTCATTCCACATCACACCGGGACGCGCGGCCGCCAGCGAGCCGCTGCTGTTCACCCGCCTGACCACGCCGCTGGGGCCGATGATCGCCATGGCCGAACGACGCGGGCTGGTGCTGCTGGAGTTTCTCGACCGACCGGCGCTGACCCGGGAAGTCGAAGAATTGCAAAATCGCTACGGCTATGTCGTCGCACCGGGGCACAACGCCTATTTGCAGCTGATCGAAAACGAGCTGGCGCTGTACTTCGCCGGCAAGCTGAGCGAATTCAGCGTGCCGCTGCACCTGCCGGGCAGCGAGTTTGCCCGCCTGGTCTGGGCCGAACTGCGGCAAATCCCCTACGGCCATACCAGCACTTACGGCACCATCGCCGCACGCCTGGGCAAACCCGGAGCCAGTCGCGCGGTGGGTCTGGCCAACGGGCACAATCGGCTGTCGATCGTGGTGCCGTGCCATCGGGTGATCGGTGCGGACGGCACGCTGACCGGCTATGGTGGTGGGCAACCGCGCAAGGCGTTTTTGCTCAGGCTGGAAAATGCCGCCGTGCAGCTGACGCAACAACTGGCTTTCTGAATAAACGACAAGAAGGGATCTCGATGAACGCGCTCGACACTCAGTTTCACCAGTTGCACCACGATGGCCTGCTGATCCTGACCAACGTTGCCGACGCCACGGGTGCGCGACTGGTCGAGCAACTGGATGGCAAAGCGGTCGCCACCAGCAGCGCCGCGGTCGCCTGGGCCCACGGTTACCCGGATGGCAACACCCTGCCGCTCGAGCGGTTGATCAGCAGCGTGGAGTCGATTGCGCGAGTCATCAAAGTGCCGTTGAGCGTGGACATCGAGGCCGGTTACTCCGATGACCTCACTCGGGTCGCTGAAGTAATCGATGCGGTGATCGCCGCCGGTGCGGTCGGGATCAATATCGAAGACGGCAGCGGCACGCCGGAATTGCTGGTGCGCAAGATCGAAGTCGCGCGGCAAGTGGCCGAGAAGCGCAATGTGAAGCTGTTCATCAATGCCCGCACCGACGTTTATCTGAAAAGCCTGGTGCCTGCCGAGGATCGCGTCGCCGAAACCCTGCACCGCGCCGCGCTTTATCAGGCAGCCGGGGCCGATGGGTTGTTCGCTGCCGGGGTGACGTCCGCCTACGAAATCGAAGCGATCTGCAAAGGTACGACCCTGCCGGTCAATGTCCTGGGCTTCGCTTGCCTGCCCTCCCCCGAAGAACTGCAAACCCTTGGCGTGCGCCGCTTGAGCGCCGGTTCCGGGATCGCCGAGTTCTTGTACGGCGCCATGGGCTCACTGGTGAAAAGTTTCCTCGCCAGCGGCAAGCTCGACACCCATGACCTCAAGGCCTTCACCTATGGCGAAGTCAACGGTCTGCTGAAGTAACTCATGCCCGATCCCTACCAACCGGCCAGCGAGTTTCTGGCCAGCCTCGACGCAGACTGGCAGCGCCACATCGCTGCCATCGGCCCCTGCCTGCATCAGCCGCACCCGGCGCGCGATCCTTATGAGTCGCTGGTGCGGGCGATTGCCTATCAGCAACTGCACGCCAAGGCAGGCGATGCGATTGTCGGGCGGCTGGTGGGGTTGTTTCCCGGGCAGTCGTTTCCGCGTCCGGAGCAGATTCTGGCGACGGATTTCGACCGGTTGCGCAGTTGCGGGTTTTCGGCAGGCAAGATTGCGACGATTCAGGGGATTGCCCAGGCGACCCTGGATGGCGTGGTGCCGGATTATTCGACTGCGCTGGCGATGGAGGATGAAGCGCTGATCGAGCGGTTGGTCAGCCTGCGCGGGGTTGGGCGCTGGACTGTAGAGATGTTGCTGATCTACAGCCTTGAGCGCCCCGACATTTTGCCGGCCGATGACTTTGGCGTGCGCGAGGGCTATCGGCGGCTGAAGGGCCTGGAGGTGCAGCCGACGCGCAAGCAGATGATTGAAATCGGATTGGCGTGGAGTCCGTTTCGCACGGTAGCGACTTGGTATTTGTGGCGCGTAGCCAAGCCGTAGTACGCGTTTTCGTTTATCGCGAGCAAGCTCGCTCCCACACTTGAAATGCGCTCCCAATGTGGGAGCGAGCTTGCTCGCGATAGCGGCGGCACAGTCGGTACATCTCTTCTAGGCTGAACCGCATCAACAAAAGCCCAACCGGAGGCCACTCATGCACCTCGAAGGCTCCTGCCACTGCGGCGCGGTTTCGTTCACCCTCGACAGCGCCCACCCCTACCCTTATCAGCGCTGCTACTGCTCGATCTGCCGCAAGACCCAGGGCGGTGGCGGCTATGCGATCAACCTCGGCGGCGACGCAGCCAGCCTCAAGGTACGCGGTCGCAAACACATCACGATCTACCACGCGAAAATGAAAGACGAAGGCGATGCACGCGCCCACCGCAGCACCGCCGAACGGCACTTCTGCTCGTTGTGCGGCAGCGGTCTGTGGCTGTTCAGCCCTGAGTGGCCGGAGCCGATCCACCCGTTCGCCTCGGCCATCGACACGCCGTTGCCGGTGCCGCCGGAGCACACCCATCTGATGCTCGGCTCCAGGGCACCGTGGGTCGAAGTGCAAGCGAGCGCCAAGGACCAGCAGTTCGAGGTCTACCCCGAAGAATCCATCGCCCAATGGCATGAACGACTGAAATTAACCCGATAGCCGTTTTCACAGTCTTTGACAGTTTCCCGACAAAGCTGCCAAAGATTGCTGAACGGCGCCCGCCTAGCATGGCGCATCCTTATTCTCCATCGGGTGCCCCATGCCGGTTTCGCTGCGTACGTTCTCACTGTCCCTGACCTCCCTTTGCCTGCTGCTACCCGGCGACTCGCTGCGCGCAGAGGACTGGCACACCACCCTGCGCGCCGGGGCCGCGAGTACTCCGCGCTACAGCGGCAGTGACGAGCGGACGATTGCGCCGTTGGTGGGAGTCGAAATCGTCGGCCCCTACGGCGTGTTCCTCGACAGCAGCCGAGGTCTGGGCTGGGGTTTCGATGAAGAGGATTTCGGCCTCAGCGTTTACGTCGGCGCGAGTGACGTGCGCAAGGATCGCAAGACCGGTTACAAAGGCTCGGACGAACTCAACGGCCTGGGATCGATCAAGTCGCGTCCGGTGATCGGGCTCGACGGGACGTATCACCTGGGCCCGCTCATCCTCGGCGCGAGTTTCGAACATGCACTGGAAAAGGACGACGATGACCGCGACACCGGTTCGGCCTGGAACCGCCTCAAGCTGAGCATCAGCGCCCCGCTCTACGAAGGACGGTTCGGCAAGGTGAGCGGCGGCCTCAACAGCCAGTTCGGCGACAGCAACTACATGCGCACCTGGTATGGCGTCAGCGATGCCCAGGCTTCGCGCAGCCAGTTCCGCGCGTACAAAGCCCGGGCCGGGTTGATCAGCCGTGGTGCAGACCTGACGTGGACATTACCGCTGGACAAACAATGGAGCGTCTCGACGGTGCTGGCGGTGCAGTACCTGAACCACGAGGCGGCTGACAGCCCGATTGTCGAGCGTCGGCTGCAAACGTCCCTTGCCGGGCAAGTGGTCTATACCTTTTGATCGCGCTCAGAACAGCTCGCTGAACGGAATGAAGCGCAGTGGATCGTCCATTCGCAACGTGTCAATGGAAGAACCCACAATGATTCTGATCAACGACTTCGCCAGCTACCATAACCGGCCGAACTCATAGTCGACTCGGACTTTCAGGTCGATGCATAACGGAAAACACCTCATTGGCCGCGACATGCACTGGAATCAGGCGTTTACTTGGCCGGGGATTCCCCCTTACTATCCAGCCACACCGGCATGGCGGGACACTCCCGCCGCCGACGTTTTCCGCCAACGGAAACACGCGTCATGAGCACGTCACTACAACAATCAGAATCGTTGAACGTCTCTGCACTGTGCGCCCTCCTTCACAGGGGCTGCGCATGAATCGCATCGTCAATCTCCCCATGGCTCTGAGCCGTTCCAAGCTGCGTCACTCCGCACGCCCGCCGGATATCTGCCTGCCCGTCTGATCGCGCCGCTAAAAACCGCGACAGCTCCCCCTCTTTTTTCGATATCCCTGCCAGGACGCCCGCGCCTTTTGCCGAGCTGCGTCCGGCCCGAATTTGCGCGCCTGTGCGGCGCCATCGTGAGTGATTGATTATGAAATTCGCAGCCATCGAAGACGCCCGTAAATTCCTCGATCAGAACCCCGACATCGACATGATCGAGCTGTTCATCCTCGACGCCAACGGCGTGCCGCGTGGCAAGCTGTTGCACCGCGAAGAGCTGCTCGCCGTGTACGAAAGCGGCCGCCCATTGCCGAGCACCATCCTCGGCCTGACCGTGCATGGCGAGGACGTGGAGAACTCCGGTCTGGTCTGGGACGTCGGCGACATCGACTGCCGCGCCTACCCGCTGGAAGGCAGTCTGGTGCGCCTGCCGTGGCGGCAGATTCCGACCGCGGCGGTGCAGGTCAGCATGCACCCGGAACAAGGCATGCCAGCGAGCATCGCCGACCCGCGTCACCTGTTGATCAAGGTCATCGACCGCCTGAAAGCCGAGGGTTACAACCCGGTGATGGCGTGCGAGCTGGAGTTCTATCTGCTCGACGCCAAACGTGATCACAACGGTCGCCCGCAACCGGCGCTGGATGCCGACGGCGGTCGACCGAGGCACACGCAGGTCTACGGTTTGCGTGAGCTGGAGCAGATCGAACCGTTCCTCGCCGACCTCTACAGCGCCTGCAAACTGCACGGCATTCCGGCGCGCACGGCGATTTCGGAGTACGCGCCAGGCCAGGTGGAAATTACCCTCGAACACGGCGATGCGCTGGAGGCGATGGATCAAGCGGTGCGCTACAAACGGCTGGTCAAAGCCGTGGCACACAAGCACGGAATGCAGGCGACGTTCATGGCCAAACCGTTCGATCACCTGGCCGGCACCGGCATGCACATGCACGTCAGCCTCGCCGATGCCGAAGGGTGCAATCTGTTTGCCTCTGACGACCCGGCCGGCACCCCGCTGCTGCGCACGGCGATTGGCGGGATGCTTGCGTCGTTGCTCGATTCGCTGCTGCTGTTCTGCCCGAACGCCAACTCCTACCGCCGTTTCCAGGCCAACAGCTATGCGCCACTGGCGCCGACCTGGGGCGTCGACAACCGCACCGTCAGCCTGCGCGTACCCGGCGGCCCGGCCAACACTCGGCACATCGAACACCGCATCTGCGGCGCCGATGCCAACCCATATCTGGCAGCGGCGGCGATTCTGGCGGGCATTCATCGCGGAATAATAGAAGACATCGATCCGGGTGAACCAGTGGAAGGCAACGGTTACGCGCAGGCGAAAGAATTGCTGCCGACCGATTGGCTGACCTCGCTGACGGCGCTGGAAAATTCGGCGTGGGCACGGGATGCGCTGGGGCAGGAATTCCTCGGCGTGTATCTGGCAGTGAAACGTGCGGAATACCGGCAGTTCATGGCCGAAGTGGGCGAGCAGGACTGGCGCTGGTACCTGACCGAAGCCTGATCCTTCACAACTCCCCCCTGTGGGAGCGGGCTTGCCCGCGAAGGCGTCGTCACATCCAACACTTCTGGTGACTGACACATCGCTTTCGCGAGCAAGCTCGCTCCCACAAGGTCCGTGCACCGACTCCCGAATCTGGACACTGAAATGACTCAACGCACCAATTCCTACTACACCGCGACCCTCAACCGCGACACCGACTACCCGACCCTGCAAGGCCGGCACAAGGTCGATGTGGTGATCATCGGCGGCGGTTTCACCGGCGTCGCCACCGCCGTCGAGCTGGCCGAAAAAGGCCTGAAAGTCGCCATCGTCGAAAGCCACAAGATCGGCTGGGGCGCTACCGGTCGCAATGGCGGCCAGGTCACCGGCAGCCTGTCCGGCGACGGCGCGATGCGCAAACAGATGCGCAACACATTGGGCGATGAGGTCGATGATTTCATCTGGCACCTGCGCTGGCGCGGCCACGAAATCATCAAGCAACGGGTCGAGAAGTACGCGATCGATTGCGATCTCAAGCACGGCCATTTGCATGCAGCGTACAAGCCGAGCCACATGGCCGGTTTGCGCAGCGACTACGATGAAGCCGTACGTCGCGGCATGGGTGATGAAGTCAGCCTGCTCGACCGCAGCCAGGTGCGCGATCTGCTGCAAAGCGAGCTCTATCACGGCGCAATCAAGAACACCCGCAACATGCATCTGCACCCGCTCAACCTGTGCATCGGCGAGGCCCGGGCGGCGGAAAGCGTTGGCACGCTGATCTTCGAAAACAGCGAAGTGCTGGAGATCATTCACGGCGACAGCCCTGGCGTGCGCACCGCCCACGGCCGGATCGACGCGAATCAGGTACTGCTGGCCGGCGACGTCTACCACAAGCTCGAACCGGGCCAGCTCAAGGGCAAGATCTTCCCGGCCATGGGCGGCATCGTCACCACCGAACCGCTGGGGGATCTGGCCAAACAGATCAACCCCGAAGACCTCGCGGTGTACGACTGCCGCTTCGTCCTCGACTACTACCGCCTCACCGCCGACGGTCGCCTGCTGTTCGGTGGTGGCGCCAACTACAGCGGCAAGGATTCACGGGACATCGCCGGCGAGCTGCGGCCGTGCATCGAACAGACTTTCCCGGCGCTCAAAGGGGTGAAAATCGATTACCAGTGGAGCTGCGCGATGGGCATCGTCATCAACCGCATTCCGCAACTGGGCAAACTCTCGGATAACGTCTGGTATTGCCAGGGCTACTCCGGCCATGGTATCGCCACGACCCACATCATGGGCGAGATCATGAGCCGGGCGATCACCGGGCAACTGGAGCAGTTCGACACGTTTGCCGCGTGCTCGCACATTCGCGTGCCGATGGGCGATCTGCTGGGGAATCCGATGCTGGCGGCGGGCATGTGGTACTACCAGATGCTGGAAAAACTGCGCTGATCGATCATTTGACTGCATGCCGGTTTATGTATTGGATCGACTGGCCTCATCGCTGGCAAGTCGAATCGTCGCACCGCAGCTCCCACAAGGTTTGGGGCGTACCTGAGTTTTGAGTACGCCTTGGACACTGTGGGAGCTGGCTTGCCAGCGAAGGGGACATCAGCCTCACTACAAATCTCAGTCAGGCAACTGCTCCACCTCAATCCCCAACCGCCGATAATCCTCGACACTCCCCGACGCCACATGCCGCTCGGTGAGCAGCGTATGCAGCCGGTCACAGGGCGCCACCACAAACGGCTCCACGGCACCGAACTTGTCCGCCGTGGTCACCGCAATCACCCGCTCCGCACTGTCGAGCAAAGCTTGCTTGACTGGCACTTCATCGAAATGCAGCGATGTGATGCCGATTTCCGGATGAATCGCACACACCCCGGTGAAGGCCAGATCGGCCCTGATTCCCCGGAGCAGACGCAGCGTTTCATGACCACTGGCACACAGGGTTTTCGGATTCAACTGCCCCCCTGCCAGAATCACTTTGATCCCCGGATACTCGGACAAGACAATGGCCGTCATCGGCGACGCCGTGACCGCCGTAATGCTGATGTCCCTGGGCAGAGACCGCGCCACCTGCAACGTGGTCGAGCCGGAATCGAACATCACGGTCTGGCCGTTCTGTACTTTGCGCGCGGCCATCTGTGCCAGGCGGATTTTCACCTCATCGATCTCGTCCAGCCGTGTGAAGTAATCCTTGCCCGTGTCCTTCGGGCGCGGTAATGCCCCGCCGTGCACCCGTTGCACCAGCCCGGCGTTGTCCAGTTCGGCGAGGTCGCGGCGGATGGTGTCTTCGGACACCGCGAAGTGCTGGCTCAGCTCGGACGCCATGACCTTGCCGTCACGTTCGAGGATCAGAAGGATTTTCTGCCGGCGCAGAGAGGGGAGTTCGGCAGCGGAATGATCGTGCATGGTTTTGCCTGTTTTTGCTTGTAATTGCAGGTTTTGCGAGATTAGCCAAGCCGATCGCCAAACACAACGCTGGTATCAATGGTTTCAATCATTGAAATCAACAAGTCGAATTTTTTCTTCTGACGGGACTTGTTCAAAATGGCCCCACTTTCAAAAAGATCAGGATGAATACCCCATGAACCTCAATTTCGCCTTCGCCTGCATGGTCGTCGTGTCGTTTGCCATCGCGCTCGGCCACGCCTGATTCAGATCGATGCGGCCAAGTGTTCGCGAAGCCACTTGTGTGCCGGATCACGGTGGGATCGTTCACCCCAGAACATCGCCATCTCGTAGCCCGGCACCTCCAGCGGTGCGTCGACTACTTGCAGTGCCGGGTTGTCACGCATCAGGCGTGACGGCAGCATCGCCACCAGATCGGTGCTGGCCAGCACTGACATCACCAGCAGAAAGTGCGGCACCGACAGCACGACCTTTCGCGACAGCCCCACATCCGCCAGCGCCTTGTCGGTCACCCCGAAAAAGCCCCCGCCCTCGCGCGACACCATGACGTGCTCCAGCGCGCAGAATTGCTCGCGAGTCGGTCTGGCGCTCAGCCCCGGATGCCCGACGCGTCCGGCCAATACGTAACGTTCGGTGAACAGCGTGCGATGACGCAACTCCGGCGGCGCGTCTTCCGTGATGTGCAGCGCCAGATCGAATATCCCCTGCTCCGCCTGCTTGACCATTTGTCTCGGCACCAGGTCGATGACTGCCAGACGCGTACCCGGCGCTTGCGCGCGCAAACCGCCGAGGGCCGGCAAGACGATGGTCGATCCGCCATAGTCGGTCGCCGCAATTTTCCAGGTATGCGTCGCCTGTGCCGGATCAAATGCACTGGCCGGTGCCACCGCCCGCTCCAGCGCCTCCAGGGCTTCGCGCAGTGGCTCGCGAAGCTCATCGGCCCGCGCCGTCGGGCGCATGCCCCGAGGACCGGGCAGCAACAGCGGATCGCCGAAGATGTCGCGCAACTTGGCCAGGTGCACACTCACCGACGGTTGCGACAGGTTCAGCCGCTGGGCAGCGCGCGTGACGTTGTGCTCGGCGAGCAGCACATCGAGGGTCAGAAGCAGGTTGATATCCAGCCGTCTTAAATTATTCATGGCTATACCAGACATATCAGACATTCATTTCCAATATACCCGGCCAACGTCGATCCTGCCGTCATTCGACAACGGAGCTTCAACATGAATGTCCTTTTGGTCTATGCCCACCCTGAACCTACTTCGCTCAACGGCTCGCTCAGGGACTTCACTGTCCAGCGCCTGGAAGCCGCCGGACACAACGTGCAGGTGTCCGACCTGTACGCGATGAACTGGAAAACCACCCTCGACGCCGAAGACAGCCCGGAGCGCGACCCCAGCCGTCCCTTCCACGCTTCGCTGGATTCAAAGATTGCCTACGCCGAAGGCCGGCAATCCGCCGACATCGCCCGCGAGCAGGAAAAACTGCGCTGGGCCGACACGCTGATCCTGCAGTTTCCGCTGTGGTGGTTCTCGATGCCGGCGATTCTCAAAGGCTGGGTCGAACGGGTCTATGCCTATGGTTTTGCCTACGGCGTCGGTGAGCATTCCGATGTTCGCTGGGGCAATCGTTATGGCGAGGGCAACATGCAAGGCAAACGGGCGATGTTGATGGTCACGACCGGCGGCTGGGATTCGCATTACAGTCCGCGCGGCATCAACGGCCCTATCGATGATCTGCTGTTTCCCATTCAGCACGGGATCCTGCATTACCCCGGTTTCGACGTGCTGCCGCCGTTCGTGGTGTACCGCACCAGCCGGATGGATGAGGCACGATTTGCGCAGACCTGCGAACAGCTCGGCGCGCGCCTGGATGAACTCTGGAGCACTCGGCCGATTGCCTTCCGGCAGCAGAATGCCGGGGATTACGAGATTCCGGCGCTGACCTTGAGAGGCGATATTGCGCCGGAACGCGAAGGATTCGCTGCGCACATCAAATGACTTAGGGGGCAATGCCCCCTTGTTTTATTCCGTGACCACCCGTGCCGTGCGCACGAACAGCGCATGCACCTTGTCCCAGAAGTTGCCGCCGAGCACAAAGAAGCTGCCGATGAACATCAGGTCGCCCAGCGCCTGCATCTGCCAGAGATTGGGTCGCACGCCCGGAAAGAAGTTGTCGAAATAAGGTTCCAGAAAGGACGACAACAGCGGCAGGCAGAACATCACCACGCCGACTTTGTGTCGCATCGGACTGACTTCGGCCACCGGCGTCGGTAGCACGCCCGAGATGTAGCGGCCGATCGTACGTTTGAGTTCGGCAAACCCGGCCTTGCCCATCACAGCGATCACCAGCAACAGCAGCACCTTGTTGCTGATGAACAGCACGCCAGTCAGCGCCGCGACTTTCGAGCCTGGCACATCAAGGGCGGCTGCGAGCGGTACAAGAAGCCATGAACCGAGCATCACGCAGATGATCGCCACGCCGACCTTGAAGCGCCAGTTGGCGCCGGTCGTTTCAACCGGATTTTGAGCAGTCTCCATGGATTCCATACCTTTCGTCAGGGGCGCAGATCGATGAACTTCGCCTGAAAAAGCGTAGCAGGTGATTTGGCCTTTCAACCTGCAATCCGGGGTCTATGCTGCATTGAAAATTCCGATCTGGAACAGACAGAATGCCTGCAACCACGGCCCTGCTGCGACGACCCGGTCATCTGCTGCTGCTCGGTGCGCTGAGCCTTGGCGGTTGCATCCGTCTGGGACCGGATTTCCAGCCACCTGCCGAACCCTGGAGCAAACAATGGCAAAGCCCGGCGCTGGAACAGGCCAGCGAACGCGGCGCCTATCCGGATCTGCGCCAGTGGTGGCAGGTATTTTCCGATCCGGTGCTGGATCGCCTGATCAGCGAGGCCGATGCACATAACGCCAGTCTCAAAGTGGCTGCCCTGCGGGTCCTGGAAGCCCGCGCACAATTGGGCATTGCCGAGAGCGGGCGCTTCCCGCAACTGCAACAGGTTGGCGTCGACAGCCTGTATATCGACCGTCATCAGTCCGGCGGCAACAACCCGCAGGACACGCACTTCTGGCAGCACAGCGCGGCGTTCGATGTCGGCTGGGAACTGGATTTCTGGGGCCGCTTCAGCCGCGCCATCGAGTCTTCCGACGCCAGCTATTTCGCCGCCCAGGCCAACTACGAAGATGCCCTTGTCCTTCTGCGCGCGCAGGTGGCCGACACCTATTTCCTGCTGCGCACCACTGAAGCGCGGCTGCGGGTCGCGCGGGAAAACGCCGATCAGCAGAAACGCAATTTCGAAATCACCGAGCAACTGTTCACCAGCGGCCAGACCGCTGAACTCGACCTGCAACAGGCGAAAACCCAATACCTGACCACCCTGGCCAGTATTCCGGCGTTCGAAGACCAGTTGCTGCGCACTCGCAACGCACTGGCCGTGCTGGTGGGCCAGCCGCCCGGTGGCTCGATGTTGCTGGCCGAGCAACAGGGGCTGATTCCACTGGTCGACCGGGCCGTACTGCAAGACGTGCCGGCCAACCTGCTGTTGCGCCGCCCCGACGTGCGCGCGGCGGAACTGAATGTCGCTGCGCAGTCGGCGCTGGTCGGCGTGGCGGAAACCGATCTGTACCCGTCGCTGACCTTGCTCGGCAGCATCGTCTGGTCGTCCGACTCGCTCGGTGCCACGCCACGCAGTCTCGACCTGATCGGCGGCCCGAGCCTGCGCTGGAACATCTTCGACTACGGACGTATCCGCAACAACGTGCGGGTCCAGGACGCGCGGTTGCAGCAATTGATCGAGGTCTATCGCGACAAGGTTCGCCAAGCCGCACGCGAAGCCGATGACGCCGCCAGCGGCTTGAGCAAGGGCCTTGAGCAGGAACGCATTCTGGGTGAGGCCGAAGCCGCGGCCCGGCGCTCGTTGGCGCTGGCCAACACTCAATATCGCGAAGGCTATTCGGACTTTCAGCGGGTGCTCGACGCACAACGGGCACTGCTGCAACTCCAGGACAGCTATCTGGTCACCCGCGCCAACGCCGTGAGCAATCTGATCGCCTTGTACAAAGCCCTCGGCGGTGGTTGGCAGAGCAGCTCCCCACCGATTGACGAGCCGACCCGGCAACAGATGCAGCAACGCACTGACTGGGGAAATTTGCTGACTGCTCCGCCGCCACAACCGACGTATCCCATCCCATCGCAGGTAAGCCGCCATGACTGACGCCGCGCCTCCCGCCCCCGCCCCGGATCCGGCGAAAAAGGGCATCCGTCTGGTGTTGCTGGTGATTGTATTGAGCCTGGCCTGGTATCTGCTGGCCGACCGCTTCACGCCCTATACGCAGCAAGCGCGGGTTGGCGCGTTCGTGATCCCGGTGGCCTCTGAAGTGGCAGGCCGGGTGATCAAGGTCAATGTGCGCAACAACCAGGATGTGAAGGCCGGCGACATCCTCTTCGAACTCGATCCGCAGCCGCTGCAAATCGCCGTAGAACGCGCCCGGGCGGATCTGGAAAACACCCGTCGTTCGGTCGGTGCCAGCACCGCTGGCATCGCCTCCGCCGAAGCTTCGTTGCGGGCTGCGCAGGCCAACGAACTCAAGGCGCGACAAGATAACCAACGGCTCGAAGGCTTGTACAAGCAGGATCCGGGAACGGTCTCGGTGCGCTTGCTGGAGGTGTCGCGGGCCAATCGCGAGGCGGCTGTCAGTCAGGTCGCAGCCGCACGCGCCGAAGTCGTGCGCGCCCGGGAAACCGAAGGCGGCAGCGATGCCGAAACCAACGCCAAACTGCGCGGCGCCGCCGCCACGCTGGCCAAGGCCGAACTGGATCTGGCCAACACCCGCATCGGCGCACGCTCGGCAGGATTGATCACTGACCTGCGCACCGACGTCGGCCAGTTCGCTGCGGTCGGCAGCCCGGTCATGACCCTGATTGCAATCCACGATGTATGGGTCAGCGCCGACCTCACCGAAAACAACCTCGGCCGAATCAACGTCGGTACGCCGGTGTCGATCATCCTCGACGCGCTGCCCGGTGAAGTGCTCGAGGGTCGGGTGCGCAGCATCGGTTACGGGGTCAGTGTCGGTTCGGCGCCTCCTCCCGGCACCCTGCCAACCATTCAGAACAGCCGCGACTGGCTGCGTCCGGCGCAACGTTTTCCGGTGATCATCGAATTCAGCGATGAAGCGAAAAAGCGCTTGTTCGACAGCCGTGCGATACGCGCTGGCGGTCAGGCCGAGGTCATGGCGTTCCCGACCGAGGGCAATCTGCTCAACCCGCTGGGCCGGGTGTTTGTCTGGCTGATGAGCTGGCTGTCGTATGCCTACTGAGCGCAGCGTCCCGGTGCAACGGGCCTTGCGCCTGGCCTTCGGCACAGCGCTGTGTACCGCCGTGAGCTATGCGCTCGCTTTACCGTTGTCTTTCCTGTCACCGGTGCTGGCGGTGTTGCTGTTGGCGAGCGTGCCTCGGCCGCTGCCGTTCAAAGCCGCCTTGGCGTTGACGCTGGCTGCGGCGTTCACTACCGGTTTCGGCCTGCTGCTGGTGCCGTTGCTGCGTTACTACCCGGTCTGCGGTGTGCTGCTGATCAGCCTGGGTTTGTTCGCCGCGTTCAGGTACGGCTTGCGCGGTGGAAACGTGCTGATCATGACCTTCATGGTGATCGGCATGACCCTGATTTCTGCCGCCGGTTTCGCCTCGTTCGAGCTGGCGATGGCGGTCATCGGCGCGCTGATCAAAGGCCTGTTGCTGGCGGTCGTGGTGGTTGGCGTCAGTCACGTATTTTTCCCGGAACCCGCCAACAGCCCCACGCCACCGGCACCACCCGCCATGCCCGCCGAAGACGTGCCGCGCATCGCACTTCGCGCCACGCTGATCGTGATGCCGACCTTTGTGCTGGTGCTGATCGACCCGGCCAGCTATCTGCCGATCATCCTCAAAGCTGTCAGCCTCGGCCAGCAGAGCACCACCACCCGCACGTATCACGCCGGGCGCGAACTGCTCGGCTCAACCCTGCTGGGCGGATTGCTGGCGGTGGCGTTCTGGTGTGCGCTGAGTCTGTTCGTGCACCTGTGGATGTTCGCTTTGTGGATGCTGCTGTTCAGCCTCGTTCTGGCACGCAAACTCTATCGGTTGCACGCCACTGGGCTCACGCCGGGATTCTGGCTCAACACCCTGATAACGATGATCATCCTGCTCGGCCAATCGGTCGAGGACAGCGCCGCCGGCAAAGACGTGTACACCGCCTTCGCCGTGCGCATGGGCCTGTTCATTCTGGTGACACTCTACAGCGGCCTGATGATGCATTTGCTGGAATCGCGTCGCCCGGCCACTCAAGGCGTGACCTGATAACCCCGGCCTTGCAGGCAACCCGTGTAGGCACTTGAACTGGCCGACGCATCGGTTCGGCGCTGCTCGCGCCGGTCCTGACGCTGCCGGGAACCACCGACCACCGCACCCGCGGCGGCAGTCTGTTTGGCGCGGTTTTGGCGGTAATCCTGTTTTACGTCATCGTCGACGCGGTCGTAAATCTCGTCGCGCTGATTGCCGCGCACTTGCGCGGCGGCAGCCCCGGCAACCGCCCCGGTCGCCGCCCCTTTCACACGCCCACCGACTTGCGGCGATGAGGTGGTGGAACTGGATGCGACCGCGTGACAGTCGTTGATATCGATCTGCATTTGTTGCGAAGTCTGGCCCTTGAGCGGGACCACGGATTCGGCGTGAGCCTGGGTGACACAGAGGGTGGCTGCGATGAAAAGAGAGAGAGACGGAACGCGGTTCATGATTACCTCCGGCGCGGCATGGGATGGCCTTTGATGGCGGGGTAATCTGAAAGTGTAGTTCACGTGGCGAGCGCACTGACTCCCTCGCCACGGGGAAACCGGGCGGTCAGCTTTCTTCTTGCCGGCGTCGCACCTGCACCAGCAACGCCGGCGCGAAGTGCAGCACCACCATCCGCGCCAGATGGTGAGTCAGGATAAACACCACATTCAGGCCGCCGGCGAACGCCACAATGGCGATGGTTTCAATCGCACCCGGCATGTACGCGAGCCACAGCGACAACGCATCGCTGCCCAGCAATCGCGCGGCCGCCAAGGCAAAAATTGCTGCGACCAGAATCATCAAACCCACCGACACCAACGCCGTGCGGCCATGACGGGCCAGTTCCGTGAGGCCCAATCCCTTGAATCGTGAACCGATCCGCACGCCGAGAATCAGCGCCGCCAGGTTCAGGCTCCAGTCCGGCATGTGAAAGCCGTGCAGCCAGCCTGATTTCACGAACACCGCGGTGATGATGATTGCCGTCAACATGAACGGCGCCGGCACGCCTGCTGCGAGCAGTAACCGCCCGAGCACGATGCTCGAAACGATGACCGCGAGTACGGTCAGCCCCATGCCCGTCGACAGCGGATCAACTTCGGTAACGTCAACCGGTGCGGTTCCGGGAATCAGCAAACTCACCAGCACCGTGATCAGCAGCAGCCGCATCAAATGCACGATGATCACCTTACTCGACGCCTGATGCGATTCCAGCAAATCGAACACCGCCGCCAGCGCCCCCGGATACACCGCCAGCAAGGCATCCGTGCGATTCCACCCTGCCCCGCGCGCCAGCCACCACCCGGCCAACGCCACTTGCACTGCCAGGCACAACAGCAACACGCCGAGGCTTGGCAACATCGTTGAGACGGTCGCGCTGTCCCACGCTTCGAACATCAACCCGGTGGCGATACCCAGCGTGACCTGGATATAGCCCAGACCATAAGGCGTCGCCGGTGCGATGCCGAATTTAGTGACGACAAGTGCGGTGACAAGGATCGAACCCAACAGCAAACCGTGTGGCACGCCTTCGAACTGCAACAGCGCGCCGAATCCGGCAGCAATCAACAAACACAGAATGGATTTCATGGTCGCCTTCCTGGCTATTCAATTTGAGTTACGCGCGCAGCCGTCCAATCGCCCGCCGATATTTTTCGATCCGCTCCAGATCCTCCCAACTCGGCGAGGCAATCCGCGACAGGTCGCTGTTCTCTTCCAGATCCGCCAGCTTCACCACCCGCCCGATCGGGTTCTGCGCCGCGCGCTCGACGAAGTCTTCGTAGGATTCGCCGGGCACTTTGGTCACCGATTCGATGGCGGACAAAACGGTTTCGCTGAAGCCTTCCTTGCGCAGATCCTCCAGGCTGATGCCGCAATCCTCGACCACATCGTGCAACACCGCGACGATGCGCTCTTCCAGGCTGCTCATGCGCAACATCACTTTCAGCGGATGCAATATGTACGGCGCACCACCCTTGTCCACCTGCCCCGCGTGGGCGGTGGCGGCAATCGCGATGGCGCGTTCGAGAGTCTGGGTCATGTGCGTTTCCTCGGATTAAGCGCCGTACCGGCCACTGATATAGAAATAGCGCTTGAACCAGCGCCCAATCGCCTGCAAACGCCCGGTTGGCTGCGCCGGCTCGGCGTATCGCTGCAGGATCAGCGAGACCAGATCAGCCTGAGTTGCCTTCGGATGAGCATCCAGCAACTCGACCACCCAGGCACAACCGGCCTTCTTCAGATGCTCACGCCATTCACCGGGCCAGCCATCCAGCTCATCCAGCGCCAACCACCGCGCACCGCCCTGCTCGACATGCCCGCCGCCAATGGATTGCTCAAGGCAGAACGGAGTCGCCGGGCGGGACAGGTCGATGCTGAAAATGTAAATGTCTTGAGTTTTGTGCTGCGGCGTGGGGGCGTTGTTGCGGCTGCCGATTTGAATCATGAGCACTGCTCCAATCCTTGGGTGCTAAGTGTGTCCGATTGTTTCTCACTCTGAGCACCCGGCGCAAATCAAAATCCTGATGGAACCTCCCGCGCCCGCCCCATCTCGAAACCATAAGCGCCCCGCTCACGATCAAACACGGGGCCATGGGAGAGTTCCGCGATGAACATCCGACTGTTGCTTCTGATCGCCACTTTCAGCGTCATCCCCACCTGCGTCATGGCCGAGGGCTGCGACGTCAAGACCCGCTCCTCCAGCCCCTCGGTGCCCGCCGTCGAGACGCACAGCTGCTACGAATACAAAGGCATGCCGGTTAACGCCATCGACTGGTCATGCAGCAACGAAAGCAAGGACATGCTCAACAGCAGCAAAACCAAGGTCGAACGCTGCGCCGACCACTATCAGGCCTCGTGCATCGCCACCCTCACCCAGGAATCTCTGGCCAACCCGCACTCCACCAGCAAGGACAAAAACGCCAAAGCCTTGAACATTCCGGACAGCGCGCAAGTGACCACCTATTACTACGACGTGGAACAACTGGCACAGGCGCGGATTGATTGCGAGAACGGGGGCGGGCATTGGAAGGCGAAGTAACGGCGCTCAAGCGCGCATGAAAAAGGGACACCGATGGGTGTCCCTTTTGGTTCTAAATGGCAGGTGGATTCAGCGCTTCATGGCCTCACACTGACTGCGCAGATCATGATCGCCGATTGACGAACAACTACTGCCTTTCTTCGCTTCACAAAAAGCACGTTGATCATGATCACCGATACTTGAACACGAACTGCCTTTCTCCGCTTCACAGGCCGCGCGCATGTCGTGATCGCCGATGGAGGAACAACTGCTGCCCTTTTTGGCTTCGCAATAAGCGCGTTGGTCATGGTCGCCAATGCTTGAGCACGAACTGCCTTTCTCCGCTTCGCAGGCCGAACGCAAATCGTGGTCGCCGATGGAAGAACAACTGCTGCCTTCCTGCGTGGCCTGGCAATAACTGCGTTTGTCATGATCACTGATACTGGAACAACTGGCAGAAACGTAACCGCTGAACAGCAACAACATCGCAAGAATCAGTTTCATCTCACACTTCCTTGGGCTTGCCGGGAAACAGCCTGGCACTGGGTGACTCGTTCGACATGAGCGTCGCGACACGCCATCAAATTGACATCGCCTTTAAGGAAAGTTCCGGCACGGATAGGGTTTCGCAGCCCTAGCGAGCTAAGTCCACACCCGGCACAATGCGGCCCGGCAACTTGCCTGTGCTTCATTTTCATGGCGGTTGTGCGTGGGAGACCTTCGGGTCTGCCGGGTCTTAGCTCCTCGGTCTGCGAACCCGCGCATAACTGTCACCCAACTCGTTTCGCAGCGAGCGGTGATTATTAATTTCTGAGCTAAGGATTTTTACCCATGACAAGTAAGTCACCGCAGTGCAGCTACGCCCCAATGTCCCACCCCGCCACTGACCACCCCGTTCTGTTCATCGATGCCGACGCGCCACTGAGTGACCTCCACGCCTGCGTCATTGAGCGCCTGAACGCAGTCCTCAAATATCTCGACCTCATGGCTTGCATCCACCTTCCGGATCACGCCGAACATGACATCAACACAGTCACTACTATCGCCAGGATCCTCGTGCAGGATGTGAGTGATATATTTAGGGTGATTGAGCAAAGTTCTTGAAAAGCAACTCAAGCAATTTCACCAATGGACATTACTCATTAAATTCAAACTGAAGTCTTAAAACCCGCCAAACCATTACAAACAACTCTAAAAACCTGCCAGTTCTAACAGGTGGCACGTTGCTCCTTTTAGAGGATTCTATCCTGGCGAGTGACATCCACATCTCGCTTAACGGTATACACACCCATAAATATCGAAGCAAAGGGACTCACCATGAACATCAAACGAAAATCGGCCCTCCTGCCCGCACTGTTTATTGTCATCAGTGGCATCAGCTATGCGGGCGTATCAATGGCTAGCTATGAAAAAGCCACAGCTACCGTAGGAGAACAAAAAGTCATCTATGCTGAAGATTGTCCAGAAAAGGATAAAATCGACGGCAAATGTGCTCAGAAATAACGTTAGACTTACAGATAACTAAAGAGAAACCTCACTTCTGCGGTTTCTCTTTAATAGCATAAAAACATGGCTGACTTAAAAACAATCAAAGTCTTACCCTGACATGGAGGATCTGGGGTTCAATATAGCCCGACACAACTTAATTCTAGTAACGGGCATTGAATAATCAAAAATTCGCCGGCGTATTCGCACTAATAATCTCAGCCTCATCCGCCCCGATATTCCGGAATTTGTGCGGCAGCGTCGTCGGAAAGTAATACCCATCCCCCGCACTCAGCACGCTCACCTGCCCGTCCACCGTCAACTCGACCGTGCCGCGCGTCACCAATCCGCACTCCTCACCCTCAGCATGAACAATCGGCTCTTCCCCGGAACTCGCGCCCGGTGCGTATTGTTCGCGCAGCAAGCGCATCTGGCGGCTGGGGACCGAGGCGCCGATCAGCAGCAGGCGCAGGCCGTGGCGGCCGAGGTCGGGTTGTTCGTTGGCGCGGAAGACGTATTGGTGTTCGCGGGGCGGCTGGTCGAAGGTGAAGAAGTCGGCCAGGGACATCGGGATGCCTTCGAGCAGCTTTTTCAGTGAGCTGACGGAAGGACTGACACGATTCTGTTCGATCAGGGAGATGGTGGCATTGGTCACGCCGCTACGCCGGGCCAGCTCGCGCTGGGAGAGTTTGTAGCTTTCGCGTACTAGTTTGAGTCGAGAACCCGTATCCATGACAGCCTTATGTGAGAACGACTTAAGGGCGATGGGGGTGGGTGGCGGGTGCCGCGCAGGTCGCGCGGATCACGTTGCTCCCGTGTCCCGGAACCGTGAAAGGCGGCTATTAAATCACGTTTGTCGGTGTTGCTCAGCAGGTTCGATGGACGGTGGGTGAAAAGAGCCTGCTGCTGATCATTGCGGGTCAGGCACAAGACCTGTGGGAGCGAGCTTGCTCGCGATTGGGCGGTACATTCAACATCCCTATTTGCTGATAGACCGCTTTCGCGAGCAAGCTCGCTCCCACAGGGTTTGTGGTGCTGCTTGTCATGTGAAAAAGCCGGCAGCGCCCTTTTTGGGGGCGCCGCCGGCGAGGTTAATCAGATGCCGAAGCGGTCGCGCAGCGAGTAGTACACGGCGCCGAGGGCGGTCAGCGGGGCCGAGAAGGTGCGGCCGCCGATCATCGGCATGTGCGGCAGGGAGGCGAAAGCATCGAAGCGTTCGGCGTCGCCACGGATCATTTCCGAGATCAGTTTGCCGGCCAGGTGCGAGCAGGTGACGCCGTGGCCGCTGTAGCCCTGCATGTAGTAGGCGTTTTTCTCGATGCGGCCGAATTGCGGCATGCGCGACATGGTCAGCAGGAAGTTGCCGGTCCAGCGGTAGTCGATTTTCACGTCCTTGAGTTGCGGGAAGGTCTTGAGGATCTTCGGGCGGATCAGGGTTTCGATGTCGTCCGGTTCACGGGCGCCGTAGACCACGCCGCCGCCGTAGAGCAGACGGTTGTCGGCGGTCAGACGGTAGTAGTCGAGCAGGTAGTTGCAGTCCTCGACGCAGTAGTTGTTGGTGATCAGGCTGCGGGCCTGCTTCTCGGTCAACGGTTCGGTGACGCAGATCTGCGAGCCGCACGGCATGCTCTTGGCCGTCACGCGGTTGTCGAGGCCTTGCGGCAGGTAGGCGTTGCCTGCGATCAGCAGGTACTTGGCGCGGACCTGGCCTTTGGCGGTGCGCACGACGTTGGGCTCGCCGTATTTGATTTCCACCGCAGCGGATTGCTCGTAGATCTTGCCGCCCAGACGCACAATGGCGGCGGCTTCACCGAGGGCCAGGTTCAGCGGATGAATGTGGCCGCCCTGCATGTCCAGCAGACCGCCGACGTAAGCGTCGGAGCCGACTTCGCGGCGGATGTCCGCAGCGTCGAGCATCTTCAGGTTTTTATTGCCGTAACGTTCCCAGCTACGTTTTTGTTCGGCGAGTCCCTTGAGCTGTTTGTTGTTCATCGCTGCGAAAATACCGCCCGGGCGGTAGTCGCATTTGATGTCGTATTCCTTGATGCGCGAACGGATGATGTCGGCGCCTTCGAAAATCATGCTGCCGAGGATTTCGGCAGTCTTGTCACCGTAGCGCTCCTCGATCACATCGACGTCGCGGCTGTAGGAGTTGACCAGTTGACCGCCGTTGCGACCGCTGGCGCCGTAGCCGACTTTCGCCGCTTCCAGCACCGTCACCTTGTAGCCGGCTTCGCTCAGGAACAGTGCCGAGGACAGGCCAGTGTAGCCAGCGCCGATGATGCAGACATCGCACTCCACCGACTCTTCGAGGACCGGAAAATCGATCACTTCGTTGCGGGTGGCGGCGTAGTAGCTGTTCACGTGTTGTTGTTTCATTTTTTTATTCTCCGAGCGTCGCCGGTTGCAGGCGACCAACGCTGTAAAAGAGTCAGAGCTTGATCCAGGTCGCTTTCAGCTCGGTGTACTTGTCGAACGCGTGCAGCGATTTGTCGCGACCGTTGCCCGACTGTTTGAAGCCACCGAACGGCGCGGTCATGTCGCCGCCGTCGTACTGGTTGACCCACACGCTGCCGGCGCGCAGGCCACGGGCGAAGGTGTGGGCCTTGCTCAGGTTGCTGGTCCAGACCCCGGCGGCGAGGCCGAAGATGCTGTCGTTGGCGATGTGCAGCGCTTCTTCAACGGTGTCGAAGGTGATCAGCGAGAGCACCGGGCCGAAGATTTCTTCCTTGGCGATGGTCATGGCGTTGGTCACGCCGTCGAAAATCGTCGGCTCGATGTAGGTGCCGCCGGTGTCTTCGAGGGTGCGGCGGCCGCCGGCGATCAGCTCGGCGCCCTGCTCCCGGCCGATGCTGATGTAGCGCAGCACGTTGTCCAGTTGACGCTGATCGACCACGGCGCCGACGGTGGTCGCCGGATCCAGGGCGTGACCCGGTTTCCATGCTTGCAGCGCTTCCACCAGCAGCGGAATGAATTGCTCGCGGATCGAACGCTCCACCAGCAGGCGCGAGCCGGCGGTGCAGACTTCGCCCTGGTTGAACGCAATGGCGCTGGCCGCCGCTTGTGCTGCCGCGCGCAAGTCCGGTGCGTCGGCAAACACCACGTTCGGGCTCTTGCCCCCTGCTTCGAGCCAGACGCGTTTCATGTTGCTTTGGCCTGCATAAATCATCAGTTGCTTGGCAATCGCCGTGGAGCCGGTGAAGGCCAGCACGTCGACGTCCATGTGCAGCGCCAGCGCCTTGCCGACGGTGTGGCCGAAGCCTGGCAGGACGTTGAACACGCCTTTCGGAATGCCCGCGTCGAGCGCCAGCTGAGCGATACGGATCGCGGTCAGCGGGGATTTTTCCGAAGGTTTGAGGATGAATGAGTTACCCGCCGCCAACGCCGGGGCGAATTTCCAGCTGGCCATGATCAGCGGGAAGTTCCACGGCACGATGGCCGCGACTACGCCCGCTGGCTCGCGGGTGACCAGACCCAGTTGATCGTGCGGGGTGGCGGCGACTTCGTCGTAGATTTTGTCGATGGCCTCGGCACTCCAGCGGATCGCGTTGGCGGTCGCCGGGATGTCGATGCTCATCGAGTCGCTGATCGGTTTGCCCATGTCGAGGGTTTCGAGCAGCGCCAGTTCTTCCTGGTGTTGCAGGATCAGATCGGCGAAGCGGATCAGGATGCGCTTGCGCTCGGCCGGGGCCTTGTTCGCCCACACGCCGGAGTTGAAGGATTGGCGCGCGACTTCGACGGCGAGGTTGGCGTCGGCTTCATCGGTGCTGGCGACGGAGGCCAGGAAACGGCCGTCGACGGGGCTCAGGCATTCGAAGGTTTCGCCGCTGATGGCCGGGCGGTATTCGCCGTTGATAAAGGCGCGGGATTCGAGGGTCAGGGACTGGAAGCGTTGTTCCCAGTCGTTGCGGGTCATGGTCATGGGGGTGACTCACACATAAGAATTAGTGACCGATATCCCTGTGGGGGCGACGGTGCGACGATTCGACTTGCTCGCGAATAAGGTGGGTCAGTCACCTTCAAGGTTGAAGGAGATGGCCTCTTCGCGGGCAAGTCGAATCGTCGCACCGTCGCTCCCACAGGGTTTTGCGGTGTTAGCGAGATCGTGCTTGAGCGTCAGACGGTATGCAGATACCAGTTGTACTCAAGGTCTGAGATCGAGTTTTCGAACTCGGCCAGCTCGCTTTCCTTGCACGCGACGAACACGTCGATGTACATCGGGTCGATGTAGCGGGCCATGACTTCGCTGTCGTCCAGCTCACGCAGGGCGTCGCGCAGGTTGTTCGGCAGGCTCTGTTCGTTCTGCTCGTAGCTGTTGCCTTCGACCGGGGCGCCCGGCTCGATTTCGTTGGTCAGGCCGTGGTGGATACCGGCCAGCACGGAAGCCATCAGCAGGTACGGGTTGGCGTCGGCACCAGCGACACGGTGCTCGATGCGCACGGCATCCGGCGAACCGGTCGGCACGCGGACGGCCACGGTGCGGTTGTCGATGCCCCAGCTCGGCGAGTTCGGTACGTAGAACTGCGCGCCGAAACGGCGGTACGAGTTGACGTTCGGGCACAGGAAGGCCATTTGCGCAGGCAGGGTCTCCAGCACACCGCCGATCGCGTGGCGTAGCGCGGCGTTCTGCTCGGGATCCTCGCTGGCGAAGATGTTGTTGCCTTCTTTGTCCAGAACCGAAATGTGTACGTGCAGACCGTTGCCCGCCTGGCCCGGGTACGGCTTGGCCATGAAGGTGGTGTCCATCTCGTGGTCGTAGGCGATGTTCTTCACCAGACGCTTGAGCAGGACGGCGTAGTCGCACGCTTTAACAGGATCGGAAACGTGGTGCAGGTTGACTTCGAACTGCGCCGGGGCGCTTTCCTTGACGATGGCGTCGGCAGGAATACCCTGCTCTTTCGCGCCTTCGAGGATGTCTTGCAGGCAGTCAACGTACTCGTCGAGGTCGTCGATCAGATAAACCTGGGTCGACACCGGACGCTTGCCCGAAACCGGCGAACGCGGCGATTGCGGACGGCCGTTCACGTTGTCCTGGTCGATCAGGTAGAACTCGAGTTCGAACGCGGCGCAGATGGTCAGGCCCAGCGCGTCGAATTTGCGCACCACGTTGGCCAACACTTCACGCGGGTCGGCGAAGAACGGCTCGCCTTCCAGTTCGTGCATGGTCATCAGCAGTTGGGCGGTCGGGCGCTTCTGCCAAGGCTCGATGCTCAGGGTGCCGGGGATCGGGTAGCAGATACGGTCGGCGTCGCCGATGTCCAGGCCCAGACCAGTGCTTTCCACCGTGGAGCCATTGATGTCGAGGGCGAAAAGCGAGGCCGGCAGATTGATGCCTTTCTCGTAAACCTTATGAAGACTGGTGCGCTCGATGCGCTTGCCGCGCACCACACCGTTCATGTCTGCAATCAGAAGGTCGACGTACAAAACCTCAGGATGTTTCTTAAGGAATGCGTTTGCTTCGTTGAGTTGAACGGCACGCAGAGGGACCGACATGATGCACCTATTTAGCTGTTAATTATTATGTTCACTGCTGTTTCGCGGAGCCAGTCAACCCGAACGGCAAAGTGAAGTCAATAGCGAACACATGGCCGTTCAGCGTTTATTTTTCGGGCTTTTTTTAACACTCTCGTGCCAACGCAGGCACCAGACACCCGGGAATCATGAAGATTTGATGAACGGCGTTTAGAATTTTTTACATGGGAGTTGTTAATTAAAATCAACGAGGCTAAGCTCCGGAAAAGCTCGTTCAAGTGTCAAACTTCGAGGTGAATAAAAATGGCATTCAAGCCATTGATCGGCGTTACTGCGTGCGTCAAACAGATTGGCCTGCACCCCTATCACATCAGCGGCGACAAGTACGTTCGCGCTGTCAGCGTTGCGGCGCTGGGGTTGCCCGTCGTCATTCCTTCCCTTGGCAAACTGACGGAAATCGAAGACCTGCTGGGTCAGCTCGACGGTCTGTTGCTGACCGGCTCGCCGTCCAACGTGGAACCTTTCCACTATCAGGGCCCGGACAGCGCCCCCGGCACGGATCACGATCCGGCGCGCGATGCCACCACCCTTCCTCTATTGCGTGCAGCCATCGCGGCGGGCGTTCCGGTACTCGGCATCTGCCGGGGTTTCCAGGAAATGAACGTGGCGTTCGGCGGCAGCCTGCACCAGAAAGTGCATGAGCTGCCGGGCATGCTCGATCACCGCGAAGCCGACAGCCCGGATGTCGCCGTGCAGTACGCCCCGGCTCACGCTGTGTCGGTACTGCCGGGCGGCGTGTTCGAAGCGCTGGAGCTGCCGGGTGAATTCCAGGTCAACTCGATTCACAGTCAGGGCATCGACCGCCTCGCTCCCGGCCTGCGCGCCGAAGCCGTGGCGCCGGATGGCCTGATCGAGGCGGTCTCGGTGGAGCACAGCCCGACCTTCGCCCTCGGCGTGCAATGGCACCCGGAATGGCAAGTGCTGGACAACCCGAACTACCTGCGGATTTTCCAGGCATTCGGCGAGGCTTGCCGCCAGCGTGCGGCGCGACGCAACCAGCGCTGACACAACCCAGAATTTCATCACTGTTTACTGCCCCCACGGGGTCGGCGGCTGCGCGTGTGCGCACCCGTCATCCGTGAAAACAACAAACCGTAATAACAACAAGTACTACCCAGGCAGCCAGGACGGCGGCGCCGACCAAGCCGGATCGGCAAGAGCAGTGCCAATCGGATCAATGCAAAACCCTGTGGGAGCTGGCTTGCCAGCGATGAGGCCGTCACTTTCGACATCGAGGTGACTGACCCGCCGCCATCGCGGGCAAGCCCGCTCCCACAGGAGATGCGATCCGACAGGAAATGCTCTTGCAAGTCTGCAATCCACTCTTAAGCCAGGCCGCGTTGGCCCGGCGACTGAAACCTGTTGGGAGTTTCACATGGCAAACGCCTCCAGCACTTACAGGAAGGCTCTTGAAGGTCATCAGCAACCGAAAAAGGTTCTGGTGAAGGTCGATCGAGTCACCAAGAAGTTCGACGAAACCACGGCGGTGGACGACGTGTCCCTGGAGATCCATCAGGGCGAAATCTTCGCCCTGCTCGGTGGCTCCGGCTCGGGCAAATCGACCCTGCTGCGCATGCTCGCCGGTTTCGAACGGCCGACTGAAGGACGCATTCTGCTCGACGGTGTCGACATCACCGACATGCCGCCGTACGAGCGGCCGATCAACATGATGTTCCAGTCCTACGCCCTTTTCCCCCACATGACGGTTGCGCAGAACATCGCCTTCGGCCTCAAGCAGGACCGTTTGCCGGCCAGCGAAATCGACGCCCGCGTCGAAGAAATGTTGCGCCTCGTCCACATGACCCAATATGCCAAGCGTCGCCCGCATCAACTGTCCGGTGGTCAGCGTCAGCGCGTGGCCCTCGCCCGCTCCCTGGCCAAGCGTCCGAAGCTGTTGCTGCTCGACGAACCGATGGGCGCACTGGATAAAAAGCTGCGTTCGCAAATGCAGCTGGAACTGGTGGAAATCATCGAGCGCGTTGGCGTGACCTGCGTGATGGTGACCCACGACCAGGAAGAAGCCATGACCATGGCCGAGCGTATCGCGATCATGCACCTGGGCTGGATCGCTCAGGTCGGCAGCCCGGTCGACATTTACGAGGCGCCGGTCAACCGTATGGTCTGCGAATTCATCGGCAACGTGAACGCCTTCGACGGCACCGTGGTCGAGGACCTTGAAGGTCACGCGATCATTCACAGCCCGGACTTGCAGCAAAAGATCTACGTCGGTCATGGCGTCAGCACCTCGGTGCAGGACAAGTCGATCACCTACGCGATCCGCCCGGAAAAAATGCTGGTCAGCACGATCAAGCCCGAGACCCGCTACAACTGGTCCGAAGGCAAGGTGCATGACATCGCCTACCTCGGCGGCCACTCGGTGTTCTACGTCGAGTTGCCGAGCGGCAAGATCGTCCAGTCGTTCATGGCCAACGCCGAACGCCGTGGTGCGCGGCCGACCTGGGATGACAAGGTCTACGTCTGGTGGGAAGACGACAGCGGCGTGGTACTGCGCTCATGAGAACCTTCAATCAGCAATTCCTGCGCCTGGTGCCCAGCGGGCGAAAGTTCGTCATCGGCATTCCGTTCATCTGGCTGTTCCTGTTCTTCATGCTGCCGTTTTTCCTGGTGATGAAGATCAGTTTCTCGGAAGCCGCGTTGTCGATCCCGCCGTACTCGGAGATCTACACCTACGCCGAACAGAAATTCCAGCTGCTGCTGAACATCGGCAACTACACCATGCTCGGCGAAGACGAGCTGTATCTGTCGGCGTACCTCGGTTCGCTGAAGGTCGCGGCGCTGAGCACGATGATGTGCCTGGTGATCGGCTTCCCGATGGCTTACGCGATCACCAAGGCCAGCAAGGAAGCGCAAAACGTCCTGCTGCTGTTGATCATGATGCCGACCTGGACCGCGATCCTGATCCGCGTTTACGCGTGGATGGGCATCCTCAGCAACAACGGTCTGCTCAACGCGTTCCTGATGTGGACCGGGCTCACCGATCACCCGATCGAGATCCTCAACACCAACACGGCCGTGTATATCGGCGTGGTCTACGCCTACCTGCCCTTCATGGTGCTGCCGCTCTACGCCAACCTGGTAAAGCACGACGGCAGCCTGCTGGAAGCGGCGCAGGACCTGGGTTCGAGCAACTTCAACAACTTCTGGAAAATCACCGTGCCGCTGGCCAAGAACGGCATCATCGCCGGCTGCATGCTGGTGTTCATTCCGGTGGTGGGCGAGTTCGTGATTCCGGAACTGCTGGGTGGCCCGGAGACCCTGATGATCGGTCGCGTGCTGTGGCAAGAGTTCTTCAATAACCGCGACTGGCCGGTGGCGTCTGCCCTGGCGGTTGTGATGCTGTTGATCCTGATTGTGCCGATTCTGCTGTTCAACCGCAGCCAGGCCAAAGAGATGGAGGCACGGGGATGAAACGCTTCGGTTTTGCAAAGTTCATGTTGATCTTCGGCCTGACGTTCATTTATCTGCCGATGCTGATTCTGGTGATCTACTCGTTCAACGCCTCGAAACTGGTGACGGTCTGGGGCGGCTGGTCGGTGAAGTGGTACGTCGGCCTGCTCGACAACACCCAACTGATGGGCTCGGTGGTGCGCTCGCTGGAGATCGCCTGCTACACCGCGATCGCCGCCGTGGCGCTGGGTACGCTGGCAGCCTTCGTGCTGACCCGCGTGACACGCTTCAAGGGGCGTACGCTGTTCGGTGGTCTGGTCACCGCGCCGCTGGTCATGCCTGAGGTGATCACCGGTCTGTCGCTGTTGCTGCTGTTCGTGGCGATGGCGCAACTGATCGGCTGGCCGCAGGAGCGTGGCATCGTCACTATCTGGATCGCCCACACCACGTTTTGTGCCGCTTATGTGGCGGTGGTAGTCTCCGCCCGCTTGCGCGAGCTGGACCTGTCGATCGAAGAAGCGGCGATGGATCTGGGCGCGAAACCGTTCAAGGTGTTTTTCCTGATCACCATCCCGATGATCGCGCCGTCGCTGGCGGCGGGCGGCATGATGTCGTTCGCCCTGTCGCTGGACGATCTGGTGTTGGCGAGCTTCGTCTCGGGCCCGGGCTCCACCACCCTGCCGATGGAAGTGTTCTCGGCCGTGCGTCTGGGCGTGAAGCCCGAGATCAACGCCGTGGCCAGCCTGATTCTGCTGGCGGTATCGCTCGTGACCTTCCTGGTCTGGTACTTCGGCCGCAAGGCAGAAGCCAACCGCAAGCGTGCGATTCAGGAAGCGATGGATCAGACCGCCAACGAATCGTGGCAGCAACCGCAACCTCAACGAGTGGCAGCGACGGCCTGAGGCCGTCGCGTTTTACGGCTTTGCGCTTTTGCTTAAAAGCTTTTGAATAAAAAGAATGGAGTTTCACCGATGAAAATGTTTGGCAGGACTCTGCTGACACTGTCCTTATTGGGCGCAATCGCCACGGGCGCCCAGGCCAACGACAAGGTGCTGCGCGTTTACAACTGGTCGGATTACATCGCCCCGGACACCGTCAAGAAGTTCGAGGACGAGACCGGCATCCGCGTGACCTACGATGTGTTCGACAGCAATGAAACCCTCGAAGCACGTCTGCTCGCAGGGAAATCCGGCTACGACATCGTGGTGCCGTCCAACAGTTTCCTGGCCAAGCAGATCAAGGCCGGGGTCTATCAGACCCTGGACAAATCGAAGCTGCCGAACTGGAAAAACCTCAACCCGGTGCTGCTGAAAAACGCCTCCGCCAGTGATCCGGACAACGCCCATGCGTTCCCGTATATGTGGGGCTCGATCGGCATCGGCTTCAACCCGGACAAGGTGCGCGAAGTGCTCGGCAAGAATGCGCCGACCAACTCCTGGGACCTGCTGTTCAAACCGGAGAACGCAGAGAAGCTGAAAGCCTGCGGTATCAGCTTCCTCGACTCGCCGACCGAAATGCTCCCGGCCGCCCTGCACTACCTGGGCTATCCGGTGAACGACAAGGACGTGAAGCACATCGCCGAAGCCGAAGCGCTGTTCATGAAGATCCGGCCGTCGGTGGCGTATTTCCATTCGTCCAAGTACATCTCGGACCTGGCCAACGGCAACATCTGCGTGGCGGTCGGCTATTCGGGTGACGTGCTGCAGGCCAAAGCCCGCGCGGTGGAATCGGGCAACAAGGTCGAGATCGACTACAGCATTCCCAAGGAAGGCGCCGGCAGTTTCTACGACATGGTCGCCATCCCTCGCGATGCCGCCAACGTCGAGAACGCCTACCTGTTCATGAACTTCCTGATGCGCCCGGACATCATCGCCGAAGTCACCAACAGCATTGGCTACAGCAACGCCAACGAAGCCGCGACGCCGCTGGTAGACGAAGCGATCCGCAACGACCCGGGCTCGTACCCGCCGCAAGCGGTGATGGCGACGCTGTATGCAGTACCGGATCAACCGATTGCCACGCAGCGGATCATGACCCGGGGCTGGACCCGCGTGAAACTCGGCAAATAACTGGAGAAACCTGTGGGAGCGAGCTTGCTCGCGAAGGGGGTATGTCAGTCAATATATCCTTTACTGAAAGACCGATTTCGCGAGCAAGCTCGCTCCCACAAGGTCAGCATGCCCCGCCGAAGTTTATGTTTTCCGTTCACGCAGCGCCTTACCACCGCTGCACCCTCGCTCCGAACGGCCTCACCTGGCTTCCTCGGTTCAGGTGAATTCAGGCGCCCTCGGGCGCCTTTTTTTGTGGGCTCAGATCAGTGGCCAATCGGCCAGCGAGCGGTAGCGGCCCTTGTGGGATTCGAACAGCGCAAAGCGCTCGGCACGCAGAAAAAACTCCGGCGGCGTGACAGATTCCGGTTCCGGCGCCCGATAGTCCCGGGCCAGCGTCAGGTGTGGACGATATTCGCGCGTCGCCTCTTCGAACCCGAACGGCAACATCGCCTGCTCCAGCGCATACACCAATCGCAGCAATCCCTGTGGTGCCTGCTCCGGCGCCAGCGACAATACCCCCGCGCGCCGCCAGACCTGCAACCGATCCAGCGAAATCCTCAACGCCTCCCCCGGTGTGCGCACTTTCGCCACCGCCTCGCAGACTTCGCCGATCTGCGCCAACGGCACCGCACCGAGAAACAGCAACGTCAGATGAAAGTTGTCCGCCGGCACCGGTTTACCGGTGCGCAAACCCAGTTCGCTGCGCCACTGGGCAATCGCCTTGCGCTGCGCCGGCGGGCAGTCCAGGGCGAAGAACAGCCGCTTGAACGGTTGATCCCCGCGCGTTTCGTCCGTCATGGCCACGCTCCTTCGTTCGTCGAGATCCCTGAATTCTACACGCCCGTTTCTGGCGACTCTCGGCATGGGGTTTATAGTTCAACGATTGCCATCAACCGGAGGACGTCATGCGCGAGATCCTCAGCAAAGAACCCTGGTGGGCCCGACCGCCGAATCCCGGACAGGATGAGAGCGAACTGGAATGGGGCTGGCTGGTGCATTACAGCGAGGGAGAGCCGCGTTTCGAATTCGTGCGCGAGCGGCCGACGGACGAGCAGATCCGCAACCGCAAAGGCTGCCGGATCACTCCGTCGGCGGAGTGATCCGGCAACGCAGCATCAGGACTCCAGAATGTCTTTGAAGCCACCGTAAATCATCCGTTGCCCATCGAACGGCATCGGATTGACGTCCGGCTGCATGCGCGGGTCTTCCATCATTTTCGCCATGCCGGTGTCGCGGGTGGCCTTGTCCGGCCAGACCAGCCAGCCGGCGGATATGGTTTCGCCTTCCTTGAGTTTCACTGCCATCGGGAATGAGGTGACCTTGCCGTCCGGCACGTCATCGCCCCAGCCCTGAATCACCTCCAGCGCGCCGTATTCCTTGAACAGCCTGGCTGCGATTTCGCAGTGTTTTTTGTACTGTTCGCGATTGGCATTCGGCACCGGCGCCACGAACACATCGATGTAAGCCATGATCATTCTCCTTGCAGGGTGGGTTCGATCTGCTGAGTAGTCGACTCGGGCGGCCGCCATTCGACACGGTTGACGCCCAACCCGACCGACGGTTCATCACCCCCACCGAGATGACTCTCGACCTGTCCCGCGATGTGCAGCGTGCCCGCCATCACACCGGTGGTCGGGTTTTGCACCAGTTTCAGCCAGGCCTTGTCGAAGGTGTTGCCGAGACTACTGCGGATCAAGGCTTCGCTGTCGGGGCGGTCGTTGGCCTGAATGATTGCGCGGATGCCCGCCACCCCGACTGAAATCAACGCCCCGGCCAGTTTTCCCGCTGCGGCTGCTACCGCGCTGGCGGCGCCGCGTGGCGCCATCTCCGCCTCCATGCGCTGACTGGCGCGTTTAGCCACCGGAGCCATTGCCGACTCAGTCGAAGCCACGCCTTTCGAGCCGCCATCGGCGTGAATCTTCTCGATCAGCGCCGTATAGGCCGGCAGCGTGTTCAACGGATCAGTGCTGACGATCTGATACAGCGACGCATCCCTGGCAGGTGGCGGGCCAAGGGCTATGGCGGGGATTTTCTGCAACCGCCCGTTGAGCTGGGCGATGGGCACGCCGTGGCGCTGGGCGATGACCGGCATCTGCTGCGCCATCAATTGCGCGTAGAACGCGGTGGACTGACCAAGGATCGCGTCCGGGTCGATCTCCACCGCCACCGGCGCCAGCACCCGCTCCTGATATTGCTCCAGCAGATAGGCCGCCAGGCGCTTGGCCGAGGCATCCTGTTCGCCGCTGGCACTGATCGTGTACCAGCTGACCTTCATCGACAGCCATTCCTGGGTCCAGTAACTGCTGAACCACGGAATGAAATTTTCTTCAGTTTGCTCATAGACCCGAATGCGCCAATGTTCCATCGAGCCACGGGCGAACAGCTTGACCTGCTCGGTGGCCTGCTTCGAGGCGCTGACGATTTCCCGGTCGATCTGCTGCCAGGTGGCCGGCGAGACCACCACCGCCGGCGCGCCCACCGGGGCCCGCGCCGAGGAGGCGCAGCCGGCCAGCAACACCAGTGCGGCGACGATCAGCGCGCGCAGGTTCACGGTGACGGTGTCCTTGAATGACCAGATGTGCGGGTGATGACTTGAGTATAGGTGCCGCCAGTGAGCCGTTTGTCCGGTTGTATCCGCGACCATCAATGGCGTCGATATTCACCATTGCGACGATTGCCTTCCGCATGCCGCTTGGCAAAGGCACGATTAACCCATCCGAAACACACAGCATGAGGAGTTCACATCATGATCAGTACCGTCACCCTCGCCGTGAGTTTCCCGGTCTTCGGCAGCAACTACTACGATCAGCACGCCGTGTCACGCAAGACCCAGGCGCTGGTGTTCGACGAAGCCTTCGAAGATCTGTTGATGCCCGCCGCCAGCAATCATTTCAGCAATGAAGTGGTCGGTCTCAACGATCAGTTCCGTTTTCTGAGCGACATTCTCGCCACCCATTTGCTGGACATCGAGGCCTCAGTGCCTGCGCGATCCAGCGTCCGGGCGAGCGCTCATTTTTAATGCCAGAGGGCGCTCCCGTCGGGGAGCGCCCTCTTCGTTTCAGTCAGTCATCATCCCGGTCGCGGTGATAACGACGCCCATCGCGGCGGTCGTCGTCGCGGTCGTCCCAGCGTCGGTCATGATCGTAGTAACGACCATGATCGCGGTCGTAATGCCGGCCATGCCGATGGTCATCATCGAAATCCGCCACACAGCCGCCCAGCAATACGGCGGCGGAAACAGTCAGCAGCAGGCTTGTTGCACGCATCATTCAGATTTCCCCTAAAACCAAGGTCTTGACGACGGAAACAGTCAGCGCAGCGCGGGTACGCGCTGGCGCAGATACGACCGGGGAAACCGGTTTAGATTCACTGGCCATCAACGACCGTTCATCGCCCTGCTCGCCGTGTACGCCCCGTCCACACGGTGGCCGATTGATGGCTCTGACCGGCACGACAACAAGACGAAATCCGACAAAACCTTTTCCTCCCCCCTGCGGTCACTCCTAAAACAGACCAAGACTGGCGACGACGCCGGCATGCCCGAGCGGGTCATTTGCAACCTGCCGACCTGAAAAGAGGAATCTCAGCCATGAACGACCAACCGCCGTCGGCGATTTCCCGACGCCGTTTCCTGATTCTCGGGGCCGTGACCGCGACTGCGTTCGCGATGCCGCCCTTCATCAGCCTCAAGGCCTACGCGGCCACTCTGGAGCAACCGGCCATGGCCAAAGTGACAATTGAAGTCAACGGCAAGCCGCAGACGCTGGAGATTGACACCCGCACCACCCTGCTCGATGCGCTGCGCGAACACCTGCACCTGACCGGCAGCAAAAAGGGCTGCGACCACGGCCAGTGCGGCGCCTGCACGGTGATCGTCGATGGCCGGCGAATCAATTCGTGCCTGACCCTGGCGGTGATGCAGGACGGTGCCAAAGTCACCACCATCGAAGGCCTCGGCATGCCAGACCACCTGCATCCGATGCAGGCGGCGTTCATCAAGCATGACGGTTACCAGTGCGGCTACTGCACGCCGGGGCAGATCTGTTCGGCGGTGGCGGTGCTTGAGGAAATCCGCAACGGCATCCCCAGCCACGCCAGCGCCAGCCTCACCGAAGCACCGCAACTGATCGCCAGCGAATTGCAGGAACGCATGAGCGGCAACATCTGCCGCTGCGGCGCCTACTCGAACATCATCGAAGCCATCAGCGAAGTCGCGGAGGTCCCAGCATGAGAGCGTTCAATTACAGCCGCGCCGACTCCCCTGCCGCAGCTGCTGCCCAAGCCGCGCAAATCGAAGGCGCACGTTTCATTGCCGGCGGCACCAATCTGCTGGACTTGATGAAACTAGACATCGAAACGCCCCAGCAACTGATAGACGTCAATCACCTGGGCCTCGACCGGATCGAAGCCACCGAAGACGGCGGCTTGCGCATAGGCGCACTGGTGCGCAACACCGATCTGGCCGCCGACAACCGCGTCCGGAAAGACTACGCGCTGCTGTCCCGCGCCTTGCTCGCCGGTGCATCGGGCCAGTTGCGCAACATGGCAACCACCGCCGGCAATCTGCTCCAGCGCACGCGCTGCCCGTATTTCTACGACACCAATCAGGCCTGCAATAAACGTAATCCCGGCAGTGGTTGCGCGGCGATTGGCGGGGTCAGTCGACAACTCGGCATCATCGGTGTCAGCGACGCGTGCATCGCGACCCATCCGAGTGACATGGCGATTGCGATGCGGGCGCTGGATGCTCAGGTCGAAACGATCAAGGCTGATGGCAGCACTCGACGCATCGCCATCGCGGACTTCCACCATTTGCCCGGCACCACCCCGAATGTCGAAACCAGTCTGACGCCCGGTGAACTGATCACCGCCGTCACCCTGCCCGCCCCGGTGGGCGGCACCCATGTCTATCACAAGGTGCGCGACCGCTCGTCATACGCCTTCGCCCTGGTGTCCGTCGGCCTGATCCTGCAGAAGGATGGCAGCGGCCGCATCGCCGTCGGCGGCATCGCGCCGAAACCCTGGCGAGTCGAAGCGGCGGAAGCGCTGCTGCCGCAAGGCGCGAAAGCCGTCAGCGCGCGCCTGCTCGACGGCGCCACGCCGACCTCTGACAACCAGTTCAAAGTAACATTGGTCGAGCGCACGATTGCCTCGGTGCTGGCCCAAGCGAGGGACGAAGCATGAAATTCGACACGCCCGCCACGACCAACCCGATTGATCAGTTGAACGTCATCGGCAAACCCACCGACCGCATCGAAGGCCAGCTGAAGACCAGCGGCCAGGCGCCTTACGCCTACGAGCAACATGAAGCCGTGAAGAATCAGGCCTACGGCGTAGTGGTCGGTTCGGCCATTGCCAAGGGTCGCATCACCCGCATCGATCTGGAGGCCGCCCGCGCCGCGCCGGGAGTGCTGACCATCGTCACCGCCGCCAACGCCGGCAAGCTCGGCAAAGGCCAATACAACGCCGCGCACCTGCTGGCCGGGCCGCAAGTGCAGCACTATCACCAGGCCGTGGCGCTGGTGGTCGCCGATACCTTCGAACAGGCGCGGGCCGCAGCGCAATTGGTCAACGTCGAATACGCGCAAGACAAAGGCCAGTTTGATCTGGCCAGCGTGCGCGACCAAGGCGTGGAACCGAAAGACGATCTGCCGGACGTCAAGCACGGCGATTTCGCCACCGCCTTCGCCGCCGCGCCCGTGCAGTTCGACCAGACTTACACTACGCCGGATCAGTCCCACGCGATGATGGAGCCCCACGCGACCCTCGCCGCCTGGAAAGGCGATCACGTAACGCTCTGGACCTCCAACCAGATGATCGCCTGGAGCGTCGGCGACATCGCCGCCACCCTCGGCCTGCCCAAGGAAAACGTGCGGTTGATCTCGCCGTATATTGGTGGCGGTTTCGGCGGCAAGCTGTTCATTCGCGCCGACGCGATCCTCGCCGCCCTCGGCGCACGACTGGCGAACCGCCCCGTGAAGGTCGCCCTCGCCCGTCCGCAGATCGCCAACAACACCACCCACCGACCCGCCACCATTCAACGCATTCGCATGGGCGCCACGGCGGACGGCAAACTCACCGCCATCGCCCATGAAGGCTGGTCGGGCAACCTCGCCGACGGCAAGGTCGAAGTCGCGGCGCAGCCGAGTCAGTTGCTTTATGCCGCTGAAAATCGCTTGGTGACCATGCGCCTGGCGCCGCTGGATCTGCCGGAAGGCAACGCCATGCGCGCACCGGGTGAAACGCCGGGGCTGATGGCACTGGAGATCGCCATGGACGAGATGGCCGAACAGCTCAAACTTGATCCGATCCAGTTCCGCATTCTCAACGATACGCAGGTCGATCCGGTGAAAACTGAGCGGCCGTTCTCCCAACGGCGTCTGATTGAATGCCTGCAAACCGGCGCCGAACGTTTTGGCTGGGATAAGCGCAATGCAACGCCCGGCAGCCGTCGCGAAGGTCGCTGGCTGATCGGCATGGGCGTCGCGGCAGCGATTCGCAACAACCTGCTGGTGAAGTCCGGCGCACGGGTACGACTGGAGCGCGACGGCAAGATCACCGTTGAAACCGACATGACGGACATCGGCACCGGCAGCTACACGATCATTGCCCAGACTGCCGCCGAAGTGATGGGCGTGCGTCTCGACGATGTGACTGTGCACTTGGGCGACTCGAATTTTCCGGTGTCGTCCGGTTCCGGCGGCCAGTTCGGCGCCAACTGCTCGACCGCCGGGGTCTACGCGGCGTGCATGAAACTGCGCGAAGCGGTCACCGCCAAACTTGGCATGAGCGAGGGTGAAGCGCAGTTTGCCGATGGACACGTGCGACTGGGCACCAAGAACGTGCCGTTACGTGAGGCCGCGCAACATGCCCCGATCGAAGTCGAGGACAGCATCGAATTCGCCGACCTCGCCAAGCAGTACCAGCAATCAACCTTCGGCGCGCACTTCGTCGAAGTCGCGGTCGATGCCGCCACCGGCGAAGTCCGCGTGCGCCGGATGCTCGCGGTCTGCGCCGCCGGGCGGATTCTCAATCCGAAATCAGCCCGCAGCCAGGTGATCGGCGCCATGACCATGGGCGTCGGCGCGGCATTGATGGAAGAGCTAGCGGTAGACAAACGCCACGGCTTTTTCGTCAACCATGACCTGGCGGGCTACGAGGTGCCGGTGCATGCCGACATTCCGCATCAGGAGGTGATTTTCCTCGATGAAACCGACCCGATTTCCTCGCCGATGAAAGCCAAGGGGGTGGGTGAACTCGGGATTTGCGGCGTGAGCGCGGCGGTGGCGAATGCGATCTACAACGCCACCGGTGCACGGGTGCGGGAGTATCCGATTACCTTGGACAAGATCCTTGATGCGTTGCCGCCGATGATCTGAAACCGGTAGCGCACTAGCATGGGGTGCTAGTGCGCTAGTCACACCGGGAGATAGCTAACTCACCAACGCAATCAACTGCTGACGCTGTGCGTCGGTCAACATCAGGCCGAACCCGGCGCCGGCGTTGTCGGCCATGTACACAGGATTGCTCGTGCCAGGAATCACGCAGGTCACCGCCGGGTGCGCCAGCAGGAATTTCAGCGCCAGTTGCGGCCAGCTTTTGGCCCCGACTTGCGCCGCCCAACCTGGCAGCGGCTTGCCTTTGAGCCGTGCAAGCAGGTCGCCGCCGCCGAACGGCCGGTTGCAGATCACCGCCACCCCGCGCTCGCGGCATAACGGCAGGATGCGTTTCTCGACACCGCGATCGTCCAGGGCGTAGTTGATTTGCAGAAAGTCCACCGGCTCGGTTTTCAGCACGGCCTCGACTTCGTCATAGGCCGACGGCGTGTAATGGGTGATGCCGATGTAGCGGATACGGCCCTGCTCCTTCCATTCGCGCAGGGTCGGCAGGTGGGTTTGCCAGTCCAGCAGGTTGTGGATCTGCATCAGGTCGATGCGCTCGGTGCGCAGCAGACTGAACGACTGCTCCATCTGCGCAATGCCCTCTTCGCGACCACGGGTCCAGACCTTGGTCGCCAGAAACGCCGGTGAGCGCGGTTCGTGGATCGAGAGCAATTCACCGGTGGTTTCCTCGGCGCGGCCGTACATGGGCGAGCTGTCGATCACCGTGCCGCCCTTTTTGAACAGTTCGCCGAGCACCCCTGGCAATTGTTTGTAGACCGGATCGCCGGGAGCGACGTCGAAACCGCGATACGTGCCCAACCCCACCAGCGGCAGTGGCTCGGAGCTCGAAGGGATGGGACGTGTCTGCATGGTCTGGGCTCCTGTGGCGTTCGGCGACGTAATGGCGGCCAGCGCCCGGTCAAAGGTGAAAACCGCTGAAACCCCGGCCGCCATTGTCAGCAACCGGCGGCGGGAATATCCCTCAGTGTGGTTCATGCTGGCGCCCTTGCCCTGTAGATCTGTTGCACCTTGTGTTTTGACGCAGCCCGCAAAACCGATGGACTACACTGCGACAGCCAACCTGCGCGCCTCGTTAAAGTTAGTCGAATGTCCAGAACCCTGTTGTCACTCGTCGCATTGATCGTCGCTGTCTACCTGATCCTGTGCACGGCGCTGTTCGTATTTCAGCGGGCGCTGATCTGGTTTCCCCAGCCCGCCAGCCTGGATTCACCGGACACACGATTGACGCTGGCCATGCCCGACGCCGAAATCCGCGTGACGGTGCGCGAGCGCACCGGGCCAAGGGCGCTGATCTATTTCGGCGGAAATGCCGAAGATGTGTCACGCAATCTGCCGGAGTTTTCCAAGGCGTTTCCCGACTATTCGTTGTATTTGCTGCATTACCGGGGTTTTGGCGGCAGCGGCGGCTCGCCGTCCGAAGAGGCGATTGCCGAGGACGCGCTGGCGCTGTTCGATCAGGTGTACGCCAGTCATCCGCAGGTTGCCTTGATCGGGCGCAGTCTCGGCTCCGGCGTGGCGGTGCGGCTGGCCAGTCAGCGACCGGCGAAACAGCTGATTCTGGTCACGCCCTACAACAGCCTTGAAGAGATCGCCGCCCGTCAGTACCCGTGGGTGCCTGTGAAGTGGTTGCTCAAGGATCGTTTCCGGTCTGGTCTGTACGCGGCGCACATCCGCGTGCCGACGCTGTTACTGGCTGCAAGTGATGATGAGGTGATCCCACGGGACAGCTCGGAACAGTTGCTGGGGCACTTTCCCAAAGGCGTGGCGACGCTGAAGGTCGTGCCGGATTCGGCACACAATTCGATTTCCGAACGGCCGCAATATCTGCAATGGATGGAGAATGTGCTGAATCGCTGAGCACTTCGTCGGCGGCCTGCCAAAACCTCGCAGCGCTTCGTGAACCAAGTGCAAAAAGACCAGTCCTACCCGCGCCGCTTTCGCGACTAACTCCCTATCAGCGCTACCTTTTTTCAGAGCTTTGCGTCCCATGCGCCACGCCGTCCGTTCGTCTCGCTTCGTTTCGCTGTGCCTGTTGATCCTTTCTCCACTGCTTTCTCCCACTGCACACGCCGGCGCCGAGCGGCAACTGGTGGCCGCAATCAACGACTATCGCGCCCATCCGCAACGATGCGACCGGCGCCCTGCTCAACGGTTGGCGCCGCTGTCATTGAAATCGAATCTGGCATTACCGATCGGCTATGGCTACGGCGGTGGATTGCGTGAACGATTGAAGGACTCCGGCTACGCGGCCGTGGCGGTGCGCAGTATCCGGATCGTCGGTGCGCAGGACGCCGAAGAGGCGTTCGAAATGCTGCAAGACGATTACTGCGGCGCATTGCTCGACGGTCAATACGCCGACATCGGCATCAGCCGCGCCCGCAGCGAATGGCAAGTGGTGCTGGCCCGGCCGGTGCTCGACAGTCGTGTCGGCGACAACCGCAGCGTCGGCAAGGCCTTGCTGGCCGAAGTCAACGCCGCCCGTGCCCGCCCGCGAATGTGCGGTCGTCAGCGCTTCGCCGCTGCCCGCCCCCTGAGCTGGAACCCGGCACTCGGCGCAGCCGCCCAGGGGCACAGCAAGGCCATGGCCTACGGCAACTATTTCGCCCACCGCGACCCGGACGGCGACGGCCCGGCAGATCGCGCCCGTGCAGCCGGCTACCGTGGCCGGCAGCTCGGCGAAAACATCGCCGCCGGGCAAAGCTCACCGGGCAAGGCCATGGCCGGCTGGCTGGCCAGCCCCGGACACTGCGCCAACCTGATGAACCCGATGTTCACCCAGGTCGGCGCCGGGTTTGCCAGTGAGGCGCGCAGTGATGAAGGGGTTTACTGGACGATGCTGTTCGGGGCGCCTTGAGCACTCACTTCGGCCGACGCACCGCCCGCACCCTGCCGCTGTTCCCGCCGCCACAATAGAAGCGCTCAGCGCCATCGGCCTCCAGCCCGGAGACGCCGATTCCGCTGGGCAACGTCAGGCTTTCCAGAACCTCACCGTTGCTTGGGTCGACTCGCCGGATCTCGCTTTCATCGCCTTCCCAGGTGCCGTGCCAGAGCGCGCCGTCGACCCAGGTGACGCCGGTGACAAAACGATTGGATTCGAGGGTACGAAGGATTTTCCCGGTGTCCGGATCGATCTGGTGGATCTTGCGGTCGCGGTATTGCCCCACCCACAACGAGCCCTCGGCCCAGGCCATGCCCGAATCACCACCGTCACCCGGAGCCGGAATGGTATGGAGCACACGCCCGGTGGCCGGGTCGATTTTGTGAATTCGGCGGTCGGCAATCTGGTAAAGGTGCTGGCCATCGAACGCGGTCCCGCCATCGGCGCCGACCTTGATCGTGCGTACGGTTTCGCCGCTGGCCGGGTCGAGCGCGTTGAGCTGACCATCGCTGGCGAACCAGACTTGCCGGCCATCGAAGGTCACGCCGTGGACACCGTCGACACCTTCGAACGGGCCGTATTCCCGAAGGATTTCTGCGCTTGCCTGTTTCATGCTGGTTTCCTCGTTGAGTGGGTGAGTCCAGCCTAGCCAGTGCCCAACGACACCGGGAGTAACAAGATCGTCGCGAAACCCGGCATCGGCGGCGCCAGCCAACGTCGTGCACGACCAGCACCGAACGCCTGGATCTTGTCTTGCGCCGCCAGCGTTTCAAGTGCCCGCTGTACCTGACGCTGGCTGCTGCCCAACGCGAGCGCCAGTGCCGAACTCGACCATGCCTCGCCGTCGGCGAGCAGTGCCAGCAGCGCGGCGTATTTGTCTTCGAGCGGTAACGTGAGCAATGCCACGTCTTGCGCAATCAGTGCATAACCACGGGAAGTCGCGGCGATCCCGGCCAACGGCTGCAACGCCGCACGCAACCGGCCGATCTCGACCCGCAACCGGGCGCGGTGGGATTCATCATCAAGTTTCAATCGGAAGGCTTTGGCGATCAGCGCCTCTCTGGACACCTCTGCCGGCCAGGCTTCGGCAAGTAGCCGAACGAGGTTGAACAGCACTGGTCGCGTGGCCAGCGCCACGGTCCTTCCGGCACCGCGCACGCCGTAGCGACAGGCATCCACCACCAGTGTCGGTGAGGCAAACAACGCTTCAACTTGCGCAAGTGTCACCGCTTGCACCTGACCGGCAACGATCAATCGGGCAGCGGAAGCTTCGAGGATTTGCCGGGCGTGTTCGATCTCCGCCGACAACGCTGGAATAGCAGCCGAGTGTGCCGCCCGTTGTGCGCGTTCCAGCGCTGTTTGCGCCTTGTGCGCCTGCACCCGGCGCAAAGCGATCCCGGCGTTCATCAGTTCATGGACGGCGTGCAGGGCCGGGGGTAACGGTGCAGGATCGAGTTCACCGAGCAGCTTTTCAGCCGCTTCCAACTGACCGATCAGCAGCAACCGACGAATCTGCAAACAGCGTGCGTGTGCAGCATTCACGCCGTCGCCATGATCCTGCAAGACTTGTCGCGCCGCTTCCAGCGCCTCGACCGGCCAGCCAAGATCCCGCGCCGCCAGCGCCACTTCGGCCTCGGCCACCACGCAGCGCGCCCTGGATAATGGCTCGTTGACGCCAAACGCTTTCACCGCTCGTTGCAACAACGCCTTGGCCCGCGCCATATCGCCGAGCTGCGCCATGGCGATTCCGCGCAGGGCCAGCGCTGGCGGGTCTTCGCGCAGAGCCACGAAATTCAGCGCGGACAGCGCATCACCCACCGCCAGTGCGCGGCCGGCGGCGTTGATCAGCGAGTCCATGGAGGGTTCGACATGAAGAGGCTTTCCGGTATCAGATCGTGGGTGGAGTCTAATACCGAATGCGGTTTTGTCTGGTGAGTCGTGTTACAGCGCCCGCTCAGTCGAGGATGGCAGCGCTCTTGAGCAGCGCCTGCAAACCGACAGGCACCAGTGGTGAGTGGTCAGTGAAGCTTGAGCCGTCCTGCCAACTTGCGGTGAACGGAGCGCCGTCACTTTCGTGCCCGACGATCTGCAATTGCTCGTACACCTGCCCGTCTTCGAAACGGGCGTCGTACACCTGAACGATTTCATGCCCCGGTTTGCCGTTATAGACGAACAGGCTTTCAAGCGTGCCGAGCAGGCGCAGATCCTTCACTGAAAGACCCAGCTCTTCCTGCACTTCGCGCACGATCGCCTCGCGGCTGGTTTCGCCAAACTCTATGCCGCCACCGATAGGCCGGTAGAAGGATTTGTCTGCGATCGGGTCGTGGAACCGGTTAACCAGAATCTTGCGCTGGTGATGAAAGACACACAGTGCAAGTGCGCGGATACGCTGCTCGGCCATGGGGTGAAATCCGTTTGCTGGAAAAAAGGCCCGGGATTAGATCACACCCCACAGGGATCGCGCTGCAGTTGATCTCAGACCGGCGAAATCGTGGCAAGAACGCCGATCATGATGGTCAACACAAGAAAGCCGCCGAGGAAAATCGCCATCTTAGCCATGAAGGCCTCCTGAATACTGAATGTCCGGCGCACCGGGCGCTTCGGAGTGAAGCGCGTCGCGTATGGCCGAACGGCAGGGCTATTTTGGGCGCATGGCTGAGATGGTTACAGATGCAGATTCGACAGGAAAAAGCGGATCAGATGGATCGGGCTGGCGCATGGGTCGATATTCAGATCGGTACAGATGGTTTCCATTGCGCCGCTTTGATCTAGAGTCATGGGCGCCGCGCCAAGAACAACAAAAATACAGGAGTGAAACCATGTCTGACCTGAACCTGCACCCCAATGCCGCCGAATCCCTGAACCGCTGGCACGAGATGATCCGCACCGGCAACCTCAAGGCCCTGCCCGAGTTGCTGGATCCCAAAGCGGTGTTTCGCTCGCCAATGGCGCATACGCCCTACCCCGGCGCGCCTGTGGTTTCGATGATCCTCAACACCGTGTTCAATGTGTTCGAAGACTTCAAATACCACCGTGAACTGGCGACGGCCGATGGCCTGAATGTGGTGCTGGAATTCAGCGCCAAAGTCGGAACGAAAGAGCTCAAGGGCATCGACATGATCCGCTTCGATGAACAAGGCAGGATCGTCGAGTTCGAAGTGATGGTGCGGCCGTTGAGCGGTTTGCAGGCGCTTGGCGAGGAAATGGGCCGGCGTCTGGGAGCTTATCTGGCTGCCGCCAAAGCCTGAAACCCGGACACAAAAAAGCCCACTGACCGTCGCCGGTTCAGTGGGCTTCGTGTATCAGGCGTCTGGATTACAGAGCCATGTCACGTGCAGCGCTTTCTTTTGGAGCCGGGGCTTTTTCAGCCGAGGCGTCCGCCGCTGGAGCTGCAGCCTGGCCAATCACCGGAGGAGTTGGCAGTTGCAGGATCTTGGCGGTGTAGGCCCACTCTTCAGCCACTTTGGCTGGATCGTTGTTCAGCTGGGTGCCGTAGCTTGGAACGATCTGGTGCAGCTTGGCTTGCCACTCAGGGGTAGCGACCTTGTCCTTGAAGACTTTCTGCAGCACGCTCAGCATGATCGGTGCAGCGGTCGACGCGCCTGGCGATGCCCCCAGCAGACCGGCAATCGAACCGTCTTGCGAAGCAACGATTTCGGTGCCCAGTTTCAGCACGCCACCAGCGGCTTCATCACGCTTGATGATCTGCACACGCTGGCCGGCTTGCCACAGGCGCCAGTCTTCGGCTTTGGCGTTCGGGAAGTATTCCTTCAGCGCATTCAGACGGTCTTCATCCGACAGCATCAGTTGACCGGCCAGGTACTCGACCAGCGGGTATTCCTTGATGCCGACCTTGGTCATCGGCCAGATGTTGTGGGTGGTGGTGCTGGTCAGCAGGTCCAGGTACGAGCCTTCTTTCAGGAACTTGGTGCTGAAAGTCGCGAACGGGCCAAACAGGATGACGCGCTTGCCGTCCAGGACACGGGTGTCCAGGTGCGGAACGGACATCGGAGGCGCGCCAACCGAAGCTTTACCGTAGGCCTTGGCCAGGTGTTGTTCGGCGATGGCCGGGTTATCGGTCACCAGGAACGAGCCGCCTACCGGGAAGCCAGCGTATTCCTTGGCTTCAGGAATGCCCGACTTCTGCAGCAGGTGCAGTGCACCGCCGCCGGCGCCGATGAACACGAACTTGGCGTCGGTTTCAGTCTTGGTGCCGTCTTTCAGGTTTTTGTAGCTGACGCGCCAGGTGCCATCGGCGTTCTTGGTGATGTCCTGGACTTCGCTCGACAGTTTCAGGTCGAAGTTAGGCTTGGTCTGCAGGTAACCGGCGAACTGGCGGGTGATTTCGCCGAAGTTCATGTCGGTGCCCAGCGGGCTCCAGGTGGCCGCGATTTTCTGGTTCGGGTCACGCCCTTCCATCATCAGCGGAACCCACTTCTTGATCACAGCCGGATCTTCGGAGTACTGCATGCCGGCGAACAGCGGGCTCGCTTGCAGGGCTTCGTAGCGCTTTTTCAGGAATTTGATGTTGTCATCGCCCCACACGAAGCTCATGTGCGGAGTGGTGTTGATGAACGAACGAGGGTCCTTCAGGACGCCCTGACGAACCTGCCAGGCCCAGAACTGACGGGAAACCTGGAACGCTTCGTTGATTTCGACGGCTTTAGGGATGGTGACATTGCCCTTGTCGTCTTCCGGGGTGTAGTTCAGCTCGGCGAGTGCGGAGTGACCGGTACCGGCGTTGTTCCAGCCGTTGGAGCTTTCCAGGGCGACGCCGTCGAGGCGCTCGACCATTTCCATCGACCAGGTTGGCTCCAGCTCATTGATCCACACACCCAGGGTGGTGCTCATGATGCCGCCGCCGATCAGCAGGACGTCGACTTTCTTTGCTTCCTCGGCATTGGCGGAAGACATCCCCATCGCCAAAGCCAGCCCCAGCAAGGCTGTGTTCACTTTTTTAAACATCTGTTGCACCTATGATAAAACGCCTTCCGCCCGCCGCTGTTGTACGTATGAGGTCCCCTCTTTCGCGACACTCAGGCCAGCGTCGCGGGTTCCGGCACACTTCAATTTTGACGGGTGGGCACACAAGGCCGACAGGCTGCGTCGACCTCAGTTATATGTCCCTTCTGAACTGACTTCTTATCATTATTGGCTTCAGCTACTTGAGCGACAGGGGTTCTGCCTGGGCCGCCGAAAAGCGCACCAGACTGAATTGGGTCAAAACAAGTGGCGCGAAGAATATCACGTCATGGCAAACCCGCGCGTCTGTTCGCGACCGGATAGTTTTCGATTGGTTCCTCAAGCGCTTTCAAACGCTGTCCTGTTCCTGATAAGTTGTACGACGACTGACAAACAATCCAGTCGTTCCGAAACCTACAACAACAAGGAATCCTCATGAACAAAAGCAAAGTGCTGCTCGGTCTCTTCTGCGTCTTCAGCGGCTACGTCGCCGCCGCCCCCGCCGAACAGGACGTCGCTCAGGCCGTGAACCACCTGACTCAGGCGATGCTGCACAAGAACATTGCCGAACTGAACGCACTGACCGCCGACAACCTCACCTACGGCCACTCCAACGGCAAGATTCAGGACAAGAAAGCCTTCATTGCCGATATCGAAACCGGCAAGAGCGCATTCAAGACGCTGGAGATGCAAAACCAGACCATCACCCTGTCCGGAGACACTGCGCTGGTACGCCATCATTTTTCCGCACAGGCACTGAAAGGCACCGAAGTTGTGCCTACGGAAATCGAGAACTTCCAGATCTGGCAGAAACAGTCTGGCAAGTGGTTGCTGGTGGGGCGTCAGGCGTACAAGTTCTGATTGATTGGCACAGCTCTGCCGTTAGAAGCAGGCAGAGCTTTTCAATGGATGCGAAGTCAGATTTCTATTGCTCCACATCCGGTTTCATTTGCGCCTCCCCTTTCCCCCTCTCCCTGATATGCTTCACCGCATTACCGTACGTGCTCAATTCTTTGGAGTAATCAATGCCTCGCCTACGCGTCAAGCACTTTGGTCCTATCCGTGATGGTGTGAAAAACGATGGCTGGATAGAGTTCAAGCGCGTGACCGTGTTCGTGGGCAATCAGGGCTCCGGCAAAAGCACATTGGCCAAGCTTTTTTCGACTTTCTCGTGGATTGAAAAAGCGCTGGTTCGAGGGGATTACGACAAGAAATGGTTTGAGGAAAAGGATCGGCTCACCAAGCCGTTTCTAACCTATCATCGACTCGAAAACTACGTTTCGTCCGATCAGAAAAACAAAACAGAAATAGACTATGAAGGCGATGCCTTCACGATCAAATATGTTCATGGCCGTATGCACATCACTCCATCCAAGGCAAAGGAATATCACTTGCCTCAGATCATGTACGTGCCTGCCGAGCGTAATTTTATTTCCTACGTCAGGCATACGGAGGAGCTGCGACTTTCTTCTGAGTCGCTCAAGGAATTTCTTACCGAATTCAACTACGCCAAAGAAAACATGAAGGGATCTCTTGCACTCCCTATCAATAATGCTGATCTCGAATACGACCCGCTAACGAACACACTGAGCATTCGAGAGCCCGGATATCAGCTGGAGTTGGCTGACGCCTCAAGTGGTTTCCAGTCTGCTGTTCCCCTCCACCTTGTGAGCCAATACCTGGTCAACAGGGTGAAAGAGCCCATAGAGAACCGCCAAGAGTCGATGAGCACCAAAGAGCTGGAGCGATTCAGGAAAGAAGCAGAAAAGTACTTCTCTGAGTCTCTGACCATAGAGCAACGGCGTGCATTTATTTCGACCTTGTCGACACGGTTCAACAAAACGGCTTTTATCAATATTGTCGAAGAACCAGAGCAAAACCTTTTTCCTCAATCGCAATGGGGTGTTTTACAGAGCCTTCTGCAGTTCAATAATCAAGGAAACGAAAACCGCCTGGTATTGACGACACATAGCCCATATGTGGTGAATTACTTGACGATTGCAGTACAAGGCAAACAGCTCCACGACAACATCCTGAAGAAAAAACGCGACTCCGCCCTGATGCCCAAGCTCGCCAGGGTAATCCCCTTGCAAAGCCTGCTGGACGCTGGTGAACTGGCAATCTACCAAGCTGACGAGAAGACTGGGAGCATTGCAATACTGCCAATGGCTGAGGGTATCCCCTCTGATAGCAACTATCTCAACGAGTCGCTACGCGAAGGCAATGACATGTTTGATCGTCTCCTGGATATCGAGGAGGAACTGGAGGCGTGAATTTTCTCGATACCGAGTGCCAGACAGGCCCCTTCGACGATCTAGAGTTTGGCCTTTGCGACGATCAACCTTCAGAGGTCGCTTACGTTGCTCTCAATGATCGAGAACAGTGGATTGCCACGGTAAAGAATCCGAGCCGAAAGCGTGTCACTTTTACTGCAATCGACAAGTGCGTAATCAAAGACCACGAGGAGGCTGGTCGAGGACGCTGCGACTGCATGCTCACCACCGATGCCGCGCTGTACCTTATTGAGCTAAAGGATTGGGGGCGAAGTAACTGGCAAAGCCACGCACTCGATCAACTAGAGTCGACCATCGAGTTTTTGCTTGCTACGCACGGTGAAGAATTTCTGATCAGCCACAGCCCCAAAAAAGCTTATGTATGTAACAGAAAAAAAGCACCTTTCGTTGAAATTAATAATGTGTTGAAAAGGCGCTTTTCAAAGCACTACAACTTCCGGCTGGATATACAGACAACGGTCCAAATCGATTGAATCGATAATGTGGCGTCGGCGGTGAAAAATCAGGCGGTTTGCCTACGAATAATCTTCACAACCGAAACCGATCCACCGACTGCGCCAGCCGCCCCGCCAGACTCGATAACTCATCCGTCGTAGTCGCTGTCTCGCCGATCACCCGGCTGTTGCCCTCCGACATCCCGGCGATCATCTCCACCTGATGCGCAATCTCGTTACTCGCCTGACTTTGCTCGCCGATCGTGCGGGTGATGTCGTTGACCAGTTGCGTGGTGTTCAAGGTCGCGTCGAGGATTTCGCGGATGGCGCGTTCGACGTCCGCAGTGACCGCCATCCCCTTGTCGACCTGGGCGACACCCGCCTCCATGCTGCTGACGGCCTCTCGGGTGCTGTTCTGGATGCGCGCGACCATTGCGGCAATTTCCTGGGTCGATGCGCTGGTGCGTGCGGCGAGGCTGCGGACCTCATCGGCCACCACCGCAAACCCCCTGCCCTGCTCGCCCGCCCGGGCGGCCTCGATGGCGGCATTGAGCGCCAGCAGGTTGGTCTGGTCGGCGATGCTCTTGATCACCTGAATGATGTTGAAGATGCCTTCCGACTCCTGATCCAGCGTGCGGATCACCTGTGCCGACTGCTGCGCCGAACGGGCAATGTCGTCCATGTCGCTGACCACCTGATGAATCACCTGCCCGCCGTTTTTCGCCAGTGATTCGGCCTGGCTGGCCATGTCTAGTGCGCGCTCTGCGTGACGGGTGATTTCCTCGATGCTGGCGGTCATCTGGCTCGCAGCGGCGGCCATGGTGCCGGCAGCGGTGCTTTGTTGCTGGCTGCTGTCGGCGACCTGATGGCAACCATGGCTCAGTTGCTCGCTCATACCGCTGACACCGTGGGCGTTGCGTCGCACCACGTCGATCATGTCCCGCAGGTCGCGCTGCATCGTGGCGAGCGTGCGGATCAGCGCACTGGCTTCGTCCTTGCCGGGCGGTTCGGCGATCGGTTCGCTGAGGTTGCCGTGGGCGATGCTTTCGGCGATGCGGCTGGCGGATTTCAGCGGCCCCATGATGCTCAGGATCACCCAGCGGCCCTGGGCTAACAGCAGCAACAGACTGGCGACCAGGACAATGCCGAGGGCGATATTGGCATTGTGGATCGCCGCCTCGGTGCCTTCACTGGTGTGCCGGGTATTGGTTTCGATCAGCTCGCTGAGAGCGGCCATCTGTTCTTCGAGCTGGCTGAACGCTGCACTGAAGGTCCCCAGATGTTGCTGGGCGCTGTCCGGGTTTTCCAGTGCGAGACCGACGATTTGTTCGCCGGCGCTGATGTAGGTGTCGAGGCTGGGTTTGATCTGTTCCAGCGCGGACCGGATCGTCGGATTCACCGGTAGCTTGAGGTTTTCACCCAGCACCTCGCGAAAATGCGCCGCATGCTCTTCAACCGAACTGCGCACATCGTCCGCCGTACTCGTGCTTTTGCCCAGGCCCACCAGCATCGCCGAGTACACGTCGGCACGCAGGGCGTCGTGCATCATGTCGGCCTCCATGTGGTTGCGCAGCGCGCTCATGCTGACCGCGTTGTCACTGACCGCCGACGCCATCCGCTGATTACCGACGTAACTGACCAGGCTCACGATCAACGCCGTCAGCAGGCTGGTCGCAATCAGCAACACCAAACGCAGTTTGATCGACACCGTGGCTTCCTCCCTGGTCGCGCCCTATGGCGCCTTTCAACAGTTCAGTTAAGCCTATTTCCATGAACCCGCCGCGCGAGAGCGTCTCAACGTGTGTCGTCACATGCAGTAAAAAAGCGCGCTGTGCGGCAGTTCTCGCTTTGTTGTCGGTTACCACTCACCCCAATGCATTGAACTCCGGCGCCACCGCGCACCTCTCACATTATGTGGTACTTCCTTTTCGCTTTACGCTGCTGGAGGAACACCGTCATGCGCCGTTTATTACTCGTTTCGTCTCTCATGCTGTGCCTGCCGTTCGGCTCGGCCCTTGCCCGCGTGGACGCAGGGGATGTCGCCACTTCGGCGGGGGTTTCCGCCTCGCTGTACTCGACCTTCAAGGATCACAAAATGGTGATTCCGGCTCGTGACGACTTGTCTGCATTCGTCGCCAGTGGCGGTGCCATTCGTGGTGTGTACCTGGAATCGGTGTTGCAACAGGTTCGTCAGAGCAATCCTGGCCTGAACGCCAGTGACGAGGACCTGGCCAACGCGATCCTCGTGCATTACGAAGGTTTGTCGCAGTAACACCCGCACGCCGGGCGACGGTGGCTGACGGACTCGCCACCCTTGCGCCGTGCCGATGGATGGCAGCCGGGTAACCATGGGCAAAACCGTCGATCGGCCTCTATGATGGAGGCCATGACGATTTCCGCCTCGCTCCGCTCCCCTTGCCCGCCGGGTCTTTGCATCTGCGGGCGTGATCCGCTGCTGGATACGCCCGGCGCGGACGTGCGCATCCTGTTGCTCACCCGCGAGGAAGAAAAGCGTCTGCTTGAGCGTCTGGAAAACCTGAAAGACCTCGCCGACCTCGAGCGCCTGCAAGGCAAGATGTTCGATCAGTTAGGCATTCGTGTAGTGATCGTACCGAAGTTCGGTGAGGTGCGGACCGTGCGAGGCGGCATCGAGATCGAGGTCCAGGATCTGCCGGGACTTTGCCGCAAAACCCGCAAAACCATCCCCGCCGCTATCCGCCGTGGCCTGGAAAACAATCCGCAAGTGGCCTTCGATCTGCTCAACGCCCACGACTTGCTGCGCGGCACCTGATCATTTCTTCATGCCCACCCGCTTGCGCATCTCGGCCGTGATGCTCTGCCGGGTTTTCTTCATGTCCGCCCAAGGCTCATCGCCCACTTCCGCCAGCCGTTCGTGAACGTTGCGCACGTTCCATTGATCGGCGCCCTTGATCTCCCCGACCTCTTCTCGAAACAGCGGCACCGACACCGGTAACCCTTCGCGAGTACGCGCTGCGTAGGCGCAAATGGTGGTGGCACCCAGGCCGTTGCGCAGGTAATCGATGAAGATCCGCCCCACCCGATTTTTCGGCCCGGACACCGCAGAAAAACGCTCCGGCAACAGCTTCGCCATGTGAGTGACGATGGCGTGGCTGAAATCCTTGACCTCGTCCCAGCCATGCTTGCGGGTCAGCGGCACCACCAGATGGATACCCTTGCCGCCGCTGGTTTTGAGGAACGCCTTGAGGCCCAGCTCATCCAGCACGGTCAGCGTCAGCGCCGTGGCTTCGACCATGCTTTTCCAGGGCAGCGCCGGATCCGGATCGAGGTCGAGGACAAAGCGGTCGGGCTTCTCCAGATCGGTGGTCGTAGCATTCCAGGTATGCAGTTCGACCGTGCTCATCTGCACCGCGCCGATCAAGGCTTCGGCGTTGTTGATCAGCATCACCGGCTGGCCGGTCAGCTCCTTGTCGAGCGTGCGGATGCCGGGGATCGCCAGATTCTCGGCGTTCTTCTGGAAGAACAGATCACCGGCGATACCGTCCGGCGCGCGCACCAGCGCCACCGGGCGATCCTTGAGCTGCGGCAGAATCCATTCGGCGACGCTGGCGTAGTACTCGGCCAGCTGCATTTTGGTGGTGCCACTGCTGGCGTCGATCACCCGGTCGGGATGAGTGATCCGCACCTTGCCGTCGGCCAGGCCGGATTGGGACGGTGCAGTAGATTCAGTCTTTGAAGTCTTCATCGGTTTGGCGCGCTCCTCGGTGATGTCCTTGGCCGGTTTGTCCTCGCGCAAGCCATGGAACACGGCGTGACGCACCGAGCCGTCCTGGGTCATTTCGGCGAACGCCACTTCCGCCAGCAGACTCGGTTTGAGCCAGTGCACACCCTTGACCTCGAACCCTGTAGGCGGGTTGGCCACTGCCGGTTTTTTCACTTGTAACGGTTTCAGCCGCGCGAGGATGCTCTTGAGGGTGGTTTCATTGAATCCGGTGCCGACCTTGCCGGCATACCGCAACTCGCCGCTGTCACGATCATGCAGCCCCAACAGCAACGCGCCGAACGAACTGCGTGCGCCTTTCGGATCGGTGTAACCAACGATCACGAATTCCTGGCGATGCTTGCACTTGAGCTTGATCCAGTCGCTGCTGCGGCGCGACACATAAGGCGAGCCGAGCCGTTTACCGATCAGGCCTTCCATGCGCATCTGACAGGCGCTGTTGAGCAACGCCTGCGGGGTTTCGTCGAACGCTTCGGAAAAACGCAGCAGCGGGTCTTGATGCGTTTTCAGCACCGTGGCCAGCGCAGCACGACGTTCCTCCATAGGCACCTCGCGCAGGTCGACGCCGTTCAGATACGGCAGATCGAACAGGTAATAGACGATTTTTTCGCTGCGTCCCGAATCGAACGCGTTTTGCAGGGCCTGAAAATCAGGCACGCCGTCCGCATCGGCGACCACCATCTCACCATCCAGCCACGCCGACTCCAGGCCCAGCGCCGCCAGGGCTTGCGCCTGTTTCGGCATTTTTTGCGTCCAGTCATGGCCATTGCGGGTGAATAACTGCACCTCGTCCTGATCAATGCGCGCCATGATCCGATAGCCGTCGAACTTGATTTCGTATTGCCAATCCCCTTCCGGTGCACTCTCCACCAAAGTCGCCAGTTGAGGTTTCAACTGCGCCGGGATACTCGCCTTGTGGGCGCCAGTGAGTTTGCCGGAAGCGGGCTTGCGCGGTGATTTCGCCGGGCCTTTCAGCGGTTTGACCTGCTTCGCACTGAGGCTGGGCTTGTCGACGATAGTGCGCTCGCTGAGCACGCTGTCGGGCTCGGCGACCAGCACGTCGTAATCGCTTTGCGGGCGTGCGGCGCTGTCCTGATGCTTGATCAGAAACCACTGCTCTTTCTTGCCCGGCATGTGGGTGCGCACCAGATTCCACACCCCGGCGAGCTTCTCGCCTTGCAGCTCAAATTTGAGTTTGCCTTTGGCGTAGGCTTTCTCCGGGTCTTCCAGCGGAATCCACACACCGCGATCCCAGACGATCACATCGCCGGCGCCGTAATGCCCTTCGGGAATGCTGCCCTCAAATGTCGCGTAATCCAGCGGATGGTCTTCGACATGCACCGCCAGCCGCTTGACCTTGGGATCCAGCGACGGCCCCTTGGGCACCGCCCAGCTCTTGAGCGCGCCGTCGAGCTCCAGGCGAAAGTCGTAATGCAGGTGCGAGGCATCGTGCTTTTGAATGCAGAATTGCAGGGCATGGTCGCCGGCGGATTTCTTGCCCCGCCGGCGTTCAGCCGCCGGTTCAGAGGTCGCCGAAAAGTCGCGCATCCGGTTGTAGTCGTCGAGATTCCTACTCATCCTGCACCTGCCTTGTTTCAGCCTGTTCGAGTCACCGTCAGCGCGACCACGGCAATCCGGTCGACGCGCTGATAGCCTGGATTGAGCAACTCTTCCCCAAACACATCGGGATCGAGTTCGCGGTAGGTCCAGCCGAAGCGTTTTTCATCCAGCCGTGGCAATACCGTATCGAGGAAGGGATCGCGGCCATCGACCATCGCTACGCCGGTGTACAGCAGCAGCGAGCCGCCGGGTGTCAGGTGATTGAGCGCCTGTTCGACGATCCGCAGCGACAGACCCGCCCCCAGCGTCCCGCCACCGTGGCGGTAAGCTCGCCCGGCCGGATCGGCCATGTAGGGCGGGTTGGCGACGATCAGGTCGAATTCGCCGTCGACGCCTTGCAGCACATCACTGGCGCGCACTTCGACGTTGGCCACTTCAGCCAACGCTGCATTGATCGTGGTCAGGCGCAACGCGGCGGGGTTGATATCCACCGCCAGCACTTGCGCTTCTCGCCGGGCACGGCCAATCAGGATCGCGCCCACTCCGGCGCCACAACCGATGTCTACCGCCCGGTGGATGGGCGCAAAGTTCTGCTGTAAATGGCTGTGGATCAGTTGAGCAAAGCGATAGGTGTCCGGGCCGAAGAACACCGAGTCGGCTGCATCGGTGGGGAATCCGGAATGCACGAAAAGCAGGTCGTCCAGACTCGACCAGCGCACCCGGCTCTTCAAGCGCCCGTCGAACTGATCGATCACTTGGGCGTCCTGCAATTGCCGCTGTTCATCGGCAGACAGAAGGCCCGGTTCGAACGGGCGCGACCATCCGAATACATCCCGCAGGCAATCGGCGGCCTGCCCTTCGTCGCGCTGGTTGACCCGTTGATGGGTCAACGGCGTCGGGGTGATGAAACGATAGCCGTCGGCCTGCAAGCGCCGCCCCAGTTGCAGCAGCACCAGATCGTTGGCGGACAGTTGTTCTTCCTGATTCATTGATGACTTCCTTAACGCAGGCCGGATTTGAGTTGGATGAATCGGCGAGTGGCGAGCAGCCCGGCCGGATGTGCATGGCGCGACGCTGCGAGCCAAGGGATCAACGTTGCGATTTGGGTGCGAGCGTCCTGCCCTTGCAGCGCCGCACTGAGGCGCTGCACATCGGGGTCCTGTTCGGGCACCTCGATCGGCGCAGGGACTGAGGGGCGGCGGCGGAACGCGACAGGTTTGTCTGCAGAAACCCAGTCACCGGCAATCCAGTCGTGAACCAGTTGTTTTTCATAGGCGCTGAACACGCCGAACATCGCCGCACCATCGCCATCGATCAATTGCCAAAAGCGGCTGCCCTGTGGATCTTCGTTGCGCTTGATCCAGCCCTTGTCTTGCAAGGCTTGCAGAAACCCGGGCAACTGCTGAGGATCGGCCAGCCATTGATTGACGGTCTTGCCTTCGAAGCGGCAATAGTCGGAGTGCATGTGCTGAGCGAACGGACACTTGCGCTCAAGCATCGCCAACAATTCGCGCTCCAGATCGAACCCCTCGATGATCGCGCGGCTGCCCTGTCCCAGGTCATTGAGCCGATAGCCCAGCGATACCCGGCGCAGGAAATCGCTGCGATCAGCCTCCAGAGGCAGCAGATCAAGAACGGCCTGAACGGCTTTTTGCGCATGACCGGTACTGGCGTTATCGATGGTCACGTGCAGAGTGAAGTAGTAAGGATCGATCCCCAGTTCACTGAGTTCGTAACTGCTGATCAACAGGTGCAGGGGCAGTTGCTCGTAGCCAAGGTTGTAACCGATCACCTCCGGCAAAAAATCCATGCCGCCGGCACCGAGGGCCAATTGCAGCGCGCCTTGCAGATAGCGTTCGTCGGGCAGCGGGCTGCCGGACTCCAGGCCGTGTTCGGCGAGCAATTGCCGGTAGATCACCACGTGATTCTGCGCCGGATTGCCCTCGCCCAGTTCTTCCAGATAAGTGCTGATCAGGCTGCTGAAACGCGGATCGCGCCACTGTCCGAGCAAGCCGTAGAGCCAGGCGCCATCGACCAGTTTGGTCGGCGCCACCGCTTGCAGGAAATACAGCGCATGAGCCTTGCAACTGAAGAACTGCCGTGCGCCTCCAGCCTTGCGTTGTTGCAGGTAGTCGGCGTATTGCCGGGCGACATCGGCACAGTGCTCGGCCACCCAGGCATGCCACTGCGCGGGGTCCGATGGCAGCTCATCCTTCAACTGCGCGGCTTGCAGCAGTTGATCTTCCAGAAATGCGCGCGTCAGCGGCTGAGGATGTTCGTCGGCTAAAAGTGCTTCATGGATACGCCGCAACCCACCCGGAGAATCGAGCGGACGCGATGGGGCGGGGGCAGCTTGCAGGTGAGTCAGGACAGTCATGGCAATATTCTCGATCGATTGGCAGGACGCTCAGTCACTCGCCTCTAATGAAGCAGAGAGGCTTGGCGCGTCAAAAATTCAATCGGCTTGAAAATTGCCCTGACGGACGGAGCCTTCGGCTCGCTCCTTGCTTGAACGGAACGGTCGAAGGCTGTGAGGTGAGAGGGTCAGGCCGTGCCTTTGGCTTGCTGTTCGAGGTGAACCTGCAACTCGGGGTCAATCTGCAACGCCGCTGCCAGTTCATCCAGATAATTGCGCTCGGCGTCCTGCTGATCGTCCACCAGCATCACGCTGGCCAGGTACATCTCAGCGGCCATGGCTGGATCGTTCTGCGCCGCCTGCGCCACTTCGGTGGGATCCAGCGGTTTGGCGACCTCGTCGTCGAGCCATTGCTGCAGGTTCGGGTCATCGGTGTGCTTGCCGATTTCATTGCTGATGAGGTGTTTTTCCGACTCGTCGATCCGCCCGTCAGCCTTGGCCGCCGCGATCAATGCACGCAGAACGGCGTGGCTGTGTTCTTCGACTTGCGGGCCCGACAGCAGATCCGCGGTTTGCGGGGTTTGCTGCGGCGCAGCAGAAGCCTGACTGCGTTGCCAGGCCTGATACGCCTGGAAGGCCATCATGCCCAACGAGGCCAGTGCTGCGTAATTGGTGCCGCCGGAACGACGCTGCGTCCCGCCGCCCAGCGCCCCGCCACCGCCGAGCAATCCGCCGAGCAGCCCGCCCAGGCCACCCAGTCCTCCGGCAGGAGAACCGCCGCCACTGCCGCCGCCCAGCAGACCGCCGAGCAACCCGCCAAGCCCACCCGCTCCCCCGCCGGCCGACGCGCCACCTTGTTGTCCCGCCGAGGCCTGGCCTCGCAGCAGTTGTTCGAGCAGATCGCTGGTGTTCATGACGTCGTCCTCAGGCAAAGGGGTATGACTGCGTCAGGCAACGATAGCCCTCCTGATGCGTTGCGCCAGCACCGTTGGGCTGACGTGGCCCTGGGCGAGTGATTCTCCAGAGAAATTTTTCCCCGGCCAGCTAATCTTCACGAATGGGTGAACCTTGACCCGGCCCGACCGGTCGATAGCTGCAACCCCGACCCGGTTGGTCGCCGCCCTTGCTGCCCAAGGGTTTACGCGGCTTGCTGCACTTTCTGGAGAACGCCTTCGTGATATCGACCGTCCACATCGCCAGGCTCAAGGCCTGGGGCGCCCATGGTTTCACCGCGACCGGCGTGGTCACCGCTTTTCTGGCCACCCTTGCCCTGCTGGAAAACCAGCCAATCCACTGCCTGATGTGGCTGGGCGTGGCGCTGATCGTCGACGGCCTCGACGGGGCGCTGGCGCGCAAGGTCAACGTGCAGTCGGTGCTGCCGAGTTTCGACGGATCGATCCTCGATCTGGTGATCGATTACCTGACCTACGTGTTCATCCCGGCGCTGTTCATCTATCGCTACATCCCCCTGCCCGACTACACCCTGCTGCTGACCGTGTCGCTGATTCTGGTGTCGTCGCTGTTCTGCTTCTGCAACGTCAATATGAAGAGCAAGGACAACTATTTCGTCGGATTCCCCGCCGCGTGGAACGTGGTTGCACTGTGTCTGTACATCATCGATCCGGGGCCGTGGCTCACCTTCCTGACGGTGATTGGCCTGGCGCTGCTGACCGTGACCCGCATGAAATTCCTGCACCCGTTCCGGGTACGCCGGTTCATGCCGATCAACATTGCGGTGACGGCGATCTGGCTGCTGTGCAGTCTGTCACTGGTGCTGAACCACCCGGTGATCAACCCGCTGGTGATGGGTCTGTGGTTGCTGGCATCGGCTTACTTTCTGGGTATCTGCATTTGGCGCACGGCGCTGGAGTGGTTTGACAGTGCGCATCTGAAATAGAAACCCTGTCGCGATCCCTGTGGGAGCGAGCTTGCTCGCGAATGCGGCGTGTCAGCCAACAGAGATGTTGAATGTCAGTCTGCATTCGCGAGCAAGCTCGCTCCCACAATGGCTTCAGCGTTTGGTGATGACTACCTCCAGATATTCACTCGGCACCACCATCGAATCCGGCCCTGCCCGGTTCAATCCGTCGATCAGTTGCGTCAGATCTCCTTCCAGTGCCTGTCCGCTCTCCGGTGGCAGAGCCGCGAAAGCCTTGTGCACCGGCCCGTACCAGCGGCGAAAAATGTCGATGAAATGCGCCGCCGAGCGGTAGCGGAAATTGAAGTGACGCCGGGTCACCTGCACCACAAAGTTGCGGTCGTCGAACTGCGAATGGAGCCAGGCTTCCGCGCCCCAGTTCGAGGGCGGTTGCGCACCGGGTGGTGGTGGCAAATGACGGCCGAGGGTCTTGAACATCTGGCCGACGAAACCTTCCGGTGTCCAGTTGGCCAGGCCGATCCGTCCGCCACGGCGACAGACCCGCGCCAACTCCTTGGCAGCCTTGGCTTGATCCGGAGCGAACATCACGCCGAAGGTCGACAGCACCGCATCGTAACTGTTGTCGGCGAACGGCAGCGCTTCGGCATCGGCAACCTGAAAGGTCACGTCCAGATGCTCGGCCCGCGCCCGGTCCTGACCGCGCTCCAGCAGCGCCGCGACATAATCGGTGGACGTCACCAGACAACCACGGCGCGCCGCCGCCAGCGTGGCATTGCCGTTGCCGGCAGCGACATCCAGCACTTCCTCATCGCAACGCAGGTCGCAGGCTTCGGCGAGGGTTTCGCCGACGATCTGCAAGGTGGTGCCGATCACGGCGTAGTCGCCGCTGGCCCAGGCGACTTTCTGGCGTTCCTTCAGGGCAGTGAGATCAATCGGGGTACTCATGAGTGGGTGCTCCACGGCAGAGAAGTCATTCGGCGGTCGTCGGGTCGATGATGCTCGTCACCCGGGACACGCTGTTGGCCGGAAATCCCCCACGCTTGGCGTGTTCACGCACCAGTTCTTCGTTGGTTGCGATGTACACACAGTAGATCTTGTCGGCCGTCACATAACTCTGCAGCCACTGTACCTCCGGCCCGAGTTCACGCAGCACGTTGCAGGACGTTTGCGATACAGCCTTGAGTTCTTGCTCCGATAGCTTTCCGGCTCCTGGAATCTCGCGTTCAATCACGAACTTCGGCATGGCAACCTCGCTTTCTTTTTATGGGTGTCAGAGCCATTGGCGGCCCTGCTCGCCCACTATCGCGCTGGCGCTGTCCGGCGTCCCTGCCAATCGTCCGGAGCGCCCATAAAATCGGGGGTTTGCCGATGAATGGCGGGATTTTGTAAAGGCCCCGAAACACTGTCGGGGATTGCCAACGCGCCGGCTGATCGGCTCTCATGCAGGCCCTCCCCCGAACGGAATTCGATCATGTCCTTGCGCTTCGAATGGCTCGCCGATCACATGCAGCACAGCGACACCTATGCAGCGTGGATTCACCAACAATTTCATTACGAATATGCCGAGCAACCCTTGGCCGAATGGCAGCGGGAATTTGCAGAGGGGCAGACCAATGGCGACTGGCATTGCCTGATTGCACTGGACGGGGATCGACTGCTGGGCGGCGCGGCACTGGCCCGGGCGGACCTTGCCCTGCGACCGGATCTCGGGCCGTGGCTGGCCTGTGTGCTGGTCAGCCCTGAGTCACGCGGCCAGGGTCTGGCAGAAAGGTTGATCGAAGGCATCGCTGAAGAAGCAAAACACCGGGGCCTGCCGCGTTTCTACCTGCACACCCAAAGCAAGCAGGACTATTACGCCAAACGCGGCTGGTCGGTGCTGGAGCGTTTTCACGCCTGGGGCAATGAACAATGGCTCATGGTGCGCGACCTTTGAGCCATTGAGTTTTGCTGTTTACGCAGCCGGCGCCTTGGCCTCTTTGAGCAGTTGCTGAATCATCTGCTCCTGCGCCTGGTAACTGCCTTCGCCAAAGTGGGTGTAACGCACCTGTCCCTTGGCGTCGACCAGGTAATGCGCCGGCCAGTACTGGTTATCGAAGTTGCGCCAGATCGCGTAGTTGTTGTCGATGGCCACCGGGTAGGTGATGCCGAGCTTCTGCACCTGATCCTTGACGTTGTCGATGATCCGCTCGTAACCGTATTCCGGGGTGTGCACGCCGATCACCACCAGACCGTCCTTGCCGTACTTCTTCTCCCACTCCTTCACATACGGCAGGGTGTGCTGGCAGTTGATGCAGTCGTAGGTCCAGAAATCCACCAGCACCACTTTGCCGCGCAGCGATTCATTCGTCAGTTCCGGGGAGTTCAGCCACTGCACCGCGCCGGACAGCGACGGCATCGCACCTTTGCCGGCTTCGTCTTCGGTCGAGTCCGCACGCACTTTGCTGACGAAGTAGTCCACCACCTTCGGCACGTTTTCCAGCACGCTTTTCTCGACCGACGCCACGCCTTGGGACGAGGTGTTGGCCAGCAGCAGATTGTCGGCACCGGTGGCGATCACCGCCGCCGTCGCCAGCACCGCGACACCCGCACCGCGGCGGAACCAGCCGGTGAACGGAATCGATGGCTTCAACCGGTTGACCAAGCCGCGACCGGCGAAGATCAGCGTCCCCAGCGACAGCGCACTGCCCGCACCGTAGGCCAACAGCAACAGGCTGGTCTGGGCGTTGGCGCCTTGCAACATGGCACCGGTGAGAATCACACCGAGAATCGGGCCGGCGCACGGCGCCCACAACAGACCGGTGGCCACGCCGATCATGATCGAGGCCATGGGGCCGGTCTTTTTCCGGCTGTCCGGATCGAGACGATTGCCCAGCAGCACGAAGGGCCGCGCCAGCCAGTCACCGATGCGCGCGGAAATCAGTGACAGTGCAAACAGCACCATCACCGCCAGCGCGATGTGGCGACCGGTGTTGCTGGCCTGGATCACCCATTCACTGCTGACCACCGCCAGACTGGAGATCAGGGCAAAGGTCAGGGCCATACCGGCGAGGGTCAACAGGATCGAAGAACGAGTGCGGTCGGCACCGGCGAACAGAAACGGCACCACCGGCAGAATGCACGGACTGAGGACAGTCAACAGACCGCCCAGGAAAGCGATGAGAAACATGAGGTTCACCTTTTGAATGAGGGGTGGTCAGTTGACTGGCTCGGCGGCCGCCCGTTACGGGCAGCCCCCTTCAATCCTCAAGCCGTCTGGCTGTCCAGCCATTGGCTTTGCGGCGTACGGCTGGCTCCGTTCTCGGCCAGCGTCTGGCCTTGCGGCGTACGGCTGGAACCGTCGGCGGCCAGCGTCTGGCCTTGCGGCGTACGGCTGGAACCGTCGGCGGCCAGCGTCTGGCCCTGTGGCGTGCGGCTGGAGCCGTCGGCAGCCAGTGTTTGGCCTTGTGGTGTGCGGCTGGCGCCGTCGGCAGCGATCAGGCCGTCGCTGCCCGGCTTGGCCACCGGGGCCAGCTGGAAGCAGGTGTTGCTGCCACAGCTGTTCTGTTCGACGGCAGCGTTGGCGTGGGCCGCGACGCCGGCAAGGGAGAAGGCAACAGCTGTCAGATAGCGCGATACATTGTTCATGGCGATGTTCCTTTTATAGAGGTGGGTAATCAGTTGTCTTCGTTGCAGCCGTCGGCGAATTTGCGGTAGTCGAGCACCTGGGTCTTGCCGGCCGAGTCGAGGTAGGTCATGCGGGCGTCGACGATGCCGCAGGTCATCGAGTTGTCCTGTTTCAGCGACACGACTTTCTCGATGTCCAGGTGGCTGCCGTAGGAGTAGGTTTGCGGGGTGACATCGGCTTCGGCGCGGGCCGACAGGGTGCAGATGTTCAAAGCGGCAAACAGGCAAGCGGCAGCGATCGATTTGGTCTTGGTGTTCATGGCGTTTTCCTCGGGGCTTCAATGGGTGAATCGTTGATTTGGCCGAGGCGTTCTGTGTGTGCCTCGATGGAGCTCATTTAAAGCTCGCGAGGTATCGCGCATGTGTCGGCAAATGCCGTGTATAAATCGCTACGTATCCGCGCGCGTCCGAGATACACAGCGATACAAAACCCTGTAAAAATCCGCTTTTTGCGTCGGCGTGTATCCGTTACAGCGCTGGATACACTGCAATACAAAGGCAGGCAGGCGGCCTCGCGCAGGCTCGATAGACTGCCCGGCAATCCCCTTTGATTGAGGTTTGGCCCCATGGAACATGTCGATCACATCCTGATCGTCGACGACGACCGCGAGATTCGCGAACTGGTCGGCAATTACCTGAAGAAAAATGGCCTGCGCACCACGGTGGTTGCCGATGGCCGGCAGATGCGCAGTTTTCTGGAAGCCAACACGGTCGACCTGATCGTGCTCGACATCATGATGCCCGGCGACGATGGCCTGCTGCTGTGCCGCGAATTGCGCTCGGGCAAACACAGGGCCACGCCGATCCTGATGCTCACTGCGCGCAATGATGAAACCGATCGCATACTCGGCCTGGAAATGGGCGCCGACGATTACCTGACCAAACCCTTCGCCGCCCGCGAGCTGCTGGCGCGGATCAACGCCGTACTGCGGCGCACACGGATGCTGCCACCGAATCTGGTGGTGACCGAAAGCGGCCGGCTGCTGGCGTTCGGTCGTTGGCAGCTCGACACATCGGCTCGGCACCTGCTGGACAAGGACGGCACCATGGTCGCGCTGAGTGGCGCGGAATACCGTTTGTTGCGAGTGTTCCTCGACCATCCGCAACGAGTGTTGAGTCGCGATCAATTGCTGAATCTGACCCAGGGCCGCGACGCCGATCTGTTCGACCGCTCCATCGATCTGCTGGTCAGCCGTCTGCGCCAGCGCCTGTTGGATGACGCCCGCGAACCGGCTTACATCAAGACCGTACGCAGCGAAGGCTATGTGTTCTCGCTGCCGGTCGAAGTCCTCGGAGCCCCTGCATGAATCTCGCCCTGCGCTGGCCGCGCACCCTCGCCTCCCGCTTGTCGCTGATTTTCCTGATCGGCCTGATCCTCGCTCAGGCGCTGTCGTTCGGCGCGCAGTATTACGAGCGCTACGAAAGCGCGAAAAACACCATGCTCGGCAACCTCGAAACCGACGTCTCGACCTCGATTGCCATCCTCGACCGACTGCCCGCCGAAGAACGCCCGATGTGGCTCAAACGCCTGGCTCGCAAGAATTACGGCTATCTGCTGAGCGAAGGCGAACCGGGCACACCGCTGGACCCACAGGACGTACCGATTGCCGTCACCTCGATTACCGATGCAATTGGCGAGGCCTATCCGCTGACGTTCACCGATATTCCCGGCCCGAAAAAACACTTTCAGGGCCACCTGCGCCTGAGCGACGGCAGCCCGGTGACCATCGATGTGCGTCCGTCAATGGTGCCGCTGTCGCCATGGCTGCCAGTGGTGTTGCTCGGGCAACTGGCGCTGATGCTCGCCTGCACCTGGCTGGCGGTGCGCATCGCCATCCGTCCCCTCACCCGCCTCGCCAACGCCGTGGAAACCCTCGACCCCAACGCCCACCCGATCAACCTCGACGAAAAAGGCCCGAACGAAGTGGCCTACGCCGCCCGCGCCTTCAACTCGATGCAGGCGCGCATCGCCGCGTACCTGAAAGAGCGCATGCAACTGCTGGCGGCGATCTCCCACGACCTCCAAACCCCGATCACCCGCATGAAGCTGCGGGCGGAGTTCATGGACGATTCGGCCGAGAAAGACAAACTGTGGAACGACCTCGGCGAGATGGAACATCTGGTGCGCGAGGGCGTGGCCTACGCCCGCAGCATCCACGGCTCGACCGAAGAAAGCCGGCGCACCAATCTGGATTCGTTCCTCGACAGCCTGGTGTTTGACTATCAGGACATGGGCAAGGAAGTGCAGTTGAGCGGCAAGAGTGAAGCGGTCATCGACACCCGCCCCCACGCGTTGCGCCGGGTGCTGGTCAACCTGACCGACAACGCGCTGAAGTTCGCGGGCGCGGCCGAGCTGCTGATTCAGCGCGACAAGAGCGGCCTCTCGATCAAGGTCATGGATCGCGGCCCGGGCATCGCCGAAGAAGAACTGGCCCAGGTGATGGAGCCGTTCTACCGCGTGGAAAACTCGCGCAACCGCAGCACCGGCGGCACCGGTCTGGGGCTGGCGATTGCCCAGCAACTGGCGATGGCGCTGGGCGGTTCGTTGACGCTGAGCAACCGTGAAGGTGGCGGGTTGTGTGCGGAGCTGAAGTTGCCCATGAATTCCTGAGTCAAACATAATTCCCTGTGGGAGCGGGCTTGCCCGCGAAGGCGTCCGTTCAGTCGATGAATATATTGACTGTACCGGCCTCTTCGTCGGATCGCCGCCCGGACCAAGCCCGTTCCCACAGGATTTGCGGTGTTTGCGAAATCAGGTAATGCCTAACACACCGTCCTCATGCATCTGCCGCAACAACGCCAAACCACTGTCCATGAACGATGCCGTTACCGGCAAACCCGCCTCCATCGCCAGCCCTTCCAGTTGTTCACGACCGTTCAGCGCAGGAAACTCGCCAATGCGCTGCAACAACCGCCAAGCCAACGGGCTCAGCTCGGAAAACTTCACACTCCAGTCCGCCGTGCGCCGCACCAGCAAAAGCGTCGGCTGGGCTGGTGGCGTGGCCGGTTGATGATCCGGCCCGAGCATCTGCACCGGCCAGGTGTACGCCAACGGCCAGGCCAGTGCCGAAACCTGCAACGGCCGCTCCAGCAAGTGCGCCGGATCACTCACAGGCAAGGCTTCGGCGTCGGACTGCTGCAACACCATTTCCACCCATTCGTAGTGCGCCAGCTCCACCAGAAACGCCGGCCACCCGCCCTCGCTCAACACGACAGGCTCCGAGGCGAGGTAGCCGACAAACTCCTCGGCGATCTCGCCGAATTTCGGCGTCTGCGCGCGGTAGTCCCGCAGGAAGCCACGAATCAATGTGCGCCAGCGTTCCTGGCCGATGATCCGGATCAGCACCGGAAACGTACCGCTCAGCAGTTGCGAGACGTTGTTGAACACCAGGTCACGATAGACATTGACCCGCGCCGCGTTCATGGCGGCGGGCGGCGCTTCATGTTCTGGATCGCGCAAATAGCGGGTCAGCGCCTGTTGTTGCAGCAGAAGATTATCCACGCGAGCCTCCTTCGGTTTGCAGGCGGCGGATGGTTTGCAGTTCGGCCACCAGTTCAGAAAACGCCGGGAAATTGAAATCCCGCTCCAACAGCGTCGGCTGCGCGCCGAATCGGGCATAGGCGTCGGCCAGCAACGACCAGACCACCGGTTTGACCGAGGCGCCATGGGTGTCGATCTTCAGTGTGTCGGACTCATCGAAGTGCCCGGCCACGTGCATGCCAACCACCCGGCCCGGCTCGATGGCGGCCAGGAACGTCTGCGGATCGAAACCGTGGTTGATCGAGTTGACGTAGACGTTGTTGACGTCCAGCAGCAGATCGCAATCGGCCTCGCGCAGCACGGCGTTGGTGAAAGTCACTTCGTCCATGTCCTGCCGGGGCGCGGCGTAGTAGGAAACGTTTTCCACCGCCAGTCGCCGACCGAGGATGTCCTGGGCCTGGCGGATCCGTGCGGCGACGTGATGCACCGCCTCTTCGGTGAAGGGCAACGGCAGCAGGTCGTAGAGGTGACCGTCGTCGCTGCAATAGCTCAGGTGTTCGCTGTACAGCGGTACTTTGTGATGATCGAGGAAGGTCCGCACTTCCCGGAGAAAACCAACGTCCAGCGGCGCCGAGCCACCGAGCGACAACGACAGTCCGTGGCAGGACAACGGATATCGCTCGGCCAGTTCGCGCAACGCGGCGCCATGGGCACCGCCGACGCCGATCCAGTTTTCCGGGGCGACCTCCAGAAAGTCGAAATCGCCGGTGCGAGCGGCCTGCAGGTCTTTCATCAGACCGCGACGCAGGCCGAGCCCGACGCTGGCCTGCAAGGTGGGGTGGGGAATCTGCATGGGCAAAGTCTCTGCTGAAGAGCCGCCGGGCGTGGCGACTGACAGGCTCAGTTAAACCGGCAGGTGTATCGCGGCTGTGTGGGCAATGCGCGGGAAGTGGCGGGTTTTGTATCGGCGGCGGGCCTGTACACAGTGGGATACAGACTTGCTGCCTTCTTAGTGAACGGCGAATACATCGGTTTAAACCAACTCAAAAACTGTGCATACAACCCTGTATATCCAGAGCTTAAGGACGACACCTACAGATCCCGGCGAAATGCCCTACCTTCGCAACAGAACCAGATGATTGAATTATCATTTTTGACAGATCAATGAAACAAAAAAAACCCGCATCAGCCGAAGCTGACACGGGCTTTTCCCCACATCAACGACCGTTACTTCAGGTCGTCAAAGTGGTCTCGCAGGAACTCGTAAAAGCGGAACGCTTTCAACAATCTCCATACGAGGCTCAACGTACGCAACAAAAGCTTCATACGTTTTGGCCTCCAGGGTTGGGGGCCAAATCTCCAGTGCACTTACCGGATCACGCGTACCTTCGGAAGAACACGCCAGTACTTCCGGTGAGGCGGCCGGTTGAAATCCCTCCGAATCATCATTCCGGCACGGATGCAAAACCGTGTCAGAGGGCGTGAAACCGTTAGGCCACCAGCCAAACCCTACCGCTGCACCAGGGTGTGAGCGCGAGCATATTAACCCAGAATCACAGGTGGTAAGTCTCGGCTCGGCGATTCTCAAATGAAAGTAGCGCGCATTTTGTAAACCATTATTTCTGTCAGTATTGCCCTCCGACACAAGGAACTGAAAACACTGCTCAGGATCTCTAATACACCTACTGATGGTGGGTAAAAAATTACGTTGCAAGAGTAGGAAAAGCTCAATAACATGGCCTCCACGCCAGTGCTTCCGGTGAGACGCACTAAGCCTCAGCCGCAATCTGAGGCTTGCTAAAAACCGCCCCGCAAGGCGGTTTTTTTTCGCCCATAATTTGATCCAGGCAGAAATGGGCCGGCGCTTTGTCTTGGCTTCTTGGCGAGATCGCCCTGAGTCGCATCGTTTCGCATAGAACGGGCACCGTCGGCGGATAATTCGGGAGCCTACGCTGTACACAACGATTCACAGCCTCAAAATCCACGCAGCCCGCTCCCACTGGCGCCAACAGCGGCTAGACTCAATCAGTACCCAGTCGAGGGGGACGCAGGACAGCAGTGTCGCCCTGCCCGTTTCCACGACCACCGCCCGGTGGTGAATGCCTCGACCCCCAACGCCACCGGACTGTGATCCTGTCAAAGGAGCACATGAAATGGACGAGGCCAGACTCAACGAATTCATGGGCAAACTGGTCAACGACATGGGCGGCGCGGCGATGCTGGCCAATGTCATTGTCGGCGAAGAACTCGGCCTGTATCGGGCGATGGCCGACAGCCAGCCGATCAGCCCCGAATCCCTCGCAGCAAAAACCACCTGCAATCCGCGACTGGTGCGCGAATGGCTGAGCGCCCATGCGGCGTCCGGTTACATGGAACACCACGACGGCAAATTCCGCCTGCCGGAAGAACAGGCGCTGGCCCTGGCCAAGGAGGATTCACCGGTGTACGTGGCTGGCGGCCTCGGCGTGGTGGCGTCGTTTTTCCATGACAAGGACAAACTGGTCAAGGCCATGCGCGGCAACGGCGCCCTGCCTTGGGGCGATCACCATCCGTGCATGTTCACCGGCACCGAGCGCTTCTTCCGCCCCGGCTACAAGGGGCATTTGATCGCCGAGTGGCTGCCGGCGCTGGACGGCGTGGTGGCCAAACTCGAAGAAGGCGCCAAGGTCGCCGACATCGGCTGCGGTCACGGCGCGTCCACGGTGATCATGGCCCAGGCGTATCCCAACTCGCGGTTCGTCGGTTTCGACTATCACGCGCCTTCGATCACCGTCGCCACTCAACGGGCCGAAGAAGGCGGCGTCAGCAGTCGCGCGCGGTTCTTCCAGGGCACGGCGAAAAGCTACCCCGGCGATGACTATGACCTGATCTGCTATTTCGACTGCCTGCACGATATGGGCGATCCGGTCGGCGCTGCCAAACACGCCTTTGAATCCCTGAAAGACGACGGCACGGTGTTGCTGGTCGAGCCGTTTGCCAATGACACCCTGGACGAAAACATCACGCCGGTCGGGCGTTTGTTCTATGCCGCGTCAACATTCATTTGCACGCCAAATTCGCTTTCCCAGGAAGTGGGACTCGGCCTCGGTGCGCAGGCCGGCGAGTCGCGCTTGCGCAAGGTGTTTACCGAAGCGGGCTTCAAACACTTCCGGCGGGCGACGCAGACGCCGTTCAATCTGATTCTGGAGGCGCGCAAGTAACCATCGGGCAGCAGACGCCTCTGAAAAGAGGCGTCCTTCGGTGCTAACCTGCAAGGCACTTACAGCCTGCGGAGCGCTGATCATGCTCGACCGTCCCCTCCCCGACCCGCTCGACTCTCTGCAACAGGTCATGGCCGACGGCGACTTCATTGTGCTGACCGGCGCCGGCATCAGCACGCCGTCGGGTATCCCGGACTACCGCGACACCGACGGTGTGCGCCGTGGCCGGCAGCCGATGATGTACCAGGAATTCCTCGCCGCCCCGGAATCGCGCCGCCGCTACTGGGCGCGGGCCATGCTCGGCTGGCCGCGCGTGCGCCAGGCACGGCCGAACGCCGCCCATGAGGCGTTGGCCAGCCTGCAAAGCCAAGGGCGGATCGGCGGTTTGATTACCCAGAATGTCGACACCTTGCACGATCAGGCCGGCAGTCACGATGTCGTCGAACTGCACGGCAGCCTGCACCGGGTGTTGTGTCTGGATTGCGGCCAGCGCAGCGAGCGGGATTCGATTCAGCAATTGATGGAAATGCAGAATCCATACCTGGCCGGTGTCGACGCCGTGCAGGCGCCGGACGGCGACACCCTGCTGGACCCGGCTTTCGAGGCGCGTTTCCAGGTGCCGCACTGCCCGCATTGCGCAGGCGAGCGGATGAAACCGGACGTGGTGTTTTTTGGTGAGAACGTGGCGCAGCCGACGGCGGCGCGGGCAATGGCACTGGCGGAAAATGCCGCCGGGATGCTGGTGGTCGGATCGTCCTTGATGGCGTATTCGGCGTTTCGCCTGTGCCGGGTGATTGCGGATCGGGGCAAGCCGCTGATTGCGATCAACCTGGGGAAGACCCGGGCGGATGAGTTGCTGGATTTGAAGATTGAAGGGTCGTGCGAACAGTTGCTGCCGCTACTGGCACAGAAACTCACCCCCTTGAATACATAAAGCCCGATGTGGGAGCCAGCCTGCTGGCGATAAGGCCCGCACAGCCAATAAAGATGTCGCCTGCTCGTCCGCCATCGCCAGCAGGCTGGCTCCCACAAGGGTCAGTATTCCGACCTTAAAATATCGAACAGCGCCTGTGCCGCCGCCGACAGTTCATTCCCCGGATCCGTCAGCACGCCAATCGCCCGCTCCACCACCGGCTCGTGCAAGGTCAGGCAATGCGCGCCCAACTCGCGCATCTGCCCGGCACACAACGCCGGCACCGCACTCACGCCCAGTCCGCTGGCCACCATCCGCCCCACCGTCGCCAGTTGATGGCTTTCAAACTCCACCGGCAGTTTCATCCCTCGGGCCTGCAAGTGTTCTTCCAGCATCACCCGCACCGTGGACGGTCGTTGCAGGGTAATGAAGGGCTCCTGCAGCAAGGTCTGCCAATCAATGTTGCTACGGTTCGCCAGTGGCGAATCCTGCGGCACCACGGCGACGAAGCGATCCCGGTAAAGCGGCGTAAACGTCAGCGAGGTGTTCTGCATCGGCTCGAACGCCACGCCAAGTTCGACCTGACGATCACGAACCATTTCCAGCACTTGCTCATTGATCACGTCGTTGACCGTGACGTTGACGTTCGGATAACGCGCACGGAAGGTCTTGAGGATCGGCGGCAGCAGGTTGCCGGCAAACGACGGCATCGCCGCCAGCGTCACCCGCCCGCGTTGCAGACTGAAGCGCTGGCGCATTTCGTCTTCGGCGTTGTCCCAGTCGGCGATCAGGCGCCGGGCCAGCGGCAGCAGCGATTCGCCCTCCGGGGTCAGTGCCACGTTGCGCGTATTACGGCTGAACAGGCGCCCGCCCAGGCCGTCTTCCAGCGCCTTGATGGTCAGGCTCAGCGCCGATTGCGACAGGTGCAGGCGCTCGCAGGCCACGGCAAAGCTCAGGCTCTGAGCCACGGCGAGAAAGGCGCGGATCTGCTTGATGGTCATGAACGCTATGCTTCCGTATCAAAGTCTTGATCGTTCCCACGTCGAGGCGTCGAACCGTCTGCGTGGTAACGCAGCCCGTGACGCTCCGCGTCCCTAGAGGCATTCCCACGCGGAGCATGGGAACGATCAACGATGTCAATTATTGAGCTTTATCAATCAATCAACCTTAAAAATCAACTTAACAAATATATCCTTCAGCGCGACACTCCAGTCATTCGGCTAGCCAGCCGCCCGACAAACAATAAAAGAGGTGCATATGGCAGGTTTCGACAAGCGCGTGTATTCCTACGAGGAAGCCATGGCAGGTCTTGAAGACGGCATGACCGTGATCGCCGGCGGCTTCGGCCTGTGCGGCATTCCGGAAAACCTGATCGCCGAGATCAAACGCAAGGGCACCCGCGAACTCACCGTCGTTTCCAACAACTGCGGCGTCGATGGCTTCGGCCTCGGCGTGCTGCTGACCGACCGCCAGATCAGCAAGGTGGTCGCCTCCTACGTCGGCGAAAACAAGCTGTTCGAAGAGCAACTGCTCAAAGGCGACATCGAAGTCGTCCTGACCCCGCAAGGCACCCTCGCCGAAAAAATGCGCGCAGGCGGTGCCGGCATCCCTGCGTTCTTCACTGCTACTGGCGTCGGCACCCCGGTCGCCGAAGGCAAGGAAGTGCGTGAATTCCACGGTCGCAAGTACCTGATGGAAGAGTCCATCACCGGCGACTTCGCCATCGTCAAAGGCTGGAAGGCCGACCACTTCGGCAACGTCATCTACCGACACACCGCCCAGAACTTCAACCCGCTGGCCGCCACCGCCGGCAAGATCACCGTGGTCGAAGTCGAAGAAATCGTCGAACCCGGCGAGCTGGATCCGGCACACATCCACACGCCCGGCATCTACGTCGACCGGGTCATTTGCGGCACGTTCGAAAAACGCATCGAACAACGCACCATCCGCAAATAATCCAGGCTGACGGAGAACAAGAACATGGCACTTACCCGCGAACAAATGGCTCAACGCGTCGCCCGCGAAATGCAGGACGGCTACTACGTGAACCTCGGCATCGGCATCCCGACCCTGGTCGCCAACTACATCCCTGAAGGCATGGAAGTCATGCTGCAATCGGAAAACGGCCTGCTCGGCATGGGCCCTTTCCCGACTGAAGACACCATCGACGCCGACATGATCAACGCCGGCAAACAGACCGTGACTGCACGGATCGGCGCTTCGATCTTTTCTTCGGCCGAGTCCTTCGCCATGATCCGCGGCGGCCACGTCGACCTGACCGTGCTCGGCGCCTTCGAAGTGGACGTACAAGGCAACATCGCCTCGTGGATGATCCCCGGCAAACTGGTCAAGGGCATGGGCGGCGCGATGGACCTGGTGGCCGGCGCCGACAACATCATCGTGATCATGACCCACGCGTCCAAGGACGGTGAGTCCAAGTTGCTGAGCCAGTGCAGCCTGCCGCTGACCGGCGCCGGTTGCATCAAGCGTGTCCTGACCGACCTTGCCTACCTGGAAATCGAAAATGGCGCTTTTGTCCTCAAGGAACGCGCACCTGGCGTCAGCGTCGAGGAAATCGTCGCCAAAACCGCTGGTAAACTGATCGTCCCGGATCACGTACCGGAAATGCAGTTCGCTGCCGAGTGAGGAATTCGAAAATGCAAGACGTCGTCATTGTTGCCGCCACGCGCACCGCGATCGGCAGTTTCCAGGGTTCGCTGGCCACCGTCTCCGCCGTGGATCTGGGCGCAGCGGTCATCCGCCAGTTGCTTGAGCAGACCGGTCTGGACGGTGCTCAGGTCGATGAAGTGATCATGGGCCAGGTGCTGACCGCCGGCGCCGGCCAGAACCCGGCGCGCCAGTCGGCGATCAAGGCCGGCCTGCCCCACGCCGTACCGGCCATGACCCTGAACAAGGTCTGCGGCTCGGGCCTCAAGGCCCTGCACCTCGGCGCCCAGGCGATCCGTTGCGGCGACGCGGACGTGATCATCGCCGGTGGCCAGGAAAACATGAGCTTGGCCAACTATGTAATGCCGGGCGCGCGCACCGGTCTGCGCATGGGTCACGCACAAATCGTCGACACCATGATCAGCGATGGCCTGTGGGATGCGTTCAACGATTACCACATGGGCATCACCGCCGAGAATCTGGTCGAGAAATACGAGATCAGCCGCGAACAGCAGGACGCCTTCGCCGCTGCGTCGCAACAGAAAGCCGCAGCTGCCATCGAGGCCGGTCGTTTTGTCGATGAAATCACCCCGATCCTGATCCCGCAGCGCAAAGGCGATCCGGTGGCGTTCAAGGTCGACGAGCAACCACGCGGCGACACCACCGCCGAATCCCTGGCCAAACTGCGTCCGGCCTTCAAGAAGGACGGTAGCGTCACCGCTGGCAACGCCTCGTCTCTGAACGACGGTGCGGCTGCGGTCATTCTGATGAGCGCCGAAAAAGCCAAGGCCCTGGGCCTGCCGGTGCTGGCGAAAATCGCCGCCTACGCCAATGCGGGCGTCGACCCGGCGATCATGGGCATCGGCCCGGTTTCCGCCACTCGCCGCTGCCTGGACAAGGCTGGCTGGAGCATCGGCCAGCTCGACCTGATCGAAGCCAACGAAGCCTTCGCCGCGCAATCGCTGGCGGTAGCCAAGGATCTGCAATGGGATCTGGACAAAGTCAACGTCAACGGCGGCGCCATCGCCCTCGGTCACCCGATCGGTGCGTCGGGCTGCCGCGTGCTGGTGACCCTGCTGCACGAAATGATCAAGCGTGATGCGAAGAAGGGTCTGGCGACCCTGTGCATCGGCGGCGGTCAAGGCGTGGCCCTGGCGCTGGAACGCGCTTAAGCCCCCAGAGTTAAAAAACGAAGTTCAACAGCGGGCGGCGGATCCACGACATCCACCGCCCGTTGGCAACAAGCCCGGTACGACTCACGTCGCACCGGGTATTTTTTTGTCTGCGTCCTGAAAGATCAGGCGGCCAGTTGCAGAATCAGCCAGGCATTCGCCCCGCTGATCACCACAAACAGTCCCCACGCGAGAATCTTGGTCGGCAACCGGTTCACAAACGGCCCCATCAGCTGTTTGTCGTTGGTCATGCGAATCAGCGGATACAGCGCAAACGGCAATTGCAGGCTCAACACCACCTGGCTCAGCACCAGCAACTTGCCCACCGCACCATCGCCCATCAGCCACACACCGATGAATGCCGGAATCAGCGCCAGCCCACGGGTGATCAGGCGTCGCTGCCAGCAAGGGATCCGCAGGTTCAGATAGCCTTCCATGATCACTTGCCCGGCGATGGTGCCGGTGAAGGTCGAACTCTGCCCCGACGCCAGCAGCGCCACGCCGAACAGCACACTGGCCAGCGCGCCCCCCACCAGTGGGTCGAGCAAGTGATAGGCGTCCTGGATGTCGACCACGTCGGTGTGTCCGGACTGATGAAAGGCTGCCGCCGCGAGAATCAGGATCGCCGCGTTGACCAGCAACGCCAGCGCCAGCGAACCGATGGTGTCGATGCGCGCCAGTTTTACCGCGTCCTGCTTGCTGGCCAGATCCTTGCCGATCAGCCGTGTCTGTACGATCGAAGTGTGCAGGTAAAGGTTATGCGGCATGACGGTGGCGCCGAGGATGCCGATGGCCAGGTACAACGGCGCTGCATCGCTGATCGCCGACAGCGACGGTTTGAAGCCTTGGGCGACGTCCGGCCAGTACGGTTTGATCAGCAACAGCTCGACGAAAAAACACGCGCCGATGGTGCCTACCAGCACCAGCATGATCGCTTCCAGCCGGCGGAAACCACGGTTTTGCAGGGCCAGCACCAGCAATGTATCGAACGCTGTCAGTGCGATGCCGAACGTCAACGAACACCCCAGCAACAGGTGAAACGCCAGCGCACAGCCGAGGACTTCCGCAAGGTCGGTGGCGATGATCGAGATTTCCGCCAGCACCCATTGCAGCCGCGCCGTCGGAGTGCTGTAGCGTTCGCGGGACAGCTGCGCCAGATCGCGCCCGGTGGCAATGCCCAGCCGCGAGCACAGGCATTGCACAACCATGCCCGCCAGACTCGCCAGCAACACCACGAACAACAGGCTGTAGCCGAAGCGCGAACCGGCCTCGATCGCGGTGGCCCAGTTGCCCGGATCCATGTAGCCGATCGACACCAGCAAACCGGGGCCGGCAAAACGCAGCACGCGTTTGAAGAACGAGGCGTTGGGATCGACCGGGACACTGCCGGCCACTTCCGGCGGGCAGAACGGCGCCGTGGCGATTTTGGGCAAGCTGAATTTCACGAACACATCCAGAAACAAGTCGAAAGACGCAGCTTAGACGTTTCAGTCGACGTGCCCAAGCGCAGATGCGCTGCGCTCAGGGTTTGGCGTTGCCGAGCAGTTGCTGGCGCAGCTCGGGACTGCGTGTGCGCGGGTCGAGCCAGATGTCGAAAAACGCCCGGGCAAACTGCGGATCATCGATTTCATGTTGCAACTGCTGGCCGACAAAGAACCGCGCGCCCTGCCCCGGCAGATACACCCCGGTAATCCGCGTACCGGCCTGGACGTCGACGAACGATTGCTGCATCTGTGCCTGCCACAGGGCAAGTTGGCCTGGACTGATGGAGGATCCGGCCAAGCGCTTAATCTCATCGACGCTGGCCTTGACCAGATCATCGCGGGACACGTTGCGCCGGTAGATCAATTCCAGGGCGAAAGGCTGACCGTCGGCCAGTGGACGCGCGGCACTCCACAGCCGAGCGTTATAAATGTCGAAACCGAACACACTGAAATCCCCGGTGCCGATGATCTGCGCACCGGGCACCGCATCCTGCCAACTGGCCCAGGTCGGCGTCAGCAACAGCGCCCACAAGCCGATTCCGCAACATCCACTCAACACCTTCGGTGCTCTGCTCATCGCGGTAATGACTCCGGTTAACCCTGATAGTCAGAGCATAGTCGGCGATCACGCCCGGCACTTTGTATACATCTATTGCATGCATTTGCAGCAATCCGCTAACGACAGTGCTAACGTGGCCCCCATTGACCCGATGGAGCGACCTGCGTGCTGATCCTCAAACTGATGCTGATTCCCGGTTTCCTGCTGCTGATTTCCCTCGCCGGCAAACGCTGGGGCCCCAGCGTCGCCGGGTGGCTGTCGGGATTGCCGGTGGTGGTCGGACCGATTCTGTTTTTCCTCGCCATCGAACAAGGCCCGGCGTTTGCCGCGCAATCGGCGGTCGCGGCGCTGTCGGCCATGTTTGCGATGATCGCGTTTTGCGTCACTTATGCGCAGGTGGCGCAGCGGGCTAGCTGGCCTCTGGCGTTGGTGGTTTCCTTATCGGTCTGGGCCGTGCTGGCGCTGATTCTGTCGTTGCTTCCGGCCTCTCTGCCCTTCTCGGTTGCCGCCGCTGCGACTGCCCTTCTTTCCGCGCCGTACCTGTTTCCCAAAGTGCAACCGGTGGTCAGTGGTCCGGCGCCGAAGTCGGACAAACTGGTCTGGCGGATGATCGCCGGGGCCGCGCTGACGCTGGTGGTGACGATGCTGGCCAGTACCGTTGGCGAGCGCTGGAGCGGCCTGCTCGCGGTGTTCCCGGTATTGGGCAGCGTAATGGCGGTGTTTTCCCAGCAGACCCGTGGCCCGGCGTTTACCGCGGCGTTGTTGCGGGCGACGGCGACGGGGATGTATTCGTTTTCGGCGTTTTGTCTGGTGCTGGCGCTGACGGTTCCCAATCTGGGTTTCGGTGGTTTCGCGGTGGCCATGGCCGTTTCGGTGGCGATGCTGGGCGTCACCCGGCAGTTGCTGGCCAAACCCGCGCCGGCACCGTCGCGGAACTGATCCCGACCGGACAAACCGCTCTGGAGTGCCATGCACGCTCCATGGGATGATCGCCGCCCAAGCGCGACCATCCCTCGGAGATTCGAATGTCATTGCTTAGCAAGAAAGCCGTCGTCCTGTTGTTGGCGGCGGTGGCCGGTTTCGGCGCCATCAATGCTCAGGCAGCCAAGGCCAAAGAGAAGGCTGTCACCGAGAAGGTCTCGATGCTCGACGGCAAATTCAGTTTTGTCCTGCCCAAGGGCTTTGTCGGCGACCCGCTACCGGCAGGTCCGACCGGTGCCAAGGGCACCATGTACAGCAACGACGCCACCAAGACTGTGGTCATCGTCGCCGAAAACCAGATTCCCGAAGGCAACAACGTCAAGGACAACGACAGTGCGTTCCTCGACGGCACCGTCTCCGATTTCATCGACGCCCAGCGCAAAGCCCTGCCGGACTTCAACAAACTCAGCGAAAAGAGCCTGACCCAGAAAGGCAACGGCCTTGGCCTGCGTCAGGTCGACAGCACCGCCACCCAGGGCGGCGGCCAGACCCTCAATACCACGTTGCTGGCAGGCTCCGGCACGCGCATGGCGCTGGTCCAGGTGATTTCCCGGGCCAGCGACAAGAGCGGTCACGAGGCGCTGGTGAAAACCATCCTCAGGGAAAAGTGATGCTTAGGGATTGAGTTGCTGCAACCAGTCGTTCAAATCCCGAAGCTCGGCCGCGCTGATGCTGTGGCCGACACCGGGATAAGCATGAAATTGCGGTTTGTACGACAGCTTCTGCAACAACGCATCGGCCTCGGTGCCACCGCTGTAAGGCACACGGTCATCCGCCGTGCCGTGGCCGATGAAGATTTCCAGCGGTGGATGCTGTTGCTCTGACTTCAGCTCGCTCTTGAGCACCGGCAACACCCGCCCGCTCAACGCGGCAATGCCACCCACCGCCGCCGGCTGCCGTAGCCCGACTTCATAGGTCATCATCGCGCCCTGGCTGAAACCGATCAGGTACACCTTCTCCGGTTGCGCGTGATATTTCTGCGCCGCCGCAGCGATAAAGGCCCGCAGTTTCTGGCTGCTGGCCTTCAGATCATCGGTCTCGCCGTTGTAGGCACCCTCGCCTTTCTTGCGAAACCACTGGAAACGCCCTTCCCCCAACGCCATCGGTGCCTGCACCGACAGGTAGTTGTACTGCTTGGGCAACTGAAATTTCATACCGATCAAGTCTGCTTCGTTGCTGCCATAGCCATGCAGGAAAATCACCAGCGGACGCTGTTCGGCGTCCGGGTGCACCTGGGCCAGGTAGTTGAGTGGCAGATCGTTTTGCAGCGAGGTCTGAGCCTGAACGGCAGTGGACGCCAGCAGCGTCAACAGCGCAAACACCTTCAACATAAGCCTTCCTTCACACAGTGCAGGGTTCGGGGCAGAGCCTAACACTGTGATCCGGATGATGGGGTGCTGCAGATGCCGCCATCGCGAGCAAGCTCGCTCCCACAATTGACCGCATGCTACTGAAACAACACCATCACTGTGGGAGCTAGCTTGCTAGCGATGCAGGCCATCAAATTCAGCGAAGATCCTTCAGTCGTTAATCAGCTTCCCAACTCGGATCGGCTCGCGCCCCGCCACTTTCGCCTGCCAGATGCCCGGCTGGGTGTAGCGCCCGCGATCGATGGCGAACAACACGCCGCTGGTGCCGGCGCGCACGGTGGTCACGCGGTCGTTCAGCGGATCGACCACTTCAAACAGCGCATCGCCGCGCTCCACCCACTCACCGGCATCGCGCAGGAAACTCACCACACCGTGGTGCGGGGCGAACAGGTATTCAGTGCCTTCGAACGGCATGCCTTCGCAGCATTCTTCCGGCGCTTTCGGCCATTCGCCGCTGATGAAGCCCTGCTCGGCCAAGAAGCCGAGGATCGCCTCGCAATTGGACTGAGCCTGATCGACGCGGGTGTCGCCCATACTGCCCAGTTCCAGGGTGGTGGCGAGGTTGGCCGGTGGAATCGCCGCACCCGGGAACATACGTGCCAGGCGCAGCCACGGTGTGGAGCAGGACTCATCGAACGAACTGCCGCCGGAATCTTCACACAGCAGCGCCACGCCAGCCTTCAAACGTGCGGCGAGGGACTGCCACTCAGGCCAGTGCTGCGGCAGTGCGTAAATATGAATCGCGGCGTCAAAGTCGCAATGCAGATCGAGGGTGATATCGGCCTCGCAGGCGTGGCGCAGCAACAGACGGTGCAGTGCTTCCAGTTGCGAAGCCGGGGCCGGCAATTCATCGAGCACCTGACCCATGGTCTGGCGGATCAGCGCAATGTTGGCCTCGGCATCGCTGCCCAACTGATCCCCGATTCGCTCGGCCACCGGCGCGCTGAGTTCGACGAAGGAGCGGTTGAAGTTCTTGCCGCTGCCCAGCTCGAAGCGCCCCAAGTGGCTGCCTTGCAGGTGCTGATCGAGGCCGATCGGGTTAGCCACTGGCACCAGTTCGATCACGCCTTGCAACTGGCCGTTGGTTTCCAGCTCGGCCAGGCGTTTTTTCAGTTCCCACGCGGTGCGCATGCCCGGCAGTTCATCGGCGTGCAGGCTGGCCTGGATGTAGACCTTGCGCGGGCCGGCGCCGTAACGGAACACGCTCAGGGAACGTTCGCTGCCCAAGTGGCTCCAGGGCAGAAGATGATCGATGCGTTGCATGGGGAACTCCGGAAATTCTGTGGTCGCTGCCGGGGCAATGACTGCATTGAAATGTGCTGACAGGATAAATCACGGGCGAAAAAAAAGTGGCCACCGCGTCAACGGGGCCACTTTTTCTACGGCGTATTAATGGCCGTACACGTCAAAGTCGAAGTACTTGTCCTGCACTTGCTTGTACTTGCCGTTGGCGCGGATTTCGTTGATGGCGGTGTTGAATTTCTCCGCCAGCTCGGTATCGCCTTTACGCACTGCAATACCGGCGCCGCCGCCGAAGTACTTGGCGTCTTCGTAGGTCGGGCCGACGAACTCGAAGCCTTTGCCGGCGTCGGTTTTCAGGAAGCCGTCGCTCAGGTTGACCGAGTCGGCCAGCATTGCGTCGATACGACCGGACACCATGTCCAGGTTGGCTTCCTGCTGCGAGCCGTAACGCACCAGCTCGATGCCGGCCGGCACCAGCACTTCGGTGGCGTAACGGTCGTGGGTACTGGCGCGCAGCACGCCGACTTTCTTGCCTTTGAGTTCGACCAGCGGGTCTTTCACGCCAGAGCCTTCCTTCATCACGAAGCGCGCCGGGGTGTGGTAGTACTTGATGGTGAAATCGACGTTTTTCTTGCGGTCGTCAGTGATGGTCATCGAGGACAGGATCGCGTCGATCTTCTTCACTTTCAGCGCCGGGATCAGGCCGTCGAACTCTTGCTCGACCCAGGTGCATTTGACTTTCATCTGCTCACACAGCGCATCGCCGATGTCCACGTCGAAACCGGCCAGTTTGCCGTCAGGAGTTTTCATCGAGAATGGCGGGTAACCGGCTTCGATACCGATACGGATCGGTTTGGCGTCTTCGGCCACGGCGGTCAGGGACAACATCGACAGTGCCAGGGCACCGAACATAACCAGCTTTTTCATTTATTACTCCCGTGTGCGGAGGCTTTTATTGGCAGCTTTCGATTGTCAGGTTCGGCCTTGGGCTGTGTAGCGCAAAGAAACCGACGTGGCCGGCAGTCTATGGCGGCGCGCACGGGGCAAATTGTTTTTAAGCGACAAATACTTACAGAAAATCGGCGAGTGCCATCACGTGGGAAAAGAGTGCGCCAAAGCGGCGCAAGGGTTGTAGGACAAAGCCGACAAAAGCTGCCGCCGAAGCGGCAACCCTACGGCTATCAGCAATCGCAAGCGATCGGTGCGGTGGCGACGCGTGGTGTCGCAACACTCAACTGAAAGCCTTCATCCAGCCAACCGGTCACCCCGCCGATCATCTCTTTGACCGGATAACCCAACGCCGCCAGTTTCACCGCGGCCTTGTTGGCGCCATTGCAGTGGGGACCGGCGCAATAAACCACGAACAGTGTGTTTTTCGGGTAGTTCGCCAGCCCTTCTGCCGTCAACAGACGCCCCGGAATGTTGATCGCCCCTGGCACATGACCACGCTCGAAAGCCAGCGGCCCGCGCACATCGACCAGCACAAAATCGATCTCGCCAGCCTGCTGGCTGCTGAAGACGTCGGAACAATCGGTTTCAAAGGTCAGACGGTTGCTGAAATGCATCAGGGCAATGGCCGAAGGCGCTGCAGGGATTTCGCGAACCAGGCTGGGCATGTTGAATCACTCCTTTGTCGGTGGGGATGAACAGACTTTATCGAGACGCCGCTTGCCGCTACAGTGGCGCACAAGACACTCACCGGGAATTTTCCGCCAAATGCCTGATTCACCTGGATTGGTCGCGATTCTGGCCTACGACGGCCTCTGTACGTTCGAGTTCGGCATCGCGGTGGAAATTTTTGGCCTGGCCCGGCCGGAGTTCGATTTCCCATGGTACGAGCACTGCATTGCGGCGGTCGATCAAGGCCCGATGCGCGCCATGGGCGGAATTCAGGTGCTGGCGGACGGTGGTCTGGAGTTGTTGGCGGATGCGCGCACTATCATCATTCCCGGCTGGCGCGACCGCAGTGCGCCGGTGCCGGAAGCCTTGCTCGAAGCGTTGCGTGATGCCCATTCGCGCGGCGCCCGGTTGTTGTCGATCTGCTCGGGCGTGTTTGTGCTGGCGGCCAGCGGCCTGCTCGACGGTCACGGCGCCACCACTCACTGGCGCTACACCTCGGAACTGGCCGAGCGCTTCCCGGCCATCGATGTCGATCCGGATGTGCTTTACGTCGATTCCGGTCAGTTGATCACTTCGGCCGGCAGCGCCGCGGGGATCGACGCCTGCCTGCATCTGGTGGCCCGGGACTTCGGCACCCAGATCGCCAACTCGGTGGCGCGACGGCTGGTGATGTCGCCGCAACGCACCGGCGGTCAGGCGCAATTCATTCCGACGCCGGTCAGCCCGACGCCGCGCAGTGACCTGTCGCGAGTGATGCAGTGGGCCCGCGAGCGCCTGCACGAACCGCTGGAGGTACGCGATCTGGCCAGCGAAGCGGCGATGAGCGAGCGCACTTTCCTGCGCAAATTTACCGAAGCCAGCGGCCAGTCACCCAAGGCCTGGTTGCAACACGAACGTCTGGCACGGGCGCGGGAATTGCTGGAAAGCACGCCGCAGAACACCGAGCAGATCGCCCTGCGCTGTGGCTATCGCTCGGTGGAAAGCTTTCGTGTGGCGTTTCGCAGCGTGGTCGGCGTGCCGCCGTCGGTGTATCGCGAACGCTTTGGTCGAGAGATCAGATCTACTTTTTGAGTTGAACTCACAGCCCTCTTCGCGAGCAAGCTCGCTCCCACAGGATCAAGTTGCTATCTGTGGGAGCGAGCTTGCTCGCGAAAGCGTCCTTCCAGGCAACATGTGACTCAAGGCTTGCGCAGAAGATAAGTGTCCATGATCCAGCCATGCTCGGCCCGCGCAGCCTTGCGCACCCGTTCGATTTCATCGGCAACGTCACTGAGCTTGCCATGGATGAGGATTTCATCCGGCGTGCCGAGGTAGGCGCCCCAGTAAATCTCGGTCTCCTGATCCGCCACCCGATGGTAGGAATCTTCGGCATCGAGCATCACCACCAGGCTGTCGCTGTCACTCACCTGCCCCGCCGCCAGGCGTCGGCCGGTGGTGATTTCAATCGAGCGGCCGATGGTATTCAACGGCACCTTGTGTTGTGCCGCCAGTGCCTGAACGCTGGTGATGCCGGGAATCACGTCGAATTCAAACTCACATCGCCCCGAGGCCAGAATCGCCTGCAGAATACGAATGGTGCTGTCGTACAACGCAGGATCGCCCCACACCAGAAAACCGCCGCACTGCCCGTCAGCCAATTCGTCATTGATCAGGCGTTCGAAGGTTTGCTGCTTGGCGCGGTTCAGATCATCGACGCTGGCGCTGTAGTCCACATCGCCGCGCTCGCGTTCCGGGCTGTGGGCTTCGGCGAAACGGTACGCACGATCGATGATGTAGCGCTCGCAGATTTCGCGACGCAGGTCGATCAGCTTGTCCTTGCTCTGGCCCTTGTCCATCAGGAAAAACACGTCCACCCGGTTCAGCGCCTTCACCGCCTGCATCGTGATGTAGTCCGGGTTGCCGGCACCGATGCCGATCACCAGCAATCGCTTCATTGCTCCGCTCCTTCGAGGTTGATGCCTGACAAGCGTAGCCGCCAGCGCCCGGTAAACCGCAGGTCGATCATCGCCAGCGGCTCGACATCGAGGCTGTGAAACGCTTCGCCCTGCACGACCTGCATCAATGCAGCACGAATCACGAACGGATGGGTGACTGCCACCACGTGTCCCGGTGTGGCTTGCAGTGAAACCAGCCACGCCGCCACGCGCTCGCGCAACTGCGCCACCGACTCGCCGCCATGGGGTGCGGCGTGCGGTTCTTCGAGCCAGGCTTGCAATGCCTCGGGTTCGTTTCGTTGCAAGTCCTTGATCGAGTGTCCTTGCCAGCGCCCCCAGTCGCAATCACGCAGGGCCTCGTCGATGCGAGCCTCAGGGCCAAACCACGCCGCCGTCTGGCGGGTACGCAGCTCCGGGCCGCAAATCAACCGTGAAGCAGAGTCGAAACGCGAAGCCAGCGAGCAGTACGCCAGCGCCGTTTCTTCAACAGGTTCGTTCGTAGGAAAACACGCCAATTTCTGTGCGACGGTTCTGGCATGGCAGATCAATGTCAAACGGGTGGTCTGCACAGGGAAGTCACTCGGTTGGAATATGTGAGGGTCATCGGTGAAAGCGCTGATGTAGCGGCAATTGTGCCGTAAACCGGGAGGCTACGGACAAGTGGATTGAGCGATCCGAGCATGCGAAAGCGGCAATATCTGACACCACTATGGGCAATGGACTACAAGACCGATCGACATCCGTGTAACCCTTGCGTTACGGGCATCCCGCCCCATTTTGGAGCCTGATTTAAACGCCGAAAAATTCGCTAGACATGTAGCGTCAGTTACATAAATACTGTTTTAACGGATTGTGAAGCGAATTCAACACCCCCATCCAGCAGGAGCCCGGATGCCCCCTTTAAGAGACCTGATCACCGACCCCGGCCTTGACCTGACGCCGTCGGAGCGCAAAGTCGTTCGCGCCTTGCTCGATCAGTATCCACGCAACGGGCTTGGCCCGATGGCGCGCCTGGCCGAACATGCCGGCGTCAGCGATCCGACCATCGTGCGGCTGGTAAAAAAGCTCGGCTTCGGCGGTTATGCCGAATTCCAGGACGCCCTGCTCAGCGACATGGACCATCGCCTGCGCTCGCCGCGTACTCTGTTGCAGCCGCGCTCGCATCAGAACAAGGATGATGCCTGGAGCCACTATCTGGCTCACAGCCATAACCTGCTGGCGGAAACCCAGGCCCTGACTCAACCGGAGGACGTGCGAATTCTGGCCGACTGGCTGCTCGACACCCGGCATCAGGTCTACTGCTTCGGCGGGCGCTTCAGCAGCCTGATGGCGACTTACCTGCTCAATCATTTGCGTCTGCTGCGCCCCGGATGCTTTGCGCTGGAGGACAACGCGCAACTGCCGGATCGCCTGTTCGACCTGCAACGCCAGGACGTGGTGCTGGTGTTCGACTATCGCCGTTACCAGACCCAGGCCCTGCGCGTGGCGAGCGCGGCAAAGAACAGCAACGCTCGCGTCGTGCTGTTCACCGACATCTATGCTTCGCCGCTGCGCGAGCTGGCCGACATGATCATCAGCGCCCCGGTGGAGTCGGCCTCGCCGTTCGACACCATGGTCCCGGCGCTGGCTCAGGTCGAGGCATTGATTGCCTGCCTGACCCTGCGTTGCCCGGGTCTGGCCGATCGCCTGGAAGGCATCGATGCCCTGCGCAATGACTTCGACACCCATTTGCTGGAGGATAAATAAGGATGTTCAGCCTTCCCCATCGCTCGCCACGGGACCTGCCGTTTGTCACCGACCACACCGCCCTGTTGCTGGTGGACATGCAGCGCGCCTGGCTCGAACCACAATTCGACCCGCACCTCGAAGGCCCGGACGCCGCGTACTTCCTCAACCGCACGCGCTCGCAAGTGGTGCCCAATCAAGTCCGACTGCTCAACGCCTTCCGCGCCGCACGGCAGAACGTGCTGCATACCCTGATCGAAAGCCTGACCGCCGACGGCCGTGACCGCTCGCTGGATCACAAACTCTCGGACATGCACCTGCCCAAGGGCAGCCCGCAGGCACAGGTCATCGCCGAGCTGACCCCGGCGGAAAACGAAATCGTGCTGCCGAAGACGTCCTCCGGAGTCTTCAACTCGACCAACATCGACTACGTGCTGCGCAATCTGGAAACCCGCCACCTGATCATCGCCGGCATCGTCACCGACCAGTGCGTGGACATGGCCGTGCGCGATGCCGCCGACCGTGGCTACCTCGTCACTCTGGTGGCGGACGCCTGCGCGACCTACACCGAAGCACGCCACGACGCCTGCCTGAACGCGATCAAGGGCTACTGCTGGATCACCGACACCGACACCGTGCTCTGCCGGTTGCAGGAGATGCAGCCATGAGCGGACGCCTGTCGCCGTTGCCGATGACCACCATCGTCACCACCGACCTGATCGGCGTCACTCGTGGCCGTTCGTTTCCCACCGATGAGCTGGAGCACTATCAGGCCGCCGGTTGCGGCTGGGTGCCAGCCAACAGCGCGCTGACGCCGCAGGACATCATCGCCTCGACCAGTCCGTGGGGCGCTTATGGCGATCTGCGGCTGATTCCCGATCTGGCCAGCCGCGTCACCGTCGGCAACGGCCCGGACGCCGCAGCGCCAGCGCTGGATTTCATTCACGGCGATATCCGCGAGACCGATGGCCGGCCATGGGCCGCCTGCCCGCGCACGCTGTTGCGCAACGAGGTCGAGCGCTATCGCGATGAGCTCGGCTTGCAGGTCAACGCCGCGTTCGAACACGAATTCAATCTGCACGCAGGGTTTGCCGAACATCTGGCGTTCTCGCTGGAGGCCCAGCGCCAGGGCGCCGAATTCGGCGGCTGGCTGCTCAGCGCATTGCGTGCCGGGGGTGTCGAGCCGGAAATGTTCCTGCCCGAATACGGCAAGCACCAATACGAAATCACCTGTCGCCCGACCCTTGGCGTGGCGGCGGCGGATCGCGCAGTAAACGTGCGCGAGATCACCCGCGAAATCGCCCGGCAGATGGGCCTCGATCTTAGCTTCGCGCCGAAGACCGCCGCCGACGCGGTGTGCAACGGCGTTCACCTGCACGTCAGCCTGCTCGACCTTGCCGGTCAGCCAATGCTTTACGACGCCGGCACCAGCAATGGTCTGTCGACCCTCGGCCAGCACTGGGCGGCGGGCGTGCTGCATTACTTGCCGGCACTGTGTGCGTTCACCGCACCGACGCCGGTGTCGTATGAGCGTTTGCAGCCGCACCACTGGAGCGCGTCCTACGCCTGCCTCGGCCAACAAAACCGGGAAGCAGCGCTGCGTATCTGCCCGACCGTAAGCCTGGGCAACAAACCCGTGGCGAAGCAATACAACCTGGAATTCCGCGCCATGGACGCCACCGCCTCACCGCATCTGGCAATGGCCGCGCTGCTGATCGCCGGACGCCTGGGCATCGAGCAGCGTCTGGCGCTGAACGCGATCACCGATGAAATCCCCGATTCACTCAACGACGAACAACGCAAGGCCCGGGGCATCGTTGCCCTGCCCGCCTCCCTGGCCCAGGCACTGGATTGCCTGCATCGCAGTGAAGCGCTGGTCGAAGCGCTGCCAAGCGCGTTGCTCGAAACCTTTTTCGCCCTTAAAACCGAGGAACTGGCGCTGACGGAACAGCTCTCGCCCGCTGACCTTTGTGAGCACTATGCACGCCTGTACTGAATCCGCCGAGCTTGGGTTGTACACCCGACCGGTCTACAACCTGAGCCGTGAAGATTCGACGCACCCGCTGATTCTGGTGTGCGAACACGCCAGCCGCTACATCCCCGAGGCCCTGAACAATCTGGGCCTGGATGAAACGGCGGCGCGCGAACACATCGCCTGGGACATCGGTGCCCTGGCGCTGGCCGAGCAACTGTCGGAGCAACTGGGTGCGACGCTGTTGAGCGCCAACTATTCGCGCCTGCTGATCGACCTCAACCGCCCCCGGCATGCGCCCGACAGCATCCCGGCGCAGAGCGAGATCTATCAGGTGCCGGGCAATCGCGAGCTCGACGAGGCCACCCGCGAATACCGTCGCCAGTGCCTGTTCAAGCCGTTTCACACGCGGCTGCAACAACTGATCGACGCACGTCTGGCCGAAGGTCGGCCGGCGCGGGTGGTAGGGATTCACAGTTTCACCCCGGTGTACTACGGCCAGCCGCGCGAGCTGGAAGTCGGCGTGCTGTTTGGTCAGGCCAGGGCCTATGCCCAACGGATGCTCGACGGTCTTGAACGACATCCGCTGAAAGTTGCCGGTAACCAGCCGTACAGGATCGACCCGCTGGGTGACATGACCGTACCGGTACACGGCGATGCGCGGGGCCTTGATTCGGTGTTGATCGAAGTGCGCAACGACCTGCTGCGCAGCCCGGAAGCGGTGACCCGCTGGGCGAATTATCTGGCTCCATTGCTGTAAGGATTGTTGTAACCACTGCTGACGCTGTAAACGACGGACCGATATAACAACTAAAACGACCGACTGGCTGACAAGGAGTTGCGCTTCATGGAAATAGAAGAGTTCGGCTACAAACAGGAGTTGAAACGTAGCCTGACACTGACCGACCTGGTGGTGTACGGGATGATCTTCATGATCCCCATCGCCCCGTTCGGCGTGTATGGCTACGTCAACGCGGAGGCTCCGGGGATGGTGCCTCTGGCGTACATCATCGGCATGGTGGCGATGGTCTTCACCGCGCTGAGTTACGGCAGCATGGCCCGGGCCTTTCCGATTGCCGGCTCGGTATATTCCTACGCGCAACGGGGCCTGAATCAACACGTCGGTTTCATCGCCGGCTGGCTGATGCTGCTCGACTACCTGCTGATTCCACCGCTGCTTTACGTTTATGCAGCGATGGCGCTCAACCATTTGTATCCGGACATCCCGAAAGTCGGATTCATTCTGGCGTTCCTGGTCAGCGCGACCTTCGTCAACCTGCGCGGCATCACCTTCACCGCGCGCATGAACATCCTGTTCCTGCTGGCGCAACTCGTGGTGCTGGGGATTTTCCTGTTCTATGCCTGGAATGCCCTGCACAACGGTGGCGGCAACGGCCAGTTGACCCTCGCGCCGCTGTATCACCCGGAAACCTTCAACTTCGCCCTGCTGATGCAAGCGGTGTCGATTGCAGTGCTGTCGTTCCTCGGCTTCGATGCGATCTCGACCCTCGCCGAAGAGATCAAGGGCGATCCGGGCCGCAGCGTCGGCAAAGCGGCACTGATTACTCTGGTAGTGATGGGTGTGATTTTCGTCGCGCAAACCTGGATCGCCACTGATCTGGCAGCCGGCATGGGCTTCAAGTCCGCCGACACCGCGTTCTATGAAATCGCCGAAATCGCTGCCGGCAGCTGGCTGGCGACCCTGACCGGTGTCGCTACCGCTTTGGCCTGGGGCGTGGCGGTAGCGATCACTTCGCAAGCGGCGGTCTCACGCCTGCTGTTCGGCATGGCCCGCGACGGCAAGCTGCCGAAAGTGCTGGCCAAGGTCCACCCGAAACACAACACACCGTACCTGAGCATTTATCTGGTGGCCGTGCTGTCGCTGGTGATCTGCTACCTGTTCATCAATTCGGTGGACACCCTGACTTCGCTGGTCAACTTCGGCGCCCTGAGCGGCTTCATGCTGCTGCACCTGACCGTGATCAACTACTACTGGCGCCGGCAGAAATCCGGACAAGTGATCCGTCACCTGATCTGCCCGGTGATCGGCTTCATCATCGTCGCGGCCATCATGTACAACATGGGCGTCGATGCACAGAAACTCGGCCTGATCTGGATCGCACTGGGTCTGGTGTATCTGTTCTTCCTGAACAAGCTCGGCGCCAGTACCGCGCTGCCCGACCCGAGCAACGGCTGACAAGAAAAAGAGCGGCGTCTGACAACAAATCAGGCGACCGCCGATTTAACGCGTGGAAACCGACAGTGATAGTCAGGTTCGGCGAATGGGCCGAACCTTTTGATACAGGAGTGCATCCATGCTGGTCTTACGCCCAGTCGAGCCAAACGACCTGCCGCAATTGCAACAGCTGGCGCGCGACAGCCTGGTGGGCGTCACATCCCTGCCGGACGACAGCGAACGCTTGGGCGAAAAAATCGCCGCGTCCTGCGCCTCGTTCGACAGCGATGCGGCGGCTCAAGGCCCGGAGAATTACTTCTTCGTGCTGGAAGATCTGGACAACCGCCGACTGGTCGGCTGCTCGGAAATTCTCGCCACCGCCGGACACGACGAGCCGTTCTACAGTCTGCGTAACCGCCATTTCACCAGTGCCTCGCGGGAGCTGAACATCGAACATGGCGTGCCGGCATTGTCGCTGTGTCACGATCTGAGCGGGCATACGCTGCTGCGCGGTTTTCACATCGACTCGGCGCTGGTGCGCACGCCGTTTTCCGAATTGCTGTCGCGGGCACGCCTGTTGTTCATCGCCGCCCATGCGCCACGCTTTGCCGAAGCGGTGATCACCGAAATCGTCGGGTACAGCGACGAACAAGGGAACTCACCGTTCTGGGATGCGCTGGGCAAACACTTCTTCGACCTGCCCTACATCGAGGCCGAACGCCTGTGCGGCTTGCAGAGCCGTACGTTTCTCGCCGAACTGATGCCGCAATATCCGATCTACGTGCCGATGCTGCCGCAAGCGGCGCAGGACTGCATCGGGCGCATCCACCCGGACGGTCAGGAAGCCTTCGACATCCTCGAGCGCGAGGGTTTTGAAACCAACAGCTACATCGATCTGTTCGACGCCGGCCCGACCTTGTATGCACGCATCGCCAACATCCGCTCGATCACTCAGAGCCAGACAGCCACGGTTCAGGAGGAACCCCTGATCGATGCTCGTGGTCGCTATCTGGTGAGCAATGATGCTCTGCATGGCTTTCGGGCGGTGGTCGCCGAGCTGGATTACCAGCCCGGTCAGCCCCTGGCGCTTGACCCGGCCCTGTGCGCGGCGCTCAACGTCCGCGCCGGCGGCACGATCCGGGTGATCGCCCTGTGAACCGCGCCCCTACCCAACGACAGTGCCCGAGCAAGCGCGCAAAAGGAGTTGCAGCATGATTGTCCGTCCGGTCCAAGTCAGCGACCTGCCAGCGTTGATGACGCTGGTGCAACAGGCCGGTCCCGGGTTCACCACCCTGCCCGCCAACGAAGATCGACTGTCCCACCGGGTACGCTGGGCCCAACGGGCGTTCGCCGAGCAGGTCGAGCGGGCCGATGCAGATTATCTGTTTGTGCTTGAGGACGACGAGCAGCGAGTGGTCGGCGTCAGCGCCCTGGCCGGGGCCGTCGGCCTGCGTGAGCCCTGGTACAACTATCGCGTCGGGCTGACCGTCAGTTCGGCGCCGGACCTGGGTATTCAGCGGCAGATTCCGACGCTGTTCCTCAACAACGAACTGACCGGCCAATCGGAACTGTGCTCGCTGTTCCTGCGCCACGACCAGCGCCACGGCAGCAATGGACGCTTGCTGTCATTAGGGCGTCTGCTGTTTGTCGCCGAGTTTCCGCACCTGTTCGGCGAGAAAATGATCGCCGAACTGCGCGGCAGTGCCGACGAACAAGGCTGTTCGCCCTTCTGGGACAGCCTCGGCCGGCACTTCTTCCAGATGGATTTCAGCCACGCCGACCACCTGTCCGGGCTGGGCAACAAAGCGTTTATCGCCGAACTGATGCCGCGTCAGCCGCTGTACACCTGCCTGCTCACCGAACAGGCTCAGGCCGTTATCGGTCAGGCCCACCCCAATACCGAACCGGCACTGAAAATCCTCCAGTCCGAAGGTTTCGCTCACAAAGGCTACATCGACATTTTTGACGGCGGCCCGGTGATCGAAGCACCGATCCGCAGCATCCGCACCGTGCGCGACAGCCTGGAACTGACCCTGAGCATCGGCACGCCGGACGATCAGGCGCCGCTGTGGTTGATCCACAACCGCCGCCTGGAAAACTGCCGCATCACCGTCGCACCGGGACGTCGGGTCGGCAGCAGTCTGGTGATCGATCGCCTCACTGCCAAACGCCTGCAATTGCAGCCGGGCAACTCGGTACGGGCGGTGCCGCTGCCCAATCAACAGCAGCAGGCGGTGGCGGCCTGAGCGCCTCTGCCTGCTGCAAGAAAGCCTGAACAGGATTTTCCTGGTTAACTTCCTCGTTAATTCGTCATGATCCTTGACCCATTGGCGTGATAGCCTTTTCACCTTCGGCGTTGACACCTTTGCTCAAGCCTTTCCATTCCTTTGTATTGGTGGAACTCGTATGACCAGGCTTTCTCATCAAGATTTGCGCCGTAACTTCCGTCAGCTGCTGGCTTCCGACACCTGCTATCACACCGCCTCGGTGTTCGATCCGATGTCCGCCCGCATCGCCGCTGACCTGGGTTTTGAAGTAGGGATTCTCGGCGGCTCGGTCGCCTCGTTGCAGGTCCTGGGGGCTCCGGACTTTGCCCTGATCACCCTCAGCGAATTCGCTGAACAGGCCACCCGCATTGGCCGCGTCGCCCAACTGCCGGTGATCGCCGACGCCGACCACGGCTACGGCAACGCGCTCAACGTGATGCGCACCATCGTCGAACTGGAACGCGCCGGCGTCGCCGCGCTGACCATCGAAGACACCCTGCTGCCAGCCCAGTTCGGCCGCAAATCCACCGACCTGATCACCGTCGCCGAAGGCGTGGGCAAGATCCGGGCGGCACTGGAAGCCCGGGTCGATTCGGAAATGGCAATCATCGCCCGGACCAACGCCGGCATTCTGCCAAACCAGGAAATCATCAGCCGCACCAAGCAGTATCAAGCTGCTGGCGCTGACGGTATCTGCATGGTAGGTATCCAGGATTTCGATCAGCTCGAGCAAATCGCCGAACACCTGACCGTCCCGCTGATGCTGGTGACCTACGGCAACCCGGCACTGCGCGACGACAAACGCTTGGCCGAACTGGGCGTGCGCGTCACCATCGACGGCCACGGTGCTTACTTCGCGGCGATCAAGGCGACTTACGACAGCCTGCGCGAACAGCGCCAGATTTTCACCCAGGCCTCGGACCTGAGCGCCACCGAACTGACCCACACCTACACCCAGCCTGAGGAATACATCCTCTGGGCCAAGGAATACATGAGCGTCAAAGAGTAACTCCGCACCACGCGACAAAGAGGCAGAGCGGCCCGACGCCATCACGAGTCCACTCGCATGGCGCCCGCCGCGAAACCGCTGGCTGCCGTTACCGTTTCGCCAACTCCATAATCATCCGCGACAACAGATAAATCCGCGGCGCCACGCTCTCCACCTCCGCGTATTCCTCCGGCGTATGAATGTTGCCGCCGACAATCCCGAACCCGTCCAGCGTCGGCGTCCCCACCCCGGCCGACAGGCTCGCATCCGCCGCCCCGCCGCTACCTTCTTCGGTCAACTTACGGCCGATTTCACCGTAAATCCCCTGGGCCATCGCCATCAAACGATCCGACTCCGCCGTCTGCGGCATCGGTGGCAAGCCGCGTTGCAGCGAGGTCTTCACTTCGGTATCGGGGATCAACTTGTCCTGCGACACCCGCGCCAGATCCTTTTCGATCCGGTCGAACTCTTCCGGCACCGCCGCCCGCACGTCAGCCTTGGCCGTGGCCTGATCCGGGATCACGTTGGTGCGGTCGCCAGCCTTGAGCACGGTGAAGTTGATGGTGGTTTTCTTGGCCTCGTCGCCGAGCTTGCCCAGTTGCAGGATCTGGTGCGCCGCTTCCATCGCCGCGTTGCGCCCCAGTTCCGGCGCGACGCCGGCGTGGGCGGCCTTGCCCTTGACTTCGACCAGAGCGGTTGCGCTGCCCTTGCGCCACACCACCAGACCATCCGCCGGACGGCCCGGCTCGAGATTGAGGGTGACGTCGTGGAGCTTGGCAGTTTTCTTGATCAGGTCGGTGGCGACGTCCGAGCCGGTCTCCTCGCTGGCATCGAGCAGGAAGGTGATTTGCGCGTAGTCTTTGAAGTCGAGGTTCTTCAGAATTTTCAGCGCGTAGATGCCGGCGACGATCCCGCCCTTGTCGTCCATCACCCCCGGCCCATAAGCGCGGCCGTCCTTGATCGTGAACGGTCGCTCGGCGGCGGAGCCTTCCTTGAACACCGTGTCCATGTGCGCCATCAGCAGGATTTTCGCCTTGCCGGTGCCTTTGAGCGTGGCGAGTACGTGGTTGGTTTTTTCCGGGGTGTTGGGCACCAGTTCGATGGTGGCGCCGAGCTTTTTCAGCTCATCGATGGCGATTTCGCTGACTTGTTTCAGGCCTTTTTCATCGCCGGAACCGGAGTCGATATTGACCAGCCGTTCCAGCAGCTTCAGGGCTTCGGGTTTGTATTGCTCGGCGTCGGCCAGCACCTGTTTGTGCGGTTCGGCGAAGGCGCCAGCGGTGGCGAAAGAGAGAGTCAGGCCGAGACCGGCGGCCAGCAGGGAACGAGGGAATTTGAACGTCATGAATCAATCCTTGTTTCGTGTCGGGTACTGAACCGTACCTGACATCGCGCCAAGGCTCTATCCCGGATGCGACACCCGATCTGTTCAAACCGAATCGAATACCTCGCGCCGTGGCTTGTCGTCGCTGCAGCAAATCACCCGGTTACGCCCGCCGGCCTTGGCTTCGTACAGCGCCCGATCGGCGTCATCGAGCCAGCGTGTCGCGTCGCCGTGGGCCGGGTCGAGCGCTGCCAGACCAATGCTCAGGCTGACTTTCAGCGCCGGGTTCTGTTCGTACACCAGAAAGGAAAAACGCTCACGCAATCCTTCCATCGCCTGCGCCGCGTTGAACAGCGGCAAGTCCGGCAGGATCACGCAAAACTCGTCGCCGCCGTAGCGCCCGGCCACATCGGCCATGCGCAGGTTCTGCTTGAGCATCTTGCTCAACTGACGCAGGACGATATCGCCGGCCACATGCCCGTAGGTGTCGTTGATCGCCTTGAAGTGGTCGATGTCGATCAGCGCAATCGCCGCACCGGCCTGCTGACGTTTGCAGCGTTCGAATTCGATTTCCAGCTGATCCTTCCAGGCGCCGTGATTGAGCAGACCGGTGAGGCTGTCGGTGCAGCTCAGAGCGAGCAATTCGCGTTTATGCAGGCCGAGGGTGTAGGCCTGGCGAAAGCAGATCCAGCCCAGCGCCAGCGGATACAGCATCAACAGCGGGAGACAGGCATAGAGTTGCGCAGGCGTGGTCATCGGGACGAACGCGGGGGCAAACACCACCAGTCCAACGCCGACGCCGAGCAACTGCGCCGCCGCCCCGGCCAACAGAAAACGCAGGCCACCGATGGCGACGTTGTTCATTGCCATCATCGAAATGGTCGTGGCACTGGGCAAGGGATTGAAATGCATGGCGGCGACCCATAAGCCACCGAGAAAGGCGTCGATCAACAGGTTGCGGTGTTCGGCGTGGTACGGAACCTTCGCCCGGCGGGCCCATTGATACGCGAGGTGCGGCCAGACCAGGCCGTTGAACAGCATCAGCGCCCAGACCCAGGCCGGCGGATCGAGTGGATACATCGCGACGCTCACGCACAAAAGCCCCAGAACCAGTCCGAGGATTCGCGATGCATAGAGCCTCCTGGCCAGTGAAAGTCCCTTTCCTCCCGTTCTTCCCATAGGGGCCTCGACCACTCGACGGCACTGCGCAGACCGCAGACCCGATGTATTGGGAGTCTATCAGGGCAACGTCAAATAGCCATCACCGGCCAGCGGGCCGAATACCCCGTCATCAGCACCACACGGCGGGCAAATGATTGGCTATACATGAAAGTAGGAAAATGGAAAAAAGACTATAAGAAGGAGGCCCATGCAGACCTACCAAGTGTTGATCATCGGCAGCGGATTTGGCGGCCAGTGCGCGGCGGTCAATCTGCTCAAGGCCGGTATCGACGACTTTCGTTTGCTGGAACGCCGGGACTTTTTCGGCGGCACCTGGTGCCAGAACACCTACCCCGGCGCGGCGGTGGACGTGCCGTCACCTCTTTATTCGTTGTCGTTCGCACCGTACCGCTGGACGCAGATGTTCGCCGAACAAGCGGAACTGCACCGTTATACCGACTATGTAGTCGAACGATTCGGCCTGCGCGACCGGGTAGAACTGGAGGCCAACGTCGAGCGCGTCGAATGGGACGACACCGAAAAACGCTGGGCCGTACACACCGGCAGCAAAGGCACTTTTTATGCGCAGTTCCTGATAAATGCCACCGGGCCGCTGAGCCAACCGGTTATCCCACACTTTCCCGGCCGGGATCGCTTTCAGGGCAAGACCTTTCATACAAACAATTGGGATCACAGCTACGACTATCGCGGTAAACGCGTGGCGATCGTTGGCAGCGGTGCCAGTGCCGCTCAAGTGATTCCGGCGATTGCACCCAAGGTCGCCCGATTGCACGTGTTTCAGCGCACCGCGCACTGGGTGCTACCCCGGGCCGACCGTACGTTCGGGCGATTTCAGCGTTGGCTGCTGGGTCTGAAACCAGCCTACAAACTGCTGCGCTGGATAATCTACTGGCAGTTCGAGACCCGGGTCATCGCCTTCAAATACTCGAAACCGGCGATTCACATGGTGCAGGGCCAGGCCCTGAGGTTTCTAAAACGCCAGGTGACTGACCCAGAGTTGCGGAAAAAACTGACACCGGACTTCACCATCGGCTGCAAACGGGTGTTGCTCTCCAGCACCTACTATCCGGCGCTGACCCGGCCCAACGTCAAGTTGCACAGCCGTGAGCAAGGCATCGCCAGCCTCGACGAAACAGGCATCGTCACCACGGACGGCCAGCACATCGACGTCGATCTGATCATCTGGTCGACCGGTTACGACGCCACCGACGGCGTGATTTCCTACCCGGTCAGCGGAAAAAACGCTGTGCAACTGCGCGATGTCTGGGCGCAGTATCCACGCGCTTACCTCGGCACCAGCCTGCCGGGATTTCCCAATCTGTTTATCGTGACCGGGCCGAACACCGGCATCGGCCACACCTCGGCGCTGTTCATCATCGAATCGCAGATGAACTACATCCTCGACTGCATCCGCACCTTGCAGGCCAAAGGGCTGCGCAGCATCGAAGTTCGCCCCGAAGCAGAACGTACCTACACTCAGATGATTCACCGGGAAATGGAGCGCACGGTCTGGAAAACCGGTGGCTGCCACAGTTGGTATCAAAGCAGGAGCGGTCATGTGATCGCGATGTTCCCCGGCTTCAGTTTCAGCTATCACCGGTTGACCCGGGCGCTGAAACCGGCCGACCACATTCTGTCTTGAACAAGGAAGACCCACGATGCTTTTGCTGTTTGTCGCCCTCGCGGTTTTCGTGGCCTGGAGCTGGTTGAGTTACCCGGCGGTCGGCCACTGGCTCTACGATCTGAGCGCGGCCCTCGAGGCCAAGCTGTACCGGCTGCACAAGATTGAAGTGCCGATTGCCGAAATGACCGTGTCGACCTGGCAAGGCGGCCCTTATGAAGCGTCGAGCAGCATTTTGATGCTGCACGGCTACAGCGCCGAAAAGAACCTGTGGCTGCGCTTCGCCCGGCATTTTGTCGGCCAGTACCGGGTGATCATCCCGGACCTGGCCGGCCATGGCGAAACCGGCTTCAAGGCCGGCGGTGGCTACGACATCCCGGTGCAGGCCAAGCGCATGATCCAGTTGCTCGATGTTTGCGGCGTCGAGAAAGTCCACGTGATCGGCAACTCCATGGGCGGCTACATCGCCGCGTGGCTGGCGGCGACCTACCCGGATCGCATCGCTTCGGTGGCGCTGATCGACCCGGCCGGCGTCACTGCACCCGAAGCCAGCGACATGGAGCGCCACCTGGCCCGTGGGCACAATCCGTTCCTGATCAATTCCCGGGAAGAATTCCGACGCTTCTACGCCATGACCATGGCCTCGCCACCATGGGTGCCCGGTCTGGTGCTGGATGCCATTGCCCAGCGCTACGAACAATGCCGCGACGAACTGGAAGAGATTTTCCGGGACTTTCGCGCCAGCCCGCCGATGGAGCCGAAACTGCCGGACATCAAATGCCCGGCGCTGTTGCTCTGGGGCCGCAAGGACCGGTTGATCGACGTCAGCAGCGTGCCGGTGTGGAGCAAAGGCATCAGCAATTTGCGGGTCGATGTCTGGGACGGCGTCGGCCATATGCCGATGGTCGAACAGCCGTCGAACACGGCACGTCTGTATCGGGAATTTTTGGGAGAGAATTCGCGTCAGGACAGGTAAACGGTCAGTCGTTGGCAGAATGAGGTTCGTAGGATTCTTCGTTTGCCCGCATCGGCGAAGGCTGCGATCTTTTCCGACACCCTTTACGTGACCGTGCCAGGAATTTTTTTCATGACCGTGCAGCCTTTCGTCAGCCCCGACCTGATCCGCCAACGCTTCTCCAAAGCGATGTCCGACATGTACCGCGAAGAAGTGCCGCTGTACGGTGCATTGATGGAACTGGTGGAACAGACCAACCGCGACGTGCTGGCACGCGAGCCGCAAGTCGCCAAGCAACTGCAAATCACTGGCGAAATCGAACGGCTGGACATGGAGCGCCACGGCGCAATCCGCGTCGGCACCGCCGCTGAACTGGCCACCCTCGCCCGCCTGTTTGCAGTGATGGGCATGCAACCGGTGGGCTATTACGACCTGACCCCTGCCGGGGTTCCGGTGCATTCCACGGCGTTTCGCGCGGTGCATGAAGATGCGCTGCAGGTCAGCCCGTTCCGGGTGTTCACTTCATTGCTGCGACTGGAATTGATTGAGGCCCCTGAACTGCGAGCCTTTGCTGCATCGGTGCTGGATAAGCGTTCGATCTTTACGCCATCGGCGCTAAGACTGATCGAACAGGCCGAATCCGCTGGCGGGCTGAATGAATTCGAAGCCGGGGAATTTGTCCTGCAAGCGCTGGAGACATTTCGCTGGCACCACAGCGCCACCGTCACCGCCGCGCAATACCAGACCCTCAGCGCCCAGCATCGTCTGATCGCCGATGTCGTGGCCTTCAAGGGTCCGCACATCAACCACCTGACCCCGCGCACGCTGGACATCGACATCGTCCAGGCGCAGATGCCGCTGCATGGCATCACGCCCAAAGCGGTGATCGAAGGTCCGCCGCGCCGGCAGCATCCGATCCTGTTGCGTCAGACCAGTTTCAAGGCGCTGGACGAGCCGATCGCCTTTACCGACCAGACGCAAACCCGCGGCAGCCACAGCGCTCGTTTCGGCGAAATCGAACAACGTGGCGCGGCGCTGACTCCCAAGGGCCGTGCGCTGTACGACCGACTGCTGAATGCGGCGCGCGATGAGCTGGGCGATTTCCCCAATGAAGCCAACGCCTCGCGCTACAACGCATTGATGGCCCAGCACTTCAGCGAATTCCCTGACAGCCTCGAGGGCATGCGCGAGCAGGAACTGGCGTACTTTCGTTATTTCCTGACAGACAAAGGGCTGGCGGCGGATCATCCTGCTGATGTTTCGCTGCAAGGATTGTTGCGCGACGGCTATGTGAAAGCCGAGCCGCTGGTGTACGAAGATTTCCTGCCGGTCAGTGCGGCAGGGATTTTTCAGTCGAACCTGGGGGATGCGGCGCAGACACACTATGGCGAGCATTCCAACCGTCAGGCATTCGAACAGGCCTTGGGGCGTTCGACCATCGATGAGCTGGGGTTGTATGCCGAAACGCAACAGCGTTCGATTGAGGAATGCCTCACTGCAATTGCCCGCTCCGCGTGAAAAGCGGCGATTGGCCATACTGCGCAAGAAGTTGCGCACTTGTTTCGTAAAAATGCTCACCAATTCCGCTGGAGGCCATGTGTTTCAAGGCCTCCAGCCAAGTGCGCAAGAAGTTGCGCAGTACTGCGCAACTTCTTGCGCACTTCGAGCTACCTGGCTGATCAAAAAACGCTCAAACCCGCGAGCCAGAGCGGTGAAGCCCCCGGTTCCCGGGGACGTGGCAAAAGCTGGCACGCTCCTTGATAACAGTCAGGCACCCACCGGGCGATTTCGCCTCCCGGGCACCCTAAATTTATCCGCAAGGAGCACCTCCCATGGCAACACCAGCGTACATGTCGGTTACCGGCGAAAAACAAGGCCTGATCACTGCCGGCGCCTTCACCGCCGACTCCGTTGGCAACACCTACCAGGAAGGCCACGAAGACCAGGTCATGGTTCAGGCTTTCAGCCACGACGTGATCATCCCGCGTGACCCGCAATCCGGTCAGCCAACCGGTCAGCGCGTTCACAAGCCAGTGATCATCACCAAGGTCTACGACAAGGCTTCGCCACTGCTGCAAGCTGCTCTGACCTCCGGCGAGCGCATGAGCGAAATCGTTATCCAGTGGTACCGCACTTCGGCTCAAGGTACCCAAGAGCACTACTACACCACCAAACTGGAAGACGCGATCATCGTCGCCATCAACAACAAGATGCACAACTGCCAGGATCCATCGAACGCCCACTTCACCCACCTGGAAGAAGTGCAGTTCACCTACCGCAAAATCACCTGGACCCACGAAGTATCCGGTACTTCGGGTTCCGATGACTGGCGTGCTCCAGTCGTTTAATTACGGCTGATCGTTACAAGCATCGGCCAGCTCTGCTGGTCGATGTTGTTTACGCCCCTCCAGAATTTCGCGTGCGTCGATCGATAACGGCCGACGAACGCCGCTGTACAGCACGAGGAACAAGGGATGTTCGCGCCGGCCAATGAAACCCACTTTGCCCTGACCATCGAAGGTCTTTCCGCCGACTTTCAGGTGTTTACCCTGAGCGGCCGGGAAGCCATCAGCCAGCCTTTTGTGTTCGAGGTGGAGCTGGTCAGTGAGCAGCCGTCGCTGGACCTCGAAACCCTGCTGCACAAACCGGCCTTCCTGCAGCTGTCGCCCGACGGCAGCGGCATCCACGGACTGATCTACCGCGCCGCGCAAGGCGATTCCGGCAAGCGCCTGACGCGCTATTCCGTGACCCTGCGCCCGCAACTGGCGTACCTCGCACACCGAATCAACCAGCGGATCTTCCAGAACCTCAGCGTGCCGAAAATCATCGGCAAGGTCCTCGAAGAACACGGTATCCAGGGCAATGCCTACGCCTTCCAGACCGGCTCGATCTACCCCGATCGCATTTACTGCGTGCAATACGACGAATCGGACCTGCATTTCATCCAGCGCCTGTGCGAAGAAGAAGGCATTCACTACCACTTCCAGCACAGCGCCACGGGCCACAAACTGGTGTTCGGCGATGACCAGACGGTGTTCAAGAAACTGGCGCCGGTGGCCTATCAGCAGGACTCCGGCATGGTCGCCAACAACCCGGTGATCAAACGCTTCGACCTGCGCCTGGAAACCCGCACCAGCCGCACCACCCGCCGCGACTACGACTTCGAAAAACCGCGCCTGATGCTGGAAAGCGAAAACCGTGGCGACGCCCTGCCCGACCTAGAGGACTACGATTACCCGGGCCGTTTCGTCGACCGTGAGCGCGGCAAGCACCTGGCCAAACGCGCCCTCGAACGCCACCGCAGCGACTTCCAGCTCGCCGAAGGCAAGAGCGACCAGCCGCTGCTGGTCAGCGGTCATTTCCTCGCGCTGAAGGAACACCCGAAGGCCAAGTGGAATGACCTGTGGCTGCTCACCGAAGTCCTGCACGAGGGCAAGCAGCCGCAGGTGCTGGAAGAGTCGGTCACCAGCGACACCACCGCGCTGAAGGACGATTTCCACCAGGGCTACCGCAACCGCTTCCAGGCCACCCCGTGGGACGTGCCGAACCGCCCGCCCCTGCGCCACCCGAAACCGCGCATCCTCGGCAGCCAGAGCGCCGTGGTCACCGGCCCAAAAGGCGAAGAAATCCACTGCGACGAATACGGCCGCGTGAAAGTCCAGTTCCACTGGGATCGCGACGGCCAGGCCGACGACAAGACCAGCTGCTGGCTGCGCGTCTCCAGCGCCTGGGCCGGCGCCCAATACGGCGGCATCGCCATCCCGCGCATCGGCATGGAAGTGCTGGTTACCTTCCTCGAAGGCGACCCCGACCAGCCGCTGATCAGCGGCTGCCTGTACCACAAGGAAAATACCGTCCCGTACGCCCTGCCAGCGAACAAGACGCGCACCACCTTCAAGACCCTGAGCTCGATGGGCGGCGGTGGCTTCAACGAACTGCGCATCGAAGACAAGAAAGGCCAGGAACAGATCTTCCTGCACGCCCAGCGTGACTGGGACGAGAACATCGAACACGACCAGAAAATCCGCGTCGGCAACGAACGCCACGACGTCGTGGAAAAGAACAGCTACACGGAATTCAAGGCCGAGGAACACCACACCGTCTACGAAGACCGCAAAGTCGAAGCCCGCGCCAACGACCACCTGACCGTGGGCGTGAACCAGCACATCAAGATCGGCACCGGACAGTTCATCGACGCCGGCCAGGAAATCCACCTGAGCAGCGGCATGAAAGTCGTGCTGGAGGCCGGGGCGGAACTGACGCTGGTCGGCGGTGGCAGCTTCATCAAGATCGATGGCGGCGGCGTGACCATGAGCGGGCCGGCGATCAACATCAACTCCGGTGGTGGACCCGGGAGCGGCACGGGGGCTGCGCCGTTGATGCCGGGCGTGTTGAAGCAGGCGGATGCCGACAAGGCGGGCGCCGTACTGACGCCGGCGCAAATCAACACCCTCAAACGTAATGCGCCGTTCTGCGAAGAGTGCGAAAAATGCAAGGCAGGTGCCTGTGCCATCTAATCGAATGACACCCAAGGATTGGCTGGCGCAACAGCCGTTGCAGAATGACGAACGTCTGTATCTGGTCATCAGTGCCGCGAGCGATGCAGAGCCACTCAAGCCCTTTTATCAGCATGATACGGCTCCGCAACTTCTACCTATCTGGAGCGGAACACCGTACGCCGATTGGAAACCGGTGATGCCGTACCTCGCAGAAATCACCCCGGACGCTGAATTCTTGTCGTGGATTGCTGAAACTGACGCATTGGATTGGGGATGGCTCGCCGTGTCTACCTGCGATCCAGACCTGGTAATGGAACATTTACGTAGCCTGACCCAAGTGCGTATGCCGGATGCCACGGAAGTATTTTTTCGATTTTGGGATGGTCGGCATATCTACCCGATCATTGAGGCGCTTGGTCCCGCCACCGGAGAAGTTTTACCGGTATTCGAGCGATATCTGATCAATGGCAAAAGCGTTGAAGTGGGCCGAAGAGTAGTGCAGCCTGCAAAAGAGTGGCCTTGGTGGGAAGTGCCTCAAACGCTCTTGGATCTCCTCGCAAAAAAGGATCACACCACCGTCGTTGAGAACCTGATGCAGTGGCTATCAGAGGATTGTCCAGAGCTTTACTTCGAACTCCCTGAAGCCAACCTGCGCAAAAAGGTCGAACGCTTCGTACGCCAAAACCCCAATACAGAAGAAATGGCAGAGCGTCTTGCTGCTGAGCTGACAAAGGAAGTCACGTCATGAATACCCCGATTGGTACATTGGTCCTGCGTGTGCTGGACGCCAAAACACCTGACGTGAGCCTGATTCTCAAAGACTTCAAAAACTGCCTGAGCGATTACAAGGATTGGGCTGACGGTTTCTGGACGGGCTGGGCGCTGGATGTCGACCAGACCTTCAAGGTCGGCAACGAAGTCAGTGTCACTAAACGCAAGACCAAAACCGGCGCCGTGGAAACCTATGCGACCTGCCCACTGGTGGGTGATTTCACGCTGATCCATATGTTTGAGTCAGCGCGATTCGTCCCTATTGGCAATACTCCGGTAAAACTTGAGCCAGTGACCAAAGGCACCTTCTACGACGACGTTACCGGACCGGTCATCGAAACCATGATCGGCCCAAGCGGTATCAAGGTGGTTGAAGGCTGCAAGAAGGGGCAGACCTATCGCATCACGTTCTTTCCCAATGTCTCGCAGACCGACGTCAAAGCGCTCTATGACTCCTATCAAGGCGTTATCGGCAAGCTTGATGGGTGGCTGCAAAGCGAATGGTCGAGCAAGTTTCAGCCGCAATGGGCGAGCTACTCGGCGGCAGATCGCGCCGGGCGCTCGGTCATTTTGCTCAAGCGGGCACTGGATGGTTTTGAGAAAGCTCTGCTTCGTTTGTGGGACGACATCAAAAGCCTGTTCGAGCTGCTCGCTAATCCGCAAAAAAACTACGCAAAACTCAAAAAGTATCTGTCGGACATCGAAATCGACAAGCTCTATGCCGCGTCAAAAGAGTCCATCGCTTCAGGGTTGCTGATCCTCAGCGACGAGCCGCTGATGTTCATCTATGTCTCGGCGATTGTGGCATGGGTCGGCATGCTTCCGCCGCAGGTCATCGTCGACGTTATGACGGCGATTGCTTCGGAGTTTCTGATCAACGTACTGGTGGGTATCTGCCTGACGGGTGGTGCCGGACTGGCTGTAAGAGCAGGGACAAAAGTCCTGTCCACGGTCAAATCGGGTGAAGCGATCAAGTACCTGGATGATCTTGCTTCTACTCTGATGACACTCAGCAACAAACACGCCCTGCCGGCTCACGCGGAGGTGTCGAAACCAATCATCGCCAGCGCCAAGAATGTGCCGATGAAGCCTGCCAAAACGGCAGCATTGAAGATCGACGAAGCCGCCACTGAAGCGCCCAAGCCCAAACCCCAACCAAGCAAAGCCGCACCGAAAAGCCAGGTAGCGGAGCAACCAGCCAAAGCCCCGCTGCCGAAAACTTCAGACACACCGAAACAAGAGGTCAAGGACGCCTCCTCGTTTCCACGGGACAAAAAGCAGAAACAAACCTCGCTTGAGCCAAAGGAAAAGATCGACGACGCTCCTGATCAATCGAAGACACCTGACGACAAAAGCGCCACCTGCGCCAAGAAAACCTGCACCAATGGCTGCCCGGTTTCGATGGTGACGGGTGAAGAACTGTTGACTATTACCGACGGCGAACTCGGCGGTTTACTGCCCTTCACCTGGACGCGTCTCTATCGCACCAGTGCGGCGGAAATGGATTGCGGCCTTGGCTTTGGCTGGAGCCATGCCCTCGCCCAAAGGGTTGACATCAATGGCGATGAAGTCGTCTGGACCGACCACGAAAACCGTGTCACGACTTTTCCTATGCCGAGCGAGCGGCGTCCGGCAATCACCAACAGCCTTTCGGAAGCCGCGATCTTCATCGGCAACGACCCTTCCGAACTTATCCTCACACAGGCTGGTGAACGCAAGCAGTTCTATCACTTTCGCTTCAACAACAAAGGCGCGACGCTGATCGCCATCAGCGACAACTACGACAATCGCCTGCACATCACTCGTGACATCCACGGTCGAATCAAGCGCGTGGATAACGGGGCCGGTCGAGCACTTCTGGTTCGGTACGACCGCAAACACATTGTCGCCATCGACTATCAGCAATTCGTTCCGGCAGACAATCTGGAAGATGCATGGAGCACCGTCCAGACGCTGGTCACCTACACGTACGATGCTCAACAACGCCTGATCAAAGCCACGAACGCTGCCGGCGAGTCGGAGCGTTACGCCTACAACGAACAGAACGTCATTCTCGAGCGGCAACTCGCCGGTGGCGCCAGCTTCTACTGGGAATGGGAAAAGGAAGGCAAGTCAGCGCGCTGCATCCATCACTGGGCCAGCTTCTCGCAGATGGACGCGCACTATGCGTGGGATGACAAAGGTAGCGTCACGGTTACCAACGCCGATGGCAGCGAAGAGGTCTACACCCACGATGACAAGGCTCGACTCGTCGCCAAGGTCGATCCCGATGGTGCGGAACACCTCAAGGCTTACGACGATCAAGGCCGGTTGATCGCCGAAAAGGATCCACTGGGTGCGGTCACTGAATACCAATACAACGAGGCCGGTCGACTGGTCGCGGTCATCCCGCCGGACGACATGCCGACCTCCTACGAGTACTACCACGGATACGTCCGTGTGGTTAACCGTGGCCCGGCCAAATGGATTTACTGGCGCAACGACCAGGGCGATATCACCGAACAAATTGATCCAGATGGCAACTCGACGCACTACAGCTACGATCGCCAGGGACGCTTGCTGGAAATCAGACACCCTGATGGCAGCCGTCATCAACTGGGCTGGAATAACCTCGGCCAGTTGCTGGAGGAGCGCCTGCCCGACGGCGGTCAACGCAAGTATCGCTACGACGCGCTCGGTCGGCAGATCACACGTCAGGCTGAAACCGGTGCAATCACCCACTACCAGTGGGATGCTGCAAACCGTCTGGCACAGATCACCCTGCCCGGTGGTGCCGCGCGCGCGTTTACCTACAACCCGTACGGTCGCGTCACGGCTGAACGCGATGAACTGGGCCGCGTAACCCGTTACGAGTATGCCGATAACCTGCACCTGGTCAGCCGTCGTATCAACCCCGATGGCAGTCAACTGCGTTATCGCTATGACAACGCACGCCTGCTTCTCACCGACATCGAAAACGAACGCGGCGAACACTATCAGCTGGATTACTACTCGAACGGGCTGATCCAGCAGGAAACCGGTTTCGACGGACGCCGCACTGCCTACGAGTACGACCTCAACGGCAAGCTGCTGAAGAAAACCGAATTCGGCGACGACGGCAGCGAACTTGTCACCGAGTACCAGCGCGACGCCGCTGGCCGACTGCTGGTGAAGACCCTGCCCGATGGCGAGGAAATTCACTACAACTACGATGCACTTGGCCGTCTGGTCCACGTGGACGATGGTCATTGGCCGCTAGCTTATGAATATGATGTGCAAGATCGGCTGATCACCGAGCATCAGGGCTGGGGCACCACGCGTTACGAATACGACAGCGTCGGACAGCTCAATCACTGCCGCCTGCCGGATGGCAGCACACTCGATTATCGCCACCAACCTGGCGGGCATCTGAGCAGTATCGACCTCAACGGCACACGCCTGACTTCCCACCAGTTCAGCGCCGGTCGTGAACAGCAACGTCAGCAAGGTCTGCTGCTCAGCCAATATCAATACGATGAACAAGGTCGCCTGCAAGCGCACAGCGTCAGTCAACGCGACAAAAACCTGTTCCAGCGTCGCTACAACTACGACGCCAACGGTAACCTCGCCGGCATCGACGACAGCCGTAAAGGCAATCGCAGCTACCACTACGATCCGCTGGATCGACTGATTAACGTACGTGGCGCAACACCCGAAAGCTTCGCCCATGACCCGGCGGGTAACCTGCTCGGTCAGACCGACATGCCCGTTGCCAACCTGGCCAACGTCAAAGGCAACCGCCTGCTGATGCAGGGCGACCGCCACTACGACTACGACGCCTACGGCAACCTGATCCGCGAGCGGCGCGGCGCTAACCAGAAACTCGTCACTGAATACCGGTATGACTGCCAACATCGTCTGATCGGCGTAAGCCTGCCGGGAGGCAGTACGGCGTCGTACAAATACGATGCCTTCGGCCGCCGCATCGAAAAGACCGTCGACAGCCATACCACCGAATTCCTGTGGCAAGGCGAACGCCTGATCGCCGAAAGCGGTGAAAACCGCTATCGCACCTACATCTACGAACCCGGCAGCTTCCGCCCACTGGCGATGCTCGACGGCGAGGGGCCACGAAAGGCCACGCCGTTCTACTATCAACTCGACCACCTCGGCACACCACAGGAACTCACCGACTACAGCGGCGAGATCATGTGGTCAGCGAAATACCGTGCCTATGGCAACCTTGTCGCATTGGATGTCAGCGAAATCGATAACCCGCTGCGCTTTCAGGGTCAGTACTTCGACGCCGAGACGGGGTTACATTACAACCGGCACCGCTACTACAATCCGAACACGGCACGCTTCCTGACACCGGATCCGATCAAGCTTGCGGGTGGGTTGAACAACTACCAATACGTACCGAACCCTACGGGCTGGGTCGATCCACTGGGACTGAGTACGACCTGTCCTGGACCTGATTGCAAACTACCGACGAACTCAGCCAACGCCACCAAGCCTGACCATTTGCCGATGAGTCAGGAAAAATTCGATGAAATAATTGATATGAATAAGGCTGATCGGCCACCTAATCCTGGTGACTATCTTCCTGAGAACTACATTAATGCTCATCGAGAGCTCTTCGCAAAAGAGGGAGGATCCTTCGTGGTAATCGAAAGTTGGATCACCGGTTCCAGCTACCCAACCTTTCCTCAACGGAAGTTTGTGGGTCTATCTTCTGAGATGGAAGAAGTCGTTGCCAAATATCGAGCTGCAGGTAACGACTGGCGAGTTCTGAATAAAGAGCTGAACCTTGGTGCAAAGACTCTCGAAGGTGAAGGCATCTATATTGTTAAAATAAAGCCGGATGACCCTCGTTTTAAATATGAGATGCCTAATGGAAAGGAAAATGGCGCCTACCCTAACGAATGGGTTCCTGGTGGTGCAACGAAAAGCGGTACAAAAGAAGCCGCTCTGATCGGCTCTGAGAATGTCACCCACAACAGCGACATTGGAACGCTGTTGAAAAATTTCGACGATTGGGAAAAGCTTCAATGAAAACTACATTTGAAACTGCCTTAGACCAGCATGAAATTTCTGAATTCTTCAAAGGAGAAGGAATTTATTTTGCTAGAGGCTCCGATTGGGGTGACCACCTGTATGTCAGCAACTGGCAGGAAATGTGCAGCGTATTGAAAACTCAAAAAGCCGCGCAGAGTCTTTTGACAAAAATATTTGAAGATTATGCTAAATACTTGAAAGAAAACTACGAAGATGCGGCGGGCTTGCTTTCGAACATTACCGCATACTACGTTCTGAAGAATAAATTACACATTCTATCAATGGATGATTACGACCTTATTGCTAGCCTTGACGACAAGACAAAAAACAATATTGGCAAACTCTTCCGATACTTGAGAAAAGTGTATGACAAAAAAAACGAAAACTCATCCAAGTATTCTTTTGAGCAAGAAATTCAAAGACTGAAAAACAATGGCTGCAACACAGACATTGAGAATCTTTAGTCGATTCCCGGATCTAGATTTAGTAGCGAAAAAAATCCAAAGGGGACAAAAATCCAAAGGGGACAATCCAAAGGGGACAGATTTATTTTCTTCAGCGAAAAATAAATCTGTCCCCTATTCAATTCTGGGACGACACGCCTGTCTCCAATATTGAAACGCGAAAAGTTTATATGGCGAACCACAGCCCAACAGACCCACATGCTGCTATGCCTCATTTGCAGCTACATCCAAAAGATGGAAAAGTCATCCGAATTTATTGGCCGAATCCGTTCGAGGGGCAAAAATGACAGCGCAAAAATATATCCCACAAAGTGTATGGTATGGGCTTGACGGGACAGGCTACGACAACATTGCGCAAGAGCTAGAATCCGATGAACCATCATTAAGAAAATGGATTTCAGTTTATGCCATTTATAAGTACTCCTTCACCAACGACCCAAACCAATATTACGACTTCATCCACCATTCAAAAAGCTTCCGGTACGCGATTGTAATATTTACAATTCCTACCGAAACACTTGAAACAAGCGACGGCATAGATGACCGCGATATTACTATCGAAAAAATAGAAACCATGAACTCCGAGGATGAGATCAACGCTCTACTTGAAAAACTCGATATCAATCCAGAGCTTTTCACTACACCATGGCGCTGTGAATATCCGCTATAACCACCAAATCGAAAAAAGAAAAAGCAAAAAAATCCAAAGTGAAATCCAAAGGGGGCAGATTTATTATTTGAAGAAAATAAATCTGCCCCCTTTCCAACCTACTACCAGCTCGATCATCTGGGCACACCGCAGGAACTCACTGACTACAGTGGCGAAATCATGTGGTCCGCGAAGTACCGCGCCTACGGCAACCTTGCCGCGTTGGACGTCAGCGAAATCGACAATCCGTTGCGATTCCAGGGTCAGTATTTTGATGCCGAGACAGGGTTACATTACAACCGGCACCGCTACTACAATCCGGGTACTGGGCGTTTTTTGACACCGGATCCAATCAAGCTTGCGGGCGGGTTGAATAACCACCAAACTAAAGGGGACAGATTTATTTTTCGCTAAAGAAAATAAATCTGTCCCCTTTTCACCACAGATCGGATGGAAGTCTCCGTACGGATTAAAAACAGAGAAATAGAAATGTTAATAAAGGACATCAGTTGGATATCCAGAGATTCGGCCGAGGCGGAAGTTGAGATTAGCGACGGAAACTTTACCTGCGTTGCATTTTCTCAACCATGCAGCGCGAACATTGGAGAAACAATAAATGATCCATTGCATGTTTTTTCGTTGAAAGAAGCAATGATCTGCGAAAGCGAGTCGACAGTAGGGATCTGGAACACAGAAAAACCTGGACTATCTCGAAAAGTAATTGCCAGAGTAATAAATGCATCAGAGCATCTGGTGGCCGTGGGTGGAATCAAATTATTAATCGATGATTACTTACCTGGCGGCATAAATACTGGCGACCTAATCGAGTTCAAATGCGGCCGAATTGATCTCTGGTAAACAATCCAAAAGGGACCAATCCAAAAGTGGACCAAAAAGGGGACAGATTTATTTTTCGCTGAGAAAAATAAATCTATCCCCTTTTTCCAAATATTTATTCAGCACGGAGCCTTAATTGAAAATAATATCAGTCCCCCTTAACGCACTTGCAATGCAACGCCTAGATATGGACGAAGCTCAACCAGGTGATATAGCTGAACTAATATTGACGAATGATCAATACGCCGACCTCTCCAATTCTGGAGTGGTTGAAAAAATCAATAAAACTTTGGGAACGCTAATTGACGAATACGAAGATGAATCCATCAAGGGGCAGAAAAATCTAGGAATCACGCTTGCATTCTTTAGCGAGGCGTTTAACAGTAGCCATCTTGAAGTATTTAATGACATAGTAAAGCTAAACAAAATAGCAATTGAAAAAGAGACTGGAATATTTTTTTATTTTTAACCAACGTACCTAATAAAAATCAAGCGATGAAGATTTATTTTCAGCTTAATAACCCCCCCTTCTAGAACATTAAAACTAGAGGGCACAGATTTATTTTTTCGTTAAAGAAAATAAATCTTTCCCCTTTTCACTCTAAACCCTGGAAACAGAGGAAGAAATCAACTCTTTTCTTTATAAAAACAACATAAATCCAGAGCTATTTACGCCACCATGGACTTGCGAGTACCCGCTAGACTGAATTCAACAAAAGAAACCACAGAGGACGCACCAACATGAGATCCAAGCTTAAATACGAACTCCATCCCCTTCGAGTCCCAAGCGGATGGACTATTACAATCAACAACCTTTTCGAGGTTGATTTCACACCAGAGACTGTCGAGTGGTTTAGTAACTCAGTTTTACTGGGTGGTGTCCGACGAACTACTGGTCATTGCTTTGACTCAAGACTTGAGCCAGAGGGAGATCCTGACGGGGACTTTGTCATTGAATTCCTGACAATCAAGTACGACAACAAAGGAAAACCGATCAAAAACTCTGAGCTACCATTAGGGCAATACAGAACAAAAAGCAAACAAGACTTTATCAAACAGATTGAACGCTTCATGCTCGACGCTTGAAAATGCTTCCCTCCCAACCAAATGGAGCTGATCTATTTTTATTTTTTCTGTAAAACAAAAGGAAATTTCGATGAGTTACTTGGAAAAAGAAATCACATCAGCACTCGAAACAAATCATCTAAAAAACCAGAAACTCAAAAAGATGAATTAGAAAAAATAATTTCCGACGTAAAAACCCGCTTCTTTTACTCCAACACAAACACCCTTGACCCCCTCAATCTAAAATCCGTAACAAAACAACACGACCCAGACTTTTGGAAAAAAGTCGATCTTCTATACCCTTCTGAAAAACCAACATTAATCGTCCTCGACAACCAAATCCATGCTTGGACGCTTCAGTCATCATCTGATTTGAAAATATTGCTTTCAGAAACGACTGGCTTTCCATTCTGGATAACCAATACAGCCCTTAGCTTCTTAACTTATGTAGACGACCACGATTGCGTACATATAGCATCCCCTTCTTTCCCTCCCGCGATTAAAAAACCATGATCTTCAAATCAGAAAACAAAATTATTGACCCAACCTCTGTAACCTACCGCAGCCTTGGCTTCGGTGAACCTCTCTCCAACCATGCCAAAAAATATACTTTATCAATAAAAAATCACGAACTGCCCGAGCAATTCTACGAGCTAACAAATGCATTCATCACCGAATGCATACAAGACGATAACAAACAAGGCTACGCCGACATCCCCGAATTAAGAGATTGCAATTACCCGCCACTTTCAATCCTTATAAAAAGCCATCCAGGCGTAGCAGTAACCCTCATCAAGGACTATTTATTCTTTGAGCTGTTCTATTTGCTATTCCCATCAAAGGGAAAGCTAGAACTGGTAATAAACTCGATTTCCGGAGTTTATTATCTGGACGATACGTTTCACCTATACGGCGAAACGTATCCCTACCTAAACCCGTAATTGCGTTATTTCCGTCACAGACTCAAAACCCTAAGGCAAAAACACAACCTACTGCTGACTTTCAATGACTTGTTCCCCGACCTCATACTTGACCACCACCCGATTCCCATACAACCGCTCCCTCTCCACCAACGCCCCCACCTGCCCCTTCTCCCTCACCTCCCGCCAAATCTCATTCTCCCGGTACACCCGCTCCCCCTCCCGCACAAACCGATGCCCCACTTCAAACACGTGATACCGATAAGCCCGCTCCCGATCACACAACAATTCCCCCTCCAACTGCGTCTCCCCCACCTTCAACTTCAGCTGAAAGCTGCGATCCGTCGGGTTGTGTAGTACCAGGTCGATGTAGTTGTAGAAGATCGCCGCGCCGGAGCCGAATGGCAGGACGCGGCCGTCGTACGGGAAGGGGTCGAAGCTGTGGTTGGCGCGTTCGATGACGACCAGGGGTGAGTGAATGGCCATCCAGTGGATGAGGTTGCTTAGTTGGCAGATGCCGCCGCCGATGCCGGTGCGGGCTTCGCCGAATGAGAGTTCTATGCCTTCGACGTAGCCGCGTCGGCGGGTCGGGCGGCCGACGAGGCGGCAGAAGGAGAAATATTCGCCGGGGGCGATAGTGACGCCGTCGATGGCAACGACGGCGAGTTTGAGGTTGATGACTTTGTTGTGTTGCAGCGCGAGGTCGGAGTCGCCGAGTTTGCGGATCAGTTTTGAGGTGTGTTTGAGGTAGCGGTAAGGCAAGCGCTCGGACGTCGTGGCAGGCCGCGCGTAGCGTTTGCTCGAGCACTGCCAGGCGATGTGGCGGAACAGTCTTTTTTGCCGCACGCGCAGCCAGTAAAGGGCCGGGTGGTAGAGGGAAAGTGGTTTCGTCCTTGGCGAACGGCGCGGGCCGTTGTCTTCCTTGAACTTGAAAGGGCGGCGCATCTTACCGTGGAACCGCGCTGGGTCGCCAAGCGCCTCGCCAGTGTCGCAAGCCGTAACAAGTCACCCGGACCGAGCGCTCGAAAATTAAGTTTCAACTAAGGTTACGTCCCTACCATCCGGGCCACAAAGCAGCGGTTCTGTGGGCTGATTGCCGTCAGCAGAACCCTTCAACTTGAAGTGAGCCCGGACCATGAGTGCGATCGATTCCACCTCTAAACAACTGCCCGCCTTCAGTCTTGTATTGGTCAATTACAAGACGCCGGAAATAACCCGGATGTGCCTGGAGTTTCTCCAGCAATACGTCAAGGAGCATCAAATTCCGGTGTGGGTGGTGGACAACGATTCCGCCGATGAAAGCCTGATTTACTTGCGGTCTCTGGACTGGATCAACTTGATCGAGCGCCCTTCTCCCGGCAAGGAAGCGGGGCATATTGCTCATGGCAAGGCACTTGATCTGGCACTTGCGAAAGTTGAAACCAATTACCTGTTTTTGCTGCACACCGACACTTTCGTTTTTGACAGTACTGTCTTTTCGATGATGATGAATGAGTGCATGCAATCTTTGGATACAGCGGCGGTCGGTTGCGTCGAACAATTGGATCGCGGCGTCTTTAGAGACACCTGGCGTTTGTCTTCGCGTTATTTCAAACACCATTTCCGCCGGGCAAAACAGCATTTCGGGTTGCCCTCCAGAGATCCAAAACCCTACCGGGAAACTCACCTGAAAAGCTTCTGCACCTTGTGGAACGCTCGGTTGATCAAGACTCACGGGCTGCATTTTTCGATGGACGACCGGGTTCCGGGATACACGCTGCAGGATCGTTTAAGCAGCCTTGGCTACGGCATCAAATGCCTCTCGCCACGGAAGATCTTCCGCTACCTGGATCACATCCAGGCCGGCACCGTGGCCGCTATCGGTGGATACGGCACACAACACCGCCGCACCACCATGTATCAGGAAACGCTCAAGCGCCTTCAGTTGCAACAAGGCATGCGGCCTGCCAAATCGTAAGACAAATAAAAAGGGCGACTTCAAAGTCGCCCTTTTTGCATCTGAATTCTTTGGTATCCACTCCGAGGAGGTGTTCGCCCAGTGTTATGGCCTGGCAATCCATGCACCGGTAAAGAGCCCTGACACTGGGCGAACGGGAGGGATTTTAATGGAAGTTGGCGGATATGTCGTGCTAATTGAAGATGAAATTTATGTACTGAAAAGTTAAAGAAAATATTCGTCGATATTTCCCGACAAACTTTCTGACATCACCACCTCGAATACTTCATATGACTGTTCTCATACAATTACTTGTACAAGAACAGCCATTCTGTAGAGTCAATACTCAACTTTCATGCTGACTGGTCACTTTTAATACATCGGTGTAAGTGACAACGACGCTTTGCCCGACTTTCAAATCTTTCAGTTTGGCCTGAATCTCAGGCTTTTCGACGTTGAGGGTTTTCGACTGGCCCGAAGGGTTTTCCAGGGTGACCTGGTTTGTCGCCAAATCAATTTTGGTGATTTTCAGTTGCACCTGAACCTGGCGGAAAGCCTCGCCACCGGGGTTGCTGCTGCCCACGGCGTTGCGCAGCTCGCCAGTACGCTCGGTGGAGCCAGGCAGACCTTTATCCACGTCGGTGTCCAGATAAGCGGCCACAGAGCGGGTCACTTCGATCTGTACCAGATCGCCCACTTTCAAATTACCGAGGTTTTTCGCCTTGTCGCTGAGCTGAATGTGCACTTGGCGACCTTCCGCGCCTTCAAGGACCACCTGATGATTGACCGGGTCAACCGCCAGCACTTTGGTGGTGACACGGTCGGCCTCGACAGCGGCCGACAGCGGGATATCGGCGGCCGTCGCCGAAAGGCTGGCAGCAGAAAGGACGGTGGCAAGTGCTATGGCGTGCGTCAGTGCTTGGAGCTTCATAAGCGGTACATTCCCTGTGATGGATGGCAGCACCCATCGCCGACGTGGTCAGCGACGGACGTGCCAGTGAGCATAGACGCCCTTCAGGGTTTGTTCCGCGATCGTTGCGCAGTGTCCTGCGCGGTGGACTCGCCACTGGCGGTGCCTTTCCCGGAGTTCTGCCGCTGTTTGGGATCGGTGGGACGCAGTGCGTCGTTGTCGCGCTCGGTTTCACCCGGCGGACGAGGTTCGTCGGGGTGCTCGTTATCAGGGACAGTGTTCATTCCAGGTCTCCTCAGGCTTCGGGGTCGTCGAGTTCCCGCGCAACATTCACGGCGGGTGAGTCCTTGTGCAAGTCATCGGCCTTGGCTCTGAGAATCTGCCACTGCTCAAGATCGATGGCACCTTGGCCGAGCAAATCGTCAGCGATGCGCTGCAGATCGAAGTAATGGGCATCCGGGGATTGTTGCCAGTACGTCTGATCGTCAAACATCTGCTGCCAGGTCGTCAGGTCTGGAGATTTCAGTTCCTCGCTCATGGATCGGATCCTCGGCCATGTTCCTCGGTAGAGGGGGCATCCTGGAGAGAGTTCCAATCGATTCCTTCGCGGCACGGTGCGCGGAATCAGTACCCGGTCATTTCCAGATAGCCCTGCCCGTCCCGATTGCCGCTCAGGCGCACCGGCCCCTCCCAATACGGAATGCGCAGGTTCATCCAGGCGTCGGGGTTGATTGCATCGAGGGTGATCTGCAGGTTTTTTTGCGGAATGCCGATCGACCAGCGCACCGGCATTGAACGGCCGGCGACCTTCGCAGTGCCTTGCGGGGTCAGCTTGATCTGCTCGGCGTGCAGGGTTTCGGTCTGGCCATCGGCGGCAATCCACGTGCCGGTGAGGTACGGCGCCCCTTCCTTCTGACGCATGCGGTAGAGCATGACGTGCTCGCCACCGTCCAGATGCAGGGAAAACCAGTCCCATCCCGTCTGATTGGCGGTCAGCGGCTGGCTGCTCCACTCACGATCGAGCCACGCCGGACCGTTGACGGTGTAGGTCTGGCCGTCGATCTGCAGGGTGCCACTGGCCTGAAAAAACGGCTGACTGTAGTAATACGACGCCTGGCCCTGTTCGGATTTCTGGCTGAAACCCTTGTCACCCTGCAGCACCAGCGGGCGGCTGGAGGTCAGGCGCAACAGGTAGCTGAAGTTCTTGTCCCGGGCGCTGAGTTGCAGGTCGGCCAGCGGATCGCTCGCCTGACTGACGAAACGCCAGTCATCGATCCAAGCCTCGAACGGCGCCGCACGCACCCCGGCCTGCCCGACGCCGCCACGGGCATAACGCTCGGCGGCGTGGTGGACGCTGGCCGAGGTCACTGCCGCGTGCCCGAGCCAGATCGTCTGGTTGGCCCAGCCCGGCTGAGGCGGCAAGGCGTTCAGGGCGCTGCGGAATAACGTCCACTGCACGCCGAAATCGTTGCCCTGCGCATCCTTGAGATTGGCCGTCACGTACCACCATTCGATGCGAAAGCCGTCATGGGCGCCGTGATCCGCCGGGAAGCTGAACACCCGCCCCGGCACCACCGGCGTAAACGCCTGCGCCTGACTGCCCATTCCGGCGAAGCCTTTTTGCTCCGGCGCCTTGTCATCGCAGCCAACGAGCATCAACAGCAACACCATCCCGACGAATCTAATCCTCATGGCCAAACGTCCTCAACAGATCCGCCGGTTGCGTGCGGTACAGCGAATACAGCGGCCACGCCGAAGCCAGCAACGTCGCCAGCAGCGCCAGCCCCATCAGTTGCAGCAACTGCAATGGAAACACCCGCAGCGGCAGACGCCAGCCAAAGGCCTGCACGTTGATCACCGCGTCCAGACACCACGCCAGGCCGATGCCCAACGGCAAGGCCAGCACCAGCGTCAGCAGCGCCAGAAGCCACGTCTGCCCGAGGTTGAGCAGCATCAATTGCCGCCGCGTCACGCCCAACGCCCACAACGGTGCGAGCTGGCCGAGACGGCTCTGGCTCTGGGTCAGCAGGCTGATGAACAGCGCCACACCGGCGACCGCCAGGGTCAGACTGTTGAGCGCGGCTGTCGCGGCGAAGGTGCGTTCAAACACCTGAACCGACCAGCCCTTGAGCCGCGCCTGATCGACGATGCGGCTGTCATCAAGCTGAAAGCGGGCCTGCAAGGCCGTGAGCAGCGCAGGGATGTTCGGCGGGTCGATACGCAGGTTGAAGCGGTTCGGCGTCAGCTGCGGCCAGCCGCGCAGCAGGTGATTGCTGTTGACCAGCACATGGCCCTTGGGATTACCGTAGTCCGCGTAGATGCCGACGATGCGCGGCGACCATGGCAGCCCCGGTGTGGGAATCGTCAGGTGATCGCCCGGCCGGACCTTGAGTCGGCGGGCGAGTTGTTCGCTGAGCATCACCGCATCGTCGCTCGCCAGCGCCGCCCACGGATCGTCGCCCCGCGCTTCGAGCAACGGCCAGTGCTGGCGATAATGCGGATGATCGATGATCCCGAACACGTCCGCCGGCCAGCCTTGCAGCGTCACCGAAACCTGCCAGTTAGGCATGATCGCCTTTACGCTGGGTTGCTGTTTGAGCCAGGTGTACAGCTCTCGCGCCTGCGCCGGGTTGCTCGGGTTCAGATAAAGCTCGGCGGTGAGCCGTTGTTCGAGCCAGTCGTTGAAAGTCTGGCGGAAACCGGCGGTCATGCTGCCGGCGCCGATGTTCGCCGCCATCGCCAGCAGCAGCGCCATCAACGCCAGGCTCAGCGCCGGCAATTGCTGGCGGCAATCGGCGAGAAACCACTGCCCGAGCACCGAGCGGCTGCGCCCGAGCAAACCGTTGAGCAGCGCGCTGAGCAACACCGGCAACGCCAGCGCGGCGCCGAGCAACAGCCCCGCCATCAACACGAAACCGCTGGCCAGGCTGTTGCCCCACACCAGCGCAGCCAACGCAATCGCCGCACACACGCCGGCCACCCAACCCTGACGCCGCAACCAGCGCGCATGTTGCTGATGCCAGGCCTGTGGATCCGCCACCGCCAGCAGCGGCAGACGCGCCGCCCGCAGCAAACTGTTGGCCCCGGCCAGCAACGCGCCGAGCAGGCTCAAGCCGATGCCGCTGAACCACCACCACGGACTCAGTCGCAACTGCCCCGCCACTTCCGCGCCGTACAGACCGCGCAGGCTGGTGGCGACGTCCGGCAACAGCACGCTCGCCAGCCAGTAACCGCTGACCACGCCGAACAACCCGCCGATCAACGCCAACGCGCCGAGCTCGACGATCAGGCAAGCGATCAACATCCGTGCGCTGACCCCGCAGGCCCTCAAGGTGCGCAGTAATCCCCGGCGCTGCTCCAGCGCCAGACCGATAGCCGCGTGGACAATGAACAAGCCGACAATGAACGAGAGAAACCCGAGCGCATCAAGGTTGAGGTGGAAGCTTTCCGTCAGTCGCGCCAGGTTGTTTTCCTCGCCACTGCTCTTGAGCTGCAACTGGCCCCTGAACGCGGCCGGGACGTCGGCGTGAAAATCCTTCGGCAACAGCAGACGTGACAGTTGATCGGGCTGTTCGAGCACGCGCTGAGCGACGCCAATGTCCACCAGCAGCACGCCGGGGGCCATGTCGGTTTGTGCCCGCAGCGGCGGCAACGTCTGGCCGGTTTCGGTGGCCGGGGTCGCGCCCTCGGCAAGGTTCAGCGCTCGCAAGGTCTCGGGCGAAATCCAGGTGCTGCCCGGCGGGGTGAAGAATTCGACGACGCGCTCAATCGGCATCGCCTGCCCGGCCACCGCGCTGTCACCGGGCAAGGACACCGGTTCGATGCCCATCAACTGCAGGCGCTGGTTTTCGTGATTTTTAAGAATCAACCGACCTTGCAGCACCGGCGACACCGGCCAGCCCAGACGTCGCAGGTCAACGAACCATTGTTGCGGGAACGTCGCGCCGTTCGGCGTGCTGAGGCTGGCCTGGGGCTCGCCGCCGATCATTTGGCTGGCCCGCGCGTAACTGTCCCGCGCCTGACTGTTGAGCGCTTCGACCCCGGTCAACAGACTGGTGGCCAGCCACAGCCCGGTCAGCACGCTGAAAAACTGCACCGGGTGGCGCCGCCAGTGACTGAGCAGCGCGATCAGCGCGTGGCGGAAAACCTTCACGTCAATCGACCGCTGGACAACACCACCCGCTCCGCCAGCCGCGCCGCCACGCGCTGACTGTGGGTGACCATCAGCAGGGTGGTCGGCGTGTCGTCGAGCAATTCCAGCAACAGTCGCAGGACTTCGTCGCTGGTGGCTTCGTCGAGGCTGCCGGTGGGCTCGTCGGCCAGCAGCAATTTCGGTTGCGCCGCCAGCGCCCGAGCGAGCGCAACCCGCTGTTGCTGGCCGCCGGAAAGTTGTTCGGGATAGCGCTTGAGCAATTCGCCCAGCCCCAGACGCTGCACCAGATGATGTTGCCAGCGCGGGTCATGCCGCCCGGCGAGTCGCGCCTGAAACGCCAGGTTGTCTTCGATGCGCAGGCTGCCGATCAGGTTGTACTGCTGGAACACCAGACCGATTTCGGTGCGCCGCCAGTTGGCCAGTTGCGCCTCGTTCATCCGGTCCAGCCGATGTTCGCCGCTGCTGATTGCGCCGCTGTCGACCTTGTCGAGCCCGGCGATCAGGTGCAGCAGCGTGCTCTTGCCGCTGCCCGACTCGCCCATCAGCGCCAGGCTGCTGCCAGGCTTGAGCGTCAAGTCGATGCCTTGCAGCACCGGCAACGGGCCTTGCGGGGTGAGGTAGCTTTTGAAGACGTTTTGAACCTGGAGCATGCCGCCATCCGATCGATCCGTGTCGGCCAAGGATAGCGGATACAAGGAATGGATCTGAACTCTGCTGTGTTTGATCCACCCTCATCGCGAGCAGGCTCGCTCCCACAGGGAACTGCATTCCAAATGCGGGAGCGAGCCTGCTCGCGATGAGGCCAGCCAAGACAACCAATAAATCACTGCCCCACCGCCACACTCGTCGGCGCTTCACCCGGCGTCACGATACTGTTCAGGTCGATGTGTTTCCACTCGGGTTTGGCCCCCAGCCGTGCATTGAAGCGGTAGTTGAAGGTGAACTCATCCGCCGTCGCCACGCTCAGTGGTTTGCCGTAGACCGCTTCGATTCCCGGCAGGTCGTAGCCCATCAACTGCAACAGGGTCGGGAAGATGTTGTAGTGACTGGAGCGATCCTTGTTCGCCGCCAGTTGCGCCGACCAGTCGAGCGTGTGCAACTGTTCGCCCTGAATCACCACCAGCGGCACCAGCCCTTCTTCCTCCACCGGGTCGCCGCCGCAGTGGGTATTGAGTCCCGGATTGCCGCGTTCGTGCAAATCCTGGCCGTGGTCCGAGGTGTAGATCAGCAGCGCGTTGTTCAGATTGGCCTGGGCAAACACTCGCGAGAAAAACTCGCCGACATTCCACAGCACGGTGTTCTTGTAGGCGTTGCGGTACAGCACCCAGTCATCCGGCTGGCCGTTGAAACCGGTGCGTTCGCCAGTGTCGGCAACTTCCGTGAACTGCCCGCGCGGCAAGGTCGGGCGGTAAGCCATGAAAGCGTCCGGGTATTTGTCGTGTACCGGAAAATGCGCGCCGACCTTGTTGATCAGCACCAGCTCCGGCTTGTCGTCGTTGAGCAGTTCGATCAGCTTGGCCGCGGCGGCCATGTCGCGGTCGCGCACGCTGGTCTGGTCGAATTGCACGAATTCGTCGATGTCCTTTTTCTCGGCGTCGTTCATCAGGTTCTGCAGGTTGCCGCCGGTGCGCTGAGCATCGATGTAGACCGTGCGCATGCCGGCCTTTTTGGCGTATTGCCAGATCGACGGCAGCGTGCTGTTGATCCGCATGTAGTCGGCGCGCGTGCCGCCGTAGCGCAGGGTGATGTTGGTGTCGGCGCTGCAATTGGCGATGGACGCCGCGTAACCGTAATTGAAGATCTCGACGCCCGGACGGGCCTGTTTGAGGTTGCTGTGCACGCCGAACGGCGCGTTGATGTCCAGGTAATTGCCCGAAATGCTCTCGTCGATGATCAGCACGATGTCATGGCCGACCGCCGGACCATTTCGCGCCAGGGTCACCGCCTCACGGGGGCCGACGGTGTTGTGCAGCGCCTCATAGCCAAACAGGTTCAGATAGGCCAGCGGCGTGTACATGATCGGCAAACCCCGCGCGCCCTCCCCGGCCCGCACGAACAAAACGGCACTGAGCAGCAGCACGCCGCAAAACGGCGCCGCCACGCGCAAGGCATTGGGCACCGGAATCGAATGACGGGGTTTGAGACCGATGCCGATCAGCAGCAACAACCCGTTGAGCAGCCCGTGGATGATCGCTCCCCGGTACTGATACGCCGCCTCCTGGATGAAGCCGCCGGAGTACACCAGCGAGACGAAACTGCTGTAAGTCAGGTAATCGGCGGTCACCCTCGTATAAACATCGAAAAACACCGCTGAAACAAACATTACTAATGCGAACAAGTGTCGAATGAAAGTCTGACGTATATAGGCCGTTAGTAATAATGCGAAAGTCAGCGCCAAAAACATCGCGCCAAAAAGCAGTACAGAAAAACCGAACCCGATAGCATTTAACCGCTCAAGGTAATAATCGGAATAAAACAGCAGATAAATAATTAAAAGCAGTTCTTTCAAATATCTAAACATGGCGATTCCGGAACGCTTGAGCAGCGCGAGTCAAGAGTTTGTCGGTCAAAACCTGACACTAGCACCGGGCCATCAAAGCGCAAGAAATGCCGGGTTTTTCATAAAAGCGTCAAAAAAACATTGACTCAAAACTGACACACCTTGATCGCTGGAAGTCTTTGATTTCGAGGGCTACCACCGTTTGTCGCTTTCTTTTAAATGTGAAAAACATGTCAAGAACGGGACAAATCCAGCTACAGCAAGCACTTGATGGCCATTCGCCCCCAAAAACGGGGGTGTTATACACGTGCAACATGTCATTTTGCTGACATGCTTTTCCAACTCTGCGCTATACCCCTTTTGACAGTTCAAATTTGATCTTCCCACCACCGTCTTACGAGGCACGCCAATATGGACGTGAGCGTATTTGGTACGGGCTATGTTGGCCTGATACAAGCTGCTGCACTTGCCGATGTCGGACATCGGGTTATGTGCGTAGATATTGATCCGAACAAGATCAAGCAATTACAACAGGCAGTTCCTCCTATTAGTGAACCGGGCCTTTCGGCAACTTTGGAAGAGAACATCAAAGCGGGTCGTTTGTTGTTCAGCACCCAAGCTAGCGACGCGGTGGAACATGCCGCATTGATCTTCATTGCCGTGGGCACGCCGGCCGACGAAGACGGCTCGGCTGACCTCAGTCATGTGCTGAATGTCGCTCGACAGATCGCCAGTTTCATGGAGGACGATCGCACGCTGATCATCAAATCCACGGTGCCGGTCGGCACGGCGGATCAGGTGTCGCACACCGCTGAAGAAGAACTGCAACGGCGCGGCAAAAGCGCCCTGGCGGTGCGGGTGGTGTCCAACCCCGAATTTCTCAAGGAAGGCAGCGCCCTCGCCGACTGCATGCGACCTGACCGGATCATCATCGGCACCCGCGACGATATTGCACGGGAGCAGATGAGCGAGCTGTACGCGCCGTTCTGCCGCAACCACGAAAAACTGATGTTCATGGACAACCGCAGCGCCGAGCTGACCAAGTACGCGGCCAACGCGATGCTCGCCACCCGCATCAGTTTCATGAACGAGCTGGCCAACCTCACCGAACTGCTCGGCGCCGACATCGAAGCGGTACGCAAGGGTATCGGCTCCGATCCGCGCATCGGCTATCACTTTATCTACCCCGGCTGCGGTTTTGGCGGCTCGTGCTTTCCCAAAGACTTACGCGCCCTGCTGCACACCGCCGAACACAACGGCATGCCGCTGAAACTGCTGCGCAGCGTCACCGACGTCAACGACAGCCAGCGGCACATCCTGTTCAGCAAACTCAAGGCGCAATTCCCTCAAGGCCTGGCCGGCAAATCGATCGCGATCTGGGGCCTGGCGTTCAAGCCCAACACTGATGACATGCGTGAAGCCCCAAGCCGCTATCTGATGGATGCGCTGTGGGCCGAAGGCGCCAGCGTGCAGGCCTACGATCCGGAAGCGATGTCCGAATGCCGGCGCATTTACGGTTACCGCAATGACCTGCACCTGTGCGCCACCCGCGACGACACCCTGGAGGATGCCGACGCACTGGTGATCTGCACCGAGTGGAAGAATTTCCGCGTGGTGGATTTCGAGCTGCTGGCCAGCAAGCTGCGCTCCAAAGTCATTATCGACGGCCGCAACCTCTACAACCCGGAACAAGTCGCAGCCGCCGGTCTGCACTACAGCGGCATCGGTCTGCGCCACATCGCACCTGACGGGTTGCGGCCATGAAAATCCTCGTTACCGGTGCGGCCGGGTTCATTGGTGCTCATTGCGTACTGCGGCTGGTGCGCGACGGGCATCAGGTGATTGGCCTCGACAACTTCAACGGCTACTACGATCCGCAGCTAAAGCACGATCGGGTGGATTGGGTGCGCGAACAGACGGGGGATTTCCAGCTCGCCACGATTGACCTGGCGGACGCGTCGGCTCTGCAAGCGCTGTTCGTGCGCGAACGGCCACAAGTGGTCGTGCACCTCGCGGCGCAGGCAGGCGTGCGCTATTCGCTGGAGAATCCACGGGCGTATCTGGACAGTAATCTCGACGGTTTTCTGAACATCCTGGAGTGCTGCCGCCGGCACCCGGTCGAGCACCTGATTTACGCCTCGTCCAGTTCGGTGTACGGCGCCAACCAGCGCACGCCCTACTCGGTGCAGGACGGCGTCAATCACCCGCTGTCACTGTACGCCGCCACCAAGAAAGCCAACGAACTGATGGCTCACAGCTACAGCCACCTGTTCGGTATTGCATGCACCGGGCTGCGGTTTTTCACGGTGTACGGACCCTGGGGCCGGCCGGACATGTCGCCGATCCAGTTCGCCAAGGCGATCAGCGAAGGTTCGCCGCTGAAGCTGTTCAACTACGGCGAGCATCAGCGCGACTTCACCTACATCGACGACATCATCGAAAGCATCGCGCGCCTGATCGAACAACCGCCACGGGCTAATCCCGAGTGGAACCGCGAACAACCCGACCCGGCCAGCAGCATGGCCCCGTGGCGGCTGTTCAACATCGGCGGCCAGCACCCGGTGGAACTGAAAACCTACCTCGCCCTGCTGGAGAAACACCTCGGCCGCAAAGCCGTGGTGGAACTGCTGCCACTGCAACCGGGCGACGTGCTCAACACTTGCGCCGAGGCCAGCGACCTGGCCCAGGCCACCGGGTTCCAGCCCCGGATCGAGCTGGATGAGGGCCTGGGGCGATTCATCGCCTGGTTCCGCGACTACTACCCCACTGCCTGTCACCCACGCGCCGCTCGCGGCTGAACCTCAGCGGAGGACTCCATGACTGGACATGAGAAAGGTGTACCGATCCAACAGTTGGTGCGTGACAAACGCATGGATCCGGAACAGCGAATGCGCCTCGACGCGGCGATCCATCGTCAGGGTCGCGGCTGGTTCAGCGGCCGTGACGGCGGTCGCCCATGGCAACTGTCGCGCACCAATCGGGTGGTGGCCTGCCTTGGCGCGCTGATGATTCTGTTGGTGTTTTCACCATTGCTGATCGGTCTGGCGCTGGCCATCAAGTTCACCAGCAAAGGCCCGGTGATGTTCGTGCAGAAACGCACCGGTTATCGCGGGCGCAAATTCGGCATGTACAAGTTCCGGACCATGGTCGCCAACGCCGAAGAGCTCAAGGAGTCGTTGCGCCACCTGAACAAGCACGGTGCCGACGCCATCGACTTCAAGATCGACCAGGACCCGCGCATCACCGGGATCGGCGGCTTCCTGCGGCGCACCAGCCTCGACGAATTGCCCAACCTGATCAACGTAGTGACTGGCGACATGCGCCTGGTCGGCCCTCGCCCGACCTCGTTCAATGCCTATCGCTACAAGGACAGTCACCTCGCCCGCCTGGCGATCTACCCCGGCATGACCGGCCTGTGGCAGATCTCCGGACGCAGCAATATCGACTTCGACCAGCGCGTTGAGTTGGACCTCAGCTATATCGCCGAGCAGAGCCTTTTGCTTGATTTGAAGATCCTGTTGAAAACCCCTTTCAAAGTATTCAGCGGCCACGGAGCAAGCTAATGGACGGTTCAACCAACAAAAGTCTGAGCATCGCCAGCCCCAGCGAGTCGAACCTGACCTCGACCGTGCTGGACCTGGATCTGCGGATCCTGTTCCTGACCGCCGCCAACCCCGGCGCCGGCACCACCACCAGCGCCCTGGCCATGGCCAGCCAACTGGCACAGATGAGCAGCGGCCAGGTGCTGTACGTCGACGCCAGCCAGTCGGCGACCAACCTCACGCAGCAACTGAACCTGAACAAGGAGCGCGGCCTGCGCGACCTGCTGTTCAACCCCGACAACCCGCCGTTGTTGCAGGACTGTGTGGTGCAGGTGTCGAGCCTGCCGTTCCACGTGCTGCCCAACGGTCGGCCGATCCGCACCATGGAACACCTGACCGCCGAGCGCCTGAGCCCGTTGCTCGACCAGTTGGGCAGTCAGTACCGCTTCGTGGTGATCGACGGCGACGCGGTGTATTCGGCTGCCGACACCCTGGTGATCAGCACTCAGGTCGACGGTGTGGTGTTTGTGGTACGGGCCGAAGACACCCGCTGGGAAGTCGCGCAAGCGGCCGTGCAGCGGTTGACCCAGGCCGGGGCGAAGGTGGTCGGTAGCGTGTTCAACCGGCGCAAGTACTACATGCCCAAATGGCTGTACAAAAACCTGTAAGCAACCGCGAGGGATGACGCCATGAACGCCAAGATACTGGTTCTGCTGATGCTGCCGCTCGCAGGTTGCTCAAGCACTTCCGACACCCAGAACATGCCGGTGAATATCCTCACCGCCACCCCGGCCAATGCTCAGGCCACCGACATGCCCAAGGTCGAACAGACCCTGCGCCCGCAAGACGTGCTGGATGTAATCTTCCACATCAGCACCAGCGGCTCGGACGCCTACCGTGTGCAGTCGGGTGACCAGATCGGTCTCAACTTCACCGCTGCCAGCCAGCTCAACGGCAACCAGTTGGTGCTGCCGGACGGCACCATCGAGCTGCCGGGCGCCAACACCTCAGTGAAGATCGCCGGGTTGACCAGCGATGAAGCGCGCCAGGAAATCCAGCGCGCCTATCAACGAAAACAGCTGTTCCAGCCCAACCGCAATCAGTTGACGGTGCAGATCATCAGCCCGCTGACCAACGAGCAGAACCTGAAAAACGCCCTCAACCACCCGGCCACCGGCATGAGCCGCGAGATCACTGTCGGCACCGACGGCTACGCGAGCTTCCCGGAAATCGGCGCCGTGCCGCTGCAAGGCATGACCGTCAACCAGCTCGAAACCTTCCTCAACAAGAAGTACGCGCAACTGCCGGGGCGGATGACCGTGGACGTGCTGCTCAAGTCCACTGCCGGCAATGAAATCTACGTGCTGGGCGAAGTCGGTCAGCCGGGTTCCTACCCGATCCGCCGGCCAGTGTCGGTGCTTGAAGCGCTGACCCTGGCGCGCGGCACCAACGTCAAGGCGCGGCTGGATTCGGTGGTGATCATGCGCCGCAACGGCAATCAGGTGCAGGCCGTGCGTTACGACGTCGAGAAAGCGTTGTCGGGCGAGGCGCCGCAAATCGCCTACCTGCAACCGGACGACATGCTCTACGTGCCGAAAACCAAACTGGCCAGCGCCGGCGAACTCGCCCGGCAACTGGCCGACGTGGTGCTGTTCCAGGGTGTGGGTTTCAGCTTCGGCTACCGCGTCGACAACAAAGACAGCAACAACAACTGACTCTCAGGTGACCGATCATGAATCCAAAGGAAAACTACCTGCATGAGTTCTTCAGGATCTTCTTCGCCAACAAGCAACTGGTGAAGCGTGTCTTCCTGATCTTTGCAGTGATCGCGCTGGTGCTGCCGCTGTTGCTCAAACAGAGCTTCGATATCACCGCTCAGGTGATCGTGCAGTCGAAAAAACTTTCACAGGGCGACGCCACCACGTCGCTGACCGTGGATAACGCCACCTTCATTCCGCCGTCGCTGGCGGACATGGAAACCGAGAGCAATATCCTGCGCTCGCCGGCGCTGATCCGTCAGACCATCAGCGAGCTGCGCGACAAGGGCGAATACACTCCGTCGCCCGGCATGTTCAGCAAACTGGTGAGCGAGCCGTTCAAGCGCTACATCAGCTCGCCGCTGCGTCAGTACGTGATCAACCCCGTGCGCAACACGCTGGGGCTCGAGACCGATCCGGTGCGCGACACTGCACTCGATGCACTGACCCAGCAAGCCATGGACAGCCTGAAAATCGAGACCCTGCCTGGCTCCAACGTGATCTCGATCGTCTACAGCTTCCCCGATCCGCATCAAGGCACGACCTTCGTTTCCGCCTTGCTGCAAAACTACCTGGTGAGCCGTCAGGCACTGCAATCGATCGACCTGCCGCAATCGTTCTACGAAACCAAGAAGCATCTGTATCAGGTGCGTCTCGATGGACTGGAAGGCAATCGTCAGGCGCTGCTGGAAAGTGTCGGTGCGTCCGATCCGAAAGAAGAAATCACCTTCCGCCTCAACGCGATCAACACCGAAGAACAGGCGCTGAACCTGTATCGCGATCGCCTGCTGCAAAGCCAACGCTGGCTGGAATACCTGAAAACCAGCCTGGCCGCCGCCAGCAACAACAAGCTCAACGACTACACCTTCCCCTACACCTTCACCACCACCGTGGACAACGTGGCGTTTGAAGACCGGGAAATCAAACAGCTGGGCGAGCAACTGACCACTCAGGTCAGCCGCTACATGAACGATCTGGCCGTGTTCCAGCCCGGCAGCGAACCGATGCTGCTGACCCGCGAACAAATCGCCCGTACCCGCCAGCAGTTCCTCAAAGTGGTGAGCAACCGCATCCAGGAACGCACCAACGACCTGGCCGTGGTACAGCAAGTGATCGATCAGAAAACCGCGCGCATCGCCGAGTTCAAGGCGCGCATCCATGAGTTGCAGCAGACCCAAAGCAAGCTGCGGCAGATGGACACCGAGATCGACGCGCTGCACGCCGCGTTCTCGACCTACGCCCAGCGTTTTGCCGAAAGCAGCACCACTCGCTCGCTGAACGACGACTTGTCCAACGCCCGGGTCTTGAGCCCACCGTTCGAGCCGACCGAAGCGGCGTTCCCGAAACCGATGCTGATCATTCCGTTCGGGCTGTTCACCGGTCTGTTACTCGCGATTGCACTGGTCTACGTGCGTGAGTTCTTCGATCACCGCTTCAAACACCCGGCGCAAATCAGCCACGAACTGGGCCTGCCGGTGCTGCTGGTGATCAACGATCAAAATGCACTGCCGAGCAATCCGCACAAGAACTGGACCGTACCAAGCTTCGTGCACTGGGTGCGCAATTGAACACGCCGTCCTCCCCGAACGCCGCCCTGCCGATCATGCATTTGCTCAGCAGCGGCGGGTTCTACGGGGCCGAGCGGATGTTGCTCGATCATTGCCAGGCGACGCCGGGGCAGCACCAGGTGCTGTTCCTCGATGCGCCGCCGGAACTGATCGCGCGTTTTCGCGAGGCCGGCGTCGATGCACAAGGCTGCGCAGGGCTCGCTGCCCTGCTGCGGCACTTGCGTCAGCGGCGCGGTGAACGTCCGTTGATCAACACCCACAATTTCAAAGGCCTGTTGTTCGGCTGGGTCGGCGCCTCGCTGTTGCGTCTGCCGCTGGTGATCACTCAACACGGTTTTACTCCGCGCAGCCGCAAGCAGAAGTTCTACACCTGGCTGAGTCTGCAACTGTGCCGCACGGCGTCGGTGGATCGGGTGGTCTGCGTCGCTGAAAGCATCGCGGTGTTGCACCGTCAGGCCAGCGTGCGCGCCGAGAAGTTGCAGGTGATCCCCAACGGATTGCCGGCAGCCGCTGCCCTGCTTTCCGATGCACCCCGGCAACGCTGGCTCGCCGGTTACGTCGGGCGTCTGAGCAGTGAAAAAGGCCCGGATCTGTTTCTCGACGCGCTGATCCCGCTGTGTCATCAGCACCGGCAACTCGATGCAGTGATGCTCGGCGATGGCCCGGAACGCGAAGACTTGCAGGCACGGATCGACGCCGCCGGTTTGCAGCAGCGCATCCGCTTGCCGGGTTACCAGACCGACATGCGTCACTGGTGGCAGCAACTCGATGCGCTGGTGATCAGCTCGCGCACCGAAGGCACGCCGATGATTCTTTTGGAAGCGATGCAGGCCGGGGTGCCGGTGGTGGCATTCGGCGTCGGCGGAATTCCCGACGTGCTGGAGCACCGCCACAACGGTTTGCTCGCCGCCCCGACCGACAGCGCCGCCCTCGCCCGCCAGCTCGACACGTTGCTGTCCGAGCCAGGCCTGGCGCGGCAACTGCGCGACAACGCAAAACGCACGCAACAGGATCGCTACGACCTCAAGGCCCTGGCCGAACGCTGGTCGCAGCTGTACATCCGCACGGCACGGGAGGCACGCGCATGATTTTCCCGCTCTCGATCGTCAGTCTGCTGGGCCTGGTCTGCATCGCTCTGCTGGCCAGCCCCTGGCCCTACCTTGCGCCGGGCGCAGTGCTCGGTCTGGTGGGGTTCGCGGTGTTGTACCGCAAACCGACCTGGGGCCTGCTCGGCATTGCCGCCCTGGTGCCGTTCGAGGGTTTCTTCAAGGACAGCTCTCTGTCGGGCAGCAAACTGATCGGCGCTTCGCTGGCGGTGATCCTGATGCTGCAACTGGCGATGCACCAGATTCCCTCGGATCGCCTGCGCAGCAATATCTGGCGCTTTCTGATCGCCTTTATGACTCTGTACTTTCTGAGCCTGCTCAACACCGATGACATGGGTATGTCGCTCGGTCACCTGCGGGAAATCAGTGTCGGCCTGATTCTGTTTGTCATCACCCTGTTGATCGGCCGCGAATTGAACCTCGACCTGTTCGCCCGACTGGTGACCCTGGCTGTCAGTACGACCTGCGCCATGGCCATGTTCTCCACCAAATTCCAGGATCAGGGGCGCGCCGCCGGCCTGCTCGAAGACCCCAACGCCTTCGCTCTGCTGATCGCGTTTGCCATTCCGCTGGGGCTGCTGCTGGTGATCCGCAGCCCGAACCTGTTGCACCGGCTGTTCTGGGGCGGATGCTGTCTGCTGTTGCTTGGCGGCATGACCAAGACCGAATCGCGCTCCGGGCTGGTGGTGCTGGCCTTGAGTCTGGTGATCGGTTGCTGGCACTACCGTACGCAACTGGCGCGGATCCGTCCGCGTCACCTCGGCTTTGCCATGCTCGGTGCAGCGATCGTGATTCCGTTGGCGATCTATGCAATGCCCGCCGGTTACATCGCGCGCATTCAATCGCTGAGCGTCTTGAGCGCGGGTGCCAAAGGCCACAACGATGAATCCCTCGGCCGCCGTGCCTCGTACATCGTGGTCGGCGGCCAGATGATCCGCGAGAACCCGCTGCTCGGTTCCGGCCCCGGCACCTTCCCGCTGCACTACGCCACCACCGGTTACGCCAAAGCGTTTTCCGCCAACCGCAAGATCGGCGACCTGTACCGCCGGGCGCACAACACCTACCTGGAAATATTCAGTGAACTGGGGGTTCCCGCCGGCCTGATGTTCGTCGGCATGCTCGCGCTGGGCCTGTACAACCTGATGCGTGCGCGCAAGGAATGGATGCTGCGGCGCAACTGGCAACAGGCGGATCTGATGACCCACCTCGGGGTGAGTTTCCTGTCGCTGACGCTGTTCCTGATGTTCCTCAGCGCGCCGAACCAGAAATACCTGTGGATCATGCTCGCGCTGACCAGCGTCCTGCGCCTGAAAGCCGAGCAGGCGCCGATGACGGAGGCCACAGCATGAGCCGGATCAGTATTGTCATCCCGATGTTCAACGAGGCGCGGCACATTGGTCGCACCCTGCTGGCCGCGCAAAAAGCCGCCCACGCGGCGAATGTCGAATGCGAGCTGATCGTGGTCGACAACGGCTCCAGCGACGACGGACCACAGATCGCCCGGCAGTTCGGGGCGCATGTGTTGGTGATGCCAGGCCTGTTGATCGGCGCGTTGCGCAATCGCGGCACGGCCATCGCCACCGGAGAATGGCTGGCGTTCATCGACGCTGATATCGAGATGCCTGAAGACTGGCTCACCCAACTGTTCGCGCTCGAAGCCGAAGGCCAGGCCGATGTCTTCGGGCTCGACCTGCACACCCCCGCCGCCGCGCCGTGGTACGCCACCGCGTGGCAACGCCGAACCCTGCGCCCGACGAATCACGCCGCCCATGTCGTCGACTGGCTGCCCAGTGCCAACCTGCTGCTGCGCCGGCGCTGGTTCGACAAGGTCGGCGGTTTCAATGAAAACCTGCGCACCGGCGAAGACAAGGAATTCACCCTGCGCCTGCACGAACACGGCGCGCGGTTGCTCGCGGTCAACGAAAGCGTGGCCCTGCACTGGGGCTACGAAATGAACTGGCGCGAATGGATGGGCAAGGAAATGTGGCGTCAGGGCAGTCATCTGCAACTGCTGCGCACCCACGGATTCAGCCTGCGCTTGTTGCGCTTCCCGTCGCTGTCGCTGGTGGCGTGGGTCCTGGATCTGCTGGCGATTTCCGCGCTGCTCAACGGTTTCCCCCACCACGCGGCAATCATGGTGACCATGACGCTGATCCCGGCGCTGGTGCTCAGTGTGCGCCAGAGCCATCGTCAACATGACCTCGGCTTCACCCTGCAATTGTGGGGCCTGCACTGGGTGCGTCTGCACCTGGCCGGTGCCGCGTTCATTCTCAGTCTGTGTCATTGGAACGCCAGGAGGCCTGCCCGTGGCTGAATTCATTTTCTGGATGTGCCTGCTGCTGCCGGTCTACGCCTATGTCGGCTACCCGCTGCTGCTGACGCTGCTTGCGCCGCTGTTCCCGGCGTGGCGCCACAGCCCGGCACCGCCGCTGAACATCAGCATCGTCATCGCCGCCCACAACGAAGCGCGGCACATCGAACACAAGCTGCGCTCGCTGCTGTCCCAGGATTATCAACCGGCGACCCTGCAAATCATCCTGGCCAGCGACGGTTCCACCGACGCCACCGTGGCCTGCGCGCACAAGGTCGTCGACCCGCGAATCACCGTGCTCGACCTGCCCCGCCAGGGCAAGGCCGCCACGCTGAACGCAGGTACGGCGCTGGCCACGGGCGACATTCTGGTGTTCACCGACGCCGACAACCAATGGTCGCGGGAAACCCTCGGCTACCTGCTCGCGCCCCTGAGCGATCCGCAGGTCGGCGCCTGCGCCGGGCACATGGTAATCCCGGTCACCGGCGGCGGTTTGAGCATCGGCGACAGCCTTTATCGGCACTACGAAGGCTGGTTGCGTCGGGTCGAGAACCGCACCGGTTGCATGGTCTCCGCCGACGGCGCCCTGCTCGCCCTGCGCCGCGAACTGTTCGAGAACGTGCCGGCAGAGGTCAACGACGATTTCTTCATCAGTACCTGTGCGCCGGTGAAATTCAAACGCATCGTCTACGTGCCCGAAGCGCAAGTGATCGACCACGGCGTGGATGAAGCCGACAAGCAATTCCGCCGTCGCCAGCGGGTCACCGTCGGCGGGCTGCAAAGCCTGGCGCAACGCAGTGAACTGCTCAATCCGTTCAAGCACGGGCTGTATTCGATTGCGTTGATCAGCCACAAGCTGATCCGCCGCCTGGCGCCGATCCTTTTGCTGCCGCTGCTGCTGAGCAATTTCTGGCTGTGGGAAGAGCACGGTTTCTATCGCCTGAGCCTGATCGCGCAACTGATCGGCTACGCCATCGCGATTGCCGGCCTGCTGGATTCGCAACACCGCTTGCCCAAACCGTTCCGCCTTGCGGCATTCCTGCTGGTAACACTGGCGGGCATGAGCATCGGCCTGTGGCAGTTCCTGCGCGGCCAGCGTTACGCCCAGTGGAACCCTGACCAAAACCGTTGAGAGGGACAGAGCCATGGCGATCAAACAACTGATTAAACGCACCAGCGGCTGGCTCTATCTCAACTCGTCCGTGGGGCGAAACCAGTTACACGGCGCCGGCGTCATCCTGATGTTGCACCGGGTGCTGTCCAACGACCGCGCCGCCGACCTGCCGCACCGCAACGAACTGTGCGTCGGGCCCAAGGCCTTCGAGCACTTGCTGGTGTGGCTGCGCAAGCATTTCGATTGTGTGCCGCTGATGGAAATCCTCCAGCCCAACGCCTTGCGCACCGAGCGTCCGCAAGTGGCGCTGACCTTCGACGACGGCTGGCGCGACAACGCCGCCAACGCCTTCCCGCTGCTGCAGAAACATCAGGTGCCGGCGAGCATTTTTCTGTCCACCGATTTCATCGGCAGCCGTCAGCGTTTCTGGTGGGAAAGCATCGGCGAAACCCTGTGGGGCAGCCATGGCGAAAAAGCCCGCACGCACCTGATCGAATGCCTGCGATCGATCGGCCAGCCGTTGCCAGTACTGCTGGATGACATCGATGTGGATCGGCGCAGCCTGACCCTGTTGCATTACCTGCAAGGGCTTAAAGCGCTTGACCCGATGATGCTCGAACGCCTGACCGACGAGTGCCCGCAAGAGTCGCAACCCCAGGCACTGGACTGGCATCAGGTGCGGGCGATGGAGTCTTCCGGTCTGGTGCGTTTCGGCCCCCACGGCGCCAGTCACGCTATCCTCACCGGCCTTGACGATGTGCGCCTGGGCGAAGAAATCAGCCGCAGCCGCGATGCCATGTTCAATGGCTGCAACCGGCCGCTGCCGGTGTATTGCTACCCCAACGGCGACAACGACGAGCGGGTGCGCGAACAGATCGCCCATCACGATTACCCCTTCGCGCTCGGCACTGGCAGCGGCATCTATCGCGGCGCAGGTGATCCGCTGAACCTGCCGCGTTTCGGTGTCAGCCAGCGCACCGCGCGCAATCCGGAACTGCTGTCGTGGCGGATCTATCGCGGGGCGCGGCCATGAGTCGAAGCAGTTACCTCAAGCATCTGGCGCTGAGCATGGGCACCAAACTGGCGATGATCGCCCTGCGCCTGCTGAGGAATGTGCTGCTGGCGCGAATTCTCGGCCCCAGCGAACGGGGCCTGTTCGCTCTGCTCAGCACTTTGCCGGATCTGATCAGCGCGGCCACCAGCGGCGGTTTGAATTCGGCGGTCGGTTATCAGGCGGCCAAGCAACGGCCGATGGGGTTGTTGCTGGCTCAGGTGCTGGTGTTCGGCTGCTTGCTCGCCGGTTTGTTGACCTTGCTGGTGGTGGCGCTGGTGCGCGAGTTCGGCAGTGAACTGGACGTGACCGTGCAACTCGGTCTGCTGGCCTGGCTGTTGCTGCTGGCGGTGCCGTTGACCGTTCTCAAAAGCGGTCTGCTGACCCTTCACAATGCGTCCGGCGGGGTGGTCGCGTTCAATGCCTTGCGCCTGGTGGAATCGTTGGCGCCGCTGCTGCTGTTTCTCGCGCTGTTCTGGATGTGGAAAGAAGCGGCGCTTGAAGCGGCGCTGATCAGTTGGCTGGCCGGCATCAGTCTGGTGGTACTGGTCGGCTGGCTGTGGCTCAAACGCGCGCAGCCGTTGCAGCTGCAATGGGACCGCGCCAGCCAGAACGAACTGCTGCGCTTCAGTGCGCGCAGCCATCCCGATCTGCTGTTCCAGCAAGTGATCCTGCGTTCCGATTACCTGTTCATCGGCGCCCTGCTCGGCAGCACCGCCCTCGGACATTACGCGATGGCCAGCGCCGCCGCCGAGTTGCTGCTGATCGTCCCGGAAGCGGTGACCACACCGCTGATGAAGCGCCTGCTGCAACAGGACGAAGGCATGGACAAGGTCACCCCGCTGGCCCTGCGCCTGACCGCCACGGTGATGCTCGGCGCCTGCCTGACCATGGCCGTGATCGGCGAATGGCTGATCGTCACCCTGTTCGGCGTCGCCTACCAACCGGCGTATCCGGCGCTGCTGGCGTTGCTGCCGGGGCTGCTGGGCCTGTGCTACGCGAGCATCCTGCGCCTGGACCTGATCGGCAAAAATCGCCCCGGCACGGTGTCGTTGATGATGGGGATCGGCGCGCTGTTCAACCTTGCGCTGAATCTTTTGCTGATTCCGGCCTACGGCATCGTCGGCGCGGCGGCGGCTTCGTCGATTGCCTATCTGGCGGTGACCGTGGCGATGCTGGTGTTGTACTGCCGGTTGAGCGGCGTGGCGTTCTGGCAAACCCTGATCATCGTGCCCAGCGACCTCACACCGATGTGGCTGATGTTGCAGCGCCGCTTTTTACAACGGAAATCCGCATGAAAGGCCTGGCCCTGCTGCTCGGTCTCGGTCTGTCGCTGGATGCCTTTGCGGCGTCGATGCGCTGGGGCGACATTCGTGACGGCAGCCTGTACCTGCAAGCGGATCGCCCCGACACGGTGACCGTGCGCTGGGCGCCGGCGTGGCAGGCGGAGGCCAACGAAGAGCACATTTACCTGCTCGACGGCCGGGGACAATTGCAGGACGAGCGCTTGATCAAGGCCAGTGAAACCCGTGGCAGTCAGAGCTGGCCGTTGGCGCCGGGCGCCGCGAGTTATCAGCTGGAGATCCCCGGCTACAGCTTCCGCAGTTATCGGGTCGAACACGACGAAAACACCGTCGCCCTGTTCGCCCCGGCCAAGGTGCATTTCAGTGCGGAAACCCGTAACGGCGATGAACTGTATTTCAAAGTCGCCGCAGGTGAGCACGCGATATTGGCGGGCAAGTTCCACGGCGGGGTCAGCGCCCTGCAAGCGCAGCGGGTCGAAGATGGACAACAGCTGTCCTTGGCGCTGAAACCCTATCGCGCCTATTGGCAGTTCGATCAGGTGGCGTTGCCGGTCAGCGAGCACGAACAGGTCTGGCGCCTGCGTCTGCAAGGCAGCGGCAAAGCGGCGTTCTGGCTCGATGGCACGGCCAATCTGTTTGCGCAGACCCCGCAACAGCTCAAACCGCTGCGCGAAGACGACGGCCAGACGCGCCTGACTCTGCACGACAAAGTCCTCGGCCGCACCCCGGATCTGGGCATCGCCCTGCCCTACGTGATGCCGCCGCCGGCTAGTCATCCGCTGCTCGATGCGCTAAAACCGACGGCCGCCAGTTTCTACAGTTTTGTCGACGTAACGGCGAGCAAACCCCACTTCGAAGATGCGTTTCGCCAGGTCTATCAGGATCGTTTCGGCATTCGTCAGGACATCACGTTGCTCGCCGGCAGTCAGCGTCAGGCCGATCTGCGCGCCGACGTGCAAAGCAACAGCGGCCTCGACGCCTGGCTCGCCGGCACCCGTGCGCTGGGCGGCAAAGGCACGCACTACATCGGGTTCGCCGACGAGCCCAACCTGAATTATTCGAGCTACGAGCAATACCGTTCGATCTTCACCAGCATGGCCCGCCAAGTACGCAGCGACCCCGCCAATGCAAAAGCAGGCGTGCGCATCGCGATGCCGGCCAGTTCGCGATTGGTCAACGGCCCGTTCGCCGACAACGCGGCCAACAAGCGTGGCATCGATTGGGCCCGGCGCCTGCTGAATGAGTCCGCCGATCAGGTCGATGCGCTGGCCTGGCACGAATGGATGATTCGCGACCTGCTCGCCACCCGGGTCTACCGCGACAGCGTGCGCCGGGCGGCGGATCTGGTCGGCCTCGACGCCAAGGGTCAGCCGCGCAAGGCCTTGCTGCTGGACCAGACCAACCTGTCCAGCGGCTCGAGCCTGAGCCCCTACGATCAGGAAACCCATTTAACTTCGCTGTGGTGGGCCTCGGTGGTGATCAACGCCTCCCAGGACGGTTTGCTGACGATGCTCAACTGGTTCCAGGCCGCCGATGAGCCGCAATATCCCAAAGGCATGTTGCGGGTGCTGGGCGATGACCGTTTCGAATTGAAACCCGTGGGCCTGGCCCAGCAGTTCATCCAGCAGCACTGGCTGCAGAACGTGCTGTGGCTGGAGAACGACGCGTTCGAAGTCGATGTGCTGGCGATGGCCGGCGACGATCAACGCGGGCTGCTCGGTGTAAACAAAGGCACGCGCTTACAGCGTGTCGATCTGGCGGGCGCCAAATGCCCGTTGAACAACGGCGCCCTGCGCTACTTCGGCGCGGACAATCGCAGCCGCGACGCACCTTTTCACTGCCAGGACGGTCGAGTGCGTTTCGAACTCCCGGGACAGACCCTGTTTGCCCTGAGCTGGAGCGCTTCATGACCGCCCTTTTGATGTTTGGCCGCGCGGGCCTCGCGCCGCGCGATACATCGTCATCAGGAGTGAACAGCATGAATGTCCTGCAAAAACTCAGCGCCCACATCAAGCAGAAAGGCCTGCGGGCCACGCTGGCCAAGGTGTGGAAACACTACATTTTTTCCCATCAGGAACTGCTGTGGATGGAGCGCGATCTGGTCAGTCCGGTGCCGCCCCACAGTCTCAAACCCTACCCGCCGCTGCGGGTGGTGAAGATCACCCCGGACAACGCCAGTGCCTTCGCCCGCTATTTCGGCGACCGCGTCGGCACCATGGCGGAACTGGCCCGGGAAGATCACACCGGGCACATGCATCTGGACGATCAGGGCGACGCAGTGGCCTTCATCTGGGGCTGTCCGCACAACTATTTCGACCGGCATTACTACGGTTGCGAGTTTCCGGTGAAACCCGGCGAGTTCTTCGAGTTCGGCGGTGAACTGACCCGCGCCTACTGGGGCACCGAACTGTCGGTGGACCTGCAACTGGAACTGTGGAAAGCCATGGCCGCCCAGGGCTGCGACAAAGTCGTGGACGTCTGCGAGTTCCACAACATCCCGGCACTCAAGCTGCACCTGCGCATGGGCTATGCCGAACAGGGCCGGATCATGAATGTGTATGAGTTGTTCGGCCGCTGGCGCTTCTACCGCGAAACCCGTTACAGCGGCTCGCGCCTGGATGCGCTGCGCAAACCTTCCCGTCCACCTGTCACAGCAACGGCGACCTGAGCCTATGGCGCAATTCGAATGGCGCACCTCGTTGTGCGCACCTGACTTCCCGGCGGCGGCCTATGAAGCGCTGCGCCTGCGGGTGACGGATCACACGCCGTTCAACAGCCTCGACTGGTTGTGTGCGGCAGAGCAGGCGCTCGACGCGCACGAGCGCCTGCATGTATTGCTGGGTTGGGAAGCAGACGAATTGCGCCTGTGCCTGCCACTGGTGGCGAGTCTTGAACGGTTTTTCGAATTGCCGTTTCGGGTGGTGCATCACCTGGGTTATCCGCTGGCCGATCGCCTGGCATTGTTATCACTGCTGAACGCCCAAGACATGCGCCAGGCCCTGCGGCTGATTCGCCAGCGAGTGCCTCACGCCCTGCTGCAACTCAACGAAATTGCCGAGCCGGTCGGCGACGAAAGCGGGCTCACCGAATGGATGACCCGCAGCTCCACCGGCGAACGTCGCTTGAGCTGCCGGGTGCCGGTGCACCTGATCAACGACGCCGACCGCCAGGAAGTCTCGGGCGACCCGCGCTACAAACTGCGCCGGGCACGCAAACGGATTGCCGCGTGCGGCGCCGAAGTCCGGCGGATCACTCCTGACGCGACCAGCATGGGTCCGTTGCTGCAGGCCATCAGCGAAGTCGAAGCAGTGAGTTGGAAAGGCGACGAAGGCGTCGGGATCTTTGCCAACGAACGCAGCCGCCGTTGCATGGAAAACGCCTTCACCGCCCTCGCCACTTCGGGCCGGGTGCGCGTGGTGATGCTGGAGCTGGACGGACGTTGCATCAGCTATCGGCTCGGCCTGTTCGAGCAGGGCCGGCTCTACGATTACAACCTCGCTTTCCTGCCGCAATACGCCGACCTCGGCAGCGGCCGGGTGTTGCTGGAGGAATGGATTCGCTGGGGGCTGGATGACAACTGGCACTGGATCGATGCCTCGCGGGTCAGCCTGGAAAACTCCAGCCATCAGCTGCATGAACGCATGACCGGGCAACTGGAGCACTGGCGCTGGAGCTTCTACTCGTGGCGCCCCAGCGGTCTGTTGCTGGGGCTCGGGCTGCGCGTCTGGCACCGGCTCAAGCCTGCGTTGCAACAATGGCGGGCGAAGCGTGCGGCGGCCAAAGCGGCGGTCGTCGCTACACCTGTGATCAACCCCACCAAGGAGGGCGAACATGCCTCGCCAAGTCATAGTCAACGCTGACGATTTCGGCCTGAGCCCGAACGAAAACGCGGTGATCCTCGGTGCGTTCCAGGCCGGGGTCATCAGTTCCGCCACCGCCATGGCCAACATGCCGGCGTTCGAAGCCGCCTGCGCCATGGCCCGGCTGCCGCTGCTGGAAGGGCGGATCGGCCTGCACTTCAACCTGACCTACGGCCGCCCCTTGAGCCGGGCCATTCTCGAGCGTCGCACTTTCTGCGACAGCCACGGCGTGTTCGACCTCAACCTGGCGCGCCACAGCCTGTGGCTGGGCCGTGAAGATCGCGAGGCGGTACAGGAAGAATTGCAGGCGCAGTGGCAGCGCTGCGTCGATCACGGCGTGCGTCCCAGCCACCTCGATTCACATCAGCACGTGCACAACATCTGGCCGATCGGCGAGATCGTCGCGCGCTTCGCCGCCCATCAAGGGGTGCCGGTGCGCCTGGCGCGCAACCTGGGGCAAAACCTCAGCCTGCCCAAACGCGTGTTCAAGGGTTTGCTCAACCGTCGGTTGCAAGGTCTGGCCGGGGTTACGGCGGATTACGTCTGCACGCCGGTGGACCTGCGCAACGCGCCCGCGCCGACCGACGGTGTGCTGGAAATAGTCGCCCATCCAAACCAGCTCGGGGCGGACTTCGGTGATGCCTATCTGCAACCCGGAGAGTCCCTGAGCCGCGTGCTAGAGCAGCGGCTGACGGGCGTTCCACGGGTTTCCTATGCCGACTTGAACAGGGATTTTCTACGCGGTGCTGCGGCACTCTGAACCGTTACACAACTTGCAATACTTTCAAAGCTGGCGCTTTGACATGAACTTGCAGGCGTGATCTATACCCACAAAAGCGACATCCACAACACCCGGGCTTCGGCCACGGAGGGCATCATGAGCGTCATTCAAAAGCTGCGTGAACGTATCAAGCAAAAAGGCCTGGGCCGCACCTTCGGCACGTTGTGGAAACGCTACGTGTTCTTCCATTGGGAACTGTTGTGGATGGAGCGCGACCTGGTCAGCCCGGTACCGCCGCACAAGCTGCGCCCCTACGACGGCCTGCGCAAAGTCGACATCACCGCCGAGAATGCCGGCGCGTTCGCCAAACACTTCGGTGACCGCGTGCAGACCATGGCCGAACTGGCCAACGAGGGCCACACCGGGCACATGTACCTGGACGCCGACGGCCATGCGGTGGCGTTCATCTGGGGCAGCATTCGCGACTACCACGACCGCCACTATTACGGCTGCACTTTCCCGGTCAAACCGGGCGAGTTCTTCGAGTTCGGCGGCGAAATGACCCGCGCCTACTTCGGCAGCAGCCTGTCGGTGGACGTCCAGATCGCCCTCTGGGAAGCCATGGCCGCTCAGGGCTGCCACAAAGTGGTGGATGTCTGCGAAACCCACAACATCCCGGCGCTGAAACTGCACATCCGCATGGGCTACCACGAACAGGGCCGCGTCACTCACGTCTATTGCCTGTTCGGCAAATGGCGGTTCTTCCGCGAAACCCGCTACGCCGGCTCACGCCTGGACCCGCTGCGCAAACCGGGACGGCCGGTGGTGACGGCGGCTGCGCAGGCTTGATCCAGTTTTGAGATTTGCGGCGTTCTCTCTACCGCTTTCGCGAGCAAGCTCGCTCCCACAGTAATTCTCGGTGAACTACATATTTGTGTACGCCGCAAACACTGTGGGAGATTCTATGGTTGAGGGGCAACCCTCAACTTGCTTTCGGCTGGTATTCGCTCTGCCCCTTTAGTAGTGCGAATACGACCCGAGCAAGTTTA
>NZ_NEJP01000001.1 GCF_002113125.1 Pseudomonas sp. B20(2017) | reverse complement strand
ACTGATGGGCTGAAGAGCCTTTTTCAGCACAAAAACAAACGCCCCGAATAAGTCGGGGCGTTTGGTCTAAGGCCTGTCAGTGTGTTTTCACACAGTCTGGCGAGGGGCCTTTTCTTCAAACGCGGGACAGATCAGCGTTCGAGGTCTTTGATCTTGCCTTTGACGCCATCCCACTCTTCGGCATCCGGCAGCGATTCTTTCTTCTCGGTGATGTTCGGCCAGATCTCGGCCAGCTCGACGTTCAGCTGAATGAACTCCTGCATCTCTTCCGGAACTTCGTCCTCGGAGAAAATGGCTACGGCCGGGCATTCCGGTTCGCACAGGGCACAGTCAATGCACTCGTCCGGGTGAATGACCAGGAAGTTCGGGCCTTCGTAGAAGCAGTCCACCGGACAGACTTCTACGCAGTCGGTGTACTTGCACTTGATGCAGTTGTCGGTGACGACGAAGGTCATTTCTAATTTTCTCCTCAGGCGGCGGCAGCGTTGCCCCTTCACGGTTGGGGTCGCCAGATTCGGGAGCGATGTCTGCCAGCCAGGCTATTAGCCAGCAGCATCCCGAACCGCGCGAGATTCTAACAGCTTGAAGGCGTTTGCGTTATATCCGGTTCGTCGGTGCTTAGATCCGGTTCTTCAGTGCATATAACATTTCGAGTGCGCGGCGTGGCGTGACGTCATCGAGATCCAGTTTCGCCAACTCATCCAGCACCGGATGCGGCAGGCTGGCAAACATATCGCTCTGCTGCGGCGTCGCCGGTTTGCCCTTGGCGGCCGGCTTCGGCGCTTCATGCGGCAGTGCGGTGTCTTCCAGTCGGCTCAAGTGCTCACGAGCACGCACGATCACCTCGCTCGGCACACCGGCCAGTTGTGCAACCGCGAGACCATAACTTTGGCTCGCCGGCCCCGGCAACACATGGTGCAGGAACACGATGCGTTCGTTGTGCTCGGTGGCGTTGAGGTGCACGTTGGCCACCAGCGGTTCGGCTTCCGGCAACACGGTCAGTTCGAAATAGTGCGTCGCAAACAGAGTATAGGCACGCAGTTGCGCCAGTCGCTCAGCCGCCGCCCATGCCAGCGACAAACCGTCGAAAGTGCTGGTGCCGCGACCGACTTCGTCCATCAGCACCAGGCTGCGCTCGGTTGCGTTGTGCAGGATGTTCGCGGTTTCGCTCATTTCCACCATGAAGGTCGAGCGACCACCGGCGAGGTCATCGCTGGAACCGATCCGGGTGAAGATCCGGTCCACCAGTGACAGTTCGCAACTGGCCGCCGGCACGAAGCTGCCGATGTGTGCCAGCAGCACGATCAGTGCAGTCTGGCGCATATAGGTGGATTTACCGCCCATGTTCGGACCGGTGATCACCAGCATGCGGGTGTTGTCGTCCAGGCTCAGGTCGTTGGCCACGAACGGTGTGGTCAGTACTTGCTCGACTACCGGGTGACGGCCCTGGGAGATGCGCATGCACGGTTCGCTGACGAATGTCGGGCAATTCAGGTCGAGATTCAGCGCACGTTCGGCGAGGTTGCTCAGTACGTCCAGTTCGGCCAGCGCGCCAGCGGTATCTTGCAGCGGCGGCAACTGGCTGATCAGGTCTTCCAGCAACGCCTCGTAGAGCATTTTCTCGCGAGCCAGGGCGCGGCTCTTGGCCGACAGCGCCTTGTCCTCGAACTCTTTCAGTTCTGGCGTGATGAAGCGCTCTGCACCCTTGAGGGTCTGGCGGCGGATGTAGTCTGCCGGCGCCGACTCGGCCTGCTTGCTCGGCAACTCGATGAAGTAGCCGTGGATGCGGTTGTAGCCGACTTTCAGGTTGGCGAGGCCGGTACGGGCCTTTTCCCGGGCTTCCAGGTCGATCAGGAACTGGCCGGCGTTCTCGCTCAGCGATTGCAGCTCGTCGAGTTCGCTGTCGTAACCGGTTTTCAGCACGCCGCCGTCGCGGATCACCGCCGGCGGGTTGTCGATGATGGCTTTTTCCAGCAGCGCCGCCAGTTCCGGGTAAGTGCTGGTGGTGGTCGCCAAGCGTTGCAGATGCGGCGCCTCCAGATCGGTCATCGCCACTTGCAGTTCAGGCAGCGCACCCAGGGCATCGCGCAGGCGGGCGAGGTCGCGAGGGCGGGCGTTGCGCAGGCCGATCCGCGCCAGAATCCGTTCGATGTCTCCGATTTCCTTGAGCTGCGGTTGCAGGTTTTCAAAGCGATAGCGGTCGAGCAGGCAAGTGATCGAGGTCTGGCGAGCCAGCAGCACGGTCAAATCGCGCAGCGGGCGGTTGAGCCAACGGGTCAGCAAGCGGCTGCCCATGGCGGTCTGGCAACGGTCGACCACCGATTGCAGAGTGTTGTCGCGGCCACCGGCCAGGTTGGTGTCGAGTTCGAGGTTACGACGGCTGGCGCCGTCCAGCACCACGGTGTCGTCCAGCCGCTCATGGCGCAGGCTGCGCAGATGGGGCAGGGCGGTGCGTTGGGTTTCCTTGGCATACGCCAGCAGGCAACCAGCGGCACCGATCGCCAGGGTCAGGGTTTCGCAACCGAAGCCTTTCAGATCCTGGGTGGAAAATTGCTGGCAGAGACTTTTCAGCGCCGAGTCGCGCTCGAAATCCCACGGCGCACGGCGACGAACCCCACGGCGTTTTTCCGCCGGCAGATCCTTCGGCCAGTCATCCGGGATCAACAGCTCGACCGGGTTGACTCGCTCCAGCTCCGCCAGCAGATTTTCCCAGCCCTTGATCTCCAGCACCGTGAAGTTACCGCTGGTGATGTCCAGCACGGCCAGGCCGAACAGGCGCTCGTCGCCCAGCACCGCCGCGATCAAGTTGTCGCGACGCTCATCCAGCAACGCCTCGTCGCTGACCGTGCCTGGGGTGATGATACGCACCACCTGACGTTCTACCGGGCCTTTACTGGTAGCCGGGTCGCCAACCTGTTCGCAGATCACCACCGACTCGCCGAGCTTGACCAGCTTCGCCAGGTAGCCTTCCGCCGCGTGATAGGGAATCCCGCACATCGGAATCGCCTGACCCGCCGACTGCCCGCGCGCGGTCAGGGTGATGTCGAGCAACTTGGCCGCCTTCTTCGCGTCTTCGTAGAAGATCTCGTAGAAGTCGCCCATGCGGTAGAACATCAGCTGGTCCGGGTGCTGATTCTTCAGGCGCCAGTACTGCTGCATCATCGGGGTGTGGGAGGACAGGTCGGAGACGGCTTTATTCATCGGATTGTCAGGCAACTCGTTCAAAGGTGTGGGGCAAAAGCGCGGCAGTGGCCGGGCTTTTCCGCGATGGGCGCAAGGTTACCATGGGCTGTCTGTCGGACGCAGGCATCGCGGCCGGGTGACACGCATCGGGTGAAAAAAGGTCGACTATGCACGATTTATGCAAATCAGCATTTGTCTTCCCGAAAAACTTCAAGCACTATGCGCGTTATGCAAAAACGCAACGTATCTACCGTCTTAAGAGCACTGCTCGACCAGCACGGGATCTCCCCCACGGAGCTTCACCGTCGCACCGGCGTGCCCCAATCCACGCTCTCGCGGATTCTCAGCGGGAAGATCGTCGATCCTTCGGATAAGCACATCTCGAAGATCGCCGAGTACTTTGCCGTGAGCACCGATCAGTTGCGCGGGCGCGCGGATGTTGCGCCCGCCGGCAACGGCGGACGCGACGAGTTGCATTCCGAACTCAAGGACATAAGCCTGTGGGACGACGACACGCCAGTCGATGACGACGAGGTGTCAGTGCCCTTTCTTCGCGAGGTTGAATTGGCTGCTGGATCAGGAAGATTCGTCATCGAAGAGAGCGAACGCTCCAGCCTGCGCTTCGGCAAGCGCAGTCTGCGCCATAACGGTGTGCAGTTCGACCAGGCCAAATGCGTGACGGTACGGGGCAACAGCATGTTGCCGGTATTGCGCGACGGCGCCACGGTCGGGGTCAACGCGGGCAAATGCGGTATTGGCGACATCATTGATGGCGACCTTTATGCGATCAACCACAATGGCCAATTGCGAGTGAAGCAACTCTATCGCCTGCCTACCGGTATCCGTCTGCGCAGCTTCAATCGCGATGAACACCCGGACGAGGACTACAGCTTCCAGGACATGCAGGAAGAGCAGATCGTCATCCTCGGTCACGTTTTCTGGTGGGGCATGTACGCCCGGTAAACTGATTCCCTTCTGACAAAACCCGTCTCGGCGGGTTTTTTTTCGCCTGTAGAAAACCGGCCAACCCTTGAACGGCGGGGCTTTCATGCATTAACGCATTTCCTGCGCATAAATAAATGCATTTACGCATTGACTGTATATGCATCCATGCATATTCTTGCCACCAAGCCGCTCGACAAAGCGGCTGGCAACAACAGCTCTTTAGTTCCACAAGAACAGGCAGCGATGAACCGGCCTCAACGGTTCAGAGGGTTGGCAACTGACCCGGGTGTGCAGCGTAAAGCACCAGAAGCAGTTATCCGGCGGGCAGGGACCGCGGTCGGAAAAACAATTTGAATGGACTCGTACCGCGCCAGTAGCGCCGAAAAGTCAGCTTCCTTCACGTACACAGGATGGAAGGAAGGCAAAGGAGTGCATTACTGAAAAGCCCGGCGAAATGCCGGGCTTTTTGGAATGCCTGCCTCAAGAGAAAACGATTGAACCCAACACACAACACTCATCCATCACACCAGGAGGCGTGACATGACAAACGAGCAACAAGCGTTGGCGGACATGCCAATCTGGCTGGTCATCCTCCTTGCCGTCGTGGGCGGGGTGTCCGGCGAAATGTGGCGCGCCGACAAGGAAGGTGCTCGCGGCTGGCCGCTGATTCGCCGGCTGGCCCTGCGTTCCGGCGCCTGCATGATCTGCGGGGTGTCGGCGATCATGCTGCTGTACGCCGCCGGTATGTCGATCTGGGCTGCCGGGGCATTTGGTTGCCTCACCGCAATGGCCGGTGCCGACGTGGCCATCGGTCTGTATGAACGCTGGGCCGCCAAGCGCATCGGCGTCTGCGAAGTACCCCCGCGCGATCCGCAATAACCCTTCACTTTCCTGTCTCGCTGCACGCCGTGCGGCGGGACTTCGCGTGGACATCAGAAAAGGAGGTCAAGCATGCCCACACCGATCCAGCAGCCTTCGCAGCTGTTCACGGCAATCGCCACAGCCTTGCGCAACAGCGCCGAGCTGAACGTGCAGGTCGGCAATCACGATGACTTCACAGCCCCCGGCGACAAGGCATGGGTGCTGATCGACATTGAGCGAAATGCACCGGGAGAACGCGCCGCCAACGGTCGCATCGCCCATGTACTGACGCTGTCGCTGCAGGTCATCCCGGCGTTGTCCGCCACGGCGTTTGCCGCCTGTGACCTGATCGCCGCCCTGAAAAACCTGGTCACCGACAACCGCTGGGGCTTGCCCGGCGATCAATGCGATCTGCCGATGAACATCGATGGAATGCCGTCATTGCTCATCCGCGCCGATCAGCCGAACAAAGCCTGGACCCTGTCGTTCAACCAGACCCTCTACCTGGGCCCGACCCTGCTGGACGACCCGCTCGGTACACCGAAATTCGCCCGCACCTGGGAAGTCAGCGACATCGACGATCCCGACCAATACACCTCGCTGGAGGCCTGACCGATGTTCGACGCGTTACTGCGAATGCAGCTGGGCCCGATCATCGAGCGCCTGGCGGAAATGGAAGCCGAGATCGAAGACCTGCACCGGCGCGCCGAGAGTTATTGCCGCATCGGCATCTGTCAGGAAGTCGATGCCGCGAGCAACACCTGCCGGGTCAGCCACGGTGGTTTGCTGACACCCGCCATCAAGTTCTTCAACCCCAGCGCCGGCGCACAGAGCGAATCGCGGATCCCGACGGTGGGTGAGCAGTGTCTGCTGTTCAACTACGGCAGCGGTGAAAGCGGCGCGCAGAGCGTGGCGCTGTTCGGCCTGAACAGCGACCGCTTTCCGCCGACCTCGACGGTGCCGACGTTGACTCGTCGTGTTCATCAGGACGGCAGCGAAAGTGGCTACGACGACGCCACGCACACGCTGCATTGGCAAAACGGTCCGGCCGCCTTCAACGGCTCCCGCGAATCGCTTGAGCTGAGCATCGGGCCGGCACGGCTGGCGATGACCCCGCAAGCGATCTCCCTGCAACTGGGCGCGGTCGGCCTGACCATCGACGCCTCGGGCGTGCATTTCAGCGGCCCGCTGGTGGATCACCAAGGCCGCGTCATCAGCCCCTGAATCAAGAGCTTCCCATGATCGGAATCGATAGAGACAGCGGGGCCACGGTCGACGACTGGCTGCAGTTTGTGCAGCGCGCGACCCGGGCCCTGACCACGCCGCTGGGCACCCGGCAAAAAAGGCCCCTTTATGGTTCGTTGATCCCCACGTTGCTGGGGCAAAACCTGGGCGACGACATCCTGTTGCTCGCCCAGAGCCACGCAGCCCAGGCGTTCTACAACCCGCAAAACGGCATCAGCGATTTCCAGCCCGGTGTGATCGTCGCCACCCGACAGGGCGCTGGTTTGCTGCTGCGGTTTGCCGGTACCTGGAAAAACCGCCAACAGACTTTCGAGGTCGTGACATGAGCATGTTGATCCCCGGCCAGAATCAATTGGCCGAACCCTCCTTGATCAAGGTCGATGCCTTCGAGGATCTGCTCGCCGAGTTCAAGACATTCGTCATCGAGTACGTCGGCGCACGTTCGCCGCAGAGCGCGGAAAAACTCAAGACCAGCCTGGAAAACGAAAGCGAACTGCTGACCCTGGCGCTTGAAGCTTTCTGCGTTCGCCTGCAAACCCACGAACGCAAATACAACGCCCGGATCAAGCAGATGCTGGCTTGGTGGGCTACCGGCAGCAACCTCGACGCACGACTGGCGGACATGGGCCTGGAGCGACAGTTGCTCGATCCGGGTGATCCGGCGGCATTCCCGCCAGTGCCGGCGATCTACGAGAGCGACGACGACGCCCGGCTGCGCTATTACCTTGCACCCCATGCACCGGCGGCGGGGTCGCGGATGCAGTATCGCCGCGAGGTGTTCACCCTCGGCGAGCGGCCGGCGGTGAAAGTCGAATCCACCGATGCGGGCGTGGTAAACGTCACTTATACCTTCGACCCGGATGGCCTCGCCGCGCAGGTCAAGGACGGTAATGGCCGTCGTACCGCGCCGGGTGAAGTGCGAGTCACCGTGCTTGCCCGCGAAGGCGACGGTACGCCATCCGCGACGTTGCTCGAAGGTGTACGCCAACACTTTGCCCGGCCCGATGTTTGTCCGGAAACCGACAAGGTCACGGTCAAAGGTGCCGAGATTCAGCGCTACACAATCCGCGTCGTGGCAAAGATCAATTCCGGCCCGGATTCCGGCCTGACCAAGGTCGCCGCCGAGCAGCATCTGCAAGCCTACGCCGACAGTTGCCATCGCCTGGAAGGCCGGGTCGATCCGAGCTGGATCGACTACACGCTGCACAGCGCCGGCGCCGTGCAATTGCAGATCCTTGAACCGCTGGCGCCCATTGTGTGCTCGGCGTTTCAAGCGCCGTACTGCACGGCAGTCGAAGTCGAGGTGCAGACGCTATGACGGACCAGACACCGCGTCCGACTCTGCTGCCGGCCAACAGCTCGGCGCTGGAACGGGCGCTCGATATCGGCTTCGGCGCTTTGCTCGACCGCATCGCGCCGCCGTTTCCCGAACTGATGAATCCGGCCTCTACGCCCGTCGCGTTTCTGCCGTATCTCGCCGCAGATCGTGGAGTGGCCGAATGGAGCACTGACGCACCGGAAGCGGAAAAACGCCTGACCGTCGAACTGGCCTGGCCCACCGCGCGCCAGGCCGGCACTCGCAAGGCGCTGGAAAACGCCGCCAAGGGTTTGCAACTGAGGCCGGAAGTCCGCGCCTGGTACGAGCAGACACCGCCGGGCGCGCCTTACAGCTTCTCCGTGCGAGCCTTCACCGAACAACCCTACAGCGAAGCAATCGACGCCCGTCTCGACCGACGCCTGGCTGATGCCAAGAGCGAACGGGACGTGCTGTCGGTATCGGTCGGCCTCAGCGCCTTCGGCAATCACGTCATCGGCGCCGCGACCTTTTGCGGTGAGCTGACCACTGTTTATCCGGTGTTCCTCGAAGGACTCGAGACATCCGGCGAGGCCTTCATGGCGGCCGCTCTGTACACCGTCGAAACATCCACTATTTATCCTCAGGGGGCCTGAATGGCTGACTATTACACCCTGCTCACCAACGCAGGGATTGCCTACGAAACCGCCTGCAAGGCAGCGGGCGTACCGATCAAGTTGACGCAGATTTCCGTCGGCGATGGCGGCGGCGCGGTCTACAACCCGGCCGCGACGGCCACCGCGCTGAAACGCGAAGTCTGGCGCGGACCGCTCAACGCCCTGTTCCAGGACGAGAAGAATCCGAGCTGGCTGCTCGCCGAAGTCACCATTCCGCCGGACGTCGGTGGCTGGTATGTGCGTGAAGCCGGGCTTTGGACCGACACCGGCATTCTCTATGCCATCGTCAAATATCCGGAATCGTTCAAACCGGTATTGGCCACATCCGGCTCGGGCAAAGAGTTCTACATCCGCTCGATTTTCGAGACCAGCAATGCCTCGCTGGTGACGCTGCTGATCGACGACACGGTGGTCAAGGCCACCCGCGCCTGGGTCATGAGCTACCTCGCCGAAGAACTCGGCAAACTCGACGGCAAACAATCGGTACGTGTCGCCGCCACCGCCAACGTGGTGTTGAACGGTGCGCAGCAAATCGACGGTGTTGCAGTGATCGCCGGTGATCGCGTGCTGCTGCCGAATCAGACCCTGGCCAAGGACAACGGGCTGTGGATCGTCGCCAACGGCGATTGGGTTCGGGCCAACGATGCCAACGTCAGCGCCAAGGTCACGCCAGGCCTGACGGTGATGGTGGAAGAGGGCACGCTCAACGGCGATTCGCTGTGGCACCTGACTACCAACGCGCCGATCACCCTCGGCACCACCGCGCTGACATTCAAGATGCTGGCAGGGCGCACGGGCATTACCGCTGGGACTTACAAGAGTCTGAGCGTCGACGAATACGGCCGCGCGACGGCCGGCTCGAATCCGGACACGCTGGCCGGTTTTGGTATCAAGGATTCGTACACCAAGGCTGAAGTCGAGGCGCTGATTGCCAAGGCATCGGCGTTGCCGGTGGGCTCGATTGTTGCCTTCCCCGTTGATACACCGCCACCGGGTTTTCTGGAGCTGGACAACAGCGTCAAGAGCAGCGCGACCTACCCTGACTTGAGCGCCTATCTGGGCGGCAAGTTCAACAAGGGTGATGAGGGTGTCGGGAATTTCCGGTTGCCTGAGGCACGTGGGGAATTCTTGCGCGGTTGGGATCATGGGCGGGGTGTGGATGCCGGGCGTGCATCTGGCAGTACTCAGTCAGACAGTCTCAAGGCTCACTACCATTTTCTTCCGACAGGCTCGGGAGGTGGACAGGCCGTTGACCCGAATGGAGAGATTCCGACAGTAGTGTTGAAGGATACTGCGGCCGACTGGGTATTGCGTACGGAAGGTGACAATGCGGAGCTGAGTATCGGTCGTGTAAGAACCTATAACTTCGGTGCTGCTACAGAAACCCGCCCCCGCAACATCGCCGTCATGTGGTGCATCAAGGCCTGGAACGCTCCGGTCAATCAGGGAAACATCGACGTCGCCGCCCTGACCGCCGAGCTGGAAAAAATGAAATCGGCGGTACCGGTGGGCGCCTTGATGCCGTTCCCCGCTGGTGTAGTGCCTCCTGGCTATCTGGAAGCGAACGGCAGTCTGTTTCAGGACGCGCTCTATCCGCATCTTGCGACGTACCTGAACAAGAAATTCAACATCGTCGGTGACGACGCGAGCTATACGCGGCTACCGGATACGCGTGGTGAGTTCCTGCGTGGTTGGGATCATGGGCGTGGCGTAGATGCGGGGCGGGCGGTTGGAAGTGTTCAGCTGGACGCCTTGCAGAATATTACCGGTGGGTTTGATGGGAACTTGGATGTCAAGACGGCAACGGGTGCCTTCGTCGCCCTTAACTCCGCCTTGGTAACTGCTAATACCAATGCCGTTACAGGCTTTCATGGTGCCAATTTTGATGCCTCCCGCGTAGCACGTACCTCGACCGAAACCCGCCCGCGCAACTTGGCGGTGATGTGGTGCATCAAGGCCTGGAACACACCGGTTAATCAGGGAACGATTGATATCGCCGCGCTTGAGCAGCGGGTGATTAAAAACGAGTTTGGGCGCCTTCTAAATATTCAGAAATTCACGGACAACGGCACCTACATTCCGACGCCGGGGATGAAGAAGGTGTGGATTCGAATTGTGGGCGCTGGTGCAGGATCTGGCGGTGCGTCTGCTACGGCAGCAGGCCAAGTCGCAGCGTCTGGTGGTGGCGCGGCTGGTGGCTATGCGGAGGCGTTACTGACGGCAGCGGATATCGGCGCGAGTCAGTCGGTAATCGTAGGGCTCGGGGGGATCGCAGGAACCGCTTCAGGCACAACAGGAACCGGTGGTGGTACAGGCGGTGCCTCATCGGTGGGGGCTCTGTTATCTACCCCCGGTGGGCTGGGATCAATCTTTGCCATTGCTGTTTCGACATCAGGTTATGCCTTGTACGTAGGTGGTTATCCGGGGGCGCCAGCCTCGGGGGGCAACTTGCTCAACATGCCCGGGGCACCTGGACATCCAGGTGTATCCGTCAATGGTTCGACGCTGGCTGGCCATGGTGGTAGCGGGCCGCTTGGGGCAGGTGGAAGTGGCTACGGTATCGGCGCATCGATTCAGACCGGTACGGGATACGGGGGCGGTGCTGGTGGTGTGGCCAACGGCCAGTCCAGTGCTGCTCGTAATGGCGCGCCGGGAGCTGGCGGTGTTGTTATTTTCGAGGAATACGCCTGATGAAGAAGTACGCACTCCTGTACATGGGCAAGGCTGCCCAATTGTTCGAAACCGACGGCGACATCAAGACAATGTTTCACCCGGACATGATCTGGATCGAATGCCCCGGCGAGGTCGAGGAAGGCTGGCTGTACGACGGCAAGCAGTTTGCACCGCCGGGAGTTCCGGTCGTGTCGCTGGATGAACTCAAGGCGTCCGTGGCGGCTGAGCGATTCGTGCGTGAGGGGGTTGGCATTGTCGTCGACGGTCTGCAAATCGAGACAACACGCGACAGCCAGGCGCTGATCGCCAGTACCGGCCTATCGGCTGTCCTCGATCCGGAATACCGCTGCAATTTCAAAACATTGAAGGGTTTCGTCGAGATCGGCGCTGCGCAGATCATCGATATTGCAAAGGCAGTACGGGCGCACGTACAGGCCTGTTTTGACCGCGAACTGACGTTGTTACGCGCAATCGAGGCAGGCGAGTACTACGACGAAATGCTGGCCGAGGGCTGGCCGGATTCATCGTCGACCGATACCGCAGATCTCGACTAAACGCCCCGTACATTGGGGCTTTTTCTTGTCCCCAAACAAACATTCAACACCCATCAAGCCCCTCCCAACGAGGGGCTTTCCCGTTTATGGAGAAACGAAAAATGGCAACCCGCCAAACCTACACCGTGCTCGTTCCATTCCCCACCGGCGGTGGGCACTGGTCGAGTGTCGGCCAGGAACTCGATCTGCTCGATGTCGAGGCCAGTGCCCTGCACAGCGCCGGTCGACTGGAGCTGAAAACACCTACCACCAAGGCCGTTAAGGCCGCTGCCAAGAAGGCTGACTGACTATGGCTGAGGTTCTGAACTTCGAGCACAACGGCATTACCGTCAATGCCACCGAATCCCCCGAGGCCATGGGTGGCCTGGGCGACAACGTCATCGGTCTGGTCGGCACCGCGCCGAAAGCCGATCTGCTGATTCCGCGTAACGCACCGTTTCGCATCAACAGCTTCACCACCCACGCACTGCTCGATCCGACCGGCTCGGAAGAGGGCACCCTGTACCACGCGGTTTACCAGATCCTCAAAGTGGTCAAGGTGCCGGTCTACGTGGTGATCGTCGAGGCGGGCGCGACCCCGGCCGATACCGTCAACGCGGTAATCGGCGGTGTTGAGCCAGCCACCGGCCGCAAGCTCGGTCTGGCGGCACTGGGCAGCGTCCCGGAAGACCTGACCATCATCGGCGCACCGGGCTTCACTGGCACTAAAGCGGTGGCCAGCGAGTTCGCCTCGTTCGGCAAGCGCATCAAGGCCCGTGTGGTGCTGGACGGCAAGGACGTCTCGGTCGCCGATCAGGTGCTGTACAGCCAGGAACTGGGCGGCGCAGACCTCGGTTTCGACCGTTGCCTGGTGGTGCACAACATGCCCGCCGTGTACTCGAAAGCGGCGAAGAAAAACGTGTTCCTCGCGCCATCGAGCCTGGCAATTGCCGCGCTGGCCAAGGTCAAGCAATGGGAAAGCCCGGGCAACCAGGTGACCTACGCCGAAGACGTGTCGCGGGTCGTTGAGTACAACATCCTCGACACCTCCACCGAAGGCGATCTGCTCAACCGCTACGGCGTCAGCTACTACGCCCGTACCATCCTTGGCGGCTTCTCGCTGCTGGGCAACCGCTCGATCACTGGCAAGTTCATCAGCTACGTCGGTCTGGAAGACGCCATCAGCCGCAAGCTTGTGAAGGCCGGCCAGAAAGCCATGGCGAAGAACCTGACCAAGTCGTTCATGGATCAGGAAGTCAAGCGCATCAACGACTGGCTGCAGACCCTGGTCGCCGACGAAACCATTCCCGGCGGCAGCGTGTATCTGCACCCGGAACTCAACAGCGTCGAGAAGTACAAGAACGGCACCTGGTACGTGGTCATCGACTACGGCCGCTACGCGCCGAACGAACACATGGTTTATCAACTCAACGCCCGCGATGAAATCATCGAGCAGTTCCTGGAGGACGTTCTCTAATGTTTACCAACCGCGTAAGACAGGCCATCGCGGCCACCCTGCAAGGTCTGCCGTTGTCGGCGACCGTTGAGGAATTCACTCCGCCGAAGATCGAATTCGATGTGGAAGAGATGCGTGGCGGCCGTTACATCGTCGAAGAAATGGCCAAGGGTGGCAAAGCGCTCAATGCCAAGTTGACCCTGCAAGGCATGGGCACCGAAGTCATGCTCGCACTGGGTGTGAAGCTGGGCGACGACATCCTGCTGAACGTGCGTGAAGGCGGTCAGGATCAGGACGGCAACACCTGGTTCACCTACCACACCGTCGGCGGCAAGCTGAAATCCCTGGAGGAAACCGCGGTGAAGATGGGTGAAAAACCCAAGACCAACCTGGAACTCTCCTGCCGTACCTACAACCGCCTGGAAAACGGCGTGCCGGTGATCGACATCGACGTGCGCACCCAGAAGTTCGTCCTCAACGGCGTCGACATCCTCGGTGATGCCCGTCGCGCGGTGCTGATGCCGTAAGCCTCGACTAAAGGCAATCACCAAACTCCTGTGGGAGCGAGCTCGCTCGCGAAAGCGATCTAATGTTCAACATTGATGTTGACGGACCCGACGCCTTCGCGAGCAAGCTCGCTCCCACAGAGGATCTAAACGAATCACCAAGGAATTCCTTTCATGTCGTGGATGCCACCCAAGCATGACCTGTTGTCGCCGATCACCGGTGACGACGGCTCGCAGATCGAATCGATCCAGCTCAAGCCACTGTTCTACGCCGCCCAGAAAGAAGCGCTGGAACGCGCCGGCGACGATGAGGACGACCAGTTCTTCGAACTGGCGCTGCTGGCCACCGGCTTGTCGGTCAAGGAACTCGACCAGCTCAAGCGTCCGGACTACGTGACCATCGCGCAATACGTGCACGAGTTCTCGACCCGTCCGGCGTCGTACTTTCTCGACCAGATCGAAGACGCGGAAAAATCCGACGATCCCGATCAGGTGCAACTGCTGTTGCCGCTCGCCGTCACCGGCCGCACCGTGACTTCGCTGAGCCTGGAAATGCCGGCGCTGCGGGCCACCAAAGTGATGAAGAAACTGAAAACGGCCAAGGAACGCGCCGAGTTCATCACCGCTCATTGCACCGGCCTGATGATCCCCGATCTTGCACTTATGAGCGTCCCTGACTGGACGCAATTGCAGGTGCGCATCGACGATTTTTTAAACCAGCCGGCGGCCTTCTTTCAGAACGCGACATCGAAGTAATCCTCGATATCGTGCCGCTCATTTACCCGGTAAGTGAGGCGGAGATTCTGGAGTGGGACGCCGAAAAGGCGTTGCGCCGCTACGACATAGCGATCACTCGCCTTGGCGTGAAACAGGAGTAGAGCGGCATGGCAGAGAGCAAGTTTGTGCTCATGAATGTCGGTGAAAGCGCCGGCGCAGGATTTGGCAGTGTCTCCCTGAGCACTGCCGCGCTGAACGCAGGTGTCGGGCAACTTGCGGTGGAGCAGACCAACAGCTTGCGCCAGGTCCTGCTGACAGTCAGTGGAAAAATCGTGCTGCTGACGACGGCAATCGATGCATTGAGCGTGACCCTGACCGCCTTGCGTGCGTTGCCGCAGGCAGCCAGTGCCGGAGCGAAGAGTGAGTCTGGCGGAGGGCAGAAAACGCCGGAAAAATCCTCCGCGGGGGCTGAGCCTCCCGAGACGCGTAAGGCCGCGATGGCCATGGATTCGGCGGCGGCCACGCTTGCGAATGTGGCGCAGCTCTCCCGCGATGACGGGAAAGACATGGCCCTCACTAGCCTGAAAATGGCCAGTGCCACCCTGGTGGCTGCCGGAGGCACTACCGGGGTCGAGCTGGTCAGGATTGAAACGCTGGCGGCCAAGGCGGGAATCGGCAGCGAAGCGGTAAACGCCGAGGGCAAGAAACGCGAATTGCTCACTTTTGCCAGCGATGCGGCCATTACTGCATCGGCATTCAAAGTTACCGGGCTGGAAGCCGGTGAAATGTTGAAGGTCTGGCGCACTTCGATGAAGCTCTCGCGCAATCAAGCCCTTGATCTGGCGGATGCGGCCAATCATCTCGGCAAAATGCCCGGAGATGTCCAGGCGGCTGATATTGGTTCTGTTCTGCAGCAATCGGGCGAGGCGGCAATCAGCGCAGGCTTGCAGCCTGAGCAGGCCGCGGCATTGACGGCAGCGCTGCTGAACAGCGGCGCGAAAAAAGACGATGCCGGCAATGCGTTGAAGAACATTTCCGATGCACTGGGCAAGGGCGATCAAGCCTCCATGGCCGAGAAAGGTGCCTGGAAGCAACTGGGCCTGGATCCCAAGACATTGGCTGAAGCCACGCGTGATCCTGACAAACAGAATGCCCAAGGCGCTGTTCTGTCGGTGCTTGCGGCCTTGAATACCAGACCGGTGGAGCAGCGCTCGACATTGGCCCGGACATTGTTCGCGGACAGTGGAGACACCGCGTTGTCGCTGTCTCAGGACCTCGGCAAGGTGAACGAAGCCTTTTACCTGGTCAGCGACAAAAGCCGATACGCGACATCGAAGCTGGGTGATAAAAGCTCGGTGAGGCAGTCCGCACTGGCACTTGCCGAAACTCAGCAGGGGCAGTGGAACATCAAGAATGCTCGTGAGGAACGTTTGTCGGTCGCCAAAGGTAATGCACTGGCGCCGGATATCGAAAAAACCGGTGAGAGCCATTCGTTAGACACGCTGAGCGATCTGGCCGAAACCTACCCGAAAACCACGGGTGCCGTTCTGACGGCGACGGCCTGGATCAAACCGGTGTTCGACGCCGTGACCGATGCGGTGGTCGGTGAGCTGAAAGACCGGGGAGGCAAATGGATCGTTGATAAAGCTGCCAGTTACCTTCCCGGTCGTTCAAAGCTCGGCTTATCTGCAGCAACCTCTGCGACGGCCGTGGCTGAAACTCAGGGCCTGGCTCTGGCCAGTCGTAGTGCCAGCGCTGGCAACGGTCTGAAAATACTCGAACAGACTGCAAGGGTTGCTGTTCCGCGGCTGGAGCCTGCACTCGCATCGGTGCAGCCGGCCTCGCGCTGGATGCCTTGGCAGGCGAAGGCGGCGATGGGTGCTTCGGCTGTCGCCGCAGGTATTGCCAGCGGTGACAAACAGCAGATCAGCAAGGGGCTCGGTGAAGCCGGTGGTGCCTGGGCCGGCGCAGTCGCCGGTAGCTCGATCGGCGCCTCCATTGGAAGTGTGGGGTTGGCGCCAGGTATTGCACTTGGCGGTCTGATCGGTGGACTGGTCGGGGGATGGCTGGGCGCTGAAGGAGGAGGCTTTTTAGGTGAGAGGCTCATGTCCACCGCGCCGGACAAACTCGCCCCTCCTGCCGAAGTCGCCAAAGACCTCTCTGGTGCACAGACGCAGAACCAGCAGGTTTCCTTCGCTCCGACCATCCAGGTCTCTTGTCCTGCACCCGACACTGCCCAACAGATTCAATCGATTATCGAGCAACAGCTGTCCGGCCAGTTCCACGGCCAATTCATACCGCTGCTGACGGGTAACCCACTCGGGACGCGCCGCGACGCCGCCCTGACTGACGGAGCCGGTACATGAAACAACAAATGGCACTGGGCAGTTTCATCTTCGGACTGTCCCGGGATTTTGCGTACAGCACGCTGTCGCGAAAATCCGAGGGTGGCTGGACTGATCTGCAGATCCTCAACAGCAAACCCAGATCCCACCAGACAGGGCAGAAGCCTGAAACCCTGACCATCTCCGGCACCTCGATGTACGCCGTGGCGATGGAGCGGCTCGATGAGCTGCGTGCGCTGCAAGCGTTGAGAGTGCCGCTGCCGTTGATTGACGGCATTGGCCGCAACTGGGGTTTGTGGCGGATCAACAGCATCGACGAAAACCAGAGCGAGGTCATCGATGACGGCACCGCGATGGTGATCAAGTGGGTCATCGGATTGTCGGAGTTCAACAATGCGTAAGGTACGAAGCGTGGCCGGTGATTCGGTAAATCTTTTGCTGTATCGCGAAACTGGTCGCAGCGATGACAGCGCCGAAGAAGCCCTGTGGACGCTCAACCCGAGCCTGGCCGAGCTCGGCCCGATCCTGCCGGCGGGTGTCTGGGTGACGTTGCCCGAGCTCGACTCGAAACCGGCCGCAATCAAACCGGTTCTGGCCTGGGATTAAGGAGGCTGCATGGCACAGGGATTTACGCCGGCGATCGAAATCTACGGCGCCAACAAGGACCTGCTGAACCAGCGACTGATCAGTTGGGAACACATCGATGCCGCCGGGATGGAGTCCGATCAACTGACATTGGTGCTCGACCTGGAAGGCCTTGAAGGCTTACCAACCCTGGGCGGAACCATCGGTCTGCGGGTGGGCTATCTGGAATCCGGGCTGGTCGAAAAGGGCCAGTTCAAGGTCACTCGACTGACACCGACGCTGTTTCCGCTGCGCCTGACGCTGGTCGCGACCGCCGCGCCTTTCAGCGGCAAGGACGAAACCGGATTCAAGGAACGGCGCACGGCCAGTCATGGCCCCACGACGCTTGGCGGATTGTTTCGCGAACTGGTCTCGAGACACGGATTTTCGCCGCGCGTGGATCCCGAGCTGGCGCTGATCAGGATCGCTCATGTCGACCAGTCGAACGAAACCGACATGGGTTTCATCACGCGACTGGCGAAAAAGTACGACGCGGTGGCCAAACCGTTCAACGACCTCTATGTACTGGCGAAACCGGCGCAGCTCAAAAATCTGTCGGGCCAGGTGATACCGGACGTCAGGCTGTCGGTGACCCACAACAACCGGCCGGGCGATCACGCCTTCATCAGCGCCACGCTGGAAGAGACCGCCCGCACCCAGAATCAGGGTTGCAAAACCTCCTTTTGGGACAGTGCTCTCGGCAAGCTGCGGGAGGTGATCACCGGTTCCGAACCCTACAAGGTCATACGCCAGAAACTGGCCAGCGAAGAAGAAGCCAAAGCCATCGGCGAGGCCGAAGTGCGCAAGATGCTGCGCGAGAAATACAAGCTGAAGGTCACCTGCCCGGGCGATCCCCTGCTGGCAGCCGAAGGTCTGCTGGTACTCGACGATACCTGGCCGGACTTCATGCGCGGTCGCTGGTCGATCGAGAAAGTCACTGCCAGCGGCAAGCGCGAGGAAAGCTATCGCTGCCTGATCGAAGCGACCGGCCGGGATCCCGAGGCAAAAGCCAAGGACTGATCCCCCCGGTCTCACCGCCACACCCATTCCTGTGGCCACTCACACATCCTGGAACGCTCCCCATGAAGATCTCCCCGATCCTCACGCAGCTGCGTGCGCAATGCCCAAGCCTTGCCGGCCATATCGCGACAGGTGTCGACCTGGCGCTGTTGCAAGGCGACCCGAATCTGCCAATGCCCTCGGCCCATGTTTTACCGCTGTCGGACGTAGCCAGCGCCAGCTCTTCACAGAACTCCCTCAGCCAACCGATCCGCGACCGCTTCGAAATCATCCTGGCACTCGATGCCACGGACGCCACAAAAGCGCTGGATCTGTTGCACGACCTGCGCGCCGAACTGTGGCGTGCGCTGGTGGGTTTCAAACCCGATTCCAACTACAGCGCCATCGTTTATGACGGCGGCGAAACGGTCTCGATCAACACCAGCCGCGCGTTCTACCGGCTGCGCTTTTTTGCCGAGTTCCAGCTGGGCCGCAATCTGCCAAGTCAGCCTGCGGAGAGCTGGCACGAACGTGAACTGGACGGTTTGTCGTCCTTTACCGGGGCCACCGTTCGGGTCGATGCGATCGATCCGGCCGATCCCAACCTGAAACGCCCGGGCCCTGACGGGCGCGTGGAAATGACTTTCTCTGGAGACGTAACCCCATGAGCAACCGCATCACCGTAGTGCCGGCCGCCGGCCGTGCCGTGCCGGACCCGGAAGCCGGCGACCTGCTGCCACTGGAAGGCCGTGAAGTGCTGGACAGCGCCTGGTGGCGCCGGCGTCTGGCCGACGGCGATATCACCCTCAAAACCGCAACAGCCAAACAAAAGGGAGCCAAATAATGGCGATCGGATTCAGCAACATCCCTGCGGACATTCGTGTACCGCTGTTCTATGCCGAAATGGACAACTCGGCCGCCAATAGCGCGTCCTCGTCCATGCGCCGCCTGATCGTGGCGCAGGTCAACGACAACATCGCCCCGAGCGAAGTCGGCAAACTGGTGCTGGTCTCCAGCGTGGCGCTGGCCAAGAGCATTGGCGGCCAGGGCTCGATGCTCGCCTCGATGTACGAGACCTTCCGCAAGGCCGACCCGATCGGTGAGATCTGGTGCCTGCCGCTGCACAACGCCACCGGCGCCATCGCCAAAGGCGTGCTGACCCTGACCGGCACTGCGACTCAGGCTGGCGTGCTCAACCTGTATGTCGGCGGCGTCCGCGTCCAGGCCACCGTGGTCAACGGTGCTACCGCTGCTCAGGCGGCTACCGCCCTGGCACAGAAAATCAACGCCACCGCCGATCTGCCGGTGAGCGCTGCGGCCGCTGAAGGCGTCGTCACTCTGAACGCCAAATGGACCGGCGAGAGCGGCAACGACATCAGCCTGCAATTCAATCGCCTGGGCAAGAGCAACGGCGAAGAAACCCCGGCCGGTCTGACCACCGCGATCACCGCCATGACCGGCGGCGTCGGTGTGCCTGACCAGGTTGAAGCGGTTGCCGCACTGGGCGACGAGCCGTTCGAATTCATCGCGCTGCCATGGTCCGACCTGGCCACCCTCAACACCTGGCAAGCGGTGATGGACGACAGCACCGGTCGCTGGTCGTGGGCCAAGCAACTGTTCGGTCACGTCTACAGCGCCAAGCGCGGCACCGTCGGCACTCTGGTGGCAGCCGGTCAGGCACGCAACGACCAGCACATGACCATTCAGGCGCTGGAACCGGGCGTTCCACAACCGGTGTGGGTACAAGCCGCTGCACTGGCTGCCCGCACTTCGGTGTTTATCTCCGCCGACGCCAGCCGTCCGACCCAGAGCGGCAGCCTGCCAGGCGTCGATCCGGCCCCGGCGAGCGAGCGCTTCACCCTGACCGAGCGTCAGTCGCTGCTCAACTACGGCATCGCCACCGCGTACTACGAAGGCGGCTACGTGCGCATCCAGCGCTCGATCACCACCTACCAGAAGAACGCTTACGGCCAGGCTGACAACTCGTACCTGGACAGCGAAACCATGCACCAGTCGGCGTTCATCGTGCGTCGTCTGCAAAGCGTGATCACCAGCAAATACGGTCGCCACAAGCTGGCTTCCGACGGCACCCGTTTCGGCGCCGGCCAGCCGATCGTCACCCCGGCGACCATTCGCGGTGAACTGATCGCCCAGTACGCCAAGCTCGAACTCGAAGGCCACGTGGAAAACGCCGAGCTGTTCGCCGAGCACCTGATCGTCGAGCGCGACGTGCAGGACCCGAGCCGCGTGAACGTGCTGTTCCCGCCGGATTACATCAACGGTCTGCGCGTGTTCGCACTGCTCAACCAGTTCCGTCTGCAGTACGACGACGTCGCCTGATCGGCCCGTTTGACACTGTGATTCGGCCCACCTCGCGTGGGCTTTTTATTTGAAGGGAGTAACACCATGGGTCAACTGATTGCAGGTACCTGCTACGTCAAGGTCGACGGCGCACAACTGACCATCAATGGCGGCTGCGAAGCCCCGCTGATGGCCGTCAAACGCGAAACCGTCGTGCCGGGTTTCTACAAGGAAACCGACATCGCGCCGTCGTTCAAAGTGACCGCGCTGCACACCGCCGACTTCCCGCTGAAGAAGCTGATCGAAGGCACCGACATCACCGTCACCTGCGAATTCAGCAACGGCAAAGTCTACGTACTGGCCGGTGCCTACCTGGTCGAAGAACCAGTTTCCAAAGGCGATGACGCCACCATCGAACTGAAATTCGAAGGCATCAAGGGGACCTGGCAATGAGCGGCGCCGTGAAGCTTCAGGTTGCGATCGAAGCTCACGGCGAGCCCCTGACCGAACTCGTCCTGCGCCGTCCGACGGTGCAGGAGGTGCGAGCGATCAAGGCGCTGCCGTACAAGATCGACAAAAGCGAAGAGGTCAGCCTCGACATGGACGTGGCGGCCAAGTACATCGCCGTGTGCGCCGGCATACCGCCGTCGTCGGTCAACCAGCTGGATCTGGCTGACCTCAACGCGCTGAGCTGGGCCGTTGCGAGTTTTTTCATGAGTGCGGCGTCGGAGCCATCACCGACCTGATTTCGGTCGCCTATGACCTGGCCTGGTTCTGGAAGGTTGACCCCGAACAGATGATGGCCAGGCCACTGGATGTGCTTCGCGAATCGCTGGAGCACGCGCAACGGATCAATGCGATGCAGCAGGTGCAGTGATGGCAGACGAAGAAAAGAAAGAGAAAACCCCGGTGCTGCTGACGGGCATCGATGAACTGTCGCCCAAACTCGGCGCCCTGCGAGTAAAGGTCGAGAGCTTCAAGAAAAACCTCGAACAGACCGGCCTCGGCAAACTGGACATCAGCGGTCTGTTCAAGGGGGGCAGCGTGATTACGCCGTTCGCGGACGGCATTAAATCGGCTGCAGCCTTTCAGGGAAAATTGACCGAGGTCAGCGAGACCGCGAAAACCGTCGACCTGCCGGACACGCCGAAAACTGCCGCACAGAACATGAACGTATTCAGTGCGTCCATGGAGAAAGTTTCCGTTGCGGTGGACGCCGCACTGGTGCCAGCGGTGGGCGCATTGGTGGTCGGGCTGGAGCCGGTGCTGACCCAGGTCGGCAGCCTGCTGGCCGACAACCCGAAACTGGTCGAAGGCCTGGCGGCGGGGGCGATTGCATTTTCCGCCATGCAGACCGCCGTCACTGGTACGACTCAGGTGATGGACGTGATGAGCATGGTGCTCAAGACCAATCCGATCATGCTGATCGCCATGGGCATTGCGGTGGCGGCCGGTCTGATCGTGGCCAACTGGACACCGATTTCCGCGTTCTTCACTGGATTGTGGGAGGGCGTGAAAAATGCCGGGGCCAGTGCAATGGCGATGTTGCGCTCGGTGCTCGACTGGCGGCCGCTGGAGGCACTGGCGGCGTTGTGGGAACCGGTCACCGGTTTCTTCTCGGGAATCTGGGACAAGGTCAAGGCCGTGACCGCGCCGGTGATCGACTTCTTCAAGTCGGTTTTCTCGTGGTCGCCTGCAGGCCTGATCCTGGAAAACTGGGGGCCGTTGACCGGTCTGTTTTCGGCAATCTGGGAATTGCTCAAGGCCTTGAGTGTGCCGGTGATGGCGTTCCTCAGAAACCTGTTCGACTTCTCGCCGATGCAGATGATCGACAGTGCATGGGGCGGTGTTGTCCGGTTCTTCGAACCGATGTTCAGCGGCCTGCGAAAAGCCGCGCAAACGGCGAAAGTGTTCCTGGTGTCGTTGTTCGACTTCTCACCGATGCAGATGATCAACAGTGCGTGGGGCGGTGTTGTTGCGTACTTTCAGCCGGTGTGGACGACGCTGCAATCGGCCGTGCAAATCACCCGGGATATGCTGCGGGCACTGTTCGATTTTTTCCCGATGGAAATGATCACCAGCGCCTGGGGTGGTGTCGTCGGATTCTTCGAACCGATCTGGACGGCACTGCAAACGTCAGTGCAACAGGTCAAAGGCTTTTTCACCGGTCTGTTCGAGTGGTCGCCGCTGGAGCAGATTGCGCAGTACTGGCAGCCTATCGGTGAGGTTTTCTCGGCGCTGTGGGGTGTTGTGCTGGCGCTGTCCGCGCCGGTCGTGGATTTTTTGCACGGCCTGTTTGAATGGAACCCCCTGGATCAGATCATTGAGAGCTGGGGGCCGATTGTCGGGTGGTTCGGCGAGCTGTGGCAAAAGCTGCAAACCGTCATTGCACCGATCAAGGAACTGTTCGACGGTGGTTTCGCCGGACTGATCGCCAAGGTCACCGGCAAGGTCGAAACCCTGGCCGAAGCGCAACGCCAGACCAATGCCGAAGGCAAGGGCGAACTGGCCCCGGCATTCTTCGGTGCCAGCCCGAAAGCCGAGGGTGGCAGTGCGTTGCAGGGCGGTTCGTTGCCGCAATCCTCCAGCGCCCTGATCCAGCAAAGCGCCGCCAACAACCGCACGCAACTCGAAGGCGGCCTGACGGTGCGCTTCGAAAATGCGCCGGCGGGGCTGCGCACCGATCAACCGCAAACCAATCAACCGGGGCTGGCGCTCAGTTCGCGCATCGGCTATCGCTCGCTTTCCATGGGAGGTTCCAATGAACTGGCGTGACCGTTTGTTGCCGGCATCCTTTCGCGGTGTCGGTTTCTGGATCGACCAGGCGAAAACCCCGGTCGGTCGCAAGGGGCAGTTGCATGAATACCCGCAACGCGACCTGCCGTTTTTCGAGGACCTCGGCCAGCAGGCCAAGACCCACGACCTGACGGCGTTCATCATCGGTGCCGATTGCCTGGAGCAGCGCGACAAGCTGCTCCAGGCCCTGGAACAGGGCAGCGGGGAACTGGTGCATCCGTGGCTGGGGCGCTTGCAGGTCAAGGTCGGCGAGTGCGACATGACCCACACCCGCCAGGACGGCGGGATGGTGACGTTCAGCCTGAAGTTCTACCCCGACCGATCGCTGCCGTTTCCGACGGCGACCGTCAGCACGCAGAAAGTGTTGCTGGCCAAGGCTGACGGCTTGCTCGGTTCGGCGGTGGCGCGCTTCGAACAGGCGATGACCCTGATCAAGGCGGCGCGGATCGGCATCGCCAATCTGCGCAACAGCCTCACCGGCGTGTACGACGTGATCAAGGAGCAGCTCAAGCCGCTGATCGCGCAGTACAAGCAGATCACCGAACTGGTCAGGGCCGTCAAGGAACTGCCCAAGGACGTGGCGGCGGAGTTCAAGGGATTACTCGGCGATATCAAGGAGCTCAAGGAGTTCGCGAAGGAAGGCTACCGTGGCGTGATTGCCGACGTGTCCCAACAGATCGAAGCCATCCGCAAGGCCGATGCGCCGAAAATCACCACCGGCAAGGACACCAACGCCGCCGCGCAAGCGATGGCCAATCTGGTGCAGGACACCCTGATCGTCAAAGTGGCGCAATGGGTGGCGTCGATGCCGGTGGCGTCGACGCCGGTGAAGCTCAGCTCGACGCCCTCGCTGGATCAGCAATCGAAGCAGCCGATCAGCCGTCAGGAAGTCCCGGTCACCGACGATCTGCAAGCCCTGCAAAAAGAGTTGAGCGAAGCGCTGCAAAAGGCCCAGGACAAGGCCGACCCCTCGCACTATCAAGCCATCGCCGATGTGAAGGAGGCGCTGATCGCGCACCTCAAGGCCGTGGCTTCGTCCGGTGTGCGACTGGTCAGCAAAACCTTCCAGGAAACCTTTCCGGCATTGGTCGTCGCCTACCAGCAGTTCGGCGATGCCACCCGTGTGACCGAGGTCATTCAGCGCAACGGTCTGTCTCATCCGGGGTACTCACCCAACGAAGTCAAGGTTTCCAGGGAGTGAGCCATGAACGAGACTGACAACCGCGTCACGCTGACCGTCAACAACATGGAGTACGGAGGCTGGAAAAGCGTGCAGATCACCGCGGACCTGGAGCGTCAGTTCCGCACCTTCAAACTCGACATCACCTGGCAATGGCCGGGGCAGACCGTGGATCAGCGGATCAAGGCCGGCGACCCGTGCGAAGTGCGGATCGGCCAGGATCTGGTGCTCACCGGTTATGTGTTCAAGGCCCCGATCAGCTATGACGGGCGGCAGATCAGCCTGAGCATCGAAGGCAGCTCCAAGACCCAGGATCTGGTCGATTGTGCGGCGCGAAACATCCCGGGCCAATGGCAGGAGCAGCCGCTGTTGAACATCGTCCAGGCCCTGGCCGGGGAGTACACGCAGTTTGTGGTCAACGAGATTCCCGAGACCGCACGCCTGAGCAAACACACCATCGTTCCGGGTGAAACGGTGTTTCAGTCGATCGACCGTTTGCTCTCGCTGTACCGGGTGTTTTCCACCGATGACGCCGAGGGTCGGCTGGTGCTGGCCAAACCGGGCAGCGGCGGCCGTGCCAGCGATGCGCTGGAGCTGGGCAAGAATATTCTCTCGGCCAATGCGCCGATGGATCACAGCCAGGTGTTCTCCGAATACCGGGTGATCGGCCAGCAAAAGGGCAACGACAAGAAGAGCGGGGCGGCGGTCAGCGAGGTTGAATCCAGCGCCACCGACCTGAGCTTCAAGCGTCGGCGCACCACGATCATCAACGAAGGCTCGCAACTGACGTTCGAACTGGCCCAGCAGCGGGCCCAGTGGGAAAGCGCCACGCGCATGGGCCGGGCGCTGACCACCACGTATCAGGTGCAGGGCTGGCGCCAGTCCAACGGCGATCTGTGGCGCCACAACACGCTGGTGAAGGTCAAGGATCCGGTGCTCGGTTTCGATGGCGACATGCTGATCTCCAAGGTGACGTATTCGCTGTCGGCGCAAGGCTCGGTGACCACGTTGCAAGTGGCGCCGCCGCATACCTTCGACGCCAATCCGACCCCCCCGAAAAAGACCTGAGCCCAAGTTCTGCAAACACCACCGGACACTGTGGGAGCGGGCTTGCCCGCGAAAGCTGTGGTGGCTGCAACACATCTTTGCCTGAACGACCGCCATCGCGGGCAAGTCGACCCGTCGCACCGCCGCCCCCACAGGGTTTGTCTGTGGCTGGCCGACTTCTAGAGGAAAACCTATGAGCCTACTGACACGCCTGCTGGCGCGCGGCACTGTCGTGCTCGCCAATTCGGCATCCAAGCTGCAATCGCTGCAAATGCGCCTCACCGCCGGTGAAGTGAACGACGACATGGAGCACTTCGAACCCTACGGTTTCACCAGCCATCCGTTGGCCGGTGCCGAAGGCGTCGTCACGTTTCTCGGCGGTGACCGTTCTCACGCCATCGCCCTGGTGGTCGCCGATCGCCGTTACCGCCTGCAATCGCTGGCGGCCGGCGAGGTGGCGATCTACACCGACGAGGGCGACAAAATTCACTTCAAGCGCGGGCGGATCATCGACATCGAAACCGCCACGCTCAACATCCGCGCCAGCACCGCCGTGAACTTCGAGACGCCGGTGATCAACCAGACCGGCAAGATCGTTTCCAAAGACGATCAGGTAGCCGGCGGCATCAGCCAGATCAAGCACGTACACGTTGGCGTGCAGGCGGGCAGTGGCCAGACCGGCGCGCCGGCGGGAGGTCAATGATGCTTTTCAGTCAGAACCTCCACGCCGCGCTGACCCGTGCGGTGCTGATCAGCCTGTTCACCTGGCGCCGCGCTGCCGACGACGATGCCCTCGACGACGAGGAGCGTTTCGGCTGGTGGGGCGACACCTTTCCCACCGTGGCCGACGATCGTATCGGCTCGCGGCTGTGGCTGTTGCGTCGGGTAAAGCTGACCCGCCAGACCCAGATGGACGCCGAGTTCTACGCCCGCGAAGCCTTGCAGTGGCTGATCGACGACGGCCATTGCAGCGCCATCGACATCATCAGCGAACGCCTCGACGCCCAGCGCCTGAACCTGCGCACGGTCCTGACCCTGGCCGACGGCGAACGCCTGGACATCAACCCCGATAACAGTTGGCAGGTGATCTATGCCGTTTGAAACCCCTTCGCTGCCGGTGCTGATCAAGCGCACCCAAAGCGACCTGGCCGGCGATTCGCTGCGCCAGTCCGATGCGCAAGTCCTGGCCCGCACACTCGGCGGCGCCGCTTATGGTCTGTACGGCTACCTCGACTGGATTGCCGAGCAAATCCTGCCCGACACCGCCGATGAATCGACCCTGGAACGCATCGCCGCGTTGCGCCTGAACCAGCCGCGCAAACCGGCGCAGGTCGCCACCGGCACGGTCAGCTTCAACGCGACGGCGGGTGCGGTGCTGGACGCCGATACGTTGCTGCAGGCGAGTGACGGCCGCACCTTCAAAGTCACCGTCGCGCGCACCACCGTCAATGGCGTCAACAGCACCAGCATCGCCGCGCTGGATGCCGGCAGCCTGGGCAACGCCGAGGCCGGGCTGGCGTTGACTCCGGTGCAACCGATCGCCGGTGTGGTCGGCAACAGTTTTGTGGTGCTGGCACCGGGACTCAATGGCGGCGTGGCTCGGGAAAGCCTTGAGTCGTTGCGCTCGCGGGTGATCCGCTCCTATCGCGTCATCCCCCACGGCGGCTCGGACAGCGACTATGAAACCTGGGCGCTGGAAGTGCCGGGCGTGACTCGCGCGTGGTGCCGTGGCGGGTTCCTCGGGCCGGGCACCGTCGGCGTATACATCATGCGCGACGACGATCCGCAACCGGTGCCGAATGACGATCAACTGGCTGAAGTGCAGGCCTACATCGAACCGCTGCGCCCTGTGACCGCCGAAGTGCATGTACGTGCGCCAGTGCAGAAACCGGTGACCTATCAGTTGAAGCTGACCCCCGACACCAGCGCCGTGCGCGCCGCCGTCGAAACCCAATTGCGCGACCTGCATAACCGCGAAGCCGACTTGGGTGAGGATCTGTTGATCAGCCATATCCGCGAAGCAATCAGCAGCGCGGCGGGTGAAACCGATCACGTGCTGTCGGCGCCGGTGACGAACGTGGCCGCGGGTGACAGCGAACTGCTGACCTTCGGGGGTTGCGTATGGCTGCCATAAGAACCGCCGCGCAATACCAGGCGCAACTGCGCGCCTTGCTGCCGAGCGGCCCTGCGTGGGATCCGGAGCGCGTGCCGGAACTGGAAGAAGTGCTGGAAGGCGTCGCCGTCGAACTGGCGCGCCTCGACGCCCGTGCCGCCGACCTGCTCAACGAAATGGACCCGGCCGGCGTCAGCGAACTGGTGCCGGACTGGGAACAGGTGATGAACCTGCCCGACCCGTGCCTCGGCGCCACGCCGCTGTTCGATGACCGTCGCCTCGCCGTGCGCCGCCGCTTGCTGGCGGTCGGCAGCCAGGCGGTCGGCTATTACCTGGAAATCGCCAAAAGCCAGGGTTACCCCAACGCCACCATCACCGAGCTTGAAGCCCCGCGCATGGGCCGTTCGCGTTTCGGCGCAGCGCACTGGGGCACCTGGGAAGCGCAGTTCATGTGGACGCTCAACACCGGCGGCCGGCTGTTGCTCGGTCGGCGTTATGGCGCGAGCTACTGGGGTGAGCGTTTTGGCGTGAATCCGGGATCGGCGTTGGAATGTCTGATCCATCGGGCGGCACCGGCGCATACCAAGGTGCATATCAACTATGACTAGGGAATAACGCAATGGATTATCCGAAGAGTGTCCCCAGCGCCGGTCTGGTGAACGGGAAATTTATCGATGAAAACCCGCTGACCGGAACACCGGGCTCGCTGATCCCCGCTGACTGGGGCAACGGTGTGACGCAAGAAATCATCAATGTGATCAAGGCCGGGGATCTGACTCCGGACGAGAAGAAATACGATCAGTTGCTCCAGGCGATTCAGAGCGTTTCGGCCAAGGGCTGGAATCAGGATCTGGCGTTGCCTTTGGCAGCGTTGCCGTTGCCGACCGTGGCCACGGCGGATGCCCGGATGCCGATCACACCGGCCGCCGTATCGACCAGTGGCGGACGGGTATCGGTGCCGGCGGGTGTTTACGTCAGCATCGGTCAGGAAGTGCTGGCGGGGCAGTTGGGACGTTCGCGTACGTTCACCACTCAAGCCTGGAGCAGCGCCGATCTGCTGCCGAGCTCGGGTTACTTTCTGCGGGCGCAGGTGGTGGGTGGGGCGCTGACGTTTTACATGCAGCGCGGGACGATTTACGACGCTGCTCCGGAGGGCTTGAAAGGAACCTTGAACGGAGCGGCAGGTGGCGGCTTTCAGTCCACTCCGTTGGACATCTGTCTGGCGTGGGTGGTGACAGCAGGTCCTGGATCGGTGCCGATTGTCAGGCCGATCTACAACCGCAACCGGTTGAGCTGGACGCAGGTCGTCAATGGCAATGGTGTTGTCTATCTGCCGCTCGATCCTCACGCGCGGGCGGCGCGTCTGGTGGTCGGCAACCCGACTCCGCACCCGACAGGCATAACCAGCGTGTCGTTTGCACCGGGAGGCTGGTTGGGGGGCAACTACTGCTACCTGAACCCGACCGTCGCAACCTCAAACAACTGGGACGGTTGGTCTACGGCAGGCGCGGCGGCGCTGATCTTCTCCAGTAACGTGGTCAGCGATACCACTGTTTCGACATTGACCGCCAGTTTTGACCACGCCGAATTGCGCTCGCTGTGGCAGGTCTACCAGGCTGAACACACGCTGGGCGCGGGCACTGCGGCCAGTGACGAACTGTTGTTCAGTATGGGGCTCAAGAGTTTCGCTCAGACCGACTACTCCAATGGTATTGCGATCAACTTTACCGCTGCTGTGAATGTCAATTTAGCCTGGGAGTTGATCCGATGATCATCATTCAAGAACTGCATCAGTTCGAGGACGGTTTGCGTCTTGCACAGCCTTCCGCTGCTCATGATTGGGACGGCGAGCAGTGGGTCGTCAATGCCGAGAAGGTCGTGCTGCTGGACCAGCAGGAAACCGAACGCCTTTGCGCCAATGTCGATGCCGCCGCCGACAGCACGCGCACCGCACTGGCCGGTGATCCGCTCAAAGCGCTGGAATACGCCCAGGCCGCCATTGACGCTCAGGCTTTCCAGGACGCCGGTTACCCGAAAAAGGAAGTGCCGCTGTCCGTCGCCGCTTGGGTAGCCAAGGGCCGTTCGGCGAGACAGTCCGCCGAGCAGATTCTCGACAAGGCTGCCCAGCTCAGTGAGAACCTGCTGACGCTGCGAACCCTTCGCCTGAAAGCCAAGAGCCAGATCCGCGCGTACGCGAGCAAGAGTCAGATGGATCAGGCTCGCGCTGCCTCCGATGAGGCGCTGCAAGCCATTCGGGAACTGACCGCCAACCCGGCCTCGTAGCCGCAATCGCGTCACCCAAGCCCACTTGATTGTGGGCTTTTTATTTTCAGGAACAGAAACGTCTGCGTCGCAGCGAAAGCTTGCGCGCGGCCACGTTTCATTTGTCATTACAGAGGAACGAACACCCATGGACTACCCAAAAAGCGTCCCCAGCGTCGGCCTGGTCGATGGCCGCTTCGTCGATGAAAACCCGGTGGCGGGAACGCCCGGGTCGTTGATACCGGCGGTGTGGGGCAACAGCGTTACGCAGGAAATTCTCAACGTGATTACCGGCGCCGGGCTGGTAGCCGCCGAGACCGATACCGGTCAGTTGCTTAAAGCCATTCAATTGATCATTGGTGCTACCAGCCCAATGCGCTCGGTGGTGACGCGGCTTGCCGCTTCGAAGGCACTGAGCGATCAAGAGCTCGGTCTGGTATTGATCGATGGCAGCCCCGGTGCCACGACGATCACCTTGCCCGACGCCAATGTCGGACTGGGTGTGCGCGACGTGATTGTTCGTCGTGTCGACAACAGCGGCAATCGAATGATGGTGCAGACATCCGGAACCGACCGGATCCGTTTTCACACGCATTTGTCTGCGAGCGGTTATCCGTTTCTGGTGCTGATGGGCAGCGGTGACTGGTGGCATTTGCGCAGCGACGGTGCTGGCAGTTGGTGGCCGGTCGGACGTTTGGACGGTTCGTCACTGGGCCACATTGCCTTTGAGACTACTCTTTCGGTCTTACCGGGTGGCTATGCCGCTTTGAATGGCTCGTTACTCAGCCGCTCGGACTGGCCGTGGCTTTGGGACCACGCGCAACAGTCCGGCATGTTGCGTTCCGAAGCTGATCGTGCCGGTGCATGGTCCTTGGGGGATGGAGCTACAAACTTCCGATTACCAGAAGCCCGTGGCGAGTTTCTACGGGTGCTAGCTGAGGGTGGCCTGATTGATCCGGGACGTATGCCGGGCTCTTGGCAAAAAGGCTCGTTGGTCCAGGGCGACAATGGCATTGGCGACAATATTTTGTTTGCTACGCACATCAGTACCCAAAAGGCCCAGTTGGGTTTCGATATGGGGAATTACACCGATTACTCGGGCTCCACCGTCAAATACATCACCCCTTCTGAGACTGTTTCGCCGATTTCGGACGCAGACCTGTTGAATCATGGCGGCATCACGCGTCCTCGAAACATCGCCTATCCGGGTCGGATCAAACTTATCTGAGGTGCTCATGTTTAATTACTTGTTTGATCACGTGGGCTGTCTGTCTGGTCCCGTTGAGTTTGTCGAAACTCCTGGTCTCGGCGTCCAGTTGCCCAGTAATTCGGTGCAACTGCCTTTTGAATTGCCATCGGCTGGAAGTGGTCGTGTCTGGGCTCTGGTGAACAACATTCCTCGTGAGGTAAGCGATCACCGAGGAGTGGTTTACAGAACGGACAGTGGGGCGAAACAGATGTGGGGTGAACCAGGTGAATTACCGGATTACCTCACTGTCGAGCTCTGGCCTGGGGAGGGGTATGTCTGGAACGGTCAGGCATGGAAGCTCGATGAAGCGGCACACTTGTCCGCGATCAAGTCTGTCCTTGTCGACAAGCGTGACACGCTGCTGCGCGAAGCCGTCCTGCGCATCACTCCCCTGCAATACGCCGAGGACATCGGCGACGCCAGCCACGAAGAGCAACTGCAATTGCTCGAGTGGAAGCTCTACAGCGTGGAGCTGAGCCGTATCGAAAAACAGGCCGGTTTCCCGGAGCAAATCACCTGGCCTTCAGTGCCTGGCACCCGTACAGCAGATTGATAAGGAGATGAATCTTGGACTATCCCAAAAGCGTACCCAGCGTTGGGCTGGTGAACGGGCAATTTGTCGATGAGGATCCTGTCGCCGGAAAACCCGGCTCGCTGATTCCTGCCACATGGGGCAATGGCGTCACGCAGGAAATTCTCAGCGTCGTGCAGGCCGCCGGCATGACCCCGAACGAGGGGAACACTCATCAACTGCTCGACGCACTGCGCGGTCCGGCGTTGTTCACGACGGCTGCACAATTTGATGTCAGTCGCTCTGCCGCGACTGCCGAGTTTGTCCAGCGGGCGCTTGGCAACTACGCCAGCGCGCGCGGCATCTCCGGCTCGACCCAACTGACCCTGGCGGATATCGGCTGTTCGGTCGGGATGGGCGGAAATGCTGCGTACACCGTGACCTTGCCGGACGCCACTGCGGTGCCCAGCGGTGCAACGATCAGCCTGCATTGCCGAAACAGCGCAGCGGTCACGGTTGCCAGTAAAACCGGTACGCAGATTAGCCCCCAGGGGGGCTATCTTGGGTCGATCACGATGAACGGCGGTGAGAGTGCGACCTTCGTCCGGGAGTCGGGTGTCTGGGTCGTTTACGGCACCGCTGCGTTGAAGTATTCGGCGCTCTATGCGTCGCAGTTCGCCACGGCCGGATATCAGAAACTTCCCAGCGGCTTGATTGTGCAGTGGGTAACCGGGGGCTCCGATGCGAATGGAATCATGACGGTGTCGTTACCGATGATGTTTCCCAATGCTGTCCTCGGCGGGATCGCCAATGAAGGCTATCCGGCAGGCTGGGGCAGTTCCAACGTCACTGTCTGGGCATTCGACGGGGCCAACTCCACGACATCGACGGTTGTTGCCAGGGTTCGCAATGTCCTGGCGTCGAGTGTGAAGGCTGAGCCTGGAATCTCGGGGCGCATATTGGTTTGGGGACGATAACCATGGCTATTTATTTTCATGCACAGACACGCGGCTTTGAACTGGTCGACAGCCCCTATCCGGAACCGCCTGAAGGCGCTGTGGAAATCACCCGCGCCCAATACGCCGAACTGTTTGCCGGACAGGCAAGCGGCAAGGTCATCAGCGCCAGTGCCAGCGGTCAGCCCGTATTGATCGACCCGGTCATCTCCCCGCAGGCACTGGCTTCCCGGGAGCGCGCGTGGCGCGACAACGTCCTGCAAGACACTCAATGGCTGGTATGGCGCGACGCTGAAGAACTGGAAGTCGGCGAGGGCACGACGCTGCGAACCGAAGAATTCAAACAGCTTCTTGCCTATCGGCAGGCCCTGCGCGACTGGCCCACTGATCCGGAATTTCCGGATGTCCAGGCTCGCCCGGTAGAGCCAGACTGGCTTGAAGGCTTGCTGCGGTCGAACGGCTGAGCCGTTGACTCATTCAATGAGGAATCAATATGGATTACCCGAAAAGCATTCCCGGCTCAGGCCTGGAGAATGGCCGGTTCGTCGATGAGGACCCCATCGCTGGAAAACCGGGATCGTTGATCCCGGCCAGTTGGGGCAACAGTGTGACCCGGGAAATTCTCAACGCGATCACGGCCGCCGGTCTGACGCCGGATGAGGAACAGACCGATCAACTGGCCCAGGCCATTCGGCAACTGGCGAAACCGGATCCGCTGCAGCAGTTTCCTGTGCAGGTGTATCGCAAGAATCTGTTGATCAATGGTGGGTTCAACATCTGGCAGCGCGGCACGACGAATCAGGGGCCGAACATCGGTGGCTATGTGGCGGATCGTTTTCGATGCGACTGGAACGGCAACGCAGGTGTCAGCATTTCGCGCCAGGATTTTCCCCTCGGTCAGACCGAAGTCACGGGGGAGCCCGCTTATTTCCTGCGCTGGCAGCAGGCAACTGCAGGCACCGGGGCAACAGTACATGGAGTCTCCCAGAGCATCGAATCGGTCAGGACTCTGGCCGGACGAACGGCGACGGTCAGCTTCTGGGCGCGATCCGATGCGACGCGTCCGTTGCGAGTCACGATTACCCAGCAGTTCGGGACGGGGGGCTCGCAAGGTGTGGTGAAGGTTGTCGATGTCTTTCAACTGAGTACTTCGTGGAAGAAATACAGCGCAACGTTTCAGGTGCCGACCATCGCCGGGAAAATGCTGGGCGCGAATGATTGCCTGACCTTGTCGTTCGATCTGCCGCTCAACGTGTTGCAGACCGTCGATCTGGCACAGATGCAACTGGAGGAGGGGCCGGTTGCGACACCGTTTGAATATCGTCCTGTGTCCGAAGAGCTGACTCTCTGTCAGCGCTATTTCGAAAAATCTTTTGTAAACCGTCTGCCGATCCGTTCGAACAACGGTCCAGGAACCTGTATCGCGACCTTTTCCCAAGTGGCGGCAGCCAACTCCGGCCAGTATGGAATGAACATCGATATGCAGGTGCCCAAGCGAGTACAGCCTACGGTCGTGACGTATTGTCCGGGTGAGGCGAGTAATCAAGTCTGGCATTCATCGCTTGCGAAGGCCTGTACAGGAACCATTCTGCAAAGTGTGAGCGAGCGAGGTTTTGCGCTCGCCACCGTGACGCCCGTAGGCAGCGTTCCCGGGCAGGCCTTGCAGGTTGACTGGACCGCAGACGCGGAAATCTAGGAGTCAAGTCCATGAGTTATCAGCTCACGTCGTTTGGCGTTCTGCGCCTGAGTGATTCAGCGTTTATTCCACAGGAACCGAGCAACCGTGACTGGGTGGAGTACCAGGAGTGGCTGGTCTCCGGGGGACAGGTATTGCCACTGGACCTGCCGCCCGAGAGTACGACGGCCAATCAAGGCATGCTGGGTTTGTTCAAGCGAATGATCCAGGTTGCCCCGGACAGCACTCTGAAAACTGAGGTAAACAATGGCTGATCAGCTTTGTTCGCCAACCGTGATTCAATCGGAGCATCCAGGGAGGATCGAGCATCATGCAAATTACTGAAGACAACCTACTCAACATCATGCCCAACGCCCGCCGTCAAGCGGGCGTTTTTGTTTCACCGCTCAACGATGCCATGGCCCGCCATCGCATCGACACACCCAAACGCATCGCCGCGTTTCTCGCCCAGATCGGACACGAATCGGGGCAGTTGCAGTACGTGCGTGAACTGGGCAACAACCAATACCTGAGCAAATACGACACCGGTACGCTGGCCTTGCGCCTGGGCAACACGCCTGAGGCCGATGGCGACGGGCAGAAGTATCGCGGGCGCGGGCTGATCCAGATTACCGGCCGCGCCAACTATCGCCAGTGCAGCCTTGGGCTGTTCGGCGATGAACGTCTGCTGGCGCTGCCGGAACTGCTGGAACAACCGCAATGGGCGGCCGAGTCCGCCGCATGGTTCTGGGCGCAGAACGGCCTGAACGCGCTGGCGGATCAGGATCAGTTCAACAGCATTACCCGGCGGATCAACGGCGGGTTGAACGGCTTGCAGGATCGTCTGGAGCTTTGGGGGCGGGCGAGGGCGGTGTTATGCCTGCCTTCGGTCTGAGCGTCTGGCGGCTGATCGGCCTGGTGCTGCTGGCCGCAGGTTCGGCGGCACTGGCCTGGCAATTTCAGGACTGGCGCTACGGTCGACAACTGGCCGAACAGGCGCGGCTTCACGTCGAAACCCTTAATCAACTGACCTTGGCCGCCGCCACTGCGCAACAGGCCGAGCAGGACAAGCGTCTGGCCCTGGAGCAACGGCTCGCGGCCAGCGAACAAACCCATTACCGAGCACTGAACGATGCCCGACGTGATCAGGATCGCCTGCGCGATCGCCTTGCCACTGCTGATCTGCGCCTGTCAGTCCTCATCGACGCAGGCGACGCTGCCCAAGGCTGCGGTGTGTCAGCCACCTCCGGCGCCGGCGGCGTGGATCATGCAGCCGTACGCGCCCGACTTGACCCGGCGCATGCTCGACGAATTGTCGCCATCACCGGCGACGGCGATCGCGGACTGATCGCCTTGCAGGCCTGTCAGGCCTATATCAGAGCGCTGGCACCCGAACATTTTGAATAAGCTTGTGTATTGAAAGCGCAACCGGCTCGTGTACGGTGGTACCCATTCCATCCGATCCGGAGCGCGCCGTGAAAGAAATCACCCAACTGGCGGCCGAACTTGGCCGACGTCTGCAATTGCTCAATGCCCACGTCACTACGGCCGAGTCGTGCACCGGTGGCGGGATTGCCGAAGCCATCACCCGCATTCCGGGGAGTTCGGCATGGTTCGAGGCGGGTTACGTGACCTATTCCAACCGCCAGAAAACCCAGCAGCTGAATGTACCGACGGAGCTGTTCGGCACCGTGGGCGCGGTCAGTCGCGAAGTGGTCGAGGCCATGGTGCGCGGCGCCCAGGAAAAAAGCCTGGCGCGGTTTGCCGTGGCGGTCAGCGGCGTGGCCGGGCCGGACGGTGGTTCGCCGAACAAACCGGTGGGCACCGTCTGGCTGGCGTGGGGTGTGGGCGACCGGGTTTCCAGCGAGGTCCAGCACTTCCCCGGCAACCGCGACGAAGTCCGCCGACAAACGGTGAAGGCCGCGCTAGAGGGGCTCCTGCGACTAGCGGCACGAGAAATCGAAAATCAGGGGTAGGCGATCCGTGAACGCTGTGGAATAATACTGGCTACTTATACAGGTGTTGGCCGTCAGGCCTTATTGATTACGTGAGGACTTTAATGGACGACAACAAGAAGAAAGCCTTGGCTGCGGCCCTGGGTCAGATCGAACGTCAATTCGGCAAGGGTGCCGTAATGCGTATGGGCGATCAGGACCGTCAGGCGATCCCATCCATCTCCACCGGCTCTCTGGGTCTGGACATCGCACTCGGCATTGGCGGCCTGCCAAAAGGTCGTATCGTTGAAATCTACGGTCCTGAATCTTCCGGTAAAACCACACTGACGCTGTCCGTGATCGCCCAGGCTCAAAAAGCCGGCGCGACCTGCGCCTTCGTCGACGCCGAACACGCCCTCGACCCTGAGTACGCCGGCAAGCTGGGCGTCAACGTCGACGACCTGCTGGTTTCCCAGCCGGACACCGGTGAACAGGCCCTGGAAATCACCGACATGCTGGTGCGCTCCAACGCCGTTGACGTGATCATCGTCGACTCCGTGGCCGCACTGGTGCCGAAGGCTGAAATCGAAGGCGAAATGGGTGACATGCACGTGGGCCTGCAAGCCCGTCTGATGTCCCAGGCGCTGCGTAAAATCACCGGTAACATCAAGAACGCCAACTGCCTGGTGATCTTCATCAACCAGATCCGCATGAAGATCGGCGTGATGTTCGGCAGCCCGGAAACCACCACCGGTGGTAACGCGCTGAAGTTTTACGCCTCGGTTCGTCTCGACATCCGCCGTACCGGCGCGGTGAAGGAAGGCGACGAAGTGGTTGGTAGCGAAACCCGCGTCAAGGTTGTGAAGAACAAGGTCGCTTCGCCGTTCCGTCAGGCCGAGTTCCAGATTCTCTACGGCAAGGGCATCTACCTGAACGGCGAGATGATCGACCTGGGCGTACTGCACGGTTTCGTCGAGAAGTCCGGCGCCTGGTATGCCTACGAAGGCACCAAGATCGGTCAGGGCAAGGCCAACTCGGCCAAATTCCTGGCGGACAACCCGGAAGTCGCGGCCAAGCTCGAGAAGCAACTGCGTGACAAACTGCTGTCGCCAGCCGTGATCGCCGACTCCAAGGCTTCTGCGGTCAAAGAGACCGAAGACGACCTGGCTGACGCTGATATCTGATTGCACCGATGACAACCGCCGTACTCGATACCCTCGTCGCGGTGCGGCGAACCGCCATGGACCTGCTCGCACGTCGCGAGCATGGTCGAGTCGAGCTGACGCGCAAACTGCGTCAGCGTGGCGCTCCCCCCGAGATGATCGAAACAGCCCTCGACCGTTTGACGGAAGAAGGGCTGCTTTCCGAAGCCCGTTATCTTGAAAGCTTTGTCTCCTATCGCGCCCGCTCCGGTTACGGCCCGTTGCGGATTCGCGAAGAACTGAGCCAGCGCGGTTTGCAACGCGCCGATATCGAACTCGCCTTGCGTGAGAGCGGTATCAATTGGCAAGAACAGCTAACGGACACGTGGCAACGGAAATTCTCCGGACAGCTTCCCGGCGATGCCAAGGAACGCGCCAGACAAGGTCGATTCCTGGCGTACCGGGGATTCTCGATGGAGATGATCAACCGCTTGTTCAGTGGCAGAGGGATGGACGATTAAATCGCTCCAGCTTCATCTAAAAAATAAAACGGCCCGCTATTTCGATAGCGGGCCGTTTTTTTTGCCTTCACGTTACCTTCGACGGTTCGCGTGTGCGGTGCGCGGTCTGGGGTTTTGACTGGGCCCAGTTTTCCGGCAGGTTGATGTAGTCCACCAGCTCCCGCAGACGCCCGTGATCCCGGGCGTTGAAGGCGAATGCCAGGCGCGTCAGGTGGCTGAATTGAGCTTCGTCGTGCTCTTCGCCGGCGTAGGCGTGTTGATGGAACTGATCGCTCAGGCACAGATCGGCAAACGCTTCCTGCATATGGTCGAGGGCCTGATCGCTCAGCTTGTGGTTCATGCGAATGACAAATTGGCGCTTGAGCCAGCGGCTGGAGTGGAAGTTGCCGTAGAACTGGTTGATCTGCTCCACCGCTTCTTCAACGTTGTAGACCAGGCGTACAAGCTTCAGGTCGGTCGGCAGGATGTAGCGGTTTTCCTCCAGTTGCTGACGGATGAAGTCCAGCGCGCCTTGCCAGAACGTCCCGCCCGGTGCGTCCAGCAGCACCACTGGCACCAGGGGGCTTTTGCCGGTCTGGATCAGTGTGAGTACTTCCAGTGCTTCGTCCAGGGTGCCGAACCCGCCGGGGCACAACACCAGCGCATCGGCTTCCTTGACGAAGAACAGTTTGCGGGTGAAGAAAAAATGGAACGGCAGCAGGTTATTGGTGCCGTCCACGGTGGGGTTGGCATGTTGTTCGAAGGGCAGGGTGATGTTGAACCCCAGGCTGTGGTCGCGGCCGGCGCCTTCATGGGCGGCGGCCATGATTCCGCCGCCGGCACCGGTGATGACCATCATGTTCGAGCGGGCCAGCGAGGCCCCGAGTTCCCGAGCCATGGCGTAAAGGGGATGCTCGACCGGTGTGCGAGCCGAACCGAACACCGTGACCTTGCGTCGCCCCTTGAACTGTTCAAGCGTGCGAAAGGCCTGCTCCAGTTCGCGCAGGGCTTGCAGGGTGATCTTGGCGTTCCAGCGGTTGTGGTCTTCCTGGGCCATGCGCAGCACGGTCAGGATCATGTCGCGGTAGATGGGGGAATTCGGGCTGTTGGGTGATACCAGGTTGAGTTGTTCTTCGACCTTGCTGATGAGGTCGTGGCCGCTTTCCTGAAAATGACGGCTGAGCAGGTCATTAGGTTGGTAAGGCATGCAACTTCTCCTTCTGCACAGAGCTTTCGGCCCTGACGTGCGGCGTCAGTGCCGCGCTGCAAGAAAACAAACAGCCGGCAGCTCCTTTCCTGCCGTTAATAAAATGATCGGGAATACGTTGAATCTAGACCCTCAATGCATTTTTCGCTCATTGAGCATTACGCCGCAAAGTCTTTCCTGGCAACTGCTTATTGCCGTTTTGCGAAGTGTTTTCACCGCTCGTCCGATGCTGTGTCGATGGCTGAATGCTCTGATTTACTAAGTTAAAGGCGCCGTACGACAACTTTGCGTCAACGACCGTACGCAAGGTGCACGCTATTCAAGGATTTGCGGGTGGCATGGAGGCAGGACACATGACCAGAGTCATTCTGGAGATCGATACGCAGCTGTATCGGTTGTTGAAAGCATCGGCCGAGACCAATCATGTGAGTCTCGAAGAGGAGTGCTGCCGGCGCCTGGCGGGAGGGGATCGCCGCTCGCGTTACTTGCAGGCCTTGCTGGCCGAACTGCGCGCCGAGGATGAACAGCGGCGCGCTACGTCGCGATGATTACTTTTTCTTCGCTGGAGCCGCTTTCGGGCAATCCGATTCCTGGTAGCTGGCGGAGCCGATTGCCTTGTTGCTTTTTACTTCGGTGAAGTCGTAACGCATGATCGCGCCCTTGGCCATCAGCTTGCGGTACGACGGGTTGTTGCAGACCGAAGCGCCCAGCTGGAAATACACGGCTTTGGGATCGGCGCGCATTTTGTCGGCGTGGCTCTTTTGTACGCTCAGGTGATTGACCAGCGTGGTGCCTTCGACGGTGTAGCCCTGATCAAGAATGTCTTCGTTGATCGCCCGTGGCGTGCCGACGCTGCTTTGTGCGGCGACATTGCGCAGCTCTCGGTTCAGATTCTGCTCACTCAGGGATGCAGCCTGAGCGCTGAAGGACGAGGCCAGCAGAATGGCAGCGGTGGGAACGATAAGGCGCAGCATGAAACTCTCCTGGTTCAGTGACTGGTGGTTCGACCAGCCACGTGACTGTGCGTTCAGTGGCGGCGAATTATAGGGGAGCCGGTCGGGAGGGTACAGGCTTGTGCCCGTCGCTCTGGTAAACTGCCGGCCTTTATTGCCCTGCCGAGTGTCGTTCGTGTCGAGTTTTCCTGTCTGCCGGTGCCGCCTGCGATGAATCATGCCCCCAACGCCGTGGCCCGCCTGCGCGACCAGCGCGAGGACGAAGGCATCAAGCCGATCCAGGCCCGTGGTTTTCGCTCCCCGCGTTGCCGCGATTGCCGGGTGATCATCAGCCATTGCCTGTGCGCCTGGCGGCCCACCGTCGATGCGCGCTCGGGCGTTTGCCTGATCATGACCGGCAAGGAAGTGTTCAAACCCAGCAATACCGGCTGGTTGATCGCCGACATCGTGCGCGACAACCACGCCTTCATCTGGTCGCGGACCGAGCCCGACGAGCAACTGTTGGCGCTGCTGAACGACCCGCAATGGCAGCCATATCTGGTGTTCCCTGGCGAATACGTCGAGCCTTCGCGGGTGACCAACACCGTGGATCTTGATAGCAGCAAGCGTCCGCTGTTCATCCTGCTGGACGCGACCTGGACCGAAGCCCGGAAGATTTTCCGCAAGAGCCCGTATTTCGATCGTTTGCCGATACTCAGCCTGTTGCCCGACAAACTCTCGCGCTATCGCCTGCGCCGCTCGACCCGCAGCGAGCACCTGTGCACCGCCGAAGTGGCGGCGCTGTGCCTGGAACTGGCCGGCGATTCGGACGCGGCGTCGGCGCTGGATGCCTATTTCGATGTGTTCAGCCAGCATTACCTGGGGGCCAAGCAGCAACTGGACGTCAATGTGTCGACGCCGGCCCACGCCGAATTGCTGCCCTATATCCGAAACGCGGCGCCAGTACCGGCTTGATCCTGGCCCATACTGCTAAAGCAGTGGCCGTGCGGCTTGACCACCCCGGCTTCGCTGGTCATGCTTGGCGCCGATTGGGGTGCGGCCAAGGTTTGAAACGCCGTTTTTGTTCGTGATTGGCGTTGAACGTGCCCCTGTGGATGCCGCTGCCGGGCGGTATCTGGATTTGCTTTGGCAAGGCCCGAATGCGCGGGCCTGCCATCAAAAACAGGATCATTTGAAAAATGGCCACATACGACATCCTGATTGCCGATGATCACCCTCTCTTTCGTAGCGCACTGCATCAAGCGGTGACGATGGGCCTTGGCCCGGACGTACGCATGGTGGAGGTGGCGAGCATCGCCGAACTGGAAGCCCGCCTGACCGAAAAGGCTGACTGGGATCTGGTGCTGCTGGACCTGAACATGCCGGGCGCATTCGGGTTTTCCGGACTGGTGATGTTGCGCGGTCAATACCCGCAGATTCCGGTGGTAATGGTTTCGGCCCAGGAAGAAGCCTCGGTGATGGTCAAGTCCCGGGAATTCGGCGCCAGTGGCTTCATTCCCAAGTCCAGCGACCTGAGCGTGATTCAGGAAGCGGTGCGCAAAGTGCTGGATGGCGACGTGTTCTGGCCGCCCCAGGCGTTTGAAGCAGTCAGTGTTTCGGATGAAGCCAAAGCGGCCAGCGATGGCCTCGCCAGCCTGACGCCGCAGCAGTTCCGGGTGTTGACCATGGTCTGCGAAGGCTTGCTGAACAAGCAGATCGCCTATGAGCTGAGCGTGTCCGAAGCGACCATCAAAGCCCACGTCACGGCGATTTTTCGCAAGTTGAACGTGCGGACCCGGACCCAGGCCGCTTTACTGCTGCAACAACTTGAGTCAATTCCGAGCCAGTAAGCGCTGGCGTCTTCACGCTTTTTTGACTTTCGTTGATCTAGCTTCCCCACTTCCTTTCGGTCGGTTATCTACTTTATGTCACCTTTCAAGGGCCAGACGGGCCTGAAACGCATCCTCAATGCATCCGGTTATTCGCTGGACGGCTTGCGCGCCGCCTTCACCGGCGAAGCGGCTTTCCGCCAACTGGTGCTGCTCAACGTAGTGCTGATTCCGCTGACGTTTTTCCTCAATGTCAGCCGGGTCGAGCAGGCGCTGCTGATCGCGGTGTGCCTGCTGGCGCTGATCGTCGAGCTGTTGAATTCGGCGGTGGAGGCGGCCATTGACCGCATCTCGCTGGAGTTGCACCCGCTGTCCAAGAACGCCAAGGACATGGGCAGTGCCGCGCAATTCGTGGCACTGAGCATGATCGCCCTGGTGTGGGCGGTAATTCTGCTTTAAGCGATGCTCGGCAGGACGATCTCGTCGCTGCGCTGAACCCCGGCGGTGAACGCGCGGCACAGATCGAGAAACTCGCGCATGGCAGAGGTCTGGTACTTCTGTTTGTGCCAGATGAAGTAGAACTGCCGCGCCAGATCCAGATCCGGCGTCTCCACCGGCACCAGGCTGCCGCGGCGGAAGGCGTCACGCAGCGCCAGACGCGAGATGCAGCCAATACCCAGACCTGATTCCACCGCGCGCTTGATCGCTTCGGTGTGTTCCAGCTCCAGCCGGATGTTCAGCGCACTGCGGTGATGCCGCATTGCCTGATCGAACGTCAGGCGCGTCCCCGAACCCTGTTCCCGCAAAATCCACGCTTCGTGCGTTAACTCTTCCATGGTCGCACTGCCGCGTTTGGCCAGTGGATGCTGCGGGGCGCAGAACACCACGAGTTCATCCTCGACCCAGCTCTGTACTTCGATGTCCGGATGGCTGCAATCGCCTTCGATTAGACCCAGATCAATTTCGTAATGAGCCACTTGTTGCACGATATTGGCAGTGTTCTGCACATGCAGCTTCACCTGACTTTCGGGATGGCGCTGCATGAAGCCGCCGATCAGCAGCGTCGCCAGGTAATTGCCGATGGTCAGGGTCGCGCCCACCGACAGCGAGCCGAAACCGGATTTGCCGTTGAGCAGGTCTTCGATTTCCTTGGCCTGATCGAGCATGGCCACGGCTTGCGGCAACAACTGTTTGCCGAGGGCGTTGAGGCTCAGGCGTTTGCCGGCGCGATCGAACAGCTGGCAGCTGGACTGGCGCTCCAGTTCGGTGATGGATGTGCTGGCGGCCGATTGCGACAGGTTGAGCAGTCCCGCAGCACGGGACACGCTTTCCTGCTGGGCGACAGCGACGAAGACTTGCAGTTGACGGAGAGTAAATCGCATATCGATATAACCGATAACCCTTATCTTAATAATCCAGTTAACAGATATTGTCGGCGCTATTAGAATGCGATGCAATTGCGCACCGTCGGCGTCCTTCAATGCGAGCCGGGCAAGCGCAGATCAATCTCCAGGAGTCCCACGTACATGAGCAACATGAACCACGAGCGTGTCCTCAGTGTTCATCACTGGAACGACACTCTGTTCAGCTTCAAGTGCACCCGCGATCCGGGCCTGCGCTTCGAGAACGGTCAGTTCGTGATGATCGGCCTGCAACAGCCAAACGGCCGCCCGCTTATGCGCGCTTACTCGATCGCCAGCCCGAACTGGGAAGAGCATCTCGAGTTCTTCAGCATCAAGGTGCAGGACGGTCCGCTGACCTCCCAGCTGCAGCACCTGAAGGAAGGCGACGAGATCATCATCTCGAAAAAACCTACCGGCACCCTGGTGCTGGACGACCTGAACCCGGGCAAGCACCTGTACCTGCTGAGCACCGGTACTGGTCTGGCGCCGTTCATGAGCGTGATCCAGGACCCTGAAACCTACGAGCGCTTCGAGAAAGTGATCTTGGTTCACGGTGTTCGTTACGTCAACGAAGTCGCCTACCGCGAATTCATCACCGAGCACCTGCCGCAGAACGAGTTCTTCGGCGAGGCGCTGCGTGACAAGCTGATCTACTACCCGACCGTGACCCGCGAGCCGTTCGAGAATCAGGGCCGTCTGACCGACCTGATGCGCAGCGGCAAGCTGTTCAGCGACATCGGCCTGCCACCGATCAACCCGCAGGACGACCGCGCGATGATCTGCGGCAGCCCGAGCATGCTCGATGAGACCAGCGAAGTGCTCGACAGCTTCGGCCTGAAGATCTCGGCGCGGATGCGCGAGCCGGGTGATTACCTGATCGAGCGTGCATTCGTCGAGAAATAAGCACATTCAAATCTGTGGGAGCGAGCTTGCTCGCGAATAAAGTAGAACATTCAGCAGTTGTGTTGACTGACACGCCGCCTTCGCGAGCAAGCTCGCTCCCACATTGATTTGTATTGCATGAAAAAGCCCGCGTTGCCTGAGAAGGCAGCGCGGGCTTTTTCGTTTTCGCGATTCAATCAGCGGCGGGAATCACTTCCAGGACGCGGATTTTTTCGGGTGTCGGGTAATGCCAGCGCACATCCAGATCCCAGAACTGCGCGCCGTACTCGCGTTCGGGCGTGGGCGTTTGATACGCCGGGCGCGGGTCTTGGGCCAGACACTGTTCGATCAACGCCACTAAAGGCTCATCAAGGCGCTGAGCGTGCGTATGTGCCTGTTGCAGCGCCGTGTCCGTCCACTGCACGTCGATCAGTTGCGGCGCGGCACTGGCAATGTTGTTGGAGGCGTCAGCAATGATGTCGGCGTACGGCACGTAGGGTTTGATGTCGAGAATCGGCGTGCCGTCCAGCAAGTCGATGCCGGAAATGAACAGGCGATTGGCCTCGACCTTATCCAGCTTCACCACTGATTGGCCGATGCCGTTCGGCCGATGCGTGGCGCGGGTAGCAAATACGCCCATGGATTTGTTGCCGCCCAAGCGAGGAGGGCGGACTTTGAGACGCGGCTTGTCTTCCAGCGCCTGATGAAACAGGAACAGCAGCCAGACATGACTGACCTGCTCTAGCCCCTGCACCGCGTCGCCCTGATCGAACGGTGCCACCAGTTCCAGCACGCCACGGGCGGCGGGGGCCAGTTGCGGCTGGCGCGGGATGGCGAACTTCTCCTTGAAACAGGAGCGGACGAAGCCGATGGGTGAGACGCTGTAAGTCATGGTTTACATTCGAAGCGGAGCAGGGCAGGCATGATAACCCGGCAGGCTTCAAGTCTGGTGCTGACAGATCTGGCCTCTTCGCGAGCAGGCTCGCTCCCACAGGGGAACGCATTCCAAATGTGGGAGCGAGCTTGCTCGCGAAGGCCGCACCGCTGATCTACAGACTAAACCCGCCATCCAGCGGAATGATATTCCCGGTCATGTAGGCCCCGGCGGTACTCGCCAGGCTGATCGCCAACGCCGCCATTTCCTCTTCACGGCCCCAGCGTTTCATCGGGATCAGCGCGGTGTCTTCGGCCAGCGCCTGCTGGTCGCTGCCGATGTGCTGGGTCATCTTGCTCGGGAAGCGCCCTGGCGCGATGACGTTGACGTTGATGTGCTGGCTCACCAGTTCGCGGGCGAGAATCCGCGACAGTTGATGCAGAGCAGCCTTGCTCGGCCCGTAGGCGTAGGCCTGTTCGCCGAAGGAAGAAATCCCTGCCACCGAGCCGATGTTGATGATTCGCGCTGGATTGGCCGCCGACCCGGATTTGCGCAGCAACGGCAGAAATTGCTGGATGCAACTGAACACCGACGTCACGTTGAGCTGCATGACTTTCTCCCAGCCCTTGACCGGGTAGCTCTCCAGCGGCGCGCCCCAGGTAGTGCCGGCGTTGTTCACCAGAATGTCCAGATGAGTGATCTGCTCGCCCAGTCGCGCGGCCAGCTCTTTCACGCCTTCTTCCGTAGCCAGGTTCGCCGCCACGCCATGACAAGTGCCCAGAGCACTGAGTTCTTCAGCGGTTTGATGACAGGCTTCAGCGTCACGGGAGCAGACGTACACGCGGGCGCCGGCTTCGACATAAGCCTTGGCGATCATTTTGCCGATACCACGGGTGCCGCCGGTCACCAGGGCGGTGCGGCCTTGCAGGGAGAAATACGGGTGCATGGCGAATCCTGAGGGCTAGGGTTCAGTACACCCTAGTCGCCGGCCGCGAAAAGCGGAGCCACTATTTTTCGAGGGAATGGAGGGGCATGCATGAAAACGGCGACCGAAGTCGCCGTTTTGTTTTTGCAAAAAAATCAGCCGCGAACGCGCAGGGTCAGGCCCTTGAGGAAGTTGCGCAGCAACTGATCGCCGCACGGACGGTAGTTGGTGTGGCCAACCTTGCGGAAAAGTGCGCTCAGCTCAGGCTTGGACACCGGGAAATCGGCAGCCTTGAGGATCGCGTGCATGTCGTCTTCTTTCAGTTCGAAGGCCACGCGCAGCTTTTTCAGGATGATGTTGTTGGTCACCGGCACTTCGATCGGCAGCGGCGGACGGCTTTCGTCCTTGCCGCGCTTGAAGATCACCAGGCCGTCGAGGAAGTGCGCGATGACTTCGTCCGGGCAGCGCACGAAACCTTCTTCGTCTTCTTCCTTCTTGTCGAGGTACGTCACGACATCGGCAAGCGTGACGTCCAGGCCGCCAAGTTTGATGATCTCGACCACTTTCTTGTCGCTGATGTCGAGCATGTAGCGCACGCTGCGCAGAACGTCGTTGTGAACCATGTGTGCAATCCTGATTGTTCGCTGTGGGCATCGTGCGGGCGCGATGCCGGAAATGTAGGGTGGCTTGCGAGCCTTAGAATTTCTCTTTACCGGACAGGTAGCGCCATTGGCCGACCGGCACCTTGCCGATGGACACGCCGCCGATGCGGATGCGGCGGATGCCGATCACCTTCAGGCCGACCGCTTCGCACAACTGGGCGATCAGGCCTGGCTGCGGGTTTTTCATGGCGAAGCGCAGACGGTTTTCGCTCTGCCAGCTGGCTTTGACCGGCGGCAATTCGATGCCCTTGACGCGCAGGCCGTGCTGCATGCGGTTCAGGCCGTGTTCCGTCATATCGCCTTCGACTTCGACCACGTATTCCTGCTCGATCTTGGCCGCGTCGGCGGTGAGCTTGCGCAACACCTTCCAGTCCTGGGTGAACACCAGCAGGCCGCTGGCCTTGGGTTGCAGGTCGGCGCTGGCGGTCAGGCGCAGAAAGTGTCCGCGCAGCGGACGCTTGCCGTAGCGGTGTTCTTCGCTGAGGGTTTCGGCGTTCAGCGACTGCATGGCGCTGTCGACATCCATGCCCGCCGGCACGTTGAGCAGGAGGGTCACCGGCTCCGGCGCGGTGGCCTTCGCGTCCTTGTCGAGCTCGACTTTCTGGTCGCCGACCTTGAACTGCGGCTCGTCGATGACTTCGCCGTCCACGGTGACCCAGCCGCCTTCGATGAACAGCTCGGCCTCCCGGCGGGAGCAACCGACCATCTCGATGAGGCGTTTGGAGAGGCGAATCGGGTCAGTCATGACAGGGGCCGTAACAAAAAAGGGGTGGGCATTGTACCTGCCTGGGGCCGGTTAAGCCCGATTGCATTTACAGGTGCTGAATTCAATGTGGGAGCGAGCTTGCTCGCGAAGGCGTCCTGTCAGTCTATTTCTGCAGTGGCTGTTGCACCGCATTCGCGAGCAAGCTCGCTCCCACAGTGGTTTTGTTGTGTGTCAGGCATGGTTCGAGCGTTGCTGATTCTGCCGCAAGCGCATGTGCAACAGCGGATACGGCTGGCCCATGCCATCGACTTCCGAGCGGCCGATCACCTCGAACCCTTGCTTGAAGTAAAACCCCAGGGCCTGCGGGTTCTGTTCGTTGACGTCCAGTTCGTCGGCGTTCAGGTGTTCCATGGCGTATTTCAACAGTTTCTTGCCAAGGCCCTGGCCGCGATGGGCCGGGTCGATGAACAGCATTTCGATCTTGCCCGCCGCGACCCCGGCAAACCCGGTGATGCGCTGATGGCTGTCCCGGGTGCAGATCAGCATCACCGCGTCGAGGTAGCGGGTCAGCACCAGATTCTTCAACAGTTCGATGTAGGATTCCGGCAGGAAATCATGAGTCGCGCGCACCGAGGCCTCCCAGACCCGGGTCAGTTCCTGATAATCGCTGAGTTTCGGCGTGTGGATGACCGAGTGGTGACGCATGCCCAATAGCCTCTTTGTCATGGATGAGGGAGTCCTTCCCACCCCAAACTCTAGCCGTAAAAAAGCCCCGCATCTCGTAAAAGAGAGCGGGGCTTTCTGTATTTTTCGCGCTTAGATCTGTTCGGCCCAGAGGTCGTATTCGTCGGCGTCGGTCACTTTGCACCAGACCTTGTCGCCCGGCTTGAGGTTGCTGCCGTTGTCGATGAACACGTTGCCGTCGATTTCCGGGGCATCGAAGAAGCAGCGGCCGACCGCGCCTTGCTCGTCGACTTCGTCGACCAATACTTCGATTTCACGGCCGATGCGCATTTGCAGGCGCGCCGAGCTGATTTCCTGCTGGTGCGCCATGAAGCGTTCCCAACGATCCTGTTTGACGTCGTCCGGAACGATGTCGAGGTTCAGGTCATTGGCCGGCGCGCCTTCGACCGGCGAGTACTGGAAGCAGCCGACGCGGTCGAGCTGGGCTTGGGTCAGCCAGTCCAGCAGGTACTGGAAGTCTTCTTCGGTTTCGCCGGGGAAGCCGACGATGAAGGTCGAACGGATGATCAGGTCCGGGCAGATCTCGCGCCAGTTCTTGATCCGCGCCAGGGTCTTGTCTTCGAACGCCGGGCGTTTCATCGACTTCAGGACTTTCGGGCTGGCGTGCTGGAACGGGATGTCCAGGTACGGCAGGATCTTGCCGGCGGCCATCAGCGGGATCAGCTCGTCGACGTGCGGGTACGGGTAAACGTAGTGCAGACGGACCCAGACGCCGAGGGTGCTCAGCGCTTCGCACAGTTCGGTCATGCGGGTTTTCACCGGCGCGCCGTTCCAGAAGCCGGTGCGGTATTTGACGTCAACGCCATAGGCGCTGGTGTCCTGGGAAATCACCAGCAGTTCCTTCACGCCGGATTTGACCAGACGCTGGGCTTCGTCGAGCACGTCGCCCACCGGACGGCTGACCAGTTTGCCGCGCATCGACGGGATGATGCAGAAGCTGCAGCTGTGGTTGCAGCCTTCGGAAATCTTCAGGTACGCGTAGTGACGCGGGGTCAGCTTGATGCCTTGCGGCGGCACCAGGTCGATCAGCGGGTTGTGATCCTGCTTCGGCGGCACGACTTCGTGCACCGCGTTGACCACTTGCTCGTACTGCTGCGGACCGGTAACGGCCAGCACACTCGGGTGCACGTCACGGATATTGCCTTCTTCCACGCCCATGCAGCCGGTCACGATGACCTTGCCGTTTTCCTTGATCGCTTCGCCGATGACTTCCAGCGATTCGGCCTTGGCCGAGTCGATGAAGCCGCAGGTGTTGACCACGACCACGTCGGCGTCCTGATAGGTGGACACCACGTCATAGCCTTCCATGCGCAGCTGGGTCAGGATGCGCTCGGAGTCGACCAGTGCTTTCGGGCAACCCAGAGAAACGAAGCCAACCTTTGGATTGGCCGGCGCAGGAGTGGTGGACATGTCTAACCTCGGTGTTTTGTGACGCCGCTTTCCTGATGCGAAAAGCCGACGGACGGGCGCTTGAACTGCGCCTCTGATCAAAAAGTGCGCAATTCTAGCGACGAGCAGCGCACTTGACCAGCTTTATGCAGGGAAATACGACGAGTGCTGCGCTATGCTTCGCGCCGTTGCGCTTTACTGAATTTTTACAGTCAAGAAAACGTCTGTTACAGGGCGTAAAAAGCGCATGCTGCACACAAAGCATAGTGCTTCATATAAGAAGCCGGTCTGGGAATCAGGAGTGTTGGATGGGGCAGGCAAGTAGTCACGCGGCAGGCGCCGAAGGTTCGGCCACCAAGCCGCTGAGCATGCTGGTCGCGGCGGTCGGGGTAGTTTACGGCGACATCGGCACGAGCCCGTTGTACACCCTCAAAGAAGTGTTTTCCGGCGCTTACGGTGTGCCCGTCAATCACGACGGAGTGCTCGGCATTCTGTCGCTGATTTTCTGGTCGCTGATCTGGGTCGTTTCAATCAAGTACATGATGTTCGTCCTGCGCGCCGACAACCAGGGCGAAGGCGGGATCATGGCGCTCACCGCGCTGGCGCGGCGGGCAGCGGCGGGGCGCAAGCGGTTGCGCACGTTGCTGGTGGTCTGCGGACTGATCGGCGCGGCGCTGTTCTATGGCGACAGCATGATCACCCCGGCGATTTCCGTGCTCTCGGCCATTGAAGGTCTGGGCCTGGCCTTTGACGGCATCGATCACTGGGTGGTGCCGCTGTCGCTGGTGGTGCTGGTGGCGCTGTTTCTGATCCAGAAACACGGCACGGCGCGGATCGGCATTCTGTTCGGGCCGATCATGGTCACGTGGTTCCTAGTCCTCGGCGCCCTCGGCGTGTACGGCATCAGCCACACTCCCGAAGTGCTGCACGCTTTGAACCCGGCGTGGGCGGTGCGGTTCTTCACCGTTCATCCGGGCATGGGCGTAGCGATCCTCGGCGCCGTGGTGCTGGCGCTGACCGGTGCCGAAGCGCTGTACGCCGACATGGGCCACTTCGGCCGCAAGCCGATTGCCCGGGCGTGGTTCCTGCTGGTGCTGCCGGCGCTGGTGCTCAACTACTTCGGTCAGGGCGCCTTGCTGCTGGACAACCCGGAAGCGGCGCGCAACCCGTTTTATCTGCTGGCGCCGAGCTGGGCGCTGATTCCGCTGGTCGGTCTGTCGACCCTGGCGACGGTGATCGCGTCCCAGGCAGTGATCTCCGGTGCGTTCTCACTGACCCGTCAGGCGATCCAGCTCGGTTACATCCCGCGCATGTACATCCAGCACACCTCCAGCGACGAGCAGGGCCAGATCTACATCGGTGCCGTTAACTGGTCGCTGATGGTCGGCGTCGTGTTGTTGGTGATCGGTTTCGAATCCTCCGGCGCCCTGGCTTCGGCCTACGGTGTGGCGGTGACCGGCACCATGCTGATGACCACGATTCTGGTGTCGGCAGTCATGTTGCTGCTGTGGAAATGGCCACCGATTCTGGCGGTGCCGGTTTTGATCGGCTTCCTGCTGGTGGACGGCCTGTACTTCGCCGCCAACGTGCCGAAGATCGTCCAGGGCGGTGCCTTCCCGGTGATCGCCGGTATCGCGCTGTTCGTGCTGATGACCACCTGGAAGCGCGGCAAGCAACTGCTGGTCGAGCGCCTCGACGAAGGCGCGCTGCCACTGCCGATCTTCATCAGCAGCATCCGCGTGCAACCACCGCACCGCGTGCAGGGCACCGCCGTGTTCCTTACCGCGCGCTCCGACGCGGTGCCGCACGCGCTGTTGCACAACCTGTTGCACAACCAGGTCTTGCACGAACAAGTGGTGCTGCTGACCGTCGTCTACGAAGACATCCCGCGCGTACCGCCATCGCGCCGCTTCGAAGTCGAAGCCCACGGCGAAGGCTTCTTCCGGGTGATCCTGCACTTCGGCTTCACCGACGAACCGGACGTGCCGCAGGCACTGAAGCTGTGTCATCTGGATGATCTGGACTTCAGCCCGATGCGCACCACCTACTTCCTCAGCCGCGAAACGGTGATCGCCTCGAAACTTGAAGGCATGGCCCGTTGGCGTGAGGCGCTGTTTGCGTTCATGTTGAAGAATGCCAATGGCAATTTGCGCTTCTTCAATCTGCCGCTGAATAGGGTGATTGAGTTGGGGACGCAGGTGGAGATGTAAACCGGCGTCATCGAAGAGCCCCCGTCAGCCTTGTGGCTGGCGGGGGCTTTTTCGTTTTTGTGCTGTTACATGCTTTCTGGCAGTTCTGCCTCAGATTCGGTCTTCGTTCGCGCAGGTCGCGGCATCAGGGCCTTCATCACGTCGTCGACCAAGGCCTTGCCGATTATCGTCAGGTAATGCGCGGCCCAGGCGTGGCGGTCGCTTTCCTTGTCGTAGGCGGCGTCCTCGGCGAAGGATTTGGCGAGGAACAACAGGTCTGAAGCCTGGGACAGTGCTTCGACGATGGGGATGCCGGAGCGAACGTTGAGTAACGCCTGATCCGAGCTGTAGAGGAAAGAGGTGAAGCCGATGGTTGTGAGGTCTGAAGGTGATGAAGGGCTTTGTTTGCTCATTGTTTCGCTCCATAAAACGAAGAGCTGCCGCATTCGTTACCACACGAATGGGTGGCAGCTGTACGCAGGGTGGTAAACCGGGGGAGCAAAGAAACCGGCAGACCCGAAGGTCTCCCACGCACAGCCGCCATGACTCAAGTTGCAGGCGTAAAAACACCTGAGTCGTGATGGGAATGCTGTTGCACTTTGCCTTGCCGGGTTACCACACCCGATCACTGAAATAGTCAGCGACCTCTGGAGAGTATCCCGTCGAAAAACAGCGCAACAGGGCGGCAAAGTGCCCAAACACGAGATTAGGAGTTTGCCTACAAGGTATGCGGACGTCATCTGATATTGCGACACCAGAAGTAAGCGAAACTATGCGTCGGACAGAATCAATGCGCTAAGCAGGTGTTGATTCTTCATTGAGCTGCGCTTAACAACTGTCCTTTGTCCCAGGACTGAGGACAGTTCGAGTGACAGGCGACATTCTTGGAGAAGGGTGTTCATGAAAAAATGCTTGAAACAGAAAAGGCTGGATGAGCTCGAGAGTCTTCGGGTTGAATCGGCAGCCAAGGCACGATTAAGCAATTTCGATCCGGTTCAAGCGATCAGTCATGACGATATGCGGGCAAGGTACGCCTGCAAGGACTGACGATTATTTGAATTCAACACATCTCCCCTGTGGGAGCGAGCTTGCTCGCGAAGGCGTAGTGTCAGTCGACGAATCTGTTAATTGACCCACCGCTTTCGTCGGATCGCCGCTCGGAGCAAGCTCGCTCCCACAGGGATTGGTGCAGTTCTTGAAAAATGTAAAAAGCCCCCGCAACTGCGAAGTTGCGGGGGCTTTTCGTTGGTGCGCTTCAGATCACTCTTCCGCCACCTGCGCCGTGTTCTGGCGTTTCTCGATCAAGTCCACCAAGCGCTTGGCCAGTGCTGGGTAGTTCTCGTCGAAGTGGTGGCCGCCAGGCAGCTTCACCGCTTCGCCCACTGCGGTCTTGTCGGTGCAACCGCTTTCATCCGTCTCTTCTTCACCGTAGATGCACACGACCTTGGCCGGTGGCAGCTTGGCCATTTCCGGGCCGGTGGCGGCTTCTTTGCCGGCGTTGCCGAGCCAGCCTTCGACTTCGATTTCGAAGCTGCCGGTGCGGGCGAAGGCCAGCAGGATGATTGCGTCGACGCGTTGTTGCTCGGTTTCCGGCAGTCGGTTGTAGATCGCTGGCAGGACGTCGGCGCCGAACGAGTAACCGGTCAGGATAAAGCGCTTGGTGCCCCACTTCTGGCGGTAGTGCTGCATCAGTTCGGTCAGGTCAAGGGCGCTCTGTTCCGGGCTCTTGTGCTGCCAGTAATAGCGCAGGGTGTCGATGCCGACGACCGGATAGCCGATCTTGGCCATCTCACCGGCCACGTCGCGGTCCAGATCTCGCCAGCCGCCGTCACCGGACAGGAACAGGGTCACGGTGTCCTTGGCCTGGCCGGCCGGGACTTCCACCACCGGGATCTGCAGGCCGCCGTTGGCCTTGTCGCCGCCAACGAGGATCTTGCGCAGTTCGTTGTTCAGCACTTGCGGCAGGTTGATGTCGTAGTCGCTGATGCTGGTTTCGGCGTTCGGTTGATCGCGCACGAAACCTGCGCTGGTGTCGTCCGGGTTGTCGTTCCACGCCACCAGCCAGTGGCCGTGGGCGGCGGCTTTCGGCAGCAGGTGGGTGCAGCCGGGTTTTTCCAGGGCCAGGTCGACGGAGACGGCCTGAGCCTTGTCGTCTTTCTGCTCGGACAACCAGCGCCACGCCAGCACGGCACCGGGGCCTATGCCGCTGACCAGCGTCGCCGGGCCGTTCAGTTCACGCAGGCCGGCTTGCAGGGCGCGGCTTTGCAGCAGGCAATCCTTGGGCAGAATCACCTGAACGATCTGCGCCGAGGCGCTGCGGCTCAGGGTGCTCAGTTGCTTGTCGCTGAGTTTCTGGTCGTCGTTGACCGCCACCAGCACCTGAGCCTTGGGCTTGGTGCCGGGGATGACCCGGGTCATGGCGGCGCCATCGGCCGGGGTGAGCTGTTCGAGAGTCGGTTCCGGTGCCGGGCGTTTGAGGTACCAGAAACCGCCACCGGCAATCGCGGCCAGCACCAGCAGTGCGACCAGGATGTACTTCAGGGAGCGTTGAATCATCAGCGTTTCACCAATCCAGTCAAGCCGCCCGCGATCAGGGCAGCAGTGTCGGCCAGCGCCACCAGCGGATCGAGTCCGGCGGGCACGGCCATATAACGGGGTTCCCAGTCAGGCTGGAACTTGTCTTTGAAGCGGCGCAAGCCTTGGAAGTTGTACAGCTGCTCACCACGGCGGAAAACCATCGAGCCCAGACGCTGGGTCAGCGGTGCCCCGCGCCGGGGTTGCAACCCCGACAGCGGCACCATGCCCAGGCTGAAGCGCGCGTATCCGTGACTCTTATAGTGTTGAATCAGACCGACCATCATGAATTCCATGGTCAGCTTGGGGGCGTCCGGATGCGCGCGCATCAGGTCGAGACTGGCCAGGTCATGGCTGTAGGTCTCGAGCAGGTTGGCGAACGCCACCGGGCGCCCTTCAAAGCGAATCACCGCAATGCGGAAATGCTTCAGGTAATCGTCGCTGAAACGGCCAAGGGAGAAGCCTTTCTCGCGCACGTTCTTGCCGGTCAGCCAGGCGTCGGAAATCACCTTGAGCTCATCCATCGGCGCCTGGCCCGCTTCATGGATTTCCAGCGACAGGCCGTCGCGGGTGCCACGGTTCCAGGTGTAGCGCAGGTCCTTCATCTCCTTGCCCTTGGCTTCCAGGTCAAAGCGATGCAGATCGACCCGGGCTTCCTCGCCCAGCTTGATCGCGGTCAGGCCGATGTCCATGTAGTACGGCAGGTTCTCGGCGCGCACCTGATAGAACACCGGGCGGGCGTGGTGGATGTCGCACAGGTCGCGGAACTGCCAGATCATCTCGGCCCGTTGCTGGCCGGGGCCGATCGGGTCGTACAGGGCCACCAGACTGCGGCCACGGCGGGCATACATCAGGAAGGCTTCGTCGTTGGGATGAAACAGCAGCGCCTTGTCGCCGGTCAGGGCCAGGCCGCCGTCCGGTTGCGAGGAGGCCATCAGAATCTTCGAGGCGCGTTCAAGTTCATCCGGTGTCGGCAGATGGATCACCGGGCGAGCGGTGCGCAGCAGCCAGGTCAGCGCGATCACCAGCAGCAACACGGCGGCGCCGAGCAGCGAGCGCAGGCCGCGCGGGGCGTCGGCGTCGAGGGTGAACTGCCACCACAGTTGATGGCTGTACGGAACGTCTTGATAAGCGAACAGCAGCAGCCACGTCGAAGCACCGAGTACGCACAGGCTGGCCACCAGATACAGCGGCGAGAACGGCAGTTCGGTCAGACGGCTTGGGCGATAAAACGAGCGACGGAACACCCCCAGCAGCGCGGCGGTGAGGGTCATCAAGGTCGCTTCTTCCCAGTCGAAACCCTTGAGCAGCGAGAGCAGGGCGCCCACCAGCAACAGAATGGTGGTCAGCATCCACGCCGCCGATAGCCGGCGACGCAGGCCTTGGGCGAGCATCAGGCACAACACGCCGATCAGGCTGGCGCCAAAGTGCGAAGCATCTACCAGACGATGTGGAATCAGAAAACCGATGTGTTCCAGACGGGTGTCGATCTCTGGCGTCGCACCGGAAAACAGCAACACCACGCCGGACAGGAACACCAGCACCGCGAGAATCGGTGCTGCCAGACCGGACGCCGCACGCATAGTCTGCGACTGAAACAGGCGCTGGCCTTCGTTGAGCAGCAACAGCACGCAGGCCACCAGCAACGGCAGCACCACATAGATCAGGCGATAAAGAAGCAGAGCGGCAGCCAATGGAGCGGCGCCGAGCTTGTCGGCGAACGCCGCGAGCAGAATCGCTTCGAAGACACCCACACCACCCGGAACATGACTGAGTACGCCGGCCGCCAGGGCCAGCAGATACACCAGCAGGAAGGCACCGAAGGGCGGCGCTTCCGGCAGCAACAGATAGAGGACGGTTGCAGCGGCGGCGACGTCGAGGGCAGTGATGACCAGTTGCAGGAAGGTCAGGCGGCGGCCCGGCAGGCGCAGGGTGCGACGACCGGCCCGGACCAGCAGGTTGTCCGGATAAGGTTGTTCCGGCAGGCGACGGCGATAGATGCCGATGGCCAGGATCGCGCCGAGCAGCAGCACCACGCCGGCAATCGTCCCCAACAAGGTCTCGGACAGCCCCAGTGCCTGCGAAGCGGCCGGCAAGTTGCTCAGAGTCGCAAGCGCAGCCAGCGGCGGCAGGGCGCAGCCCAGCGACAGGCTGGCGAACAGGGTCATGTGCGCGACTTCGGACGCGCCCAAGCCATGCCGTGCATATAGACGGTATCGCACCGAGCCACCGGACAGCATCGACAGGCCGATGGCGTTACCGATGGCAAACGCGGTGAAGCCGCCCAGAGCCAGGGTTTTCGGTGCCAGCGTCACGCGGGCATATCGACTGGCCGACCATTCGTAGCCGAGCAGAATGATGAAGCCGATGACTGTCGCACCGAGGGCGCCGAGCAGGGCCGGTTTCGGCACCTCCAGAATCGAGTCGTGCAGGGCGTCGAGATCGAGTTCGCTGAGCAAATGGCGACAGGCAATCAGCGCAATGGCGAACAACAGCAGTGTGACCGCCAGACCGATCGGCTGGCGGTATTTGCTGATCCGATCCAGCAGGCGCAGACGCTCAGGCTTGATCGGTGGGGTCGCTGTGACGGTGTCTTGTGAATCAGACGAGTTGGCGCGCATCAATCACCTCTTGGATTGTGCGCGACAGGATGGAGGTATCCAGCCAAGTTACCAATCCCTGTAGAAAAAAATAATCACAAAATACTACGCCTCTCACCGGGTATCGGCGAGGGCAGCTCCTGGATTGCAGACGCCTTGCCCGCGACTTCAAGCATAGTCGCAACTCGGCGGGTCTGAAGATCCTGAACGGTTCACTGCACAGTGACAGATCATTGTTGCGAAAGGACTTTTTCCACAGATACAAAAAAGGCCACTCTTTCGAGTAGCCTTTTTTGATGTTTGGTTGCGGGAGCCGGATTTGAACCGACGACCTTCGGGTTATGAGCCCGACGAGCTACCAGACTGCTCCATCCCGCGTCTGTGTGGCGGCATTCTACAGGCGAACGGCGGGGTGTCAACCGATAATCCCGAGAAGGGTCAAATAAGTGTGCAATCGCGGCAAACGGTCGCAGGGGAAGCGCTAAGTTTCGGAATCGGAACGATTTCCGGAATGTAAGACAGGATCCGAAAAACCGACGCGCACAAAAAAGGCCAATCTTTCGATTGGCCTTTTTTGATGTTTGGTTGCGGGAGCCGGATTTGAACCGACGACCTTCGGGTTATGAGCCCGACGAGCTACCAGACTGCTCCATCCCGCGTCTGTGTGGCGGCATTCTACAGAGGAACGCCGGGGTGTCAACCTTCAATTCGGATAAAACCTCTTCAGCTTCAACCGGTTAGCGCTGACAGACGGTCTTTTCAGGGGCTGCAGGTCAGGCAGGGTAAGGGTTTCAGCTCTATTGGAGGTTGGTTTTCGATTGAGAAAATAAATTCAAAGTCCGTTTCCTACAAACTGAAAAGAACATTCATACCACTGGTGCTATATACAGGTGTCAGTGAGATACTGCCGGTCCGGCTCGCCATGTTTCCTTTTCTGTCATGACTCAGCGAAAAATCATCCACGTCGACTGTGACTGTTTCTACGCCGCCATCGAGATGCGGGATGACCCGAGCCTCGCCGGCAAGCCGTTGGCGGTGGGTGGCTCGGCGGACAGGCGCGGGGTGATCGCCACCTGCAACTATGAGGCCCGGGCATACGGGGTTCGCTCGGCGATGTCGTCCGGACACGCCTTGAAGCTGTGCCCGGACCTGACCATCGTCAAGCCGCGAATGGACGCCTATCGCGAGGCGTCCAAGGAAATTCACACGATCTTCAGCGACTACACCGACCTGATCGAGCCGCTTTCGCTGGACGAGGCCTACCTCGACGTCTCGGACAGCGCGCATTTCGGCGGCAGCGCCACGCGGATCGCCCAGGACATTCGCCGCCGGGTGTCCAACCAGTTGCACATCACCGTTTCCGCCGGCGTGGCGCCGAACAAGTTTCTGGCCAAGATCGCCAGTGACTGGAGAAAACCCAACGGCTTGTTCGTGATCACCCCGGATCAGGTCGAAGACTTCGTCAGTGGCCTGCCGGTGAGCAAGTTGCACGGGGTGGGCAAGGTCACGGCCGACAAGTTGAGCAGGCTCGGTATCAGTGACTGTCTGCAATTGCGCGAGTGGGACAAGCTGGCGCTGGTGCGGGAATTCGGCAGCTTCGGCGAGCGCTTGTGGAGTCTGGCCCGTGGGATCGATGAGCGATTGGTGCATAACGACAGTCGCCGTCAGTCGATCAGTGTGGAAAACACCTACGACGTCGATCTACCGGACCTGCGCAGTTGCCTCGACAAGCTCCCGGAACTGCTCGAAACCTTGAAAACCCGCATGGCTCGGATCGACAGCAGTTACCGGCCGGGCAAGCCGTTCGTCAAAGTGAAGTTTCACGATTTCACCCAGACCACACTGGAGCAGGCCGGGGCAGGGCGGGATCTGGGCAGTTACCAGTTGATGCTCACGCAGGCGTTCAACCGCGGTGGCAAACCGGTGCGGTTGCTGGGAGTGGGCGTGCGGCTCGAGGATTTGCGCGGCGGGTTCGAACAAATGGAGCTGTTCGAGCGATAGGCGGACAAAAAAATGCCCGAATCAGGTTCGGGCATTTTTCAGGGGTTCAGTTCGGCCCCGGATCCGCCACCAGACGCCCCGCATCCCGGGTCAGGGACTTGAGGAATTCGGCCTGTAACTCAGGATCGTTGCGGGTCAGTTCGATCAGACTTTGTTCCAGCTCACTGGCTTCTTCTTCCAGACCCAGTTCCGACAGACGCTTGACCCGGTGCACCCACTGGCTCACTTCGTCGTCCTCCAGATCATCGTAGATCAGCCCGTGAGCCTCCAGCAGCTTGCCCCGCAGGTGGCTGCTGAGCATTAGGGACGAGTCGGAATGCACGTCATCCTTGCTATCTTCGACGCTGATCTGCAGTTTGCCGACATGATTGAGGTCGTTTTCGGCGAACGGGCTGTCCAGCAGGTTCAGACGCAGCACGCCGTTGCGATCGGTAGTCATGTCGAAGGTCTGTTTGCCGGCCTTGACCTGAACCGGACGCTCGCTCCACGGCAGGCTCGAATATTCCGTGCGCTTGTCGCGCTGGACTTCGTCGATGCCGGCCAGGTTCTGTTGCGCGCGACCGTTGGATTGCACGTTCATGAACGGGTTGAGCCCGGCGAAACCGTAGCTGAGCCAGTCACGTGTCACGCTGTCCGGCAGATTGCCGAGGGCGAACACGTTGACCACGTTCGCGCCGATACCGCCGACCACCGCCACCGCGCCCAGCGGAATCTCGTAGATCTCCCGCCATGGCTGATAAGGCGTGTAACGGTCGTAATGGCGCGTGACCTCGAACTCGGTAACTTCGAAGGTCTTCTGTTCGTTGATCTTCACGCGCCGTTGCGGCAGCTCAAGCACCTTGGGCTCGCCGACATCGATCTGCAGGCTGTGATCGAGCAGTTTGCGCTCGACACGTTCCTCGTGCTCACTGCGTTGTGACATGTGATTGGCACAGCCGCTGACCAGCAGGGTGCCGCACAGGGCGGCACCACCGAGGCCTAAGGTGTTTCGCTTGAACATGACGTCTCTATCTGGTTTCAGCGGCGGATACGGGCCTGAAGGAAGGACAGCACGTCGGCAACCGGCAGCGCTTGCGCCTGGCCTTCGGTACGGCTCTTGTATTCCAGGTTGCCTTCGGCGAGGCCGCGGTCGCTGACCACGATCCGGTGCGGAATGCCGATCAGCTCCATGTCCGCGAACTTGATGCCCGGGCTGGTTTTCTTGTCGCGGTCGTCCAGCAGCACTTCGAAGCCGGCCGCGGTCAGTTCCGCGTACAGCTTGTCGGTGGCTTCGCGCACCAGCTCGGTTTCATAGCGCAGCGGTACCAGGGCGATCTGGAACGGTGCCAGGGCGTCGCTCCAGATGATGCCGTTCTCGTCGTTGTTCTGCTCGATGGCGGCAGCCACCACGCGGGAAACGCCGATACCGTAGCAACCCATTTCCAGAGTCACCGGCTTGCCGTTCTCGCCCAGCACTTCGCACTTCATCGCCTTGCTGTACTTGTTGCCCAGCTGGAAGATGTGCCCGACTTCGATGCCGCGCTTGATTTCCAGGGTGCCCTTGCCGTCCGGGCTCGGGTCGCCGGCCACGACGTTGCGCAGGTCGGCCACGGTCGGAACCGGCAGGTCACGCTCCCAGTTCACGCCGAAGTAGTGCTTGTCGTCGATGTTGGCACCGATGCCGAAGTCGCTCATCAGCTCGACCGAACGGTCGATGATGATCGGCAGCGGCAGGTTCAGCGGGCCGAGGGAACCGGCGCCGGCGCCGATGGCCTCACGCAGTTCGGCATCGGAGGCCATGACCAGCGGGCTGGCAACGCCTGGCTGGTTGGCAGCCTTGATTTCGTTCAGCTCGTGGTCGCCACGGATGATCAGGGCGATCAGCTTGCCTTCTTCTTCAGCGTGCACGATCAGGGTCTTGATGGTCTTTTCAATCGGCAGATTGAATTTCTCCACCAGGGCCGCGATGGTCTTGGTGTCTGGAGTGTCGACCAGGCGCAGCTCTTCACTTGGTGCGGCGCGCGAGGTTTCACGCGGCACGGCTTCGGCCTTCTCGATGTTCGCCGCGTAGTCGGAGCCGTTGCTGAAGACGATATCGTCTTCGCCGGACTCGGCCAGCACGTGGAACTCGTGGGAGCCGGCGCCACCGATCGAACCGTTGTCGGCTTCCACCGGACGGAACTTCAGGCCCAGGCGGGTGAAGATGTTGCAGTACGCTTCGTGCATGCGGTCATAGGTGATCTGCAGCGACGCTTGGTCCGCATGGAAGGAGTACGAGTCCTTCATGATGAATTCGCGACCGCGCATCAGGCCGAAGCGTGGACGGATTTCGTCACGGAATTTGGTCTGGATCTGGTACAGGTTGATCGGCAGCTGTTTGTAGCTGCTCAACTCGTTGCGCATCAGATCGGTGATCACTTCTTCGTGGGTCGGGCCCGCGCAGAAATCACGACCGTGGCGGTCTTTGATGCGCAGCAGCTCAGGGCCGTATTCTTCCCAGCGTCCCGATTCCTGCCACAGCTCGGCCGGTTGGGTGCTCGGCATCAACACTTCCAGAGAGCCGGCGGCGTTCATTTCTTCGCGAACGATGGCTTCCACCTTGCGCATCACTCGCAAGCCCATCGGCAGCCAGGTGTACAGGCCCGAAGCGAGTTTGCGGATCATGCCGGCGCGCAGCATCAGCTGATGGCTGATCACGACCGCGTCGGAAGGCGTTTCTTTCTGTGTGGCGAGCAAAAATTGACTGGTGCGCATGGTTGGCCGTTGTCGGTTGCTATGACTGGAAATGACGGAGCAGTGTAACGGCGAGATCCGCCGACGTACAGAAGTGCAGCCCCGGCGCAAACCCTCTCGCCGGGTGCGAGATGTCTTACGATTCTTCCACGACGGAGGTCGGCGCGGGTTCCGGCGTCGGCGTCGGGCCTTCGCGGCGGCTTTCCTGGAACCAGTGCAGGGCGATCAGCACCAGGGTCGGAACGCCGAGCAGCGCGGTGATCAGGAAGAAGTTGTGGTAACCGAATTTCTCCACCATCACCCCGGAGTAGCCGCCGATCAGGCGTGGCAGCAGGAGCATGATCGAGCTGAGCAGGGCGTATTGAGTGGCGGAGAACTTCAGGTTGGTCAGGCTCGACAGGTAGGCGACGAACGCCGAGGTCGCCAGACCGGAACTGAAGTTGTCGAGAGAGATCGTCACCACCAGCATCTGCAGGTTCGGGCCCATGTCGGCCAGCATCAGGAACAGCAGGTTGGTGGCTGCCGATGCAGCGCCGCCGATGAACAGGATCGGCAGGATGCCGAAGCGCACGATCAGCAGACCGCCCATACCGGCGCCGACGAGGGTCATGATCAGGCCGAAGATCTTGCTGACGCTCGCGATCTGATCCTTGGTGAAGCCTTGGTCGATGTAGAACACGTTGGCCATCACGCCCATCACCGTGTCGGACATCCGATAGGTGGCGATCAGGCCGAGCAGCAGCAGCGCCTGCCAGCGGTAGCGCAGGATGAAGTCGTTGACCGGTGTCAGCACCGGCGCCAGACCGCGACGACCCATGGCCGAGAGGCACAGGCAGGTCAGCGTGGTGTAGAGAATCGCGCGCAGGAACGCCCGGTCTTCCAGCAGCAGGTCCAGCGGACTCATGTCACCAAACAGCACGCTGGCGAAATCGGTGTTGTAGAGCTGGGTGAACATCGCCGGCACGGACACCAGCAGGATGATCAGCACGAACACCGACATCAACTGATGCATGAAGGTGTAGCGCCCGGCCTGCAATTGGGTGCGCAACGGCACAGGGGGCTCGCGCATCAGCAGGGTGGTGAGCAGGGCAGGGACCATCAGGGCGCCGAACAACACGTAGGTGCCGGTCCAGGCGGAGTGCTGGTAGTTGAAACCGGTGGAGCCAAAGCCCTCGGCGAAGAACAGTGCACCGGCAGTCGCGAGCAAGGCGGCGACCCGATAACCGGACATGTAGCTGGCGGCCAGTGCAGCCTGGCGGTTGTCTTCGGCGATTTCTAGGCGATAGGCGTCGACGGCGATATCCTGAGTCGCGGAGGCGAATGCAACGACCACCGCAATGGCGATCAGCCAGGACAGGTGTTTCTGCGGGTCGCAAAAACCCATGCCGATCAGACCGAGGATCACCAGCGTCTGTGAAAGTACCAGCCACGAGCGGCGGCGCCCCAGCTTGCCGAGCAACGGCAGGCGCCATTGGTCGAGCAGGGGCGACCAGACCCATTTGAAGGCGTAGGCCAGACCGATCAGGCTGGCGTAGCCGATCGTCTCGCGGGCCACACCGGCTTCACGCAGCCAGACCGAAAGTGTCGAGAACACCAGCATGTACGGCAGGCCGGCGGCGAAACCCAGCAACAACAGCACGAGCGTCGAAGGACTGGCATAGGCGGCGAGCGCGGCGCGCCAGGTTTTACGGGGCATGGGCTGAAGTCTGCCTCAAAATTGCGAAAACAAAGCGCGCACTCTAACCGCTGTGCTCTACCGGGCGCCAGCCATGGCGCTGAATATCCACACGATTGTTCAGGACGGTGATGCCTTCCATGCGCAATCGCGCCCGCTGTTCGTCCCCGGACGGGCTGCCCGCCGGCAGGCTGATCCGACCGCCGGCGCCGAGTACGCGGTGCCAGGGCAGTTTGGTATCGCCGGGCAATTGGCTCAGGGTCCGGCCGACCCAGCGGGCGGCACGCCCCAACCCCGCCAGTTCGGCCAACTGACCATAGCTGACGACCTTGCCCTCGGGCACTTGGGCGAGGGTGGAATAGAGTGCCGTGCGTCGGATTTGCGGATCGTTTTCGCAGGCATGCATCGGGTCTGTCACGGGCGCGGTTCCTGAACTTGATCGCGTTATGTCCTTAAGCGTAATCGGTGCAAGGGCAATTGAGAAATGAACTCAATAGAAATAGCCGGGTCATTCCTTGTCAGGGAATTATTCCTACGGATAATGCCGACCATTTTTTCGCAAACTTGAGTCCCCGATTTGCTTATGTTGTCCAGAACCCTGCTGTGCCTTGCTGTCTTCAGTGCGTCCACACCCCTGCTTGCCGACACCGTCTGGTTGAAGAACGGTGACAAGCTGAGCGGCAAAATCACGCTGTTCGACGGTGGCAAGTTGCTGGTCCAGACCCAGTACGCGGGCGCAGTGACCATCGACTGGAAGCAGGTCAAGACGCTGGAGAGCGATCAGGAGTTGCTGGTCAAGCAGGACGCCTACAACGGCGAGAAGGCCAAGTCGCTGAGCGCTGCCGAAGACGGCAAGGTCACCCTGGCCAACGGCGAAGCGCCAAAAACCGTGGAGTTGGCGAGCATTCAGCAGATTCTCAAACCCAAACCGGTGGTCGAGGATCTGGTGTGGAAGGGCAACGTCGATCTGGCGCTGGATTATCAGCGCGCGGAAAAGGACACCGACGATTACGACATCGGCTTCAAGACGTCCGCCCGCCATGGTCGCTGGCGCCACACCGCCGAGGGCGAATACAACCGCGAAGTGCAGGACGACGTGACCACCACCGACAACTGGCGCGCCGAGTACGCACTCGACCGCTTCCTGACCGACAAGTGGTTCTGGCAGGGCCGTCTGAACTACAAGCGCGATCATATCGAAGAGCTGGCGCGTCAGCGTGTGGTCGGTACCGGTCCGGGCTACCAGTTCTGGGACGATGAGCTGGGGGCGTTCTCCCTGGGTTCGCTGCTCAACCGCACCGACTACCAGTATCGCGATGGCAGCAAGGACAACTTCTATTCGGTCGCGATGAAGTGGGACTACAACCGCTACCTGATCGGCAAGAAGGTCGAGTTCTTCACCAATGGCGAAGTCGGCAAGCCGCTGTCCGGCGTGGCCGACTATGCGCTGGATGCGGAAATGGGCCTGCGCTACAAGGTCACCGACTGGGCCTCGCTTAACCTCAAGGCCGAGCGCGACATCATCAGCGGCACCGAGGATGCTGACCTGAGCAAGACCCGCTACACCGCCGGCTTCGGCGTCGCCTGGTAAGCAATGCAAAAGATCGCAGCCTTCGCAGGCTGCGATCTTTTTTTTGCGTCCGGAAAAACAGACGCCCACAAAAAAGCCCCGCTTTTGAGGGCGGGGCCTTTTACTAAAGAAGCTACAAGTTAGATAACTTGTACTTCTTCAGCTTGCATGCCTTTCTGACCGCGGGTAGCGATGAAAGAAACCTGTTGGCCTTCTTTCAGGCTTTTGAAGCCGTCGGATTGGATAGCTTTGAAGTGAACGAACAGGTCGTCACCGGATTGTGGAGTGATGAAGCCGAAGCCTTTTTCATCGTTGAACCACTTAACGGTACCGGTTTGGCGATTAGACATGGTGTAACTCCTTGAACAAAGATAACTGCGACTCAGGAAGAACCCTGGCCGAGACTGAGTGCAAAGAGCAGGAAAAATTCTTGTAGATGGTTGGATCGAAATTCAACATATCGTGTAGAGATTCTCAGTGACACAAGCAGCACAGTGGCGCCACCTTAACCCTTTTTCCGGAACGTGCCAATGCTTCTTGCGAAGGTTTCTCTGTTTTAGGGATCGGCGGTGTGACGGTTCGTCGCCAGGCCGCGTAATTCCTGCACGTTCGGCGAGATTTGCAGCCCGGACTTTGAACCCGGCGGCGCGCCCGGTAAGATGCCGGACAGATTTTTTCCACCTCGCTATTCAGGACACCCGCCATGAGCATCAAATCGGACAAGTGGATTCGCCGCATGGCGCAGGAACACGGCATGATCGAGCCGTTCGTCGAGCGCCAGGTACGTGGCAGCGACGACAGCCGTGTGATCTCCTACGGTGTGTCGAGCTACGGCTACGATGTGCGTTGCACCAATCATTTCAAGGTGTTCACCAACATCAATTCGGCCATCGTCGATCCGAAAAACTTCGACGCCGGCAGCTTTGTCGACGTCCACAGCGACGTCTGCATCATTCCGCCGAACTCCTTCGCCTTGGCCACGACCGTTGAATACTTCCGTATTCCACGCAACGTCCTGACCATCTGCCTGGGGAAAAGCACCTACGCCCGTTGCGGCATCATCGTCAACGTCACTCCGCTTGAGCCCGAGTGGGAAGGCCAAGTGACCCTGGAGTTCTCGAACACCACCAACCTGCCGGCGAAAATCTACGCCAACGAAGGCGTGGCGCAGATGCTGTTCCTCGAATCCGACGAAGAATGCGAAGTCTCCTACAAGGATCGCGCCGGCAAGTACCAGGGTCAGCGTGGCGTGACCCTGCCTCGTACCTGATCCGTCCATCCGGCAGTTACCGGGAATTCTTCGGCGGGTAGACACTCTATGGGGTGTACTGCCCGATTCGCGGACAGCGAAACGGGCCTTCGCCGAGGAGTGCTCCATGAAGATCGATCCGCAAATCACTGCCGAACTGGCAAGGCTCGAGCCCAATCAGGTTGGCGTATTGGCCTGGTCCTTGTTGGCACACCCGCCCATCGCCATGACTGGCGGAATTCCTCACCAGCCCGATCCCGATACCCCCAACGAAGAACCGACCGAGCCCGGTGAACCTACCTTGCCGGACAAACCGCCACCCGCGCCCGTCGCTTGATTGAATGTATGGCCCGCCGGAAGAATCCTGAACAGGACTTCAGCCGACGGGCCATATTTCGTTGTCGCCTATGACAAATATCCGACAGCTGTCTTCCTTCTCCACCGGGTAACCGCCGGTGAAGGCGCCGAAGGCTGGCAGCAGGCTGATGCGTTCTCCCAGCCTGAAACACGCCAGACGCAAACGCTGACGCCCCTTGCCGTTCAACCGATAGACAGGGTGGACGTGGCCAGCTAGCACGTGCCGTTCAGGGTGCGGATCGGGCTCGTGCTGCAACGCGAAGGGCCCGAGCAGCATCGGCTCCGGCACCACCCGGATGTTCAGCGACTGCGGCGGATCACCGGCACGTTTATCGTGATTACCGCGTATCAGCGTGATCGGCAGATCGGCGTGGCGTGAGCGCCACTCAGCCAAAACACTTAAAGTGCCCGGAGCATGCGAACCCGGCCCATGCAGAAAGTCGCCAAGAAAGATCAGTTGCCGACACGGCAGTTTCGCCAGCAATTGCTCAATCACGGCGATGTTGCTCGCCGTGGTGCCCTGCGGCACCGGCTGCCCCAGGCGCCGGTAAGCGGCAGCCTTGCCGAAATGCACATCGGCAATCAGCAGCGCCTGTTGCGCGGGCCAATACAGCGCTTTTTCCGGCAGCAGCCAGAGGTCTTCGCCTGCCAGGCGCACGGGGTAGGGCGCGCTCATCAGGATTTGCCCTTGTCAGCGGTTTTCTCCAGGTCGCCGACCATTCGGCGGATGCGGTCGGCAAGTTTTTCCGAACTCATGCTTTCGCGCATGCGTTCTACCAGCAACGGAAAGCCGAGCGGTGTAGGACGTTTGATCAAATGCATGTCTAGCTTCATCCGGTTGATCCGCTCCAATGTCCGTTCCAGTCGACGAATATCCAGTTCTTCCCGTAGGACTTCTTCCCCGGCCTGCGCCAGTAGCAGATTGTCGGCGTCGTATTGTTTGAACACTTCGAAGAACAGTCCGCTCGAGGCCTGCACCTGACGGGTGCTTTTCGGCGCGCCGGGGTAACCGGCAAACACTAGCCCGGCAATCCGCGCGATTTCCCGAAATCTGCGCAACGCCAGTTCCCCCGCATTAAGGCTGGCCAGCACATCCCTCAATAAATCCTCGGGACTGAGCAGCGCGCCATCCAGTTGGACAGACCAGTCAACGGGCGTGGCGCTGAGCAATTCCAGTCCGTAATCGTTGACCGCAATCGAGAAGGTCACAGGCAGGCGCTGACTGACCCGCCACGCCAGCAGGCTGGCCAGTCCCAGATGCACCTGACGTCCGGCAAACGGATAGAGGAAAAGGTGCCAGCCTTCGCGGGATTTCAGCACTTCGGCCAGCAGATTGTTGACGGTCGGCAGGCCCGACCAGCGCAACTGAGTTTCCAGCAACGGTCGCAACGCCTGCATTTCCGGGCCGGCAAACTCACCGCTTGCCGCCGCGCTGAACCGGCTGACCACCGCTTGCGCCAGTTCGCTGGAGAGCGGCATACGCCCGCCATTCCAGCGCGGTACGGCGGCTTTTTTTGCGGTGCTGCGTTTGACGTAGGCGGTCATGTTTTCCACCCGCACCAGCTCCAGCAGCCGCCCGGCGAACAGGAAGCCGTCGCCGGGCTTGAGGCGGGCGATAAAGCCTTCTTCAACGCTGCCCAGCTGTTTGCCGCCACCGCCCTTGCTCCAGAATTTCAAATGGATTGCGGCGTCGCTGACGATGGTGCCGATGCTCATCCGATGGCGGCGCGCCAATCGGGCATCGGGGACGCGCCAGATCCCGTGCTCATCCGCTTCGACCCGGCGGTAATCCGGATACGCCGTCAGCGACATCCCGCCGTGGCGTACGAACGCCAGCGCCCAGGCCCAATCCGCGAGCGTCAGGTCGCGATAGGCCCAGGCACCACGGACCTCTTCGTACAGCTCATCGGGAGTAAAGCCACCGCCGAGGGCCATGCTGACCAGATGCTGCACCAGCACATCCAGCGGTTTGTGCGGTGACAATCGAGGTTCGATCCGTTGTTGCGCCACGGCATCGCGAGCAGCAGCGGCTTCGATCAGTTCCAGGCTGTGGGTCGGCACCAGAGTTACCCGCGATGTTCGACCGGGCGCATGGCCCGAACGCCCGGCACGCTGCATCAGCCGCGCCACGCCTTTCGCCGAGCCGATTTGCAGCACCCGCTCCACCGGCAGGAAATCCACCCCCAAATCCAGACTTGAAGTGCAGACCACGGCTTTGAGTTGACCGTTCTTCAGGGCTTGCTCGACCCAGTCGCGGGTATCGCGGGACAGAGAGCTGTGGTGCAGGGCGATCAAGCCGGCCCAGTCCGGCCGCGCTTCCAGCAAGGCTTGATACCAGATTTCCGACTGCGCCCGGGTGTTGGTGAACACCAGGCTGCTGGCGCAGACGTCCAGTTCGGCAACCACCTGCGGCAACATCTTCAGACCGATGTGCCCGGCCCAGGGAAAACGTTCGATCGCCGGTGGGAGCAGGGTGTCGACCTTGAGCGACTTTTCGCTCTGCCCCTGAATACTCACGCCGCCACCCTGTGGGATCAGCACCTGTTCGGCGTGGGACTGATTGCCGAGCGTTGCGGAAACGCCCCAGACGATCAGCCCCGGCTGCCAGCGGCGCAACCGGGCGAGGGCCAGTTGCAATTGCACGCCGCGCTTGTTGCCGAGCAATTCGTGCCACTCATCCACTACGACCATGCGCAGTGTCGATAGCGCCGTTTGTGCGTCGGCGCGGGCGAGCATCAGGGTCAGGCTTTCCGGGGTGGTGATCAGCGTGGTGGGCAGGCGCCGGTTCTGCCGGGCGCGTTCGCTGCTGCCGGTGTCGCCAGTGCGCAGGCCGACGCTCCAGGGAATCTGCAGTTCGTCCAGCGGCGTTTGCAGAGCGCGCGCGGTGTCGGCGGCCAGCGCCCGCATCGGGGTGATCCACAAAACAGTCAACGGTTCGGCGGGCGATGGGCGTTTGCGAGTGGTTTCAGCAACAGGCCCTGAGCGGGCAAAGCGATTGAGCGCGGCAAACCACACCGCGTAGGTTTTACCGGCGCCGGTGCTGGCGTGCAACAGGCCGGACTCGCCACGTTTGACCGCCGCCCACACCTGTTTTTGAAAGGCGAACGGCTTCCAGTCGCGGGCGCTGAACCAGGTTTTAGCGAGGTCGGGGGATTTCGCCATGCGGGCTGCGCGTGCTCTGGAGATGTTCTTCCAGTGACCGCAGGTTGGGCGTACAAGTTTGATTTTTGTAGACGATGAAGATGCAATGTGGGAGCGAGCCTGCTCGCGAAGGCGTCGTCGCATTCAACAGCATCGTTGACTGACGAACCGCTTTCGCGAGCAGGCTCGCTCCCACAGCGTTCTGTGCTAATCGTTATTTCAGATTGCCGCTGAGGAATTGCTTCAGGCGTTCGCTTTTCGGATTGCCCAGCACTTCCTCCGGCGCGCCTTCTTCTTCCACCAGTCCCTGATGCAGGAACAGCACCTGGCTGGAGACCTTGCGCGCAAAGCTCATTTCGTGGGTGACCATGATCATGGTCCGGCCTTCTTCGGCCAGGCCCTGGATCACCTTGAGCACTTCGCCGACCAGTTCCGGGTCGAGTGCCGACGTCGGTTCGTCGAACAGCATGACTTCCGGCTCCATCGCCAATGCTCGGGCAATCGCTACCCGTTGCTGCTGGCCGCCGGAGAGGAACGCCGGGTACTGATCCGCCACCCGCGCCGGCAAGCCGACCTTTTCCAGATATCGCCGGGCGCGGTCGTCGGCTTCCTGTTTGCTGCAACCCAGCACCCGGCGCGGGGCCATGGTGATGTTTTCCAGCACGGTCATGTGGCTCCACAGGTTGAAATGCTGGAACACCATCGCCAGCCGCGTGCGCAGGCGTTGCAGTTCATCGGCGTCGGCCACGTGCATGCCGTGGCGGTCGGTGACCATGCGGATCGCCTGGCCGTCGAGGCTCATCGCGCCGTCGTTGGGTTGTTCGAGAAAGTTGATGCAGCGCAAAAAGGTGCTTTTGCCCGAGCCGCTGGCGCCGATCAGGCTGATCACGTCGCCGGTCTTGGCCTTGAGCGAGACGCCTTTGAGCACCTGATGGTCGCCATAGCTTTTGTGCAGGCCTTCAACGGTCAATTTGTACATGGGACAGGCATCCTCAAGGCGAAAGTAGATAGCCGCTGCGATAGGCTTCGGCGCCCGCGACGTGGGCGATCACCATCCCGGCGGTGGCCATGCGCCGCAACGAGCGGGCATAGAGCAGACCGGAAGCGGTGCAATGGACAGGCGTGACCCGGTCGCTGATCGGGTCGATGATTTCGGCGATTTTCTGCCCGGCTTCCAGGTACTGACCGGGTGTGGCGGTGTACACCAGCAGCCCGCCGACGGGAGTGGCCACTGGTTCCACACCGGCCAGCGGTGTGGCGGGGTGTGGCAGCGCCGGCAAGGCTTTGGCTTCGCCGACGATGGCGCCGAAGTGGATCAGGTAATCGATCAGCGCCTGGCAATCGCGGCTGGCCAGCGGATGGGTGACATCCCCTTGGCCACGCAACTCGACGGTGACCGAGAAACTACCCAGTGGAATCTCGAAGTGTTCGCCGAAGCGCTCCTTCAATTGCCACCACAGCAGGGTGAAGCACTCGTCGAACGACTGGCCGCCGGAGTCGGTGGCCAACAGGCTTGCCTGGGATTCGATGTAGCGCGCCAGCGGCTCGACCTGCGGCCAGGCCTCGGGCGTGGTGTAGAGGTGAACCACGGATTCGAAATCGCAATGCAGGTCGAGCACCATGTCCGCATCGCAGGCCAGCCGTTGCAGGGTCAGGCGTTGGGATTGCAGCTGAGTCGTGGCGGTGTGACGAGCGAGGGCGTTGCGCAGGCTGGAACGGATCAGTTCGAGGTTGCGCTGCGGGTCATCGCACAGTTGTGCTTCGATTTCGTTGCCGATTTCTTCGCTGAGGTCGACGAACCAGCGGTTGAAATTCTGCCCGCTCTCCAGCTCGTAGCGGCCCAGTGGCACGTCCATCAGCACCTGTTCGAGGCCGACCGGGTTGGCCACCGGCACCAGCACGATTTCGCTGCGCAGGCGGCCGGCGGCTTCCAGCTCCGCCAGACGCTGCTTGAGGTGCCAGGCCACGAGCATGCCGGGCAGTTCGTCGGCGTGCAGCGAAGACTGGATGTAGATCTTGCCTTGGGCCTTGTCCGGGCCAAAATGAAAGCTGTGGATCTGTCGTGCGGTCCCCGGCAGCGGGGCCAGCAGGTCGTGTATCTGATGACGCATCTCTTATGGGTCCTAGTGGGTCGGGCCGAGGAACGCCAGCCATCGGCGTTCGGCAAGGCGGAACAGGCCGACCAGCGCAAAGGTGATGGTCAGGTAAATCAGCGCGGCGATGCCGAATGACTGGAAGGTCAGGAAGGTCGCCGAGTTGGCGTCCCGCGCGACTTTCAGGATGTCGGGGATGGTCGCGGTGAAGGCCACGGTGGTCGAGTGCAGCATCAGGATCACTTCGTTGCTGTAGTACGGCAACGAACGGCGCAGCGCCGACGGCATGATCACGTAGGCATACAGCTTCCAGCCGGTCAGACCGTAGGCCTTGGCCGCTTCGACTTCGCCGTGGTTCATGCTGCGGATCGCCCCGGCGAAAATCTCCGTGGTGTAGGCGCAGGTGTTCAGGGCGAAGGCCAGGATCGTGCAGTTCATCGCGTCGCGGAAGAAACTGTCGAGCACCGGTTGCGCGCGCACGGCGGCCAGGCTGTAGATCCCGGTGTAGCAGATCAGCAACTGGATATAGAGCGGCGTGCCACGGAACAGGTAGGTGTAGAACTGCACCGGCCAGCGAATGTAGAAGTGCGGCGAGACGCGAGCGATCGACAGCGGAATCGACACGATGAAACCGAAGAAGATGGAAGCGCTGAGCAGCCACATCGTCATCGCCAGCCCGGTGATGTTCTGGCCGTCGGTATAAAGGAAGGCTTTCCAGTATTCCTGCAGGAGTTCGATCATCGTACGGCCTCCCGGGCACCGGCGGCGTAGCGGCGTTCGAGCCAGCGCAGGATGATGTTCGAGGCACTGGTGATCAGCAGGTAAATGAGCGCGGCGAGGACCAGGAAGTAAAACAGTTGATAGGTGCTCTTGCCGGCGTCCTGCGCAGCCTTGACCAGATCGGCCAGGCCGATGATCGAAACCAGCGCGGTGGCCTTGAGCATCACCATCCAGTTGTTGCCGATGCCCGGCAGGGCGAAGCGCATCATTTGTGGGAACACCACGAAGCGAAAGCGCTGGCCGCGTTTGAGGCCATAGGCGGTGGCGGCTTCGACCTGACCGCGCGGCACGGCGAGAATCGCCCCGCGAAAGGTTTCAGTGAAGTACGCGCCATAAATGAAGCCCAGGGTCAGGACCCCGGCGCTGAACGGGTCGATCTCGATGTATTCCCATTCCAGGTAATCGGTGAGCGTCGTCAGCCAGGTTTGCAGGCTGTAGAAGATCAGCAGCATCAGCACCAGGTCCGGCACCCCGCGAATCAGCGTGGTGTAGAACTGGGCGGGCAGGCGCAGCAGTTTGACTTTTGACAGCTTGGCACTGGCGCCGAGCAGGCCGAGCAACACGGCCACCAGCAGCGACAACGCCGACAATTTGATGGTCATCCAGGTGCCTTCCAACAGCAAAGGGCCAAAACCCTTGAGGCTGAAGGCGGAGAGCCCCAGATTTTGTAGGAGGTTTTCGAACATAAATCAGCAACCTGACTGAATGAAAAAGGCGCCCATCGAGGATGGGCGCCGGGGCATTATTTGCCGCTGTACAGATTCAGATCGCCAAAGTGTTTCTTTTGAATCTCGGCGTACTTGCCATCATCGTGTAACGCTTTGATACCTTTATCCAAAAGCGCTTTCAGCTCGGTGTTACCTTTCTTAATACCGACAGCGGTCTTGGCTGGCAACAAGTGGTTGTCGACCGGCTCGCTGACGGCATAGTCGGCACCCTGTGGCGACTTCAGAAAGCCCAGTTCGGCCTGCAACATGTCCTGAATGCCCGCATCGAGACGGCCGGAAGTCAGGTCGGAATACACCTGATCCTGGTTCTGATAGGCCTGGGTTTTCACGCCGGCCTTGTCCAGCACGGCTTTGGCATAGGCTTCCTGAATGGTGCCTTGCTCGTAGCCGACGGTTTTGCCTTTCAGCGAGGCAACGTCGTTGGTGATGCCCGAACCTTTTTTCGACACGTACGCAGTCGGGCCGGAGAACAGCTCGCTGGAGAAGTCGATGACTTTTTCGCGGGCTTCGGTCACGGTCATCGACGAGATCACACCGTCGAATTTATTGGCCTTGAGGCCCGGAATCATACCGTCGAAGTCACTTTCGACCCATTTGCACTTGACCTTCAGCTCGGCGCAGATCGCGTTGCCCAGATCGATGTCGAAGCCAACCAGGCTGCCGTCTGCCGCTTTCGACTCGAACGGTGCGTAGGAAGGGTCAACGCCAAACCGCAGTTCTTTGTATTCCTTGGCCAGCGCGGAGCCGGCGGCCATGCACAACGCCAGTGCAGAAAGGGTCAGCAATGCTTTTTTCATTATTCAATCCCTAAGAACCAATATGAGCGCTTGTGGCGCGGAATGATTGTTACTGGAGCGCTTACGACTTATAGAAAGTAGCAATTTCCGAACCAGAGTCCCGAACAAGTGTTTTAAAAGGTGTAGGAAGTGCATGCCTGGGCCGGTCAGTGCACGAAAACGGGCGTGGAAAATCAATTGCACTGTTTATGGGCGTGATCGTTCCCACGCTCTGCGTGGGAATGCCTCAATGGACGCTCTGCGTCTGGCTCTGGATGGGACGCGGAGCGTCCCGGGCTGCATTCCCACGGAGCGTGGGAACGATCAATAACAGGGTTGATCATGGGGCAAGAACGATCGGGGAGGCGTAAGGAAAGGATCAGACCAGCAGGTCTTGCAAGGTCGCCAGGCTGTCGGCTTCTTCCACGGTCTTGTCCTGGCGCCAGCGCAGCATGCGCGGGAAGCGCACGGCGATGCCGCTCTTGTGCCGGCGGGAGAGGGCGATGCCTTCGAAGCCCAGTTCGAACACCAGACTCGGGGTCACGCTGCTGACCGGGCCGAATTTTTCCACGGTGGTCTTGCGCACGATGCTGTCGACTTCGCGCATTTCCGCATCGGTCAGCCCGGAATAGGCCTTGGCGAACGGCACCAGCGCTCGCGCACTGGAACCGGGCGGGCCGTCCCACACCGCAAAGGTGTAATCGCTGTAGAGACTGGCGCGGCGACCGTGGCCGCGCTGGGCGTAGATGAGTACCGCGTCGACGCTGAACGGATCGACCTTCCATTTCCACCACACGCCCATGTCCTTGGTCCGGCCGACGCCGTACATTGCGTCCCGGGCCTTGAGCATCATGCCTTCGACCCCAAGACGTCTGGAGGCCTCGCGCTGGCGAGCGAGGTCGAACCAGTCGTCTCCCGTCAGAATCGGCGAAGGCAGCAGCACCGAGTTGTTGCATTTGGCGATGACCTGCTCCAGTTGCTCACGACGCCTGGCCTGTGGCTGGTTGCGCCAGTCTTCGCCCTGCCATTCGAGCAGGTCGTAGGCGAGTACTACCACCGGCGCGTCTTCGAGGATTTTCCGGTCCAGCGACTTGCGGCCGATCCGCTGCTGCAACAACGCGAACGGTTGCACCGCCGGGGCTTCTGTCGACTGCGGATCGAACGCATCTTCAGTGACCGGGCGGTTGTTCTTCCACACCACGATTTCGCCGTCGATCACTGTGCCGTCGGGCAAACCGTGCACCAGTGTGTCGAGTTCGGGAAAGCGTTCGGTCACCAGTTCTTCGCCCCGGGACCAGACCCACAATTTCCCGTCACGCTTGACCACCTGCGCGCGGATGCCATCCCACTTCCACTCCACCTGCCAGTGGCTGGCCGGCCCGAGCAATGCGTCGAAGGTTTCCACCGGTTGCGCCAACGCGTGGGCGAGGAAAAACGGGTAGGGCTGACCACCGCGATGAGCGTGCTCGTCGCTGGATTCTGGGGCGATCAGTTTCAGGTAGCTGGCGGCGTTCGGCCGGTTGGACAGGTCGGTGTAACCCACCAATCGTTGCGCCACGCGTTTGCTGTCGAGCCCAGCCATCGAAGCCAGGGCGCGGGTCACCAGCAGTTTGGACACGCCGACCCGGAAGCTGCCGGTGATCAGTTTGATGCACAGCATCAGGCTCGGCCGATCCAGTTGCGCCCACAGCGCGGGTAACTGGTGAGCGAGGTATTCCGGGGTTTCACCGCGCAGGGGCAACAGTTTGTTTTCGATCCACTCGGCGAGGCCGGCCTCGGAGGTGTGCGGGTGTTCCGGCAGCACCAGCGAGATGGTTTCCGCCAGATCGCCGACCGCTTGATAGCTCTCCTCGAACAGCCACGGCGCCAGCCCGGACACTTCGACCGCCAAATCCCGCAGGATCCGCACCGGCACCAGTTGCCGAGGCCGCCCGCCGGACAAAAAGTACACCGCCCACGCGGCATCTTGCGGTTGCGCCTGGGCGAAGTAGGTTTGCATGGCCGCCAGTTTGGCGTTGCTGGACGTAGTGGCGTCTAGCTCGGCGTACAACCCGGCGAAGTCTTTCATGGTTGCACCTCGGCAACGGCGGGCGTGGCGGTTGAAAGCTCTTCTTCATCGTCACCGTATTCGGTGTTGAAACCTTGTGCGTCCAGCCCTTTTTCGCGCAGGTGGCGCACCAGCACGCCAATCGAGCCATGGGTGACCATGACTCGCTCGGCGCCGGTCTGTTCGATGGCCCACAACAGGCCGGGCCAGTCGGCGTGATCCGAGAGCACGAAACCGCGGTCCACCCCGCGCCGCCGACGGGTGCCGCGCAGGCGCATCCAGCCGCTGGCGAAGCTGTCGCTGTAATCGCCGAACCGGCGCATCCAGCTGCTGCCGCCCGCCGAGGGCGGGGCGATGACCAGCGCCTGGCGCATCATCGGGTCGTTCTTTTTCACGTCGCCGGCGTAGATCGTCGGTGGCAGGTAGACACCGGCCTCGCGGTACACGCGATTCAGTGGCTCGACCGCACCGTGGCTGAGGATCGGCCCGAGGGTTTCGTCGATGCCGTGGAGAATCCGCTGGGCCTTGCCGAACGAATAGCAGAACAGCACGCTGGCCTTGCCGGCCTCGATGTTGGCCTGCCACCACTGGTTAATCTCGGCGAACACCTGCGCCTGCGGCTGCCAGCGGTAGATCGGCAGGCCGAAGGTTGATTCGGTGATGAAGGTGTGGCAGCGCACCGGTTCGAACGGCGCGCAGGTGCCGTCGGGTTCGATTTTGTAGTCGCCGGACGCGACCCAGACTTCGCCGCCGTATTCCAGCCGCACCTGGGCCGAGCCGAGCACATGGCCGGCAGGATGAAAACTCAGGGTGACGCCGTGATGGGTCAGGCGCTGACCGTAGTCGAGGGTTTGCAGGTTTATGTCCTGGCCCAGTCGCGCGCGCAGAATCCCTTCGCCGGCACTGGCAGCCAGGTAATGCTGGTTGCCGCCACGGGCATGATCGCCATGGGCATGGGTGATCACCGAGCGCTCGACGGGCCGCCACGGGTCAATGTAGAAATCCCCGGCGGGGCAGTAGAGGCCTTCGGGGCGGGCGATAACAAGGTCCATGGCGTTACCGGGATGGAGGGACTTGTTAGCTATGAGGTTGGCGCGAAGTCAGAAGTTCTATTGATTTTCTGAACTGTCGCATGATCGTTCCCACGCTCTGCGTGGGAATGCCTCGGGGGGACGCTCTGCGTCCAGTGACGCGGAGCGTCACGGGCTGCATTCCCACGCAGAGCGTGGGAACGATCATGGGGGGTTACTTGCCGGGGGTAAGCGTCAACCGTGTCTTGCCATACACCCGGTCAAAGTTCTGCGGCTGCATCGGCAGGCCGATGTACTGGCCCTTGAGCCACGGATCGATGGCATTCAGATAGTTCGGGCTCACCGGATTACCCGATTGCCCCGTCCCGTTCTGCCCCATCAGCGGCTCGCTCTGACCGAAGTCGACGATGAAACGCATCGACGGCGCACGCGTGGTGTTGAAGTCCTGGCCCCAGGCAAACGCCGCCGTGTTGAGGGTGGTGTGGTCGCCGCCCGCCGCGATCGGGCCGCGAACGGTCTGGCCGCTGGCATTCTTCCACTCGTAACGGTGCAGTTTGCCCCACTGCCAGGCCCGGCGGTCGCCGCCCAGTTGGCTGTCGCCGGCGCTTATCGCTGCCGCCAGGCTGCGGGCGAGGATCGCCGGTTTGTCTTCTTTTTGCGGGGTGCGGGCGTCGTCCCAGAACGGACTGTCTTCGCGGCCCAACAGGTGATCGGCCTGGGCGGCGTAGGACAGATCGCCGTTGGCGATAAACGCTTTCCACGCCGGGCTGCTTTGCGGGCCGAGCTCGTCGAGGAAGATCTGCTTCATGCTTTCCTGCAGGAACAGTTCGTAGATCGCTGCGTCGGCGGAGGTCGGGCTGAGTTTGCCGTCGAACGCCATCAGACGGGTGTAGGCTTCGCGCGCCTTGCTGCGCTCGGCTTCCGGCAGTGCGTCGATCGCCTGTTTCAGCGGCTGCGCCATGCCCGGCGCTTCAAACATTTTCTTCAGTTTGGCGGCGAAGGTGGTGGTCTGGTCGTACTGCATGGCGATCACGCTGCGACCGTCATGTTTGCCGCTGCCAGCCAGTTCGGCCAGGCGCTCGCCACGTTCCGGCGCCGCCCAGGAATTCGACAGTTGCATGCCGTAGCCGTGAGGAATGACCCTCTGGTTGGCGGTGCCGAGCCAACCTTGGGCCGGATCCTGATCGTACGGGTGCAGCATCGGGTCGGCGTAACCGTCCCAGTCGTAGCGACCTTCCCAGCCCGGCGACGGCAGCAGGCCTTCGCCCTCACGGCGGTTCGGGAAACGCCCGGTGACTTGCCAGCCAATGTTGCTGGCGTCGGCAAACACCAGATTCAACGCGATGGCGCGGATTTCCCGGCTGGCGTCCGAGGCGCGTTCAACGTTCTGGGCGCGGCTCAGATCGAAAAACGCATCGAGGGATTTGTCGTCGGTGAAGCTCGGCGTCTGCAGGGCCAGGCCGAAACCTGCGCCCTGAGCAGCAGCCTGGGTGCTGTTGAGCAGCGCGCCATGGCGGGTTTCGTACACCGCTTCGCGAATCGGCCGCTGACCTTTGACGAAGTAGGTTTCGTTGCGCACGGCAACCGGTTGCCACTTGCCGTTGACCTCGTAGGACAACGTGCTGCCCTGACGACGGATTTTTTCCAGGAACAGATCCTGGTTATCGCCGAACACGCTGGTCAGGCTCCACGCCACCTTGCCGTTGAAACCGCCGAGTACCATCGGCAGACCGGCCACGGTCACGCCGGCGGCCTGGTATTTCGGAGCGCGGATCTGCGCGAAACTCCACAGCGACGGCGCGGCCAGCGGGCCATGGCTGTCGCTGGCCAGCAGGCTCTTGCCGCTGCGGCTGCGTTGCGGGGCGATGGCCCAGTTGTTCGACGACTGAGTGCCCAGCAGGTTGATGGCGGCCAGTTGTTCGCTGGCGTTGCTCAGCTCCGTCAGCCCCGGAATCTGCCCGTTGAGCTTGATGCCTTGCAGCTTGTCGGCCTCGGCCAGCGGCAGGTTTTCATCGGGAGCGGACGGGGTCAGCCACGCCAGTTTGTCGTTGGTCACGGTCTGCGCCAGCACCAGCGAATCGATTTCTTCCGGCAGGTTGGACGACTGACTGAAGTTCAGCAGGCAGAAGATCAGCGCCGAATCTTCCGGTTTCCAGTATTCAGGCTTGTAGCCGCTGGAAGCCAGATCCCCCGGCAGTTTGTCGGCGTAGCGGAACAGGTAGGCGTTGACGCCCCGGGCATAGACCTCGAAGAAGCGCTTGAGACGTGGCGACGAAGCCTTGTACAGCTCGCCGGCGCTTTTCTTCAGGTTGACGGCTCGCATGTAACGGTCGGCGTCGAGCATCGATGAACCGGACATTTCCGCCAGACGGCCCTGAGCCAGCAGGCGCAGGGTGACCATCTGATTGATCCGGTCGCTGGCGTGCACATAGCCGAGGGCGAACAGTGCGTCGTGGAAGCTGTTGCTTTCGATCAGCGGCATGCCCATGGCATTGCGGCGTACCGAAACGTTCTGCGCCAGGCCCTTGAGCGGCTGCACACCGGAAGTCGGCGGGAGGGTGTCCTGGGTGTTCCAGGTCTGACAACCGGTCAGGCTCAGAACACCGGCCACTGCTGCGGCAACGCCGAACCGGGGAAGAAAATGTGAAAGGGCTGGCGAGGCCATGGCAAAGCTCCTGCGGGGGTGTAGAGGCTGGGGGCGCAATAAAGCCGCTACGTTAGTGAGCAGGAGGGGGCCGCGCAAGCGGGGCGAGCGGTTATTTCTTCCCGTTGATCGTTCCCGCACACGGGAACGATCAGGCCGGGTGACTCAAGCCTTCGGCGGATTGATCTTCTGCACCAGCGCGTAGGCCTTCACGGTCGCCGGGCGGTCCTTGATGTGGTTGAACCAGCGCTGCACGTTCGGGAAGTCTTCCAGGTTCTGGCTCTGCCACTTGTGCGAGACGATCCACGGGTAGATCGCCATGTCGGCGATGCTGTATTCGCTGCCGGCGACGAACTCGTTGTTGGCCAATTGCTTGTCCAGCACCCCGTACAAACGGGCGGTTTCATCGATGTAGCGCTTGATCGCGTAGGGGATTTTTTCCGGGGCGAACTGGCTGAAATGATGGTTCTGCCCGGCCATCGGCCCCAGCCCGCCCATTTGCCAGAACAGCCATTGCAACGCAACCTGGCTGCCGCGCAGATCTTTGGGCAGGAACTTGCCGGTCTTTTCCGCGAGGTATAGCAGGATCGCCCCGGACTCGAACAGTGACAGCGGTTCGCCGCCATCAGCCGGTTCATGATCGACGATTGCCGGAATGCGATTGTTTGGCGCGATTTTCAGAAAGTGCGGCTGGAACTGCTCGCCCTGGCTGATGTTGATCGGGTGCACGTCGTAGCGCAGGCCCGCTTCTTCGAGGAACAGGGAAATCTTGTGGCCGTTGGGCGTGGTCCAGTAATACAGGTCGATCATGGAAAGCTCCAAATCAGGAAAATGGCTTACGTGCGGACAGCAAACGCCGGCTTCAGGTTGTCCTGTGCGCGTTCGATAGCTTGCTTAGTCACAGGAGGTGATGCTCAAGTACGGGAAATTCAATGACCCGCGTGAGAAAAAATCGCCATGGAGCTCAACGCCAGCGCTGCACTGATCATCATCGACCAGCAAAAGGGCATTCTGCAGCCGCGTCTGGGGCGGCGGAATAATCCGTCGGCCGAAGAGCGGATTCTTGATTTGCTGGGCTTCTGGCGACGCAGTGGGCGGCCGGTGATCCACGTGCAGCACCTCTCGCGCTCGCCGGAATCAGTGTTCTGGCCCGAGCAGTCAGGCGTGGAATTTCAGGACAGGTTTTTGCCGCAGGACGGCGAATGGCTGATCCAGAAACAGCTGCCGGATGCGTTTTGTGCGACGGGGCTTGAAGCGAAATTGCGTGAGGTGGGGATCGGGCAATTGGTCATCGTCGGCGTGGCGACGAACAACTCGGTGGAATCCACGGCACGCACGGCAGGCAATCTGGGGTTTGACGCGTGGGTGGCGGAGGATGCGTGCTTTACCTTCGACAAGGCCGATTATTTCGGCACGTTGCGCTCGGCAGAGGAGGTGCATGCGATGTCGCTGGGGAACTTGCACGGGGAGTATGCGACGGTGGTCGGCACCGGGCACATTCTGGCGGCAGGCTGAAAAGCTTCCGGTGAATGGGCCGGCCCCTTCGCGAGCAAGCCCGCTCCCACATTCGACCGTATTCCTTCTGACGGAATGCAGGCAAATGTGGGAGCGGGCTTGCTCGCGAAGGCGGTATCTCAGGCGAAGATGCTCTCCGCCCGAAACATCAAGCGCCGTGGCACTTCTTGAATTTCTTGCCGTTGCCGCATGGGCAAGGGTCGTTGCGGCCAACGTCTTTCAGGGCGTTGCGCACCGGTTCCTGGTGGGCGTGGCCGCAGTTCGGGCCGTGGACATGGCCATGGTCGTGATCATGGTGGTGATGGTCATGATCGTGGTTGCAGTCTGGGCCATGGACATGAGGTTGCTGGGTCATCGGGGTCACTCCGTAATCAAATCGGCGGGGATTATCACGCCATTGCGCGCCAGGTGCACGTAGTGAGCGATGAATAAACCGGTTTCCATCTCACCCTCCAGTCGATAGGGAATCTGCTGGTTCGGGTTTTTCAGCATTTTCACCACCTCCTTCACCTTCGGCCACAGGTTGGTACGGATCGGCACCTTATAAAATTTGCTGCTTTTGGGGCTCACAGTGATCCAGTGTTCATGCTCGCCGTCGGCCAGCAGCATGTCGGCCAGATGCACACGGTATTCCAGGCCGCGCACGGTCAGGTCGCTGTCATTGGGGTTATCGATACGAAAATGCAGGATGAATTTCTGTTCCAGCAACTTGGCGCGCACCACTTCGACTTTCACCAGGTGCACGGCGGGGTCGAGGGAGTCGTCGCTGAACCAGGACGCGCAGCCGCCGAGCCCCAGAAACACGAGCAGTGTAAAAGCCTGGAATGTGCGCCAATGACCGAGCATGGTTTAACTCCCTTTGCTGCCCAGTCTAGCTTCAGCTGCCGAAATACCCCGCGCAGCATTTCTTGAACTTCTGGCCGCTGGCGCACGGGCAGGCGTCGTTGCGGCCCAGCTTCAGTTGCACGGTCGGGTCGATGAAGTACCAGCGCCCGCTGTTCTGCACGAACGACGAGCGCTCGCGGTGGCTGTGTTCGCCCTGACCGTCATGCCAGCGCGCGGTGAAGGTGACGAACGCGTGTTCCGGCTGGCCGCCGAGCACTTCCGAACTTTCCACGTCCAGACCGAGCCAGGTGCTCTGGGCGCTCCAGTTGCTGATTGACTGGCGATCCAGCCCCGCTTGCTGGGCGGGCAGGGTAGTGGCCACCAGATAATCGATCAGGCCCAGCACGTAGGCGCTGTAGCGCGAGCGCATCAGGGCTTCAGCGCACGGGGCCGGGTGGCCGGCGTGATAGTGACCGCAGCAGGCATCCAGCAGGTTGCCGCTGCCGCAGGGGCAAATGGCTGTACTCATTGCATTACCACCAGTATTTCCCGAAGTTTTCCGGATTGGCCCAGAACCGTGAGTTGAGCCAGTCGGGGACTTGTTTGTAGTCAAGCAGATCGTAGGTGAAGAGGGTCAGCACCTGTTCGTCGCGGGCGAAGCGTTCGCTGGCCTGCAGGGCCAGGGAATAAAAATCGGTTTCCTGCCAGCCGCTGGCCGGCAGATCCGCCAGCACGGCGATGCGGCTGGCGTTTAGGTTGCGGATTCCGCCCAAAAGATTGAGGCCGTCGCGCTTGGGCAAATGTTCCAGGCAATCGACCACCAGCGCCAGGTCGAAACGTTGGGCCGCCAGTTCGGCCGGCAACGCACCGGGCGCGGCGTGCGCGACGCAGGTCTGCGGGTGCGCCTGCTTAAAGACAGCCAGCGCCGGGAACTCGCTGGCGCCGATCAGCAGCAGACGTGCCGGGGCGTAGCGGTCGAGCAGGGCGGCCAATGCCTGCTGCGGCGTGCGGGAAGAAATGGCGACGTTCATCGAAGCTCCTCAATCAGAGCGCCAAGACTAGCCTGCCCGGACGCCAAGGCCTAGATCTCTGTCCTGCGGGTTTGCGGCAAATTCGTCGAAGTCCCGTGAACATGCGCACAAACAGCAATGGCCTATTGCTGGCGGAGATTAAAACTCCGGTCTTTACTCCCTGAATCGGTTCTAAGCCGATCCCTCAGGAGAAAACTAGATGAGCATAGTTCGGACAGCATTACCCTTGGTTCTGCTAACCAGTGTGTTGACTGGTTGCGCAGGTTTGCAGAAAACCGACTGGCCGACCTGTGCGGCAGTCGGTGGTGTCGTCGGTGCGGGCCTCGGTGCGACCGAAAGCTCCGCATGGGCGGGGTATGGCGCGTTACTCGTCGGCGGTACGGCAGCAGCCTATTGCTGGGTTCACGGTGATGGCGATGAAGACGGCGATGGTGTGCCGGACAGTCGCGACAAGTGCCCGGGCACGCCTAAAGGCGTACAGGTCGATGCTGACGGCTGCCCTCCACCAGCCCCTGCGCCAGTGGTCGAAGAAGCTGTGGTGGTCAAGGAAGAAACCATTGTCATCCGCGATGTTCACTTCCAGTTCGACAAGGCCACGCTGACCCCGGCCGACAAACTGGTCCTGGATAAAGTCGCTTCGCGCCTGAAACAGGAGTCCAGCACGGCCCAACTGACCGTGACCGGCCACACCGACAGCGTCGGCAGCGATGCCTACAACCAGAAACTGTCGGATCGCCGCGCGCACTCGGTGGTCAAGTACCTGGTCGAAAGCGGCGTGCCGCAAAGCAGTTTCGTGTCGGTGACCGGTGCCGGTGAAAGCCAGCCGGTGGCAGACAACAAAACTGCGGACGGTCGCGCGCTGAACCGTCGTACCGAAATCAAAATCAACCGCTAGCCCCCTCGCATCCGCGGCTTGTGCAGTCGCGGATGCGGGTCTTTACTCCTGTGTAACCGGTATGGGCCGGTGACACAGGAGCTTTAACAATGAGTGTTCTTACAAGGTCCGTCTTGCCGGTTCTGCTGCTGGGCAGCCTGTTGACCGGTTGCGCCACCCACAGCGATGGCACCGCTCCCCTCAATCAACGTACCTGGCCGATCTGCAGCCTCATTGGCGGACTGGTCGGTGGCGGTCTCGGCGCGCTCGAAAGCGGCGGCTGGGCCGGCGGTGGTGCTGCGCTGGGGATCCTCACCGGCGGATTGATCTGCTATGCCCAGGATGGCGATGAAGACGACGACGGCGTATTCGATCGCCGCGACCGTTGCCCCGATACCCCGGCCAACACCCCGGTCGACCACCGTGGCTGTCCGCTGCCGCAATACCCGGTCACCGAGAAACCGGCCGAACCGGCCCCGCAAACCGAAGTCATCACCCTCAACGATGCCGGCAACGTGCTGTTCGACTTCGACAAGTCCGATCTGAAACCGGCCGCGAAAAGCCAGCTGGACACGTTGATGGACAAACTGCGCAATGCCGACGTGGTGAGCATCAAGGTCATTGGTCACACCGACAGCAAGGGTTCGGATGCCTACAACCAGGCACTTTCGGAACGTCGCGCCAGCAGCGTGGCGGAGTATTTGCTGAGCCAGGGGCTGGCGCCGAACAAACTCACCAGCGAAGGGCGCGGCGAAAGTGAGCCGGTCGCCGACAACAACACCGACGAGGGGCGAGCGCAGAACCGTCGGGTGGAACTGCACATCAATCGTTAGGATGTGTCTGTAGCCCGCAGGCTAGAGCTGTCGGTCGACGAATCTCCCGAACCGGCAGCCATCTGGCGGCGGATGATGTTTTTTCATTTTTCCCTCTGGCTTATCCCCTGCAGAAGCCGTTACTGTGCGCCCAAAGAATAATTCGCAACACGGGGGAGCGTATGAAGGTGTTCTGTGGGCTGGGGCGATTGTTGACCCTGCTGTTCTGCTGCGTGGTGCTGGCCAATCAGCTGGTGCCGTTTGTTCATCCGCTGCACCTGCTGGTCAATCTGGCCGGCGGTCTGCTGCTGGCAATCCACGTACTCGAAGTGCTGCTGTGCAACCGCAGCCTCAAGGGACGTCCGCACCCTTGGCGTGATCGTGGCCGCATCCTGTTGTTCGGCGTATTCCACCTGCAAACCATCCCGGCCCCGGCCGCTCCGGAGGCTTCCCATGCGTAAACTCTGCCTGCTCGCTGCATTCATCAGTCCCCTGGCCTGCGCCCAGGTGGTCAGCGTCGAAACCAACTCGTTGATGCGTCTGCCGAACACCGCCAGCACCTTGCAACTGGAAAAACTGGTGGTCGCCGATTACGGCACCTTGCTGATTCCTTCGAACGTGACCGAGTTGAGTGTCGGCGAATTGCAGCTGGGCCATGAAGCGCGCATCGCCATCGTGCCGAGCGAACAGGCGCTGGATATGAAAGTCATCCGCGCTCAACTTGCCGAAGGCAGCCAGATCACCGCCCGTGGCGCACCGGGCACCTACGAAAAAGCCGCCCGCGCCGGGCGCAATCTGAACCTGCAATTCAAGGCATTGAACGCGCCGAAACTGGTGGTCGATGCCCGTGGCGGTACCGGTGCGCCGGGTTTTGTCGGGCTCGATGGCGCCAACGGTCAGGAGCCGGGATGCACCTGGGGTCAGGCGGGACACGGTTTTGATGGCAGCAACGGCAGCGATGGCCAGCCGGGTGCACCGGGTGCGCTGGTGCGTCTTGAAGTGCCGCGGGAGTTTCCGGCCGAGCTGATCAAGGTCGAAGTCGCCGGCGGTGCCGGTGGCCCGGCCGGTCCAGGTGGCAAGCCGGGGGCGGGTGGCAAGTCCAAGGGCTGCCTGGTCTATCGCGCCGATGGCGGCAAGAGCGGCAAACCAGGGGCTGACGGGCAGCCGGGGCCTGCGGGTGCAGCGGGGTCTGTCACCGTACAGCGCCTGTAATAGATTGCTTGATCGTTCCCACGCTCTGCGTGGGAATGCCTCAAGGGACGCTCCGCGTCCAGTGACGCGGAGCGTCACGGGCTGCATTCCCACGCAGAGCGTGGGAACGATCAGCATCACTTCAGAACGACGGTCGCGCTGCGGCCACCGCCACCAGCACCACCCCGACCAGCAGATTGAACCCCACCACCTTGCGAATTCGCCCCAGCACTGCCGCACCCTCCGGCCAGTCATTCGCCTGCACCGCCGTGCGCAATTCCGGCAGCATCAATGCCTGAATCCGGATGAACAGCGCGGTCATCACCACATACAACCCCATCATCACCTGCACATAACGCGGCGCGTTGTCGAATGCGATGTGTTGCAGGTGCAGCATGCCCACCCCGGTGACCGGCAGCAGAATCACCGCCCCCCAGACCCAACGAAAAAAACCTTGAAACACTTCCACCCAGAGCGTCAGGCGCCCGGGACCGTCCAGCGCCTTCATCGCCGCAGGACGCAGCACCATCCAGGCGAAAAACATACCGCCGACCCACACCAGCGCGGCCAGTACATGGATGGGGTAAACGAGGCTAAAAGGTGTCATTGGGGTACTCCGATCTGCGCAGGATTGATTCGCGGGGTATGATAGCCCCCCATCCGAACCACTGAAAATTTATCCAGCGTTTTTTGCGCCCGACACTCAATGATCAGCACTGAACTCAAAACCACGATCCAGGGCGCCTACTCGCGTTTTCTCGAAGCCAAGAGCCTCAAGCCGCGTTACGGCCAGCGCCTGATGATCGCTGAAGTCGCCAAGGTCCTCGGGGATATTGACACCGACGACGAAGGCCGGCGCAGTGGCGACCCCGCGATTGTCGCGGTGGAAGCCGGCACCGGTACCGGCAAGACCGTGGCCTACAGCCTGGCCGCGATCCCGACCGCCAAACTGGCCGGCAAGCGCCTGGTGATTGCCACCGCGACCGTGGCGCTGCAGGAACAGATCGTCCATAAGGACCTGCCAGACCTGATGCGCAACAGCGGGCTGAGTTTCAGCTTCGCGCTGGCCAAGGGCCGTGGCCGCTACATGTGTCTTTCCAAGCTCGACATGTTGTTGCAGGAAGGTCATGCACAGACAGCCACCGCGCAGCTGTTCGAAGAAGAAGGCTTCAAGATCGAGGTCGATGAGGCCAGCCAGAAGCTGTTCACCAGCATGATCGAGAAGCTCGCCGGCAATAAATGGGACGGCGACCGCGACAGCTGGCCCAACGCGCTGGAAGACGCCGACTGGGCGCGCCTGACCACCGATCACAGCCAGTGCACCAACCGCCATTGCCCGAATTTCGGCCAGTGCGCCTTCTACAAGGCCCGCGAAGGCATGGGCAAGGTCGACGTGATCGTCACCAACCACGACATGGTGCTGGCCGACCTGGCGCTGGGCGGCGGGGCGGTTCTGCCGGATCCGCGCGACACCATTTATGTGTTCGACGAAGGCCACCACCTGCCGGACAAGGCCATCGGCCACTTCGCCCATTACACGCGCCTGCGCTCCACCGCCGACTGGCTGGAAACCACCGCCAAGAACCTCACCAAACTGCTGGCGCAGCACCCGTTGCCGGGCGACCTCGGCAAACTGATCGAGCAGGTGCCGGAGCTGGCGCGGGAGATCAAGACCCAGCAGCAGTTCATGTTCACCGCCTGCGAACAGATCGCTGACTTCAAACCCGGCGAAGACGTCGAAGGCCGCGAGCGTCCGCGTCATCGCTTCATCGGCGGGGTGATTCCCGAGCACATGCGCGAGATGGGCATCGAGCTGAAGAAAGGCTATGCCCGTCTCAATGACCTGTTCACCCGCCTGACCGATCTGCTCAAGGAAGGCATGGACGGCGAGGTCAACATCGGCATCGCCAGCAATCAGGCCGAGGAATGGTATCCGCTGTTCGGCAGCCTGTTGTCCCGTGCCTCCGGCAACTGGGAGCTGTGGACCGCATTCACCGCCGAAGACCCGGAAGACAACCCGCCGATGGCCCGCTGGCTGACCCTGGCCGAAAGCGGTTCGCTGTTCGACATCGAGGTCAACGCCAGCCCGATCCTCGCCGCCGAAACCCTGCGCCGCAGCCTGTGGAACGTGGCTTACGGCTGTCTGGTGACTTCGGCGACCTTGACTGCCCTCGGCACGTTCGACCGTTTCCGCATGCGTGCCGGCCTGCCGAAAAAAGCCGTCACCGCCGTGGTGCCGAGCCCGTTTCATCACGCCGACGCCGGCGTGTTGCGGGTGCCGGACCTGAAAGCTGACCCGCGCGATGCCGCCGCCCACACCGCCGCGATCATCCGTGATCTGCCGGAACTGGTCGAAGGCTCGCGCGGCAGTCTGGTGCTGTTCTCGTCGCGCAAACAGATGCAGGACGTGTTCGACGGCCTTGATCGCGACTGGCGCAAGCAAGTGTTCATTCAAGGCAACCTGTCGAAACAGGAAACCCTGAACAAGCACAAGGCGCGGGTCGATGGTGGCGATTCCAGCGTGCTGTTCGGCCTCGCCAGTTTTGCCGAAGGTGTGGACTTGCCGGGCGCCTACTGCGAACACGTGGTGATCGCCAAGATCCCGTTCTCGGTGCCGGACGATCCGGTTGAAGCCGCGCTGTCGGAATGGATCGAAGCCCGTGGCGGCAATCCGTTCATGGAAATTTCGGTGCCCGACGCCTCGCTGAAGCTGGTTCAGGCTTGCGGCCGTCTGCTGCGCACCGAAGAAGACCGCGGCACCATCACCTTGCTGGATCGGCGGCTGGTCACCCAGCGCTACGGCAAGGCGATCCTCAATGCGTTGCCTCCTTTCCGTCGTGAAATATCCTGAGACATCGGTGGGCAGTTTTGCCCGCCGCGCTGTCTATCTCTCTGTCACTGCTTTTCCATTGGCCCTTGCGGGTCGTTAGGGAGAAATCCGTTCTCATGATTCGTCGTTCGTTGCCTGCCTTTTTTGCCCTGGTTTTCGCTGGCCCCTTGCTGGCGGCACCTGCCGGCCAGCAGACCCTGTTCAACTTTGTTCGCCCTGCCGATGTGGTGAAAGTGGCGACCGAAAACGCCGACCTGCCGCAAGCCAACGCCGAGCAGACCCCCGAGGGCGAAGTGCTGCGCCGGGTGACGTTCAATCCGACGGCCCGCCCGACCTTGCGTCTGTCCCCGCAGACCGGTGCCTGGGACTGGTCGCAGTCCGGCATGATGAGCCTGCGCATCCAGAGTGCGATGAACTGGGCGGTGACCGTCTACGTACAAATCCAGAGCAACGACGGCAAGACCCTGGTCAGCCGCGTTGATCTGCCGGCCGGCCCGGCGCAGACCTTGCTGGTGCCATTGACCGCGACCTCGCCACTGAGCCAGGGCATGAAGGCCGGGCCGGTGATGCCGATGACGATCGACGGGCAGCGCATCCTGCTGGCGAGCAGCAGCGGTGAGCTGGATCGCAGCCAGATAGTGTCGGTCAGCCTGTCGATGGACCAGCCGAAAGCCGCGCAAAGTCTGTTGCTTGAGCGTTTTGGCGTGCAGGACGAAGGTGAGGTGATCAAATCCGCCTACGGCAATCTGGTGGATGCCTATGGCCAATCGACTCGCGGTAAATGGCCGGAGAAAGTCGCCAACGACGAACAACTGAAATCCGCCGCCGCCAAAGAACAGCAACAACTGAAAACCTGGCTGGCCGAGCGCGAAAAGTCGTCGCTGGACAAGTTCGGTGGCTGGAATAAAGGCCCGGCGTTCAAGGCCAGCGGTTTCTTCCGCACCGAAAAGCGTGACGATCGCTGGTATCTGGTGACGCCCGAGGGCCATCCGTTCTATTCCCTGGGCGTAAACACTGTCAGCCCCGAGGTCAACCAGACCTACGTGGCCGGTCGCGAATACATGTTCGAATCCCTGCCCAAACCAGGAGAGCCGCTGGCCAGCCACTTCGGCGAAGGTGACAACCGTGGCGGTAACGGTGTCGATCAGGGCCGTGGTTACAATTTCGGGCGCTGGTACGACTTCTACGGCGCCAACCTTCAGCGCCTGTATGGCGAGCCCTGCATCCCGGACAGCGACAACAAGGCCGGTGTCGCCGAAGCCGCCAAGGCTGGCGCCGCTGAAGAAGCGGCGACCAACGCCATTGCACCGGTAGCCGCCTCCGAACAGCCAAAAGCCGGGGTTGCCGAGTCGGCTGCCACCACCGGGCAAAGCGTAGCGACACCGTGCAAAAACACGGTCGACGAGCAAAAGTGGGCCAGCCACACCCTTGATCGCCTGCAAGCCTGGGGCTTCAACACGGTCGGTAACTGGAGCGCGCCTGTCCTCGGTGACGCCGAGCGCATGCCGTACACCTTGCCGCTATCGATCGTCGGCGATTACGCCAGCATCAGCACCGGCACCGACTGGTGGGGCGGCATGCCTGACCCGTTCGATCCGCGCTTCGCCATGGCCACCGAGCGCGCCGTGGCGATTGCCGCCCGCGATCATCGTGATGATCCGTGGCTGATCGGCTACTTCGCCGACAACGAACTGGCTTGGGCTGGCCCCGGCGATGATCCGAAATCCCGTTACGCGCTGGCCTACGGCACCTTGAAAATGACCACCGACGTTCCGGCCAAGCGTGCGTTCCTCAAGCAATTGCGCGACAAGTACCGCAATCAGGCAGGGCTGTCGAAGGCCTGGGGGATTGATCTGCCGGCGTGGGAATTGATGGAGGACCCGGGTTTTGAAGCGCCACTGCCGAATCCGGAGCATCCGGAAATCGAGGCTGACTTCAAATACTTCCAGAAGGTTTTTGCCGACACCTACTTCAAGACCATTTCAGACTCGTTGAAATGGCACGCGCCGAACCAGTTGCTGCTCGGCGGCCGTTTCGCCACCAGCACCCCGGAAGCCGTGGCGTCCTGCGCCCAGTATTGCGACGTGCTGAGCTTCAACATGTACACCCTGCAACCGCAGGACGGTTATGACTTCGCCGCACTGCGCAGCCTCGACAAACCGGTGCTGATCACCGAATTCAACTTCGGCTCCACCGACCGTGGCCCGTTCTGGGGCGGCGTGACCCCGCTGAGCAAGGAAGAAGACCGAGGCCCGGCCTACGCCAACTTCCTCAAACAGGCGCTTAGCGAGCCGTCGATTGTCGGCGTGCACTGGTTCCAGTATCTGGACCAACCGGTGACCGGGCGCCTGCTCGATGGCGAGAACGGTCACTTTGGTCTGGTCGGTGTCACCGATCTGCCGTTCCAGGGTTTTGTCGAAGCGGTACGCAAGAGCAACCTGGCGACCGTCGATCAGTTGAACAAAGAGGCCCAGAAAGCGGCTGCCGCGGCGGACAAGGCCGGGCACGAAGCCGAGGGCGGCCGCAAGGCAGACGCCGGCAAAGGCCCGGGGCAGGGGGCCGGCCACACCGGTGGGCATTCCGGCAACGGTCACTGATCGTTACGAAACCTGAAGACCGCCCGGCCCGCAGCGGTTCCCAAAACCCTCACGGGCTGGAACAATGCGGGCCACTTTGTAGAGCGTTTTCGCGGGGGAGTTGCGGGTGCAGATTCAGGGACATTACGAGCTTCAATTCGAAGCGGTGCGCGAAGCCTTCGCCGCACTGTTCGACGATCCCCAGGAACGCGGCGCCGCGTTGTGCATCCGGGTCGGCGGCGATACCGTCCTCGACCTCTGGTCCGGTACCGCCGACAAGGACGGCGCCGAGGCCTGGCACAGCGACACCATCGCCAATCTGTTCTCCTGCACCAAGACCTTCACCGCCGTCACCGCGCTGCAACTGGTTGCCGAAGGCAAGTTGCAGCTCGATGCGCCGGTCGCCCGTTACTGGCCGGAATTCGCCGCCGCCGACAAGGAATCCGTGACGCTGCGCCAACTGCTTTGCCATCAGGCCGGTCTGCCGGCCCTGCGCGAATTGCTGGCGCCTGAAGCGCTGTATGACTGGCAAACCATGGTCGACGCCCTCGCGGCCGAAGCACCGTGGTGGACGCCGGGTACCGGTCACGGTTATGCCGCGATCACCTACGGCTGGCTGATCGGCGAATTGCTGCGGCGCGCCGACGGTCGCGGGCCGGGGGAGTCGATCGTGGCGCGGGTCGCCAAACCGCTGGGGCTGGATTTCCATGTCGGTCTGGCCGACGAGGAATTCCATCGCGTGGCGCACATCGCCCGGGGCAAGGGCAACACCGGCGACGCCGCTGCCCAGCGCCTGCTGCAAGTGACCATGCGCGAACCAACAGCGATGACCACCCGCGCTTTCACCAATCCGCCGTCGGTGCTCACCAGCACCAACAAACCGGAATGGCGCCGTATGCAGCAACCGGCGGCCAACGGCCACGGCAATGCCCGCAGTCTGGCAGGGTTCTACGCCGGTCTGCTCGACGGCAGCCTGCTGGAAAGCGAAATGCTCGACGAATTGACCCGCGAACACAGCCTCGGCGAGGACAAGACCTTGCTGACCCGCACCCGTTTCGGTCTCGGCTGCATGCTCGATCAACCCGACGTGCCGAACGCCACTTACGGCCTCGGCCCGCGTGCATTCGGCCATCCGGGTGCAGGCGGTTCCATCGGTTTTGCTGATCCGGAGCACGATGTGGCCTTCGGATTTGTGACAAATACCCTGGGGCCGTACGTCTTGATGGATCCGCGCGCACAGAAGCTGGCGCGGGTACTTGCCACTTGTCTGTAAAGCGTCGCCCGGGGTTCCAGGGCCGGAACCTCATGGCGTTTTTTGTTTCAAACCGTCTGTTTATCCGGGCGAAAGTCCTCTGATCGTCCATTACTCTTTTTGCAGGTTTCCAATGTCGTCCAAACAAACTCTCGCCCTGGCCCTGTGTTTCGCGATTACCGGTTGTGCACAGACTCCGAAAAACGACGCCGATGGCGGTAGCTGGTGGCCGTTCGGTTCTTCCGACAAAGTCGCGGCCAAGGAGCCGGCTCCGGCGCCCGCCCCGTTGAAACCGGCTACCACCGCGCCTGTGGCCAAGGCCGAGAGCAGCAATCCTTGGTACTGGCCGTTTGGCTCAGACGACTCGGCGGCCAAGCCTGAAGCGAAGGCTGAAGCCAAACCCGAAGCCAAGCCGGTCGAAGTCGCCAAGGCTGAGGCCGACAAGGGCGGCAAATGGTGGTGGCCGTTTGGTGGCAAGGAGCAGGACACCGCTAAAGTCGTGCCGATGCCCGATCCGAAAGTGACTCAGGCCTGGCTGGATGACTACGAACCGCGCCTGCGCACCGCGATCAAGGACAGCAATCTGCAACTCGAGCGACGTGAAAACGTGCTGGTCGTGACTGCGCCGGTGGAAGGCTCGTTCAACCCGGATCGCCCGGCGATGCTGCTGCCGGTCACCCTCGGCCCGTTCACCCGCGTCGCGAAAATCCTTGAAGCCGACCCGAAAACCGCCGTGCTGGTGCTCGGTCACAGTGACACCACCGGCGCCGCTCCGGCCAACGTCAAGTTGAGCCAGGAACGTGCCCAGGCCGTGGCGGCGATCTTCCGCCTCAGCGGTCTGCAGCGTGATCGCCTGATGCTGCGCGGCATGGGTTCCGAAGCGCCGCGTGCCGCCAACGACAGCGTTGAAGGCCGTGCCCTGAACCGTCGTGTCGAACTGCTGGTGACCCCGCAGAACACCATGGTTGCGTTGCTGAGCAAGTACAACATGCCTGCACCTAAGCCAGTGACGATGGTCGCCGCTCAGGACGTCAAGCCTGCCGCCAAACCGGTGACCCCGGCGCCGGCCGCGAAGAAAGCCGCTGTACCGGCCACCAAAAAGGCTCCGGCCAAGAAAGCTGCTGCCAAGGCTCCAGCGAAGAAGGCCCCGGCCAAGGCTCCGGCGAAAAAGACCGCGCCCGCCAAAGCCGCCGCAACCGACAAGAAAGTCGCTGCGACCGATACCACTAAAAAGTGATTTGCTAACGAAAAGGAATGCGCCGTGACCCAGTCTCTGGCAGATATGCGTCGTGATTACACACGGGACGGCCTGACCGAGGCGCAAGCCCCGGCCGAGCCCTTTGCGTTGTTTCACCAATGGTTTGCCGAAGCGGTGAAAACCGAACAGGCGCCAGTGGAAGCCAACGCGATGACCCTGGCCACGGTGGATGCGGACGGCCGTCCGCATTGCCGCATTCTGCTGCTCAAGGGGCTGGACGAGCAGGGCTTCACCTTCTTCACCAACTACGAAAGCGCCAAGGGTCAGCATCTGGCGGCGAACCCGTTCGCTGCCATGACGTTCTTCTGGCCGACCCTGGAGCGCCAGGTACGGATCGAAGGACGAGTGGTGAAGGTCTCGCCTGAAGAGTCCGACGCTTACTATCAGGTGAGACCGCTGGGCAGCCGACTGGGCGCCTGGGCTTCACCGCAGAGCCGGGTGATCAACGGCCGGGGTGAACTGGAAGACTTGCTCAAGGCGACCGAACAGCGCTTCACCGACACTCAGCCTCACTGCCCGGAACACTGGGGCGGCTACCGCTTGCTCCCTGAGCGCATCGAGTTCTGGCAGGGCCGCGCGAGCCGTTTGCACGATCGCCTCAACTACCGTGTGCAGGGCGCCGACTGGATTCTTGAACGTCTGGCACCCTGAGCAGTCTACCGAGCGGGATAACCTGCCGCAGCGGCCTCGAGCCACTTCGGCAGGTCCCGGCGCTTGATCTTCTGCGCCTGAGCCTGCTTCAGCCGTTCGAGCATGAACGCGCGTTTGCCTTCATCCTTGCCGGCCAGTGACAAGGCCAGGTCGCGATCCATCCAGCGTTTGATCCGCACATACAGCCACCAGTGGAAGTACAGACCGGCGGCGGTGGTGACGACAATGATGAAGTAATCCATGGAAATCCTTGGGTCGACGGCGCAGGAAATGGAATTTGGCGCTACTGTTGGGTGAGTTCGCGGGTGCCTGTACCAGACCTGAATGAAAGCAACTTTATCCGGGCCACGTCGTGACAGGCGTCAAGCTGCGGAGTTTAATGAATACCTGTCCTTTGGAGTTGATGCTATGCGTAAGTCTGTTCTGCTGGTTGCTTCCTTTTCCACGATGGCGATGTTGCTGACCGGCTGCCAGTCGAGCCTGACCGGTGACTCCTACTCCCGTGACGAAGCGCGTCGCGTGCAGACGATTCGCATGGGCACCATCGAATCCCTGCGTCCGGTGAAAATCGAAGGCACCAAGACCCCGATCGGTGGCGCAGCCGGTGCTGTGGTCGGCGGTGTCGGCGGCAGCGCCATCGGCGGCGGCAAAGGCAGCATCGTTGCAGCCGTTATCGGTGCCGTGGCCGGCGGCCTGATCGGTTCGGCCACTGAAGAAGGCCTGACCCGCACCCAAGGTGTTGAAATCACCGTACGTGAAGACGACGGCAGCATGCGCGCCTACGTGCAGCAAGTGCAGGAGAATGAAGTGTTCCGCGTGGGTGAGCGGGTGCGGATTTCGACTGTTGGCGGGACCAGCCGCGTATCCCACTAAGCGGGAACGAGCGGTAAAAGAAAACCCCGATCAGGTGACTGGTCGGGGTTTTCTTTATTGGATGTTTACGAGCCCGCCCGAGTGCCAATGAAGTACTCCAAGCCTTTCGGAAAGTCGACTTTCAAAAGCTCTGACGCCTGCCTGACCTGACTTTCAGTCATCTCCAGCTCTCCTGGTTCAACTTCCTCAAGAGTTTTGGATTCAGTGATTTGCGCTAATGCTTGGCTCAATCCGTAGTCTTTGACCTTAAGCTCGAATTGCAACGAGTCATCCTGTTTCTCATCGGGGAAAAATCCGGTGATCGATAAATAGCGCATCTTTTTCTCTTTAGTGGGTTATTTGGGAGTCGTTCTGCCTGGCTTTGCTTTCTTTGTCCGATCTTCCGTCAAATGATTGAATTCTCCCAAATGAATTCCCAGCTTGTCGTAAAGCTCTATAGCGCCGGTTTTGGAGTCTCATTCATATATCCGGCCTTTTCCATCAAGCCAGCGGGCTCTCTTTTTCCCACCACCTCGTACTGAGGCCTTTGACTTCACCCTTTGAGTGTCGGGGAACGCAGGAAGAGTTTCGGGATCATCGTAGTACTTATGGTCTCCAGGTTTGCTGACAACAATGTACAGCGGCCGAACCCCGGAATTCGCCGGAAACGCCAGAATGAAATCCCGATACTCCGGCGGATAAACCGGATTAACCAGAATCCCGTCCGCCGCTTTCGTCGGCGGATACACCCAGATATGCGGCGCCTGCGGGGCAGCCTCCAGTGCCGGAATACCGAGGATGTCGGAGCCGTCCACGGCAGGCGTCCATATCAGCTCAACACCTTCGCCAAGGTCTGCGACAAACCGGTTACCGTGTGCAGCGAACTGCACGACATCAACCATCTCCCAATCGCGATTCTTGCCGGTGTAGAAGCCGTAACCCTTGAGGCTGCCATCAGCCTGCTGTTCAACGCGTAAGCGCACGCGGGTTCGGGCCTGTTTGAGGGCGAGCAACTGGTCTTCGGTGTAGAGGGCGCTGTCGCCCAGGTTCGATGGCATCAACAGCGCCACCAGCCCGACCAGCGGGGTTATGACGGCAGCAGAGGCCATCGCGGGCAATGCCTTGAACGCCTCACCCGCAAGGGCAAAAGTGCCCAGCCCCGCAGGAATGGCCGTGCCGCTGATTTTCTTGAGTGCAACGCCACCGCTGTCATCGGCTTCCCGGCCACCCAGCAAAATCAGCTCGCCGTAATCCTTCAGGCTGTCAGTCGGCACCATCCCCGAAGGATTCGAGTAATCGATGATCGCGTCCGGCAGCTTGCACGACTTGGCAAACACGCAGCCCGCGCGCGCCGGCTCAGGCTTGTTCGCCGCCACCTCGCGGCTACGCTCGAAAGCATCCTGTCTCGCCAGCATGGCGTCGTACTTGTCTTGTCGGTCTTGCTGATCGGCCAGTTCGGTAGCCGTCATATAGCGGTAGGTGACGTGATGCCCGTCGCCCGCCGGTGGGTTGGGAACCCGGGGAATGTCCTTTTGACCAGCCACTGATTGTCCTTTCGTTCATGCATCGGCAGCCCCTCAAAAGGGACTGCACGACGTTAACGAAGCAGGAAAATCGTGGCTGTAGGACGCGTCTCTAAAGACGTGGGGATTGTTCGCTACGGCTATCGCAGCGCGGTGTTCTTTCTGCTCGCCGCCAACGTCACCGCATAACCGATCAATGCCGCGAACACCGACCCGGTGAGAATGCCCATCCGGTCCATCCCGGCGTATTCACTGGCGCCCGGCACGAAGGCGAGGGAGCCGACAAACAGGCTCATGGTGAAGCCGATCCCGCAGAGGATCGCCACGCCCAGCACCTGGCCCCAATTGGCGTCTTGGGGCAGGGCGGCGATGCCGGTTTTGACGGCGAGCCAGGTCAGGCCGAACACGCCGATGGTCTTGCCCAGCAGCAGGCCCACGGCGATGCCCATCGGCACGTGGTGGGTGAAGCTTTCGGCGGTCACGCCGGTCAGCGACAGGCCGGCATTGGCGAAGGCGAACAGCGGCAGGATGCCGTAGGCGACCCACGGGTGCAGCGCGTGTTCGAGGGTCAGCAGTGGCGAAGGCTCGGCATTCCTGGTGCGCAGCGGAATGCAGAAAGCCAGGGTTACGCCGGCCAGCGTCGCGTGGACACCGCTCTTGAGCACGCAGACCCAGAGGATCAGACCGATGATCATGTACGGCCCGAGCTTGACCACCCCGAGCCGGTTCATCGCCACCAGCGCCGCAATGCACGCCGCCGCGAGACCCAGCGACAGGGTCGACAGCTCACCGGAATAGAAGATCGCAATGATCACGATGGCACCGAGGTCATCGATGATCGCCAGGGTCATCAGGAACAGCTTCAGCGACACCGGCACGCGCTTGCCGAGCAAGGCCAGCACGCCGAGGGCGAAGGCAATGTCGGTGGCGGTCGGAATGGCCCAGCCGTCGAGGGCGGCCGGATTGTCGCGGTTGAGGAACCAATAGATCAGCGCCGGCACCAGCATGCCGCCGATGGCCGCCGCGCCGGGCAGGACGATCTGCGAAGGTTTCGACAGCTGGCCGTCGAGCACTTCGCGCTTCACTTCCAGGCCGATCAGCAGGAAGAACAGCGCCATCAGGCCATCGTTGATCCACAGCAGCAGGGGCTTGGCGATCTTCAGTGCGCCGATCTGCGCCACCACCGGGGTGTCGAGCAGGCCGGTGTACAACCACGACAGTGGCGAGTTGTTGATGATTAGAGCCAGGATGGCCGCGGCGATCAGTAACAGACCGCTGGCAGCTTCCAACTGAAAGAAACGTGTGAAAGTGCTACGCAGAGGCAAGGTCGCTCTCCATCGATAAAGTCAAAAGGTGGCACACCCTAACCCGTACCGTTAGTTGTTAAAACAAAAGTTATATTCTTTTTTGTTATATGTGGTTACAGGACGCCAGGCCGACGTGCACCAGAGCCTAGCAGTTGCCCAAGGGATTGAAGCTCAGCTGTATCTGTCAGTGCTGTAGGTTTTTTCCTAAGCTTGGGGGCTGAGCCTGTGAAGGCACTTCTGCCCGATTCAACGAGAACGACAGCCATGAGCGACAACCGACAGTGGGCCCGCGAAGCCATCCGGATCATCGAAGCGGACTTCCAGCGCAGCGCCGACACGCACCTGATCCCCTTGCCGTTGCCAGGGTTTCCGGGCATCGAGTTGTACTTCAAGGACGAGTCCAGCCACCCGACCGGCAGCCTCAAGCATCGGCTCGCCCGTTCGCTGTTTCTCTACGCCTTGTGTAACGGCTGGCTGAAGCCCGGCGCGCCGGTGATCGAGGCGTCCAGCGGTTCGACGGCGATTTCCGAAGCGTATTTTGCGCGGATGCTCGGGCTGCCGTTCATTGCGGTGATGCCGGCGACCACGTCCAGGGAAAAGATCGCGCAGATTGCGTTCTACGGTGGCCAGAGTCATCTGGTGAAAGACCCGACGCAGATCTACGCCGAGTCCGAACGCCTGGCCCGCGAGCACGACGGTCACTTCATCGACCAGTTCACCTACGCCGAACGCGCCACTGACTGGCGGGCGAACAACAATATCGCCGAGTCGATCTTCCAGCAGATGCGCTACGAGCAGCACCCGTGCCCCACCTGGTTGATTTCCAGCCCCGGCACCGGCGGCACCACCGCGACCCTTGGCCGTTACGTGCGTTATCGCCAGCACTGCACCCGCGTGCTGTGCGCCGATGCCGAGCGTTCGGTGTTCTTCGACTTCTACCAGACTGGCGACGCGAGTTTGCGTCTGGACCACGGTTCACGCATCGAAGGGATCGGCCGGCCGCGGGTAGAAGCGTCGTTCCTGCCGAAGGTCATCGATGCGATGGTCAAGGTGCCGGACGCCTTGTCGCTGGCGGCCATGCATTACCTGGCGCAGCGTCTGGGCCGGCATGTGGGCGGGTCGAGCGGCACCAACCTGATCGGCGCGCTGATGGCGGCGCAGCAGATGAAAGCGGCGGGGGAGTCGGGCTCGATCGTGGCGATCCTGTGCGATGGCGGCGAGCGTTACGCGGACACCTATTACGATCCAGCGTGGCTCAAGGCGCAGGGCTATGAGCTGGATGGATTGATAGCGGCCGTGGCGGCGAGTGCCGAGCAGGGTGAGGCGCTGCCGGCCTCGGTTCTGCGGGCCAATATCTGACGCCGAAAACGACTGTGGAAGCGAGCTTGCTCCGGGCGGCGATCCGACGAAAGGATCGTCACATTCAACATCATCGTTGACTGAGATACCGCTATCGCGAGCAAGCTCGCTCCCACAGGGTTTGTGTCACTTCAAAGCTTGTTTATCAGGCCTCGAGGCCCAGAATGTCACGCGCCACCGCTTCAGCAATCCGAATCCCGTCAACACCCGCCGACAGAATCCCGCCCGCATAACCCGCGCCTTCACCGGCCGGGAACAGACCTTTGACGTTCATGCTCTGCAGCGCCTCGTTACGCGTGATGCGTAGCGGCGACGAGGTGCGGGTCTCGATCCCGGTCAGCACCGCATCGTGCAGCGAATAACCGCGAATCTGCTTCTCGAATGCCGGCAATGCTTCACGAATGGCTTCGATGGCAAATTCCGGCAGCGCCAGGGCCAGATCGCCCAGAGCGACGCCCGGTTTGTATGACGGCTCGACTTCGCCCAACTCGGTCGAAGGAATGCCATTGATGAAGTCGCCGACCAATTGTGCCGGCGCCTTGTAGTCGCTGCCGCCGAGGATGAAGGCGTGAGACTCCAGACGTTCCTGCAACTCGATCCCGGCCAGCGGGCCACCCGGATAATCGACTTCCGGGGTGATGCCGACGACGATGCCGGAGTTGGCGTTACGCTCGTTACGCGAGTACTGGCTCATGCCGTTGGTGACTACGCGGTTCGGCTCGGAAGTCGCCGCCACCACTGTGCCGCCCGGGCACATGCAGAAGCTGTAGACCGAACGGCCGTTCTTGGCGTGGTGCACCAGTTTGTAGTCGGCGGCTCCCAGCTTGGGGTGGCCGGCGTACTTGCCCAGGCGCGCGCGGTCGATCAGCGATTGCGGGTGCTCGATGCGGAAACCCACCGAGAACGGCTTGGCTTCCATGAACACGCCACGGCTGTGGAGCATGCGGAAGGTGTCGCGGGCACTGTGGCCCAGCGCCAGGATCACGTGTTTCGAATGCAGGGTTTCGCCGCTGGCCAGCTCGACGCCGACCAGTTGGCCGTCCTCGATCAGCACGTCGGTGACACGCTCCTGGAAGCGTACTTCACCGCCCAGAGCGCGGATTTCTTCACGCATGGTCTCGACCATGCCGGTCAGACGGAACGTACCGATATGCGGCTTGCTGACGTAGAGGATTTCTTCCGGCGCGCCGGCCTTCACAAACTCGTGCAGGACTTTACGGCCGAGGAATTTCGGATCCTTGATCTGGCTGTACAGCTTGCCGTCGGAGAACGTGCCCGCGCCGCCTTCGCCGAACTGCACGTTGGACTCGGGGTTGAGCACGCTTTTGCGCCACAGGCCCCAGGTGTCCTTGGTGCGCTGGCGCACTTCGGTGCCGCGTTCGAGGATGATCGGCTTGAAGCCCATCTGCGCCAGCAACAGGCCGGCGAAGATCCCGCACGGACCGAAACCGACCACGATCGGGCGCTGGCTCAGGTCGCTGGGCGCCTGACCGACGAATTTGTAGCTGACATCCGGCGCCACGTTGACGTTACGGTCGTCGGCGAACTTGCCCAGCACCTTGGCCTCGTCGCGCACTTCGAGGTCGATGGTGTAGATGAAGCACAGTTCGGAGGACTTTTTGCGCGCATCGTAGCTGCGCTTGAACAAGGTGAAGTCGAGCAGGTCATCGCTGGCAATGCCCAGGCGTTGCACGATGGCAGCGCGCAGGTCTTCGTCGGGATGGTCGATCGGCAGCTTGAGTTCGGTGATTCGTAACATGACAGGATCCGGTTCGCGGGGCGCACAACTGCGCCAGGGCGTTTGAAGGCGGCGATTATAAGCCGCAACGGCCGGATCCCGTGAGGGTAAAACGATCAGTCGTTACGCGAACCGCCGAAATACCCGCAACCACGCTGCACCTTGCCGTCGATACGCAGCTCGGCGCTCATGTGCTGCACACTGCCGGTGCTGCTATCGACGCAGCGCTGCGGCGCCACCCACAGTTCGATGCGCTGGTTGTTGGCTTCGCTGCTGAGGTTGAATCGGCCGTCGCCCAATTGCTCTTCAACGTAAGGCACGGCGAGCGGTGGCTGGCCTTCGCGGTCGATGACCAGGCCTTTGCCGCTGACTTTTACGTTCCATTCCGGGCCATGGCCGGCGGCGCGCAGGATCAGCTGTTTGAAGTTGGGGTCGTCGCAGGCGGTGCCGGAGCGTTCGACGCGATAGAGCTGGGTCAGGTCGAGGCGGTCGCCGGCGATCTTCCCGCGCACGTCGGCGAACAGCTTGCCCTGCTCATCGGCCAGGGTGGCGGCCTCTTGCAGGATGCTGGTGCCGCCGATGTCATTGACCACGTACCGGCGTTGCTCGCCGCAGGCCTGGAACACCAGTTTGCCGTCGGCAGCGGTCAGTTGCCCCTGCATCCGCGTCTGGCCAACATGGGAGGCGCTTTCCCGCGCGCCATCGAACAACTGGCACGCGGCAAACAACGGGAGCAGGGCAACAACGATCAGGGAACGGGCAACACGCATCTTCGGCTCTCCAGACAAGTGCCGCCACGTTACGCAGGCTGACGGTTCATCACAAGGGTTTAGCCCACGTGAAATGTCTGACCTGTCTGCAAGCCTTCGACACTTTTGGCGTAGGCCAATGCTACATCCGCCGCAGGAACTGGCTTGTAGCCACGGAAGTACGGGGCGTAGCTGCCCATGGCTTCGACCAGCACGGTCGGACTGATCGAGTTCACCCGCAGGCCGCGCGGCAGCTCGATGGCAGCGGCACGGACGAAGCTGTCCAGCGCGCCGTTGACCAGTGCAGCCGACGCGCCGCTGCGGATCGGATCGTGACTGAGTACGCCGGTGGTGAAGGTGAACGAGGCGCCGTCGTTGGCGAATTCGCGGCCGATCAGCAGCAGATTGACCTGGCCCATCAACTTGTCTTTCAGGCCGAGGGCGAAGCTGTCTTCGGTCATTTCACCCAGTGGGGCGAAGGTCACGTTGCCAGCGGCGCAGACCAGTGCGTCGAACTTGCCGGTCTGTTCGAACAATTTGCGAATCGATGCGCTGTTGCTGATATCCACCTGGAAATCGCCGCTGTTGCGGCCTATACGAATGACTTCATGACGCTGCGACAGCTCTTTGTCCACAGCCGAACCGATGGTGCCGCCCGCGCCGATCAACAAAATTTTCATCGTGATTGCCTCAAGTGATTGAACGAGGTTTCAGTCTAGAGTGGTTTTTTCTGCAGATAAGCGCACTAATGGGCAACTTTTGGTTTTCAAATGGAAACAATCCATGAGCGAGATGGATGATCTGGCGGCGTTCGCGGTGTTGATCGAGGCCGGCAGCTTTACGCTGGCGGCGCAGCAATTGGGGTGCAGCAAGGGGCAATTGTCCAAGCGCATCAGTCAGCTGGAGGCACGGTTTTCCGTGGTGTTGCTGCAACGCACCACGCGTCGGCTGAGCCTGACGGCGGCCGGTGCGGCGTTGTTGCCACAGGCACAGGCGCTTGTAGTCCAGGTTGAGCGAGCGCGTCAGGCATTGGCGCGATTGAAGGACGACATGGCTGGCCCGGTGCGTATGACGGTCCCGGTGTCGCTGGGAGAAACGTTCTTCGACGGTCTGCTGTTGGACTTCTCGCAGAAATACCCCGAAGTGCAGATCGAACTGGAGCTGAACAACAGCTACCGCGACCTGTCCCGCGACGGCTTCGATCTGGCGATTCGCACCGAGGTCGCCAATGACGAGCGACTGGTGGCCAGGCCGCTGCTGGCCTGGCAGGAAATGACCTGCGCCAGCCCCGCCTATCTGGAACGTTTTGGTGAACCACTGACGCCGCAGGCACTGGCCGAGCACCGTTGTCTGCTCAACAGTCACTACAGCGGTCGCGAGGAATGGTTGTATCACCAGCAGCACGAACTGCTGCGGGTGCGGGTGTCGGGACCGTTCGCCAGCAATCACTACAACCTGTTGAAGAAAGCCGCACTGGCCGGCGCCGGGATCGCTCGCCTGCCGTCCTATCTGTTGCAGGCGGAATTGGCTGACGGCCGATTGCGCTGGCTCCTTCGCGATTTTCAGACCCGTCGCATGCCGATGTACCTGGTGCACCCTTATCAGGGGGGATTACCGAAACGTACTCAGGTGCTGGCGGATTACCTGATCGGCTGGTTCAAACTCAGCGGCGAAGCGCTGGACCGGTTGTAGTGCCTGGCGATCAAGTGATCGATCGACACTTTGCCCGGCCCGGTGGCCATCAGGTACAGCAGAACCGCTGCCCAGGTGCCGTGAGTCGGGTAGGCGTCGGGGTAGACGAATAGCTCGATGACCAAAGTCATGCCCAGCAAGGCCAGTGCTGAAAACCGTGTGGCGAAGCCGATCAGGATCAGCATCGGGAAGAAGTGCTCGGCAAACGCCGCCATGTGCGCGGCGATGTCCGGCGACAGCAGCGGCACGTGGTATTCGCTCTGGAACAGCGGAATCGTCGAGTCCGCCAGATGCGGCCAGCCAATCTGGAATGTTCCGTCGATCAGGTCGACGGCCAGGCCTTCGACCTTGGTCTGCCCGGACTTCCAGAACACCGCCGCGATGGAAAATCGCGCGATGAAGGCGATCAGGCTGTGAGGGATTTTTTCCAGCAGCGCGATGGCGCGGGCAACGAGACTGTTCATGACGACACCTTTGGGTGCAAATGAGTAATGACTTGGCGACTGATCAGCAGGGCGAGGGTCTGGCTGAGGTCGAAGGCCTCGGCGGATTCCAGTGCCTGAGTCAGCGATTGGCCGGCCTTGAGCTGGCGAATAAATTGGCTGGCGCCGCGATCCACGGCGAACACCTCGACTTCCAGTCCGTTGCGCAGAATCAACGCGTGTTGGGCGTGATGCAGATCGATCCCGGCCAGCGTCGCGTCGTGCTGATGCGCGGCCCAGATGTCCACTACGGCGAAGCTTGAATCGAGCAGATGCAGCGAAGGGTGCAGGCCGATGCGCAGTTCATTCAGCGCATCGGCATCTGCAAACACGGCGGCGATCCGCTCCTGACTCAGAGGCAAAGCATCGGCCGCGTGATAAGCCAGCGTGCGCAAGCGTTCCAGTCGCGCGACATCGGCCAGATAGGGGACGCTCTTGGCTGGTTCGAAGCCGCTGATGAAGTCCGCCAGCTCATTGCCGAAGTCGCACATCAACGGACTGTGTGGCGGATGGCTTTGCACGAAAACCCCGGCCATGGCCCGGAAGAATTCGTACCCCACCAACTGCATCACCACGGGATAACTGTCGGCCAATCCATTGATCAACGAACCCTGCACGTTGTTGCGGTACACCGCGAAACGGCTGGCCGGATAGGCACCGTTGGCGCTGCACAAACCGTCGGGGCAGGGCAGGTCGATATCGAGCAGCGCGGCGCTGAATGCGGCTTGAGCGCTCACGGCCGACCTCCTGCGCACAGCAACAACTCATCAGCCTGCTGCGCTTCCGCCAACAACACGTTGAAGGCCGGCACTTGATTGTCCCGTTCGATCAACGTCGCCACCGGGCCGACGCGTTCCAGCGCTTGTCGGTACAACGACCAGACTGCTTGATCGATTGGCGCGCCGTGATCGTCGATGAGCAAGCGATCACCGAGGCTGTCGGAATCTTCGGCAAACCCGGCCAGATGAATTTCGCCCACCGCGTGCAGCGGCAGTGCGTCGAGATAGGCCAAGGGATCACGTTGATGGTTGATGCACGAGACGTAGACGTTGTTCACGTCCAGTAACAGGCCGCAGCCACTGCGCCGGACGACTTCACGGATGAAATCCGCTTCGTCGATGGTCGAGCGCTCGAACGCCAGATAGGTTGCCGGGTTTTCCAGGAGCATCGGTCGTTTGAGGGTGTTCTGCACCTGATCGATGTGTTCGCAGATGCGGTTCAGCGTCGGCGTGTCGTAAGCCAGGGGCAGCAGGTCATTGAGGAACACCGGGCCGTGGCTCGACCAGGCCAGGTGTTCGGAAAATGAGTGGGGTTGATAGCGCTCGATCAGCGCCTCCAGGCGTTTGAGGTGCTGAACATCCAGCGGACCTTCGGCCCCGATGGACAGCCCGACGCCGTGCAGCGACAGCGGATAGGTTTCGCGAATCAGCCCCAGAAAATGATGAAACGGACCGCCGGCCACCATGTAGTTTTCGGCATGGACTTCAAAGAAACCGACGTCCGGACGCGAATCGAGCACTTCGCTGAAGTGCTCGCTCTTGAGCCCCAGTCCGGCGCGGGGCGGGAGCCCGGTGAGGGCTGCCCGAGTGCGGCGCAAGGCATGGTCGCAGGATGTGATCATGATCGACACTCGGGCGGCTCCCGGATCAGGACTTGGCTTTGAACGCTTCGAGCTGACCGAAACCGGTCGGCGAGGTTTTGCTTTCAGTGGTGGTGCAGGTGCCTTTCGGGACCAGTTTCCAGGCGTTGGCCTGATGATCCATTTTCGCGGTGCCGGCACAGGTGGTGCCCGCGCCTGCAGCGCAATCGTTCTTGCCTTTCATGGCCACGCCGAAGCATTTTTCCATGTTGTCGTCAGCGGCGTGGGCGGTGGAGACGGCAGCGATGCTCAGAGCAGAACCGAGGGCCAGAACCAGGGCGGTGGCAGACAGGGTGCGGGTGGTAGCAGTCATGATGTTTCTCCGGTTTGAACTTGGGTTTGAACAAGCGATTGCGCTTGCTTGCCCCACTAGAGAAACGACTCGGCGATGCGTTACAGCGATCGGTAAAAGTTTTTTGTCCGGCACAAAAAAACGGCCCGAAGGCCGTTTTCTGTTTGAAGCGATCGATCAACCGCCGAGGTACGCCTCGCGCACTTTCGGGTCGGTCAGCAGTGCTTCACCGGTGCCTTGCATGACCACCCGGCCGTTCTCCAGAACGTACGCACGGTCGGCGATTTTCAGCGCCTGGTTGGCGTTCTGCTCGACCAGGAACACCGTCACACCGTCCTTGCGCAGCTGTTCGATGATGTCGAAGATCTGCTGGATGATGATCGGTGCCAGGCCCAGCGACGGCTCGTCGAGCAGCAGCAGTTTCGGCTTGCTCATCAGCGCACGGCCGATGGCGAGCATTTGCTGTTCGCCGCCGGACATGGTGCCGCCGCGCTGGTTGAAGCGTTCTTTCAGGCGTGGGAAAAGGCCGAGAACCTTGTCCATCTGTTCCTGATAGTCGCCCTTGTCGGTGAAGAATCCGCCCATGGCGAGGTTTTCTTCGACGGTCAGACGGGCAAACACCCGACGGCCTTCCGGCACCACGGCGATGCTCTTGCGCATGATCTGCGACGAGTCCTGGCCGACCAGTTCCTCACCCATGTAGCGGATGCTGCCGCTGTGCGCCTGCGGCGAACCGCAGAGCGTCATCAGCAGCGTGGACTTGCCGGCACCGTTGGCGCCGATCAGGGTCACGATCTCGCCCTGACGGACTTCGACGTTGACGCTGTGCAGGGCCTGGATCTTGCCGTAGAAGGTGGAAACGTTTTCGAACTGCAGCATTTACGCTTCCCCCAGGTAGGCTTTGATCACTTCAGGATTGTCGCGGATCTGGTCCGGCGTGCCGTCGGCCAGGGGCGTGCCCTGGTTGATCACGACGATGTGGTCGGAAATGCTCATGACCAGTTTCATGTCGTGTTCGATCAGCAGCACGGTCACGTTGTGCTCTTCACGCAGCACGCTGATCAGCGCCTTGAGGTCTTCGGTTTCCTTCGGGTTCAGGCCGGCGGCCGGTTCGTCGAGCATGAGGATCCGCGGACGGGTCATCATGCAGCGGGCGATTTCCAGGCGACGTTGCTGACCATAAGCCAGCGTGCCGGCGGGGCGGTTGGCGAACTCTTTGAGGTTGACCTTTTCCAGCCAGTACTCGGCGAACTCCATGGCCTCGCGCTCGCTCTTGCGAAACGCCGGGGTCTTGAACAGGCCGGACAGGAAGTTGGTGTTCAGGTGACGGTGCTGGGCGATCAACAGGTTCTCGACCGCCGTCATGTCCTTGAACAACCGCACGTTCTGGAAGGTGCGCACCACGCCTTTGAGGGCGATCTTGTGGCCCGGCAGGCCGTGGATCGGCTCGCCGTCCAGCAGGATGCTGCCGCCCGATGGCTGGTAGAAACCGGTCAGGCAGTTGAACACGGTGGTCTTGCCCGCGCCGTTTGGCCCGATCAGTGCCACCACCTGTTTTTCCTTCACGGTCAGGGCCACACCGTTGACCGCCAGCAGGCCGCCGAAGCGCATGCTCAGATTTTCGACTTTCAGGATCTCGCGGCTCATTTGCGCAGCTCCATGTGAGGACGTTGCATGGGCAGCAGACCTTGAGGTCGCCAGATCATCATCAGCACCATCAGGGCGCCAAACATCAACATGCGGTACTCACTGAACTCACGCATCATTTCCGGCAGCAGGATCATCACCACGGCCGCGAGAATCACGCCCAGCTGCGAGCCCATGCCACCCAGCACCACAATCGCAAGGATGATTGCCGACTCGATGAAGGTGAACGATTCCGGCGTCACCAGGCCCTGACGGGCGGCGAAGAAGCTGCCGGCGAAACCGGCGAAGCTCGCGCCCAGGGTGAACGCCGAGAGCTTGATCACGGTCGGGTTGAGACCCAGCGCGCGGCAGGCGATTTCATCTTCACGCAGCGCTTCCCACGCACGGCCGATCGGCATGCGCAGCAGGCGGTTGATGATGAACAGCGCCGCCAGCGCCAGCAGCAGGGCAACCAGGTAGAGGAAGATCACCTTGTTGATCGAGTTGTATTCCAGGCCGAAATACTCGTGGAAGGTTTGCAGGCCTTCCGCAGCCTTGCGTTCGAAGGTCAGGCCGAAGAACGTCGGTTTCTCGATGTTGCTGATGCCGTTCGGGCCGCCGGTGATGTCGGTCAGGTTACGCAGGAACAGGCGGATGATTTCCCCGAAGCCCAGGGTCACGATCGCCAGATAGTCGCCGCGCAGACGCAACACGGGGAAGCCGAGCAGGAAGCCGAACGTCGCCGCCATCAAACCGGCGATCGGCAGGCAGATCCAGAAGCTCAGGCCGTAGTAGTGCGACAGCAGCGCGTAGCTGTAGGCGCCGACGGCGTAGAAGCCGACGTAACCCAGGTCGAGCAGACCGGCCAGACCGACCACGATGTTCAGACCGAGGCCGAGCATCACGTAGATCAGGATCAGCGTCGCGATGTCCACCGCGCCACGGGAACCGAAGAACGGCCACACCAGTGCACCGATGATCAGCGCGATGATGAAGTAGCGCTGGGTGGTCGGCAGGGTCAGGAAGTTGCTGGCCTTGGCCGGGATCAGCGGCATGCCCGGCGAAGAACGCCACGCCTTGCTGATCTGCTGGTTGAACAGCACTCGCAGGAACATCAGCACCGAGCAGATGGCGATGGTCGCCAGAATGGCCGGGCTGGTGTTGTGCACTTCCAGGTTGATGCCGACGATGGTCAGTTTCAGACCCAGTACCGGGTAGGCCACGGCCCAGACCAGCAAGGCGCTGAACAGCGCCTGTTTAAGATTCCTAGTCATACTTTCTCAACCTCCGGACGGCCCAGAATGCCGGTCGGACGGAACAACAGCACCAGAACCAACAAGCCGAAAGCCACGACGTCCTTGTACTGGTCGCCGAAGATATCGGCGCCAAAGGCTTCCGCCACCCCGAGCACCAGCCCGCCGAGCATGGCGCCGGGGATGCTGCCGATCCCGCCCAGTACCGCAGCGGTGAAGGCCTTGAGGCCGACGAGGAAACCGGCGTTCGGGTTGATCACGCCGTATTGCATGCTCAGCAGCACGGCCGCGACGGCCGCCAGCGCAGCACCGATGACGAAGGTCAGGGCGATGATGTTGTTGGTGTTGATGCCCAGCAGGTTGGCCATCTTGATGTCTTCGGCGCAGGCGCGGCAGGCGCGGCCCAGGCGAGAGCGGGAGATGAACAGCGTGAGGCCGAGCATGGCGATCAGGGTCACCACGAACACCACGATTTGCATGTAGGAAATCAGCACTTCATGTGCGCCACCCGGGCCGAAGGCGAAGTTGCCCGGAATCAGGTTGGGGATAGCTTTGTCCTTGGAGTCTTGCGCCAGCAGAACCGTGTTCTGCAGGAAGATCGACATACCGATCGCGGAAATCAGCGGGATCAGACGGTTGCTGCCGCGCAACGGGCGGTAGGCAATGCGTTCGATGCTGTAACCGTAGGAGCTGGTGACGACGATGCTGGCGATGAAAGCCACGGTCATCAAAAGCGGGACGCTTTCGAGTCCCATCATGGTCAGCCCGGCGATGGCGATGAACGCCACGTAGGAACCGATCATGTACACCTCGCCGTGGGCGAAGTTGATCATTCCAATGATGCCGTAGACCATCGTGTAGCCGATGGCGATCAGGGCATACATGCTGCCAACGTTCAAGCCGTTAACCAGCTGTTGGAAGAAGTGATAGATGTCAGGCATTACAGCGCTCCTAAAAACCTGATACGCATTTCACTGGTGGAGTCATTTTCCCGCCCGGTCCCGTGGATCTTTATCCACTTCGAATCCGGGTTTTGCCAGCGAACCGCTGATGACGGTTTTGAGATTTTCAGGTGGGGAGACTGGCGGATCACGCCAGCGCGGCCCAATACATTCGTAAAACAAAGCCCACGGCACGCCGTGGGCTTTATTGGCAGTCAGTCAGGCAGCGCCTTACTGAGGCGACACTTCGGTTTTAGGTTTGCCGTTGTGCCACTCGTAAACCACGAATTTGAAGTCCTTCAGGTCGCCTTTGTCGTCGAAGCTCAGGTCGCCGGTAGGTGTCTTGAAGGTGCCTTTGTGGATGGCTTCAGCGACTTTGGCAGCATCTTCGGACTTGGCAGCCTTGATACCTTCAGCAATCACTTCAACGGCCGAGTAGGACGGGAACACGAACGGACCACTCGGGTCTTCTTTCTTGGCCTTGAATGCATCGGCCAGGGCCACGTTGGCCGGATCCTGGTCGAAAGACTTCGGCAGGGTCACCAGCAGGCCTTCGGAGGCGTCCTTGGCGATCTGGGTGATCGAGTCGTTACCCACGCCTTCCGGACCCATGAACTTGGCCTTCAGGCCTTTTTCCTGGGCTTGACGCAGGATCAGGCCCAGCTCCGGGTGGTAGCCGCCGTAGTAGACGAAGTCGACGTTGGCTTGCTTGAGCTTGGCGATGATCGCGGAGAAGTCCTTGTCGCCGGCGTTGACGCCTTCGAACACGGCAACCTTGGTGCCTTTCTTCTCGAGGGTGGATTTGACGGCGGTGGCGATGCCTTCACCGTACTGCTGCTTGTCGTGCAGCACGCCGACGATTTTCGGCTTCACGTGATCGGCAATGTAGTTGCCGGCGGCAGGGCCCTGGGCGCTGTCCAGACCGATGGTGCGGAACACCATTTTGTAACCACGGTTGGTGATGTCCGGGCTGGTGGCAGCCGGGGTGATCATGATCACGCCTTCGTCTTCGTAGATGTCCGAAGCAGGCTGGGTGGAGCTGGAGCACAGGTGACCGACCACGAACTTGACGCCGTCGTTGACGACCTTGTTCGCGACCGCTACCGCTTGTTTAGGATCGCAAGCGTCATCGTATTCAACGGCTTCGAGCTTCTTGCCGTCGACGCCGCCTTTGGCGTTGATCTGTTCGATGGCCATTTTCGCGCCACTGAACTGCATGTCGCCGTACTGGGCTACTGGACCGGTTTTAGGGCCGGCGATACCGATCTTGATGGTGTCAGCTGCGAACGAATGGCTGGCAACCCCGGCCAGAACCATAGCGGCAAACAGTTTGGAAATCTGCTTAGTAGCCTTAGTCATAGTGCTCCACTCTTACTGTTGTATTTTTTTAGAGTCCTGACGCCGTAGCAGCAGAACCGGGACAGATATCTAGGCGATACCCTCCGGAAAAGCCCCCGGCAACTGTACCGGTACAGTGTAGAGCGCCGGTTGTTGGCCTGGGAAGCTGGCGCCAGGGGGCAAAACCTGAGGGTGTCGCTTAAATGAAAGAAAAAGACAGAATTGCGGCGGGACGTTCAGAGGGCTTATACCCCAATCATCAGCATTCCTTGGCGTTCCTGCTCTTTTCGTTCGGTACGGCCTTTTGCAACCGGGTTTTTCTGCCGGACCACCGACGTTATCATTCGCGCCGATTTCTTTCCGGACAGTCCCATGAATCAAGAACCTAGCACCCTCTATGCCAAGCTGCTTGGTGAAACCGCAACTATTACGTGGAAGGAGCTGGAGCCCTTCTTTGCCAAGGGTGACCTGTTATGGGTCAGCGCCGATCTGGATTTGATCGCCGTAGCTGAGGCAATGGCATCGAATCAGAGCGCGAAAGTGGCTGCCTGGCTGGGCGACGATAAGGTCGCCAAGCTCTCTGCGCCGCGGGCGCAAGACATTCTTGAGCGCGATCCCGAGTTGTGGTCGGTTGTGGTGCGACCGTGGATTCTGATCCAGGAAAGGGCGTCGCGCTGAGGCGATGCCTCTTTGTGGTGCGCGTCACTGCCGGGAAAAAGTGTGTAGCCGAGTAGCGTGATGGCACGTTGCCGTAGAGAAATGCCACAAGCGTGGGTGGCATAACGGTGACGTAAACGTAACGGGCACAGTTTGGTAAGCAGCCTAACGGCTGCTTAATTGTTTCGGGATGTTGGAAAGATCGGGTTTCGGGGTGTTTTCTCGGGCCTCTTCGCGAGCAAGCCCGCTCCCACAGTATCCGTGTCGAGCACAAAACCTGTGGGAACGAGCTTGCTTGCGAAGGGCGGCGATAAGGTCGAAGATCAGACCGAGTAAGTCTTGCCCGTATGGTTATTGAGGGAAATAACCTTGGTCTTGCCAATCCGGTGACGGTAGATCTCGCGCAGGTACTTGATCGACTTCTTCACGCAATCGCGCGAAAGGCGAATGTCGTTGATCGAGACAAACTTTTCTTTGTCGTTGATCAGCTCGCGGTACTTCTTCTCGTACATCGGCTTGATCGCGTACCAGTTGGTATCGAGGATCTTCGCCGGGTTCTCGAATTCGTTGAGCAGGTCGTCGATACGGTCTTCGTCGAATGCTTCGTTGATGATGAAGTCGAGGATCGAGTTGTCGAGGGTCTCGTCGAAACGGTACGGGGTCTTGGCGAAGCAGCGCTTGATGAACGCCACGATCAGCGTCAGGAAGTCGTCCGACAGGCACGGGCTCTTGGCGATCAGGGTGGTCAGCGACAGGTTGGCCGAGGCCCCGATCACCAGCGCATAGCGCTTGAGCGTGGTGTTGGGGAACAGGCTGTTGAGATGAGTCTTCAACCGGTTCAGGTCCATGTACGACAGCTTGTAGTCTTTGGGCAGCGAAACGATCGAGACCACCGACGAGCAGTTCTTGAAGAAGTGCAGGTCGTGCAGCGCGGCGGCGTCGTAGCCGGAATTCTTGTACTGCTCCAGCGACGCGCGATAACGCTTGGATTCGATCGGCAGCAGACTGATGCCTTCGATGGCCTGGGTCACCTTGTTGAAGTGCGGCAGGTCGATCGAGCGGAAGAACAGGTCGTCGATGTTCAGGCGCTGCGGCTCTTTGTCGAACACCTTGAACTTGTCGCTGCTCGGCGGCGGGGTTTCCGGCACCACGGATTCGGCGTAGGCAATCGCCACCGGGCCGGCCAGACTCATGAACAGGTCGTTGGCGTCCAGCCGAATGGTCTCGCCGATGTCGATGCCGGCGCGACGGAAATAGTTCTGGTCGTAATCGGTCGTGACCGCCTGGGCCGTCAGAATGTTGAAGATCTGCTGCGAGATGTACTGGTTGGCGTGCTTCTCCATCGCATTGACATCAATGTTCTGGATGTTGCCGTCATCGCTCTCTTCGGCGTAACGCATGATGTCGTTGGAGATCAGCATCATCGCGTTCCATGGGCGGATACGGCCCATGACGCTGGCTTCGCTGCTGTCTTCGTTGGCGAAGTTGTACGAGAAATCCCATTCTTCCGACAGGTATTTGCACAGCAGGCGACCGGCGTTGATGTGCAGCGCCTCGGACATTTCGCTGCGGTGGTCGGAGATGTTCGGCAGCACACAGATGCCGCTGGTGAAGATCGGTTCGAACACGAACGAATGACCGCTCTTGCCGTCATGCTCGTCCATCGGCTTGGTGTCGAACGTCTTGTTCATGTACGAGTGCTGCTGGGCCAGGCCGAATTCCGAGGCCATGCCCGAACCGGTACCGCCGCCGGCACTGAAGATCGAGAAATACAGGCGCGACTGGTTGGCCTTGATGCCGCAGCTGTCGATCAGGTACGAGTGGATCATTTTCCAGTCAGGGCTGGAGAAACGCTGGGTGTCCTTGTTGAGGATGATCTTCGCCAGGTACTGGCCGAGGATCGGCGCGTTACCGGCGCCACCGGCGTGGACTTCGGACAAGTCCATGATCTTCATCTTGCTGTAGTCGCGCAGGAAGCCGCTTTTTTCGCCCTTGCGCGAGAAACGGATACGCCCGGCAATGTCCTTGTCGAGGTCGCCGAGCATCACCAGCGGTTCCACCAGGAACACCGGTTTGCTGCCCTTGTTCGGGCCGATCCGCAGGTTGGTCTTGATCCACTGGGCCGGGCTGTAGCCCTTGTCGGCCAGGCGACGATCGCTGGATGGGCGATCTTCGTTGTTGAATTCGTTGAGGTAGAACTTGCGCGCGTTGTACACCAGCTCCGCCACGTCGAGGGCGATGTTGGAGCCGCAGCGACCGAGGCCGATCAGGCACACCGACGGGAATTCCTGGTCGTTGTGCTGTTCGTTGTCGCCTTCCAGGTGCGGCGGGCGCGGGAACACCAGGTCACGCAGGCCGTCGAGGTTGTCGAGGATGCGGTCGGTATTGGTTTCGGTGAAGTACAGGTATTGCTGGGTGCCCAGCGGGCGCGAAGGAGGCAATGGCTTCATCGGGGCAGGGCTGTTCGCCGCAGGGCTCAGAGTCAGATCGGATACCGCAGTGGCCGGATTGTTTTTAGAAGTCATTGTGCGCCATATACCTGGACTGGTTGGTTCAGCGACCGCTGTCGTCGAACCTCACGGAATGGGAATCTCGCGTCTTTTTTCTGCGCGTGTTTGGCCCGTGCGTCAGGGGTCTGGCCTGAGTGCCGCGCGGGGGAATCCTTTCCTGATTGATGATGGATCGGCCATTATTCGGCGATCTTTAATCAAAAGGAGGCTAAATGATGTCAACGCGACCTTCGTTGGGTTTTGCCGGAATCGGCCTGATGGGCCTGCCGATGTGCCGCCGCTTGCTGGCTGCCGGTTATTCGCTGACCGTGTGGAACCGCAACCCGGCCAAGTGCGCGCCGCTGGTCGAGGCCGGTGCCCGGCAGGTGGCGACCCCCGCTGAACTCTGTGAACAGGCCGATTTGGTAATGCTGTGCCTGGCGGACACGGCGGTGGTGCGCGAAGTGGTGTTCGGCCCGGCCGGTGTGGCCGAAGGAGCAAAACCCGGTCAGTTGCTGGTGGATTTTTCCAGCCTCGAACCGACGGCCACCCGTGAAATGGCGGCTGAGCTGGTCGGCAAGACGGGCATGGCCTGGCTCGATTCGCCGGTGTCCGGCGGAGTGGTCGGGGCCGAGGCGGGTAGTCTGGCGATCATGGTCGGCGGTGATGCAGCGGACCTTGATCGCGTACGCCCGGTGTTGCTCGAACTCGGGCAGCGTGTCACGCACATGGGCGGCGTCGGCGCCGGCCAGGTGACCAAGGCCTGCAATCAGATGATCGTCGCCTGCAATGCCTTGGTGATCGCCGAAGTGGTGGCGCTGGCCGAACAGGCCGGGGTCGATGCCAGCCTGATCGCCGAGGCGCTGGCCGGTGGTTTTGCTGATTCGAAACCGTTGCAGATCCTCGCGCCGCAAATGGCAGAAAGCCGTTTCGAACCGGTGAAGTGGCACGTGCGCACGCTGCTCAAGGATCTGGATACCGCGGTGAAGTTTTCTCGGGAAACCGGCTCGGCCACGCCGATCAGCGGATTGGCCGCACAACTGATGCGCCTGCATGGGGCACAAGGCTTTTTGCAGAAGGATCCAGCGACACTGGTGCAAATGTACCGCGGGCCAGACTCAGCGGATTGACCGTGTGCGCGTGTTTGCGCTGATTGATTTCCTCCAGCACCGGGCGCAGTTCGGCCAGTGGCACCGGGCGGCTGAGCAGGTAACCCTGAATGAAGTCGCAGCCCGATCGCTCAAGAAACTCGTATTGCTCCAAGCTTTCGACGCCTTCGGTGACCACCTGCAAGTGCAGGGTGTGCGCCATGACGATGATCGCCTGGACGATCTCCATGTCGGCGGTGGCTTTGGGAATATCGAGGATGAACGAGCGATCGACCTTCAATGTGTTGAGCGGCAGGCGCTTGAGATAGGCCAGCGACGAATAACCGGTGCCGAAGTCGTCGATCGACAGTGACACGCCGAGGGCGCGGATCTGCCGCAGCAACACCAGTGTGTTGGCGATGTTGCCCATCAAGGCGTTTTCGGTAACTTCCAGTTCCAGCCGTTCCGGCGCGACGCCAGCGCTGCGCAAGGCATGCTCGATTTCATTGGCCAGTTCTTCCCGGGCCAGATTCAGCGGTGAGCAGTTCCAGGCAATCTTCAGTTCTTCACAGCCATGGCGTGACAGTTCACCGAGGTCTTCACAGGCCTTGCGCAGCACCCAGTTATCGAGTTCGGCGATCAGGCCGTTGTTTTCAGCGATGGCGATAAAACGATCCGGCGTCAGCAAGCCATGCACCGGATGCTGCCAGCGAATCAGCGCCTCCAGCTTGGTGACCGTGCCCGTCTTGAGTTCGAAGATCGGCTGGTAAAACAGCATCAGTCCGTTCTCTTCGCGCAGGGCCTGGCGCAGTTCTTCTTCAAGTTGCAGCTCAAGGCTGGCGCGGTTCTTCAGGTTGGAATCAAAAAAATGCACGCCGTTGCGTCCGGCGCCCTTGGACTGATACAGCGCCAGATCCGCGTGTTTGAGCAGCTCGTCGCAGGTGGTGCCGTCCTCGGGAAACAGGCTGATGCCAATGCTGGTGGTCATCACCATGCGCCGACCGGCCAATTCGATCGGCTCTTTCATTTTGAGCATGATGCGCTGGGCCAGATTGCGCGCCTCTTCACGGTCGCGCAGGCCGATGAGGATGCAGAACTCGTCGCCGCCGAACCGCGCGACCACGTCTTCATGACTGCGTACCGAACCCTTTATGTGCTGCGCGATGACCTTGAGCAGTTCGTCGCCGGCGTCATGGCCGAGACTGTCATTGATGCGCTTGAAGTGATCGATGTCGAGGAACATCACCGCCAGCATGCCGCCTTCGCTGGATTTCTGGCTGAGTTTTTCCGCGAAGATCTGATTGAACCCTCGACGGTTGATCAGGCTGGTCAGGGCGTCATAGTTGGCGACCTGTTGCAGTGACATGCGTGCCTGATCGAGTTGACTGAGCAGTGCATTGACTCGACGCAGATCGTGTTCTTTGTTTTGCAGCTTCTTGTCGGCCAGCGCGGCGCTGATGGCGCTGCCGAGGATCAACAAGGTGATCAGCGCAACCGTAAGGCCCAGTTGCAGATGGCTGGTTTGCGTGGAAAGGGTCGGGAGGCGCCCCTCGGGCAGCACCAGTTGCAACGCGGCCATGCCGGTAAAATGCATGCTGAGGATGCCGGCACCGAGAATCAGCGCGGCCAGGTATTTCAGCATCGGCAGGTGCAGGCCGGTGGCTTCGCGCAGGTTGCCAGCCACCCACAGTGCGGCGAAGCTGGCCCCGATGGCGATTACGATCGATGCCAGAAACAGGGTTGGTTCGTAATAAGCCGTCGCGGCGGATTGCATGGCCGCCATCCCGACGTAATGCATGCCGGCAATGCCCAGGCCGATGACGATGGCGGTTTTGGTGTATTGCAACAGATTCGGTCGGGGATCACTCAAGGTGTGCATCGCCAGCCAGGAGGCGAGCAATGCGATCAAAAGAGAAAAGAGGGTGACAGGCAGGTCGTACTGGATATCGATGGGTGCCTGGAAAGCCAGCATGCTGATGAAGTGCATCGCCCATATGCCGCCGGCCAGACAGGTGGCGCCGATCCAGCGCCACAGTCGCTGCGAACCGGGTTCTTCAGCGTGGGCGACCCGTTCCGCCATATCGAGGGTGGCGAAACTCGCGGCGCAGGCGACCAGGTAGGCCACCAGCACCAACAGGGGATTGTGTGTGCAATTGAGGATGACCTGCCCGCTCTCCGGCTGCTCGGCAACAAATTGCAAACCAAGCCACTCCATAGCATGCCCCGTCTCTGAGTGCGTCCTTACTGCGTCATCAACGCAGGCGAATGTCAGGAGTATAGAGGCGGTTTTTGGCGTGCAAGCGATAGTGGCACATTGGCGCTAATGATTTTGGCATGAGCGTCATAGCGTTTGGCGCTAAGCATTGAAACGCCTGAACTCAGGCGACTTCGTTCCAGTGCGGTTGCAGCGGCGGCAGGCCGAACCGGGCACGCGCCTTGTCGCAGTCGGTGTTCTGTTCGCCGTTTTCCCACGACGCTTCGAACTCGCGGCAGGGGCTGGAACGCTTGTCGTAGATCGTGCAGGCCACCGATTTTCCGACTTCGCCCTCAAGCGCGGTACAACGTGGCGCCTTGCGGTCGGTGCCGATCATGGCGACCCGGCTGGGCGTGATCTGGGTGACCAGTTCATCGGGCACGGTCCCGCCGGAGGATGCGCATTCACCCCAGAAAAAAGAAACACGGAAATGGGAACAGCAGGCACCGCAATTCAGACACGGACTGGCTTCGGACATGGGCGGGGGTATCAAAGGGATTGATCGGCAGGATCCGGACGGATCCGGCGGCCATTCTAGGCTTTGCCACAGCGTTGGGAAGGGGGGCGCGAAAGTATTTTTTCATTGCCGGATTTTTCCGCAAAACCCCCGGTTTCAGGGGGATTCGAAGCATTTCAAGGGCTTACGTTTCGTTACACGGCCATGGCTTGTCATCAGGCTGACGAATGATGACAGACAGCCCCGACGAGCGTGACTAGATTGCAGGTTCCGGGCTCGGATGCGTTGGCAGTGAAGCCCTAATAACAATAAAGAGACGGACCCATGCAGAACTCGACCCAAGCGGCGAATGCCTGGCGCATTCTGTTCCTGCTGTTCCTCGCCAACCTGTTCAATTTCTTCGACCGCACCATTCCGGCGATCATCATCGAACCGATCCGCATGGAATGGCACCTCAGCGACTTCCAGCTGGGGATCGTCGGCACCGCGTTCACGCTGGTCTACGCGATTGCCGGATTACCACTGGGGCGCCTGGCCGACACCGGTTCGCGCAGCAAACTGATGGGCTGGGGCCTGGCCACCTGGAGCGCGCTGACGGCGGTCAACGGTCTGGTCGGCAGTTTCTGGAGTTTCCTGCTGGTGCGCATGGGGATCGGCATCGGGGAAGCGAGTTACGCACCCGCCGCCAACTCACTGATCGGCGACCTGTTCCCGGCCCATCGCCGCGCCCGGGCCATGGGCATTTTCATGCTTGGCCTGCCGCTGGGGCTGCTGCTGGCCTTCTTCACCATCGGCTGGATGGTCAAGGCGTTCGACAGCTGGCGCGCGCCATTCTTCATCGCCGCCGTACCGGGGCTGGTGCTGGCGGTGTTCATGTTCTTCATCAAGGAGCCCAAGCGCGGCGCGGCGGAAACCGTGCAAGTGTCCCAGGAAAAAGTCGACAAGCCGATCCGTCGCGTCCTCGCAGTGCCGACCTTTCTGTGGCTGGTGATGGCCGGGCTGTGCTTCAACTTCGCGACCTACGCCTGCAACTCGTTCCTGGTGCCGATGCTCCAGCGTTATTTCCTGATGCCGTTGCAGGAAGCTGCGGTGGCGACCGGGGTGATCGTCGGTGTGACCGGGTTGATCGGCCTGACCCTCGGTGGCTGGATCGCTGACAAGATTCACCAGCGGGTGGCCAACGGGCGACTGCTGTTCGCCGCGTTCAGCCTGATCATTTCCACGTTGTGCACGGCGTGGGCGCTGCACGCCGGGCGCATCGAGATCGGGGTGTTTGTCGCAGTGTTCAGCGTCGGCTGGCTGTTCGCCTACAACTTCTATACCTGCGTGTATACGGCGATTCAGGACGTGGTCGAACCACGCCTGCGGGCCACGGCGATGGCGCTGTTCTTTGCCGGTTTGTATTTGCTGGGCGGCGGCCTGGGGCCGGTGGTGGTCGGCGGTTTGTCGGATCACTTCGCCAAGTCGGCGATGGTTGCGGCGGGCGCCGAGCAGATGACCGAAGCGTTCAAGGCTGTCGGGCTGCATGATGCGATGTACCTGATTCCGGTGGCGCTGTTTCTGACCATGGTGTTCCTGTTCCTCGCCTCGCGCTGTTTTGTGCGGGATGCGAAGCGGATGAAGGAAGGGCTGGTGGCGGTGGTTGAGCCAGAGGTTGCAGCGGTGACTGCATAACCGCCATCGCGAGCAGGCTCGCTCCCACATTCGACCGCTTTTCCTCCTGAAGGAACCCGGCCAACTGTGGGAGCGGGCTTGCCCGCGAAGAGGCAATCAGCCGCGCAGCATAAATATCAGGCAAACAAAAAGGCCCGCATCGCTGCGGGCCTTTTTGTTTTTGGTGATGGAGCAGGGCGGTTTTAACCCGCCACCAGCACCCGGATCGCTTCAAGTCGCAGCGCTGCCTTGTCGAGCATTGCCAGACCTTGTTCACGCTGCTTGCGCAGGGCATCCAGTTCGCTGTCGCGCACGGTCGGATTGACCGCCTGCAACGCGGTCAGGCGTGCCAGTTCTTCGTCGGTGTCGGCTGCCAGACGGCGGCGGGCCTCGGCGACGCGCTCGGCGTGACGCGGGGTGACCTTGTCTTCACCGGCGTTGATCCGTGGCGTCAGCTGATCGCGCTGGGCCTGGATGAACTTGTTGGCACTGGCGCGCGGCACGCTTTCCAGTTGATCGTTGAGGGTTTCGAACGCCACGCGCGACGACAGGTCGTTGCCGTTGGCATCGAGCAGGCAGCGCAGGGCGGCCGGCGGCAGGTAACGGCCCAGTTGCAGCGAACGCGGGGCAACCACTTCGCTGACGTAGAGCAATTCCAGCAGCACAGTGCCAGGCTTGAGCGCTTTGTTCTTGATCAGCGCGACGGCGGTGTTGCCCATCGACCCGGACAGCACCAGATCCATGCCACCCTGCACCATCGGGTGTTCCCAAGTGATGAACTGCATGTCTTCACGCGACAGCGCCTGGTTGCGGTCGTAAGTGATGGTCACGCCTTCGTCGTCGCCCAGCGGGAAGCTGGCGTCGAGCATCTTCTCGCTCGGCTTGAGGATCAGGGCGTTTTCCGAATGGTCTTCGCTGTCGATACCGAAGGCGTCGAACAGGGTTTCCATGTAGATCGGCAGGGCGAACTGATCGTCCTGTTCGAGGATGGCCTCGACCAGCGCTTCACCTTCGCCGGCGCCGCCGGAGTTGAGTTCCAGCAGGCGGTCGCGACCGGTGTGCAGCTCGGCTTCCAGCCGCTCGCGCTCGGTGCGCGCTTCGTCGATCAGCGCTTGCCACTGGCCATCGTCGGCTTCTTCGAGCAGCGGCAGCAGGCGTGGGCCGAACTGATGCTGCAAGGCGTTGCCGGTCGGACAGGTGTTGAGGAACGCGTTCAGGGCTTCGTGATACCACTGGAACAGGCGCTCTTGCGGGCTGGTTTCCAGGTACGGCACGTGCAGTTCGATGATGTGTTTCTGGCCGATCCGGTCGAGACGACCGATCCGCTGTTCCAGCAGGTCCGGGTGCGATGGCAGATCGAACAGCACCAGGTGGTGGGCGAACTGGAAGTTGCGACCTTCACTGCCGATTTCCGAGCAGATCAGCACCTGCGCGCCGAACTCTTCGTCGGCGAAGTAGGCGGCGGCGCGGTCGCGCTCAAGGATGTTCATGCCTTCGTGGAACACCGTGGCCGGGATGCCGGAGCGCACGCGCAGGGCGTCTTCCAGGTCCATTGCGGTTTCGGCGTGGGCGCAGATCACCAGCACTTTGGTGCGCTTGAGCATTTTCAGCTGGTCGATCAGCCACTCGACGCGCGGGTCGAATTTCCACCAGCGTTCTTCTTCGCTGGCGTCCGGCTGGGCCTGGAAGCTGACTTCCGGGTACAACTCGGCGTGTTCGCCCAGCGGCAGTTCGAGGTATTCGTCCGGGCACGGCAGCGGGTACGGGTGCAGTTTGCGCTCCGGGAAACCCTGCACGGCGGCGCGGGTGTTGCGGAACAGCACGCGGCCGGTGCCGTGGCGGTCGAGCAGTTCACGCACGAGTCGGGCGCTGGCTTCGGTGTCGCCATCGTTGACGGCGGTGAGCAGGGCTTCACCTTCGTTGCCGAGGAAACCGTGGATGGTCTTGTGCGCGGCCGGCGACAGGCGACCCTTGTCCAGCAGCTCCTGAACGGCTTCGGCCACCGGGCGATAGTTTTCGCTTTCGGCGCGGAAGGCGGCCAGGTCATGGAAGCGGTTCGGATCGAGCAGGCGCAGACGGGCGAAGTGGCTGTCCTGACCGAGTTGTTCCGGGGTGGCGGTGAGCAGCAGCACGCCGGGAATGACTTCGGCCAGTTGTTCGACCAGCGAGTATTCCGGGCTGACTTTGTCTTCATGCCACACCAGGTGGTGGGCTTCGTCGACCACCATCAGGTCCCAGCCGGCAGCGAACAGGGCGTCCTGCGCCTTTTCATCGTCGACCAGCCACTCCAGCGCCACCAGCGCCAGTTGAGTGTCTTCGAACGGGTTGGTGGCATCGCTTTCGATGAAGCGTTCTTCGTCGAACAGCGCGACCTGCAGGTTGAAACGGCGGCGCATTTCCACCAGCCACTGGTGCTGGAGGTTTTCCGGTACGAGGATCAGCACGCGGTTGGCGCGGCCCGACAGCAGCTGGCGATGGATCACTAGGCCGGCTTCGATGGTCTTGCCCAGACCCACTTCGTCCGCCAGCAATACGCGCGGCGCGATGCGGTCGGCGACTTCACGGGCAATGTGCAGCTGGTGGGCGATTGGTTGTGCACGCACGCCGCCCAGGCCCCAGAGCGAGGACTGCAACTGACGGCTGGTGTGTTCCAGGGTGTGATAACGCAGGGAGAACCACGCCAGCGGGTCGATTTGGCCGGCGAACAGACGGTCGCTGGCCAGACGGAACTGAATGAAGTTCGACAGCTGGGTTTCCGGCAGGGTGACCGCTTCGTTCTGCGCGTTGAGGCCGTGATAGACCATCAGGCCGTCGACGTCGTCGACTTGCTGGACGGTCATCTTCCAGCCTTCGAAGTGAGTGATCGAATCGCCGGGCGAGAACCGCACGCGGGTGAGGGGCGCATTCCGTAGCGCGTACTGGCGAGTCTCGCCAGTGGCCGGGTAAAGCACGGTCAACAAGCGGCCGTCCTGTGCCAGAACGGTGCCTAAACCAAGCTCTGCTTCGCTGTCACTGATCCAGCGTTGCCCCGGTTGATACTGCTGCGCCATGCTGCCTGACTCCCACCTTGAAAAAGCGGGCTATCTTAACGGAATGAGGGCCCGAGGCCAAAGTATAAGGAGCCTCGGCCCGGCTTTTGACCCCAATCGGCCAATTGCAGGGAAGATTAGGTCATGCATCGGTTTTACGGGATGTTGCGGCACCCTTGAGTGCCAAACCGGTCACAAGTTTGCGACCGATGGCTCAAGGCACCCCTGGCGCCGCCGATAACCTGCTGACAGGAGACCCTTCATATGCTGCCACCGATGCTCCCCCTGAGCGCCGTGCCGATCACCTCCCAGCAGGATCCGATCCGCCAGCGACCGGACATTCCCCCTGTGGTGCCGGTGCAGGAAAGCTCCAACGAAAGCACCATCGACCTGCAAAAGCGCGATCCGGAAGAGGACGGCTATCTGCTGCGCGAAGAGCAGCGCCGCCAGCAGGAACGCGATCGCCGTCGCCGTGAAGCCGACGACGACCCCGAAGCGCACCTCGCCGTGCCCGGCACCGAACTGAATGCCGACAACACCGTGCCGGTGGCGCCGTTGATGGAAGATCAGCCGCGTCAGGGGCTTTGGGTTGATATCGAGATTTGAATTGTCGCAGAGCCTTTGTGCGTGTGGCTGGTCAGCGCCGGCGTGAGGCCGCATTATTGGCGCAGTCCTGTCGGTGATCCGGCAGTTGTGATTCAGTCCAAGCGATGCACCGAACGCCATGAGCCAAGACGACAAACTGATCGACCTCAACACCGAACGCGCCAAGCGGGTTCATGACCTCAACGAGAAGCGCCTGAATGAAGTTCGGCAGGCTTTCGAGCAGGCCATGCCTTTGGGCAAACCGAAGAAAAAGCCGAAAAACAAACCGAAAAAGCGTTGATCTCCCCTGCATCCGTTGATGCAGGTCAGTTATTTCCCTTCCTTTCCTCCGCATGGTGACCGGCATTGATCCCGGTCAATTCCTGCGCCTGCCTGATTGGTTAACTTAGCTCCATCGCAGCAGAGCAGGGGCCAGGAGGCCAGTCATGTTTTTCGATAACGTGGTGTTTGCCGGGGTCCTGACTGTGGGCCTGATGGTTCTGTTTTTTGCAGGGTTTGGATTTTTTATCTGGAAGGATGCGAACAAGCGCAAGAAGCCTTGATTCTTCCGGGTTTGATGAGCACGCAAGGCATTTTGGGCAACTTCGGTTGCCCTTTTTTTTGTGTCTTGGCGGCCTTTGGGCCGACCATGCTTTGGGTTGTTTGGGGTGAATATCCGTTGCTGCGGTAACGGCTTCTTAGGGTTCCGCCCTTACGGCGGGTCACCTTTTCCAAACGCCGAAAAGGTAACCCAAAAGGCTTTACCCTGACGTACGGCCCTCGCTGTGGCTCGGGTTCCTTCGCTCCGGGATTGATCCGGGGGCATCGCCTACGGTTTGCTTCGCTGCACCTCCTCTCGATGCATGCGGCTACGCCGCACGGTCGCTGCGCTCCCACCCCCGGATCAATCCCTCCACTCAGCCTGCCGACGGGCATTGCGATCAAAAGCGGTACTCGAGCTAACGCTCATTGTGTTGAGTGGTGGGAAGCCAAAGCAGAAGCAGGAGTTGTTGATCGTTCCCACGCTCTGCGTGGGAATGCCGCCCGGGACGCTCTGCGTCCCATTTCTGAAGCCGACAAAAAAGCGTGATCCTTTCAAATCTCGCCTTTGATCGTTCCCACGCTCCGCGTGGGAATGCAGCCTGGGACGCTCTGCGTTCCATTTCTGGAAGCAACAAAAAAGGCGTGATCCTTGCGAATCACGCCTTTTTCATTACAGCGGTCTATCAGCTACCCAGCGCCTTCGACGCCAGCCAGAACAGGCCGGCCGACAGGGCCACGGTGGCTGGCAGGGTCAGGACCCAGGCCAGGAGGATGGTTTTCACCGTGCCGCCTTGCAGGCCGCTTTTGTTGGCGACCATGGTGCCGGCCACGCCCGAGGAGAGGACGTGGGTGGTGGACACCGGCAGGCTGAAGATGTTGGCCATGCCGATCAGGCTGGCGGTGGTGATCTGGGCCGACATGCCTTGCGAGTAGGTCATGCCTTGTTTGCCGATCTTCTCGCCGATGGTCAGTACCACGCGTTTCCAGCCGACCATGGTGCCCAGGCCCAGGGCCAGGGCGACCGCCAGAATCACCCAGAACGGGGCGTATTCGGTGGTGGTGGTCAGGTCTTTGCGTAGTTTGTCCAGGTCAGCCTTCTCACGCGGGGCGAGGCCTGGCAGTTTGCTGACTTTCTTCGCGGTGTCGTCCAGGCAGAGCAGGTAGCGACGCACTTCGATGCGGCTTTCCGAGGACAGCGAGTGGTAGTCGGCTACACCTTTGAGGGTGTCGAGCAGGGCGGCGATGGTCGGTTCGGTCTGTTGCGGGTTGCAACGGAATTTCTCCGGCAGGTCGCCTTCCACGCTTTTGCCCAGCGCCAGGAACTCGCCCAGGGTGTCGGCGTTGCGCTTGTAGAACTGGCTCAGATGCAGGGTCGCGTCACGAGTACGCTCGATCTGGTAGGTGGTGCTGTTCAGGTCGAGGACGAACTGCGCAGGCACGATACCGATCAGTACCAGCATGATCAGGCCGATACCTTTCTGACCGTCGTTGGAACCGTGCACGAAGCTTACGGCCATGGCCGAGATCACCAGGACCAGACGGTTCCAGAACGGTGGGTGCTTCTTGTCGTCGATCTTGCGGCGCTGTTCCGGCGTCTTGTGCATCTTCGACAGCGGGCGCCACCATTTCAGGCCGATCAGCACCAGCGCGGCGATCAGGAAGCCCGCCATCGGCGAGAACACCAGTGAGGCGCCGATATCGATCGCTTTCTGCCAGTTGACGCCGTCAGCCAGTGGAATTTCGTTGATCAGGGCGTTGGCCAGGCCGACACCGAGGATCGAACCGATCAGCGTGTGCGAGCTGGAGGCCGGGATACCGAAGTACCAGGTGCCCAGGTTCCAGGCGATCGCGGCGGCGAGCAGCGAGAACACCATTGCCAGACCATGGCCGGTGTTCACGTTGATCAACAGTTCTACCGGCAGCAGGTGCACGATGGCATACGCCACGCCAACGCCGCCCAGCAGTACGCCGAGGAAGTTGAACACGCCCGAGAAGAACACCGCCAGGTGAGGCGGCATCGCTTTGGTGTAGATAACAGTGGCTACCGCGTTAGCGGTGTCATGAAATCCATTGATGAACTCGAAGGCGAGGACAAATGTCAGGGCGAGCAGGAGGCTCACAAGCACCCAGGCATCCAGTCCGCTGAATAAATCGATCATGAAGGTTTTCTGACCCGGTCATAAGGGGGCGCGATTATGCCAGAAAAGACTGGAAATCGATCCCCTACCTGCTCATCGGTAAGCTTCTTCGCCAAATTAATTTGTATCAAGGTGCATTACCCAAGCTTTTTGCAGGGTTTTGCAAGGTGTTGATTCAATTGATAAAAATGCGATACGCCGGCGAATTGGTCGGTTGTCGGGAGGGGGCTGAAACTTGTATGAAATATCTGAGAAACGCGTCTGACATGCTCCAGACCTGTGCAATACAGGGGAGTTGGCCGCTGCCCGCGGGTAGCGGGCGCGCAAGGCATCGTCAGTCCACCGTGCTTGTAACCCGGTGAGTACGCTTACCCTCGAAAGATGCAAAGGACGGTTTCAAGGCTCTTCGGCTTTGAGTTCCTCTTCCATTTTTTTCAGTTCTTGCTGGAAGACCTGATCCTGAACGGTAGGGCGTTTACGCCAGGCTTTGCGTTCTGGTTCGGGCTGGGCGGCGTAGGTGGTGACTTCCCCGCCGTAAACTTCCTTGTAACGTTGTTCCTGGCGCTCAAGTTCCGCGCGCAGTTCGTCTTTCGTCACAGTGCTACCTGTATGAGTTGAGATAAATGTCTGGTGAACGCACTGCAACGAATCATTTAACCGGTTCACCAACAAGCGCTCGCCCGGACAGGCAGCGGTGTTGTCGGGAAGACGGTCAGGACTTCCATGTTGCAGGCGGCTACGGCACCAGATTAAGACTGACGCAGCATCAGTTTCCTGTTTCAGCGAGCGCGCTGGCGGTGCATGAGCAATGAGCATCAGGCGCTGGCCGGGGCTGGCGGCGATGGACATCGCGCCAGCGGGTGGCACCGTCGGCAAATAAAAAGCGCGGTGTCACTGAGGTGCATTATAGCGGCCGATTCGGGATTGACTATCTTTGCCAAGTTAAAAACGTTTGCGCATGTGTGATTGTTTTGTGACGTGCAACTTCCGGCAATAGTTGCATCTTTGTTGCGCAGTGTTTGATTTCTGGCGCCATTTAGTCGGACAACTAAGGCTCGTTAACTATGCAGGCGTTCCAGGTTCAAAACTGCTCAGAGCGGCCCGCCGGAGGAGGTCAGGGCGATTGCGATTATCGGTCGACGGTTCGATAATCGCCCGAAGTTGGCGGTTTGTCGCTTGTGTATCTGCCGGCGAGCCGCTTGTATAGCCGTTGATCCGAACAAGAAAAAAAGGAACCACATGAACGATCAAATGCGCAATTCCTTCACCTCGGTAGCGCCGCCGATCGTCGCTTCGCCGGCCAAGCGTATCCAGGCCCTGACCGGCGATCCGGATTTCATGACCTCACTGGCCCGTGGCCTGGCGGTGGTGCAGGCGTTTCAGGAGCGCAAGCGCCACCTGACCATCGCCCAGATCAGCCACCGCACGGAAATTCCCCGCGCCGCCGTGCGCCGTTGCCTGCACACGCTGATCAAGCTCGGCTATGCCACCACCGACGGGCGCACTTATTCGCTGCTGCCCAAAGTACTGACCCTCGGACACGCCTATCTGTCCTCGACACCGCTGGCGGTCTCGGCTCAGCCGTACCTCGACCGCATGAGCGAGCAACTGCACGAAGCCTGCAACATGGCCACGCTGGAGGGCGACGACATCCTCTACATCGCCCGTTCGGCAACCACTCAGCGTCTGATTTCGGTGGACCTCTCGGTGGGCGGGCGTTTGCCGGCGTATTGCACGTCCATGGGACGGATTCTGCTGGCAGCGCTGGACGACACCTCGCTGCGCGAATACCTCGACCACGCCGAACTGGTGGCCAAGACCAGCCGCACGATTCACACCCCCGACGCCTTGCTCGAATGTTTGCAGGAAGTCCGGCAGCAGGGTTGGTGCATCGTCGATCAGGAACTGGAGCAGGGCCTGCGTTCGATTGCCGTGCCGGTCTACGACGCTTCCGGCCAGGTGGTGGCCGCGCTCAACGTCAGCACCCACGCCGGTCGCGTCAGCCGCACCGAGCTGGAACAGCGCTTTCTGCCCGGCCTGTTGAGCGCCAGTCGTGACCTCAGTGCGCAATTGTTTGCCTGATGAACCTGTTCGATAAACGCACAGAGTTGCGTTTATCGAATTGACGCTAAAACCCTCGGATCATTAATGTCGCGGCAGCGTCATCCGGCGCGAATGTGAATGAGCCCGCCGGATTGTCGACTCCCATAATAATGACAAGAGGCAACTTCCCATGCGCACGTTCCCCGACTGTCGCCGCTCCTGTTCCTGTTGCTGGTATTAGCGCAACGCCCGATTTCTTCCTTATATAGTTGTGACCGTGCCGCTCTCTGGCCGGCCGCCGTTCGACTGCGTTTTTTGCGTGGAATAAAAATAATGAACCAGCCTCAGTCCGCTGTAGGTCACTGCCTCGATGTGCAGTCCTTCATCAATGCCCAACCGATCTCGCGCTATCAGTGGCGCGTCGTGATCCTGTGTTTCCTGATTGTGTTCCTCGATGGCCTCGACACGGCGGCCATGGGTTTCATCGCGCCGGCTCTGTCTCAGGACTGGGGCATCGACCGCGCCAGCCTCGGCCCGGTGATGAGTGCCGCGCTGATCGGCATGGTCTTCGGTGCGCTGGGCTCCGGTCCGCTGGCTGACCGCTTCGGGCGAAAAGTCGTACTGGTCGGCGCGGTTTTTCTGTTCGGTGGTTTCAGCCTGGCCTCGGCCTACGCGACCAACGTCGATCAGTTGCTGGTGCTGCGCTTCCTCACCGGTCTGGGGCTGGGGGCCGGAATGCCGAACGCTACCACGCTGCTGTCGGAATACACCCCGGAGCGCAAGAAGTCGTTGCTGGTGACCAGCATGTTCTGCGGCTTCAACCTCGGCATGGCCGGCGGCGGATTTATTTCGGCCAAGCTGATCCCGGCATTTGGCTGGCACAGTCTTTTGCTGATCGGCGGGATTCTGCCTCTGATCCTCGCTGTGGTGTTGCTGCTCTGGTTGCCGGAATCGGCGCGTTATCTGGTAGTGCGCAATCGCGGCACCGACAAGGTACGCAAGGCTCTCGCACCCATTGATCCTGCCACCGTCGCTCAGGCCGCGAGTTTCAGTGTGCCGGAACAGAAAACCGTCAAAGCACGCAACGTGTTCGCGGTGATTTTCTCCGGCACCTACAGCGTCGGTACGTTGCTGCTGTGGCTGACCTACTTCATGGGTCTGGTGATCGTTTATCTTTTGACCAGTTGGCTGCCGACCCTGATGCGCGACAGCGGCGCGAGCATGGAGCAGGCGGCGTTTATCGGCGCGCTGTTCCAGTTCGGCGGGGTGTTGAGCGCGGTCGGCGTAGGCTGGGCGATGGACCGGTTCAATCCGCACAAGGTCATCGGCATTTTCTACCTGCTGGCCGGGGTGTTTGCGTACGCGGTGGGGCAGAGTCTGGGCAACATCACGTTGCTGGCGACGCTGGTGCTGGTGGCGGGCATGTGCGTCAACGGCGCGCAATCGGCGATGCCCTCACTGGCGGCGCGGTTTTATCCGACTCAGGGCCGCGCGACCGGTGTGTCATGGATGCTCGGGATTGGCCGGTTCGGCGCGATTCTCGGGGCGTGGATGGGCGCGACTCTGTTGGGGTTGGGCTGGAATTTCGAACAGGTGCTGACAGCGCTGGTGATACCGGCGGGCCTGGCTACGGCAGCGGTGGTGATCAAAGGCCTGGTCAGTCACGCGGACGCGACTTGAGTTTCATTGCAGGATCGTTACCACGTCGAACTGGTCTCAGCGGTTGCTCCACGTTCGGCTCCCGAAGGGACGCGGAGCGTCCCGGGCTGCATTCCCACGCAGAGCGTGGGAACGATCAGTGACGGAAAGATAGGTTGATAACAATCTGTTCGATAAACGAACACTCAGTCGATTATCGGATTGTTTGGCGAAAATCAGCGGCTTAATCTTCAGTGACTCCGGCGCAGAACCTCGCGCCTTTTTATTCACTGGCGATTCATTACAAAAACGGGAGCCCGCTCCATGGCTGAGATCCTTTCGCTGCACGACGCGGTGAAGCAATTCGTCAACGACGGCGACACCGTCGCGCTCGAAGGCTTCACTCACCTGATCCCTACGGCGGCGGGTCATGAAATCATTCGTCAGGGCAAGAAAGATCTGACCCTGGTGCGGATGACGCCTGACCTGATCTACGACCAACTGATCGGCGCCGGCTGCGCACGCAAGCTGATCTTCTCCTGGGGCGGTAACCCTGGCGTGGGTTCGCTGCACCGTCTGCGCGACGCGGTCGAGAAGCAATGGCCGCACGCGCTGGAAATCGAAGAGCACAGCCACGCCGACCTGGCCAACGCCTACGTCGCCGGCGCCTCCGGCCTGCCATTCGCGGTGCTGCGGGCCTACGCCGGTTCCGACCTGCCGAAGGTCAACCCGCTGATCAAATCCGTGACTTGCCCGTTCACCGGCGAAGTGCTGGCGGCGGTGCCGTCGGTGCGTCCGGACGTGACCGTGATCCACGCCCAGAAGGCCGACCGTCAGGGCAACGTGCTGCTGTGGGGCATTCTCGGTGTGCAGAAAGAAGCCGCACTGGCCGCCAAGCGTTGCATCGTCACCGTCGAAGAAATCGTCGACAACCTCGACGCGCCGATGAACGCCTGCGTGCTGCCGACCTGGGCCTTGAGCGCGGTCTGTCATGTACCCGGTGGCGCGCATCCGTCCTACGCCCACGGTTACACCGAGCGTGACAACCGTTTCTATCAGGCGTGGGATCCGATCGCCCGCGACCGTGAGACGTTTACCGCGTGGATCAAAGAATACATCCATGGCTGCGCTGACTTCAGCGAGTTCCAGGCCAAGTTGGCCGCTGCTTCGGAGGCCAAGTAATGACTTACACCACCAATGAAATGATGACCGTCGCCGCGGCCCGTCGCCTGAAGAACGGCTCGGTGTGCTTCGTCGGCATCGGCCTGCCGTCGAAAGCCGCCAACCTGGCGCGCCTGACCTCGTCGCCGGACGTGGTGCTGATCTATGAGTCGGGCCCGATCGGCGCCAAACCCAGCGTATTGCCACTGTCGATCGGTGACGGCGAACTGGCGGAAACTGCTGACACCGTCGTGCCCACCGGAGAGATTTTTCGCTACTGGCTGCAGGGCGGGCGCATCGACGTCGGTTTCCTCGGCGCAGCCCAGGTCGACCGTTTCGGCAACATCAACACCACCGTGGTCGGCGACTATCACCAGCCGAAGGTCCGTTTGCCGGGTGCCGGTGGCGCGCCGGAAATTGCCGGCTCCGCCAAAAGCGTGTTGATCATCCTCAAGCAGTCGGCGCGTTCGTTTGTCGACAAGCTCGATTTCATCACCTCGGTCGGTCATGGCGAGGGCGGCGATTCGCGCAAACGTCTGGGCCTGCCGGGCGCCGGCCCGGTCGGGATCATCACCGACCTGTGCATCATGGAGCCGGAAGAGGGCACCAACGAGTTCGTGGTCACCGCGCTGCACCCGGGCGTGACCCGTGAGCAAGTGGTCGCCGCCACCGGTTGGGCCATCCGTTTTGCCGACAGCGTGGCCACCACTGCCGAACCGACCGAAGTCGAGCTGACCGCTCTGCGCGATCTCGAAGCCCGCACCGCAGCGGCCCACGGCCAGGCACCGGGAGAAGCATGATGCGCAACGTTTATATCTGTGATGCGATTCGTACCCCCATCGGTCGTTTCGGTGGCGGTCTGGCGGCAGTTCGCGCCGACGACCTGGCCGCCGTGCCGATCAAGGCCCTGATGGAGCGCAATCCGTCGGTGGACTGGAGCGCCATCGACGAAGTATTCCTCGGCTGCGCCAACCAGGCCGGCGAAGACAACCGCAACGTCGCGCGCATGGCGCTGCTGCTGGCCGGTCTGCCGGAGAGCGTTCCGGGCGTCACCCTCAATCGCCTTTGTGCGTCGGGGATGGATGCTATTGGCACGGCGTTCCGCGCCATCGCCAGCGGCGAAATGGAGCTGGCGATTGCCGGTGGCGTCGAGTCGATGTCCCGTGCACCGTTCGTGATGGGCAAGGCCGATGCGGCGTTTTCGCGCAACATGAAACTGGAAGACACCACCATTGGCTGGCGTTTCATCAACCCGCTGATGAAGGCCCAGTACGGCGTCGACGCGATGCCGCAGACCGCCGACAACGTCGCCGACGATTACGAAATTTCCCGCGAGGATCAGGACGCTTTCGCCCTGCGCAGTCAGCAACGTACTGCCGCTGCCCAGGCTGCCGGCTACTTCGCCGAGGAAATTGTCGAAGTGCGGATCGCCCACAAGAAGGGCGAAACGGTGGTCAGCCAGGACGAACACCCTCGTGCCGACACCACGCTTGAAGCCCTGACCAAGTTGAAACCGGTCAACGGCCCGGACAAGACCGTCACCGCCGGCAACGCTTCGGGCGTCAACGACGGTGCTGCCGCGCTGATTCTGGCCTCGGCCGAAGCGGTGAAAAAACACGGTTTGACTGCCCGCGCCAAAGTATTGGGCATGGCCAGTGCCGGGGTTGCGCCACGGGTAATGGGCATCGGCCCGGTGCCGGCGGTGCGCAAACTCACCGAGCGCCTCGGCGTGGCGGTCAGTGATTTCGATGTGATCGAACTCAACGAAGCGTTTGCCAGCCAGGGTCTGGCGGTGCTCCGCGAACTGGGACTGGCGGACGACGCGGCCCAGGTCAATCCGAACGGCGGCGCGATTGCCTTGGGTCATCCGTTGGGCATGAGCGGCGCGCGTCTGGTGCTGACCGCGCTGCATCAGCTGGAAAAGACCGGTGGCAAGAAAGGTCTGGCGACCATGTGCGTCGGTGTCGGCCAGGGTCTGGCCCTGGCCATCGAGCGCGTCTGACGCAAGCCGTGACGAAAAAGAACAGAGGAAAGCGAAATGACTGACAAGCCTGGTTACCGCCGCCCGCAGGAAGGCACCCAGCCGCCGTACCTGCACCCGACCTATCAATCCACCAATCTGCGCTCGCCGTCCAAGCCGTTGGTGTTTCTACCGCATTCGCTGTCGGAAATCACCGGCCCGACCATCGGTGCCGAGCGCGTGGCCGATACCGACAACGATCTGACCGCCCAGCATCAGGGTGAACCGCTCGGCGAGCGGATCATCATTCACGGGCGTGTGCTCGACGAAGACGGTCTGCCGGTGCCGGGGATTCTGGTGGAGATCTGGCAGGCCAACGCCGCCGGTCGCTACAACCATGCCCGCGACCTGCACGACGCACCGCTGGACCCAAACTTCACCGGCACCGGCCGCACCGTGACCGACGCCGACGGCTGGTATCAGTTCCAGACCATCAAACCCGGCGCCTATCCGTGGGGCAATCACCACAACGCCTGGCGTCCTGCGCACGTGCATTTCTCGCTGTTCGGGCCGAGCATCCTGACGCGTCTGGTCACGCAAATGTATTTCCCGGGCGATCCGCTGCTGGCGTACGACCCGATCTACAACTGCGTGCCGGACACCTCGGCCAAGGAACGCCTGATCGCCGCTTTCGATCTGGAAAAAACCATTCCGTCCTACGCCCTCGCTTATCGCTGGGACATCGTGCTGCGCGGCCGCGAAGCCACGCCGATGGAGAAATGAGATGACCCTGACTGCGACCACGTCCCACACCGTCGGGCCGTATTACCACATCGGCCTGACCTGGCTGAACCGTGAAAACCTCGCCAACGAACTGACCCTCGGCCAGCGCGTGGCGATCAGCGGGCAAGTGGTGGATGGCAACGGCGATGTCGTCAACGACGCCATGCTCGAAGTCTGGCAGGCCAACGCCGCCGGCAAATACGATCACCCGGAAGACGAGCAGGCCAAACCGCTCGACCCGAATTTCGAAGGCTTCGGCCGGGTGCCGGTGGACGCCGAAGGGCGCTTCCGTTTCACCACCATCAAGCCGGGCACGGTCGAAGGCCTGAAAGGCTCGACCCAGGCGCCGCACCTGGTGGTGCTGGTATTCGCGCGCGGTCTGGTGAAGCACTTGCTGACGCGGATTTATTTCGAAGGCGATCCGGCGAACGTCAATGACCCGTTGCTCGAATGCGTTCCGGCCGAGCGCCGCACCACGTTGCTGGCGAAGCCCGATGCAGAGGGTGTTTATCAGTGGAATGTGATCCTGCAGGGCACTGATGCGGAAACCGTGTTCTTCGATTACTAAAGTCATTACACATCCCCTGTGGGAGCGGGCTTGCTCGCGAAGAGGGTGTATCAGTCGACAGTGATGTTGGCTGATCCAACGCCTTCGCGAGCAAGCCCGCTCCCACAGAGATTTGCGGCGCAAAGTATCTGTGGAACGGGACTGTTGCAAAGTGTGTCTAGACTCTCACTGTCCCTATCGAGTGAAAAACAATGACAACCCTCACCTCCCATTACACCGGTGAAGAGCGCAGCAAGCGCATCTTCGCCATTGTCGGCGCGTCGTCCGGCAACCTCGTCGAATGGTTCGACTTCTACGTCTACGCCTTCTGCGCGATCTATTTCGCCCCGGCGTTCTTCCCCTCCGACAACCCCACGGTGCAGCTGGTAAACACGGCAGGCGTATTTGCCGCCGGGTTCCTGATGCGACCGATCGGCGGCTGGATTTTCGGTCGGGTCGCGGACAAGCACGGGCGCAAGAACTCGATGCTGATCTCGATCCTGATGATGTGCTTCGGCTCGTTGCTGATCGCCTGTCTGCCGACCTACAACGACATCGGCGTCTGGGCGCCGCTGCTGCTGTTGTTCGCGCGTCTGCTGCAAGGCCTGTCGGTGGGCGGCGAGTACGGCACCACCGCGACCTACATGAGCGAAGTCGCGCTCAAGGGCCAGCGCGGGTTCTTCGCCTCGTTCCAGTACGTGACGCTGATCGGCGGGCAACTGCTGGCGGTGCTGGTAGTGGTGATCCTGCAGCAGTTTCTTTCTGAAGAAGAACTGCGTGCCTACGGCTGGCGGATTCCGTTCGTGGTCGGGGCGGTGGCGGCGCTGATTTCGCTGTTCCTGCGTCGCACCCTGAAAGAAACCACTAACAAGGAAACACGTGAACACAAGGACGCCGGCAGCATCAGTGCGCTGTTCCGCGACCACAAGGCCGCGTTCATCACCGTGCTCGGCTACACCGCTGGCGGCTCGCTGATTTTCTACACCTTCACCACGTATATGCAGAAGTACCTGGTGAACACCGCCGGCATGCACGCCAAGACTGCCAGTTACATCATGACCGGCGCGCTGTTCCTGTACATGTGCATGCAGCCACTGTTCGGCATGCTCGCCGACAAGATCGGCCGGCGTAACTCGATGCTCTGGTTCGGTGCCCTCGGCACGCTGTTCACCGTGCCGATCCTGCTGAGCTTGAAAAGCGTCAGCAGCCCGTTCCTGGCCTTTGTCCTGATCACGTTGGCGCTGGCGATTGTCAGTTTCTACACCTCGATCAGCGGTCTGGTGAAAGCCGAGATGTTCCCGCCGGAAGTCCGCGCTCTGGGCGTCGGTCTGGCGTATGCGGTGGCCAACGCGATCTTTGGCGGTTCGGCAGAATACGTCGCCTTGAGCCTGAAGGCCGGCGGCATGGAAAACGCGTTCTACTGGTATGTCACGATCATGATGGCCGTGGCGTTCCTGTTCAGCCTGCGCCTGCCCAAAGAAGCGAAGTATTTGCACCACGACCTTTAAACCGATGCGCGCGGGCCACAACGGCCCGCGCCGGCAAGGACTGTTTATGACTCAGCGACCGGGCAATCAATTGTTCGATGCCTACTTTACTGCCCGCGATATGCGCGACGTGTTCTGCGATCAGGGCCGGGTGCAGGCGATGCTCGACTTCGAAGCGGCGATGGCGCGGGCCGAAGCGCGGGTCGGGTTGATTCCGGCGAGTGCTGTCGCGTCGATTGAAAACGCCTGCCGCGCCGGGTTGTTTGATTTCGCAGCACTGGGCGAGGCGATTGCCACGGCCGGCAACTCGGCGATTCCGCTGGTCAAGGCGTTGGGCAAACAGATCGCCGCGACCGATGCCGAAGCCGAGCGCTACGTGCATCTGGGCGCCACCAGCCAGGACGTGATGGATTCCGGGCTGGTGCTGCAACTGCGTCAGGCGCTGGAGTTGATTGAAGGGGAGCTGGCGCAACTGGCCGACTCTCTCGCCATTCAGGCGCAGCGCAACGCCGCCACACCGCTGGCGGGAAGAACCTGGCTGCAACATGCGACGCCGGTGACGCTCGGCATGAAGATCGCCGGTTGGCTCGGCGCGATCACTCGCAGCCGTCAGCGTCTGCGCGAGCTCAAGCCGCGATTGCTGGTGCTGCAATTCGGCGGCGCGTCCGGCACCCTCGCGGCGCTCGGTGAGCAAGCGCTGCCGATTGCCCGGGCGCTGGCCGAAGAACTGCAACTGACTTTGCCGGAACAACCGTGGCACACCCAGCGTGATCGCATCGTCGAGTTCGGTGCGGTGCTTGGGCTGATCGCCGGCAGCCTCGGCAAACTCGGCCGCGACATCAGCCTGTTGATGCAGACCGAAGCCGCGGAAGTGTTCGAGCCGTCGGCGCCGGGCAAGGGCGGTTCCTCGACCATGCCGCACAAACGCAATCCGGTGGGCGCGGCGGTGTTGATCGGCGCCGCCACCCGCGTGCCGGGGCTGGTCTCGACGCTGTTCAGCGCCATGCCCCAGGAACACGAACGCAGCCTTGGTTTGTGGCACGCCGAATGGGAAACCCTGCCGGAGATCTGCTGCCTGGTGTCGGGCGCGCTGCAACAGGCACGGCTGCTGGCTGACGGTCTGGAAGTCGATGCCGCGCGCATGGCCCGCAACCTGGAACTGACTCAAGGCCTGGTGCTGGCCGAAGCGGTGAGCATCGTCCTCGCGCAGCGGGTCGGCCGCGACACCGCGCATCATCTGCTCGAGCAATGCTGCAAACGTGCGGTGGCCGAACAGCGCCATCTGCGGGCGGTACTCGGTGACGAACCGCAGGTGACCGCCGAACTGAGCGCAACCGAACTGGATCATCTGCTCGATCCCGCCCATTACCTTGGCCAGGCGCAGGGCTGGGTCGAGCGGGCCGTGGCCGAACACAACGCATTGTCTGACTGAAAGGAGAGGGCTGTGGCTTTCGTTCAACTCGCCGATGGCGAACTGCATTACACATTGGAAGGCCCGGTCGATGCGCCGGTGCTGGTGCTGTCGAATTCGCTGGGCACCGACCTGCACATGTGGGACGCCCAGATGCCGGCGTTCACCGAGCACTTTCGCGTGCTGCGTTTCGACACCCGTGGTCACGGCCAGTCGCTGGTGACAGCGGGCCCTTACAGCATCGAGCAACTGGGTCGCGACGTGCTGGCGCTGCTGGATGCGCTGCACATCGAACGTGCGCATTTCTGCGGTCTTTCGATGGGCGGCCTGATCGGCCAGTGGCTGGGGATCAACGCCGGCCAGCGTCTGAACAAACTGATCGTCTGCAACACGGCGGCGAAAATCGGCGATCCGTCGGTGTGGAATCCGCGCATCGAAACCGTGCTGCGCGACGGTCCGGCGGCGATGGTCGCGTTGCGCGATGCATCGATTGCCCGCTGGTTTACCCCGGACTTTTCTGCCGCCAATCCGGCAGCCGCGAAGCAGATCACCGACATGCTGGCCGCGACCAATCCTGAAGGTTACGCCGCCAACTGCGCGGCGGTGCGCGATGCGGACTTCCGTGAGCAGTTGTCGTCGATCACGGCGCCGCTGCTGGTGATCGCCGGCACCGAAGATGCGGTGACGCCGCCCTCCGGCGGGCATTTCATTCAGGAGCACGTGCGCGGCGCCGAGTACGCCGAGTTCTATGCGGCGCACCTTTCCAACGTTCAGGCCGGCGACGCGTTCAGCGATCGCGTGCTGACCTTTTTGCTGGCCGATTGAGGGGATTTCCGTGGACGAGAAACAACGTTACGACGACGGCATGCAAGTGCGCCGCGCGGTGCTCGGCGACGCTCACGTCGATCGCAGCCTGACCACGCTGACCGAGTTCAACTCGGAGTTCCAGGAGATGATCACCCGTCACGCCTGGGGCGATATCTGGACCCGTCCGGGCCTGCCACGCCACACCCGCAGCCTGATTACCATCGCCATGCTGATCGGCATGAACCGCGAAGGTGAACTGAAGTTGCACCTGCGGGCGGCGGCCAACAATGGCGTGAGCCGTGGCGAGATCAAGGAAGTCATCATGCAGAGCGCGATCTACTGCGGGATTCCGGCGGCGAATGCGACGTTTCATCTGGCCGAGTCGGTTTGGGATGAGCTGGGTATTGAATCCCGAGAGTGACGGCGACTGAGCGGACGCCATCGCTAGCAGGCTAGCTCCCACAATGGAGCGCATTTCACTGTGGGAGCTAGCCTGCTAGCGATGGCGGTATTTGCCGCTCCGATTCAAACCTTGGCGACAATGAAAATCCGCTTGAACGCAAACAACGTGTGCCCGTTTTCCTCCTGCGGATAATGCGCATGCACCCGCATCAGGTAGTGATAAATGAAACGCGCCTGTTCCTCCGACGTCAGTCCCTGCATCACCGGCCGCAGCGCCGACACCTTCACCCAGTCCCAAATCGGTGAGCTTCCGTGTACTACCTGCAATTGCTCGTTTTCCCAGATCTCCAGCGACCGTGTCAGAGGCGCAAGCAAACGGTAGTAATCTTCCAGCGATAACAATGGCCGGGCCGCCATACGTTGGCGCAATTGCGTAGTACCGATGGGGCGGCCGCAGGGTCCGGCATCGTCGAGGGTGTCGAGCATCAGTCGGTACCACAGCGCATCGCGCCAGTCCGGCATATGCGCGGCCAGACAACCGCCGGGGTTGAGGTGGCGAAGCAGTCCCGGCAACAGTGTTTGATGGTCATCGATGAAATGCAGCACGGCCGCGGCGAACAACAGGTCGGCCGGCTTGCGGGGTTTCCAGTGTTGCAGCTCGGCGTGATGCCAGCGCGCCTTGATCGGCAGGCAACGGGCGACCTCAAGCATGTCTTTCGAACTGTCGATGCCTTTGATATCTGCCTGCGGCCAGCGATCGGCCAGAACCTTGGTGGCAATCCCGGTGCCGCAACCGAGGTCATAAATGCGCTGAGGATTGTGCAGGTCGACACGGCCGAGCAATTCATCGACCGGTTGTTGCCTGAGACGGGAAAACTGCTGGTACGCCTTGGCGTCCCAGTCGGAGCAGGGCTTGCCCGGCGTTTCGAGTTTTACGCTCATGAGGTGATCCTCTCTGGCGAGTTAAAGTTGTCTTCCGATGACGTTGAGCGTTTTCAGGACAATGGCCACACCTTTGCGCGTATCGCGATCGTTCAACAGTTTGAGCAGGGTATAGAGACTCGGCGATTTGGCCTGCATTACGGTTTCGGCCCTTGCCAGACGCAGAGTATTGGTCGCTGCCCAACTGGAGGCGGCCGCCTGTTCGAACAGCAGGGCCAGTTTCTCCACCATGGCCTCATCCAGGAGATCGACCAGATCCGAGAGCAGGGACAGCAGATCGACAATGTTGTCCAGCCGCCCGCCGTCGATCAGCGGTTGCAGCCTGGCCATCAGGGCGATGTATCCGGGTGTGGCCGTCAGGCCTTCAGAGATGTTCATCAGTCATCACTCCTCCCTGTGCAGGGTCAAAGCATTCCACGGGCCACTGCCCAGTACAGGCCGCGATTGAAGCCGTTGCGCAGCAGGCCGCCGAGTTTGGTCGGTGGTGTCGGCTGTACGTCACGGCGGTAGTCGTACCAAAGCGGCATTCCGGCATGCAGGCCCATTTGCGCGACGGCTTGAACGCGACCGTCATAGACACTGACGGGGTGGCCCAGACGGATTTCGGCGGCGATGTTGTTGGCGATCACCGGCGCCTGGTTATGGCACGCGCCTCCGGCCTTGCTCACTGGCAGGTCAACGGTGTCGCCGATCACGTAGACCCCGTCCAGGCCATAGACCTGCAGCGTTTCGTGGTTGGTCGGCAACCAGCCTTCGTCGTTTTGCGCCTGAGAGATACCGGTTTCCCGCACGGCATTCACGGCACGGATCGGCGGGGTTGCCATCAGGATGTCGAACGGTTGCGCTGCGCCTTCTTCGGAATAAGCGATTTTCGCGTCGGGATCGACCCGGCTCAGCGTGAAGTTGCGCTGATACTGGATACCCAGCTTGTCGAACATGCCGGGCAGGACTTCCCCGGTCGGGCGTTGCAGGAACAGGCAGTTACGTAGTAACTGGGCGGTGGTGGGGTAGGTGTAGATGATTTGCACCTTGTCGCGCACACCTCGTCGACGCAGCAGATCATCCACCATCAATGTCGTTTCTACCGGTGCAATTCCGCATTGATGCGGCACGTTGGGTGTATGTGGGAAAGACACTGTGATGAAAATCCGGCCCCTTTCAATGGTATTCAGACGCTGGGCCAGCTGACGCGCCGGATCGTATTGATAGAAATGGTCGCCGGCTTCCTTCAAGCCTTCGATGCGTTCCGGTGCGGGCACGCAACCAGTGGCGATGACCAGAAAGTCGTAGCCAAGGCTTTTGCCACTTTGGGTCTTGAGACTTTGGTTGTTGAAGTCGAACCACGTGACCTTTTCAACCTGAAAGTCGATTTCAGGGCGCAACAACGAGCGCTCCGGGCGTTTGAGTTCTTCCTTGAAGAAAAGATTGAACGCCACATACATGAACGCGGGTTTGTAGTAATGATCGGGACAATCCGACAACAGGGTGATCGAGACTGCGCCACGCAGGATTTCGGGATACAGCTTGCCGACCAGTTGATTGGCCAGCATGGTTCCGCCTACGCCGCCACCGACGATAACTATTCGCTTGCTCATACCTGACCTCCGTGGCCAAGGTGTGCTTCGCGTACGGCATCCGGAGATAACGGAAGATAAAAGGGCTCCTACATCAGACTGGAGAGTTCAGACGCACTGTTTAAATGTATCTTCGCTTTGGCGAACTGCAGATCGAAGTGACCGGCGGTCAATACGGCGCCCGCTCGGAGCGCCGTTGCCACAGTCACAGCAGGCTGATCGGATAGCTGACAATCAGACGGTTTTCGTCGAACTCGTTGTTGCTGAAGTCACGACGCATGGTCGAGTTGCGCCATCTGACGTTCAGGTCCTTGAGCACACCGCTTTGCACGGTGTAGCCCAGTTCCGATTCGCGGCCCCATTCCTTGCCGTCGGTGATGGTGCCGGTGTGCACGTTGTCGCCGCTGATATAGCGGTTCATCAGGGTCAGGCCGGGCACGCCGAGGGCGGCGAAGTTGTAGTCGTGGCGCAGTTGCCAGGAACGTTCCTGCGCGTTGTCGTAGCTTGAGTTGTAACTGTCGTTGGCGAGCGTTCCGCCGCTGGTGCCGTTGACGCGCATCCAGGCGCTGTCGCCGGTGAGTTTTTGCAGGCCGACGTAGAAGGTGTTGCCGCCGTATCGGGCCGAGAACATGCCCGACCAGGTCTTGTTGTCGAGGTCGCCGGCGCGGGCACTACCGTCGTCCTTGCCGTAGAAGAAACCGAGGTTGGCGCCGAGGGTCCAGTCGCCGAGCGGCTGACTGTGGATCAGGTTGACGTACTGCTGGCTGTAGATGTCCTTGAGCTCGGCGTTCCACAGACCGATCTGGGTGCGTTTGTCGTTGAACACGTATTCGCCGCCCTGGAAGTTGAAGCGGTCCGAGGTGAACGCGGCTTTGCCGAACATCGACATGTCGCTCATGCTGCTGTCGTCACGGGGACTGTTGGCGCGGAACTGGCCGCCGTACAGGGTCAACCCATCGATTTCCTTCGAGGTGATCTGCCCGCCGCGAAAGGTCTGCGGCAGCGAGCGACCGTCGTCCGAACGCAGGATCGGCAGCACCGGCATCCATTCGCCGACTTTCACTTCGGTCTGCGACAGTTTGGCCTTGAACGCCACGTTGGTGCGGCCGAAGGTGTCCGCCGGGCGACCGTCATGATCCAGCGGCAACGCCTGCGTGCCGCCGGTGCCTTTACCGCCATCGAGCTTCACCGAGTACAACCCCAGCACATCCATGCCGAACCCGACGGTGCCCTGGGTGAAACCGGATTTGGCGTCGAGGATGAAGTTCTGCGTCCACTCTTCAGCCTTGCCCTGAGCCTTGGTCGGGTTGGTGAAGTTACGGTTGATGTAGAAGTTGCGCAGGTTCAGGTTGACCTTGGCCCCTTCGATGAAACCGGCTTCTTCAGCCGCAGCGGGCAGCGCGACGCCGGTCAGGGCGAGGGCGATCAAACCGGGAAGTGCGTAGGGCGCAGGGGACGTTGTCATAGGCTCGGGTCTCTCTTGTTTTTTTGGGCGAACGAGGGCGCTGCGGCCGTTTCTGAGGCGCAGAAATTCAATGGAATCAGGGGGCGAGCGGCGGCGATCAGCCGGATGGAGCAGGGCGCGGGAGCATGGTGTCGAACCTGTTGTTATTGGTTTTGTGGCTCGAATGGTGCGGGGCGCGGGCGAGGCGATTCAATCGGCGAAAGTGGAATTCGGGCGATTATCGAACGCAAGATTGGCAGGCAACAAAAAGCCCGCCATCAGGCGGGCTCGTTGTGTTCACCGGATGATCAGAACAGCTTCATCTTCGGCGCTTCTTCCTTGAGCGGCTCGTTCTGCGCGGTCTGCTCATTCCAGCCACCGCCCAGGGCCTTGTACAGGTTGACCGCACTGGTCAGCTGCGCGAGGCGGTCGGTGATCAACGATTGCTGCGCGCTGAACAGCTGACGCTGGGCATCGAGGAAGGTCAGGTTGCTATCGACGCCAATGCGGTAGCGACGCTCGGCCAGGCGGTAGTAATCCTGGTTGGCGGCGACGAAATCACGCTGGGCCTGCAACTGCTCGGTGTAGGTCTGGCGGGCGGCCAGGCCGTCGGCGACTTCCTGGAAGGCCGTTTGAATGGACTTTTCGTAGTTCGCCACACCGATGTCCTTCTGGATCTTGGCGTAGTCGAGGCTGGCGCGCAGGCTGCCGGCGTTGAAGATCGGCAGGTTGATCTGCGGCTGGAACAGCCACGTGCCCGAACCGCCCTTGAACAGGCCGGACAGGTCCGGGCTCAGGCTGCCCGCGTTGGCGGTCAGGCTGATGCTCGGGAAGAACGCTGCGCGGGCTGCACCGATGTTGGCGTTGGCGGCCTTCAGGTTGTATTCGGCCTGAAGGATGTCCGGACGGCGTTGCAGCAGATCCGACGGCAGGCCGGCCGGCACGTCGGCCAGCAGGTCATCCGACAACGGCTTGGCCGCTTGCAGATTGGCCGGTACGCCGGTGCCGAGCAGCAGGGTCAGGCTGTTTTCATCCTGAGCGACCTGGCGAGTGTAGCGCGCCAGTTGTGCCCGGGCGTTTTCCACCGAGGTACGCGACTGCGCCAGGTCCAGCGCCGAAGCCACACCGACTTCGTTGCTGCGGCTGGTCAGCTTGTAGCTTTCCTCGAAGGCACCGAGGGTGTCCTGAGTCAGCTTCAGAAGTTCCTTGTCGGCCTGCCAGGTCAGGTAGGCGTTGGCCACGCTGGCCACCAGGCTGATCTGGGTGCTGCGGCGCGCTTCTTCGGTGGCGAAGTATTGTTGCAGCGCTTGTTCGCTCAGGCTGCGAACCCGACCGAACAGGTCGAGTTCGTAGGCGCTGATGCCGACGGTGGCGGAGTAGGAACTGGTGATCGTCGAATCACCGGTCTGCGACGCACGGGCCGGAACCCGTTGACGGCTGCCGCTGGCATTGGCCGAAACGGCCGGGAACAGATCGGCACGCTGGATGCGGTATTGAGCCGCGTAGGCGTCGATGTTCAGCGCCGCGACGCGCAGGTCGCGGTTGTTTTCCAGAGCAACCTGGATCAACTGCTGCAGGGCAGGGTCATGGAAAAACTGCTTCCAGCCCTGCTCGGCAGCGGCCTGCGCCGGTGCCTCGGCCGGCGAGTACGCCGGGCCCTGCGGGAATTGTGCGGCCACCGGTGCTTCAGGCTGCTGATAATCCGGTATCAGCGAGCAACCGCTCAGCACGAAGGCGGCGACTGCGATGGAGAGTAGCGACTTGCTCATTGGCCAGCCTCTTTAGGAGTTTCTTTGGTGTCATCCTCGCCAGCGATTTTGCGCTGACCCATGGACGACACAGTGACGAAGAACAGTGGAACCCAGAAAATCGCCAGGATCGTTGCGGTGAGCATACCGCCAATCACGCCGGTACCGATCGCGTGTTGGCTGCCCGAGCCTGCACCGGTGGAGATAGCCAACGGTACAACACCGAGGACGAAGGCCAGCGACGTCATGATGATCGGTCGCAGACGCATGCGGCAGGCTTCGATGGCCGCATCGCGCAGACTGCGTCCCTGCTCGTGCAATTCCTTGGCAAACTCGACGATCAGAATGGCGTTTTTAGCCGCCAGACCAATAGTCGTCAACAGACCCACCTGGAAGTACACGTCGTTCGACAGGCCACGCAGGCTGGTGGCCATCAGCGCACCGATGATCCCCAGCGGTACCACGAGCATGACCGCGATCGGAATCGACCAGCTTTCATACAGCGCCGCCAGACACAGGAACACCATCAGCAGCGACAGGGCGTACAGCGCCGGAGCCTGGGAGCCGGAGAGGCGTTCTTCGTACGACAGACCGGTCCACGAGATACCCACGCCGGCCGGCAGTTTTTTGGCAATCGCCTCAACTTCGGCCATCGCCTCACCAGTGGAGTAACCCGGCGCCGGAGAACCGAGGATCTCCATCGCTTCTACACCGTTGTAACGTGCCAGTTTCGGCGAACCGTAGATCCACTCGCCCTTGGCGAACGCGGAGAACGGAACCATGGTGCCGGCGCTGTTGCGCACGTACCACTTCTTCAGGTCTTCAGGGCTCATGCGAGCGCCGGCCTGACCTTGCACGTAAACCTTCTTCACACGGCCGCGGTCGATGAAGTCGTTGACGTAGCTACTACCGAAGGAGATCGACAGGGTGCTGTTGATGTCGGAAAGGCTCAAGCCCAGGGCACGGGCCTTCTCGTCGTCGATTTCCAGGTGGTATTGCGGCTCGTCGTTCAGACCGTTCGGACGCACCTGGTAGAGCACCTTGCTCTGCGCAGCCATGCCGAGGAACTGGTTACGGGCTTCCATCAGCTTGTCGTGACCGATACCAGCGCGGTCCTGCAGGAACACGTCGAAACCGGTGGCGTTACCCAACTCCAGTACGGCCGGCGGGGCGAAGGCGAACACCATCGCATCGCGGAAACTGAAGAAGTGCTGCTGGGCGCGTTGAGCCAGGGCGAACACGCTGTTGCTCGCGTCACGCTCGTGCCATGGCTTGAGCATGATGAACGCCAGACCCGAGCTCTGGCCGCGACCGGCGAAGTTGAAGCCGTTCACAGTGAACACCGAGGCTACCGAGCTGGATTCTTTGTCCAGCAGGTAGGAGCGCATTTCATCGATCACCACCTGCGTGCGCTCGGCACTGGAGCCGGCCGGGGTCTGCACCTGGGCAAACAGTACGCCCTGGTCTTCTTCCGGCAGGAACGCGGTCGGAATGCGGGTGAACAGCCAGATCATGCCAACCACGATCAGCAGGTAGGCCAGCAGGTACGGCGCCTTGCGTTGCAGGATGTTGCCGACACCGCGCTCGTAGCTGCGAACGCTACGGTCGAAGTTGCGGTTGAACCAGCCGAAGAAACCTTTTTTCGGCGTGCCGTGCTCGCCTTTCGGAATCGCCTTGAGCATGGTGGCGCAGAGCGCCGGGGTGAAGATCAGCGCAACCATTACCGACAGGGCCATGGCCGAGACGATGGTGATCGAGAACTGACGGTAGATCACACCGGTGGAACCGCTGAAGAACGCCATCGGCAGCAGTACCGCCGAGAGCACGAGGGCGATACCGACCAGTGCGCCCTGGATCTGGCCCATGGACTTCTTGGTCGCTTCCTTCGGTGACAGGCCTTCTTCTGCCATCACCCGCTCGACGTTCTCCACCACGACGATGGCGTCGTCCACCAGCAAGCCGATGGCCAATACCATACCGAACATGGTCAGGGTGTTGATGCTGAAACCGGCAGCCGCGAGGATGCCGAACGTACCGAGCAATACCACCGGCACAGTCATCGTGGTGATGACGGTCGCGCGGAAGTTCTGCAGGAACAGGAACATCACCAGGAACACCAGCACGATCGCCTCGACCAGGGTTTCAACCACACCCTTGATCGACTCGGTCACCACCGGAGTGGTGTCGTACGGGAACACCACTTCCATGCCTTGCGGGAAGAACGGCTTGAGGTCGTCAATCGTCTTGCGCAGGGCTTTTGCGGTGTCGAGGGCGTTGGCGCCGTTGGCCAGTTTTACTGCCAGACCGGAGGCCGGTTTGCCGTTGAACTGCGCCGCGATACTGGAGTTTTCACCACCGAGACCGACGTCGGCGACATCACCGATACGGACTTGCGAGCCATCCTGGTTGACCTTCAGCAGAATCGCCTTGAACTGCTCGGCAGTCTGCAGACGGGTCTTGCCGATGATCGTGGCGTTCAGTTGCTGGCCTGGCAGCGCTGGCAGACCGCCGAGCTGACCGGAGGAAATCTGAACGTTCTGCGCCGAGATCGCGGCGCTGACATCGGCCGGGGTCAGGTTGTACTTGTTCAACTTGGCCGGGTCGAGCCAGATGCGCATCGCGTACTGGGCACCGAAGACCTGGAAGTCACCGACACCGGCGGTCCGGGAGATCGGGTCCTGCATGTTCGACACGATGTAGTTGGACAGGTCGTCCTTGGTCATGCTGCCGTCACGCGATACCACGCCGATCACCAGCAGAAAGTTCTTCACTGCCTTGGTCACGCGGATACCCTGTTGCTGCACTTCCTGCGGCAACAGCGGGGTGGCCAGGTTCAGCTTGTTCTGGACCTGAACCTGCGCGGTGTCGGAGTTGGTGCCTTGCTCGAAGGTCGCGGTAATGGTCATGCTGCCGTCGGAGTTACTTTCCGAGGACACATAACGCAGGTTGTCGATACCGTTGAGCTGCTGCTCGATCACCTGCACCACGGTGTCCTGAACCGTCTGTGCCGAAGCACCCGGGTAGGTCACGGAAATCGCAATGGCCGGTGGCGCAATGCTCGGGTACTGGTTGATCGGCAACTTGAGGATCGATAGAGCCCCGACCAGCATGATCACCAGGGCAATTACCCAGGCGAAAATCGGACGGTCGATAAAAAATTTCGACATGAGTTACTCCCCTTTGCCGCCGTAGGCTTTGTCAGCTGCCTTGGCGGGTGCCGGGTTCTTGGCTACGTTGGTCGCTTCGGTCGGATTGACCTGAACACCAGGACGGACGAACTGCAGCCCTTCGGTGATCAGGCGATCGCCGGCTTTCAGGCCGTCTTCGATCAGCCATTGGCTGCCGACGGTACGGCTGGCCTTGAGTTGACGCAGTTCGACCTTGTTGTCCGCACCGACGACCAGCGCGGTCGGCGTGCCCTTGAGGTCACGGGTCACGCCTTGTTGCGGCGCCAGGATGGCAGCGGCGTTGACACCGGCCTGCAGCTGGGCGCGAACGAACATGCCTGGCAACAGGGTGTGATCCGGGTTCGGGAATACCGCACGCAGGGTCACGGAACCAGTGGTCGGGTCGACCGATACTTCGGAGAATTCCAGCTTACCGTCGAGCTTGTACTGGCTGCCGTCTTCCAGGGTCAGCTTGACCGCAGCGGCGTTGTCGCCGGCCTTCTGCAGGCGGCCACTTTCCAGTTCGCGGCGCAGCTCCAGCAATTCCACCGAAGACTGGGTGACGTCGACGTAGATCGGGTCCAGTTGCTGGATGGTCGCCATCGCATCGGCCTGGCCGCTGCTGACCAGGGCGCCTTCGGTCACCGAAGAGCGGCCGATACGACCGGAGATCGGTGCGTAGACCTTGGTGTAACGCACGTTGATCTGCGCGGACTGCAACGACGCTTCCGATTGCAGGCGGTTGGCCACGGCGGTGTCGTATTCCTGACGGCTGACCGCCTGCTCGTCGACCAGTTGCTTGTAGCGATCGGAGATCGACTTGGTCGAACGCAGGTTGGCCTCGGCGCTTTTCAGGGTCGCTTCATAGACCGACGGATCGATCTGATACAGCTGCTGGCCGGCTTTGACATCGCCGCCTTCCTTGAACAGACGCTTGAGAATGATGCCGTTGACCTGCGGGCGAACCTCGGCGATGCGGAACGCGCTGGTGCGGCCCGGCAGTTCGGAAGTCAGGGTAAAGGCTTGTGGTTGCAAGGTGACGACGCCGACCTGAGGAGGTGGTGCGGCGGGAGCCGCCTCTTCCTTTTTACATCCGCTGAGCAGCGATGCCAGGGCGACGGCAGTGACCAGAGCGGTAACAGCTGGCTTGAATTGCATGAAGATCCTCGGGTCAGGCGCGCGAAAAGCGCACAAGAAGTGTGGAAGGGTAAAAAAAGGTTACCGGGTGGATAAGTAGCTTGCTAATGAATATACTTACGTTCATGGTTGTTTGTAAATACCTTCGCGGCGTACCGACCCTGATACAAAAGTCGTCGCAAGGTCCGAAATTGTAGGCCGGGGAGGCGATCCACGAGAGATCAACCCCTTTTTATTCAGCGGATATTCAGCCATCCCTGAAACATCCTGTTTGAGGTTTTACTGCCATGGTCCGTCGTACCAAAGAGGAAGCTCAGGAAACGCGCAGCCAGATTCTCGAAGCGGCCGAGAAAGCCTTCTATGAGCGGGGCGTGGCCCGCACGACCCTGTCGGACATTGCGAGCCTGGCTGGTGTGACGCGCGGTGCTATCTACTGGCACTTCAGCAACAAGGCCGATCTGCTGCAAGCCATGCTCGATACCCTGCATGAGCCGCTGGACGAACTGGCCAAGGCCAGCGAAAGCGAGGACGAACCCGATCCGCTGGGCTGCATGCGCAAATTGCTGATTCATTTGTTTCATCAAGTTGCGCTGGACCCGAAGACCCGGCGTATCAACGAAATTCTGTTTCATAAGTGCGAGTTCACCGATGAAATGTGCGATCTGCGCCAGCAGCGCCGGACCGCCAGCCTCGATTGCAATGTGCGGATCGCGCTGACATTGAGTAATGCGGTCAATCGTGGGCAGTTGCCGGCGGACCTCGACACCGCCCGAGCAGCCATCAGCATTCACGCCTATATCGACGGCCTCCTTTATGGATGGCTATTGGCGCCGGACAGCTTCGAACTGTACGCCGAGGCTGAGCGCTGGGTCGATACCGGGCTGGATATGCTGCGCCTGAGCCCCAGCCTGCGCAAATGAAACAAAATTCGCTATTGGATCAGTTTGTGTCAATGACGGAGGAGGGTGAAGATCCCTGTTCACTCGCCCCGCTGCAATGGGATGCTTTTATATACCTCTGCGGCGCAGGTTGATATGTAGCGAGCTACGTATTTTGTAGGGATTTTGTGTCGAGCCTGTGAACGAATGTGAGCGGCCCGCCCACCCGGCGACCAATAAAAAGCCCCCGACTCTCGCGAGTCGGGGGCTTTTGCGTTTCTGCGGTGTGGCTTACAGCGTCGGGTAGTCGAGGTAACCGACCGCGCCTTTGGCGTAGAACAGTTCAGGACGTGGTTCGTTCAGCGGCGCGTCGGCCTTCAAACGAGCCGGCAGGTCCGGGTTCGCAATGAACGGGATGCCGAATGCCACGGCATCAGCCTTGCCCTCGGCCAACCACGCGTTGGCGCTGTCCTTGGTGAAGCGCTCATTGGCGATGTACGCGCCGCCGAAGGCTTCTTTCAGTTGTGGGCCGAGGCTGTCGGCACCTTCTTTCTCGCGGGAGCAGATGAAGGCGATGCCACGCTTGCCCAGTTCGCGGGCGACGTAGGTGAAGGTTTCGGCGAGGTTGTCGTCGCCCATGTCATGGGAGTCGGCGCGCGGAGCCAGGTGAACGCCTACACGGCCGGCGCCCCAGACTTCGATCGCGGCGTCGGTCACTTCCAGCAGCAGGCGGGCACGGTTTTCCAGGGAGCCGCCGTAGTTGTCAGTGCGCTGGTTGGTGCTACTTTGCAGGAACTGGTCGAGCAGATAACCGTTGGCGCCGTGGATTTCCACGCCGTCGAAACCGGCAGCCTTGGCGTTTTCCGCACCGACGCGGTAGGCGTCGACGATGTCGGCGATTTCAGCGGTTTCCAGTGCACGCGGGGTTGGATAGTCGGCCAGCGGGCGAACCAGGCTGACGTGGCCTTTAGGCTGGATGGCGCTCGGTGCAACCGGCGCTTCGCCGTTCAGGTACGACGGGTGGGAAACCCGGCCGACGTGCCACAGTTGCAGGACGATTTTGCCGCCGGCCGCGTGAACAGCCTTGGTCACGTTGGTCCAGCCGCGCACCTGGTCGTTGGACCAGATACCCGGGGTGTCCGGGTAGCCGACGCCCATCGGGGTCACCGAGGTGGCTTCGCTGAGGATCAGGCCGGCCGAGGCGCGTTGTACGTAGTACTCGGCCATCAGCGCGTTCGGTACGCGGCCTTCATCGGCGCGGCAGCGGGTCAGCGGCGCCATGATGATGCGGTTGGACAGCTCGAGGTCGCCCAGTTTGATCGGATCGAAAATTGTTGCCATGAGATACAACCCTCGTGAGGTAAGTGAGTGAATCAGTTAGCGGTGGCCAGCTCGGGATTGCCGTTCTGGCGGAATGTGATCAGGGTCACCAGCAGCGCGAGGACCGCCAGCGCCGCAGCGGCGAGAGGAACGCTGGTCAGGCCGTAGCCGTGGGCGATGACGCTGCCGCCGACCCAGGCGCCGAGGGCGTTGCCGACGTTGAAGGCGCCGATGTTCAGGGTCGAGACCAGGTTCGGTGCGGCCTGGCCGTAGGTCACGACGTTCACTTGCAGGGCCGGCACCGCGGCGAAACACGCGGTGGCCCAGAGGAACAGGGTGATCTCGGTCGGGATCAGCGCGATGCTGGTCCAGGTCAATACGGTGGAGGTCACGGCCATGGCGATGAACACACCGATCAGCGTTGCGGCCAGGCCCTTGTCGGCCAGTTTGCCGCCGATGATGTTGCCGACGGTCAGGCCCAGGCCGATGAGCATCAGGGTCCAGGTCACGCCGCGAGGCGAGACGCCGGTGACATCGCCCAGCAGCGGTGCGACGTAAGTGAACAGGGTGAATACCGAGGCGGCGAACAGCGCGGTCATGCTCAGTGACAGCCAGATACCAGCGCCCTTGAGCGCGGCCAGTTCGGCGCGCATGTCGAGTTTTTCTTCGTCACGCTTGGCCGGCAAGAAGCGGATCAGGCCGATCAGCGCGATCACACCGATCACGGTCACTGCCCAGAAGGTCGAGCGCCAGCCGGCTTCCTGACCGAGGGCGGTGCCCAGCGGTACGCCCAGCACGTTGGCCAGGGTCAGGCCGGTGAACATCAGGGCCACGGCCGAGGCGCGTTTGTTCGGGGCCACCAGGTTGGCCGCGACCACCGAACCGATGCCGAAGAACGCACCGTGGCAGAGGGCGGTAACCACTCGGGCGAACATCAGCACGTTGTAATCAGTGGCGATGGCGCAGAGCAGGTTACCGATAATGAAGATGCCCATCAGCGTTACCAGTGCAGCCTTGCGCGGCAGTTTTGCAGTGGCCATTGCCATGAACGGTGCACCAATCGCCACGCCCAGGGCGTAGCCGGTCACCAGCCAGCCGGCGCCGGGGATCGACACACCGAGGTCGGCCGCCACATTGGGCAGCAGGCCCATGATGACGAATTCGGTGGTGCCAATAGCGAAGGCGCTCAAGGCGAGTATGAGTAGCGAGAGGGGCATCGTTTAGTCCTTTTGGCTGGCTGACGTTAAGGGTCAGAGCTCTTTGCTGAGGGTGCTGAGGAACGCCTGGATCACGTCCTCGTTGCGTTTGAAAAAGTGCCACTGGCCGGCTTTCTGGCTGCTGATCAGTCCTGCCCGTTGCAGGGTGGCCAGGTGGGCGGAGACGGTCGATTGCGACAGGCCGCAACGTTGATCGATCTGCCCGGCGCAGATGCCGTACTCGTGGTTGTGGATCTGTTCCGGAAACTGGGCTTTCGGGTCTTTCAGCCAGTTGAGGATGTCTCGCCGTACTGGGTGTGCCAGGGCTTTTATTATTTCGTCGAGGTCAATGTTCATGGCTGGGTGCTCGTGATGTGTGTAGCGCTATATCGCGATGAGGCGAACTTTAAATCGGTACTTCGCGATATACCAATATGAATTTGATCTGACGACCGCATAAATCGGTATATCGGGTTATAACGATATGTGAGGTGTAAACAAACGCGGGCGCGGTGCTAAGCTGCGCCCATGAACTATCTCGCACATTTACACCTCGGTGGCCAGCGTCCCGGTCAACTGCTCGGCAGTCTGTATGGCGATTTCGTCAAAGGGCGGCTGCAAGGGCAATTCGCCCCGGAGATCGAAGCGGCGATTGCCCTGCATCGTCAGATCGACGTGTTCACCGACCGTCATCCGTTGGTCGACGCCTCGCTGGCACGGTTCTCCACGACTCGTCGCCGTTACGCGGGCATCGTCCTCGACGTATTTTTCGACCATTGCCTGGCGCGGGACTGGACGCTGTACGCCGACCGGCCGCTGGGCCAATTCACCACCGACGTTTACCGCGTGTTGTCCAGCGAGCGGCAATTGCCCGAGCGTCTGGCGAAGATCGCCCCGCACATGGTGGCCAATGACTGGTTGGGCTCGTATCAGGAATTCGAAGTGCTGGAGCAGGTGTTGCGCGGGATCTCCCGGCGCCTGACCCGGCCTGAAGAACTGGCGGGGGCGATGGAGGAATTGCGTCGGTTGTACGAACCGTTGAGCGAGGACTTTCGCTTGTTCTACCCCCAGCTGCAGGACTTTGCAGGCCGGCAGCTGTAGATAGATGTCGCCGATCAGGCAGCGATCAGATCGCGGGCGTGTTGCGCTTCGACCGGTTTGACCACATCGCCGAACAAGGCTTTCTGCACTGCCTGTTGTGCCTCGAACGCCAGTGCCGCGCGTTCCCGGCCCTGGCAGGCAATCGGCTTGAGCAGATGAATCTCGACATCGCCGCAATCGTTGCTGAACAGGCGCATCAGGTGCGACAGCAGATCATCGTCACCAATGAACGGCGCCAGCGAATCGATCTTGCCCTCGCGCAGATAACGGATCGCCACCGGTTGCAGCTTCACCTCGGAATCAATCGCCGCCGACAGCAGGCGACCATGAAAGGTACGCAGCGAACGGCCATCGGTGGTGGTGCCTTCGGGGAACATCAGCAGCGGATGATCGGTTTGCAGATGACGAGTCATCTGTTTGCGGATCAACTGGCTGTCGCCCGAACCGCGACGGATGAACAGGCTGCCGGCCTTCGCCGCGAGCCAACCGGCCACCGGCCAGGTGCGCACTTCGGCCTTGGACAGAAACGACAGCGGCGTGAGCATGCCGAGCAGCGGAATGTCAGTCCACGACACATGGTTGCTGACCCACAGCATCGGCTGTTTCGGCAGCTCGCCATGCACGGTCACGCGAAAGGGCAGGGCATTGCTCAAGCGCGCCATGAAAAACCGCGACCAGCGCTGCCGACGAACCATCGAATGGGCCAGGCCCAAACGCTCGAAAACCCCGAAGACACTGGCCATGCTCAAGCCCAGCGTTACCACCAGCAGCACTCGCGCGATCCGCGCGTACACCCGCAGCCGGCTCATTACACAGCCGCCTTGAAGTGCTTGGCATAGCGCGGGCAGAGTTCGTCGCGCTTGAGCAAGATGAACACGTCGGCGACCTGGAAGTCTTCGTCCCAGCACGGCTCGCCGCAGATCTTTGCGCCCAGGCGCATGTAGGCCTTGAGCAGCGGCGGCATTTCGGCGATTACGTTCGACGGAATGTCGAGGCTCGGCAGCGGTTTCTTCGGCTCGGCGCGCAGGTGTTCGGTGCACAGATAACGTTCGCGCAGGCGCTGCATGATCGCGTGGGCCTGTACGCCGCCGTCCTGCATCGGGATGCTCGCGCAGCCCATCAGATAGCTGTAGCCGCCCTGATTGAGGACTTCGGCCAGTTCGCCCCAAAGCACGGCGATGGTGCCGCCGTTGCGGTAGGCCGGATCGACGCAGGTGCGGCCGATTTCCAGGATCGGGCCTTGCAGACCGGCGAGGCCGTGCAGGCTGAATTCTTCTTCGCTGTAGAACTTGCCCAGGCTGCTGGCGGCGGTGTGATCGAGCAAACGGGTGGTCGCCACCAGGCGGCCGGTGTTCAGGTCACGCACGCCGATATGGCTGCAGTGAACATCATAGTCATCCATGTCCAGACCCAGCTCCGCGCCGTTCAGCTTGGCGTTGAACTCGCCGCTGAACACGTTGAAGCGCAAGGCCTGGGCTTGCTGCAAGGCCTCGGCGCCGATCAGGCGTTCGGCTTGCAGGCGGCGTTCATTGCCGGTGTCGCTGATGCGGGCGATCTGAGTCATGTGAATCTCCGTACGGGCCTTGAACCCGTCATGGGTTGCAGCCGATCGACTTTCTTTATGCAGCCGTGTTGTGCAAAGTCAGGCTATGTAGCCCCGGTGTCATCGCCATGAATGTTTGGTGATGCTTATATGACAGCCCACGAGGAGCCTCTGATGACCTGGTCGACCCTGCTTGAATGCCGCGAACGCCTGCCCGCCGATGCCGATCTGGCGGAGGGCTTCGTCACGTTGCTGCATCAACTGGGCAGCGTGACGCCGTTCGAACTGGCGGTGGCTGGAGGGCGGCGGATGACATCGCCGGGGCTGGCGTTTCTGGTGGGCTATCAGGCAGCGTTGCGGATGCTTTGGCCGAGCGCGCCGCCAAGCCTCGGTGCGTTGTGTGCGACCGAACAGCGCAGCCTGCGTCCGGCGGACATGCAGACCCGGCTCACGGATCTGCGCCTTACCGGGCAAAAGGATTTCGTCACCGCCGGCGATGCGGCGGACTGGCTGCTGATCGCCGCGCGCAGTGAGCAACCCGGCGAATCACCGCGCCTGAGCCTGGCGGTGGTGTATCCCGGCGAGCCCGGCGTGCGGGTGGAAAAACTCCCGGCGCTGCCGTTGATGCCGGACATCAGCCATGGCCGGTTGCATCTCGACGAGGCGTTGTGTGAGTTACTCGCGGGGGATGGTTGGGATGCCTACGTCAAACCGTTCCGCACCCTTGAAGATGTTTACGTGTTGAGTGCAATGACCGCGTGGCTGTACGGCGTCGGTCAGGACGGCGGCTGGCCGCAGCCGCTGCAATTGCGTTTGCTGGCGCTGTTGGCCGGGTGTTCCGAAGTCAGTCGTCAGCCGCCGAATAATCCCGCCGGGCATGTGTTGCTCGGTGGATTGTTTGCGCAGTTCGACGGGCTCAAAGCGGAGGTTGATCAGGCCATGCGTGACGGCAATCCTGAGTGGGCAGCGATGTGGCAGCGCGATCAATCGGTCATGCAACTGGCAGCAGGTGCGCGGGCCAAACGACTGGCAAAGGCGTTGGTTGAAAGCCAAAACACATCTGTCATGAACGCCGGCTAGTCTTCTCAGGTTCATCCCCAGAGCCCTCACCATGTTCAAAGGCCTGTCCCTGTTTCTGCTGTTGATCAGCTTCACGGTTCAGGCCGAACAATGGCCGGGCGAGCAATGGCCGACCGGCCCGAAACTCAACGGCCAGGCCGTCGAGGCATTGGAGGTCTACACCTTCCCGCCCCGCGATGACAACACCCGAAAAGGCATCCGCACCGACGCCTTGCTGGTGATCCGCGACGGCCAGCTCATCTACGAACGCTACGCCGCCGCGACCACCGCCGACACACCGCACCTGACCTGGTCGATCAGTAAAAGCCTGATGGCCACGGTGTTCGGCGTGGCGTACGGCGAAGGCCTGTTCAAGCTCGATGACCCGGCCGCGCAATATTACCCGGCGCTGGAAAAACACCCGGCCATCACCGTCAAGGATCTGCTGCACTGGGCCTCGGGCATCGACTGGCAGGAAGACTACGAATACGCCCCACTGAAATCCTCGGTGGTGGCGATGCTCTACACCCGTGGCCACCGCGACATGGCCGCCTTCACCGCCGATCACGACAGCTACGCGCCAGCGGGTCAGGCGTTCCGTTATTCCAGCGGCGACAGCAATCTGTTGGCCGCCGCACTGAAAACCATCGTCGGCCCACAGCGTTATCCGGACTATCCGTGGACAGCACTTTTCGATCCCCTGGGCATCCGGCATGCCACGTGGGAAACCGACGCGACGGGCACCTTCGTCGCCTCTTCCTACGCTTATATGACGGCCCGGGATCTGGCGCGAATCGGCCTGTTGATGGAACGTGACGGACGCTGGAACGACCGGCAGTTGCTGCCCAGGGATTGGGTCGCCTTCAACCGCCAGCCCTTCGCCGGCTACAAGGCTCATCAGGACGAAGCCGTGCCCGGCGGGCAGTGGTGGCTCAATCGCCCGGCAGACGGCGCGCCTTCTCCGTGGCCTGACGCACCGCCCGACACCTTCGCCGCCCTCGGCCACTGGGGCCAGGCGCTGTACGTGATCCCGAGCGAAAAACTGGTGATCGTGCGCTACGCCGATGACCGCGACGGCAGCTATCGCCACAACGAATTGCTCAAGCGTGTGCTCGGGGCGGTGCGGCCATGAAACTGTTCAAACGAATCCTGTTGGTGCTGCTGGTCGTGCTGCTGGGCTGGGGCTGGCACGAGCGCGAAAACCTGTGGGCCTTCCCGGACATCATCAGCGCCTACACCGCCAAGGAATATTGTTCGTGTCGTTACGTGATGAACAACGACGCCGAGTATTGCCGGGGCTATGTGACGCAGTGGTTGCCCAGCGAACTGACCGATGACCGCACGCAAAAAATCGTCACCGCCAGCGGCCTGGGACGCAGCAACAGCGCCCAGTGGCAAGGCGAACGCCAGGGCTGTCGCCTGCAACCCTGATCCGGTTCCACCCTGTGGAACCACATTCGATTGTCCTCTCGCGTGTCTCACGGTTATCTGGCGGTGAGCACGACCTGCCGCTCATGTGTCGTGAATTCATAGCGAACAACAAGACCGGGAACACCCGCGCGAGGAGAACCGTCATGCCCCGACATCAGCACATTCTGGCCTGGCTCAACGATGTGGCCAGCGACCTGCACGCCACCCGCCAGGACATTCACGCCCACCCTGAACTCGGTTTCGAGGAAAGCCGCACCTCGGCGCTGGTCGCCAGGTCGCTCGAAGACTGGGGTTATGAAGTCCACACCGGCGTCGGCAAGACCGGCGTGGTCGGCGTGCTGCGCAACGGCAGCAGCACACGCAAACTCGGGCTGCGGGCCGACATGGATGCGCTGCCGATTATCGAGAACACCGGTGTCGCCTACAGCAGCCGCAATCAAGGCTGCATGCACGCCTGCGGCCACGACGGGCACACCGCGATGCTGCTCGGCGCGGCGCGTTATCTGGCCGCGACCCGTCAGTTCGACGGCACCCTGACGCTGATTTTCCAGCCCGCCGAAGAGGGCCAGGGCGGGGCCGAGGCGATGCTCGCCGATGGCCTGCTCGAACGCTTTCCGTGCGATGCGCTGTTCGGCATGCACAATATGCCGGGCCTGCCGGCGGGACATCTGGGCTTTCGCGAAGGGCCGATGATGGCTTCGCAGGATCTGCTCACGGTGACCATCGAAGGCGTTGGCGGTCACGGCTCGATGCCGCATCTGGCGGTGGACCCGCTGGTCGCCGCAGCCAGTGTGGTGATGGCTTTGCAAACCGTGGTCGCGCGCAACATCGATGCGCAGCAGGCGGCGGTGGTGACGGTCGGCGCATTGCAGGCCGGCGAGGCGGCAAACGTGATTCCGCAACAGGCGATCCTGCGCCTGAGCCTGCGTGCGCTGAATGCCGAAGTCCGCGTTCAGACACTGGACCGCGTGCGCTCGATCATCGAAGCCCAGGCCGAAAGCTTCGGCTGCACCTCGACCATCGAGCACCGTCCGGCCTACCCGGTGCTGGTCAACCACGCCGCTGAAACCGAGTTTGCCCGTCAGGTCGGCGTCGAACTGGTCGGTGCTGACGCCGTCGATGGCAATACACCCAAACTGATGGGCAGCGAGGACTTTGCCTGGATGCTCCAGCGCTGCCCCGGCGCCTACCTGTTCATCGGCAACGGCGTGGCGCGGCCGATGGTGCATAACCCGGCCTACGACTTCAACGACGACATTCTGCTGACCGGCGCGGCGTATTGGGGCGCGCTTACCGAGAGCTGGCTCAAGCCGGTCTGATTTCTTCACTTTTTGCTGCCGCTGGAACGCAGGTGCGCACGTGCCTGCGTGGTCAACCAACAGCTTCTGGAGAATCCCCATGCAGACTTCGAACGCAGGCGTTTCGCGCACCCGGCAAGTGGTCGCCGCCGTCATCGGCAACGCCCTGGAATGGTACGACTTCATCGTTTACGGCTTTCTGGCGAGCATCATCGCCCGGCAGTTTTTCCCGTCCGACGACGACTACGCTTCGCTGCTGATGGCGCTGGCGACCTTCGGCGTCGGCTTTTTCATGCGCCCGGTGGGCGGCATCCTGCTCGGCATTTATTCCGACCGCAAAGGGCGCAAGGCCGCGATGCAGATGATCATCCGCCTGATGACCGTTTCCATCGCCCTGATCGCGTTCGCGCCGAACTACGCCGCCATCGGCATGGGCGCGCCGCTGTTGATCGTGGTGGCGCGGATGCTCCAGGGTTTTGCCACGGGCGGTGAATATGCGAGCGCCACGGCGTTTCTGGTGGAGAGCGCGCCGGCCCATCGCAAGGGCTTGTACGGTTCGTGGCAACTGGTCGGGCAATGCCTGGCGGTGTTCAGCGGCGCGGCCATGGTGGCGCTGGTCACACACCTGTTTTCCCCCGAAGCGCTGGACAGTTGGGGCTGGCGGATTCCATTCGTGCTCGGTCTGCTGATCGGCCCGGTGGGCTTGTGGATTCGCAAGCACATGGAAGAACCGGAAGAGTTTCTCGAAGCGCGCAAGAAGGCCAAAGGCGCAGCACCGGGCCTGTGGCAGGTGCTGCGCGAACATCGCCGCAGCCTGCTGGTGTCGATGGGCTTGGCGTGCGGGGCAACGGTGTCGTTTTACGTGGTGCTGGTGAACATGCCGACCTTCGCCCACAAGAACCTCGGCCTGCCGCTGGATCAGGTGTTGCTGGTGCAGATGCTCGCGGTGGCGTTGATGACCGTGGTGATTCCGCTCGCCGGCGCACTGTCGGATCGCCTCGGTCGGCGGCCGGTGCTGATGGCGTTTACCCTGGCGTTTTTCGTCATGGTCTATCCGCTGTATGTGTGGGTCGCGGCCGCACCGTCGATCGAGCGTCTGCTGGTGATGCAACTGCTGCTGTGCACGGCGATTGGCGGGTTCTTCGGCCCGGCTCCGACGGCGCTGGCCGAGCAGTTTCCGATTGAAGTGCGCTCCACCGGCGTGTCAGTGGCCTACAACGTGGCGGTGATGGTGTTCGGCGGTTTCGCGCCGCTGATCGTCACTTGGTTGAGTAAAGTTCTGAACACCCCGGTGGCGCCGTCGTTCTATGTCTTGTTCGCTTGCCTGCTGACCCTGCTCGGTACTTACTGTTTGCAGGAGGCACCCCGCGCAAAGAAATCCGTTGCGCTCAACCTGGGAGTGAAACCGTGAGTCCGTTAGCCATTGATCCGATTGTCGCCCTCGACGCCGATGCGCTGTCCCGGGCGATCCATGCCCGCAAGGTGTCGTGCCGCGAGGTGATGCAGGCGTATCTGACGCACATCGACCGCTTCAACCCGGCGGTCAACGCGCTGGTCTCGCTGCGCCCGCAGGACGTGCTGTTGCGCGAAGCCGATGAATGCGACCGGCAACTGGATCGCGGCGAGTCCCGAGGCTGGATGCACGGCATGCCTCAGGCGATCAAAGACTTGGCGGCCACCGCCGGGTTGCGCACGACGCTGGGCTCACCGCTGTTCGCCGAGCAAGTGCCGCAGCACGATGCGATCAGCGTGGCGCGGGTTCGCGATTGCGGCGCGATCATCATCGGCAAGAGCAACGTTCCGGAGTTCGGCCTCGGCTCGCAGACCTACAACAGCGTGTTTGGCACCACCACCAACGCCTACGATCCGGGCCTGATCGCCGGCGGCAGCAGCGGCGGGGCGGCAGTGGCGCTGGCCCTGCGCCTGCTGCCGGTGGCCGACGGCAGCGACATGATGGGATCGCTGCGCAACCCGGCGGCGTTCAACAACGTGTTCGGCTTCCGCCCATCCCAAGGCCGCGTGCCTCACGGCCCGATGCCGGAAGTGTTCGTCCAGCAACTGGCCACCGAAGGACCGATGGGCCGCACGGTCACCGACGTCGCGCGATTGCTCTCGACCCAGGCCGGCTACGATCCGCGCGTGCCGCTGTCGCTGGCTGATGAGCCACGGGATTTCGGGCTGGATCTGCAACAGGACTGCAGCGGTCTGCGCCTCGGCTGGCTCGGCGATTACAACGGCTATCTGCCCATGGACGACGGCGTGTTGAGCCTGTGCGAATCGGCGCTGGCGGATTTCAGTGCCTTGGGCTGTCAGGTCGAGGCCTGTCAGCCGGACTTCTCCATGGAACGCCTGTGGCAAACCTGGCTCACCCATCGGCATTTCCTGGTGCAGGGCAGCCTCGGCGCGGCCTATGCCGATCCGCAAAAACGGGCGCTGCTCAAACCCGAAGCGCAATGGGAAATCGAGGGCGGTCTGCGTCTGACGGCAGCCGAGGTCTATCAGGCGTCGGTCGCGCGCAGCGAGTGGTATCGCGCGTTGAGCGAGTTGTTCGAACGTTACGATTTCCTGCTGTTGCCCACCGCCCAAGTGTTCCCTTTTGATGCACAGCAAGCGTGGCCGCGAGTTGTCGGCGGGCAGACCATGGACACCTATCACCGCTGGATGGAGGTGGTGATCGGCCCGACGCTGGCGGGGTTGCCGAGCATCAGCGTGCCGGTGGGGTTCAGCCCGGCCGGGTTGCCGATGGGCCTGCAAATCATCGGCCCGGCCCAGGCGGATCGGGCGGTGCTGCAACTGGCCTATGCCCATGAACAGCTGACCCGCTGGGTCGAACGGCGACCGCCGGCATGCCTGCAATCGACCTGAGCGGCCCGCATCTTGCTGCACGAAGTGATCTTTCATCCGTATCCATGGAGGTCGAACACATGGGCAGCAAGGCAGACACCGGCAGCGTGCGCTCGGTCGAACGGGCGCTGGCCATCGTCGAGTTGCTCGGCGAGCATCAGGCGTTGGGGCTGGAGGAGTTGCACTACCTGACGACCCTGCCCAAGGCCACGGTGTCGCGGATGCTCGCGACCTTGCAGGAGCAGGGCTGGATCTATCGCGGCCTCAGCGACCGCCGCTACCGGTTGTGCGCCAAGCGCCTGTTCGGTGATCGCCAGCAACGCTTCAAGCGCCATCTGGTGGAAAGCGCCGCGCCGATGCTGCTGGAACTCAGTGAGCGCACCGGGCTGGTGGCGGATCTGTCGTGTTTCGACGGTGAACGGGTCGAAGTGATGGAAAGCGCGATTCCGCAGGTGTTGCGAAAACGCTATCCAACCAACTGCCAGATCGTCGGCCATCACGCCAGCCTGTTCCATTCGGCGATGGGCCGCGCATGCCTTGGCGAGCTCGACAGCCAGGACGTCAAACGTCTGGCCGAACGCGAACAGTTGGCGGACGACGGTGTATTGCAAGCCACCGAGCAAGCCTTGCATCAGGGCTTCGGCCAGCGCACCGAAGGTTACTGGGAATATCCGGTGCGCCTGCCGTTCCTGATTCGTGCGGTGGCCTTGCCGATCCGTGCCCAAGGGCGATTGGTCGGCAGCATGGCGCTGCACTGGCCGATGGACCAGGCGCCGGTGGAGCGGGTGCTGAGCCTGCACCTCAACAGCCTCGCGTCGACCATCGGCGAGGTGCAGCAGGCGCTGGCCTGAGCGTTTGCAGAGACGGACAGTTTGCAATAACGCCACGGCCAGTTAAGGTTCGTGCAGGTTTATCAGCCCCACGAGTCTTCAATGTTCAACCGTTCTCTGTGCAACGCCTTCGCCGGCCTGCTGCTGGGCGCCGCTGCGCTGCCGGCCCAGGCCAACTGGTATCTGGACGGCGAGTCGTCGCGGCTGTCGTTCGTCAGCACGAAAAACGCCAATATTTCTGAAGTGCAGCGCTTTCTGGTGCTGCACGGCAAGGTCGATCCCGATGGCCGCGCCGTGGTCGAAGTCGAGCTGGATTCGATCAACAGCGGCATCCCGCTGCGCGACGAGCGCATGCGCAAGGAGCTGTTCCAGATCGAGCAATTTCCCGAAGCGACCATCACCACCCGGATCGACCTGCGCCCGATCAACGATCTCGCCCCCGGCGCGCAGCTTGAATTGCGCCTGCCGCTGACCGTCACCCTGCACGGCAAACAGCATGAGTACCCCGCCGAACTGCTCGCCACGCGCCTCGATGACCGACGCTTTCAAGTGGTGACCCTGGAGCCGCTGGTGATCAGCGCCGAGGATTTCGATCTGCTGCCGGGCCTGGAAAGCCTGCGCAACATGGCTGGCCTGTCGGCCATCAGTCTGTCGGTGCCGGTGGGTGCGGTGCTGATCTTCACGGCGCGCTGACATGCGCGGCGCGGTGTTTCCGTGGCGTGATGGCAACCGCTTCGAGCTGTTGATCGATGGCCCGCAATTCTTCCCGCGCATGCTCGACGAGATCGCCCGCGCCCGCGAGCAGATCGAACTGGAGCTGTATCTGGTGGAAGCTGGCGCCTGTGCCGAAACCATCGTGCAGGCGCTGGTGCTGGCGGCGGAGCGGGGCGTGCGGGTGCGCTGCCTGTTCGACGATTACGGCAGCCTCGCCTTCACCCTCACGCTGCGCCGGCGGCTGACCGGGGCCGGGGTCGAGCTGCGTTTTTACAATCGGCTGAACTGGCGGCGCTGGGTCGGCAATTTCTATCGCGACCATCGCAAGCTGTTGCTGATCGACCAGCGTCTGGCGGTGGTCGGCGGCACCGGGGTGACCGATGAATTCTGGACACCGGGCCACGACACCAGCGAATGGCACGAGGTCATGGTGGAAATCACCGGCCCGTTGGTGCTCGATTGGCAATTGCTGTTCGACCGCCAATGGATCGCCAACCGCCATCGCCGGGCCTGGCGGCCCAACGCGCATTTCGGCCTGCCACGGCTGCCCCGCGTGCCGGACACGGGCGAGGGCATGGGCCGCGTGGCCTACGCCGACGCCCGTCAGCATCGGGACATTCTGCAATCGCTGTTCCGCGCGCTGAACAGCGGCCAGCAGCGGATCTGGCTGGCGACGCCGTACTTTCTGCCGACCTGGAAAATCCGCCGCTCCCTGCGCAAGGCCGCTGCCCGTGGCCTCGACGTGCGCCTGCTGCTGACCGGGCCGCGCACGGATCATCCGTCGGTGCGTTATGCCGGGCATCGCTACTACCCGCGCCTGCTCAAGGCCGGGGTGAAAATCTTCGAATACCAGCCGTGTTTCCTGCACCTGAAAATGGTGCTGGTGGACGACTGGGTGAGCATCGGTTCATGCAATTTCGATCACTGGAATCTGCGCTTCAACCTTGAGGCGAATCTGGAAGCGCTGGACCCGTCATTGACGGCAGCGGTGGCGGCGAGTTTCGAGAAGGACTTCGGCCTGAGTCAGCAGGTGAGTCTGGAGGAATGGCAGCGCCGGCCGTTGTGGCGGCGGGTGAAGCAGCGGATCTGGGGCTGGGTGGATCGGGTGGTGGTCAACTTGCTCGACAGACGCGGCTAAGCGCAATTGATCGTTCCCACGCTCTGCGTGGGAATGCCTCAATGGACGCTCTGCGTCCGCTTTGGGACGCGGAGCGTCCCGGGCTGCATTCCCACGCAGAGCGTGGGAACGATCAGATCCGAACGATCAGGGTGCCGGGATTACAGCAATTCAAAGCTCTGCTGCGTCACGTCCTGGGAGTCCAGGCCGATCTGCACGTTGAACTTGCCAGGCTCGGCCGCGTACTTGAGCTGGGCGTTGTAGAACTTCAGGTCATCTTCGGTGATGGTGAAGTGCACGACTTTCTGCTCGCCGGCCTTGAGCATGATTTTCTGGAAGTTCTTCAGCTCCTTGACCGGACGGATCATCGACCCGGTGACGTCCTGGATATACAGCTGCACCACGGTTTCGCCGTCGCGCTTGCCGGTGTTCTTGACCATGACGCTGGCGTCGAGCTTGCCGGTGGCGTTCAGGGTGGTCGAGGACAGCGCCATGTCGCTCAGGCTGAAGTCGGTGTAGCTCAGGCCGTAACCGAACGGAAACAGCGGCCCGGTCGTGTCATCGAAATACTGCGAGGTGTAGTTGCCCGGTTTGCCCGGCGTGAACGGCCGACCAATGCTCAGGTGGTTGTAGTAGGTCGGGATCTGTCCCACGGAACGCGGGAAGGTCACCGGCAGTTTGCCCGACGGGTTGTAGTCGCCGAACAGCACGTCGGCGATGGCGTTGCCGCCCTCGGTGCCGCTGAACCAGGTTTCCAGAATCGCGTCGGCCTGTTCTTTCTCTTCCAGAATCGTCAGCGGACGGCCGTTCATCAGCACCAGCACCAATGGCTTGCCGGTGGCTTTCAGGGCACGGATCAGCTCGCGCTGGTTTTCCGGGATGTTCAGGTCGGTGCGGCTCGACGATTCGTGGGACATGCCACGGGACTCGCCCACCGCTGCAACCACAATGTCGGCGTCCTTGGCGGCTTTCACCGCTTCGTCGATCAACACGTTGGCCGGGCGCGGGTCATCGACCACTTCCGGCGCATCGAAGTTGAGGAAGTTCAGGTAGTCGAGAACCTTCTTGTCGCTGGTGATGTTGGCGCCACGGGCGTAGATCAGGTTCGCCTTGTCGCCGATCACATTGCTCATGCCGTCGAACAGGGTCACCGATTGCGCCGGACGACCGGCGGCCGCCCAACTGCCCATCATGTCGATCGGAGCCTTGGCCAGCGGGCCGACCAGCGCAACTTTGGCGGTTTTCTTCAGCGGCAGGGTTTCGTTCCGGTTCTTCAACAGCACCAGACTGCGACGCGCCACTTCACGGGCGTCGGCGCGGTGCAGACGGCTGTCGGCGTAGGTGTCGGCCGGATCGTCTTCAGCCTTGCCGATGCGCAGGTACGGGTCCTTGAACAGGCCCATGTCGTACTTGGCGGCGAGCACTTCACGCACGGCGTTGTCGATGTCTTTCTGTTCGATCTCGCCGGACTTGAGCAGCCCCGGCAGCTCTTTGCCGTACAGGGTGTCGTTCATGCTCATGTCGATGCCGGCCTTGATCGCCAGCTTCGCCGCTTCACGACCGTCGCGGGCCACGCCGTGCTTGATCAGTTCGAAGATCGCGCCGTGGTCGCTGACCGCCAGGCCCTTGAAGCCCCAGTCCTTGCGCAGCAGGTCGTTCATCAGCCAAGTGTTGGCGGTGGCCGGGATACCGTTGATCGAGTTCAACGCCACCATCACGCCGCCGGCACCGGCGTCGATGGCCGCGCGGTACGGTGGCAGGTAGTCCTGGTACATCTTCACCGGGCTCATGTCGACGGTGTTGTAGTCGCGACCGCCTTCAACAGCGCCGTACAGGGCGAAGTGCTTGACGCTGGCCATGATGCTGTCGGCCGCGCTCGGGGTTTCACCTTGGTAAGCCTTGACCATGACTTTGGCGATGCGCGAGGTCAGGTAGGTGTCTTCACCGAAACCTTCGGAGCTGCGGCCCCAGCGCGGGTCGCGGGAGATGTCGACCATCGGCGCGAAGGTGATGTCTAGACTGTCGGCGGCGGCTTCTTTGGCAGCCACGCGCCCGGACTGACCGATGGCGTCCATGTCCCAGCTCGATGCCAGGGCCAGCGGAATCGGGAAAATCGTACGGTGACCGTGGATCACGTCGTACGCGAAAAACATCGGGATCTTCAGGCGACTGCGCATGGCCGCGTCCTGCATCGGACGGTTTTCCGGGCGGGTGATCGAGTTGAACGTGCCGCCGATGTTGCCGGCGGCGATCTCTTTGCGGATCAGCTCGCGGGGCATTTCCGGGCCGATGCTGATCAGGCGCAACTGGCCGATCTTCTCGTCGAGGGTCATTTGCTTCATCAGGTTGCTGATGAACGCGTCCTTGTTTTCCAGGGGTACCGGGGTCGTGGCGGCCAGTACTTGATGACTGGCCAGGCTGACGAACAGGCCCAGCAAACACAGCTTCTTCATGAATAGTTTTCTCAAGGGCCTAAACGGCGTTGCAACGCCGGCCAGCCAAAATGTAGGGAGCGACTATTGTTGTTCGGGTGCTGATTCAGAAAACGACAGCCGAATGTACGTCGAACGTCTCGGCGACATGATCGCGCAGGGCCTCTTTTTAGCCCATCGGCCCGCCGCAATCCAGTGGCGGGGCGATTATGCCGCAACCGCCGGCTAAGAATGTTTCGCGATTCATTATTCATGAAATGTGCAAGGGAGCACCCGTCCGATGAATGTCAGTCCTGTCTACCGCTCGCGTTTGCAGGTCGCCACCTTGCTGGTGCTGGCCACGTTGTTGACCGCTTGCGGCATCAACAATATCCCGACCCTCGACGAACAGGCCAAGGCCGCCTGGGGCCAGGTGCAGAACCAGTACCAACGGCGCGCCGACCTGATCCCCAATCTGGTGGAAACCGTGAAGGGTTACGCCAAGCACGAGGAAGAAACCCTGACAGCGGTGATCGATGCCCGGGCCAAGGCGACGTCGATCCAGGTTGATGCCAGCACCCTCGACAACCCGGAAAAGCTCAAGCAGTTCGATCAGGCCCAGAATCAACTGACCGGTGCCTTGAGCCGGTTGATGGTGGTGTCCGAGCGTTACCCGGACCTGAAGGCCAACCAGAATTTCCTCGCCCTGCAATCGCAACTTGAGGGCACGGAAAACCGTATCGCCGTTGCGCGCCGGGATTTCATTCTGGCGGTGCAGAAGTACAACACCGAGATCCGCACCTTCCCGGGTCGCCTGTGGCACAGCGTGATGTACAGCAACCTGCCGATCCGCGAGACCTTTGAAGCCACTAGCCCCGGCGCGGACAAGGCCCCGGAAGTGAAGTTCTGAGCCGGGGATGCCCATGCGTGTGTTGAAGATGGGCCTGGTGCTGATGCTGTGGCTGTTCGCCGTCAGCGCCCGGGCCGAGTTGACCTTTCCGGCGCTGACCGGGCGGGTGGTGGACGAGGCGCAGATGATCGAGCCGTCGGTGCGCACGCAACTGAGCCAGCAATTGCAGGCCCACGAGCAGGCGACCGGCGAACAGTTGGTAGTGGTGACGTTGCCGAACCTGCAAGGCGCGACCATCGAGGACTTTGGCGTCGAACTCGGCCGGCACTGGGGCATCGGCCAGAAGGACAAGAACAACGGCGCCCTGTTGATCGTCGCCCGGGACGAGCGCAAGTTGCGCATCGAAGTCGGCTACGGGCTGGAGGATCGCCTGACCGACGCGCAGAGTTCGGTGATCATTCATCAGGTGATCACGCCATCGTTCAAGGCCGGCAATTTCAGTAAGGGCATCAGCGACGGTGTCGCGGCGATGCTGGTGGTGCTGGGCGGCAATCCGCTGGACGAACCGTCCACGGTGTATGAATCGGCTGGCGATCCCGCCGATGATTTCGTCTCGCGGCACCCGGCGTTGTTCGTATTTCTGGTGATGTTGTTCATTCTGACTGTCTTTGTCTGCCAGATGCTCGGTATCCTTCCCGCCGGCCGGGGCGGCTCCGGAGGAGGGGGCGGTTTCGGTGGTGGTGGATTTGGCGGCGGCGGTGGAGGCGGGGGCTTCAGCGGCGGCGGTGGCAGTTTCGGCGGGGGTGGGTCCTCCGGCGGCTGGTGATAACAATAATGAGCAGGCACTTCACGACATGGCATTACTGACTGAACACGAACAACGCAAGGTCGCCGAGGCCATCGCCCGGGTCGAGCGCGACACCGACGCCGAACTGGTGACGGTGCTCGCGGCCCGCGCCGACGACTACGCGTACATCCCGCTGCTGTGGGCCAGCCTGCTGGCGCTGGTGGTGCCGGGGATCGTGCATTACCTGACGGGCTGGCTGACGATGCACAGCCTGTTGCTGGTGCAGTGGGTCAGTTTTGTCGTGCTGTGCCTGGTGTTTCGTCTGCCGAAGGTCACCACTCATCTGATCCCGCGTCATGTCCGGCACTGGCGCGCCTCGAATCTGGCGCGGCGGCAGTTTCTCGAACAGAACCTGCATCACACGGTGGGCGGCACCGGCATGCTGATTTTTGTCTGTGAGGCGGAGCGGTATGTGGAAATTCTGGTGGATGAGGGGATTTCCAAGAAGCTGGATAACAAGAGCTGGGACTCGATTGTCGCGGCGTTTACCGAGCAGGTGCGGCAGGGGCAGACGTTGCAGGGCTTTGTTACCTGTATCGAGGCGTGCGGCGAGTTGCTCAAGGTGCATGTGCCGGTGACGCAGGTGAGGAATGAGTTGCCCAATCGCCTGGTGGTGCTGGGATAAGCCGTTCGGGAAATTAGCCGTGCCCTTGAGCGCCATCCCCCCTAAACTAGCGGCCATTCCCGATTTGCCCGTCCGAGGCCGCTTTTTCTCATGTCTGTTACCGCCCCATCTGCCAAACCGGCACCGGATCATCACGTCCAATTCATCGAGCTGCTGCAAACCAGCCTCGAACAGAACGGCTTCATCAAACTGGTGCTGGCCAAGTACGTCGGCGAAGAAGCGGATCTGCAGCGGATCATCATCAAACCGGTGACGGTCAAGGCGCAGCCGAACCTGTCGTTCGTCTATCGCTACAAGACCCGCGACATCACCAAGAACCTGCCATTGGACGAAGCGGTAACGACGATTGCCGGGCTGCTGCCGGCGGCGTTCAAAAATGCGCATTTGCTGGCGCTGACGGACGAAGCCCAGCTCGAATACAGCAAAAAGGGCAAGAGTTCGCTGTTCAAGAGCAAACCTCAGCAATTACGCGAAGTGCCGTCCGCCGAGCACAACCGCGAGAAAAACCGCTTTCTCGATCTGAACCGACCGTTCCTCAAGGACCTGGGCGTGACCAACGCGCAACACGAGCTGATCCCGGCGATGTCGCGCAAATGGAAGCAGATCAACAAGTTCATCGAAGTCTTCAGCCACGCGCTGACCTCGTCGCCGCTGGCCCTGGACAAACCGGTGCGGGTGGCGGATTTTGGTTCGGGCAAGGGTTACCTGACGTTCGCCATCCATGACTATCTGCGCAACACGTTGAAGGCCGAAGGCGAAGTCACCGGCGTCGAATTACGCGAAGAAATGGTCAACCTGTGCAACACCGCCGCCACGAAGCTGGAACACCCGGGGCTGGTGTTCAAATGCGGCGATGTGCGCAGCGTGGCGCCGAGCGAGCTGGACGTGATGATCGCCCTGCATGCCTGCGACATCGCCACCGACTACGCGATCCACACCGGTATCCGCTCCGGCGCCTCGATCATCATGTGCTCGCCGTGCTGCCACAAACAGATCCGCTTGCAGATCCAGAGTCCGGCGCTGCTCAAGCCGATGCTGCAATACGGCCTGCACCTGGGCCAGCAGGCGGAAATGGTCACTGACAGCTTGCGTGCGCTGTTCCTCGAAGCCTGCGGTTACGAGACCAAGGTGTTCGAGTTCATCTCCCTGGACCACACCAACAAGAACAAGATGATTCTGGCGGTGAAGCGCGCCGAGCCGGTGGACCCTACTCAGCTGTTGGTGAAGATTCAGGAATTGAAGGCGTTCTATCAGATCAGCGAGCACTGCCTCGAAACCCTGCTGCTCGCTGACGGTTTGCTGGCTTGACCGTTGCCCTGTGGGAGCGAGCTTGCTCCGGGCGGCGATCCGACGAAGGGGCCATAACAGGCGACATCATCGTTGACTGTCAGTCCGTCTTCGCGAGCAAGCTCGCTCCCACATGGGGTCTGATGGCGGTCTTGCGCCCGAGCATCACTGTCGCGATCACCCCGCAGGCGAACAGCCAGGTGATCGGCTCCACGTGTTCGCCGAAGAACAGCGCGGAAAACGCGATGGTGAAGAAGATCTGCAACAGCTGGATCTGACTGACCCGTGCAATGCCACCCATGGCCAGCCCGGCGTACCAGGCGAAGAAGCCCAGAAACTGCGAAAACAGCGCGACGTAACCAAACGCCCACCAGGTTTTCGCCGACACCGCGCCTTGATGCTGGAAAGCCAGATACAGCACCGGGCCGATCAGCAGCGGCGTCGACAGCACCAGTGCCCAGCAGATCACCTGCCAGCCGCCCATCTCCCGGGCCAGACGCCCGCCCTCGGCATAACCCAGACCGCCCACCGCAATCGCTCCGAGCATCAGCAAGTCACCGGCCTGAATGCTGCCGGCGCCGGTGTACAACGCATAACCCAACACCAACGCACTGCCCAACGCGGCGCAGGCCCAGAAGGCTTTCGACGGACGTTCATGGGACAGCCACGCGGCGTACAGCGCCACGCACAGCGGCTGCAAACCGTTGACCAGCGCACCGTGGGACGCCGGCAAGGTCTGCATGGCCCACGCCGACAGCACCGGGAAACCGAGAATCACCCCGGCGATCACCAGGCTCAGGCCTTTGACTTGCTTCCAGGTCGGCCACTTTTCCCGTCGCCACAACAACAGCGCCGCCGCCGGAATCGCCGCGAACAACGCACGGCCCAGGCCGTTGAGCAGCGGGTGCAGTTCCTGCACCACGATGCGGGTGAAGGGCAGGGTAAGGCTGAAAATCACCACGCCGAGCAGGCCGAGGGCCATGCCGGTGTTTTCGCGCGAAGACATGAGAGCAAACCGATTCAAAGGTGGCTGGGAGGTGCCTTCATCTAGCCACAAACCACGGCAATCGGGCTGTTACAGCTGAGCGCAGAGTTATCCATACAGTTTGCGACGCCATCGCGATCCTTGGACTACTGTGAATATTCCTGCGCATTCACCAGAGGAGTCCTGCCCATGGCCGCGAAAAAGATTCTGATGCTGGTCGGCGATTACGTCGAAGACTACGAAGTGATGGTGCCGTTCCAGGCCCTGCAAATGGTCGGTCACACCGTGCATGCCGTGTGCCCGGACAAGGCTGCCGGCAAGACCGTGCGCACCGCGATTCACGACTTTGAAGGCGACCAGACCTACAGCGAAAAGCCCGGTCACCAGTTCGCCCTGAACTTCGATTTCGCCAAGGTCGATGCCAAGGATTACGACGCACTGTTGGTGCCCGGTGGGCGTGCGCCGGAATACCTGCGGCTGAACGAAAAAGTCCTGGATCTGGTGCGAGCCTTCGACAAGGCCGGCAAACCGATTGCTGCTGTCTGCCATGGCGCGCAACTACTGGCGGCAGCGGGGATTCTCGAAGGGCGCGAGTGCAGCGCCTATCCGGCCTGTGCCCCGGAAGTCCGGCTGGCCGGCGGCACCTACATCGACATCCCGGTCACGGACGGCCATGTCCAGGGCAACCTGGCCACCGCGCCCGCCTGGCCGGCGCACCCGAAATGGCTGGCGGGTTTCCTCGGGTTGCTTGGAACCAAAATCACCCTGTGACGCATCGATAAGGAGAAACACCATGTCCGGATGGTATGAGTTGAGCAAAAGCAGCAACGGCCAGTACAGGTTCGTGCTGAAAGCGGCGAATGCCGAAACCATTCTGACCAGCGAGCTGTACACGAGCCGCACGGCCGCCGAAAACGGCATCGCCTCGGTGCAGACCAACAGCCCGCTGGACGAACGCTACGAGAAAAAATCGACGAAGGACGGCCACCCCTACTTCAACCTCAAGGCAGCCAATCACCAGATCATCGGCAGCAGCGAATCCTATTCATCGGACGCGGCGTGTGCCAAAGGCATTGCTGCCGTGAAGACCAACGGGCCGACGAAGGTGATCAAGGACAAGACCTTGCCGGTTCTTTGAATCCAGCACAAAAACCTGTGGGAGCGAGTTTGCTCCGGGCGGCGATCCGACGATGACGGTTCATCAGTCGACATCGTTGTCGGATCTGATGGCTTCATCGTCGGATCGCCGCCCGGAGCAAGCTCGCTCCCACAAGGGGTGGTGTGTACCTTGAGATCAGCTCAGGCTTTTGAGAATGGCCTGCAACTGATTACGCCCGGCCTCGCTCAGCGGGAACACCGGCAAACGCGGATCGCCGACTTCCAGATCGGTCAGGCGCAGACCGGCCTTGATCGTCGCCGGCAAGCCGCCCTTGAGGATGAAGTCCAGCAGCGGCAACTGGCGGTAGAACAGCTCCCGCGCCTTGCCCAGATTCCCCGCCAGTGTGGCTTCGTACAAATCCAGATTGAGCTGCGCAATCAGGTTCGGTGCTGCCGTGCACCAGCCCTTGGCCCCGGCGGCGAACGCTTCCAGCGCCAGCGGATTGCAGCCGTTGTAGAACGGCACCCGGCCTTCGCCGAGCAGTTGCAGCTTGTGCATGCGCTGGATGTCGCCGGTGCTCTCCTTGACCATGGTCACGTTTTCCACGCCGTTGACGATGCGCAGGATCAGTTCCACCGACATGTCGGTGCCGCTGGTGGCCGGGTTGTTGTAGAGCATGATCGGCACGCCGATGCTGTCGCCGATGGCGCGGTAGTGGGCGAGGATTTCCGCTTCGCTGAGCTTCCAGTAAGAGGTCGGCAGCACCATCACCACGTCGGCGCCGTGGGCTTCGGCGAAACGTGCGCGGCGCACCGCTTTGGCGGTGGTCAGGTCGGACACGCTGACCACCGTCGGTACGCGTTTGGCGACGTGCTTGATGCTGAACTCGGCGACCTGATCCCACTCCGCATCGCTCAGGTAGGCGCCTTCGCCGGTGCTGCCCAAGGGAGCGATCGCGTGGACGCCGCCGGCGATCAGACGGTCGATCGAGCGGCCGAGGGCCGGCAGGTCAACGCCTTCGCCGTTGGCGCTGAACGGGGTGATGGTGTAGCCGATGATGCCGTGAATGTTGGACATGAGAGTGCTCCGCAAGGATGAGGTGTTCAGTTCAGGCAATCGGCGTGCTGACGCAGGTTCTGCCGGGCGTAGTAATTGAAGGCCGCGGCGTGGCGTTTGGGTTTGGAGACCCAGTCATGCGCTTCGCGACCCAGCTCGGGAATGATCGGCTTGATCGTCCCGGCGGCCATCGCCAGCAGTTGCAGTTTGGCGGCGCGCTCGATCAGTTGCGCGATGACACACGCTTCCTCGATGGTCGTGCCGGTGGACAGCTGACCGTGGTGGGAAAGCAGGATCGCCCGTTTGTCGCCCAACGCCCCGGCAATCAACTCGCCTTCTTCGTTGCCCACCGGCACCCCCGGCCAGCCTTCAAGGAACGCGCAATCGTCGTACAGCGGGCACAGGTCCATGTGGGAAATCTGCAGCGGCACTTCCAGCATCGATAGCGCGGCAATGTGCGTCGGGTGAGTGTGGATGATGCAGTTCACGTCCGGCCGGGCGCGGTACACCCAGCTGTGGAAACGGTTGGCCGGGTTGGCCATGCCGTGGCCTTCGAGCACTTCCAGGTCTTCGTTGACCAGCAGCAGATTGCTCGCGGTGATTTCATCGAAACCCAGTCCCAGTTGCTGAGTGTAGTAAGTGCCCGGCTGCGGGCCACGGGCGGTGATCTGCCCGGCGAGGCCCGAATCGTGGCCGTTCTCGAACAGGATCCGGCAGGTCAGGGCCAGCTTTTGCCGGTCTGTCCACGTATTATCCGCCAGGGTTTTTTGCATCTGGGTCAGCGCTTGCTTGACCAGTTCGTCTTTGGGTAGTGCTAATGTCTTCGCCATATCCGTGTCCTGTGGTGGTTGCCATGGATGACACTTACGAGGCTATATGACACTTTGTGTCATTGGCAAGGACAAATCGTCTTTCCTTTGCTGGATTAATCGCTTCGCATGTCTATCCGTTTGAAATTATTGAGAAAAAAACTTGGCGTAACCCTTGAGGCGCTGGCCGAGAAATCCGGCATGACCAAGAGTTACCTGTCGAAGGTCGAGCGCGGATTGAACACACCGTCGATTGCCGCCGCGCTGAAACTGGCCAAGGCGCTGAACGTGAAAGTCGAAGAGCTGTTCTCCGAAGACAACGTTAGCCTCGACAGCTACAGCCTGGTGCGCAGCCACGAACGCCAGTCGCTGGCGGCCAACGATCACAGTCTGGGTTATGCGGTGCTGGCCCATCAGGTCAGCGAACGCAGCCTGCTGCCGTTCATCATTTACCCGCCGAGCGAATTCACCGACAAAACCTTCAAGGAACATTTGGGCGAGGAGTTTCTGTTCGTCCACGAAGGCCAGGTCGAAGTAGACTTTGTGAACGAACGGGTGCTGCTGGAGCGGGGCGATGCGCTGCACTTCAATGCGCAGAAACCCCATCGCATCCGCTCAGTGGGCGAGGTGCAGGCGCAGTTGCTGGTGGTGGTGCACAGCAGCGAGGAGTGAGTTGACTGGACGTACGCCATCGCTAGCAGGCTAGCTCCCACAGTTGGAATGCACTTCCTTGTGGAAGCTAGCCTGCTAGCGAAGACGCCAAAAGCGTCGCCACTAAACCTCGACCGGCACTGACAGCTTCGGATTCCCTAGCGCATGGCTCTTGGAATCAAAGAACCGCAACTCGACGCCCGTGCCCTCGAACAGCTTCGCGTAGTGGCGCTTCTGGTGCTGGATGAACGCCGCGCTGCGCGGGTAGATCGAGATCGCCACGGTCTTCGGTTTCGCCAGACGCAGGGCGCGCACGACGTGGCTGTCCTGTTCGCCCAGGGCGTGGCCGAAGATGCACAGGTTGTCACCGTGACCGAGTAACTGGTCGTAGCAGAACGACAGGTAATCGGAACTGCGGATGGTCTTGAGCTTGTCGGCACTCGGCCCTTCGTTGACGAACAGCGGTACGTCGTCGAGCGTCTTGATCGTGTTGTTGATCGCGAAACTGCCGAGCAGCGTGCCCTCGGTGGCGGTCAGCTTGCGGGCGGTGCCGTCCTGGTTGCGCACCAGATGCAGACCGCCGTGCAAGTACAGCAGACGCGGTTTTTCAGTGCTGCTTTCACACAGATCGAAACTCGCATCGGGGCCGTTGAACAGGTCGTCGATCGCCTCGCCCTGATGTTGCAGCGCCCAGTAATTGAGCAGGTCGTAATTGGTGGTGAACACCGTGCGATAACTGGCCAGTTCGCGGTTCAGGATCGTCAGGGTCGACGCTTCGACCAGTCGCCACGGAATGTGCAAATCGTGGACGGCATTGATCAGCGCTTCCTTGATCGCGTAATAGCGATTGCGCGGCGCGGCCGAGCTGACAGCCAGTGCCTTGTTGACCCGGCTGGTGGTTTTCAGCGCGCCGAGTACCTGCTCGAAACTGCGCGTCTGCATGGCGTCGAACACGCTCAGTTCCGATGGGCTCAGGGGCTTTTCTTCCACCGTGCGGGCGTTTTCGAACAGCGAGTCGTAGCCGAAATCGTCCCACACCGCACGACTGGCGCCGTTGCCCAGCAGCAAACCGCTGAAGTCGGTGGTGGCGCGCAACGCGTTCCAGTCTTCGAGGGTGGCGTCGACATCCAGTAAATCAGTCATTGCAGGGCACGTCTCAAAACAAAGGGGCAGATGGACGGCGACTTTATCATGAGCGGGCATTGAGCCAGATCAACATCCGCCGTGACCGATCGGTCGATCCTGTGTGCACCCGCCGGATCGCAGAAGTCGATTTGGTCCCTGTCAGGAGACGCGCCATGAGCAGCACCTTTTTCATTCCAGCAGTCAACATCATGGGCAGCGGCTGCCTCGACGAAGCCATGAATGCCATCCGCAACTACGGTTTTCGCAAGGCGCTGATCGTCACCGACGCCGGGTTGGCCAAGGCCGGCGTGGCGACCATGATCGCCGAGAAACTGGCGATGCAGGACATCGACTCGGTGATCTTCGACGGCGCCAAACCCAATCCGAGCATCGCCAATGTCGAGGCCGGGCTGGCGCTGCTCAAGGACAACCGCTGCGATTTCGTGGTGTCCCTCGGCGGCGGCTCGCCCCACGACTGCGCCAAGGGCATCGCGTTGTGCGCCACCAATGGCGGGCAGATCCGCGACTACGAAGGCGTCGATCAATCGGCCAAGCCGCAACTGCCGCTGATCGCCATCAACACCACGGCCGGCACCGCAAGTGAGATGACCCGGTTCTGCATCATCACCGACGAAACCCGTCACGTGAAAATGGCCATCGTCGACCGCAACGTCACGCCGCTGCTGTCGGTCAACGACCCGGCGCTGATGGTCGCCATGCCGAAAGGCCTGACCGCCGCCACCGGCATGGACGCACTGACCCACGCGATCGAAGCCTATGTGTCCACCGCCGCCAACCCGATCACCGATGCCTGCGCGTTGAAGGCCATGACCCTGATCAGCAACAACCTGCGCCTGGCGGTACGCGACGGCAGCGATCTGGCCGCGCGGGAAAACATGGCGTATGCGCAGTTCCTCGCGGGCATGGCGTTCAACAATGCATCGCTCGGTTATGTGCACGCGATGGCGCACCAGTTGGGCGGTTTCTACGATCTGCCTCACGGGGTGTGCAACGCAGTGTTGTTGCCGCATGTGCAGACGTTCAACGCGCTGGTCTGCGCCGATCGTCTGACCGATGTGGCCCACGCCATGGGCGCCGACATTCGTGGTTTCAGCCCGGAGGAGGGCGCAAAAGCCGCGATTGATGCGATCCGTTGCCTGGCCCGAGACGTCGATATTCCCGGCGGTCTGCGTGATTTGGGCGCCAAGTGCACCGACATCCCGGTGCTCGCCGCCAACGCCCTGAAAGACGCCTGCGGCTTTACCAATCCGCGGGCGGCGGATCAACGGCAGATCGAGGAGATTTTCCGCAGCGCCTTCTGAGGCGGGCGCGAGGCGGGCGAACAGCGCTATGCTGCGTGTCCGTCCGCGCTGCCATCGCCGAGTCCTGCATGCTGCAAAAAAGCCTGATCCGCCGCCTCGACCTGATTACCCTGCAACTGTTCGTCGCCGTCCACGAGGAAGGCACGCTGACCCGTGCCGCGTCCCGCGAGGCGATTGCCGTGTCGGCGGCGAGCAAGCGCTTGATGGAGCTGGAGGAAGCGCTGGGCATCAGCCTGTTCGTGCGTCAGGCCAAGGGCATGACCCTGACCCCGGCCGGCGAAACCCTGTTGCATCACGCTCGGCAGATGTTGTTCAACGTCGAAAAAATGGGCCTCGAACTGGGCGAGCACAGCCACGGCGTGCGCGGCTATGTGCGGATGCTGGCGAACCTGTCGGCAATCATTCAGTTTCTCCCCGAAGACCTGCGCGACTTCGCCGCGCAACACCCGCAGGTCAAGACCGACCTTGAGGAACGGCCCAGCGCCGGGGTGGTTCAGGGCGTGCTCGATGGTGTGGCGGATCTGGGCATCTGCTCCTGCGACAGCGACATCAAAGGCCTGCACAGCGTGCGCTATCGCCGGGACAAACTGGTGGTGGTGATGCTGCCCGAGCATCCGTTGGCAGTGCGTGAATCCGTAGCGTTCTGCGAAACCCTCGACAGCGATTACGTCGGCCTGCATGCCGCCAGTTCGATCAACATGCGCACCCACGCCGCCGCGCGTCAGGCCGGCAAGGTGCTGCGCATCCGCATTCATGTGCCGGGTTTCGACGCGGTGTGCCGGATGGTGCAGGCCAACATGGGCATCGGCATCCTGCCGCAACGCGCCTATGAATTGTTCGGTCGGGCGCTGGGGCTGCAAGCGGTGCCGTTGACCGATGGCTGGTCGGATCGCGACTTGATCGTGGTGGTGCGTGACGAGGCCGGGTTGTCGCCGGTAAGCCGGATCCTGTTCGAGCATTTGCGCGCGGGCAGTTGAGCGTTCGCGTTTGGCGAACGGCCGTTGCCGAGTGACGGCTGGATTGCAGCAATCACGTTCCTCTAGCCTTGGCCGCAATTCCAAGAACAAGAGGTACCCGCGATGACTGCCCCCTTGAGCGCGATCAAAGTGATCGAAATCGGCACCCTGATCGCCGCGCCGTTTGCCGCGCGCATGCTCGCCGAATTCGGCGCCGAGGTGATCAAGATCGAAGCCATGGGTCAAGGCGACCCGCTGCGCAAATGGCGCAAGCTGCACGAAGGGACGTCGCTGTGGTGGTACCTGCAATCGCGCAACAAGAAATCCCTGGCGCTCAATCTGAAATCCGTCGAAGGCATCGAGCTGGTCAAGCAACTGGCGTGTGATGCCGACGTGATCATCGAAAACCTGCGCCCCGGCGCCCTGGAAAAACTCGGCCTGGGCTGGGACGTGCTGCACGCGCTCAATCCCGACCTGACCCTGGTGCGCATTTCCGGCTACGGCCAGACCGGTCCCTACCGCGACCGCCCCGGCTTCGGTGCGATCGGCGAGGCCATGGGCGGCATTCGCTACACCACCGGTACCCCCGGTTCGCCACCGGCGCGAGTCGGTGTCAGCCTCGGCGATTCGCTGGCTTCGCTGCACGCGGTGATCGGCGCGCTGATGTCGCTGCTGCGGGTCAAGACCGGGCAGGGCGGCGGGCAGATTGTCGACGTGTCACTGGCCGAAAGCGTGTTCAACGTCATGGAAAGCCTGGTGCCGGAATACGACATGCTCGGCCATGTCCGCGAACGCAGCGGCGGCGCGTTGCCGGGCATCGCACCCTCCAACACCTACCTCACGGCCGATGGCGCCTACGTGGTGATCGCCGGCAACAGTGACCCGATCTACAAGCGCCTGATGCAGGTGATCGGTCGAAATGATCTGGCCGACGCCGAAGAGTTCGCCCACAACGACGGCCGCGCCGCGAAGAGCGGTCTGCTCGACGCCGCGATTACCCACTGGACGAGCAGCCTGCCGATCAATGACGTGCTGGCGGCGCTGGAAGCCGCCGAGGTGCCGGCCGGTCGCATCTACTCGGTGGCCGACATCGTTGCCGATCCACACTATCAGGCCCGGGACATGTTGCTCGACGCCGAACTGCCCGGCGGGGCGACCGTGAAGATGCCGGGCATCGTGCCCAAGCTTTCGCAAACCCCCGGCGGGGTGAACTGGTCGGGCCCCGGCCTCGGTCAGCACACCGACGGCATCCTTGCCGGTCTCGGCCTGACCGCCTCGGACATCGAACGCCTGAAAAGTCAGGGGGTGGTGCAATGATCAGCGATTACTCGCAGAGCTTGATCGTCCAGGAAGTCTCGCCCCGGGACGGCCTGCAAATCGAACCGACCTGGGTCGAGACCGAAGACAAGATCGCCCTGATCGATCAACTGTCACAGGCAGGATTCAGCCGCATCGAGGCCGGCTCGTTCGTTTCGCCGAAAGCGATCCCGGCCCTGCGCGATGGCGAGCAGGTATTCAAGGGTATCCAGCGTCAGCCGGGGGTGATTTACGTTGCCTTGATTCCCAACCTCAAGGGCGCGCAACGGGCGCTGGAGGCCGGCGCCGATGAACTGAATCTGGTGATGTCCGCCAGCCAGACCCACAACCTGGCAAACATGCGCATGCGTTGCGAAGCCTCGCTGGCGGCGTTCGGCGAGATCGTGGGCTTCGCCAGCGGCTCGGGCGTGCGGCTCAACGGCAGCATCGCGACGACCTTCGGTTGCCCGTTCGAAGGCGCGATCGACGAGGACCGCGTGTTGCAAATCGTCGAGGCCTATCAGGAGCTGGGCGTTCAAGGCATCACCCTGGCCGACACCACCGGCATGGCCAATCCGCGACAGGTTGATCGACTGGTGCGACGGGTATTGCAGCGGGTTTCGGCGGCGGATCTGACCCTGCATTTCCACAACACCCGAGGCCTGGGATTGTGCAACGTGCTGGCGGCTTACGAAGCGGGTGCCCGGCGTTTCGACGCGGCGTTGGGCGGGCTTGGCGGCTGTCCGTTTGCGCCGGGTGCATCCGGCAATATTTGCACCGAAGACCTGGTCAACCTATGCGATGAAGTCGGTATCCACACCGGCATCGACCTGCCGTTGCTGCTGAAACTCTCCCGTGGCCTGCCCGCGCTGCTGGGCCACGAAGTACCCGGGCAACTGGCCAAGGCCGGACGCAATTGTGACCTGCACCCGATCCCCACCTGATTTCACACGCTCACTGACTCACCCGAACCAGACAACAAAAACAATCGGACGCCCACCGGCAGTCCGCCTGGAGAAAAAACTATGAGCCTCAATGTAATGGAGGCGGGCGCGAGCCCGTCCGTCGATCACGACGCCGAAAAAGCCCTGATCAGCAAAGTCGCTTGGCGCCTGATGCCGTTGATCATGGTCTGCTACCTGTTCGCCTTCTTCGACCGTATCAACATCAGCTTCGCCAAGTTTCAGTTGCAGGCCGACCTGAGCCTGAGCGACACCGCCTACGGTCTCGGTGCGGGGCTGTTCGTGGTCGGTTACGTGCTGTTCGAAGTACCGAGCAACATGATGCTGTACAAGGTCGGCGCGCGGCGCTGGATCGCCCGGATCATGATGTCCTGGGGTGTGGCGACGGCGCTGATGGTGTTCGTCAACAGCGAATGGCAGTTCTACGTGCTGCGCTTTCTGATCGGGGCGATGGAGGCCGGTTTCGCCCCTGGCGTGCTGTATTACCTGACGCTGTGGTTCCCGCAGCACTTCCGTGGCCGCATCACTTCGATGCTGTTCCTGGCCTCGGCGTTTGCCGGGCTGGTCGGCGCGCCATTCTCCGGACTAGTGCTGGAACACCTCGACGGTGTGCTGCAAATGCGCGGCTGGCACTGGTTGTTCCTGCTCGGCGGCGTGCCGTGCATTGGCCTGGGTTTTCTGGTGCTGACCTTGCTCAAGGACCGCATCGAGGATGCGCACTGGCTGACCCTGGAGGAGAAAAAATTGCTGGCCAGCCGCATCGCCCATCACGAACCGCACAAGAGCGGCGGCTCGTTGCTGGCGGCGCTGAAAATTCCGGGTTTCCTGACGCTGGGACTGATCTACTTCCTGATCCAGGTCGCGTCCTACGGCCTGAATTTCTGGGCCCCGCAACTGATCCGCAGTGCCGGTACCGAAAGTCCGGTGATGATCGGTCTGCTGACCTCGATCCCGTATATCTGCGGCGCGATCAGCATGGTGGTGATCGGTCGTCTGTCCGATGCCACTGGGGAGCGGCGCAAGTTTGTCGCGGGGCTGGTAATCGTCGGCGCCATCGGCTTCTTCAGTGCGGGGATTTTCGCCAGCCACACCACGTTCCTGATTGTCGCCCTTGGATTGCTGGGCGCCGGGATCATCGCGTCGATTCCGAGCTTCTGGACCCTGCCACCGAAGTTGCTGGCCGGCGCTGGAGCCGGTGCGGCGGGCGGGATTGCGGTGATCAACACCCTGGGGCAGTTCGGCGGCATCGTCAGCCCGGTAATGGTCGGCCGGATCAAGGACCTGACCGGCAGCACCACGCCGGCGCTGTACGTCATCGGCGTGGCGGCGCTGATCGCGGCGGCGTTACTGCTGTGGGGCCTGCCGCAGAAATTGCGCACGCTGGACAAGTACTGAGGCTTCGGGCTGGTCGTTCCGATAACGCGAACGATCAGCCCGCCGGTGCCATGGACCTGGCAGCCGAGTCACCAAACTGGATCAGTACCACTCCCGCCATCAACAACATCGCGCCGAACAGGCGCGGCAACGTCAGATGTTTCTCCACCAGCCCAAACAGGCCAAAGTGATCCAGCACGATTGACGTGATCATTTGCCCGGCCAGGGCCAGCGCCAGAAATCCCGAGGCCCCCAGCTTCGGCAGCAACACCACCGCCAATGCCACGAAGCACACCCCGAACGCGCCGCCGGTCCACATCCACAATGGCAGCTTGCTGGCGAGGGCCAGCGACGGCAACGGCAGGCGCAGGGCGACAAGCACCGGCAACAACACCAGCACGCTCACCACCAGCGAGGTGAGTGTTGCCCACAGCGGATGCCCCAACCCGCGCGCCAGATTGATGTTGATCGCACTCTGAAACGGCACCACCGCCCCGGCGAATACCGCCAACAGCAGCAATCCGACCCACTGCATCGTTCCCATGATCGTTCTCCGGCAAGATTTTGCTGGACTCTAGGGTATTCGTCGCGCAGATTTAAATTCTATTTTGGTATCCGGAACATGCATCGAATGAATGATCTACGCCGCATCGATCTCAACTTGCTGGTGATTCTGGACATGTTGCTAAGCGAGCAACACGTGACCCGAGCTGCCGAGCGTCTGCACCTGAGTCAACCGGCGGTCAGCCATGCGTTGGCACGTCTGCGCGACTTGCTCGGTGATCCATTGCTGGTGCGTGCCGGTTCGGGGCTGGTGCCCACCGCGCGAGCGCTGGAGTTGGCGGCACCGCTGGCCGAAACCCTGGCTCAGGTGCAATCGCTGCTGGCGCCGAATACCTTTGATCCGACCAGCGCCCGTCGGACCTTTCGCCTTGCGATGTCGGACTACGGCGCGGCGATCATCCTGCCCGGACTGATTCGCACCTTGCGCGCGGAGGCGCCGGGCATTGACCTGCAAATCAGCCATGCCAGCCGCGAAGGCATGGTCGAAGGCCTGCTAAACGGCGACATCGACCTCGCCGCCGGCGTACTCCCCGAGTTGCCCGGCGAACTGCGCAGCACGCCGTTGTTCGAGGAACGCTACGTCTGCCTCCTGGATCGCCAGAGCCTTCCCGCCGGAGGTGTTCTCGACCTGCCAACCTATCTCTCCCGTCCCCATGTCTTGCTGGAAATGCGCGGCAGCGGCACCCCGGAAATCGAACGCACCCTGACCGCCCTGCGCGAGCGCCGCCGAGTTGCCGTCAGTCTGCCGCACTGGAGCGTCGCGCCACGCTTCATCAGTGGCACGGATCTGATCCTGACCGTGGCTTCGCGGGCGTTGAATGAGGTGGATGACGAAGCACTGATCGTCGTGCCGGCACCGTTTGAAATTGCGCCGTTCACGTTTGTCTCGGCGTGGCACAAGCGGCGGGGTGGGGATCAGGCGTTGAACTGGTTGAATCGGCGGATTGAGCAGGGGATAGTGCGCGGCTGAAAAACATCAAGGAGCGGGGCGTGACAGTGAAGTCTGGGGTTGTTGTGGGACTGGCGCTTTTTGGGGCGCTGATGGCGGGGCAGGTGCTGGCTGATTGTGTGCCTGAGCCGGTGACGGGCGCGCGGGATTTTTCAGTGTGCAAGGCGTGGCCGGCTTATCCCGGCTTGAACCTGAATGCGGTCTCGAAGTTTGCACCCGATCCGGTGTATGGCAAGGACAATGACGTCGGCAGTTATGACCTTGGGTTGTCGGTAACGACAGATGAATCCAAAACGATTGCCACCTATCACTTGCCCTCTGCATTCATGTCTGATGCGATCGCATTGGAAAGCGTGGAGTTCGATACGGCGCGTTACAAGCTCACTCCCGAGCTTCGGGCTTTTGGCGTTCGTGTGAGATTCAAGGGCTCTTCCCGCGTCAATCCTATGGATCAAGTTCTGTTGTCGCTCTATGTGAAAGAGGGCGACAAGTTGCGTCCGGTGCTGGATCGACTGGTGATGTATGACTACGGTGGCGAGTGGGATGGTGGTTGTGCGGGGGAGCGTTATTACACGGATCGTACTATTGAAATCGGTAAAACCAGTTCGAACGGCTACGCCGACCTGATTGTTAAATCAGTCACTACCAGCCTTGTGGGCGAGGGGCCACCGGACACTTGTGAATTGAAGACCACGGCCGATAAACCCGTAATGACAACGCTTCGGTATGACGGAAAGTCCTACGTCCTGCCTAAAGGTTTCAAAGCCATCGAGTGATACAGAACCAATGCGACTTATTTCAAGGAAGAACAATGCTCAGCCCAACACGATTTTTCATCGCCCTAAGCTTTCTGGCCGTCACCACTCAGGCCCACGCTGCCTGTCAGGTAAAAAAACTCGACGGCCACTCCCTGTCACGCTGCAAAGTGTGGCCGGCCTTCCCCGACAAGGCGATTTCGGCGAAGTCCACGTTCGTGCCCGATTCCGAAGGTGACCAGGATGGAGTGTTCGACCTGGAACTGTCGCTGCTCAACGCTTCCGACGCCAAACCGCTGGCGACTTATACCAAGCCCGGCGCCTACAACTCTGATGCTACCCGGTTCGATGATCTGAAGATCGATACCGCCCGTTACCGTCTCGCATCGGACGTTCGCGCGTTCGGTCTGCGCTCGGATTTCTCTGTCCATCTCTCCAGAGCCAATCCCTATGCGAGGACAGACTTGGCGCTGTACGTTCGCGAAGGCGCCAAGCTTCGACCTGTTCTGGAAGGACTGGTCATTCGGAAGGAGTTCGGCGAGGGTACGGGGGAGTGTGAAAACAAGGACACGCAAATCCGCAGAACTGTGGAAATCGGTCCGTCCAGCCATAATGGCTTCTCTGATCTGATCGTTTCCTCAAGTGGTGTGATGTACACCTCGACTCTGTCAGGCAAAGAGTGCGTTTCCAAAACCACTGACCTGAAGAAAACCCAAATCACCCTGACCTACGACGGCAAGCAATACACTATCCCCGAAGACCTCCGAGGTTACTGACCGATGCTCACCGGCCTCAACCATCTGACCCTCGCCGTCAGCGACCTGGATCGCAGCCTCACGTTTTACCGCGACGTGCTGAAGCTGCGAGTCGAGGCCACCTGGGACGCCGGTGCCTACCTGTCGCTCCCGGGCCTGTGGTTGTGCCTGTCCCTCGATGCGCAACGCCAACCCCATCCCGCCCCCGACTACACCCATTACGCCTTCAGCCTCGACGCGGCGGATTTTCCACGGTTCGTGCAACAGCTTCGCGCCGCCAACGTGCAGGAATGGCGCGACAACCGCAGCGAAGGCGCGTCGTTCTACTTCCTTGACCCGGACGGGCACAAACTCGAAGCCCACGTCGGCGATCTGACCTCGCGACTGGCCGCGTGTCGGCAAAAGCCCTACGCGGGCATGCGTTTTTTCAACGAGCCATGAACATTCGCCAGACGCTGGGATAGACTGGCGGCCACGTTTTCCGGGACTTGCAGGTTTTCCATGACTCCATCGTTGCTAATGGCCGTGCTGGCCTCGGGTTTCATTTACGGCATCACGCCGGGACCGGGTGTGCTGGCGGTATTCGGCATCGGCGCCGCACGTGGGCGGCGGGCCGGGGCGGGATTCCTGTGCGGGCATCTGCTGGGCGATGTGATCTGGTGCAGCACCGCGCTGATCGCGATTGTCGGTGCCCGGGAAATCGGCAGCACTGCGTTCGATGTGCTTGGTGTGCTCAGCGGTCTGTACCTGTTCTGGCTCGGCTGGCGCGCGGTGCGGGCCAAGCGCAGCAACGGCGAACAGCCTCAGGGCGCGGCGCGTCAGCCGTTCTGGCACGGCATCCTGTTCGGCCTGACCAACCCCAAAGCCTACCCGGTGGCGGTGGCAACGTTCACTGCGTTGCTGTCGAGCCGCGCCGAACTGCTTAATTGGTCGATGCTGCCGATGCTGATCGCGTTGAGTTTCCTCGGCGGATTGCTCGCCTACGCTATCCTCATTGGCATCGTCGGGGCGCGGCAGGTGCGTACGCTGTACCAGCGCCATGAACTGGCGATCACCCGGTTGTGCGGGATCATGTTCATCGGTTTTGCCATCAATGCGCTGGTGCATGCGCTGCCCGGGCTGATGCCGAACAAGGCTTGAAATCATCGGACGCAGGATGCGAAGTTGCCAGGTCAGGGACGGTTGATCAGTGCTGCATTGCCGGACAGACACGCTGAACCATGGAAAACCGAAATTCCGCGCCCCTGGCGAGTTACATCGACCTGTTGCTGGACGCCGTTTGCGCCGTCGACAAGCAAGGCCGTTTCGTCTTTGTCAGCGCAGCCTGCGAGCGGATTCTCGGGTACACGCCTGACGAACTGATCGGCCAGTCGATGATCGACTACGTCTATCCGGCCGACCGTGAGCGCACCCTGGCCGCCGCCAGCGACATCATGGGCGGCGAACCGAAAAACAACTTCGAAAATCGCTACGTGCGCAAGGACGGCAGCGTCGTGCATATCCTGTGGTCGGCGCGTTGGTCCGAGGTCGACCAACTGCGCATCGCTGTGGCCCGGGACATCACCGAGCGAAAACTCGCCGAGTCGCGTCAGGCGGCCCTGTATGCAATCTCCGAAGCGGCCCATGCGGCGGAGGATCTGCTGGCGCTGTTCAAGCGCATCCACATGATCATCGGCGAATGGCTGCCGGCGCTGAATTTCTCCGTGGCGCTGTACGACGATCATTGCGCACAGCTGAATTTTCCCTATCACGTCGACGATGACGAGTTGCAACCGGAGCAACCCGGCACGGTCACCGGACGCCTGTGCGCGGAAGTGATCCGCAGCGGTCAACCAATTCTGCTGACCCCGGATTGCCCACATGCGCCATCGGGTTTCGCCGAGCTGGTGACGGGGCAGCAGTCTCCGTGCTGGCTCGGCGTACCACTGAGCTCGAAAGACCGCACCATCGGCGCGCTGATCGTCAAAAGCCTGCCCGGCGGCGAGCGCTACACCGAGCGCGACAAGGAGTTGCTGCAATATGTCTGCGCCCAGATCGCCACGGCCATCGAACGTCAACAACTGCATGCGCGTCTGCGGCGCATGGCGCAATACGATCAATTGACCCAGTTGCCCAACCGGGATTTGCTGCGTGAACGCTTCAAAACAGCGCTGGCCGGTGCGCGGGAGCAAGCCGGGTTCATGGCGTTGCTGTACGTCGATCTGGATCGTTTCAAACAGGTCAATGACACCTTTGGTCACGCTGTCGGCGACATGCTTTTGCAAGCAGTGGCCAATCGACTCAAGGGGTGCGTACGCGAGACCGATACGGTGGCGCGCATCGGCGGCGATGAGTTCGTGGTGCTGTTGCACAGCATTCACGCCGCGAACGATGCGGACAGCGTGGCTGACAAGATCCGTCAGGTTCTGGTGCAACCCATGCGGCTGGAGGGGCACAACCTGCACATCGAACCGAGTATCGGAGTCGCCCGTTATCCCGAGCATGGCGAAGAGGAACAGCAGCTGTTTCGCCATGCCGACCAGGCCATGTACGCCGCCAAACGCCTGAATCATCGAGCACCGGACAACTGATCGAGGGCCCGCCGTTCGTCGCGGGACCGGCAACTTTTCTAAACCTTTGGCGGTCAGGAAATTCTCAATCTAGGCGGGCACCTGCTCGCTTACGATCAATGCCAAGAGGTAGAGAATCATGCCTAACTCAAGAAACTCGAACTCGGGAAACTTCGCCAACGATCGAACGAAGGCGTCTGAAGCCGGCCGCAAAGGTGGGAAAACCACCACAACGACTGTCGACAAAGAGCCTAAAACCGACATGGGCCGCAAGCCTGCTCAAAAGTCGAAATAGTCGGTGAAGGTAGTTTTGATTGAGAGGCGGGGGCGCAAGCTCCCGCTTGAATTTTGAATGAAGGAGGGCGCGACCATGAGCCGGATGGCCACCCGAGTACGTAACATCAGTTTTGTCAGCCTGCTGGGGTTGTTCGCCAGCAGCGCGTTTGCCCAGTCGCCCGCCGACTTCATCAACGAGGCTTCGGCCAAAGGCATGGCCGACATCGAGGCCAGTCGTCTGGCGCACAGCAAGGCCGAGTCCAAAGAGGTCAAGGATTACACCATCGTCGTCATCAACGACCGCACCACCGCCAACCAGCACCTGGCGAAAATCGCCAAGAAACTGGACCTGCCGGTCGCGCCCCGCGAAGAAGTCGCCGACAAGGCCAAGGCGTTGATGCCGGAGGTCAAAGAGGGCGCCAGCTTCGATCAGGCCTACGCCGCCAGCCAGGTCAAGGCCACGGAAGAGGCCATCCAGCAGATCCAGCAGGAGGCTCAGACCACCGACGTGCCGGAGATCAAGGCGTTTGCCGACGAGACCCTGCCAAAACTGCAGAGTCATCTGGAAATGGCGCGAGCCCTTCAGGCCAGTCGCTGAATCGGCAGCAATGAAAACGGCGCTTTTTTAGCGCCGTTTTTTTGCCTGTCAGCACTCATTCAGATCCTGCTTCGGCTTGCTCTTGTCCCCCAGACCTTCCAGGTCAAACACCTCGTTCTCGCCCATCGCCCGGTAATGCCGACGCAGCGCCTCCAGCTGCTTGAGATCCAGCGACTCCAGCCCGAGCATCGCGTTCTGCGCCTCCTTGTTCACCCGCAGCAGTTCATCGAGTTTCAAATGAATGATATCGGTGTCGCGGTTCTGAGTGTTCTGGATCAGGAACACCATCAGGAACGTGATGATCGTGGTCGAGGTATTGATGATCAGTTGCCAGGTGTCGTTGTAATCGAAAATCGGCCCGCTCAACCCCCAGAGCCCGATCAGAATCAAAGCCCCCATGAACGTCTTGGGGCTGCCGGCCCAGAGGGCGAGCTTCTGGGAGATTTTTGCGAATTTCATGGTTGTGTTCCTTGTGGGGGGCGCTTGAAATTCAGACATCGGAGGGGGGCGGAAAATTCTACTTACAGTTTTCTGAGTTCCTGTGGGCACGGCGAAGACAGCGGTCCCGGCGATATCGGACATACGTAGGGGAGGGCAGATAAACACGATCGCTGTATCGTGACGGCAGCCGCTTTTCCACGTTTCGCCAGAACGTCCACGACAGGAGAACGCAATGACCTGGTCCGCCAAGCAATACGTCACTTTCGAAGATGAACGCACCCGTCCGGCCCGCGACCTGCTGGCGGCGATTCCCACGCCCGAGGCGCGTTCCGTGGTGGATATCGGGTGTGGTCCGGGCAACTCGACCGAGTTGCTGGTGGAGCGTTTTCCGGGGGCGAAAGTGCAAGGGCTCGACAGTTCGCCGGACATGATCGATGCCGCGCGCAAGCGTCTGCCGCAATTGCAGTTCGCGGTGGCGGACATCGATAAATGGGCCGATGAAGGGCCGTTCGATGTGATTTTTGCCAATGCGGTTTTGCAGTGGGTGCCGGATCACGCGACGTTGCTGCCGGCGCTGGCGGGCAAATTGGCGCAGGGTGGCAGTCTGGCGATTCAGATGCCGGACAACCTCAACGAGCCGTCCCATCGGTTGATGCGTGAGGTGGCTGCCAACGGACCTTGGGCCAGCAAACTGGCCGGTGCGGCAGGGCAGCGGACCGAGATGGCGGACGCCAGTGCCTATTTCTCGATGCTGCGGCCGCATTGCGCGCGGGTCGATGTGTGGCGCACCACGTATCACCACCAGTTGGCGGGCGGGGCCTCGGGTGTTGTCGAGTGGTTCAAGGGCAGTGGTTTGATTCCGTTCCTCAGTCCGCTGACGGAAACCGAGCGGGAGGAGTATCTGGCGCAATATCTGGCGGAGGTCGCGAAGGCGTATCCGGCGCTGGCGGATGGTTCGGTGCTGTTGCCGTTTCCACGATTGTTCATTGTCGCCACACGTTGAAATGAAAAAGGGCCGATTTGATCGGCCCTTTCTTTTGCGGTCAGCGCTGTACGGCGACCAGCATCATCATCGGTCGCTCACGCTCTTCAGCGAGGGCCGGTTGCGCGGCCACTTCGGCATCGCTCGGGCCCCATTCGTTGACGTGTTGAATCGTGAACCCGGTGTCGATCAACGTGTTGAGCAAAGTCCCGACCGTACGATGCTGCTTGATCACCCCGTCGGCCAGCCAGTTGGTCACCCGCTCGCCTTCCATCTGATAACTTTCCAGCGGCCAGCGCTTGTTGCCTTCGCTGTCGATCAGCCAGCCCGGATTGCGCGGCGCCATGAAGATCGGGTGCTCGATGGAAAACACAAAGTGCGCACCGGGTTTAAGCGCCGCGTGCAGCGTGGCAAACAACCCCGAGAGATCCTTGATGTAGTGCAGCGCCAGCGAGCTGTAGGCCAGATCGTAAGTGCATGCAGGCAAGTCGAGGTGTTCCAGGTCGGCACGTTCGTAGCGGATGTTCGCGGCCGAGGTGGTTTCTTTCGCTCGTGCGAGCATTTTCTCCGAGACATCCAGCCCCAGCACCTCGGCTGCGCCATGTTCGCTGGCCCAACGACAGAACCAGCCATAGCCGCAGCCGAGATCCACCACCTGCAAACCGTGCAGGGAGGGCAACAAGGCTTTCAGCGCGGGCCATTCCGGCGCGGCATCGAGGCCGCCGATGGAGCGGTTCATCTGGCTGTAGCCCTGGAAAAATTCAGGATCGTCGTAGATGTTCTGGGTCATGGGTTTGCTGCTCTTTTGAATTTGATATGGGTGGCTCGGAGGCCACGGTTTTTGAATCCCTCGGAAGGTGATGGCGCGTATTCGTCGATGGCCGCGCAGGGGGAGGGTGGTGGGCGATGGGGAAATGCTAGCGGGTCGTGGCGAGTGTGAGAACCGGGCGAGTGTTGGGGATCTGTAAGCGTGGTTTTTCGATTCGGGATGTTTAAAGAGTTGGCCCTGTTTACTGAACCTTCCCACAAGGTTTTCAGGTTGTCCGTCGGAAGTGCGGTCTCTAGCCTGTGAGGGTCGCTGATGAATCGGCGATCGGGATTGGAACCCCGGCGACTTCCCGAAAAAGCAAAAGCAGCTTTCATGACGTATGCTTGCCCGCCTTCATGGTGTGCATTCTTGTTATGGCGGCTGTGCGCGAGAGACTTCGAGTCTGTCGGGTTTTTGGCTTTTTTCGCCCGGGTTCCAACTCGCGTACAGCTGCCACCTCTTCGATTGGAACCGAGTAGGTCAGCTCCACCTATCGACCAGAAAGAAGCCATTATGAAGAAGCCAACCCCGAATCCCCCAGAAGTCGAAACCGACCCAACGTCCCCGTACGCCTCGATCGATTGCAGAAAACTCCACGACGCAGCGAACCGCGCCCTCGACCACTACCTCTGCCCAGGCGCCCATGTCATGGGCACAAACAACCAACCCGACCCGATGTACTTCGCCAACCCGGCCTACGACACCGAATCCCTGCTGGCCAACGCCAGCGAATCACTGGGCTCGGCATCCGAGATGCTCAACAACTTCGCCGCCACCCTCGACCCCGCCCACCGTAGAACCGCGATAGGCATTGCGCAGTTGGTGATGCTGGGGGAATTGGCGGTGAATCAGGCGCTGGATCATGTTGAGGTGAAGGACTGAATTGCAGCTGTTCTGGCAGGCATAAAAAAACCGGTCATCGCGACCGGTTTTTTCATTCCCGTATCCCTGGATGTTTTCTGTCAAGAAACGCCCGAAAGCAAACTTTCATAAGGAATTCGCAATCCATCGTGCAGACGTTTAATCATCGACAGGCTTAATTTTCGTTTGCGGTTCAGTACTTCTGACACGCGTCCGCTGGTGCCAATGAAAGGCTCCAGGTCACGAGGAGTCAGGCCTTGCTGTTCCATGCGAAATTTAATCGCCTCAATCGGATCAGACGGCGGTATTGGGTAATGTTCTTCTTCGTACTTCTCGATGAGTAGCACGAGGATTTCCAGTTCATCACCTTCAGTCGAGCCGACTTCGGCTCCCCAGAGCTGTTCCACTCGTGTCAACGCCGCAGTCAGGTCTTCCGGGCTGCGAATTGGCTTGATGTTCATTACACGGTCTCCGCGTTGATCTGGTCATATTGGGCATGGGTGCCGACGAACCGGATGAAGCCAAGCTGCCGCTGGTAATCAATTGCCAGGATCACTCGATATTTGTTGCCACCGATATTGAAGACAACCCTTGCACCCTTGAGGATGCTGGCTGTTCTGAGCTCGGCCTTGATCTCTTGTGGCGTGCGGTAGAGTGCCTTTTCCATATGGCGATACCATTCAACCAGCGGGGTCTGGGAATCAAGATGAGCCGGATTGCTCTCCCAAAATTCCCGTAAGGTTGCTCTTGCAATTATCCGCATCCATGCCTCCTCCCGTTTTGGGAGATATTAGTCTTCGCCTAACAGAGATGCAATCTCTGATATCCATAGAGCAAAGCGGGTGAGTCGCTTTGTCGTAAGCGTAGGGGCACACGTTGAAGCATGTGATCTGAATTATTTATCAAGGAGTGACGGCCTGAGGTTCCATCAAAGACAGACATTAAAAAACCGGTCATCAGGACCGGTTTCTCAATTCACTTTCAACGTTGTTGCAAAACCTTGAGCGCCGCCGAGGCCAGAAATCCGGAGCGGCTTTTCTCTTCCGGATGGTGCAACACGTACTCATCGATTCGATTGAGCAGGTAGCCCGGCAATGTGATGTTGAGTTTCTGAGCTTTGCCCAGGTATTTGGTCACATCGATATCCACCACCGCCCAAGTGCAGCCGGCGTATTTAGGGTTGGCAGCATGCAGCGTGACCTTGTTGGCTGGCGGGATAGGCGAGCCGTCTTCGGCCAGAATCTCGAAATGGCCTTCGATGGCTTCGCGAGCCATGGCCATTGCGTCGTCCAGATCATCTCCAGCGGAGAAGCAGCCCGGAATATCCGGCACCTCCACTCCCCAGGCATGTCCTTCATCACCCACTGAAATCGCGATCGGGTAAAGCATATGTCGTCCTCCACGGCGCAATTGACCTGACGGGTCAAAGTAGCGCCTGCTGCAAAATACTGATGGCCGTTTTCTTGAGCAGATCCTTCTTCGGGTGAGGCACTGTGACCAGACCAGGTTTGGTCGGATGCTTGAAGTGATGATGACTGCCCCTTACCCGCACCAGATACCAACCGTCTGTGACGAGCTGGCCAATTAGAAAACGGCTATTCACAACACCTCCCTGTGGTGCGCTTGGTGGGTACTATACCCACGATTTTTTATCGATCAACACTATAACCACCGAGCGGTCATCGTCCTTTGATGGGGGGCGGCGGTCACGAAGAAGTCTAGGCGGGGATACTCCAGCAGGATGGGGAGTGTATTGCAGGCCGTTTCCATGAAATCCAATGGGTTGGCGTTGAGGCTCAACAGGTGTGGGTTCCTGGCCAAAGTAAGTTTCTGAGGCGGCCTCTAATTCCAATATTTTGTGGTTTATCGCGATTTTGGCGTGATAACCCACAATGAAATGGAGTTAATGAAGTACAAGTAATGTCCGCTCTCGGAGTAGTGAACGGGATTTGCCCTAAACCCCAGACACAAAAAAACCGGCCATCAAGGCCGGTTTTTTCTATTTCCGCATCCCCCGTCAAACCACGACGCAGGACATAAATTCGATTGGAGCGGGTGAAGGGAATCGAACCCTCGTTATCAGCTTGGGAAGCTGGAGTAATGCCATTATACGACACCCGCTCAGAGCGGCTGACTTTGTACCAGACTCGGCCACGGATTTGAAGTTTTCTTTGCATGCGAACTACGGAAAGTCTTGAAACAGAGCCGAAATCGGTCAATCGCGGGCAAGCGCTGCGGGCTGGAGGACGGCTGAATCTCAGCTCTGCAGGCTTGCTCGCGAGGACGCTGTTTCAAATGGCCAATGCATGGTGATCCTGGACTAACTGGTAACGCGTTCGGCTGGCCTGTTGCGCCGGTTTCAGGAAACCGAGCAGGGCGTTCTGGCTGTCCCGGCAGGCGGACTTGTGTTCCATGTCGAGGAAGTGTCCGGTGGCCTGCAGGGTGGTGAAGGTGCTCTGTGCGACATGGCTGCCGAACAGGCGCGCATCTTCGGCGGCGGTGTATTCATCCCATTCGCCATTCATGAACAGCACCGGCACGTTGATTTTCTTCGCCGCGTTCAGATAGCACTGACGGTCGCTGTGCAGCACGTCGTTGATGTGGAAATGCATCTGCCCGTATTCGTGCTCGGCCAGGCTGCTGACGTGGCGATAGTTGAATCGCTTGAACAGCGACGGCAGGTGTTTGCCGATGGTGTTGTTGACCAGGTGCCCGACCCGGTCGCCGTCACGTTGGCCGAGGCATTCGACGCCGCGTTCCAGGTAATCGAGCATGTGTGCATTGATCACCGGGGAGAACGAGCTGATCACGGCTTTTTCAATGCGCCGAGGCTGATGGGCGAGGGCGACCATGGTCGCGGCACCACCCCATGAGAACGACAAAACGTGTTCGGCCGCGAAGTGATCGATCAGCTCCAGCAGGATCAGACCTTCGACTTCTTTCGTCAGATGTTTCTCGTGGCGATTGTGGACTTTCGACTTGCCCGCGTAGGGCTGGTCGTAGCAGACCACATTGAATTGCGGGTGCAGGTTTTTCACGGTTTGTGCAAACGACGCAGTCGTGGCCATCGAGCCGTTGACCAGGATGATGGTCTTTTCTGCGGCGTCTGCGCGATAGAACTCCGTGTAAACCCGATACTGACCCTGTATATCCAGCACAGCGATTTCTGGCCTCATGTCATAAGACTCCTGGCAAGCAAGCGGGTATGCGCGCAAATAGAGATTGCACGAGCTTTGTGACAGGTAGGCATACGCCTGGAATTTTGGAGCCCATGTCGATCCGGAACGGCAGGTCGACGGGTATTGTTATTGGCGGGCAATCTGCCGGCTGAGGCGCAGCCCGGAGGGCTGTCTACCGGCAAAAAGTTTCTTGGATGTTATGTGTGACTCATCGGTCACAATTTGGCCGACGACCTGATTCAAGCAGGGGGATCGGGATCGCGCAAGTGCCGTTGGTAAATTGTTCGACAACTTCTGCTGAGCGGTCGGCTGCTTAGAACAAATGAATCTCTTCGGTGCGCAAGGCGCGGTACTCGCCCGGTTTTAGCGCGTGATCCAGCGGCAGCGGGCCCATGGATTCGCGGTGCAGGCGCAGCACTTTGTTATTGAAGTGGCCGAACATGCGCTTCACCTGATGGTAACGACCTTCGACGATGCTCAACCGCGCAGTTCGCGGGCCGAGCACTTGCAGCTGCGCCGGTTGGGTGGTCAGGTCCTCAAAGGCGAAGTAGATCCCCTCGGCGAACTTGATCGCATATTCCGGGCCGATCTCCTGTTCGGTCTCGACGTAATAGACCTTCGGCAGTTTGGTCTGCGGCTGGGTCAGGCGCCGCGACCAGCTGCCGTCGTTGGTGATCAGCATCAGCCCGGTGGTATTGAAATCCAGACGCCCGGCGATGTGCAGGTCGTCCTTGTCCGGCTCGTGGATCAGGTCGAGCACGGTCGGATGTTCGGGGTCGCGGGTGGCGCTGACGCAGCCCTGCGGTTTGTACAGCATGAAGTAGCGCGCCGGTTTGCCGCTTTGCAGCACTTCGTCGTCGACTTCGACGCGGCTGAATTCCAGGACTTCGCTGTGGGGATCGCTGACGACTTTTCCGTCAATGCGCACGCGCTTTTCCACCAGCAACAGTCGAACCTGTTTGCGGTTGTAGCGGGGCAGGTTACTGAGGAAACGGTCGACACGCATGATCAGGAATCGGCAGGAAGCGGGGCGCGCATCTTACGGGATCGACGGCTTGGCCGCTTGCAGTTGCGCCTCGACCTGGGCGCAACGCGGGCATAGGCAGGACTTGTCGCGCAGTTCCGGCGGCAGGGCCTCGAGCACTGCCGGATCGATGGAAACGCCGTAGCACCAGCAGGCGCGGTCGGCGGTGCGCGGGTCGGCTAGGGTGCAGTCGTTGCGGGCGCCGCAGGCCGGGCAGAGGTCAGGTTTGGTCATGAGTGTCAGGCATAGGTCGAGTGAGGCATTTCCACGCAGGTGCGGTTACGGCCGGTCTGTTTGGCCCGGTACATCGCATGATCGGCCCGGGACAGCAGACTGTGCAAGGTGTCATCCCGTTGCAGGGTGGTGGCGCCGATGCTGACCGTCAGATTCAGGGTATGGCCGTTGTAGGCATATTCATGCTGTTCGACGTGCTGGCGGATCTTCTCGGCAATCTTCTGACCGGTCTCGCCGTCGGTGTCCTTCAGCAGAACGATGAATTCCTCACCGCCCCAACGGCAGACGATGTCGGAATGGCGCAGGCAGCTTTGCAGGTCACGGGCGAACCCGATCAGCACCTGATCGCCGGCCATGTGTCCGTAGGTATCGTTCAAGACCTTGAAGTGATCCAGATCCAGCAGCAGCGCGGTCAGCGGTTTCGGCTCGCGGTGCGCTTCGTGCAGCGCTTGCATGGCGAGCAGGTCGAAGCCACGGCGGTTGGGCAATTCGGTGAGGCTGTCGAGGGTAGCCTGGGCGTGGATCTTTTCCTGATAGCGGCGGATCAACCGGTTGACCAATGCCAGCACGATCAACGTCACCAACAGGCAGATCAGCAGGTTGAGGTACAACGACTGGCGGATTTCGCTCAGCGCGCCGTCTTCACGTTTGTCGACGAACAGGTACCAGTTCAACTCCGGAATAAACCGCACGTTGAGGAAATGTCCCTGGCCGTGGGCTGAATATTCGTAGCTGCCGCTGTGGGGTTTGGGCAACTGGCTGACCAGGCTTTTCATGCTGTCGAGATCGTTGAGGCTTTTCCCGACCCGCGCACCTTCCGGGCCGCCCTCGGCACCGGTCAAGACCAGTCGGCCGAAGGTGTCGACGAAGTAAACGCTGCGTTGATAGCGCTGCTGGTACTTGTCGATCAGCTTGATCACCGCATCCACCGTCAGCCCTACGCCGGCGGCGCCGATGAAGCGATCGTTGTAGTCATAGACCTTGTAGTTGATGAAGAAGGTCAGGTTGTCTTTGTTGGCCAGGTCCGGGTCGACGTTGATCTCGTACGGATCCTTCATGTCGCGCACGCGGAAGTACCAGGTGTCGCGCGGCTCGTCGATTTTCACCTGCTTCAACACACCTTTGGCGTGGTAGTAGGTGTGGGTGCTGTTGGAGACAAAGAACGCGGTGTAGGCGCCGTAATGGGTCATGACCTCGTCGAGGTAACGGGTCATCTGGTCGCTGTCTTTCTCGCCGTTCACCACCCAGTCGCGCATGAAGGTGTCGCGGGACATCATCGAGGAAATCAGGATCGGTCTGACAAGGTCTTTCTGGATTTCCGAGTACACCGTGTCGGAAGTCAGCGGCAGTTCGGTGTTGACGATGTTGTCGCGGATCGACGCGCGCGAGGCGTAGTAGCTGAGCAGCGAGGTGGCGAGGAAACCTGCGCCGAGGAGGGCGACCAGAGTCAGTACCAGCGAACGTTGGGAGTAAAGCGCAGATCTGAGCGGCATTGGCAATTCCGTCGACGGTGGCCCGATGGCAGCATTCTAGTGAGATGGCCGGGAAAAAACTGCGGGATTTGTGCCTGAAATGACGGGTAATCAGACGCCGCTCTTTCACCGACCCTCTCCAGCAGGGAGAGGGTCGGCGATTTGCCGGGTTTTCGGGTCAGTCGCGGCTGGCGAGGTAGGCGCGCCAGCCACCCAGATGGCTGATGTCGATCGCACCTTCCAGGCCGTAGGGTTCACAGATGAATCCGCTTTCCCAACGACCATCCGCCAGTTGCACCTTGCCCAGCCCGAGCGGGGCCGGAATGCCGGTCAGGAATGAACCGAGTTCGCTGCTCGGCAATTCCCAGACTTCCACCTCGATTGCCACGCCGCCCTCCGCCACGCGCAGCATGCCCGGACGCAATGGTGGGCCGCCGGCCAGCGCGTAGAGTTTGTAGTCCTTCGAGCTGTGGGTGGCTTCGATCAGGCGTGCGCCGCGTTGCTGCAACTGCCAGTTCAGGGCCAACCCATCAAGGTGCGCGCCACAGACCACCAGTCGCGCCCGGTCATTGCGCGCCGGACTCGCCGGTGTCGGCAGCGCCGGATTCTGCTGGCGCTGCAAGGCGTCCGCCAGGCCCAGCAGATACTGGTCGGTGAACGCCCGGCCAAACAGCGTTACGCCCCACGGCAAACCATTGTTCATGAGCGCACTGGGCACGGCGACGGCCGCATAATCCAGCAGGTTCATGAAATTGGTGTAGTAACCCAGTTCGGCGTTGCGCAGCACCGGCTCGGCGTCCAGTTCGGCCAGGGTCACCGGGCGGCCGATGGTGGGCGTGAGCACGCAGTCGAGTCCGTCGAGGGCCTGATCGCAAACAGCTTTGAGCGCTTGCAGTCGATACTGCGCACGGAACGCTTGCACGCCCGTCACCGCCGGGGCCTTGGCCAGCACCGCGCGGATCACCGGCAGCACGGCTTCGGGACGCTGTTCCATCAATTCGCCGGCGACGCTGTAACGCTCGGCGACCCATGGCCCTTCGTACAGCAACCGCGCGGCTTCGAGGAACGGTGACAGATCCAGTTCGACCGCTTCGCCGCCCAGAGCCTTCAGACGGTCGATGGCATCGCCGAACAGCAGCGGGCCTTCGGGGCAACCGAAAAACTCAAGATCCTGAGCACGCGGAACGCCAAACCGGAAGGGTTTGGGGGCGCCGAATGCCGAACCGTCATTCCACGCCGGATTGCTGCGGCTGTATTCATCCCGAGAGTCGAAACGGGCGGTCAGTGCCAGCAACTGGCTGGCCTCGCGTGCGGTGGCGGTGAAGGTCGTGACGCAGTCCAGCGTGCGGCAGGCCGGTACGACCCCAGCGGTGGAGATCAGCCCTTTGCTGGCCTTCAAACCCACCAGGTTGTTCAGTGCCGCCGGCACCCGTCCCGAGCCTGCGGTGTCGGTGCCCAGTGCAAAACTGGCGACGCCGAGCGCCACCGCCAGCGACGAGCCGGCGCTGGAACCACCGGAGGGATATTCCGGCAGCACGCTGTTCGGGCAAGCGCCGTACGGTGATCGGCTGCCATTGAGGCCGGTGGCGAACTGGTCGAGGTTGGTCTTGCCCAGCGGAATCGCGCCGAGCGCCAGCAACTGTTCGACGATGGTGGCCGAACGTTCGGGAACGTAGGCGAATGCCGGGCACGCGGCCGTGGTCGGGATACCGGCGAGGTCGATGTTGTCCTTGATCGCGAACGGCACACCATACAGCGGTAAGCTCTCTGGATCACGGCCGTCGAGGCTGGCCAGGTACCGCTCCAGTTCCTCGACGCTGAGCAGATGAATAAACAGGTGATAGTCGGGATTCAGCGCAGCGGCTTTTTCCCGCAGGGCCAGCAGCAATTTGCGCGGTGTGGTCTGGCCGTCGCGGTAGGCCTGGCGCAGGGCATCGAGTTGCAGATTCATGGGGTCATCCTTTGCAAAAATGGGTTCAGTCGAGTTCCAGCACCACGACCCGTTGACCGGCGCGTACCGCCGAACCGGGTTGCACGCGAATCTCTCGGACCACGCCGGGCAGCGGCGCGAGCACGGGGATTTCCATCTTCATCGACTCCAGAATCACCAGCGCATCACCGGCCGCGACGCGACTGCCGACCTCGACCTGGACCTGCCAGAGGTTGCCGGCGATGTGGCTGTCGACACTCTGTTGGCCGCTTTCCAGTGGTGTGTCTTCGGTGTTGTCCGGCAGCGTTTCTTCGCTGTCGAAGTGCGCCTGGCCGCTGGCGATCCAGCGTTCGCGCTCGGCGTTGAACGCGGCTTGTTGCTGCAGGCGAAAGGCGTGGATGCTCTCGGCCTCGCGGTTGAGAAACCCTTGATAGTCGCCGAGGTTGAGCTGGCTCTGTTCGATGTTCAGGTCGAAACGCCCGAGGGGAAAATCCCGGCGGATGCGCAGCAGTTCGTCGGCGCTGACCGGGTAGAAGCGGATCTGGTCGAAGAAACGCAGTAGCCACGGTTTGCCGTCGAACGCTGCGACTTCGCGATAGCGGTTCCACATCTGCAAGGTGCGCCCGACGAACTGGTAACCGCCGGGGCCTTCCATGCCGTACACGCACATGTAGGCGCCGCCGATGCCCACCGAGTTCTCGGCGGTCCAGGTGCGCGCCGGGTTGTACTTGGTGGTCACCAGCCGATGGCGCGGGTCGAGCGGTGTGGCGACCGGCGCACCGAGGTAGACGTCGCCGAGGCCCATCACCAGATAGCTCGCATCGAACACCGTGCGTTGCACCTCGTCGAGGTTGGGCAGGTCATTGATGCGGCGGATGAACTCCAGATTGCTGGGGCACCACGGCGCGTCCTTGCGCACGGTGGTCATGTATTTCTCGATTGCCAACTGGCAGGCCGGATCGTCCCAGGACAGCGGCAGGTGGACGATGCGCGACGGCACTTGCAGGTCAGTGGCGCTGCACACGGCATCCCACTCGCCAGCGACGATCCCGAGCAGATCGGCCAGCGGCAGTTGTTCGGGCTGATAGTGGATCTGCAGCGAACGAATGCCGGGTGTCAGGTCGATCACGCCGTGCAGGTTTTTGCTGTCCAGCGCCTGCATCAGCGCGTGGGCCCGGAAGCGCAGGACCAGATCCAGTTCCGGCGCGCCGATCTCCAGCAGCAGATGCGTATCGCCGGACAATCGGGCGACCAGTCGCGTGTCCCCCTGACCCACATCCAGCACCACAGGTGAAACCAGACCTTGTGGGAGCTGGCCTGCCAGCGATGAAGTGGGTGCGGTGTCTGCTCGAGCCCCATCGCTGGTCTCCCATTTCAGGGCGAGATCGCGTGCGGTCTTGAGGTCGACGGGAACGAACTGCACTTTGTCCCCGGCCTTGAGCTGGCCCAGTTGCCAGAGATCCGCCTCGATCACCGTCACCGGGCAGACAAACCCGCCAAGACTCGGGCCATCCGGGCCGAGGATCACCGGCATGTCACCGGTGAAGTCCACCGCACCGATGGCGTAGGGATTGTCGTGGATGTTCGACGGATGCAGCCCGGCCTCGCCGCCGTCGGCGCGCACCCACTCTGGTTTCGGCCCGATCAGGCGCACGCCGGTGCGGCTGGAGTTGAAATGCACTTCCCATTGCGTGGCGAAAAAGGTGCCGATGTATTTTTCAGTGAAATATTCAGGCGCGCCATGGGGGCCGTAGATGACGCGGATCCGGCGCACGGCAGGTAATACGCTGACGTGATGGGGGGCCAATGTCTGCCCGGCGCTGCGCTCACTCAAGGCCGGCACATGCAGCACGTCACCGGCGCGCAAGGCCCGTCCGCCATGGCCACCGAATTGACCGAGCGTGAAGGTGCTTTTGCTGCCCAGATAATCCGGCACTTGCACGCCGCCGCGCAGGCACAGGTAGCTGCGTGCCCCGGCGCCCACCAGATTGCCCAGATGTAATTGACTGCCTGCCGGGATCAGCAGGGCGGTGTTCATCGCCTGCGGCTGGCCGTCGAGTGTCAGGGCAATCGGTGCGCCGGTCACGGCCACCACCGCATCGCAATTGAAGCGCAGCAACGGCCCGCTCATGGTGATTTCCAGCGCCGCCAGGCCTTCATCGTTGCCCAGTAAACGATTGCCCAGACGCAACGCGCGGCTGTCCATCGGCCCCGAGGGTGGCACGCCGACCGCCCAGTAGCCGAGGCGGCCGGGGTAGTCCTGGACGCTGGTCTGGGTGCCGGCGCTCAGCACTTCAAACGTGTTGGCCCGGTACACCAGGCCTTCCAGGCAACGGGTCCAGGGCTGGCCGCTGGCGAACGGCGTATCGAGCAGAATCTGCCGCAGGTAGTCGCGGTTGGTTTCCACTCCGTACAGCTGGCTGTCGCCGAGGGCCTGATGCAGACCGGTGCGGGCCTGTTCGCGGGTCTGCGCCCAGCTGATGATTTTGGCGATCATCGGATCGAAGTAGGGCGGGATCTCACAACCGGCCTCGACCCAGGTGTCGATGCGCAGGTGCCGGCCATCGGCGACCGGGAAATCGACCGCCGTCAGCAGGCCGGGGCTGGGCTGGAAATCGCGGCCCGGATCCTCCGCGTAAAGCCGTGCCTGAATCGCGTGGCCCTCCGGTTTCAGACTCTCAAACAATTCGCTCAGCGGCGGTAGATCTCCCGCCGCCAGTTCAATCATCCAGCGCACCAGATCGACGCCCCATACCTGTTCGGTAACGCCGTGTTCGACCTGCAACCGGGTGTTCACTTCGAGAAAATAGAAGCGCTGCGCATCGCTGTCGAAAACGAATTCGACGGTGCCGGCGCTGCGGTAATTCACCGCTTTGGCCAGTTTGATCGCCGCTGCGCACAGCTCATCCGCCATGCCTTCGGGCAGGTTCGGTGCCGGGGTTTCTTCAAGGACTTTCTGATTGCGCCGCTGCACCGAGCAGTCGCGCACGCCGAGAGCGATCACCGCGCCGTGGCCGTCGCCGAACACCTGCACTTCCAGATGCCGCGCACGCTGGATGTACTTCTCGATGAACACGCCGGCGTCGCTGAAGTTGTTCTGCCCGAGGCGCTTCACCGCGTCGAACGACTCGCTCAGTTCGCTGGCGTTGCGGCACACGCGCATGCCGATGCCACCGCCACCGGCGGTGCTTTTGAGCATCACCGGATAACCGACCTGTTCGCCGGCAGTGAGTGCGGCCTCGAGGCTGTCGAGCAGTTCGGTGCCTTCGAGCATCGGCACACCGTGCTGTTTGGCCAGGGCGCGTGCGGTGTGCTTGAGGCCGAACACCCGCAGTTGCTCCGGTGTCGGGCCGATGAAGGCGATGCCATGGTTTGCGCAGGCTTCGGCGAACGCGGCGTTTTCCGAGAGGAAGCCGTAACCGGGGTGGATCGCAGTGGCGCCACTGGCTTTGGCGATGGCGAGAATCTTGTCGACGGCCAGATAGGTACCGGCCGCTGCGCCTTCGCCGAGGCTGTGCGCTTCTTCAGCTTGCAGGATGTGCAGGCTGGCGGCATCGGCTTCGGAGTAGACCGCGACGCCTTCGACGTGCAGTTCACGCAAGGTGCGCAGAATGCGGCAGGCAATCGCGCCGCGGTTGGCAATCAGGACTTTTTCGAACATGGCAAAACCCCTGAAGGGGATGCGGGCCGTCCCGCAGTTTTTCGATGAGCGCCGGGGTCGTCCCCGACGGCAAAATCACAATTTCGAAAGTCACCATTGACCTTGTGGGAGCGGGCTTGCCCGCGATGGCGGCGTGTCAGTCATCATCAATGTTGGCTGTGTCGACGCCATCGCTGGCAAGCCAGCTCCCACAGGGTTCAGGGGTGTTTTGGGGATTTCAGACACTGGCCGGAACGGGCCTGGCACAGGGCGAAAAGCCAACGGCGCAGACGGACGAATTTCAGTTCCATACCAGCAGCTCCGCAGGTGTCGGGTTGTAGGCGTTGCACGGGTTGTTCAGTTGCGGGCAGTTGGAGATCAGCACGATCACGTCCATCTCCGCGCGCAGGTCGACGTATTTGCCGGGGGCGGAAATCCCGTCTTCGAAGGTCAGGCCGCCCTCGGCAGTCACCGGCACGTTCATGAAGAAATTGATGTTCGGCCCGATGTCTCCTTTGCCCAGGCGCCCGTCGTGGGCGCAGGCGCGCAGGTAGTTGTCGCGGCAGCTGTGCATGTAGCGTTTTTCCAGGGCGTAGCGCACGGTGTTGCTCTCTTGCGCGCAGGCGCCGCCGAGGGTGTCGTGGCGGCCGCAGGTGTCGGCGATGATGGTCAGCATCGGTTTGCCGAGGTTGGAATACAAAACGCTGCCGGTGCTCAGGTAGACGTTGTTTTGTCGACGCAATGTGCGCTGCACGTCGTAGCGCTCACGGGGATTGGCGGCGCTGTAAAACAAGGTGTCGACCGCCTGATTGCCTTCCAGATCGAGGATGCGCAGGGTCTGGCCGGCCTTGACCTCCATCAGCCAGGGTTCGCCGGCGGGAATGGTGGCGCGGTATACCGCAGTGTCCGGTTGTTTTTGCGAAGTGGCGATAGCAACTGACATGGCGACGATCCTCAGGCGAACAAACGGTCGGTGTTGATAAAGCCGCGCTCGTTCTCCGGGCGCGAGGTACGGCAGTGCTCGGCGACGCTGGCGTCGGCGTTCATCCAGCTCAGCTTCAACGGTTTGGGGGCGTAGTCGGGCGATGGATCCATCGGGTGTTGCAGGGCGGTGAGGACGACCAGGGTGTCCATCGGCGCGTACAACTCGATGTAGTCGCCGGCTTTGGAATTGCCCTCGACGAAGTGGAAGTGCCCGGCCTCATCGACATTCACACGGCTGAACAGGTTGAGGGTCATCAGCAGGTCGGACAGGCCCAGCCCCCACTTGCCGAGCTCCACCAGCAGGTTGTCGGTGCCGTTGCGAAAGAAGCCGTTGCGCAGTTCCTGATAGCGGCCCTGGCCGTACTTTTGCGCGACTTCCTCGGCGCACAGCACACCGCCGAGACTGTCACTCCAGCCGCAGGTATCCGCCGTGATCGCCGCCAGCACGCGGCCCATGTCTGAGTAGAGGCAATGGCCCGCGGTCAGCTTGGCGGTGTGTTGACATTTGAGGCTGTCGGGCAGGTTCAGGCGCTCGGTTTTTTGGTTGGCGTTGAGCAAGGTCAGGCTGACGTTGGCACCACCGCGCAGATCCGTCAGGCGCAGCAGTTGTCCGCGTTTCAAGACGAAGGAGCGATGGCCGCCGCCGGGCAGGGTTTCTTCGGCGAAGGGCGGGAAAATTCGGGTTGAATCAGTCATGGGAAATTCCTCTCAAGCGGTTCGAAGGGCGCTTGCCAGTTGCACCGGCAGGGCGTCGACGGCGGTGCGTTGGGCACGGCGGTCGCTGTTCAAAGGGATGTCGTAAGTGATCCGGGCGCCATAGGCACCGGGGGCGTGCGGGTCGAGGCGGACCTTGTCGAACACCAGCAGACGGGTGCCGAGGCTGAAACCTTCGGACAGGTCGTGGGTGACCATGAACACGGTCAGTTGCGTCTCGCGCCACAGCTCCAGCAGCAGCGCGTGCATGTCCTTGCGAATGCCCGGATCGAGCGCGCCGAACGGTTCGTCGAGCAGCAACACGCGCGGCCTCATGATCAACGCTTGGGCGATCGCCAGCCGCTGTTGCATGCCGCCGGACAGCTGCGCCGGGTACTTATCCAGCGCATGGCCGAGGCCGACTTTTTGCAGCAGCGCCGTGGCCTGTTCGCGGGCGTCGCGTTTGGCGCTGCCGAACAGACGCCCGAGCAGTGGCGCCCGGGGCAGTTCGAGGCCGAGGGCGACGTTGTCCAGCACGCTCAAGTGCGGGAACACCGAGTAGCGCTGGAACACCACGCCACGGCTGGCATCCGGTTCGCGGGCCAGTGGCTGGCCGTCGAGCAGAATCTCACCGCGACTGGCGGTTTCCTGACCGAGCAGCAAGCGCAGGAAGGTCGACTTGCCGCAACCCGAGGCACCGACCAGCGTGCAGAACTCGCCCTCGCTGACATTGAGGTTCAAGCCTTCGAGCACCACTTGGTCGGCGTATTGCTGCCAGACGTTATTCACTGTGATGAAGCTCATTTGGCTGCCCCCTCATACCAGGGGAATGCGCGCCGGGTCAGGCGCTTGAGGCCCCAATCCATCAGCCAGGCGAGCAGGGTGATCCACACCACGTACGGCAGGATCACATCCATCGCCAGGTAACGGCGCACGAGGAAAATCCGGTAGCCCAGACCGTCGGTGGAAGCGATAGCTTCGGCGGCGATCAGGAACAGCCACGCCGAACCGAGCATCAGCCGCAGTGAAATCAGCAGGCGCGGCAACAGTTGTGGCAGCACCACACGCAGCATCAAGGTCCAGGTCGAGGCGCCGAGGGTCTGGGCCTTGATCAGCAGTTCGACGGGGATGTCCCGGGCGCGCTGTTCCAGATCACGGGCCAGGGCCGGGGTGATACCGATCACGATCAGCATCACTTTCGACAGCTCGCCAAGGCCGAAGACGATGAACAGAATCGGCAGGATCGCCAGGGGTGGCACCATCGATAACACCGTCAGCATCGGCGACAACGGTGCGCCGAACAGCGGCAGGGTGCCGGCCGCCATGCCCAGGCACAGCCCGGCCAGCGCCGCGATGCCGAGGCCGATGGCCAGGCGTTGCAGGCTCGCGGCGGTGTCCTGCCAGAGCAGATATGCACCGGTGCGGCTGTCGGCATTGAATGCCAGGCGTTTCACCGCATCGGTCATCTGCACGGCACTGGGCAGCAGTTTGTCGTTGGGGTTCTCCGCCAGACGTTCGGCCGAGCCCATGAAATAGGCGAACAGCACCAGGGCGAACGGCAGGATCACCAGCAGCAGACGACTGGCGCGATCCGGGTGGCGATTGATCAGGCGCATGGCCAAATCCTCCGTGGCTTACAGCTTGGCGTCGGCGGCCATCTGCACGTAGGTCGGATCGAAACGCAGCTTGAGATTGGCGGTATCGCCGCTGGTCACGCCGTTGGCGAACGCCATGCCGACCGCGCTGGTGTCCTTGGCGCCTTCGCCGAGCAAGCCGTGCTGGAACGAAAACTCGGCGACCCTGCGCATGGTTTCCGGCAGTTGCTTGCTGGTGGCGAACGCCAGGGCTTCTTTCGGCGTGGCGAACAGTCTGGTGGTGTCCAGTTGCGCCTGGAATCCGGCCAGGTCGGTGCCCGAGGCTTTGGCCATGTGCTCCAGCGCGGCTTTGCTCGCAGCGTTTTTCGCGTTCATCAACTCGACCACTTCGAACCATGCGCCGGTCAGCGCCTTGCCCAGCGCCGGGTTGTCTTTGAGGGTGGCGCTGTTGACCACCATCATGTCCATGATTTCGCCAGGGATCTGGCTGGAGTTGAAGACTTCGGTCACGCCCGGTTTGGCCTTGATGTCCGAAAGCATCGGGTTCCAGGTGGTGACGGCGTTGACCTGCTCGGTGTTGAAGGCGGCGGAAATGTCGGCGTCGGAGGTGTTGACCACTTTCAGGTCTTTTTCGGTCAGGTCGACCGAGTCCAGCGCGCGGGCCAGCAGGTAATGCGAGACCGACAGTTCGACCAGGTTGACGTCCATGCCCTTCAGGTCGGCGACTTTCTTGCCGTCGCCCTTGAGGACGATGCCGTCGTTGCCGTTGGAGAAATCGCTGACGATCAGCGCGGTGCTGTCGACGCCGCCGGCGGCCGGGATGGTCAACGCGTCCATGTTGGTCATGGTGCAGCCGTCGAACTGACCGGCGGTGTACTGATTGATCGATTCGACGTAATCGTTGAGCTGGACCACGTCGATCTTGATCCCGTATTTCTTCGCCCATTTATCGACAATGCCCTGGCTGCCGGCGTATTCCCATGGCATCCAGCCGGCGTAGATCGTCCAGCAGACACTGAAATGGTCTTTCTGGGCAGCCTGTGTCTGGCTGCTGAGGAGGGCGGCGAAGGCGGCGGCGAGCAGGGCGGGCAAACGTAGTCGGGACATGGTGGCTTCTCCAGTTGATCAAGGGCGGACAGGAAGGCAACGCGGCACCGCGAACGGTGGCTTGTCTCCCGGGCTTTTGTCCCGCCGTGTAACCTCAACTGGAGGTCGCCAACTCTCGGACCAGCCACTCGCAGATGCGAGCCGGAACCCTAGTCAGCCATTGCAAATTGTGGTGCCGCGAACCTGTGATGACTCCTGCACGGATTGGCTAAAGCGAGAGACGTGCCAAGTCGCGGCGAGCCGTCTGCCATGTGGCTTGCGGGTAGCAGGGCTCAGTTGGCAGGTGCCCGCGACGCTTTGTGTTGGTGCGCGCCTGCACCGTGATGCAGCGCGATGGCCGCTGATCCGATGCTCGGTGGGGCGTGGGCACTCGGTAACGGTTAGCCAGTCAAACCTGATGTCAGCCGGTCTGTGCCGACTGCTGTCACAGGTCTTTCAGGAGGCCGCCATGCGTATTTCAAAATGGCTGCGTCGGGTGCTGCTGGGAGCAGTGCTCGGTCTTGGGTTGTCCGGCTGTTACTACTACGCCGGCGGCTACGATGTTTATTCCTCGCCCTATTACTATCCCGGCTATTACTCGCCCTATTACTACGGTGGTTATTACGGTCCGCGCTACTACGGCGGTGCCCGCTATTACTACGGCGGTTATGGCTATCGCGGCGGCTATGGACGGGGTTATCACGGCGGCGGATACCACGGTGGGCACCACTAATCAGCGGCTGAATGACGGCGTTTGTGCATGAATAAGGTTTCATGAGCCACTTGTTTCAAGTTGTTGCAGAAACGCACCAGATTCCGAAAACGCTGTCAGATGTTTCGTCAGTCGCCGAATAAAAGACTGACGCCTGCCAGCGTCGCTGGTGTGGCTACCCGCGGTCCAGGAGGCCGCCATGTATCGCCGAATTCTTCTGTTTACCGTGATGCTTTTTTCCCTTGGCGGATGCGTCCCTTATTCCTACGGAGATGGCTACTACAGCTCAGAGGTCTACACATCGCAGGCACCTTCGTATTACAGCGGCGGCACTTATTACACGGGCGGTGGCTCGTATTACTCGGCCCCGCGTTACTACCAGCCAGCGCCACGCTATTACCAACCGGCACCACGCTACTACTCGGTGCCTCGTTACTACCAACCGGCCCCGCGCTACTACGAGAACCGTCGCTGGCACGGCCATGATCGCGGGCGCTGGGATGACCATCGTCGCGGTGGCTGGGATGACCGCCGGGGTCGTGGCAACTACGACCGTCACAGTGGACGCGGCGATTACAGACACGGCAACCGCTGGTAACCACCCACAAAAAAGCGGCGCATTGAGCGCCGCTTTTTTTGTGCCTGTTTTTTGTGTGAGTGTGGATTGCACCATCTCCTAGGAGGTTCTCGGAACCCTCCTACAGTTTTATTTCTGACCATTTGTTAGCGTTTGTATGCACATGTTGACGTTGAAAAACTTCAATTTCATGGATGTGTATAAGCGCGGGTTATTGCTCAGATATGAATCTTCTTATCATTCATCAGAATTTTCCCGGTCAATTTCGTCATGTGGCGTTGGAAGCATTGCGCAGGTGTTTTGGCGTCATTGCAATTGGACGCGATACAGCGCCAAGTATTGCCGGGGTGAAGTTATTTCGATATCGACCATCAAGGAAGATGACTAATGGCGCTCATGACTATTTGCATAAATATGAAGAAGCTGTTGCGGACGGGCAACAAGTTCAACGAATACTGAAGAGCATCAGTCAGGCAGGCTTTTGGCCTGATGTAGTTCTCGCTCATCCTGGGTGGGGTGAATCGCTATTCGTCAAAGATGTTTACCCCGATGTACCTCTGGTTCATTTCTGTGAGTACTATTACCGAGCGCACGGGGCCGACTCTGGTTTTGATCCTGAATTTCCCTGTGCGATGGACGCGACCTCAAGGCTTAGAGTCTTGAATTCGATGCATCTCCTGAATGTTGAACAGTGTGATGCCGGGATTGCACCTACACAATGGCAGCGCGGTCTTTTTCCTAAAACATATCAGTCTAAAATTCGCGTCATTCACGAAGGCATTGTTCAATTTGCCGAATCAGAAAAGGTCGAGTCTGTAACGCTGCCGAGTGGGTGCGTGATAAGAGCAGGTCAGCCTATCGTGACTTATGTCGCCAGAAACCTGGAACCTTACCGAGGCTTTCATAGTTTTATGAGATCCATTCCCTATATTCAGGAAAAGTGCCCGAGCGCGCAGGTCATTGTAGTGGGTGGGGATGATGTCAGTTATGGGCGGATGCCCATTGGATACCCGAACTGGCGAAGCAAGATGGTCGCGGAGGTGGATGTTGATATTTCCAATGTTCACTTTGTTGGGAAGTTGCCTTATCAAACATACAGGTCGGTTCTGAGTCTTTCAAAGGCTCACGTGTATTTGACATATCCCTTTGTTTTGTCTTGGTCTCTGTTGGAATCCATGGCATCTGGCTGTGTTGTCATAGGTTCAAATACCGCTCCCGTGCAGGAAGTTATCGAAGATGGAATCAGCGGGATACTTGTTGATTTTTTTGACGCTGAAGAAATCGCCACGGCAGTGTGCAGGGTTTTAACGTCTTTCGGTAGTTTTGAGTCTATGAAGGATGCGGCGAGGTTGAAGGCAAGCGAATTCGATGTGGTTAAAGGGGTAAGCGGTTACTTTGAAGTGTTTAAGGAGTTGATGAGGTGAGTTGTTTCGAGTGATGTGATTGGTCATTTTAAAATGGAGATTTGAAATGCTTAAGATGTCTCGCAAGGAAGTTTTCCGCCAGTGCAGAAGGGGAATTAAATATGGCGTGTTACTAGCGATCTGTTACTGGGTCGTTGATTTCTGTATCCGATGGGAGGAGGCCGCAGAAGCGCGGGAGATTTATCAGAAGAAACAAGGGGAATGCAGCAGGAAGCTGGCGGGTATGGAGCAGGTCCCGATACTTGGCGGCAGCCTGCTGGATCGTACAAGGATTCCAGGGTTCTATTTTGGATCGACATTAAGGAGCGACGGTTCCTGTATTGCCGATCTTCTTGATGGGTCATTCTGGTGGACGGGAAAAGAACTGGTTCCTGTGTATGAAACTCTTGGGGTAGAACCACCCACCAGCTGGACGCATTACCACGTTACCGCCAGGCTTTACACCAGAAGGGATACCACGGAACCGCACAATATGGGCGGGCGGCATGTGGATTGGCCGGATGAACTGATTGTTAAGCTGAAAAATTATCCAGGCCTGGAACTTTGGCTTACCGCGCCTCCACCCAGTATCAAAAATGAATTCTCTGTTCGAATTTTTGTTATGCAGGACTGGCGCCGGCGTGATGGAACACCACGGAAGATAAATTGTATTGGTTTAAACTCGCCCGAATCTAAAGCTTCTGCCAGTGGTTTGAGTAAAGCATATCTTTTGAAAATGGATAAGGAGCAGTTGGAGAATTTGGAGTTTGGGAGTTTACGTACGTATTGTACGGTCGAGTTGCACCATTTCGACTTTGCAGGTGGGGATGCTCGTATACATTTGGGTACCGAGGGCTTGCGGGGTGCTCCAGAAGCGCTTAAGGCTGTCAGCGACTATCTTTCACATTCAATTATTACAGGGAAGTGAATATGAGCTATATATTCAGTGATTTGGAAAAGTCGGAAATTTTGCAGGCTGCAAATATTTGTGAGGGAATGAAATTCAATGTCGAGGAGGAAGAGTATTTTGCGATGGCAGTGGAGGGGCGAAACTGCGCTGTACTTTATCGTACATTGTCGAATATTTTGGGTGGGAAATTTTTAGGCGGTTTTGCGTTCGATGAGAGCGTAATGGGCATTTTTAAAGATGCCAAACTCTGGCTCGATGTAGCAATTGATGCAAATGGCGGAGTGGGCGCTTATTCTGCATTGATCCGAACTTATACCCTGCGGCAGGGGGAGTTAAGGTTAAATAAAAAATCAGCGATTCGAAGATGCAACAGTCATCTAATCAGGTGGCTGTCAATCTCATGAATACGTTGATAAAAGGCTCCGTTGAGCATGATTTGGCTCCATGGACTGTGCCCTCCATAAGCCAAATTGCAGAAATCGATGCGAGCGCTATTGGTAAAGTATTATTTCGTGAAGATGTTGGTGACATTGATACAGCTACCAGTCGTAATGCGGGATGGTCTGGAACAATCGGCTTCAGCCTGTTGGGTGGAGAAAGACCCTATGAAACCTGGCGATTGATCTCCGCCGGTGATCCGGACTCCCACATCAAAGGTAATCATGATCTCGCCAAGTTCAATAGGCTGGACGATCTAAAGAATATTCTGTTTGCCGTGGACTCATACAGTGTTGCATTGCAGGCAGTGATTAAAAACTTCGGGTCGAATATGGTTGAAAGCCTGTTTTCAGTCCTGCCCGAACAGATAAACATCGCTCTTGCCAGTGGCAGCATCAATCCGCTGATTCAGCATGTGGTGAAAGGTACGCCCATCTCACCTATTGTCAGCCTGATATTGCGATATAACCTGAATGATTTTTTTGACATGCTCAGGCGAACCTACGACGGAAACTCGGCCGCCACGCCTACCACCGACGAAACCTTCGCCTCCAATGCCTACACATTTTTCTCCGCACTTTCTCCGTCTCAATCGCAAAGCATCGTTACCAGAACCATTGGCGAGTATGGCAGTGCCAAGGACTGGGCAACGTTGGCCAGTCAGGCAACGCCAATCGGCGCCGCGTTACGCAATTCCCTCAAGCAACTAAGCGAAATCGTGATTGAGCGAGCCGACGGTTTTTCCGGACGCGAACTGGAGCTTTACGATCCCGAAACGGGGGAGGGTTTCATCACTGAGCAGTGGCTTGCCGATCGTTCTGAAATGCTGGCCCGGCTGATTTCCCGAACCAATGGATCGTTCGGTCGAAACACCGTCCAGACCTTTTCCTATTCGGATTTGGCTTCAGGCAAACAGGCCCCGATGACCACAGGCGTCTCAAACCCTCTGGTCATGTTTGGTGATGACGGCGGACGATCATTTGGTGGCGGAACGAATACCGATCATCTTTACGGCGGTGGTGGCAACGATTCAATCAGCGGACTTTCCGGTAATGATTTTATCCAGGGGGCTCGCGGTAACGACTTTTTGAGTGGAGGCGATGGGAATGACGCGTTGCACGGGATGGTTGGTGATGATGTTTTGGTGGGTGGAAAGGGCAACGACTCTCTGACGGGAGGGGCGGGTAACGATCGATACGAGTTCTCCAGCGGAGATGGAGTCGACGAAATTTTTGATGCGGACGTTGGTGGCGCGTTGCTGATAAATGGACTTCCGATCCCACCTCTCGAACGCAGTGCTCCGCTCAGCAATATCTGGCTTACGGAAGATCGAGCCATCAGCTTGACGCTCATTGAAGATCTGGCTGAAAACACGCTGAACATTAAATACGGACTGAGTGATCTCATCGTCGTAAAGAATTTCAAGCCAGGGATGCTCGGCATTGATCTTCCTGATTACCAAAGCCAGACCCTCTCCGTCCCCGACCTGGTCCTTCAAGGCGACTGGAAAATTAAAGATAACGACCCCAATGTTCGCGGAGATCAGCCTTCCTTTGATGAGTTGGGCAACGCCGTGCATTTGCCCAATGTTAAGCAGAGGAACAAAGCTGACTTGCTTTATGGATCACCGAAAGACGACCTGATCGTTGGTCTTGGCGGTTCTGACCGATTGTTTGGCAAAGACGGGAACGACCGCTTGTTCGGCGACAAGCAGTCGACGCTTGAAAAAGCCTTGGCTGATGCCGCAAAGGGAAAGGCCAGCCGCGGCGACTGGCTGGATGGTGGGCAGGGTGATGACCTGCTTGTCGGCACTGCCGCGGGAGATGTGCTGCTCGGTGGGAATGGTCGAGATACCTTGGTCGGGGGGGCTGGTGATGACAATTTATCCGGTGATGAAGCAACGGGCGCACATGAGCAAAATTGGGAATACAAGCAAATCAACGTTCAAATCCCCGGTGGAGTCACTAGCTTTCGTACCGTCTTCGAGAACTCCTCTTTGAACCAACCCTTGGAGGGAGGCAATGACGTTCTCTATGGCCAAGGGGGCCGGGACTTTATCAATGGAGGCTGGGGAGATGATCTGCTTGACGGCGGAAGTGAAGACGACACGTTGGCCGGGGAGGGAGGTAATGACACGCTGGCTGGCGGGAGTGGCAATGACACATTGTTTGGAGACAACCTCGATTGGGGTGGCGGTCTCCACGGCAGCCACCATGGCAACGATTTTTTGCAGGGCGGCGATGGCGATGACGCTCTAGCCGGCAACGGTGGTAACGACGTGCTGTACGGTGGCGCTGGCAATGATGTTCTGAACGGAGATGACAGCGTACTGCAAGGAATTTCGGGTGATGCGGCGCATTTTTTCGGGAGTGATTTTCTGGATGGCGGCGCGGGGGACGATACCCTCTGGGGCGGAGGTGCGGATGACTTACTTTTCGGTGGCAGCGGTAACGACGAATTGGTTGGTGATTACCATGAGCACCCAATTCGTTACCACGGTGATGATTATCTCGATGGCGGTGCGGGTGACGACAAACTCCGTGGGTTGGGTGGCTCCGACACACTGATAGGCGGATCAGGCGCCGACGCTCTGGATGGCGATGAGCCCAACTTGCAAACGGGCGGAACCAACGATGATCACATTCAAGGTAATTCAGGAAACGATACGCTCTGGGGTGGTTTGGGCGCCGATACGCTTTTGGGCGGTGCCGATGATGACTTTTTGATGGGGGACTACGAGCAAACATCCGAAGCAGAACATGGCGCTGATTATCTTGATGGCGGTTCAGGCAACGACACTTTGCTGGGCGGTGGCGGAAACGACACGCTGGTTGGCGGGGAGGGAGTCGATTATTTACGCGGCGGCCCTGGCGATAACGTGTTTGAGGGTGGTGCCGGCAACGATTATCTGGAAGGGATGCAGGGTAACGATGTTTTTTACTTCGGAGTGGGCGATGGACTGGATGTTGTTACCGATACAGGTGGCAACAATGTCGTAAGTTTTGGTGATGGATTTTCTGCGGAGAACTTGCAGGCCAAGATCGTCAATCTTGATGTGGGCACGGCGTTGCGGCTGTCGAATGGTATTGGTGACGCGCTTCTGATTCTTCACCATGAAAAGTGGGCAGGTTCTACGTTCAGGTTCAGCGACGGCGTGATCCTGAATTTCCAGGATGTAATCAAATTGACGGTGCAACCGGTAGATGTAACGGATCCTTCTGCGACATTTGCTGCGGTACCCGATCCCGAAAAAAAGCAGGACATTGAGAGTGAGAGCGAAGCAGTCGTCCAGACACTGCCCGATGACTTAGCCGCTTCTACTGAGAGGGAAGGCAGTGAAACGGGTCGTCACACCCGGTGGGATAGCCTTTTTCGTTCGGAACTGAACACAAAGCGCTCAGCGGCCCGGCAGGCATCAGGATTTGCACTGAACGATCAGGGTGTTTGGGTTAGAAGTCATATTGCTACCGACGAAAGTGGCTATGCCATCAGCGCCGAACTGATCCATGAGGACGTTGAAGCCGGAGTCTTTTCCAATACACCTGAGTGGATGAAGGCGATTGCCGCAGACGCCGTGGTGAGTGAAAGGCAGTCAATTTCTGCAACGAAAACCACGTTCAAGTTTGTAAAAGCTGAAACTGCGCAATTACCGAAACAAAAGCCAAAATATTACCCGTCTGGCTCCAGTTATTCGGGGTTCTCGTTCAACGTGGGTGATGCTGTAGTCGAAGATATAGACCACTCGGGCGCTATTCTGGGGTGGTACGTGTACCCCGCTGGCAGTTTTGAAAATCATGAAACTGTTCGTAAAGCGTTTCGCTGGAGTTCTACTACCCAAACGATCAAACATAAAGTTGTTCATGGTAATGACGCTGGCGGCAGGGTAAATCTCGAAGTGGGAAATCTCTTTCATGGCGGTGCAGGAGATGACTTGGTGGTTACCTACGCTGATTCAGTGCTTGAGTACGGCGGAGTGAACGACAGGATCCCGGGTGCATTTTTATCGGCTGGCGCAGGCAACGACACGCTGCTCGGCTCTGCGGGAGCCGATTATTTGATCAGTGGGCCGGGAGAAGATTGGCTTTACGGTGAAAACGGTCCCGACACTTACATAGTTGAAGCGCATGATGGCGCAACCACCATTATTGCCGACGTGCTTAACCCTGTTTTTTTGCGTCCCGAGGTTGGAGTCTCTGGGTGGCATGAAGAGTTTGCGGGGCTTGATGTTGATACAGTCGTTCTTCCGGAAGAGGCGAAACCAGATAAGTTGACGCTAACCTGGGGCGCTGTGTTGGTTGAGACGGTAAATATTGAACTCTCACCGGCCCCACTGCGTGGTGCTCATCGTCAACCGCCTCGAGCCCAGATGCTGTACACCACACTCGATATCGAATGGGGCGGAACTCAAAAAGTACGAATCGTTTTGCCCAATCCGAACGATCTCAGTGGTTCCGGAATTGAAAGGGTGAGGTTTGCTGATGGTTCGAGCATCAATTTTAAAGACGTCGTTAGCCGCTTAGGCATTGCCCCCGATACTTATCATCATGGCATCACCGTTCAGTACGCTACTCAGGTTAAGTCTTTTCGAGACAGCCGTTTTCTACCGCTCGTGGGCGGTCGCGGTAATGACACCCTCAGCGGCGCTGGTGAAATAAGAGGGATGCAAGGAGATGATCTGCTCGGCGGTGGTTCAGGCGATGACGTGCTTTACGGTGGGCCGGGCAATGACACCTTGTCCGGTGGCGGGGGCAATGATGTTTATAAATATGATGGACTTGGGCGAGACCTGGTAGTCAATGCCGGTGGCGGAACCGACGGTATAGACTTTTCGGAGGCCGGACTGTCGATTGATCAACTCAAGTTTCACCGTGAACGGGATGATCTCGTCATCGTAGTGAGTTATGGCATGTCTCCAAAGATTAGTGTCTCCGAACACTTTTCAGGAGACGATGCCGCTATCAGCTTCATCAGCGTTCAAGGAGAAGAGGGCGCTGTTAAAAGTTACACGGCGAACCAACTCGCTGAGCTTTTGCACCCTCTACCTCCGTTACGGGACGTAGAGGACATCTTGGCGAGAAATGATGAGGAGGCGTTGCGGGCAATGAAGGAAATAATCGCGTTTTACGAGTTGAATGTTTGATCGCAGATATTTTCGCAACGGGCTCAAACTTCCCGCGACAGAGCTTAGGAGACTGCCATCGCGGGCAATGATCAGTTTTAGTATTGCGACAGATCCGCCAGCGGATGCCGCCCCTCCCACACCTTGTGAAAGTGCGCCTCGACCACCGCGTCCGGCACCCGGGCGATGTCCGGCCAGTGCCAGTGCGGTTTGTGATCCTTGTCGATCAATCGCGCCCGGACCCCTTCGCTGAACTCCGGATGCCGGCAGCAATTGAGGCTCAGGGTGTATTCCATCTGAAAAACTTCGGCCAGCGACAAGTGGCGGGCACGAATGATCTGTTCCCAGACCAGATGCGCGGTCAGTGGCGAGCCTTCGCTCATGGTTTTCGCGGCACGGGCAATCAACAGGTCGCTGCTGTCGCGATGCAGGCTGATGGCTTTCCAGGCGCAGGTCACGTCGCTGACATCCAGCCATTCATCGATCTGCTGCCGACGCGGCAGCCATTGGGCCTCCGGCATTTGTGCGACGGCTTCCTGCTGCAACGCCTTGAGCAGGCTGTTGAGCTGCATGGCGGTCTGTTCCTGCCAGTTCAACTGCAGCAAGCCGTCGATCAGTTCCTGCTGTTGTTCGTCGAGCAGGAAGCGGTCGGCCAGGTCCAGATCGATCGCATCGCGGCCATTCATGTGCGCGCCGGTCAAACCAAGGAACAAACCGAGCTTGCCCGGCAGACGCGACAGGAACCAACTGGCGCCGACATCCGGGTACAGGCCGATGCTGATTTCCGGCATCGCCAGACGACTGCTCGGCGTGACGATCCGGATGCTCGCGCCTTGTAGCAGGCCCATGCCGCCGCCGAGCACATAACCATGGCCCCAGCAGATCAACGGTTTCGGGTAGGTGTGCAGGCTGTAGTCCAGCCGATATTCAGCGTTGAAAAACTGTGCGGCCAGCGGTGGTACTTCACCGGGATGGGCGCGACAGGCTTCCACCAGGCTGCGCACTTCGCCGCCGGCGCAGAAGGCCTTGGCGCCATTGCCGCGCAGCAGCACGCAGACGATTTGCGGATCCTTGGCCCAGGCGTTCAGTTTGTCGCTCAGGGCGTGGATCATCGGCAGGGACAGCGCATTGAGCGACTTTTCGGCGTCCAGCGTGGCCACGCCGAGGCGCGCGCCATCGGTGCCGGTGAGTTCTTCGAAGTGCAGATTCATCGTGACCTCGATCGGGAATTTGAACGATCAGTATGATCGCTGTGTGGGAAAGTGCCGGATCTGCGTCAGATCAATTGACAAGCGTGGTCGGCTTTCCTAGGGTTCGCCCCATTGTTTTTGCCGGGTATGACCATGACTGCTGACGACCGTATCAAACTCGAACCGAGCTGGAAGGAGGCACTGCGTGCCGAATTCGACCAGCCCTACATGGCAGAGTTGCGCACTTTTCTGCAGCAGGAGCGGGCGGCCGGCAAGGAAATCTATCCGCCGGGACCGCTGATTTTCAATGCGTTGAATTCCACCCCGCTGGACAAGGTGAAAGTGGTCATCCTCGGCCAGGACCCGTACCACGGCCCGGGCCAGGCACACGGCTTGTGCTTCTCGGTGCAGCCGGGCGTACCGGCGCCGCCTTCGCTGGTCAACATCTATAAAGAGCTGAAGCGCGACCTGAACATCGACATCCCCAACCATGGCTATCTGCAGAGCTGGGCCGATCAGGGCGTGTTGATGCTCAACACCACCATGACCGTCGAGCGCGCTAACGCCAATGCGCACAAGGACAAGGGCTGGCAGTTCTTCACTGACCGGATCATTGAAGTGGTCAGCCAGCGCCAGCCGCATCTGGTTTTCATGCTCTGGGGCTCCCACGCGCAGAGCAAACAGAAGCTGATCGACGCGACCAAACATCTGGTGCTGACTTCGGTACACCCGTCGCCGCTGTCGGCCTATCGCGGTTTCCTCGGTTGCGGGCATTTCAGCCGCACCAATAAATTCCTGGAGCAGAACGGCGAAGCGCCGATCGAGTGGCGCCTGCCGTCGGTGGTCTGAAACTCAGGGCTGGCGGTTCCAGTATTTGAACAACGGTTCCGCCAGAAACAACACGAACAGCAACCGCATCACCTGCATCGCCGTCACCAGCGGCACTGACAATTGCAGGGTTTCTGCCGTCAGGCTCATCTCGGCGATTCCGCCGGGCATCATGCCCAGGGTCAGTGATCGCAGATCCAGATGAGTCAGTGCACTCAGCCCCAATGCCGCCAGGGTCGCGATCAGCATGGTCAGCGCCGTGCCGATCAACGTGCGTCCCATGAACGATGGCGCGCGGCGGAAGAACTGCCGGTTGAAGTGACAGCCCAATCCGCTGCCGATCAGCCACTGACCAATCTGACTGCCGCCATTGGGCAGGCCAATGTGCAGATCCCAGCCTATGCTCACCGCCGCGCTGACCAGCAGCGGGCCGAACAGCCACGGATTGGGCTGACGCAAACGTTGCCAAAACCAGGCGAGCAGGCCGCCCGCCGGAAAAAGAATCGCCAGCCAGCGCCAATCGACGCTGCCAGCGTGTGAAATCGGGGTGCCATCACCCAGCAGATATTTGAATGCCGCCGGCACACACAGCACCACCACCAGCACCCGCAAGCTCTGCCCGGCCGCGACATGGCTGAGCATCGCGCCGTTGCGGGCGCCGAGGTTGACCATCTCGCCGGAGCCGCCGGGCATGCTGGAGAAGAATGCCGTGGCGCGATCCTCGCCGGTGCGGCGCATCAGCCACACGCCGACCACCGCCGACAGGCTGGTGACCAGTGCGCCGAAGAAGATCAGGCCGAAGTGGCTGAGCACCTGCTCCATCACCAGCGGGGTGAAGTGCAAACCGATGCCGATCCCGACGATCCACTGGCCGCATTTGCGGCCGCCAGGGATTTCGGTCAATTGCCACGGGGTCAGGCAGCGCACCAGGATGATCGCCAGCAACGAGCCGACCATCCACGGCAGCGGCCAGCCGATCTGGCTGGCGATGTAGCCGCCAAGCAGACCGACCAGCGGGGTTCCCCACCAGGTTTTAAGGGAGAGCCGATCAGACATCGGCGATAGCGCGTTGCGCGGCAGAGCGTTTGCGCCAGATGCGCAGCAGTGGCATCAGCAACATGATCGCTGTCAGCACCCAGACACCGAAGGTGATCGGGCTCGACCAGAGAATCTCCAGCGCACCGTTGGAAATCGACAGCGCCCGGCGCAGGTTCTGCTCCATCAGGCCGCCGAGGATGAAGCCCAGCAGGACTGGCGACAGCGGGAAATCCAGTTTGCGCAAGATGTAGCCGAATATGCCGATGCCGACCATCAGGAACAGGTCGAACGTGGTCGCGTGCACGGCGTAGACGCCGATCCCGGTAATGATCGCGATCACCGGCACCAGTGCCCAGTTCGGCACAGCGAGGATGCGGGTGAAGATGCGGATCATCGGGATGTTCAGGATCACCAGCATGATGTTGGCGATGAACAGCGAGGCGATCAGGCCCCAGACGATGTCCGGTTGTTGCTGGAACAGCAGCGGGCCGGGAGTGATGTTGTACAGCGACAGAGCGCCGATCATCACCGCCGTGGTGCCCGAACCCGGAACGCCGAGGGTCAGCATCGGCACCAGCGCGCCGCAGGCGGAGGCACCGATCGCGGTTTCCGGGGCAGCGAGGCCGCGCGCGTCGCCCTGACCGAACTTGCCGCTGGCTCCGGCGATGCGTTTCTCGGTCATGTAGGCAACGGCGCTGGCCAGGGTCGCGCCGGCACCCGGCAACACACCCATGATGAAACCGAGCAGGCCGCAACGGATGTTCACCACGAACACCGAAGCCGCTTCCTTGAAGTTGAACATCATCCGACCGGTGGCTTTCACCGCTTCCTGGCCGCGATGGGTTTTCTCCAGCAGCAGAAGGATTTCGCTGATCGAGAACAGGCCCAGCACCAGCACCACGAACTGAATGCCGTCAGTCAGGTGAATGTTGTCGCCGGTAAAGCGGTACACGCCGCTGTTGGCGTCGATGCCGACGCTGGACAGAAACAAACCGATCAACGCCGCGATGAAGGTCTTCAACGGTCGGTCGCCGGCCATACCGCCGAGGCAGACAATCGCGAACACCATCAACACGAAGTATTCCGCCGGCCCGAAGGCTATCGCCCATTTCGCCAGCAGCGGCGCGAACAGCACCATGCCGCAGGTGGCGATGAAGGCGCCGATGAACGAGCTCCATGCCGACAACGACAGCGCGACGCCAGCCAGGCCTTTGCGGGCCATCGGGTAACCGTCGAGAGTGGTCATCACGGTGGAGGCTTCGCCCGGAATGTTCAGCAGGATCGAGCTGATCCGGCCGCCGTATTCGCAACCCAGATAAACCGCCGCCAGCAGGATCAGTGCCGACTCCGGCGGCAGCCCGAGGGCGAATGCAATCGGGATCAGCAACGCCACGCCGTTGATCGGGCCCAGGCCCGGCAACAATCCGACCACGGTGCCGATCAGCGTGCCGGTCAGGGCTGTGACCAGGTTGTACGGACTCAGCGCGACGCCGAAGCCCTGACCCAAATAACCGAGAGTATCCATATCAGTTCTCCAGAACGTCGAGCAGGCCGAGGGGCAGCGGTACGTCCATCACGCGGTCGAACAGCACGTACAAACCGATCGCCATCAGCGTCGTGACAATGATGCTGGGCACCCAGCGCCCGCCATACAGGCGCGCCATCGGGATGCCGATCAGAATGCTGCTGAGGATGAAGCCCAGCGGTTCGAACAAGCCGGCGAACACCAGCAGCAGGGCGACGCAGATCGAGATCTTGGTCAGGGTTTCGCGATCCAGCGGCGGTTCGTCCTCACTGTGTTTGATGGGCGCCGGGCGAAACACCATGTACAGCAGCGCCAGGCCCATCAGGCCCAGCATCAGCAGGGGGAATGCCCGAGGGCCGACCGGTTCGTAGGAAAAAGCCGCCTGATACGGCCAGGCCATCAGTGCCAGGCTGGCGCAGACCAGCAACAGCACCGAGGCAAAAATGCGTTGAATAAGCATGGGGAGCTCCTGGGTCACGACCCTGCGTGGCAGGGCCGTGAGCGCTAGACAGAGACGATCACTGAATCAGGCCGAACTCTTTGGCCAGCACCTTGTAGTCCGCCACTTGTTTCTTGACGTAGGTGTCCAGCTCGGGGCCGGTCATGGCGAAAGGGAACAGCTCACGCTGATCGCGCAGCTTGGCGAAGTCGTCGGAGGCCAGCAGTTTGTCGAAGGAGTCTTTCCACCAGGCGTAGTCTTCGTCGCTGACTTTCGGCCCGAGGTAGAAACCGCGCACCACCGGCCAGACGATGTCGTAGCCTTGCTCGCGGGCGGTCGGGATGTCTTTCATTTCCGGCTCGTCCAGGCGTTTCTCGGCAAACACGGCCAGCAGGCGCATGTCACCACTCTGGATGTGCGGCATGGAGTCGGAGATGTCGGTACTGCCGACCTGGATGTGGCCGCCGAGCAGGGCGGTGGCGATCTCGCCGCCACCTTCGAGGGCGACGTAACGCAGGTCGCGCGGGTTGATCCCGGCGGCTTTTGCAATCAGTGCGGTCTGCATCCAGTCCTGGCTGCCGACGGTGCCGCCGGAGCCGATGACCACGGAGCTCGGATCTTTCTTCAGCGCTTGCACGAGATCGTCGAGGGTTTTGTAGGGGGAGTCGTTTTTCACCGCGATGGCGCCGTAGCTGGTGCCGACCGCCGCCAGCCAGCGCACGTTGGTTTCATCGAACCGACCGAACTTGCCTTGGGCCAGGTTCAACAGTGAACCGCTGGACCACGCCACCAAAGTGCCCGCATCAGCCGGACGCTGCGCCACGACGGCGTTGTACGCCACCGCGCCGACACCGCCGGGCATGTAGGTCACGCGCATCGGCTTGGTCAGCAGTTTTTCGTTGACCAGCGCGCTTTGCGCCAGTTTGCAGGTCAGGTCGAAACCGCCGCCGGGTGAGGCGGGGGCAATGCATTCCGGACGTTTGGGTTCGGCCATCAGTTGGCCGGCGAACAATACGCAACCGGCGGCGAGGGCGAAACGGCGCAGGGATCGGTTCATGAGTGTCTCCATGGGAGTTGTTGTTTTTGGGGATATTTCAGGTGCGGCAGTTTCGCGCGTGCAGGCTGACAGGCTCAGACCCGGACGGGTTGAACGCCGCGCAGCCGACGATGGCGCTGACAAGCGAAAACAGGGAAATACGAGAGGAAGAATGAAACGGGTCAACCTGAAGCTGTGTGGACAGCATGATGCAGTACCTCGTTATTGTTCTTATTGGCGAAAACGCATCGTGGCGTTTTTCGAGAGCTACGTTTTGAAGCTATGGTGCAGCAACGGAGAAAACGGCGAAGGTCGGCAGTCGGGACCCTCGGTGAAGCGACTGTAACGGCCCAACCTTTCGCTAACCTTTCAGTATTCTTTCGCGTGTTTTCGGGCTTCACAGTGGCGGTTGCGGCTGTAAACTCCGCCGCAAAGAATGGCGTCGGCCATCCCTGAATGAGGTAGAGATCCATGCGTGTCCTGCTCGTCGAAGACCATTTGCCGCTGGCCGAAAGCGTTGCCCAGGCGCTCAAGAGCACCGGTCTGACCGTGGATGTCTTGCACGATGGCGTGGCTGCCGACCTGGCCCTGGGCAGTGAGGAATACGCGGTGGCGATCCTTGATGTCGGCCTGCCGCGCATGGACGGTTTTGAGGTGCTGGCGCGCCTGCGGGCCCGGGGCAAGAACCTGCCGGTGCTGATGCTGACCGCCCGCAGCGACGTCAAGGATCGGGTCCATGGGCTCAATCTCGGCGCTGACGATTATCTGGCCAAGCCGTTCGAGCTCACCGAACTCGAAGCGCGAGTCAAAGCCCTGCTGCGCCGTAGTGTGCTCGGCGGCGAACGCCAGCAGCGTTGCGGCGTGCTGGCCTATGACCTCGATACCCGGCGCTTCACCCTCGGCGAAGAATTGCTGACGCTGACCTCTCGCGAACAGGCAGTGCTCGAAGCGCTGATTGCTCGTCCGGGGCGGGTGATGAGCAAGGAACAACTGGCTGCGCAGGTGTTCGGTCTCGACGAAGAGGCCAGCCCCGACGCCATCGAAATCTACGTGCACCGCCTGCGCAAAAAGCTCGACGGCCATTCAGTGGCCATCGTGACCTTTCGCGGTCTGGGCTATCTGCTGGAAAGCCGCGATGCATAAGCCCAGCAGCCTGCGCTGGCGGTTGGTGTGGAACCTCGCGCTGCTGCTGGTGGTGTTGATGCTCGCCAGCGGATTGAGCGCGTACTGGAACGGTCGCGAAGCCGCCGACACCGCCTACGACCGCACACTTCTCGCGTCAGCACGAACCATCGCCGCCGGTCTGTCCCAGCGCGATGGCAGTCTCAGTGCCGACGTGCCTTACGTGGCGCTCGATACCTTTGCCTACGACAGTGCGGGGCGCATTTATTACCAGGTCAACGACATCAACCAGAAGTTGATTTCCGGCTACGAAAACCTGCCGGGCCCGCCGCCGGGCACACCGAGAACCGACAGCTATCCCGCCTTGGCGCGCTTTTACGACGCGAAATATCAGGGGCAGAACGTGCGCGTGGTGAGTTTGCTCAAGGCAGTGAGCGAACCGAACATGAACGGCATGGCGGAGATTCGCGTTGCCGAAACCGACGAGGCGCGCGTCAGCATGGCCCGCAGTCTGGCGGCCGATACGCTGCTGCGGCTCGGGATGCTGGCGATTGGCGCGTTGTTGCTGGTGTGGTTTGCGGTGAGTGCTGCGCTGCGGCCGATCGAGCGTTTGCGCACGGCAGTGGAAGAGCGTCAGCCCGATGATCTGCGGCCCTTGCCATTGGTGGAAGTGCAGCACGAATTGTGGCCGCTGGTGCGGGCGCTCAATCACTTTACCGAGCGCCTGCGCGGGCAGTTCGAGCGGCAGGCGCAATTCATCGCCGATGCGGCCCACGAATTGCGCACGCCACTGGCGGCGCTCAAGGCGCGGCTTGAACTGGGCTTGCGCTCGAACGAGCCGCAGACCTGGCGCGACACGTTGGAATCTTCGGCGCAAAGCACGGATCGCCTGACCCATCTGGCCAACCAGTTGTTGTCGCTGGCCCGGGTGGAAAACGGCGCCCGGGCGATTGCCGAGGGCGGTGCGCAGTTGCTCGATCTGAGTCAGTTGGCGCGGGAACTGGGCATGGCCATGGCGCCGCTGGCCCACGCGCGGGGTGTCGCGCTGGCGCTGGAGGCGGACGAGCCGGTCTGGCTGCGTGGCGAGCCGACGTTGCTCAACGAGTTGCTGAGCAATCTGGTGGATAACGCGCTGGCGCACACGCCGCCGGGCGGCAACGTGATCCTGCGGGTCACGGCGCCGGCGGTGCTGGAGGTTGAAGACGATGGGCCGGGCATTCCGCTGGAGGAGCGGGATCGGGTGTTCGAACGCTTTTACCGGCGCAACCAGCAGGTGGCCGGTTCCGGGCTCGGGCTGGCGATCGTCGGGGAAATCTGCCGCGCGCATCTGGCGCAGATCAGTCTGCACGATGGCGAGCAGGCGGGTTTGAAAGTGCGGGTGAGTTTTGTCGCCGGTTGATCAGTAGAACATCGACCGCGATTCTTCCAGATCTGCACACAGCGCCTTGTTTTCCGGGTCGATGCCAAGCTTGCGGAATGCCGGCACGCTGAACGGATCGATGCGGGCTATCGGGTGATCGGTGTCCTTGTGGCAATACAGACTGGCCACTTGCACGATGTCGACGTAATCGATCTGCTGCGATTCGCGTTTGAGGTCTTGATACAACCCCGGCAGCTCCACCAAGCGCTCGGGAAACTCCCAGACCCGCAGCAGCTTGTCGCCGAGCAGCGGATGGATCTGATCGATCACATGATTGAGGCTGACCGGATCGGACAGCAATTCGTAGTGGTCTTCGGCATAGGTCAGGATCGGCAGCACGCCGATCTGATGAACCAGTCCTCCGAGCGCGGCCTGATCGGGCTTGAGCTGGGTATAGCGGCGGCACAGGGCGTAACTGACACCGGCGATTTCCAGGCTCTTGCGCCAGACTTCGCGCATCTTCTGTTCGACCACGTCGGAGCGGGCGTGGAAGATCTGCTCCATCACCAGCCCGATCGCCAGGTTGCTGCTGTAGTTGACGCCGAGCCGGGTGATGGCGGTGTGCAGGTCGGTGACTTCCTGAGTGGCGCGCAGCAGCGGACTGTTGACCACTTTGATCAGGCGCGCCGACAGCGCCGTGTCGCGGCCGATCACTTTGCTCAGGTCGCTGACGCTGATGTCCGGATCTTCAGCGGCCTTGCGAATCTGCAGGGCCACTTCCGGTAACGTTGGCAGAACCAGGTCATCGTTATCGATGGCCTCAACCAAATCCTGTTGGACCTTATCCGCCAGCTCACTCATGTCGTTTCTCTAGGGTGTTGCAACAAATGCTGCGATCAACGCTGGATTTCGCGGTCGCGATCCAGTTCGTAAGGCAGGTCGAGCAAGTGCAGCGCCGGACCTTCGGCCGTGCCCAGATGCAAATCGCCTGCGTCGGCAGCTTCGGCCTGCAACACCGCCAGCAGTTCAATATTCTTTTCGGTACGGGCGGCCAGCACCACTTCGCCGATGGAGCTGCCGTGGCTCGGGGCGAACAGCGGGGTGCCCGGCTCCGGCAATTCACTGGCGTCCAGTTGCACGCGGTACAGGCGACGCTTGAGTTTGCCCAGGTACTGCATGCGCGCGACGATTTCCTGGCCGGTGTAGCAGCCTTTCTTGAAGCTCACGCCGCCGACGGCCTGCAGGTTGAGCATCTGCGGGATAAACAGCTCGCGGGTGCTCGGCATGACCTGACCGATGCCGGCGCGGATCTGGCCCAGCAGCCACTGATTGAGTTCGGTTTCGGTCAATTGCGCGGACAGCTTGCCTTTGACGGTGTAGGCCTGATCGGCTGGCACCCAGAGTTCGGCCCGGTTCGGGGAGACGCGAATCGCGATCAGCCCTTCGTGGCGAGCCACGCTGTCGGTATCCGCCGGCAGTTCCAGACCCAGGCTGCTCAGGGCGGCATCGCCATGATCCAGACCGAAGCGCACCCAGGAGGCGCTTTCATCGGTCAGTTTCGATTTGGAGAACACTGCGTACTTTTTCAGATCCGCCAGTTGCGGCTCCAGCAGCTCGCCGGCCATCGCCAGCAGTACGCCGTCGCCTTCCAGCACGATGCGGAAACTCGACTGCATCCGGCCTTTCTGCGTGCAACGGGCACCAAGGCTGGCCTGGGTTTCACTCAGGTAATTGATGTTGCAGGTCAGCTGGCCTTGCAGGAATTTGCCGGCATCCGCGCCGCGAACCGCGAGAACGCCTTCATGAGACAGGGTGCAGAAAAAAGCAGAATCGGCCATGGGTCATCGCTGGGTAAATAGACTGGGGCACATCATAAGGGGGCGGTGTTGAAATGGGTAGTTGATAAAGGATCGGTGGTGCCCGACCAAAGCCGACTGTTCGGCCCGCTTCGGGCCTGTATACTTGCGGCCTATTTGAGGAGGGCTCCATGGTCGAACAAGTTGAACTGAATCGCCTCTTTTGGCACAGCCGTCGCGGCATGCTGGAACTCGACGTGTTGCTGGTGCCGTTCGTGAAAGAGGTCTATTCGAATCTGAACGAGGTGGATCGCGCGCTGTATGTCCGCCTGCTGGAGTGTGAAGATCAGGACATGTTCGGCTGGTTCATGGAGCGCAGCGAATCGGAAGATCCCGAGCTGCAACGCATGGTTCGCATGATTCTGGATCGTGTCCAGCCCAAGTAATACGTTCGAATGCCGCTGGCATGCCTCACGGCAGTTGCTGGCGGCTTATCTTCTGGCCCAGGCATTCGCGCTGGGTTCTCTGTTTCTGTTATCGATTCCATTCTGGGCAGGTTTGCTCGGGGCTTTCGCGTGTCTCGGCCATGCTGCCTGGGTGTTGCCGCGGCAGATTCTGTTGACTCATCCCACGTCTTTTAGCGGATTTCGGCGAGACGCCGATGGTTGGCAGGTGTGGAACCGGGCCCATGGCTGGCAAACGGTGCAATTGCGCCCGGACAGTCTGGCGCTGCCGCTGATCGTGGTGCTGCGCTTTCGGTTGCGTGGTGAGCGGCGGGTCAGGTCGATCTGTGTGCCTCGGGATGCGCAGGCGACGGATTTGCACCGACGCCTGCGGGTACGGCTCAAGTTCAGCCGACGTAGGTGGGCGGCACCAGAATAGTGTCGAGTGCTTCGGGCAGCAGGTCCGGGTAGTCGAGGGTGTAATGCAGGCCCCGGCTTTCCTTGCGCTCCATGGCTGAGCGGATCATCAGTTCCGCCACTTGTGCCAGGTTGCGCAGCTCGATCAGGTCACGGCTGACTTTGTAGTTACTGTAGAACTCGTCGATTTCGTCCAGCAGCAGACGCACGCGATGTTGTGCCCGTTGCAGGCGCTTGTTGGTGCGCACGATGCCGACGTAGTCCCACATGAACCGCCGCAATTCGTCCCAGTTGTGGGCGATGATCACGTCTTCATCGGAGTCGGTCACCTGGCTGGCGTCCCAGGCGGGCAGGGCGCGCGGGATCGCGACGTCGGGCAGTTGCTCAAGAATGTCCGCCGCTGCCGAACGGGCGTAGACGAAGCATTCAAGCAGGGAGTTGCTGGCCATACGGTTGGCGCCGTGCAGTCCGGTGAAGCTGGTTTCGCCGATGGCGTAGAGACCGGGCACATCGGTGCGGCCCTGTTGATCGACCATCACGCCGCCGCAGGTGTAGTGCGCCGCCGGTACGACCGGAATCGGTTGCTTGGTGATATCGATGCCGAATCCGAGGCAGCGCTCGTAGACCGTCGGGAAGTGCGATTTGATGAAGGCTTCGGGCTTGTGGCTGATGTCGAGGTAGACGCAATCGACACCCAGGCGCTTCATTTCATGGTCGATGGCGCGGGCGACGATGTCCCGTGGTGCCAGTTCTGCGCGTGAGTCGAAACGTTGCATGAAGCGTTCGCCGTTCGGCAGCTTCAAATGGGCGCCTTCGCCGCGCAGGGCTTCGGTTACCAGGAAACTCTTGGCTTGCGGGTGATAGAGGCAAGTGGGGTGGAACTGGTTGAACTCCAGGTTTGCCACCCGGCAACCCGAACGCCACGCCATGGCGATGCCATCACCGCAGGCACCGTCAGGGTTGCTTGTATATAGATAGACTTTGGCAGCGCCGCCGGACGCCAGGATCACGAAGCGTGCACCGAAGGTATCGACTTCTCCGGTTTTGCGGTTGAGCACGTAGGCGCCGAGGCAGCGTTCGCCTTCCAGCCCCAGTCGACGTTCGGTGATCAGATCGACCGCTACCCGTTGTTCGAGCAATTCGATGTTCGGGCGTTCTTTGGCCTGGGCCAGCAGGGTTGTGAAGATCGCGGCGCCAGTGGCATCGGCTGCATGGATGATCCGTCGATGGCTGTGTCCGCCTTCGCGGGTCAGGTGGAATTCGAACCCCCCGTCTTCAGTACCGGATTGTTCATCGCGGGTGAAGGGCACGCCCTGGTCGATCAGCCACCGGATCGCTTCTTTGCTGTGCTCCACGGTGAAACGCACCGCGTCTTCATGGCACAGGCCGCCGCCGGCATTCAGGGTGTCATCGACATGGGACTCGACGGTGTCGGTGTCGTCCAGTACTGCCGCGACGCCACCTTGTGCCCAATAGGTCGAGCCGTTGGCGAGGTCGCCTTTGCTCAGTACGGCGATGCGCAGGTGACCGGGCAGGGTCAGCGCGAGACTCAAACCGGCAGCGCCGCTGCCAATCACCAGAACATCGTGTTGAAACTGTTGGCTCATTTCAGGATTCCGCTCAAAGCGACCCGGGTCGGGGTTGGCGCAGGACAGGCGCAGGGGCGAGTCGAGGCAGCCACACAGCCCACTAGTATATAGAGGGGTGGAGCGGCACAATAGCCGGGCCGATATGGCATTGTGAAACTACCGTGACGGAAAAATCCCGACGCTTTGTCGTCAGTTTTTTCAGCAGTTTTGGGGAAAAGCGACTGTATCGACGATGAAACAGGCTTTTTCCGCTCACGGTTGCCCAAGGTCGGTGCGACACGTCTATAAATATTTGGAACTTTTGCCAGAGGCCCAAGATCAATAGACAGTTGCCCGAAACAAGGGACAGTGTCGGCTTCAATGCGGAACCTGCGGTTGGGTTCTTGCCGGCGAGCCGATGACAAGATTATTCGCGCAGCCGGTTCATCCCGCGCTGCGTTTTTCGTGCGTGCCAAATCAGAGCTCGCAGGAAACTTGCTTGGAGGGGGAGAACTTTTGCGAAAAGCCCGAGTCTATGTTTGCAAGTCCGGTCGATTGGTCATGCAAGCCTCCTCCGAGTTTATCGAGGAGTGTTCATGCTAACCCAGGAAGAGGATCAGCAGCTGGTCGAACGCGTTCAGCGTGGCGACAAGCGAGCTTTCGATCTGTTGGTGCTGAAGTATCAGCACAAGATTCTCGGGTTGATCGTGCGATTTGTGCACGACACCCATGAAGCCCAGGACGTCGCACAAGAAGCCTTTATCAAGGCGTATCGAGCGCTTGGAAATTTCCGCGGCGACAGTGCGTTTTATACGTGGCTGTACCGTATCGCCATCAACACGGCGAAGAACTATCTGGTTTCACGCGGCCGTCGGCCGCCGGATAGCGATGTAAGTTCCGAGGATGCAGAGTTCTATGACGGCGATCACGGCCTCAAAGATCTCGAATCTCCTGAGCGTGCATTGCTGCGGGATGAGATCGAAGGCACCGTCCATCGAACCATTCAGCAACTGCCAGAGGATTTGCGCACGGCGTTAACTTTGCGCGAATTCGATGGTCTGAGTTACGAGGACATCGCGAGCGTCATGCAATGTCCGGTTGGTACCGTGCGCTCCCGGATTTTCCGCGCCCGGGAGGCCATCGATAAAGCCCTGCAGCCGTTGTTGCAGGAAAACTAAAGACAGCGGCGATAGCCAAGAGAGGAACGCCATGAGTCGTGAAGCCCTGCAGGAATCGCTGTCCGCAGTGATGGATAACGAAGCGGACGAACTGGAATTGCGTCGAGTGCTCAATGCACTGGACGATGTTGAAACCCGTGAAACCTGGGCTCGTTACCAGATCGCTCGGGCAGCCATGCACAAGGATCTGTTGCTTCCACGTCTGGATCTCGCTGCAGCCGTTTCTGCTGCGCTGGAAGACGAAGCGACCCCTGCCAAAGTGTCTCGCGGCCCATGGCGCAGCCTCGGTCGTCTGGCCGTAGCCGCTTCGGTGACCGTTGCTGTTCTCGCAGGTGTTCGTCTTTACAACCAGGACGAAATCGCCGGCGTCGAACTCGCTCAGCAATCCAATCAGCCAGTGTTGGCCACTCCTCAGGTCAAAGGTCCGGCGGTATTGGCAGGCTATAATGAGAGTTCGGAAGCTACTGGCCCAATGGCCAATGGCGTACTGCAAGGTCAGCCAGGCTGGCACGATCAGCGTCTGCCAGGTTACCTGCGTCAACACGCTCAACAGGCTGCCTTGAAAGGCACCGAGAGCGCGCTGCCATATGCACGTGCAGCAAGCCTGGAAAACCGTTAAGGGGGATCATGCGCGCCATACCTCTACTTTCGCTTCTGCTCAGCGGCTGGTTCATTGTTCCAGCTCATGCCGACGAGGCTCAGGACTGGTTGACCCGCCTGGGCCAGGCCGAGCAGCAGCAAAGCTTTCACGGCACATTCGTTTACGAGCGCAACGGTAGCTTTTCTACCCACAACATCTGGCATCGCGTCCAGAATGGCCAGGTCCGCGAGCGTTTGCTTCAGCTCGACGGTTCGGCCCAGGAAGTTGTGCGCATTGATGGGCATACTCAATGCGTCAGCGGTACTCTGATTGCGGGCCTGGGAGATTCTCCCAATTCCGCAGCTCGTCCTCTCGATCCTCAAAAGCTGAAGAACTGGTATGAGCTTGCCGTCGTTGGCAAGTCGCGTGTGGCCGGGCGTGAAGCGGTGATCGTATCGCTGATGCCACGTGATCAGCACCGCTACGGTTTCGAACTGCATCTGGACAAAGAAACGGGTCTGCCGCTCAAGTCGCTGCTGTTGAACGACAAGGGGCAGCTACTCGAGAGGTTCCAGTTCACGCGGCTGGATACTTCTGAAGTTCCATCTGATAAAGACCTGCAAGCCAACTCCGATTGCAAGACAGTCACGCTCGACAGTGACAAGGCATCTGCGGTCAAGACCGCGCAGGTCTGGCGTTCCGACTGGCTGCCTCCTGGTTTCGAACTCACCAGTAGTTCTTCGCACAAGGATCCGGAAACCAAGACCCAGGTCAACAGCCTGTTGTATGACGATGGTCTGGCCCGTTTCTCCGTTTTTCTCGAACCGCTGAACGGCGCAACCGTCACCGATACCCGGACTCAACTGGGCCCGACCGTTGCCGTATCCCGCCGTCTGACTACACCTCAAGGCGAAATGATGGTGACCGTGGTTGGCGAGATTCCAATTGGGACCGCCGAACGGATTGCCCTGTCGATGCGCAATGATGGCGCTGCAACCAGCAAGCAGTGAGCTGATTCCAGCTATCTCCACTTCGTCTTCGAGACGTGAAATGTTTGCTGAGCATTTTCATTTGCAAAACACCCGAAAATTTTTTATAGGTCAGAGCCTCTCGGCTCTGGCCTTGTTTGTTGTTCCCGGAACAAAAATGCCGGCCTGTGGTTTCCGGTGTTCCTTGCTCCATATCGCTTAACCCTGCTCGTCGTAACGGGAGCTGTATGTCGATACCAAGCTTGAAGTCTTATCTCTCCATTTTCGCCACTGTGCTGGTGCTCGGTCAGGCTGTTCCAGCAGTCCAGGCGGCTGAGGCGGCCAGCCCGGCCAATCTGCCGGATTTCACCCAACTGGTCGAACAGGCCTCGCCTGCGGTGGTGAACATCAGTACTACGCAAAAGCTGCCGGATCGCAAAGTGAACCAGCAGATGCCTGACCTGGAAGGCTTGCCGCCGATGTTGCGCGAGTTCTTCGAACGCGGCATGCCGCCGCAACAGCGCTCTCCGCGGGGTGATCGTCAACGTGAAGCGCAGTCGCTGGGTTCGGGCTTCATCATTTCGCCGGATGGCTACATCCTGACCAACAACCACGTGATCGCCGATGCCGATGAAATTCTGGTTCGTCTGGCTGATCGCAGTGAAATGAAAGCCAAACTGATCGGCACCGACCCACGTTCCGACGTGGCGCTGCTGAAAATCGAAGGCAAGGATCTGCCGGTACTGAAACTCGGCAAATCCCAGGATCTGAAAGCCGGTCAGTGGGTCGTGGCAATCGGCTCTCCATTCGGCTTTGACCACACCGTGACCCAAGGCATCGTCAGTGCCGTCGGCCGCAGTCTACCGAATGAAAACTACGTGCCATTCATCCAGACCGACGTGCCGATCAACCCGGGTAACTCCGGTGGCCCGCTGTTCAATCTGAACGGTGAAGTGGTCGGGATCAACTCGCAGATCTACACCCGTTCCGGTGGCTTCATGGGCGTGTCGTTCGCCATTCCGATCGACGTCGCCATGGACGTTTCCAACCAGCTGAAAAGCGGCGGCAAAGTCAGCCGTGGCTGGTTGGGTGTAGTCATCCAGGAAGTGAACAAGGATCTGGCCGAATCGTTCGGTCTGGACAAACCGGCCGGTGCGCTGGTTGCACAGATTCAGGATGAAGGCCCGGCTGCCAAGGGCGGTCTGCAGGTAGGTGACGTGATTCTGAGCATGAACGGTCAACCGATCGTCATGTCCGCTGACTTGCCACATCTGGTTGGCGCGTTGAAGGCTGGCGCCAAAGCCAATCTCGAGGTCATTCGTGACGGCAAGCGCAAGAATGTCGAGCTGACAGTCGGCGCTATTCCTGATGAAGACAAAGAGCTGGACGCCCTGCCGAAATCCGGTGCCGAGACTAACAGCAATCGTCTGGGTGTTTCGGTTGCAGAGCTGAGCGCCGAGCAGAAGAAAACCTACGACCTCAAAGGTGGTGTGGTGATCAAGGAAGTGCAGGACGGTCCTGCGGCCCTGATCGGTCTGCAACCGGGCGACATCATCACGCACCTGAACAATCAGGCCATTGGTTCTTCCAAGGAGTTTGCCGAGATCGCCAAGGCGCTGCCGAAGAACCGTTCGGTGTCGATGCGCGTTCTGCGTCAGGGCCGTGCCAGCTTCATCACCTTCAAACTGGCTGAATGATCCAGCTCTCTCAGAAGTAAAAAAAACCGCCTCGAAAGAGGCGGTTTTTTTATGTCCGGAATTTGTCTCGGCGCGGGCTTAACCCATCATGTCCTTGACCATGCGCTCCTGCTCCATCAGCTCGCGTTGGCGGGCATCGATACGCGACGACAGCGGGAAGTTGCTGCCGGCCTTGCGCTTGGCAAAGTCCAGTTGCTGGATCGCCTGACGGTAATCGCCTACCAAGGCGAAATACTCGGCACGGGCCTGATGCAGGCCAATGATGTTGCCGGACAATCCGCGTGTTTCTGCAACCTGATACCAGACGTCCGGATCGTCCGGTCGCGATTTCAACAAACCGTCCAGAGCTTTTTCCGCGTCGGCGGTACGGTTCTGTTTCAGCAACAGATCGACGCGCACCTGATTCAGCGGGTAATTGCCAGGATACTGACTGAGCATTCGGTCAACCCGGGACTGGGCATCGGCCAGCTTGTTGTTGGTGATGTCCAGATCGACCTGTGCGAGGTTGTAGATGATCTCGTTCGGCGATTTCTCCAGCAGTTGTTTGAGGTTCTCTCGCGCCTCATTCAGTTGGCCGCCCTTGATCTGAGCGATCGCCAGGCCGTAGCGGGCCACGTCATTTTTCGGGTTTTCATCCAGCTGTGCGCGGAAGCGTTTGGCGCCGAGACCTGGTGTTTCCTCGTAGATCAACTGCACCCGCGCCCGGATCAGTTGATAGCGCTTGCTGTCTTCGATACCTCCGGGCCTGGCCTGTTCGGCGCGGTTGCGGGTGTCGGCGATCCGCGATTCGGTGACCGGGTGAGTCAGCAGGAACTCTGGCGGTTTGGCGTCGTAGCGGTATTGACGCATCAAGCGCTCGAACATGGTCGGCATGGATCGTGGGTCGTAACCGGCTTTTTCCAGATTGAGAATACCGATCCGATCGGCTTCCTGTTCGTTCTGGCGCGAGAAGGTCCTTTGCGATTGAATCGCTGCCGCTTGGGTGCCGGCAATGGTGGCGATCCCGGCATCGCCGCCACCGGCAGCCGCGATGACGATCCCGGCCAGTAGCGCCGCCATCATCGGCACCTGCATCCGCTGCGAAGCCTCGACGCCGCGAGCGAAGTGGCGCTGGGACAAGTGAGCCAGTTCGTGAGCCAGTACCGAGGCATATTCGCCCTCGGTCTGAGCGTTGAGGAACAGGCCGCCGTTGACCCCGACAATCCCGCCCGGCGCCGCAAAGGCGTTGAGCTGCGGGCTATTGATCAGGATGAATTCCAGGCGTCGGTCATTGACTTGGCTGGTTTCCACCAGCTTATAGACGCTGGACTCGACGTAGTCCTTGAGCTGTGGATCGTTGAGCTGTGAAACCTGGCTGCGCAGCAACGCCAGCCAGGCGCGACCCAATTGATATTCCTGTTGTGGCGAGACGATGGCAGAGCTGGCGTCACCGAGTGACGGCAGGTCGTCGGCGAAGCCCGGTGAGGCGAGCAGGCAAGCGAGCGTCAGCAGGGTAGGGCGCAAAAAAGTCATGCACAAAGCCTTAGTCGACAAAGACCTTACTGTAGCCGGACACCGGGCTTGCGACCAGATATTCTAGGCAGCCTGACCACCTGATCCGGAGTGACGCATGACCGACGCTGTAGCCCATGACTGTGAACTGGACGCCAGTGGCCTGAATTGTCCGTTGCCGTTGCTGAAGGCCAAAATGGAGCTGAACAAGCTGCCCAGCGGAGCGGTACTCAAGGTGATTGCCACGGATGCCGGCTCGCAACGCGACTTTCGCACCTTTGCCAAATTGGCCGGTCATACGCTGCTGCGTGAAGAGGACGAGGCGGGTGTCTACCGTTACTGGCTGAAAAAAGCCTGAAACCGACCGCGTAAATGACTTAAGGAATATTGATGTTCAAAGTGTTGCGCGACTGGATTCAGCGCTACTTCTCCGATGAGGAAGCGGTGGTGCTGGCGGTTTTGCTGTTTCTCGCCTTCACCGCTGTGCTGACGCTGGGGGGAATGCTCGCGCCGGTGCTGGCCGGGATGGTGCTGGCGTACCTGATGCAGGGGCTGGTGGTCACGCTCGAGCGCCTGCGTGTTCCCGGCGGGGCGGCGGTCGGTCTGGTGTTTGCGCTGTTCATGGGCGTGTTGATGGTGTTCATCGTCGTGGTGCTGCCGTTGCTCTGGCATCAGTTGATTACGCTGTTCAACGAGCTGCCGGGAATGCTCGCCAAGTGGCAATCGCTGCTGTTGTTGCTGCCGGAGCGCTATCCGCATCTGGTTTCCGACGAGCAGGTGCTGCAAGCGATCGAAGCGGCACGGGGCGAGATCGGCAAGTTCGGCCAGTGGGCGCTGACGTTCTCGTTGTCGAGCCTGCCGCTGCTGGTGAACATCATGATCTACCTGGTGCTGGTGCCGATCCTGGTGTTCTTCTTCCTCAAGGATCGTGCAATGATCGGCGAGTGGGTGCGCGGCTATTTGCCGCGTGAGCGGGCGCTGATCACCCGGGTCGCCGAAGAAATGAACCGGCAGATCGCCAACTACATTCGCGGCAAGGTCATCGAGATCGTGATCTGTGGTGGCGTGACTTACATCGCATTCGTCGCGCTGGGACTCAACTACGCGGCGCTGCTGGCGCTTTTGGTTGGCGTGTCGGTGGTGGTGCCTTATGTCGGGGCCGTGGTGGTGACCGTGCCGGTGCTGCTGATTGCGCTGTTCCAGTGGGGCTGGAGCGATCAGTTCATCTATTTGATGGCGGTCTACGGCATTATTCAGACGCTGGACGGCAACGTGCTGGTGCCGTTGCTGTTTTCGGAAGCGGTCAACCTGCACCCGGTGGCGATCATCTGCGCGGTGCTGTTGTTCGGCGGGTTGTGGGGGTTCTGGGGCGTTTTCTTCGCGATTCCGCTGGCGACGCTGTTCAAGGCTGTGCTTGATGCGTGGCCACGCAAGGAGCCGGTTGTAGCTCCGCTGCTCTAGAAACCGGATTATTCGTTGGCTCTTATGGCCCCTTCGCGAGCAAGCCCGCTCCCACATTAGACCTCGGTCAACTGTGGGAGCGGGCTTGCTCGCGAAGGCGTCAGTGAAGTCGACGCAGAAATATCAGGCCTTGTTCAGCGCCTGAGCCGCAGCCAGCACTGCATCGACATGTCCTGGCACCTTCACGCCGCGCCATTCCTGACGCAATACACCGTTCTTGTCGATCAAGAACGTGCTGCGATCAACGCCCAGGTATTCCTTGCCGTAGAGCTTTTTCAGCTTGATCACGTCGAACAGCTGGCAGACCGCTTCGTCCTTGTCGCTGATCAGCTCGAACGGAAACTCCTGCTTGCACTTGAAGTTCTCGTGAGACTTCAGGCTGTCGCGGGAAATCCCGAAGATTTCCGTGTTGGCAGCCTTGAATGCAGCGTATTGATCGCGAAAGCCCTGGCCTTCGGTGGTGCAGCCCGGGGTGCTGTCCTTCGGATAGAAGTAGATCACCACTTGCTTGCCCTTGAGGGACGACAGGCTGACGGTCTGCCCGCTGGTGGCAGGTGCTTCGAAATCCGTAACCGGTTGGTCGATGACAACGGCCATGAAAGCTTCCTTACATTGGGTTCTGTGGGCGCCAAGGTTCGATCAGTGCATCCAGGTTCATGGCGTCGGCGAAATCCAGGAACTGGTCGCGCAGCCAGCTGATCTGGGTGCCGGCGGGCAGGGTCACGGTGAACGTGGCGTTGAGCATGGTGCCGCCGGTCTGCGGTGCCTGATAGGTATCGCACGTCAGGTTTTCCAGCTCGACGTTGTGATCCATGAAGAACTGGCACAGCTCGTTGATGATGTCCGGGCGGTAAGCCGAAGACACGTAAGCCACGTACGGCAGGGCTTGCGGGCGATTTTCCAGGGCGGCGCTGCGCACCACGTTGACGGTGAACGCATGACGCTTGGCCAGCACCGGCAGGCTGCCCTCCAGGCGAGCCAGGGCGTCCCAGCTGCCGGAGACTTCGAGCACCAGCGCGCTGCACTCGCCGTGGCGGGTCAGGCGCGAAGTGACGACCGCACAGCGATTTTCATGGCTGGCGCGGCACAGGACGTTGGTCAGCTCCATGGGATTGGCGCCGAGGGCACTGATGACAAGGAATTGTTCGCGAACTGTGGGGGTGGACATGCAGCATTCCTAAAGCGATGAGCGGTCGGTAGGGAGAGGGCGTTGATTGCCGGGGCAATGACTGTCCGGAAGGCCCGATTCGTGTGGCGCTACGGCTCCATTAAAAGGAAGCGTACGGCAACGACACTGGAACGGGGCCCGGGAGGCCGAAACGGGAGACTGGAACCCGGCGTACAAGCTGATCAGTACCGATCAAAGTCTGAAGGGTAGCGAAAAGCGGCGCCAAGGGGAATGGCGGCACAGTACTTCGCTTGTGCAAGCATCTTGGCGCCAGTACCATTACCGCTCTCTTTTTCCGGCAGGAGCGGTTTCATGATTGCGGGCAGTATGGTGGCACTGGTCACACCCATGGATGCACAAGGGCGTCTTGACTGGGACAGCCTCAGCAAACTCGTGGACTTCCATCTCAAGAACGGCACCCATGCCATTGTCGCGGTCGGCACCACCGGCGAGTCGGCAACCCTTGATGTAGAAGAACACATCGCCGTCATCAAAGCCGTGGTCAAACAGGTTGCCGGTCGCATTCCGGTGATCGCCGGTACCGGCGCCAACTCGACCCGCGAAGCGGTCGAGCTGACCCGCAATGCCAAGGAAGCCGGCGCCGATGCCTGCCTGCTGGTAGTTCCGTACTACAACAAGCCGACCCAGGAAGGCCTGTACCAGCACTTCAAGCACATCGCCGAAGCGGTCGACATCCCGCAGATTCTCTACAACGTTCCTGGCCGCACCTCCTGCGACATGCAGGCCGAGACCGTGATCCGCCTGTCCACCGTGCCGAACATCATCGGCATCAAGGAAGCGACCGGCGACCTGAAGCGCGCCAAGGCGATCATCGACGGCGTGAGCAAGGACTTCATCGTGCTGTCCGGCGATGATCCGACCGCCGTAGAGCTGATCCTGCTGGGCGGCAAGGGCAACATCTCCGTCACCGCCAACGTCGCCCCGCGCGAAATGGCCGACCTGTGCGAGGCCGCGCTCAAGGGCGACGCCGAGACCGCACGGGCCATCAACGAAAAACTGATGCCGCTGCACAAGGACCTGTTCATTGAAGCCAACCCGATTCCGGTGAAGTGGGCTTTGGTCGAAATGGGCCTGATGCACGAAGGCATCCGCCTGCCGCTGACCTGGCTGAGCGCTCCTTGTCATGAAACGCTGCGCTCGGCCCTGCGCCAGTGCAACGTCCTGGTTTAATTGAGGAAGTACAACGCATGAAGCGAATGGCCGGACTTTCCGCACTTGCCTTGATTATCTCCAGCACCAGTGGCTGCGGATGGATCTGGGGCCCGGAAGGTTATTTCCGTGACCGTGGTAGCGATTACCTGGAAGCGCAACAGACTGCCCCGATGCAACTGCCACCGGACGTCAGCACCTCCAAGCGCCTGGATCCGCTGCTGCCGATCCCGCGCAACGTGGCTGACGACACCGCCAAGGGTGAATACATCGTTCCGCGTCCTCAACCGCTGTCGGCCGTTGCCGATGCCAGCGACTACTCGCTGCAGAAGAGCGGTGACTCTCGTTGGGTCATGGCCCAGCACCCACCGGCCGAAGTCTGGCCAGTGGCGGTGCAGTACTTTCAGGACAACGGTTTCCGTCTGGATGAACAGCGCCCGCAAACCGGCGAATTCACCACCACCTGGCAGCATTCCGACGAACTGTCCGCCGCCATGGCCAAGCGCCTGAGCGCTGCCGGCGTCAGCACCGACAGCGAAACCCGCGTGCGGGTGCGCATCGAGCCGGGCGTGCAGCGCAACACCAGTGAAGTCTACGTGGTCAGCGCCGAGCGTCCTGCCGGCAGCACCGCCGACGTGGCCTTCACCAACCGTTCGGTCAACACCGGCCTCGACGCTGCGCTGGTCGACGACATGCTTGCGAGCATGAGCCGTACCTCCGAGAAGGGTGGTTCGGTGTCGATGCTGGCGTCGCGTGATTTCGATACCCCGAGCCGTGTCAGCCTGAGCGAAGACGGCAGCGGCAACCCGGTACTGAACGTCGGTACGGACCTGGATCGTGCCTGGTCGAGCGTCGGTCGTGCGCTGGAGCAGGGCGAATGGCGCGTTGAAGACATCAACCGCAGCCTGGGTCTCTACTACATCAACTTGTCCGAAAAGGCCGAGAAGAAAGACGAGAAGCCTGGTTTCTTCAGCAGCCTGTTCGGCAGCGCGCCGACCAAGGAAGAAGTTGAAGCCCGCGCCGAACGTTATCAGGTTCGCCTGAGCAAGGTCGGCGAGAACGTTCAGGTGACCGTCGAGAAAAACATCAACACCGTTGCGCCGGCCGATGTGGCCCGCAAAGTGTTAAGCGTGATTCAGGACAACCTGGGCTGATCCAATGCGTTTTGCCGTTCTCGGCAGCGGTAGCCAAGGGAACGGCACGCTGATCGCCAGTGCTGATACGTATGTGCTGGTGGATTGTGGTTTTTCCCTGCGGGAAACCGAAAAACGCCTGTTGCGCCTGGGTGTGAACCCGGCGCAACTGAGCGCGATACTCGTAACCCACGAACATGCCGACCACGTGCATGGCGTGGGTTTGCTGTCTCGGCGCTACAATTTGCCTGTCTACCTCAGTCGCGGCACACTGCGCGGGATGCGCAAACCGATTGAACCTGCCGGTTTCGTGACCGGTGGCGAGCAACTGCAGATCGGTGCTCTGAACATCGGGGTCATTGCCGTGGCCCACGATGCACAGGAACCGACCCAATATGTATTCAGCGATGGTGAGCGGCGTTTCGGCTTGCTGACCGATCTGGGTTCATACTGCGAGCGGGTGCTGGACGGTTATCGGGACCTCGATGCGTTGATGATCGAGTCCAATCATTGCCGAGACATGCTGGCCCGTGGTCATTACCCGTACTTTCTCAAGCAGCGGGTGGGCGGCGAGCTGGGACATTTGAATAACCATCAGGCGGCATTCCTGGTGGCCGAGTTGGGCTGGCAAGGCCTGCAACACCTGGTCCTGGCCCATCTGAGCAGCAAGAACAACCTGCCGCAGCTGGCCCGGCAATGTTTTGTCGACACCCTCGGGTGCGACCCGGACTGGCTGCAACTGGCCGATCAAGATTCAGGGCTCGACTGGCGCCACATCGCCTAGCCCATCTACTTAGCAAGCGGAGCCCATCATGGAAAAACGTGAAGAACTCTACCGCGGCAAAGCCAAATCGGTTTACAAGACCGACGACGCTGACCGCTTGATCCTGCTGTTTCGCAACGACACTTCGGCGTTCGATGGCAAGCGCATCGAGCAGCTCGACCGCAAAGGCATGGTGAACAACAAGTTCAACGCCTTCATCATGCAGAAACTCGAAGCGGCCGGTATCCCGACCCAGTTCGACAAACTGCTGGCCGACAACGAAGTGCTGGTGAAAAAACTCGACATGATCCCGGTCGAGTGCGTCGTGCGTAACTACGCCGCCGGCAGCCTGGTCAAGCGTCTGGGCGTCGAGGAGGGCATGAAGCTCAACCCGTACACCTTCGAACTGTTCCTGAAGGACGATGCCAAAGGCGACCCGTTCATCAACGAATCCCACGTCGTGGCCTTCGGCTGGGGCACCGCCGAGCAACTGGCGCGCATGAAAGAACTGTCGCTCAAGGTCAACGAAGTCCTGAGCAAACTGTTCGACGACGCAGGCCTCTTGCTGGTGGACTTCAAACTTGAATTCGGCGTGTTCAGCGACGGCTCCATCGTCCTGGGCGACGAGTTCAGCCCGGACGGCTGCCGTCTGTGGGACAAGGACACCAAGAAAAAGATGGACAAGGACCGCTTCCGCCAGGGCCTTGGTGACGTCATCGAAGCCTACGAAGAAGTCGCCAACCGTCTGGGCGTACCGCTTTAATCGACGCAAGCATCTGATAGCACGGAAAAAATTTCGTTTAGGGGTTTCCCATTCAGCGAAAGTGTTGTTATGATGCGCGCCGTTGGAGAGATGCCAGAGTGGCCGAATGGGACGGATTCGAAATCCGTTGTACCTTCACCGGTACCTAGGGTTCGAATCCCTATCTCTCCGCCATTATTGAACAAGATGAAACCCCCGTAATCATTGATGATTACGGGGGTTTTTTCGTTTATGGCGATTTGGTTAGGGCATTTTTAGGGCAAGAAACGCTGCTGTTACATCGCTCACGACCAGCGTTTGCATTTCTGAGAGGTTGCGTTTGCATGTGAGTCGGCAGTGGTGGCCGTTTGTCACTATGCTTGGTTCGGATCCCTTTTGCTTGAATGAAGTGTATCCACCGCATCCACTCTCAGAGGCAAGGAAATGCAACCTACAGTGATTGAACAGCTCACAGTTCACATGCTTTGCGCGATCTACAAAAAGCTCGGGATCGAAGATAGTTTTGATCCAAATCTCGTAAGCAGCGCCATTGCATCGAATGACCTATGGGTTCTCGAATGGGCTTACGATATTAAAGATGAGCAAAGTCATAACCCGCCGTACGTTACTGCCGTCGTTGATACTCTGGATATGTATTCGTTTCTTCGAGATAGCTTCGAAAGACTTTCTCCTGCTGAACAGGCGATAGTCGAGGGAGAGGTGCCTAACGCGGCTTTCCAGATTCAATTCCGTGGATATGACGGCAATAACGAACTTGACCACAGACGAGCTGCTCGTTACCTGGTGAATGATCTGGATCGATTCGAAACGATGAAAGATGTCGCTACATTGAATTCGCATAGTCCGGTAGTCGAAATGTATGCGCGGATGTATGAGGTATTTGAACCGATACGTACGCAACTCGGACGCCGCCTGATGGAGCCGCATGAGATTGTGGCTGTATTGCAGGCAGCAGTTCATCCAAGTAACCGCTGAAGCGAAAACGGATCATGCCCACCAATAAGTGGGCATGTCGTTAATTCTCCCGAAACCCAAGCATTTTTGACACTATTCCAGCCATGCTCTTGGTGTCCTTCGGTATCCATCTACCGTAATGCTTTCTCACCATTGTTGTGTCGGCATGTCCAAGTTGTCTGGCGACCCATTCGACAGGCACATAGCTAGAAAGCATTTGGCTGGCGAAGGTGTGGCGGCACTGATTGGCACCTCGGTGGCGTACCTCGGCCTTTCTCAGATGCGCTGTGAACCAGTTGCTCAATGTTTTACCGCTCCATATCAACCCGCTGGTGGAGCTGCGGAAAAGAAACCTGACTTTCATCTTTTTCGTCGTGATGTTGTCACGCTGGATGACGGTGATCTCTTCTGTGGGGGCTTCCTTGGCCGCAGCAACGATTTCTCGCATCAGCTCAAGTGCAGGATCTATCAGTTCAATGACCCGTACCCGGGAACGTTCCTTGGGGACTTTGTACTCGCCAACGACTAGCGCCCGACGGACCTGCACCAGGCCGGCGTCAAGATTGATATCCTCGACAGCGAGTGCAATGAGTTCGGATAGCGATAGTCCGGCCCAGCAGTTGAACTCAATCATCCTGGCATCAGGTCGTCGGTCCGGATCCGCTTTGCCGATCAAGTCGATTTCGGTACGACTGAAGGGATCGGCGTGCTCCAGGTCGACGTCCGAACCGACGTTGCTGATTCGGTCCAGCGGGTTGGCTTTCAAAATGCCGTCCCCAAAGGCGTCAGCCCAGACGCCTCGGACCACGGTGAAGATGTCGTTTACTGTCTTTGGGGATAGGCCTTGCTTCAGCAGTTGCGCTTGGAACAGCTCTATATCGCTCTTGCTAATGTCCACTATTCGGCGTTTGCCGAATTTATTTTCGACGTGCTTGGCCTTGCTGATGTAGTTAACGACGGTACTTGATGCTTTGAGTGCGCGCTGAACCTCCAGCCAGCGATCAATACCTTCCTTCACGGTACGCTTCAGCGAAGGGCCGCCAGTGCCGGTGAACATTGCAGCCCTGGGAGAGTTGGGGAAGTGGGCCGCATAGTCGAAGCGGCCCTCTTTGATCTCTGCGAGAATGGTACGGCGCTTGTTGTCGGCATAGGCAATCGCGGCTTTGTTTACCTTTGAAATCCCTTCCAAGGGTTCACGGCATCGCTGGCCATTGAAGATGAACCAGATGCGTAGCTGTTTGCCGTTCATCTCGACGCCTGTGGGCATCTTGTCACTCATGGTTGACCTGCCATCCACTTTTCGATTGCTTCCTTGTTGTAAACCAGCACATTGGCCGGATCTGTCCTGTAGTGCTTTCCCTCCAGCCAAAGCCCGCGGGACCGATACTTGCGGACCGCTTCTGTACTGAGCCCGAACACGGGATAGAGCAGGTCCTGGCGAAACCAGGCACCTGGTGTTATTTGAAAATCAATTTTCTCTGCGGCGCTCATGCTGCCTCCTCCATCTGGCCCACGCTCAATCCAACAGCGACTGGGCGCACCCACACCGGCATGTTGTTGAGCATGAAAGTCTCGCCAGCCTCTGCCAGCAATAGGGTCATTCCCATCACATGCGCGATGGCTTCGGCAGCTGCTGGTGGAACTGCGTTGCCAATGCGCTCTCGCCAAGCTTGATCACTCAAGCCGTCCAGTTCGAACTGTTCCTCCGGCTCGACCAGGCTCTGCAGTGCGGCCAGCTCCAACGTGGTGAATGGGCGGTGCCAAGTGCCGTCTAGGCTTTCGATCACACACGCCACTCGATCATCCGCCGCCGGCATGCGGGGATCCGCCACCGACCACCTACCGTTGTCTTGGCGAGCGCTCGCTGATACTGCACCCGCTTGATCTCCCCAACCGACAACACCGTAGTGTCCACCAGTCAGGTAAGCGTCGCCTTTCTGTCGCTTCATTCCTGGGCGAGGATCTGCGATGGAGAGGGCACCGCTGGCCACCTGCTGCGAGCCGGTGACAGTGCCAGCGGTGCTTGCCCATGGGCACACGCCTAGCTTGCGGTTGCTCGCTCCGGGGTGCCAGTTGTGATAGCGCGGATCCTGCACAGCGAATGCGCCTTGGCCAGTTGTGCTGCCAGCGATGACAGTGCCGGCGGATCGATCGAATGGGGTAACAAGGTACTTGCCGAATCCGTCACCCGGCCGACGTGGGTCAGCCACGCTGAATGTTCCTTGCCCGGGCGACTTCACGCCGATGACTGCACCGCTAGTCTCGTTCCATCGGCGAACACCGTACTGTTGGTATTGCAGGGCGCCGGCCTTTGCGCGTGGATCAGCTACTGAAAACGCGCCATTGGTGGGGTTGCTGCGTCCGGCTACGGTACCGGCAGTGTCGCGCCACTCGTGCACGCCTAGATACCCTGCGCGGTATTCAGGCACGATCACCAGGTCGCGTAGATAGCCATCCTCGATCACCAGATCATTGAGGCTGCGCCAGTCCTTGCCGGCCTGTACAAGGGCAAGACGAACCCAGGTCTTCCATTGCAGAGCCGGAACACGGTGCATTGGTCCGGCAGCTTCGATATCGCCGGCGAGAGGCATGCGTCCCAGAATCGAACCGACTGACTGCAGCGTCTTTTTTTCCGGTTCATAAAGGAACGGTGGCACTTTCTCGACGTGACGAGCCACGAGCAGGAAGCGCTTGCGGCTCTGCGCCAAACCACCAATGACACCACAATCGTGTGTGGTCTCGGCCACGGCGTAACCATAGTGGTTGAGTAGCTTGTTGATCTGGTCGAGCAGGTGCCGCCCGCGAGTGGCCAGACGCGGCACGTTCTCGAACACGATCAGAGAGACCGGGTCGTCCTTCCAGGCTTCGCACATCAGCCAGATGCAGCGCAGTGTCAGTTCGTTCAACGCCTGGTACTTCGGCGTGAGGCTCATTGTTTCGGACAGCAGGCCCGAGGCGCCTTTGCATGGGCTGGAAATGAACACCGCGTCTGGACGTTCGTTGTTCGCGGCGCGGCGAAGGTCATCGGCGCTCGCCTCCTTCCAGCCTGCGGGCGGCTCTTTACCGTGGAAACGGGTGTACTGATCGCGGGTGAACAGATCCATCAGCGTGCCAGGAACGCCGGACAGTCGCTCGAAGTCGCGCAGGCCGGCCGGATCTACGTCGACGCCACCGATGCATCGCCACTCGGCTTGGATGTGCCCAACGACAGGTTTGGCACGGTTGAAGCCTTTGGCACCACCGCCCAGGCCGCAGCACATATGGAAGTGATTGAGAACGCGCTTAAGCATTGGCGTTCTCCTCGGCGGTGCTCGTATACCCCTCAGCAGGCTGCGCGGGCGGGCGATTCGGAGCGGTTAGCGTTGCATTGGGTGTGGCTGCCTCGCGCAGCTTTTCGTGGGGTATAAGCGCCTCGGTGGTGCTGCTGGAAGGAGCAATAATGCCTGCTGCTGCGCAGCAGAAGCTGTTTGTTTCTAGTGTGTCGACGCTGGCTTTCTCGCGGAGCAAAGCGGTGGTGGATTGGGTTTCGTGCTGGTCCCTTTGCATACCGCTTTCCTCCGAGGTTCGATTGCGCGTTGGTGCATCGGGCGCTGGTGAGGCGTGAGCCGGATTGTGGTGTGTGTGGGATTGGGAGCAGGCCTGGCTCATGCGGCGTTCTCCTGATCAACTGGCTCCAACAGTGCAGCGATAGCGAGCGCTTGGTCGCGCAGGACGCGGGTTTCGCGTTCGAGTTTTTTTCCCGTGCGAAAGGCGGCGAAAGTCTCGGACGCGATCCGCAGTTTCTCGGCAATCTCCAGCAGGGTGATCCGTGCAGGTTCTCCAAGTTGTGAGGCCTCTACGGCGCGTCTGTAAAAGTCGTAGAGTTGCTCGTGTTTGTTTTGAACCTGCTTCAGCGATAGCGTGAGATTGCGGATCTCTTCAGATTTGTCAGCGCTCTGAACGGCTATGCCTTCGCTGTAGCCTTCTGTATGGCCCTCAGTGAGGCCGTTGTTGAATCCGTTCCGGTAGGCGAGCCAGTAAATGCCGGCGGTCATGAGGACGATTGCTATCAACGCGTAGATTTGAATTGCGGTCATTTGGTTTGCTCCTGGTTCAATTGCGGACTGGTGGTGGCAGTCCTTGTGATGTTGATTTAGTCGGTGGTCTCGTCCTGCTGCGATTGCATGTCTTCGTCGGCTTGGTAGGCACGAATGTCGATGAGCGATGCAACATGCCGAATGTGTGCGTATTTGGGCGCTTTCCGGCTTGAATCCAGCGTGGTGATCGGAAGCTGGATCCGGCCGCTGTTGATTTCCGACACGAACTTTTGCTCGTTGAGGTTGCGGAAATACTTCTCGCGCACCGTCTCCAGCGGAATCAGCACGTCACCGAAGGTGCGATAAAGCAGCTCGATGGTGGTGGATTCAGGGGCGGGACGTAGCCGTAGTGGAGCTTGGGCTGCGTTATTCATGGCTTTGTGTGGCCTCCTTGCGTTGTTTTCTTGCCGGATGGTTCCAAGCGTTCAGGCAGTGCCGTTTGGTCAGGTCCCGCAGATGCTCGGGCACCTCAAGGAGCGCGGCGTTGCGCTCCTCACGTGTCCGCATGGCGATGATCTGTCGGGCGTAATCCCTAGGCCACGTCACGGCGGTCTGCCGGGATGGCGGGTAGGTCGATGTCCAACTGGTCGGCCAGCCAACGAATGCCTGGTTGTTTCACTCTTGTCGATTGGCTGTACTGCATCCCAAACTTTTCGTGAAACCATTGGCCGTCCTTGACGCGCAGATACTCTTTGTCGCGTGTGGGGTAAGCAGGCAGGTTGCCCTTGAGCAGGTCTTTTTCCCGCATGAGGGAAATCAGCTTTGGACGGGTCAAGCCGAGTTGCGCTGCGGCTTGAGCGAGTGTGCGTTCCATGGCGTCTCCCTCATGCCGCGTGCGCAGCGGGAGTAGCCGCTGCGGCAAGGTGGTTGATGGACTCAATGACCTTTGCGTAGATCTCGGCATCGGAGTCGTACAGGGTGAAGCAGCGCGTATGCGGGCTCTTGTTGCCGATGCTCAAGATGGCGGTGACGCCGCGGCGCGAATGGGTGCGATGCAGCGCCACATGCAGTGGAAGCTCAAAACCCATGTCGAGGCTCAACACGCCACCGGTGTGCACCAGTTCGAATACGCGCTGCTTGTCCTGGACCTCAAAACGGCCGTATTGACGATCGGCATGCGCGAGATGCACCAGGTCGCTGGAGTTGCTCGCGTCGAACGGACCGTTGGCAATCTCTTCAATGAAGTCGGCCAGTTTGAGGTGCATCTTCTTGTCGTTTGGCAGGGTCAGCGTGTGGCGTTCGCTGCCCAGCTCTACTACAAAAGTGCTTTCCACGGTGCCGCGTTCAGCCTTCAGGCGGAATGCCAGGCATTCACGCTTCGGTGCTGTGCGCAGGACATGGTTGAAGGTCTCGGTCAGGTTGACCTGGGCGTTGAGCAACTGCAGGGTGCGGTTGTCGATCTTGTACTTGATCATGCCGCTTGCCCTCCATCGTTCGGATCGATAGGAGAGGGCTGGCAGGACTTGGCGACAAGCTTGGGTTTGCTGTTATGAATGACGACCAGACAGCCCGTGTCGAGCTGTAGCTGTTCGATCAGTTTGCGATTGCTGACGCACGCCGGATGGACGTGAAGGGTTGCGCAGGTTTGCATGGTTTTGCCTCGCTCTGTGGTGAAAGAGTGAGGCAAATATCACGCAGTGTGTTTTTTAAGTCAACACGATTTGTGTTTTTTAGTCACGTTGCGTGCAAAAAACGTGATGACTTGAGGATGCCGCCGACGAGGTGAATCTCAATCACGTCGGTCGCGGCGATATGGATTGGCGGGTGTTCGGCATTCACGCTGTCCAAGCGGTACATCCCATCTCTCAGGTAAATGAATTCCTTGATCATCGTTCGGCCTTCTGCGGTTCTGACCACAACCTCATCGCCGCTGAAGTAGCTTTTGTTGGGTTCTATCAGCACGTACTCACCATTTTTTATCCTGGGAAGCATGCTGTCGCCGGTAACCTTTAATCCGTATGCATCAGGGTCATCGCTGTGGATGCTCAAGTAGCCATCGCCGTGGCCTGGAGGAAAATCAAGCGCCTCAAAATATCCTTCATTGCCTAGCTGTGCTGTTCCAACCACCGGAACACTCCCTGTTTTCGCTCGTCCTACTGATGTTAATCCTTCGCTCTGGCTGGTCTTAAGCCGAGGGGGAAATCTGATGTCGAAAATGTTTCCATGTGCATCACCAGATAAATGGGGTAATGGTCCCTCGACATCTTTGACCAGCTCTGTCAGCGGCGTTTTCAGGGCGGCAGCAATTTTCCCTAGGTCCTGAAGGTTGGGTTGGCGTTGATCCTTCTCATAGTTACCAATACGAGACTGTGATTCCCAGCCACAGGCAAGTGCCAGATCTTTCTGGCTCATACCTTTAGCTTTTCGGAGTGATTTGATGCGTGAGCCTAGTGTGTTCATTTGTCTTTTTTACCACGCATTGAAATAAATTTATCGCACTTTGCGTGTTGTAAAAATCACGAATCGTGTTTATTCTGCGCTCCAGTTACAGGAGATCTTTATGAACAGGATTGCTGACCATCGAGAGAAGGCTGGTATCAAACAGCGTGATTTGGTTTTGATTCTGGGTTGGACGCAGACGCGGATTAGTAATTATGAATCCGGGCGCCGCATAGCCGGACTTGCAGAATCTCGTGCAATTACGGCTGCGTTGAATCAGCTCGGAATCAAATGCTCGCTTGATGATGTTTTTCCGCCGGAGATGGATTTCAAGAAAGTAGCTTAGAAAAAAGGCGACCCAAGGGTCGCCCAGTTCCTCCCGGCACGCACCACCACAGCGCTGTCGGGCCGCGATCGGCGTTGGCGGGCAAACCAAATGCAAAACCGCCCACACCTTTCGCGTTTTCCAAGGCTCGGAAGCCTTGGTGTTGCTGCCATTTCCACCACAGAGCTGGCAGCTGTTGCGCCAGGGGTGAACAACGGATTGTTCGCCTCGGCACGGTGCCGGTGTTGGTCTTAGGAACCTCGCCGGCGTTTGGGCCTATCAAGCCACACGACAAATGTATCACCACTCTCTGTCGTGCGGCACTGGCAACTTACAAGGATTAATGCCATGAGCCGTATCATTCTGAGCTCTCTAGACCGGGCGCAGCGGGAAGTCCTGCCGCTCGATCTTGCGCTTTACCATGCCGCACGGGACTACCCCGGTGGTGCCGCCGCTATCGCCGCCACCACCGGCCGGAATGCGACGACGCTGCAGCACAAGCTTTCCCCAACCCACCCAAGCCACACGGTGAACATTCAAGAGTTCGGCGAGATTCTGGAGCTGACCAAAGATCGCCGCATTCTGGATGCGGTGCATTCGTTAGTCGGTGACACGATCTGGCAGGAGCTGGCTGAGGCGTACACCAATGACATGCCTGAGACGTTGACCACCGGTATCGCGGAATACTTTCGCAAGGTGGCGGATCTGGCGGACACCTGGGCCAAGAGCATTGGTGACGGTGTCGTCACTGATGAGGAACTGGCCGCGATTCGCCTGCAAGTGTTTCGTGGGATTCAGGGGCTGCTGGGAATGTTCAACCGCGCCACGTACGTCAACCAGACCACGCGGGGTGTTGATCGTGGCTGATATCGCTGACTTTGCTAATGACTTGGTGCAAGAGCGCATCGATCAGGCGCTCGCTGCGCGCAACGCCACCAAGCCCGCCTTGGTGGCGCATTCGTTTCTGTTCTGCGAAACGTGCGATGACCCGATCCCGGAGGCCCGTCGTTTGGCGCAGCCCGGTTGCACGCAATGCGTGGGATGCCTTTCTCTCGCGGAACTGAAGGGGGCTCGCCATGCTGGATGATGTTCTGAGGCAGTTCGCCGATTACGGGCTTGAGCCAGCGCAGCCGCTCGTGTTTGGGAAGCTGACCCGCTGCAAGACGGCGCAGGATAAGGGCAAGGAAAAGAACGGCTGGTATGTCGTTCACGAGCAGCGTACGGAAAAGGGCGAGACGCTGATTTTCGGAGCGTTCGGTGATTGGCGCTCGGGCGAGTCGCAGAAGATCAAGGTCAAGGCTGGCCGAATGTCGCCAGAAGAGCGTGAGGTCATGCGCGCTCGGCAAGAAGAAGCCAAGCGCCGGGCTGCCGAGATCTCGGCCAATGCTGCACGTCGCGCGGCAAGTCGGGCGGCGGGGATGTTCAAGCGCATGCCGGAAAAAGGCCGTAGCGACTATCTTGATCGCAAGCAGATCGTCGGCTTCGGCGTTCGGTATGCGCCGCGAACCGGTGCATTCCTGGTGCCGATGAGCAATGTGCGCGACGAAATTGTCGGGCTGCAGGTGGTGTTTCCGACCAAGCAAGAAGACACCGGCCGGGACAAGTCCTATTGGCCTTACGGCATGTCGAAGGAGGGTGCTTTCCATCTGATCGGGCCGCACCCGGATCCGGGCGAGCCGGTGCTGGTGTGTGAGGGCTACGCCACGGGCGCAAGCCTGCATATGGCGACGTCGCTGACCGTGGCCATCGCGTTTGACGCCGGCAACTTGCTGGTGGTGTGCAAGGCGATGCGTGAGCGCTTCGCCGGCTGCCCGCTGATCATTTGCCGGGACGATGACTGGAAGACCACGAAACCGAACGGCGATGCCTGGAACCCTGGTGAAGAGAAGGCCAACAATGCGGCGCTGATCGTCGGTGGCCAGGTGGTCGCGCCGATCTTCTCCGGTGAGCGGGAGATCAAGTGGACCGACTTCAACGACCTGCATGTGGCCGAAGGTTTGGAGGCTGTGCGCCGTCAGGTACTGGCGGTGGTGAAGCCGCCGGCTGCTGGTGGCTGGAAGGACATGCTGGCTCGGAGTGAAAGCGGTGCGTTGATTGCGCACATGCAGAACGTCGAGTTGATCCTGGCCAACGATGAACGTTGGGCCGGGGTGATCAGTTACAGCGCGTTCAGTTCGAAGATCGTGAAGCTGCGTGCGGCGCCGTATGGCGGCGGTACGGGCGATTGGGCGGACATCGATGATGTGCGGGTGATGAAGTGGCTCGCGCAGCAGTACAACTTGCGGGTCAAGGCGTCGCATGTGATCGAGGCGGTGAGTGTTGTCGCGCATGACCATGCGTTTCATCCGGTACGGCAGTACCTGCGCAAGCTTGAGTGGGATCGCGTGCCGCGCCTGGAAAGCTGGCTCACAGACGTCATGGGCGTGAAGGCCACCGATTACTCTAGCAAGGTCGGTAAGCGTTGGATGTTGTCGGCCGTGGCGAGAGTAATGAAGCCGGGCTGCAAGGCTGACTCGGTGATGATTCTCGAGGGGGCGCAGGGCGCCGGTAAGTCGACGGCGATGAGCATTCTCGGCGGCGAGTGGTTCATGGATACGCCGTTCGCGCTGGGCGACAAAGATGGGTTTCAAGCGATCCGGGGCAAGTGGATCGTCGAGCTGGGCGAACTGGACAGCTTCAACAAGGCTGAAAGTACTAAGGCCAAGCAGTTCTTCTCGGCGTCCACCGATACCTACCGCGAGAGTTACGGCCGTCGCACGATGGATGTTCCGCGTCAGTGCGTGTTCGTGGGAACGACGAACCAAGACGAGTACCTGAAGGATGCGACCGGTAACCGCCGTTATTGGCCGGTGGCGTGTACAAAAGTGGATCTTGAGCTGTTGCGTTCGATCCGCGAGCAGCTGTGGGCTGAGGCGGTGTTCTGTTACGACGCGGGCGATCTCTGGTGGGTGACGCTGGATGAAGCGGCGATGTTCGGCGAAGAGCAAGACGAGCGCTTCGTAGTGGACGAATGGGAAACGCCAATCTTGACCTGGTTGGAAGAGTCGCAGATCGGTGAGACCACGACAGGCAGTGAGGTGTTGACGCAGGCGCTCAAGCTAGACCCGGGGCATTGGGGCAAGCCCGAGCAGATGCGGGTCGGGGCGATCCTGCATCGGTTGGGATGGCGACGATATCGGCTCGGAGCTATGACCAAGAGCCGGCAACGCCTGTGGGGATACAAGAAACCTGCGGATTGGGGCAGGGCGCCTGCTTTGGAGCAATCTGCTTTCGAGGAGCCTTGCTTCGATGATTAAGGAGATTGATTCGTTGCTGAAGCTGTGGGCTCAGGAGCTGCATTCCGAACATTCGAAAGGGGGGCTTGCTGGGGGGAACATGGTTGCCATGATGATGGAGAGCAATGGGCAACTGATTCGCGGGCGTCGTGCCTTTCGTGCACCGCTGGAGAGCTCTCTCGACATCGAGCTGATCGTGAATAAGCATCTGGCGCCCGAGCTGGTGACGGTTGTGCGGGAGCATTACTGCACACTCGATGTGGATATGCGCTTGCGTTACGCCCATTGCGGTTGTGGTCGCGACACCTACTACCAGCGTCTGCATGACGCACATCTGGTTATCTGGGGCATGTTTATGGGGGTGGCTGCTTGACCCCAGGCATGGCTCCGGCAGTTGTTGTCCTACCGGCCCGCCTTGTCCCACTATGTTTTGACGTAGTGGGACAGGTGCGGGCCTTGTCTTTTCAGGGTTGTCCCACCGTCCCACCTTGCAACGTCACCCGCCCGCATATGCGTAGCAGGCAGCAGTACGCGCGCTTCACGCGCAAGCGTGTTCTTTAAGTTCTTCCTTTACACGAGAAAGTAGAGAAAAAAGTAGGACGGTGGGGCAAAGCCCCGAGTTTAGGCGCTCTCAGGCGTCCCACTTCAATTCTGAATGGTGGGACGCATGGGACGCCGCCGAAACAACAGCATGCCGGGATGAGTTATTCGCCTACATTCGCTAGACGTTCACCCCACATTCACCACTTATTCACCGGGTGGCATTAAACCGGGGTTGCTGCCATCGGAATCGACCTGTAAAAAGTAGTCATCTTCGATAGGTGCGACCGCAGAGAGCGGCAGGCACCACACCACCAAACCCGGCCACTGCGCCGGGTTTTTGCGTTCATGGGGTAGGCGATGACAAGCGAGCAACAAGCACTGGCAGAGATGCCGATCTGGTTAGTGATCGTCCTGGCCCTGGTCGGCGGCGTATCGGGAGAGATGTGGCGGGCTGACAAGGACGGGGCGCGAGGCTGGGCGTTGTTGCGACGTCTTGCGCTTCGGTCAGGTGCCTGCATTGTCTGCGGAGTGTCGGCGATGATGCTGATGATCGCGGCCGGTATGACGATCTGGACGGCAGGAGCCTTGGGTTGCCTGACGGCGATGGCCGGTGCCGATGTGGCCATCGGGTTGTACGAACGCTGGGCTGCCAAGCGGCTGGGCGTCAGCGAAGTCCCGCCAGCCGGGGGCGAACAGGGGTGATGCACCGATCTGGGGCGCCGAAAACCGCCGGGGACCCTAGGGGTATCTGAAGGACACGGGGTCGGAAACCCGCGGGAAAGTGTTAGCGGGAGCGCCCCCAGCTTACTGAAATTCAATCCATTGAAATTGAAAGGTCTGCATTGAAAAGCCGTTGAAAGGAGGGCTTATGACAGAACCAACCTACCTGTCGAAAAGCGCCTTCGCGGCGCGGATCGGCAGGGCGCCGAGCTACATCACCTGGTTGAAAAACAACAACCGTCTGGTGCTGTCGCCGAACGGAAAACTGGTGGACGTGCAGGCCAGCGAAGCGTTGATTCGCGACACCGCCGACCCAAGCAAAGCCGCCGTCGCCGACCGACACCAACAAGACCGGATTCAGCGCGACGTGTACAACCAACTGTCCACGTCGGCAGAACCGACTTCCACGGCTGCGCCGCCGCAGGTTATCACCGGCGATGGCAAGCTCCCCGACTTCCAGAAAGCCCGCGCTCTGCGTGAGCACAACATGGCCAAGCTGGCCGAGATCGAGCTGGGCAAAGCCCAGGGCTCACTGGTCTCCAAGGAAGCCGTCGAGACCGGTGCCTACAACGCCGGCCGGTTGCTGCGCGATCAACTGTTCGGCCCCTTGCCGCAACTGTCCCACGACCTCGCGGTAATGACCGATCCCTGGCTGATCGAAAAACACCTGACGGCCACCTTCCGTCGAACGCTGGAGGAAGCCGAGCGCCTCTCTTCAGCCGACCTTGAACACGCCATGACAACGGACTGAACCCATGCACACGGAATTTCCTGACGGTGCAGAGGTGTACCGTGAGGCTTATTTCCGTGGACTACGCCCCGACCCAGATCTCTGGATCGATCAATGGGCCGACGAGTACATGCGGATCCCGCGAGACACCGGCGCTCCAGAGCCCGGCCAGTACCGCACCTCACGGACACCTTACGCCCGCGAGCCGATGCGTTGCCTGTCGCCGGCTCACCCCTGCAGGCGCGTGGTCACCATGGTGGCCTCGCAGTTGATGAAAACCCAGATCGCCCTGAACTGGATGGGCGGCCTGATTCACATGGCGCCCTCGAACATCCTGGCGCTGCTGCCGAGTCTGAGCCTGTCCAAACGGGTCTCCGGGCGGATCAGCAAGACCATTAAAGCGACACCAGTTCTGCGCGAGCGTGTCGCTGCTACCCGCTCGCGGGATGCACGTAACACGATGGACACCAAGGAGTTCGAGGGCGGCTCGCTGTATGTCACTACCGCCGGCTCTGCGGCCAACTTGTCAGAGCTGTCGGCGCGTTACATCTATGGCGATGAGGTTGACCGCTGGGAGAACGACGTCGGCCAGGAGGGTGATCCCATCCGACTGGCGGAGACGCGGGCGACCAACTTCGGCCGCAACGCCAAGATCTACTTTTCCAGTTCGCCAACGATCAAGGGCGCCTCGCGAATCGCGGATCTGTTCGAGTCCAGCGACCAGCGCCACTACTACGTGCCTTGCCCGCACTGTGGGCACATGCAGGTACTTGAGTGGGAAAACCTACTCTACTCGGCCGATTTCAGCGTAGTGCATTACAAGTGCGCGGCGTCCGGGATGGATTGTGATGTTCTGATCGAGGAGCATCATAAGAGCGATATGCTCGCTCGAGGCGAGTGGCGCGCTCATGCTAGTGGCGATGGCAAAACCGTTGGCTTCCATCTCAACGCACTGTACTCGCCGACCGGTTGGATGGATTGGGCATCGCTCGCCGTGGAGTTTGAAGACGCCAAAAAAGCTCAGGCCCAAGGCGACACGAGCCTGATGCAAGTGTTCTACAACACCCGACTTGCCAAGGTCTGGGATAGCGCACTCGAACAGACCAAGGCAGAAGTGCTGATCGCTCGGGCGCGGCAAGAGACCTATACCCTCGGCACGATGCCGGCCGGTGTGCTGATGCTGACTGGTTCTGTCGACGTGCAAGCCAATCGCCTGGAAATGATGGTGATGGGTTTTGGCGTCGGCATGGAGCGCTGGGTGGTCGATCACCAGGTCATCTGGGGCGATCCGGCCGACGAGCGCACCTGGGCAGTGCTGGACGAAAAACTCAAGGCTCGCTACCGGCATCCTTGCGGTGTCGGCTTGGGCATCCTTGCCGTTGGCGTCGACTCCGGCGGTCACCACACCGACGAGGTCTATCAGTTCTGCCGCGTGCGTCGTTGGCGCAACGTCTTCGCCATCAAAGGCGCGAGCAAACCGGGTAGACCGGTCATCGCACAGCGCCCGTCCCTGGTCGACGTGACCTGGAAAGGCCAGACCGAACGCAACGGCGCCGAGCTCTGGTTCGTCGGCACCGACACGGCAAAGGACTGGATCTACAACCGCTACCCGTTCCCGGACGGGCCGGGTTCGCTGCACTTTGCCAATGACCTGCCGGACGAGTTCTTTGCCCAGTGCGTCGCCGAGCGCAAGGTCGTGCGATACGTGCGCGGCCACAAGCGTATCGAATGGGTGAAGGGCAAGGCTGAGCGCAACGAAGCGCTCGACCTGATGGTGTACTGCCTCGCGATGGCTCATTACCTCGGCATCAACCGCTACCAGGAACACGACTGGGACCGGGTCCGTCAGGCGCTGGCCCAATCCGGTCTGTTCGACGATGCCTTGGGCATCAAGCCGGTTCAGGGGGAGCGCGTCGACGAAGGCGAAACGCCTGAACCTGCAGCTGTGCGGCAGGCTCAAGCCGCGCCACCACCACCTGCTGCGCCGGTCGTGCAGACACGTCCAGCCGCACCCCCTCAACGCCGCAGTTCCACCAGCGGTTATCTGAAGAGACGCTGATATGTCCTTTACCCAGAAACACCTCGAAGTCATCGAGCGTGCTATCGCGCGTGGCGAAAAGACCGTGCGCTACAGCGACCGAACGGTGGAATACCGCGACGTTGATGAGTTGCTCCGCGCACGGGAAGAAATACGCAGTTCGCTCTGCAGCGCTGTCGCTCCGCGCTCGCGGGTCGTGCGACTCAGTCACGGAGGCAAGGGAATCTGATGTCTCGACAATTTCCGGCACTGACGCGTAGCGGATTTTTGCTGCCATCGAACATCAAGGCCAGCTACGAAGGCGCCGGAGAGGGCCGTCGTTCGGCCAGTTGGGATGCTTCCGATAACGGAATCAACAGCATCAACACCCCGGCGCTACGCAACCTGCGAGCCCGGTCGCGGGCAGCGGTACGCAACGACCCGTACGCGGCCAACGCGATCAACAAACGCGTCAGTAACCTGATCGGCACTGGCATCACGCCGCGACCGAAGGTCAAGGACGAAGAACTGCGCAACCTGCTGCAGGAACTATGGGACGACTGGGCCGACGAGTCGGATGCAGACGGCCTCTGCGACTTCTATGGGCAGCAGGCGTTGGTCGCTCGCACCGTCGAAATGGCGGGCGAGTGCTTTGTCCGGTTGCGCCCGCGTGGTCTCGACGAGGGGCTGGTCGTGCCACTGCAATTGCAGACCCTGGCACCGGAGTTCGTTCCTCACGACAAATTCGAAACCACCCGCGACGGCAACATCATCCGCGCCGGGATCGAGTTCAACCCGGCCGGCAAGCGCGTGGCCTACTGGATGTACCGCTCGCACCCGCGTGACGCGTCGTCGCTCAACAGCGGCTACAACCAACTGGTGCGCGTGCCCTCCAGCCAGGTGCTACACATCTTCGAACCGCTGGAACCGGGTCAACTAAGAGGCGTGCCTCGCATGTCACCAGTGCTCAAGCGACTGCGCAGCCTGGACAACTACGACGACGCGGTGCTGTTCCGGCAGGAGGTCTCCAACCTGTTCGCCGGTTTCATCAAACGTCCGTCGCCGGACACGGGACAGGTTCCTCGCGACCCGGTCACCGGCCAGTTGATCACCGCCGACCGCGATGGCTTCACACCGATGGTCGCGCTGGAGCCCGGCACCATGCAGGAGTTGGGCGCGGGTGAGGAGGTCGAGTTCTCCAAACCACCGGACGCCGGCAACAACTACCCGGACTTCATGCGTCAGCAACTGATGGCCGCAGCGGCTGGTACCGACACGCCCTACGAGATCCTTACCGGTGACATGAAAGGCATCAACGACCGGGCGCTGCGTGTAGTGCTGAACGAGTTCCGACGCCGCCTTGAACAGCTGCAATTCAACGTCTACATCCACCAACTCTGTCGACCGGTACGCGCCGCGTGGCTGGACATGGCAGTGCTGGCCGGCGTGATCGAACTGCCGGACTACGCCAGTCGCCGCCGCGAATTTCTGCGCACGCGCTGGGTGCCGCAAGGCTGGGCCTACATCCAGCCAGTACAGGACGTGCAAGCGCGAATGCTGGAGGTCAACGCCGGATTCGCCTCGCGCAGTGAGATGTGTCTGCGCACTGGCTACGACGCCGAAGCCGTCGACGCGGAGAACGCGGCCGACGCCCAACGTGCCCGCAAGCTGGGCCTCAATTACCGAACGCTCGTCGAGGTCGATACCCACCCTGACGATCAGGAGAAACCATGAAACCGCCGTTCCCTCTACGGATCTTTAACAAACTGGACGGGCAACTGTCCGTGCAAGACAAACACTGGTACAGCCTCCGGGCCAGCGGGGAAGCCGAACAACGCACCATCGAGGTGTACGTTTACGGCGAGATCGGCACTTGGGGCATCACCGCCAATCAGTTTGTGCGTGATCTCGCCGAGCTGGATGACGGCACATCACCGATTGTGGTGGCGTTCAACAGCATCGGCGGCGACCTGTTCGACGGTCTGGCCATTAATAACGCCCTGAAGCGTTTGGGCGAGCGCTGCACCGGTCGGGTTGATGCTCTCGCTGCCAGTGCGGCGAGCGTTGCAGTCTGCGGCGCTCATCGGGTTGTAGTCGCGGAAAACGCAGCGCTGATGATTCACAACCCGTGGACGTACGCCTCGGGTGATGCCGAGGACATGCGCAAGGTCGCGACCGCGCTGGATCAAGCGCTGGAGCTCATAATCACGGCGTATAAAACCAAGGCGCCGAACATCGACGAAGTCGAGTTGCGGCGCTTGGTCAATGCAGAGACCTGGCTGACGGCCCGCGAAGCGGTGGCGCTTGGATTGGCCGACGAGGTCGGCGACGGTGTCCAGATCAAAGCATGCCTGGGGCAGGGCACGGTGATGCAGAAATACCAGCATACGCCCCAGGCGCTGTTAGATCTGCTCAACGAGCCCGCGAAACCGACCGAACCGGTGATCGACGATCCTGAAACACCTGAGCCTGGTGCGGATGCAGCGGCGCTGGCTCTGCTGATCAGCAAGTCCTGTAACCAAGGCGGAATGAGCAACCTCATCGAGCCACTACTGGCCACTACCAAGTTGGTCGATGAGGCGACCGTGAAGGCGGCCATCACTCAGGCCAAATCGATCCGCGATCTGTGCGTGGCCGCCCGGTTACCAGAGTTCGCGGTGGAGTTTGTGCAAGCTGGACTGGATGCCAGCGCCGTGCGTGCGCGGCTCTTCGACAAAGTCGTGGGGAAGGGCGGAGGCTTCGAGATCGACAACAGCCTGCCTCAGAGCGAAGACCCGCCGCCCAAAATTCAAGCCAAACAACCCGATCCGTCCTCGATCTGGGCAGCCCGTCAGGCCGCTCAGTCCCCAACCTCGAAAGGAGCAAGACCATGAACTCCAAACTGGAACCGATGCACGCAGGCGAATTCCTGCTGTCCGAGGGCGCCGGCAACATCTCCCGCGAAGCGATCAACGTCGCGGCAGGCCCGGCGCTGGAGCCCGGACAGATCCTCGGACTGGTGACTTCGAGCAGCGAATTCGCCCCGTACAACCCGACTGCCGAAGACGGCACGGAAAACGCCATGGCCATTCTCTACGGCCCACTCGGCGAGTCAGATGTCGTTCGTCGCGGTCGCGCTGTGGTGCGTCTGGCCGAGGTCAGCGAGGCCCATCTGACTGGCCTCGACCCGGCCGCCGAGAAAGCCTTGGCCGCGCACTTCCTGATCGTCCGCTAAGACGTTCCATCTTTCATATGCATCCCGCCGAGTGCGGGACTTTTCGTTTCTGGAGAGTACACCCATGGCCGATATCGCCATTTTTGAAGACGACGCCTTCAGCGTGCCCTCGCTGACCGCTGCGATCAACGAACAGGAATACCTGCCCGGCCGCATCAGCAGTCTTGGACTGTTTCGCGAGGAAGGCACTACCAACCTCACGGTGCAGGTCGAGAAGGACGGCGACACTCTCGCCCTGGTGCCGGCTGGTGAGCGCGGCAGTTCAGGCCTGGTGGTCGGTGGCAGCAAGCGTAATCTGATCCCTTTCAACACCGTGCACCTGCCGGAGCGCTTCACCATCAAGGCCGATGAGATCCAAGGCATCCGGGCTTTCGGTACGCGAACCGAGTTGCAGTCGGTACAGGACGTGGTCAACCGTCGACTTGCCAAGGCGCGGCGCCAGTTGGACGCCACTCATGAATTTCAGCGGATGGGCGCTCTGAACGGCCAGATCCTCGATGCTGATGGCAAGACGGTTTTGCTGGACATCTACAAGTCCTTTGGCGTGAACCGTCAGAAAATGCCCATGGGGCTCAATGACCCTGAAGCTGACCTGCGAGTGAATGCTGGTGAAGCGTTGGACATGCAGGCGGATGCGTTGGGCAGTGTGACCAGCTCGGGTTCTCGTGCCTTCTGCGGCAAGAACTTCTGGAACAAGCTGGTCAGTCACAAGTCGGTCAAGCAAACCTATCTCAACACTCTGCAAGCAGCGTCTCTTCGCGGTGATGCCCGCGAGAGCTTTGAATTCGGCGGCATTGTCTGGGAGCGCTATCGCGGCAAAGTGGCGGGCGTGCTGTTCGTGCACGATGACAAGGCGCTGCTGGTTCCCGAAGGTGTGCCGGATCTATACATCTCGGTCTTCGCACCGGCCGACTACATGGAGACGGTCAACACCGAAGGTCTGCCGTACTACAGCAAGCTCGAACCCTTGCCGTTCAACAAGGGTGTGGCCGGCGAAGCCCAGTCCAACCCGTTGCACCTGTGCACGCGACCACGGGCACAGATCCTCCTGGAACTCTGACCATGTCTTTCCGCGAGCTGCTGGAAGACATTGACGATACGGTGTTCGAAACGCTCGGCGACACGGCTCGGATCGAGGGCTACGACGAACCGGTGCTCGGCATGTTCGCTGCACCGTGGATGCAACCCAAGATGGGCAGCCTCAAAACGGCGTTGCGCGAGCCGAAGTTCGAGATCCGTGTCCGTGATTCGCACGGCCTGAAAAAAGGGCTGCTGGTGACCGTTGATTTACCGGCGTTGGATGGCGGCGGTGACTACGACCTGATGCAGCTGGAGCCAGGTGGTGACGGATTGGTCGCTTTGATCCTGAGGAAACGCCCATGAGTGTCGGCAGCTACTTTAAGCCCTCGGCCGGCGGCGGGATGATCTCCCTGCAGACCTCGGCGGCCGACCTGAAAGCCTTTCAGGATTTCGCCGCGCTGGTGCCGAAGGCCGCTGCTGCGGCACAGCGGCGAGCCATCAACAAAACGTTGCGATGGCTCGCCATGCAAATTGCTCGCGCCGTTGGCCGACAGGAGCGCATTGCGGTTGCTGCTGTGCGGCAGCGGCTGCGAGCTTACCCGGTCAGCGGTAGCGCGAACAGCGGTAAGCTGTGGTTCGGCCTCAACGCCATGGAAGCCAGCCGCATTGGCCGGCCTCGACAGAGCCGTTCCGGTGTGTCAGTGGCGGGGCGCCGTTTTCAGGGGGCGTTCTTCAAGAAGGTTTACGGCAACAGCGCGGATGTCTGGATCCGAACGGCCAGTAAGCATTTCGACGCCAGTGACTATCCCGATAGCGATGTCAGCGGGGCGGGCGGGGCCAGTTCGGGCTGGATCGCCGAACACGGCAGCCGCTTTCCACTGGCGAAAGCCAAGGTGTCGCTGGAGCAGGCGCGGCCACACTTCGAAAGCTGGATCCGCAAGGCCGATGAACAGTTGCTGCACGTCCTGCAGCAGGAACTCAATTTTGAACTGCAGAAACACCTGAAGGGGACATGACATGACGGATCAAGTCGATGAGCCGTTCAGCCTGGAGCAGTTGTATCAAGCCATTGAACGGCATATTCAGGATCACCTGCCAGGTATTCAGACTGTTGCAGTCTGGCCGAACATTGATGATCGCATCGCATTGCCGGCAGTTCTGATCGAGTTGGCGGAGATGGAGCCGGGACTCGATCCGGGAACGGGCGAAACGGGTCTGTCCTGCAAGTTCGAGGCGCGGGTGATTACCGACCCGATCCAGCCCGATCACCATCAGCAAGCGGTATTCATCGCCGGTCAGTTGGCCGTGCTGCTGCGAATGCAGTCGTGGGGCGTCGAAGTCGAACCGGCGGAGTTTGTTCAGGCCATGCAGGACTGGACCAAGCCGGAGCTGGATGGCTACACCGTCTGGGTTGTGGAATGGACGCAGCAGATCTACCTCGGCGAAACAAAATGGCCGTGGCTCGATCAGCCACCGGGCACGTTGCTGTTCGGCGTGGAGCCTGACACCGGCCTGGCCAACAAGGACAAGTACTTTTCGCCGGAGAATCTACCATGAGCGCCGGCTACGTGAGCGCCCAGCATGACCGCATGCTCGCAGGCCTGGTCAAGGACTGCTACGTGGTGGCGGTGGATCTAACGGCATCACCACCGGTGTGCCGCGTTTCGGACGGTGAATGGGTCAGCGGTTGGGTGCGCTGGCACAGCGTCGCCGCCGGCAAGGCACGGCACTGGCGAGCGCCAAGCCTGAATGAGCAGGGCACCTTAATCAGTGCCAGTGGCGAAGTGGCACAAGGCACGTTCATTCCCGGTTTATACGGTAACGGCGGGCCACCGCCTGACAACCGTGACCATGTCGAAGTCTGGCATTTCGAGGATGGCGGGCGCTTGGTCTACGACTGGCAGGACAGCATTTACAGCATCACGCTGCCCACCGGCACGGTCGTCATCAAGGTCGGGACAACCCTGGCCGAAGTGACCGACAACGCCGTCACCGTGAAGTCGGGAACGATCGATCTCGAAGGCAAAGTGAACATCAAGGGACCGGTGCATATCGACGGGCCACTGCACGCCACGCAAAACATCACCAGCGACGGTGCGATCCTGGACACCACCGGCAACACTGCCAACCACAAGCATTGATCACCCACCCATCCACCCAGCCCGCCGCGCGCGGGCTTTCTTATGCCTGGAGATACTCATGACCAAGGTCAAATCTGAAGTCGAGGCGTTCGCGGAAGCACTGCCAGTATCAGGGCTTGTCCCTGTTGCTCAGGGATTCCCCGGCCATGCCTCTGACCAGCTCATCAAGTTTCGCGACGCCCTCTACACCTCCCGCACGGTGGTTCTGCCGGACGGTCGCACCCTTCCCGTGGTCAATAGCCTGGTCATGGTCGAGGCGGGCGATGACGTCGCGCTGAAATACCTCAAGGTTCACCCTGAATACGAGCAGCTCAAGGAGTAGACCCGATGATCGGAATGGATCGCCACACCGGGCAGCCCATCTCCGGCATCGAGCATCTACGTCAGTCGGTTGCGGACATCCTCGGCACACCGTTGCTGAGCCGCCGCGAACGGCCGGAGTACGGCAGCAAGCTGCGGCGCATGGTCGACCTGCCGATCAACGAAGGTTGGAAGAGCGCGGCGCAGGCTGAGGCCGTGCGGGCACTCAACCAATGGGAGCCGCGACTCAAGCTTGAGCGCATCGTGGTTGTCTCCGTCCTCGGCGGGAAAATCAATTTCAAGATCAGCGGCGAATACCTCGGTGAGCGCGGCACGTTGGAGGTGTGGGTATGAGTACCCTGGTAGATCTGTCGGAGCTGCCGGCACCGGACGTGCTGGAACCGCTGGATTTTGAAGACACGTACAGCGAAGCGCTGGGCGTGTTCCGAGGGCACATGGGGCAGAACTGGACCGCCTCGCTGGAAAGCGATCCGGTGACCAAGCTGCTGGAGGTTGGCAGCTACATCAAGCTCGGTAACCGGGCACGTGTGAACGACGCGGCCAAGGCTCAGTTACTGGCCTACGCCACCGGCGCCGATCTGGATCACCTGGCCGCCAACGTCAACCTCAAGCGCCTGGTGATCCAAGCGGCGGATCCGCTGGCTGTGCCGCCGATTGCGGCGGTCATGGAGTCTCATGATGCGTTGCGCGAGCGTGTACAACTGGCCTATGAGGGGCTGACCACGGCCGGCCCCCGCAACAGCTACATCCTCCACGCACGAAACGCCTCGGCGCTGGTCGCCGATGCCACGGCGGAAAGCCCGGCGCCGGCCTGCGTCGACGTGACGGTGCTGGGATTAGAGGGCGATGGCACGGCTGGCCCGGAGTTATTGGCCTTGGTCGCTGTGGCTGTGAATGACGATGACGTGCGGCCGGTGGGCGACCGCGTCACCGTGCGCGGCGCCGAGATCCTGCGTTACCGGGTCGACGCCGTGCTGCACATGAAAGGCGCCGGCCCGGAGAACGACGCGGCGCTTACCGAGGCGATCCGTCGATTGGAAGCCTGGATCAATCCACGGCGCCGGCTGGGCATCGAGGTAGCCCGGTCTGGGGTCGATGCGCAGCTGCATGTCGCCGGTGTTGCGCGAGTGGAACTGAAAGATTGGCAGGATCTGAAACCCACCAAGGCGCAGGCCGCTTATTGCACGGGTTACACCGTTGTACTGGGAGGCTGACATGCGCAGTCTTTTGCCGCTCAACAGCACTCCCCTGGAACGGGGTATCGAGGCGACATTCGCCGAAACCACGTTGATTCCGTTGCGAACGTTGTACAACCCCGACACCTGTCCGGAGCACCTGCTGCCGCATCTGGCCTGGGCCTGGTCGGTCGACCGCTGGGATCCAGCCTGGTCGGAACCGGTCAAGCGCGCGGCCATCAAGGCGTCGTTCTTTATCCACAAACACAAGGGCACCATCGGTGCCTTGCGCAGAGTCGTCGAACCGCTGGGCTACCTGATCGAGATCGTCGAATGGTTCAACACGGTGCCAGAAGGCGTGCCGGGCACTTTTGCGTTGAAGGTCGGGGTACTGGATACCGGCATCACCGAGGAAATGTACCTCGAACTCGAACGCCTGATCGATGACGCCAAACCGGTCAGCCGCAAGTTGACGGGGCTGGCCATCAGCCTAGAGACGCAAGGCAACCTGAATGTGGGGGCATGCTTCTACGACGGCGACGAACTCGACATTTACCCGCCTGAAATGCAGGACATCAACGTCACCGGCAACTTCGGTGTGGTTGGGCGGGAACACTCCATTGACACCTTGGACATTTATTCATGATTGATGAGAATTCGAAGTTCTTCGCGATCCTCACGGACGTGGGTGCCGCCAAGCTGGCGAATGCCAACGTGCTTGGGGTTCCCTGGAACATTACACAGATGGGCCTGGGCGATGCGAACGGCACTGACCCGCAGCCCAGCGCCAAGCAAACCAAACTGATCAACGAGTGGCGCCGGCGGCCGCTGAATCAGCTACGCATTGATCCGGTCAATGCGGCAGTAATCATCGCCGAGCAGGTGATTCCAGCCGATGAGGGTGGCCGCTGGATTCGTGAGGTCGGACTGTACGATGCGGACGGCGACCTGATCGCGGTGGCCAACTGCGCGCCGAGCTTCAAGCCAATTCTGTCGCAGGGCTCGGGACGTACGCAGGTGGTGCGGATGAACCTGATTGTTTCCAGTACCGCGCAGATCAGTCTCAAGATCGATCCGGCGGTGGTGCTGGCGACGCGTGAGTGGGTCGACTCACGCATTCTGGAGGAACTGAGCAAGCTCGACATCAAGCAGTCGGTGCGAGCAGCCACCACGGCCAATATCAACCTGGTTGGTTTGCAGGTGGTGGACGGCGTTTCGCTGAACGCCGGTGACCGGGTGCTGGTGAAGAACCAAACGTTGGCCAAGGACAATGGCCCATGGGTGGCGGCGGTAGGTGCTTGGGTGCGAGCCAAAGATGCTGACAACAACACCAAGGTGACGCCGAATCTGACGGTGGCGGTCGAGGTTGGCGCAACTCAGGCCGACACGATCTGGCAGCTGGTAACGGATGGCCAGATTGTTGTGGGCACCACCGCACTGACGTTCAAGGACATCACCGACGGTTTTGCACGGTTGTTCTCGCCGACGTTCTCCGGCAACCCCACGGCCCCCACGCCTGCGCAGTTCGATAGCAGCAAGTCGCTGGCGACGACTGAGTTTCTCAAGCGGCGCGGTATCGAGTTCTCGGGGTTCACGACCAGCGATGCGAGCCTGGTGCTTTCGGCGGCGCACGTCGGAGGCCTTCACAGTTTCTCCGCCGCAGCACAGCTCACGGCGACCTTGCCGCCGACAGCAGGTGTTGCGCAGGGAGCCACGATCACGTTGGTCAGTGCTGGCCCGGGTGGCTTGAAAGTCGTGGGTTCGGGTACAGATGTGGTGTACACCTCGACCGGTGTGGCCGGGCCTCTGGTGTTGGCCCTAGGCGACACGGCCGAGTTTATCCGCCTGCAAGACCAGTGGCGACTGGTCGGCGGTTCGGCGCTATTGCGCTTTGCAGGCACGATGAGCGGCGCGCACTTCATCACGCAGCCGCAGTTCGATAGCGGCAAGGCGCTGGCCACGACGGAGTTTGCGCAGCGAGCACAGGGGAATTTTGCTGGGCGTGTGGATATCGGAGCATTGCCCGCAACGCTCAGTGCCTCGGCCGCGGGCTGCCGTATTGTGCTGGCGGCGTCCGGAACGCTGACCCTACCGCCTCTGGCGTCGGTGCCCAGCGGCACGAATTTTTATTTATTCAACTCCGCGCCTGGTGTGATCACCGTTGCTCGTCAGGGTGCGGATTTTATTGCCGCGCTTACCGGCAATTTGCTGACTTCTGTGACTCTGCAATCGCTTTCAACCATCGTGATAACGGCGGGGAACGGGCAATGGGTCGTTGAAAGCGGATTGTCTGCTTTGAAGTACGCGCCCGAGTTCGCTTGTAATAATGCCGTGGCCGGCTGGGTCAAGAACCCCAGCGGTTTGATCGAACAATGGGGCGTAGGGACAACGGATGCCAATGGTCAAGTTTACGTTTCTTTCCCGTTAGCCTTTTCCGGGGCCGGTGTGCGTAACGTTTCCCTATTGCATCAAGGCGGGCTGCCTGTGATGGCGTGTGTCGTCGCAGGAACTTTGAATAATTCCGGCTGCACTCTGCGCGTTGCGCAGGCCTCAGGCGGTCAAGCGGGATGGTCGGTTCTTTGGCGAGTAATAGGTTTCTAATCATGGATAAAGTCATTTTCTTTAGTCCTTCCACCTGCGGGGCTTACAGGTTGGATGTGCATGGCTCTGATATGCCAGCGGACGTAGTGGAGGTGCCCGAGGGCAATTGGCTTGGACTGCTCAAAGAGCTTGAAACCAGTCCTAAAAAAATGTCGTCCCGCCCCGATGGTCAGCCGGTGCTGATCGATCCGCCGCCGCTGGATGCTGCCGAGCTGGGGGCAGTCGAGCGGGCTTGGCGTGACGCACAGTTGGCCCTGACTGATCCGCTGGTTTCACGGCATCGCGACGAGCTGGAAGAAGGAGGCGAATCCTCGCTTACGGTTGATCAGTACTCGGAATTGCAGGCCTACCGCCGGCAGTTGCGCGACTGGCCGCAAGGCTCACAATTCCCGCTCGCGGAACACCGTCCGCCGGCGCCGACCTGGCTGGCAACGCAAACCACCTGAGCGCCCCGCACTGACGGGGCGTTTTTCATTCCGCCTCACGCTACATAAACACCTCAAGCCTCGCAGACAAGCGGGGCTTTTTCGTTTCTGGAGAACGAGCCTTATGAGTTTCTTTCACGGCGTCACGACCACAGCGGTCGACACCGGCGCGCGCACCATCACGCTGCCGTCTTCCTCGATCATCGGTTTGTGCGACACCTTCACGCCGGGTGTGTTGGGCGGCGGCACTGCCAAGGCTGGGGAACTGAAGCTGATCACCACCGAGCGCGAGGCCATTGCAGCGTTCGGCGCGGAATCGGCAATTACCCGAGCCTGCCAGGCGATCTACAAAAAAGCTAAGGCGGTGATCGTCGCCATCGGCGTGCCGAAGATGGACGATCCTGCGCTGCAGACATCGGCCATTATCGGCGGCGTGTTGGTTTCGGGTCAGCGTACTGGCCTGCAGGCACTGCTCGATGGCAAAAGTCTGTTCAACGCCCAACCGCGTTTGTTGATTGCACCTGGTCATTCGGCCACTAAGGCGGTGGCCACCGCCATCGATGGTCTGGCGCAGAAGCTGCGCGCCATCGGCATCATCGACGGGCCATGCACCACCGACGAGGAAGCCATGGCCTACGCCGACAATTTCGGCAGTCGCAACTTGTTTATGGTCGATCCCGGTGTGCAGTTCTGGGATACAGGAGTAAGCAAGACGGTGGATGCTCCCGGCTCTGCCTGGACCGCCGGCCTGTTTGCTTGGACGGATGCGACCTACGGTTTCTGGGCCTCTCCGTCGAACAAGGAGTTCACCGGCATCACCGGTACGACCCGCGCCGTCGAGTACCTGGACGGTGACGAAACCTGTCGGGCCAACCTGCTCAACAACGCCAACATCACCACGATCATTCGCGACGACGGCTACCGCCTTTGGGGTAACCGCACGCTGTCGAGCGATCCGAAGTGGGCGTTCGTCACCCGCGTACGCACGCTGTTCATCCTCATGGATGCGGTGCAGGCCGGCCACAAGTGGGCGGTCGACCGCTCGATCACCAAGACCTACGTCAAGGACGTCACCGACGGCCTGGAAGCGTTCATGCGCGACCTGAAAAACCAAGGTGCGGTGATCAACTTCGAGGTATTTCCGGATCACGAATTGAACACCGCCAGCCAGATCGAGCAGGGCAAGGTGTACTGGCGCATCCGATTCACCGACGTGCCGCCGGCTGAAAACCCGAACTTCCTTTTTGAGGTCACCAACGAGTGGATGACCGAAGTGCTTGAACCTGCCTAAGGAGGCACCCTGATGATTCCTGAAGTTCTCTCCAACTGCGCCGGGTTTATCGACGGCGTCAGTTTTGCCGGCGAAATGCCGAGCCTGACCCTGCCCAAGGTGGTGCTGAAAACCGAAGCCTATCGAGGCGGCGGTATGGCCGGTGAGGTCGAGATCCCGACCGGCGTGGAAAAACTGGAAGCCGGCTTTACCACCAACGGTGTGCGGCGCGAAGCGCTCAAATTCTTCGGTTTGTCCGACCGCACCGCCTGCAGCGCTGTATTCCGAGGTTCGTTCAAGGGGCTCAAGGGCAAGGTCACCCCGGTGATCGTCACCATGCGTGGCGGTATCAAGGAGGTCGACATGGGCGACTGGAAGGCCGGCGAGAAGGCCGAGACCAAACACAACATGGCATTGACTTACTACAAGCTCGAAGTCGCCGGCCGGGTGATTTACGAGATCGACATGCTGGGCATGGTGCTGGTCATCGATGGCGTCGACCAGCTCGCAGACGAACGTGCGGCCCTGGGCCTTTAAGGAAAAATACGAAATGAGCCAAGACATCCAACCGACAACCGAAAAACCGTTGCCGAAGTGGCTGCAGCTGTCTGACGACGGCTTTCGCATCAGCCTCAAGTACCCGACTGAACTGTCCGGTGTCACGGTCGACACCCTGATGATGCGCGCACCGTGCGTGCGTGATGTGCGAGCTGCGCAGGCGGCCTCCAATGGTGATGCCGAGCAGCGCGAAATGTCGTTGTTCGCTTCGCTGACCCAGACCCCTGAAGCGGATCTGATGGGTCTGAAGATGGTCGACTACCTGCGCCTGCAGGCCGGCTACTTTCGCCTGGTCACGGACGAGTAAATGCGACGGTTCTACGTTGAAGATCCTGGCCAAGCGCATGGCCAGGGAGACCGGGTTCTCTGCAGCTGAGATCACGGCCATGCCCTTCAACGAACTGGTGTGGTGGCTCTCCGACTGAGCCACCGCTCAACTCTTTCCGACGCATAAGGCACGCACATGGCGAAGAATCTCGCGCTTGGCTTTGTCATTGGCGGCGCCGTCGATCCGACGGTAGGCAAAGCGTTCAAGGACGTCGAAAGCAAGATCAAACACCTGGATTCGGTCGGTAGCAAAGCCCGAGTCCTGCAGAACACCATCGGCGACACCATGCGTCTGCGCGATGAGTGGCGCAAGGCGCACACGACCGGCGCCGAAGGCGCCGACAAGCTGCTGGCCAAATATGAAAAGAATCTCGAACTGCTAAAGAAACAGGGCGTTGAGGTGGGACGGTTGAGCAAGGCTTACGCCACGATGGGGCGCGTGGCCGCCGGTGCCGAACTCAAAGCACTCGGGCATCGGCAGATCGAGGAGGGCCGGTCCGGCCTGAAAAGCACCCTCGGTCAGGCTGGTGCGCTGACCGCCGCTGCTGCCATCCCGACCAAGGTCAGTGCTGATTACGGCGCGATCATTCGCGACATCGCGATCAAGGCCAACATTGCCAATTCACCGGAAGAGGCGCAGTTGTCCAAGACGGTGATCGACACGTCGCGCGACACCGGCATGGCGCGCAACCAAGTGGCCGAGGTAGTCAACGCGCTGGTCGGCGCCGGTATGGAGCTGGACAAGGCGTTGGCTTATGCACCGACGGCGGCCAAGTTTGCCGTGGGCCAGGGATCGGATGGCACTGAAACGGCCAAGATGATCAACGCACTGGGTCAGAACGCCAAGATCACTGACCCCAAGGTGATGGAAAAAGCGCTGGAAGCCATCGCCTATCAGGGCCAGGCAGGCAGCTTTGAAGCGGTCGACATGGCCAAGTGGTTCCCCGAACTGTTGGCCGGGATGGGCAAGCTGGGCATCACCGGCATGGACTCGGTGACGCAGCTGGGCGCCATGCTGCAGGTGCAAATGAAAACGGCCGGCGGTTCGGATGAGGCGGCCAACAACCTCAAAAACTGGATGGAAAAAATCGGTTCAGGCGAGACGGTCGACGCTTACAAAAAAGCCGGTATCGACTACAAAGGCTCGATGCAGACTGGTTTGCAAAACGGCATGTCCACACTGGAATCCAGTTTCGCCCTGGCGCAGAAGTACATCGAAGCGACCGATCCGAAACGGGCCGCCGAGATGGCCAAGGCCACAGCCGCGATCAGCAAAGAGGCTGATCCTGAGAAAGCCAAGGCCATGATGAAGTCTTTGGAGGAGGCTTTGCGTACCGGTGACCTGTTTGCCGACATGCAGGTGAAGGCGGCTCTGACCGCGTACATGCAGAACAAGGATCTGTACAACCAGCTGAAAAAGGATTCGGCCGGTGCCACCGGGATCCTCGACAAGAACCTGGCTGAGCGTCGACAAACCTCAGCGCAAAAATGGTCCGAGATGGCGCAGTCCATGGATGACGCCATGCGCAGCATTGGCGATGCGATCCGGCCCGTTACCGACGCAGTGGCTGACGGCATCAACAACGTCAGCCGCAAGCTATCAGGCTTCGCCGATGAGTTTCCACGGGTCACGCTCGGCATTGGTACGGCCGTGGCTGGGCTGGTCGCACTCAAGGGCGTCGTCAGCGCGTTTAAGGTCGGCAAGGGCCTGATGAACCTCGGTCGCGGCACGCTGATGGGCAACCCGAACATCCCGCAAAAAGTGATCGTCACCAACCTGCCGGGTGCCGGCGGTGGATTGGATGCCGGTGATCTGGATGGTGGCGAAGGCAAGAAGGACAAAGGCGGGAAGGACGGGAAGGCCGGCGACGGCAAGAAGAGCAAGGGCAGTAGGGGCGGCGGTCACGAAGGCGGCGGTCGCGGTGCCAAGATCGCCGAAGGCGTCAAGGGGCCGGCGTTCTTCGCGGTGGTTGACGCCGGCTTCAAAGCCTATGACACCTACGAAAATGCGGTGACTCAGGACGAAAAGGCCGAAGGTTACGGCGAGGCAGCCGGTGGGCTGGCCGGCACTTTGGCCGGTGCAGCTGCAGGCGCCGCCATCGGGTCGGCCGTGCCGATCATTGGCAACATCGTCGGCGGCATGATCGGCGGTTATCTCGGTTACATGGGCGGCGATGCGGCGGGTGGTTTTCTGGGAAAAAAACTGTTCGGCACCGACGAGTCGCTCAAGCGTGTACCGGACGCCGGGCCATTGATGATGGCCGATGCCGGAAAAAACCTGCCGCCGGTGATGGGGGACATTGCCCGGTCATTCGCGCCGAAATCCGCCACCGGCCCGCTTGCGCCGGGTGCAACACCACCTGCAGTGCCCACGGTCAGCAAGTTGCTCCCTGAGCGCGCAGACGACGCTGCAGCGCTGGGCGATGTCGCCCGCTCGTTGACCACGCCTGCCAGCGCTCCGATTCCACCACCTCTGCTGGCCGCGCCGATCCCGGCACCCCGATCCGAAACACCGAAGGTCGAACAACGGGTTGAGATCTCCGCGCCGCTGCACATTACCGTGCAGGGCGATGCCAAGGATCCGGCGCAAATGGCGCGAGAGCTGCAGCCCTACATCGCGCAGCAAATGCAGCAGGCCACGCAGCAGCTGCAGAACCGCAAACTCTATGATGAACCGCATGTGTAAGGAGGACTGATGGCTTACATGGAACAGTTGCAGTCGGGGCTCAAGCAACTGGCAGCGGCGGGGGAAACCGGGCGGCGTAGCCTCGACGGCATGATGGGACCGGTCAACGGCGCGATCAGCGAGATCAGCGGCGCGGCCTCGGAGCTGGAAGGCATACCAATTGTCGGTCCGGCAGTCGGTGAAAAACTGCAGCGCGTGATGCGCGGGGTAAACGCCGCCCAGGCCAAGGTCGGTCAGGTGGTGGCCACCTACAACAAGGCCACGCGTGCCGTGTCAGAGATCGATGAGCGCATGAGCCAACTGAATGAGCAAGCCGCCCGGGCGTCGACGGCGATCAACAAGATCGCCGGCAAGGTCAGCCCATCGCTGGGAAACATCCTGCCGACCGGTGCACTGGCCGGCAACGCGACGCCGGTACCGGAAGCGGTGAAGCCATTCCCGCACCTGTTGATCGTGCAGCCACTGGATCCCAAGGCTGTTCCGTATTACTTCAACCTGGACACTGCTGCCTTCGATGAACTGCGGCGCTCGACCGAATATCGCTGGGCCTCACAGGAACGCTTGACCCGGCGACCGGCGCAGCAAGCGGTGGGTATCGGTGAGGAAAAGATCACCCTCAAGGGCGCCATCTTTCCGGGGTTCAAGGGCGGCATCAAACAACTGGACACTCTGCGCAGCCTCGGCGCTCAACAACTACCGCTGACGCTGACCACCGGCTATGGTGACGTACTCGGCACCTGGTGTTTGAAGAACGTCGAAGAAGAACAGAGCGCGCTGCTGCAGGGTGGTATCCCGCGTAAACAGTCGTTCACCTTGGAGTTTGTACGTTATGGCGATGACCTGCAGAACGTCTGACGGGGATCTGCTCGACACCCTGTGTTACCACGCCTATGGGCATCTCAGCGGAACGGTCGAGGCGGTGCTGGATGCCAATCAGGGCTTGGCCGATGAGCCGCAGCCTTACCGTGCCGGTATTGTGATCGAGTTACCAGATCTGCCACAGCCGTCGGAGGACGGCATAGCGCTATGGAGTTGATGAACTAAAGTCACCCTTAGTTCTCGTTGCTCCTTTAGTTTCACCCCCTTCAAAGCCCGCCCTGTGCGGGCTTTTTTTGGAGCAAATAATGACCCCGACCTTTCGCATCGTCGCCGACGGTGCCGACATTACCCAGCGGATCAATGACCGCCTCCTGCAGCTGAAAACCACAGATAAACCGGGCATGGAGTCCGACGAGTTCGAACTGCGTATCGATGACCGCGACGGTGCGGTGGTTCTGCCCTCGCGTGGGGCCAGCATCGAGATCTACCTGGGCTACGCAGAAACCAGACTGACCCGCATCGGCCGCTACGTCGTTGATGAAATCGAGCTGTCCGGCCCGCCTGACACGTTGGTGATCACCGGCAAGGCCAGCGACATGCGCGGCAGCGGCAAGACCACTCGCAGCGGCAGCTGGGAAAACGTGCCATTGTCGCGGATCGTCGCCGACGTCGCCGCTCGCAACGGCTGGCAGGCGGTCTGCCCGGTGCAGACCAAGGTGCCCCGCGCCGATCAGCTCAACGAATCGGACTTCAATTTCATCACGCGTCTGGCCAGGCAGTACGACTGCACGGCCAAGGTGGCCGACGGCAAGCTGTTGGTGATGCCACGTCAGGGCGGGGAGAGCGCGTCGGGCAAAACGTTCGGTGTGGTGACAATCCGCCGTCCGGACGTGAGCCGCTTCCAGTTCAGACTCGGTGATCGCAACACCCACAAGGCCGTGTCGGCCAAACATCAGGACAAGAAGACCGGCAAGCTCGCCGTGGTCACCCTCGACAATGACGAATCTCCGGACGGCTTGCCGCCGGTGCATACCGACCGGCACATCTACCCGAACAAGTCAGCTGCCGAAGCGGCAGCCCAGGCGCGTCTCACCGCCTTCAACCGCTCCACGGCCGGCGTCCGGCTGGAGATGGCGGGTCGCACTGATCTGTTTGCCGAACGATCGATCAATGCCCAAGGCTTTAAGGTCGGGCTCGATGGCGAATATCTGGTCGACTCGGTGGAACAGGTATTCACCCAGGCCGGCTGGAGCACGACGGTCGAGTGCAACGGCGGCAAAAAAGGCAAGGCGAAAGCCAAAGGCAAGAAGAAAAAGCCGGCGAAGGATCTGAAGGTTGTTCAGATCAAGCAGTAGCGCTGCATTCCCATAACCCAGGAGAACTCCATGTCACTGACGGAACAAAAGCTACAACGCATCATGCCCAACGCCCGCCGCCAAGCGGGCGTTTTTGTTTCTGCGCTCAATGCCGCCATGGTCCGCCGGCAGATCAACACGCCGCAACGCCAAGCCGCGTTTCTCGCCCAGGTCGGGCACGAATCTGGCGAGCTGAATTACGTGCGCGAATTGGGCGGTGACCAGTACCTGAGCAAGTACGACACCGGCACTCTGGCCGTGCGGCTGGGTAACACGCCCGAGGCCGACGGCGATGGCCAGCGTTACCGGGGCCGGGGCCTGATTCAGATCACCGGCCATAACAACTACCTGCGCTGCAGCTTGGCGCTGTTCGGCGATGAGCGATTGCTGCGCACGCCGGAGCTACTGGAGTTGCCGCAGTGGGCTGCCGAGTCGGCCGCGTGGTTCTGGTGGGTTCGCGGGCTGAATGCCCTGGCGGATCAGGGCGAGTTCGAGGCAATCACCCGCAAGATCAACGGCGGCCTGAACGGTCTGCAGGAGCGCCTGCAGTTGTGGGGACGGGCGAGGGCGGTGTTATGCGCCTCGGCGAACTGATCCCGACGCCGTATCGGCTGTTTGGCGAAGTGGTGCTGCTGGCCACTCTGGTTGTCGGATCCGCGGCCATCACTTGGCAAGTGCAGGATTGGCGCTACGGCAAAGAGTTCGCCGAGCAGTCCCAGCTACACACCGAAACCCTCAATCAGTTGGCCCAGGCCTCGGCCGCGCAGCAGCGTGCCGACCAAGACAAACGCCTCGCGCTCGAGCAGCGCTTGGCATCCAGTGAACAAACCCACTACCGAGCCTTGAGCGATGTCCAACGTGATCAAGGTCGCCTGCGCGACCGTCTTGCCACTGCTGATCTGCGCCTGTCAGTCCTACTCGACGCCACCACCGGCGCCGGCAACGGATCGATGCCAGCCACCGCCACCACCGGCAGCGTGGTTTATGGCCCCACAAGAGCCGAACTTGACCCGGCGCATGCTCAACGAATTGTCGGAATCACCGACGAAGGTGACAGAGGATTGATGGCTCTGAGTGCGTGCCAAGACTATGTACGTCTGATATTTGACCGTGAGCGCGCGAGTGGCACTGCGCCATGAACACCGCTGAGTTTGGCGTTCATGGTTCAGATTTGAATGGTAGTGGTGCTATTTATTCGTGACGGTGGCGTTCGTTACTTTTCCGTCCGAGAACATCACCGTCAGCCCAGGACAAGGCACGTCACTCTCACTGCAAAGATAAGTGACTGACTTGGCGGTTAACTCTCCGGCCTTGTTCTTGTAAAACGAGATCTTGTGCCGGTCCAATCCGTATGCCGCATAGGCCAAACATTCAGGGTCGCCTATCTGCACACTCCGTTCAATCGCACGTGCCGCTTGTTCGCTCGTGAGTTGATGCGATGCAACGAGACGATCCATCACTGATGGATCTTGAAAGCCTTTCTTGACGCGAAAACTGCCACACGCTGCATACGCGTCTTCGTTGGTGTCGCCAGTCCAACCACTTTCATAGGCACTTGAGGGTTGGTTAGAGCATGCAGCCATTTGGGATACAACCAGCAGCAACAGCAATTTTTTAATCATGGAGGCAGCGTCCTTAGTCAATAAATGAAGCGGTCGGAATGGATGCGTCAACATTCAATCCGACCGCCGTCCCCGCAGATTGCCCCTGCAAGTCCGGCCTAGGCTCCAGCTTCGTGCACAAAGCGCGGCGAGCCTAGCACCTGTTTATTCATACAGTAAAGGTCTTGCTCTTAATGTCTACACCTATCATTCCTTGGATGGGCGGCAAACGCCGTCTGGCCGACCGCCTCATCCCGCTTTTTCCGCCACACGAATGCTACGTCGAAGTCTTTGCCGGCGGGGCCGCGCTCTACTTCATGAAGCCCCAGCCATCGCCCGTCGAAGTTCTCAACGACATCAACGGCGACCTGGTCACGCTTTACCGCGTCGTGCAGAACCACCTCGAAGAGTTTGTGCGCCAATTCAAATGGGCGCTCAGCTCGCGGCAGGTGTTCGAATGGCAGAAAATGACCCGCCCCGAGACCCTCACCGACATCCAGCGCGCCGCCCGTTTCTTCTACCTGCAGCACCATGCCTTCGCCGGCAAGGTCTCCGGTCAGACATTCGGCACGGCAACTACCGCACCGGCCATCAACCTGCTGCGCATCGAGGAAAACCTCTCGGCCGCGTGGCAACGCCTGTCAGGCACCTACGTCGAAAACCTCCCCTGGCTTGAATGCGCAGAACGCTACGACCGTGTCCACACCTTCCACTACATGGATCCGCCTTACTGGCAGACCGCCGGTTATGGCGTGGACTTTCCGTTCGAGAATTACGAACGGATGGCCGACTTCATGCGCCGCTGCAAAGGCAAAGTGATGGTCAGCATCAACGATCATCCCGATATTCGTCGCGTGTTCGACGGCTTCCACTTCGAGACGCTGGATATCCGCTATACCACCGCCAATCAACGACAGGGCAAAGCTGAGGTCACCGGTGAATTGGTGATCATGAACTGGGAGCCGGCGGCGCTTGGTGGATTGTTCTAACCTATGCGTAGCGCGAGATTCGTAAATCTCGCTCGCTACGCTGGATGACGCTTAAAAGCTCACCATATAAACCTTCCATCATACTCTTCGCCTTTTGCGTTTTTAATAATTTGAAAATCATACATTCCGAATTTGTACTTTTTTGTAATTTTCAACACAAAGCTCGCTTGCATCTGTAAAGAGTGTTCAGCGGAGCTAGGTTTTATTGCATAGTTTCGAGAAGATTCCAGAGCTACGCCGCTATAGGCAATTGCATCTAATTCGGGGTTTCGACTAAAAATTAAATTAGCAAGAATTCTTGAGTGAATATAGTTCGTGTTTTTTGCATTTTTGTCTTTTAATAATGAGGAGAGAAAGGAATCTGTGAATACAAAGCTTTTGCCGAATTCATGAGGCATGTTGCTCATGAATTTGTTTAGTAGGTTTCCTACAGTTTCAGACGTTAAGCCGCTGCCCCATCTGTTCATGTGGGTTATTTCGCCAATAGTCCCGCAGCGGATGGGGCGGTCTGCTAGTTGTTCATAGGCGACAATGTGTATATGGTCACCTTCTTCTGCTTTGATCTCGTCTAGAGTTGAATACTGATTGATTGATGTATACAGAATGGGGTCATTGACTTCGTTGAGTCTTCCTTCTCGCGTCAGCTCCTTAGGAGGGGGGCCAAGCTCTGATATATTGCCGAATCCATTTTCATCATTGCATTTTCTCGCACGCCAAAATGCATGGCTATAATGGAATTCGTAATTAATGACTTGATAATGATCAAGTATGAGGTTGAGTTTTTCACGAATGAATATAGGGTCTGTGCTTTTCAATATTAAAGATGATAGCTCGTCAAGGTAGCTGAGGTGCAGCGTGCTAAATTTCATTGAGAGACCCTGTTGATTTGGTGGACCCGCTACTCTGTGAGTTCCATTGGGAGTACCTGACTGTTGAACACTGTAAAGCAGTAGACGCCAAATTAAAGCTGACTAAATTAATCTATTCGGTTGATCAATTCAGGCCCGTGATTTCGTACATTGCCGATTGCTGGGTCCACCTTGAACCACTCGAACGCCTCGGTGTGCTCACCCTGCAGCAGCGCTATCTGCTCGGCGCGGTCTTTTGGCGTAGCCGGGTCCAGCCATTCGCGAGCCAATTCCGGCGATAGCGTCACAGGCCGACGGTCGTGAATGTCCACCATGCCACCAGCGCTGTCTGCCGTGATGATCACAAAGCCGTCGTGCTCCCCTGGTGGGTGTTCGGTGCTGGGGTACTGCCCAATCGCGGCGCACAGGATCGGCGCTCGGTCTCGCCGGCGAATCAAGTAGGGCTGCTTCTTGGGGCCGCCTTCGTCGACCCATTCAAACCAGTTGTTGATTGCAATTATCGCCCGGTGCGGCCAGATCGCACGGAAGAAGGGGCCATGGGCGACTTTCTCTACCCGGGCGTTGATCGGCGCGGCGCGGTCCTTCGCCCAGTGTGGACGCCATCCCCAGCGGACCATGTCGGCATGCAGGTACTGACCCTCCTGATGGAAAATCGCCAGCTGGGTGGTAGGAGCCGCGTTGTACCGCTCGAAAGGTTGGTCGCCGGTGTGATTGACCAGCGCGTTGGGCATGCTCAGCGCCGCTACAAAGTCGTGGATGCCGTCGTATTGTGAAAGTCGTCCGCACATATGTCGCCCGCCTATCAGATAATTCCTACAGAAATTGACCGCGAGCGCTTCTGAAAGTTAACTGTATGTTCGTACAGTATTGGAAGTCGTGCGTCATGAGCTATTCGATTTTAGGCCCAATTGCCGAGGTCGGCCTAAAGCTGCCTCTTTGTTTGTTCCAGGTGCCCGCTGGGTTTCCTTCGCCGGCGGCGGATCACATTGAGGCACACATCTCCTTAGATGAGGTGCTCAACATCCGTGCCCCGCATGTCTATCTTGTGAAAATCACCGGGGAAAGCATGCAGGGCGCGGGCATCTTTGACGGAGACCTAGCGGTAGTAGATCGTTCGCTGGAGCCGGCCCACGGTCACATCGTCGTTGCGCTGCTGAACAACGATCCGCTCTGCAAACGACTATGCATTCGGGGAAAGGACGTGATCCTTCTGTCTGAGAACCCCAAGTATCCGCCTCGCTATGTGCTGGAAGGTGATGAACTAGCCATCTGGGGCGTAATCATCGGCAGCGTGCGCAGCCATGTCTAAGGTGGCGCCGGTATTTGGCCTGATCGATTGCAACAGTTTCTACGCCAGTTGCGAACGCGTGTTCCGTCCTGACCTGGCCAAGGTACCCATTGTGGTGCTGTCCAACAACGACGGCTGCGTCATCGCCCGAAGCTACGATGCCAAGCCTTACGTGAGAATGGGCGAGCCGTACTTCCAGATCAAGCACAAGCTCAAGCAGCACGGTATCGTCCCTTTCTCCTCGAACTACGCGCTGTACGGCGACATGAGCGAACGCGTCATGACCCTGATCGAGGCAATGGTGCCGGCCGTTGAGGTGTACAGCATCGACGAGGCTTTTGCCGATCTCACAGGAATTGAAGGTCTGGACTCGCTGGGTCGGCAGATCCGCAGCAAAGTGCTGCGTTGCACCGGCATTCCGGTCGGGGTGGGAATCGCTCACACCAAAACCCTTGCGAAGTTGGCAAATCACACTGCCAAGCGGCTGCAGGTGCAAACGGGCGGCGTGGTTGATATCTGCGACCCGTTCAAGCGCGACTGGGTACTGCGTAATACCGACGTGTCTGAAGTGTGGGGCGTCGGTCGCAAGATGACACTTCATCTGGACGCCATGGGTATCAAGACTGCGATGGATTTGGCGAAGGCCGACCCATGGACGCTACGTAGGAAGTTCAGCGTGGTGATCGAGAAGACTGCCCGCGAGCTTGGCGGCACGCCGTGCTTGGAGCTGGACGAGCCGGATCCGCCCAAGCAGGAGATTTGCTGTAGCCGGATGTTTGGTAAGCGGCTCACGGAGCTGGCATCGATCAAGGAGGCGGTGGCCACCTACATGATGCGCGCCTCGGAAAAGCTGAGGGCCCAGAACTCGCTTTGTAAGAAGATCCGCGTCAGCATTCGCACAGGCATGTTCAATCCGGATGAGGCCAAGTACGCAAGCGGCATACTGATCGAACTGCCATATCCCACTGATGATGTGCGCCTGCTGACCAACGCCGCCGTAAACGCTGTCGAGCGCGTATTCCGGCCCGGATTCAAATACAGCAAGGCAGAGGTGATGCTCGTCAATCTTTGCCAGCCTGGTGAATTCACCGAGGATCTATTTGCCACTACGCAATCGGCGCGGGCGACGAACCTGATGACGGTGCTGGATAAGATCAACGAGAGGTGGGGCAGGGGAACATTGCGGTCTGCGGGGGTGCCGATCAATCCCGATTGGGCAATGCGGCGCGAGATGATGAGTCAAAGCTTCACGACCAAGCTTGATCAGTTGTGGACTATCCCGTGTAACTGAAACGAAGAATCCGTTGTAAGCCAAAAAATGCTAAAAATATAAAATTATGGCCTGTTGATAATGGCCGTCCATTTAATCGTGCGTCGGGCGTGGTTATCTAATTTTCCTCAGGATCTCTCGCATGCTCATGCGTTTGAGCATGCCATGCGAAATTGCCCTGAACGACAAGAAAAAGGTGCCAAACGAACCTAAGATGAGCATTATTGGAATGAAGAAAATTAGAAGTAGTTTAGACTGTGCTCCGTCGTCTCCAGTAGAGAGTTTTAATTGCACAATTAATGTGGCGATGATGGCGCCGCTTCCAAATCCTAATGCGAATAAGACTGTCGATTGGAGTGCTCTCTCTGCGGCATACAAAGAGCGGCGCTGAACAGGGCCAGGTTGGAATGCTCGTGAGCGATTATATAATAGCGCGGAAAATCCAAACAGTACCGCTAAGATGGGAAAGCAGAGAGTTGCTAAGACAAGGAAGTCTCTTTGTCGCAGATAATGATCCATTGCGCCAAAAAAAATAGTTGCACCAAATATCCAAATTGTAAAAAAGAAAAGTCTTGTAAATAATCTGTCAATTAATCGTAATATTTTGGCTGCCATATTGGTTCCATATTTAATGGGTAATGAAGTCTGCTTGAGAACTATCCAGTTGGCGCTGCTCCACCGGTTGTTAGCTTGTTTACGATCGTATTATCTCAGTTCGGCCTCCGCCTCGCACTGATTTTTATGCCAGCTTTCCCAAGCCTCAGTCTCTTGCTTATAGGTTTCCGCACATACGAGTCGAGGTTGAATTATATCGACATCGCATGGGTCTAGCGAAAAAACGTAACGATCCGAATGTTGAATGATGATTTTACGTAATAGGTGAGCCATACCAGTTTCTAACACCGTACCGCGCATCCAGGAACGCTTGCCAATGCTCGTATGCAAAAGATGTTTCGGGCTCAGTGGCAGGAGTATGTCAGTGTTCGTCACCCCCCATCCCCCCCCGAAGTTATAGTTGTTAGGGTCTTGATAGTTAAGTCTGATTAGAGGATTGTCTGACGTCGGCCATGATACACCTGCCGGAGCGTGGAGCACAGTCCAGCGTTGTCGGGGAATACGTTTTAAGGTGCTGGTTAGAAGGTGTTTTATATTCCAAAGCCACATCCCTCTACCGATCGTTGCCTCGGCCTGCACCTTCCAACTTCCTGATGGAGGTTTCTCTATAGTAATTTTCAAAGGAAGCTTACCAGCCCCATCGATTTCATTAACCTGAATAGTACGTTTTTCAGCGAGGCTTCGTTCCAGATCATTAACGGTTTGCGCCAATGTCTTATCCATCAGCGGTTTCAATGTTTTATTTTGGCGAACAAGAAACTCTTTAAGCCGTGCAGGGGTGCGCACATCTTGAGCTATAGCAAAGCGAACCAAATGCCTCCAGTGATCAGGCGTGAGGCGCTGCTCGTTGATGACGCGATATATCGCTTCTTTAGCCGGACTTTCAAACTCCCTATCAAGCCAGCGTTCAATCTCATCTGTCTCCTCTTGCCCGATCAGAGCGGTATAGAGATGCCGACGAAAGGCAATACTTTTTAGGGGTAACCTTTCCCATAGAGGAAAACTGTCATGAGGAACCAGAAGCCGGTAAGTGGGAACTCTACCTTCATGCTCCCACTGCTTTAGATAAAGCTCCGGAACGTAATGGTTTCTAACGCGTAGCTGTTGCATTCGCTCTCCTTGCTCGACGGATGACCGTGCAGGCCATTATATGCTACACAACCTTGCGCTCTCTTGCGGTTCAACGATCAATTGCGGTCCATCACGCCCTGATATTGCCTAGCTCTCCTTGCAAAGGTGATATCGTTATGCCGGTGCGGGTCCTAATCCTGGGAGGAAATGATGAGTGAAGTGAAGGCTTTGGAAAAGCTTCTGGAAACCGGCAGCCTTGATAATGAAGATGCCAAGGTACGCGGCATTGCTCAACTCGCGGTGGACAAGGGCTTCGATCATTTGAGTGAGCCTCAGAAGAATGTTTTGCGGCCACATTTGACGAAGTCATGTGAAGGCGTGACGGATCCAGGTGGTTACCATAATGATTGTCAGACGGATCTTGAGGGTGATGAACTGGCGACTGCCCTAGAGAACCAAGCCTATTACGGCAGCCTCCTTTGCGAAAAATGTATTGATGAAGCAGAGCAATATGCTCGAGAGTGGGAGCGGATTGATCGAGAGTAGCCGTCACACGCCGGAGGGACTGGCCAAAAAAAAGCCGCCTAGTAAGGGCGGCTTTTTCGTGGCAAGTCCGGTTAGTGGCCGGGTTTACCTACTCACAGGGAGCATTCACGAATTCACAGGGTACAAGGTGGCACCAGTCCGCGCAATAATTAACGATTGGCGGTTTATTGGTGAGGAGCGCTTAACCCCATCGTGCCGGGGGAAGTATTTTTTGATTGTTTTTTGAGTAAATCCCTCACAATCCAAAAAATATCGAAAAAATGATTTCCTGCCAAAGCCCTACTGCGCCTTGCTTTGACCGCAAAACTACCCTTCTCGAACGCTCAATGTGCCGTTTCGCCGCGCCATGACGATATAAATGTCGTTAACATTAGGTCAGTTTCACGGGTGTCCCGGGTTATATGGGGAACATCCGCGTGACTACCTCCTGACACGGGCTAGTAATCCGTGCGGATAGCTCAGGTGGTGTCCACGAGCTTAGCCGTCTCACAGGGAGCATTCACGTGATCCCGAAGGCACACAAAACCGGTGAGTGTGCTGGAGGTTTGGCCCAACTATGGGAGGACCTGGCATGCGGAAAATTTTGAAGCATGTCTGGGGCGTCGTGGTGGTTTGTGTACGTGTGCATCACGTCTACGAATTACTGCGAGACTATTTTGACGGTCCGTAAGGATCAAGAAGTGCACCGCTTCGGCTTCGGACGAGGCGGTTTTTTTCGCGCATAGAAATGGCTATTGTCGTCGAGGTGCTGGTGTCTGTTATATACGTTAGGCGTTTGTGGAAAGCAAAAACAGACACCTTAACGGACACCAAGGAGAGGCGGAGTAGGCTGGAGGCCTTGAAAATAGTGGAGCGGGTGAAGGGAATCGAACCCTCGTTATCAGCTTGGGAAGCTGATTTTTGGGTGATATTGTTTTGATAGCGCGAGCGTAACTGTCTGAGTAGAAGCTCGCCCAATTCAATACGTACCACTGAAGGTAGGAAAGGCTTGATGAATAAGGCTGTTCTTTTGCTTGTCCCTGTTTTGCTGAGTTCTTGTTCCGCAATCCAGCATAAGCCGGTCCAAATTACCCCGCATACCGTTGAATTTCACGGCGCTAAGAACGCCATCAGTCCTGCAGCATCCGGCACGCCGAAGAGTGAATATCCATCCAATGGCCAGCCCAGGGCTACCCCGTATGAGGAGGTTTTTCCTCTGTCATACGCGGTGGAATGTAACGCTGCGAGGACTGCCTGCAAGCATGCTGTCGTTCAAACAGACCTGACATACGAAATTCACGAGGTAGGTTCTGAAGTTGAGATTACCGGGAACCTCAAGTCGACGATGGGTAGGAAGTTTACACAGAGGGTTGGGGGCCAGAACGGCTCATACCACCAGACCTCCCTGTCGGTGAGCGAAGATGTGGAGGTAATTGGAACTGGAACAGTTATCAAGCCATTTTCGTTCACCTACAGCCCAGGGAAGCGAGTAGTCGTTGACGGGCTTGGAGGCGTACAGGTCATCATCACCTTCGATCCTTTGAAGAAACCATCGGTGTAGTCTCCTATTCGCTGATGAGCAGCTGAGATCGATGGTTGAGTTTTAGGGCAAATTTAGGGCAGAACGTAGACCGTTGAGGGCCGGTTCTGGCCCATCAATCTGACGAATTCTCCCCATACTCACGGCCTGTAACGGTCTGTGATATGGGAGGCTCGGGTTCGAATCCCTATCTCTCCGCCATATATAGAAAAAGCCCCGTAGCTGAGAAGCTGCGGGGCTTTTTCGTTTCTGATCTTTTGTAGCTCGAAACACCAGCTACTTCTGCTCCGGATTCACTTCTTTCCAGCTGTCATCCGGATCAAAGCGCTTCATCGCCTTCGCAACCTTCTCCGAGTCAGGCCCCAGGTCCTTTTCGAATACCTGCCCCTCGTGACTGATCATGAAACTCATCACTCCGGTATCGGCATATTTCGCCGGCCATGCGATCAGCGCAAATCCCCGGCTCATCTTGTCGCCGATAAGGTAGCTGTAAGCGCCGCCGGGTGCGGACGGGCCTTGGCCATCGAGGATGCGGAAACGGTAACCGTGCCAGGCCTCGTCGTTGATGGCCTGGCCGAATGCCGGGCCCAGAGGGCTGATCTGATCGGTGTCATCGTCCGGCCAGTAGAGTCCGTCGTGTTTGCCGGGGGAGCTGATGATTTTCTGTGCGTATTCGAGGGCGCCGTCGCCGTCGCGATCCTCCGAGGCGTAGTCCATTTGTGCATCGTGATAGGCCAGGGCCGCTTGCACGGCATCCAGTTCGTTGCGGCCGATTTGCCGGGTGCGAATTTCGGTTCGAGCAGACTTCATATCGAAGCGCCAACCCGATGCTCCTTTGACGAGAGGAATGGGCAGCGTCCAGTGATCGGGTCCTACGGCAAGCACGGCTTTGTTGTCGCCGGTTTTTTCCAGTGTGTGCTGTTCGCGGTATTGCTGCAAAAAGGCATCGACATCACTGCGTTGTACGCCCTCCCGGGGAATGAAACTGTGCCATTCCTCGCCCAGCAGTTCAGTCAGGCGTTTCTGGTCGGCGTGGTCTGTTCCTAGGGCTTCGACGAAGGCCTCGACGGCTTTTTCCGGGGTTGGAAATGTCTGCTGGGCCATGGCAAAGCTTGACCACGCGAGGCCAAGTCCGATGGCCAGACAGCCCTTCACAAGAGAGTGGATGCTCATCGACGGCCACCTCCTCTTTGACGCATTCCCCCGCCGGATGGCCGGTTGATCTGATGTCCGACGGCTCGCGAGGTGTTCGGGCGTTGCGCGGACATCTGGCTGGCCCGGCCTCGGTCAGCCTGTAGTCGGGTTTGCGATGGCGAGCGGGCGCCGGCGAAGGCGTTATTGCGCGCACTGCCTGCGGCAGGCCGGGTTTGCGGCGTTTGGCGCGCTTGAGGCGTGCGCGCTTCACGCTGATTGGCACCGGGTTGCCGGGCCTCCCGCGTATTGTTTGCGTTCTGCCGGGCATCGCGAGCGTTGCCTTGAGCGCGGTCGGCCGTCCTGGGTCTGTCTGCGCCTCCTTGCATCCGGTTGCCGGCATTGGCGGATTGCGCTTCGCGAACCTGATTGCGGGCTTGCTGATTGCTGGTGGCGGGGCGTTCGAAACCGGCCCGGTCCATCGAACTGCGAGCTCTTTCTCGGGCCTGGGCTCGTTGCGCGTTGTCCCCACGATAGGCTTCGCGCTGAGCCGCACCGTCCAGTTGCCGGCCGTACTGGGTGCGGCTGCGGTTGTCTCGATAAGGCACGCCGTCGCGATGCACGGTGTTGTGTTGCCATTTGTTTTGGTTGTTGGTGATCCGGTTGTTGGCGTTGATGTTGTTGTAACGGTTCACATCGATGTCGATGTCGTTGTTGCCCCAGTCACAATTTCCCCACAACGACGCGACGACGGCCACGCCGGTCCCGAAGGCCAATCCGGCAACCAATGCCTGACCAGGGTAATAAGCGGGAGGCGGAGGGTAATAAACCGGTGGCGAGGCCGGATACGGCCAGGTGCCGTAAGTGGTGGTCGGGTTATAAGTCGGGACATACACGACCTGCGGATCGGCCGGTTGAATGATGATGGTGGAGGGGCTGGCGGCTGAATTGGAGGGTGTTGAAGTCGAAGTCGGGGCAGCAGGTGCAGGCGCCGTGACGTTCTGTACCGTCACATTCTGATATTGATTGCTTTGCAGGTTGCCCGCCGCCTGGGCCTGATGCCGCAAGCGCTGGACGCCCGCCATCAGATCGTCAGGCTGCGCCAAAAAGGCATCCCCCAGACGTTGTACCCAGACCGGATCCTGCCCCAGTGTCACCAATACCTGGGGAAATGCCACCAGTGCCTGCACGCTCGGATCCCATGTCTGGGTCGCTACTTGCTTGACGGCATCATCACCCTTGGCATTCGGATTGGCTTTGGACCAGGTCACTGCCTCGGCGACTTCTCCCGGATAGGTAGCGGCCATCAGCACTTGGGCGAGCAACGGATCCGGATACAACGCAATCGGCGCCAGCATCTGATCCAGCTGCTCCTGGGTAAACACGGCATCTTTGGCCGGAGCGGCGGCAGGACTGGTAGGCGCTGCCTGAGTAGTGGGCGCCGGGGGGGGATCCGCAGCTCGCACCAATCCGGGCGCAACGCTCAGGGCGAGCATGACTGAGGCGGCATAAAACAGTGAAGTGTGCATTACCTCTTCCCCACATCGAGTGGCAGGTTAGAGAAGTCGAGGTGCCAACGGCGAGCATTGGATGCTGCACCGTGATGGAGAATGGTTCGCTAATGGCGTTCCGTCAAAATCCGGCACAGTCTTTTTTGCAATAAGCACGTTGTCCGCGCAATGCCGCCGTTTACTTGCGTTTTGCGATAAATGACTAAACTTTCCGGTTCCAGGTCATGCGATGCCAGGGGGGCCCTGGCAGCCACTTTCAACCCGAGAGGTCTGGTCATGGCAAAGGGAAAGAAGAAAGACTCGCCCCGAGAGAAACCTGACGAACATACAAAACTGTCAAACAAGGACTACCTTGCCGAGCTGCGCCGTTTGCATATCGAACTGGTAAAAATGCAGGAATGGGTGAAGGCCGAAGGCATCAAGATCTGCATCATCTTTGAAGGCCGTGACGGTGCGGGCAAGGGCGGCACCATCAAGGCGCTGACCGAACGGGTCAGCCCGCGAGTCTTTCGCGTCATCGCGTTGCCGGCCCCGACCGACCGCGAAAAGAGCCAGATGTACATGCAGCGCTACTTGCCCCATTTGCCGGCGGCCGGCGAAGTGGTGATCTTCGATCGCAGTTGGTACAACCGAGCCGGCGTAGAGCGGGTGATGGGCTTTTGCACGGATAAACAGGTCGACAAATTCCTCAAGAGCGTGCCGCTGGTGGAACGAGCGGTTGTCGGTTCGGGGGTGATTCTGCTCAAGTACTGGCTGAACGTCAGTCAGGAAGAACAAACCCGTCGGCTGGAGGCGCGAATCAACGACGGTCGCAAAATCTGGAAGCTGTCGCCCATGGATCTCAAGTCTTACAGTCGCTGGTATGACTACTCCAGGGCGCGGGACGAGATGATCGAAGCGACCGACACCGGTTATGCCCCGTGGCTTGTGGCCAACTCGAATGACAAGCGTCGGGCGCGGCTCAATATCATCTCCGACCTGCTCAGTCGCATCCCCTACAAAGAGGTGCCGCGAGAGAAGGTGACATTGCCCAAGCGGCAGAAACCGGGGGGGTACAAGGAGTCGGATTATCCGTTCAGGCACATTCCCGAAAGGTTTTGAAGCAACTTCAGAAGTCGCCGGAGCTGCCAACACAGGCAGCCCGGCGTCTTGCGCAGTCCTCAGATCTCCTTGACCGGGGTCTCTCCCTGCACACCCTTGATCAATTCGATCACATGCAGACAATCCGACTTGTTCATATACGACTCCCCGCTGGCGACCGTCTCGTGGTTGCCTGCCCGTAGCCGCCAGCGCCATTGGCCCTTGCCGGTGCTCGGGGTGCCTTTGGACTGCCTGTAAATCTCGAAATACATTCGGTTCGCTCCATGCGATGTGTTTGTGCGACAACCTGTGTGTCGCCTCGACGCAAGCCTAGCGGAGCGCGGCTTTTTGGCTATCGGGGATTTGTTTCCAATCGTTCGTGAATGTTTCTGGAAAGCACGGGCCAGAGCGCTTGGATCGGCCTTTGGATTGGCCGGAACGCCGTTGTTTCACCCTTGCATGACATTCCGGGCTGCTGCTTAATACGGGGCGGCTCATGGCGTCGAACAGCGTTCGGCGACCGACAATCACTATAAGAAAGAGCAGTCCATTGACCCATTCGCACGGAACGCAACACGCGGGCCCGGTGACGTTGTCGCTGGTAGTGCCCGTATTCAATGAAGAGGAGAGCCTCGACGGCTTTCTCCTGCGCATTCGTCAGGTTTTCGAACAAGAGACGCTGGTCGAGCTGGAACTGGTGTTCGTCAATGACGGCAGTTCCGATACGACGCTGGAGCGCTTGCTGCACTGCCAGCGGAGCGATTCGCGCATCCGCGTTGTCGATCTGAGTCGCAATTTTGGCAAGGAAGCGGCGCTGTCCGCCGGTTTGCAGACGGCCACCGGGCAAATCGTGGTGCCGATCGATGTCGATCTGCAGGATCCGCCCGAGGTCATTCTGCAAATGATAGAGCGCTGGCGCGAAGGTTTTGAAGTGGTGCTTGGCCACCGCATCAGCCGGCGCAACGACTCCTGGGCCAAGCAGACCTCCGCCAGCTGGTTCTATCGTCTGCACAACAAAATTGCCGAACAGGCATTGCCGGAAAACGTCGGTGATTTTCGGCTGATGGATCGCTGCGTGGTCGACGCGCTGCTGACATTGCCCGAATCCCGGCGCTTCATGAAAGGCCTGTTCGCCTGGGTCGGATTTCGTACCACTCAGGTCGAGTACGAACGCCCGGAGCGGGCGGCGGGGCAAAGCAAGTTCAATGGTTGGCGGCTGTGGAATTTCGCCCTCGAAGGCATCACCAGTTTCAGCACCGAACCGTTGCGGATCTGGACGTATCTGGGGGCGCTGGTCTCTCTGGTGTCGTTTGCCTTTGCGATGTTCATTGTGTTGCGCACGCTGATCCATGGCGTTGACATGCCCGGTTACGCCTCGCTGATGGTTGCCGTGACGTTTCTCGGCGGCTTGCAGTTGATCGGCATCGGCGTGCTCGGCGAGTATCTGGGCCGCACCTATATCGAAGCGAAGCGCCGGCCGGTTTTCCTGGTGCGCCGCATCTACGAATCCAAGGACTGAAGCATGGACCTCAAGGAAACCGACATCCTCGGCGACAGCATCGGCGAGCATTGGTATTACTGCTCCAAAGCGGCCGCGACCCGCCGTTTGCTGGGTGAAGCGCCGATCAAGCGAATACTCGACGTCGGCGCCGGTTCAGGATTCTTCTCCCATCATTTGTTGACCCATACGGCGGCGCGAGAAGCATGGTGCGTGGACATCAGCTATCCGGCCGATTCGAGCGCCACCACCGCCGGAAAACCCGTGCATTACCGCCGTTCCATCGATGCGGTGGACGCTGATCTGGTGTTGTTGATGGATGTGCTGGAGCACGTTGATGACGACGTCGGGCTGCTCAAGTCCTATGTTGAAAAAGTGCCGTCCGGCAGCCGCTTTCTGATGACCGTGCCGGCGTTCCAGTTCATGTGGAGCGGGCACGATGACTTCCTCGAACACAAACGTCGATACACCTTGGCGCAGTTCGAAACCCTGGCCGCTGATGCGGGTTTGCAGGTGGAGCGGGGCGCCTATTATTTCGGCGCGGTGTTCCCCATCGCGGTTGCGTCCCGACTGTTGCCTGGCGCGGCGCATGGCTCGGCTCCGCGCTCGCAACTAAAGCGCCACCATCCGCTGGTCAACTCCGTGCTGAAGACGTTGTGCCGTCTTGAATTGCCTTTGATGGGCATGAATCGCCTGGCCGGTTTGAGTGTGTTTGTGCTGGCGCGAAAACCGTGACGGGCACCGAGAGAGCTGCGTTGATTCAGCGCGGCTTGCGCTTCGCTGTGACCGGTCTGTTCGTCACGGCGCTGCATGCGCTGGTGGCGATACTGTTCATCAACTTCGTCAGCCACCAGCCGCCCCTGGCCAACGGCGTAGCCTTTGCCGTGGCGACGGTGGTGTCCTACGTGATCAACACCACCTGGAGCTTTTCGGCCCGACTGCACGGTAAAACCTTGCTGCGTTTCATGCTGGTTTCGGCGGGCGGATTTCTGTTGGCGATGTTCGTGGCCTGGGCGGCACAAATGGCCGGGTTGCACTATCTGGCGGGTATCGGTGCCGTGGCGCTGACGATTCCGGCGTTCACGTTCGTACTGCATAACTTCTGGACGTATCGATGAAGGATTCACGCGAGCATCCGGCTCTATTTCTGTTGCCGTTGTTATTGGGTGTGCTGGTGTTCTTTGTGGTGGTCGGGCCGCAGGCGCTGAACCCGCAGAACATCGCCTGGCTGGAGCAGGGCGATCCGGCGACACATTATCTTGGCTGGGAATTTTTCCGGCATTCGCCTTGGACATTTCCTCTCGGGCTCAACCCGAATTACGGACTGGAGCTGGGTAGCGCGATCATTTTTTCCGACTCCAATCCACTGCTGGCGTTGTTGTTCAAACCGTTCAGTGCGTGGTTGCCGGACACCTTTCAGTATTTCGGGTTGTGGCTGCTGGCATGCTGCATCCTGCAAGCCTGGTTTGGCTGGAAACTGCTCGGGCTGATTACGGCCAATCCCTTGATCCGACTACTGGGCGCCGGGCTGCTGGTGTTCTCACCAGCGATGTTCTTGCGCATGGGCGGCCACCTTTCACTGGCGGGCCATTTCCTGATCCTGGCTGCGCTTTACCTTGCGCTGCTGCCAAATCTGCGTCGACGGCGCCTCGCCTGGGGAGCTTTGCTGGCGGCGACGGCTTGGGTGCATGCCTACCTGCTGGCCATGGTTGCGCTGATCTGGGTGGCGGATCTTCTGGGCAAGACGTTCAATCAGACAATGACCCGGCGTCAGGGGCTGATCGAAGGGGGCATGCTTTTCGCGCTGGTGAGCGTGTGTTGCTGGCAGGCCGGGTACTTCAGCATTGCCGATGGCGCGGCATCCGGTGGTTTTGGTTTGTACCGGATGAACCTGTTGTCGCCCGTCGACCCGGCCGGCTGGTCATTGATCCTGCCTGATCTGCCGGAGGGGGACGGGGATTACGAGGGTTTCAACTACCTTGGCCTGGGCGTTCTGGTATTGGTGCCGCTGGCGTTGCTGGCTTGGTTTCGAGATCGCCAGGCCTTGAAAGATCAAGTGCGCGCACGTCCATGGCTGTTGATGGCCTTGATCGGCTTATGGCTGTTCGCGCTGTCGAATCAGATCGGCATCGGGGCGTTGAACCTCGATTATCCGTTGCCGAAAAGTCTCATCGCGTTGGCCAATATTTTTCGTGCTTCGGGCCGGATGTTCTGGCCGGTTCTGTACGTCTGCATCCTGGCTGCGATTTTTCTGGTGGTGCGCGGTTATCGACCGCGTATCGCCATCGGTCTTCTTGCGGTGGCGCTGCTGATTCAGATCGCCGATACCCGCAACGGCTGGATGGGGCTGCGACAGGGAAAACAGGTGGCGTCTTCGTCGGAATGGGCCAGCCCGCTGACTGATCCATTCTGGGCAAATGCCGCTACGCGTTATGCCAATGTCCGCAGCCTGATGCCACAGAATCAGGGGGAGCGCTGGCAGATGATCGCCGGTTTCGCAGCGACCCACGGGATGAAAACCGATGCGGTGTATCTGGGACGCATGAGCACTTCAGCGCTGGCGCGGGCACAGCAGAAAGCTCGCGCGATGCTCGATTCGGGGCAGTACGACGCAGACTCTTTGTACCTCCTGGACGACGATGCTCTGGTCGATGTCGCCAGAACCATCAACAGTGAAACCGATCTGCTGACGCGCGTGGATGGGGTGGCGGTGCTGGCGCCGGGCTGGAAGCGGTGTGCGCAGTGTCTGTCCATGCAGGATGAGGGGCGGCGGATGTCACTGATCCCGCTCACTCGCTCGGGGCAAGCGCTGACCTTCAATTATCGAAACCGACAACTGGCCAGCGGCTGGTCGACGCCGGAAAGCTGGGGGACGTGGACGGAAGGGCAACAGGCGAAGATCGAATTGCGGGTGTTGCCGCCGGCGAATTCGATCCTGATCGACGCCTTGGCATTCATTCAGCCCGGCCACCCCGGCCAGCGGGTGATCGTCAGTCTGAACGGCCAACAGGTACTGGAGACCCGTTTGACGCAGTTTCAAGGCAATCGCCTGGAAATCCCGATCAGCGCCCAGCTTAGCCAGCGCCTCGGGAACGATGACCGGCTCGACATCGAATTGCAGCTGCCGGATGCCGCCAGCCCTAGACAGCTGGGTATCAACGACGATTCGCGGATCATGGGCCTCGGGCTGAAGACCTTGACGGTGCAATGACACGCCGTTTCGATGGACGCCGCCCCCAAGGCCTTTCTACACTGCCGCCATCTGGGGAACGGGGGGCAATGGATGAACCGCAATGAACTACGCAAGGCCGACATCAACCTGATGGTGGTGTTCGAGACGTTGATGCTCGAACGCAACGTGACCCGGGCCGCCGAGAAGCTGTTTCTCGGCCAGCCGACCATCAGTTCGGCGCTCAACCGTCTGCGCACCATGCTCAACGATCCGTTGTTCATCCGCGTCGGCCATCGCATGGAGCCGACCGCCCGCGCCGAAGACATCTATCGTCATCTCAAGCCTGCGCTCGACTCGCTGTCGGTGGCGCTGAGCCTGACTCGCGATTTCGATCCTGCCGTCAGCACCATGACTTTTCGCATCGGCCTGTCGGATGACGTCGAATTCGGTCTGCTGCCGCCGCTGTTGCGCGCCTTGCGCCAAGAGGCGCCGAGCGTGGTGTTCGTGGTGCAGCACGTCGATTACTGGCGGATTCCCGATCTGCTGGCCGCCGGCGATATCACCGTCGGCATCAGCCAGACCCGTGGCCTGCCGGCCAACGCAAAGCGCAAACTGCTGCGGCACATTCAGCCGAGCATCCTGCGCGCCGACAAATCCGACACGCCGCTGACCCTCGATGAATATTGCGCACGCCCTCACGTGCTGGTTTCCCACACCGCCAATGTCAGTGGCTATGCCGATGAGTGGCTGGCGGACATCGGTCGCACCCGTCAGGTGGTGTTGTCGGTGCCGCAATACAGTTCGTTGCCGGCGCTGCTGGCCGGCACCGATCTGATCGCCAGCCTGCCGGACTACACCGCCGAAGCCATGGCCGCTTCCGGGTTCTTGTTCAAGGAGCCTTTCCCGTTCAAGACGCCGACCCTCGATCTCTCGATGGTCTGGCTCAGCCACGTCGACAGTGACCCGGCCGAGCGCTGGCTGCGTTCGCGGCTGGAGCAATTCATGAGTGAGCGGCCGGTGATGTCGTCGCTGGCGTGAGTCAGGCGTTGCTGTGTTATATGTACGACCTTTCCGCCGAACCACTGGAGCACCGAGATGCCACACTTGCACCTGGAATACACCGCCAACCTGCCGCAACTGAACGCCGACGTGGCGTTGATCCGGCTCAATAACACGCTGGTGGGTTCCGGTCAGTTCGCGGCGGAGTTCGATATCAAGAGCCGTGCGCTCAAGGTTGAAACCTTCAAGGTCGGCACCGCCATGAACGAGCGCGCCTTTGTCGCGGTGAGGCTGGCGCTGCTCAGCGGTCGTTCCCCGGAGATCAAGAAACAACTCTCGCAAAACCTGTTGGCGGTGCTGCAGGACCTGTGCGAATGGCCGGTCGGTGTCGAAGTGCAGTTGAGCGTGGAACTGCTCGATATCGACCGCGAGTCCTACAGCAAAGTCGCCATCGGCGTGTAAGACTCAGGCTGCCTCCAGCTCCGCGCAGGTCTTGATGACCTGCTCGCGCAGCCAGAGGTTGGCGCTGTCCTGATCGACGTTGTGGCTCCACTGCATGTCAAGGGTGAAACCCGGCAAGCCGTTCGGCGCCTCGCAGTGGTTGAACACGGCGTCGTTGGTCAGCAAACGCTGGATCCGCCGGGGCAGGGTGAGGATGAAATCGGTGCCGGTGATCATCTTCAACGCCGCGCTGTAACTGTTGGAGCGGGCGACGATCTGGCGTTTCTGTGCCTGGCGCGCCAGCCAGCCATCGACCATGTTGGTGGTCGACGTCCACGGTGTAGGGAACACATGTCGACGTTCGGTGAAAGCTTGCAGGCTCAGGCGCGGCTCCAGCGGTGTGGCGCGTTTGTCGAAGACGCAGACCAGGTCATCTTCCAGCAGCATGCGTGATTTCAGGTCGGCGTGGCTGCGATGAAAGTGCGGGCCGAAGCAGATCACCAGATCGAGGCTACCATCGCGCAACTCATCGACCGGCACGTCGGTTTCGAACTTGTGCATGTTGACCATCACCGGCAAGTCATCGAAGTCGAAGCGCTTCAACATTCGCGGCAGGATCAGTTGCTCGAAGTATTCCGGGGCGCAGATGTTGAAGGTCACCGGTTGCGCCATCGGGTCGAAGGTCGGGGCGCCGGCGTGGCAAAGGTTGATGCTTTCGAGGATTTTCTGCACATGGCCATACATGCTGCTGGCCTTGTAGGTCGGACGCATGCCCGTGCGGGTGTTGACGAACAAATCGTCTTCGAAGCTGGTGCGCAGTTTTTTCAGGCAGTAACTGACGGTGGACTGACTGACGAACAGCGCCTCCGACACGTCGGTGACGCTGCTTTGCTCATACACGGCGACAAACACCATGAGATCCTGCATGTCGAGCTTTCTAAGCAAGTTACTGTTCAGCATCCGTTCTGTCTCGCTGTGCTCCTTGCGCCGAATCCGCGCAAACGTGTGCGCATGATCGTAACGGAACGATGGTGCCAGGAGAAAGCCCTGTAGGACTTTTCACGGTCAGTTGTGGGACAGAAAGTTTTAGTAACACGACGTACACAATCAACCACGGAAAAGGTGGCCAGAAGCCTTTATCCAGACGGGTCGGCCTGCCATTCGCCCGATCAGCCGATGTGCCGGGCGTAATGCCGCGGGTTGAAACGAAGCACCATCAACAGCATGAGCGCCATCACCGCCGTCAGTGACCACCAAGCCCACTCGAAGCTGCCCAACTGATCGCGAACCACCCCGGCCATCAGGGGCGACAGCCCGGCAATCAGGTAGCCGATGCCTTGTACGAATGCGGTCAGCCCGCCGGCGCGTTGTGGTTCGTCGAGGTGATCGAGGGATACGATCAGGCTCATCGGAAACAACCCGCCGATGCCCAGACCGAGCAGGCAGGGCCACAACAGGCTCAGGTGCTGCGGGTTGAGGATCAGCCCCAGGAATCCGGTGATGATCAGGCCGAGCAGGGCGCCAAGCACCAGGCGTCGGTCACGGCTGCGATTGGCAATGGCCGGCACCACCAGCCCGGAAATCACCTCCACGGCCGTCAGAAACCCCAGCATCAGGCCGGCATTTTGTTCGCTCCAGCCCTTTTCCACGTAGTACGGCGCCAGCCAGGCGAGCACGCAGGTGTAGGACGCGGTGCCGAGACCGAAGAAGATCGCGAGCAGCCAGGCGCGGGAATTTGTGAAGAAGGTTTCTTTTCTGATAACAGATTGGGTGACGTCCGGTGACGTAGTTCGGGTTGCCCACCACACAGGAATGGCGAGCAATGCCAAAACCGCCCAGACCGCCAGCCCCGCCCGCCAGTTGCCGGTTTGCATCATCACCCACGGTGCGAGCGAAGCGGTCAGCGCCGCGCCGCCCATGATCGAAGTGACGTAAAGACCCATGCACAGCGCCACGTTGTCGGGAAACCGCGATTTGATCAGCGCGGGCATCAGGGCCTGGATCAGGGCAATGCCGATCCCGGCCAGCACGGCGCTGGCGATCAAGCCGCCCGCCGAGTCGAGAAACAACCGCGAAAACGTTGCCACGCCAATGATCAGCAACGATAGCAGTACCGTGCGCTGTTCACCGAGGCGCTGGCTGACCGCCATGCCGAAAAACATCGCCAGCCCCATCGCCATCACCGGCAGCAGGGTCAGCAGCGCTGCGAGACTGAAACTCAGCGCCATATCGCCGCGAATGGCCGAGAGCAAGGGCCCGACCGCCGCCATTGATGGGCGCAGGTTGAGGGCGACCAGGATGATGCCGAGCATCAGCCAGACAGCGGGGCGGGCAGTGGCGCGAACGTTTTCCATCTTCAGACCTTTGAACCAGAGGCGGTTGATTAGGCGGGCAGGCGAGCGGGGCGGCAAATCAGAAAGTCGGGAGCGTTATCGAGAAATTCGATACGGCACCTCGTCGCCCGCGACTGAACCACAGCTGAACCATTCTCAAATACTCTGCAAGTTTCACGGTTATTTTACGGGCCAACTAATCGTTGGCTTCTTTTTCACAAAAAATTGATGGTTGCCTGCTTAAAGTTTGTGTTGTCTGAGTCAATGAAATTTTCACAATTGACGATGGCACTTCTTTCAAGGAAATAGCCCCTCGCCATGTTCAAGTTAAAAGCCGTGCGCCCGGAATGGGTGACGTTGTTTGCCAGCGCCTTTCTTTTGACCGGATTCAATTTCGTTCTCTGGCAACATCTGTTCGACATCACCACTGCGGACGGCAAGGGCATTGCCATGCGTATTGCGTTCGGGGTGATGATCTTCGCGGCGTATAACATCGTGCTGACGTTGCTGGCGTTTCGACCCGTGTTGAAACCGGTGTTGACGTTGTTGTTCATGGTCAGCGCCGGCGTGGCTTATTTCATGAGCCAATACGGTGTAATGATCGATGCCGGCATGTTTCGGAACTTTGCCGAAACCAATGCCACCGAAGTTCGCGACCTGCTTTCTTTTAAGTTGCTGGCTTATATCTTGTTTTTGGGTGTCTTGCCGTCCTGGTTGTTGTGGAAAGTTCCAGTCAACTATCGTCGCTGGCATCGCGAGTTATTAAGCAAAGTTGTGGTAAGTGTCGCGTCGGTCGCGGTCATTGGCGGCGTTGCGCTGGCTAATTATCAAGGGTTGTCCTCGCTGTTTCGCAATCACCACGAAATTCGCTTGATGCTGGTGCCGAGCAACTACATCGGCGCGTCGGCCGGGTATCTGCGGGAGCAGGTTGCTTCGGCGCAGCAACCGTTCGTCAAGATTGGCGAGGATGCCCAGCGTAACGCCGCCGTGCAGAACCATCAGCGTAAATCCCTGACAGTGCTGGTGGTGGGGGAAAGTGCCCGGGCGGAAAACTTCGGCATCCTCGGTTATGGCCGCGACACCACACCGAAACTGGACAAGGAAGCTGGCCTGATCGCCTTCACCGACGTGCATTCCTGCGGCACGGAAACCGCCGTGTCGGTGCCGTGCATGTTCTCCAACATGGGCCGCAAGGATTACGACGCCAGCAAGGCGAAGAATGAGGAAGGGCTGCTGGACGTGCTCAAACGTGCCGGGATCGACGTGATCTGGCGCGACAACCAGTCCGGCTGCAAGGGCACCTGCGATCGCGTCACCCTGCAGGATGTCAGCAACCTGAAAGACCCGGCACTGTGCGCCAACAGCGAATGCCGCGACGAAATCCTGCTGCAAGGCCTGCAAAGCTTCATCGACCACCTGGACAAGGACACCGTGCTGGTCCTGCATCAGATGGGCAGCCACGGCCCGGAGTACTTCAAGCGCTATCCCAAGGAGTACGAGCATTTCACTCCGGTGTGTGAAAGCAACGCGCTGAACAATTGCAGCCGCGAGAGCATCGTCAACGGCTACGACAACACGCTGGTGTACACCGACCATGTTTTGTCGAGCCTGATCGATGTGCTGCGCAGCAATCAGGACAAGGTTGATACCGCCATGCTGTACCTGTCTGACCACGGCGAATCCCTGGGCGAGTACAACCTGTTCCTCCACGGCACGCCGTACATGCTGGCGCCGGAGCAGCAGAAACACGTGGCGATGCTGGCGTGGTTCTCCGACAGCTATCAGAAGTCCTACTCGGTCGACACACATTGCCTGCAAATGAGCCGCGACAAGCCACTGAGCCAGGACAACCTGTTCCATTCGATGCTCGGTCTGCTGGAAGTGCAGAGCAAGGTCTACCAGCCGGATCTGGACATGTTTGCCGGCTGCCGGGGTGCGGTGATCGACGGGGTGTTGGCCAAGGACTGAGCCGGCAGACTCACTCTGTAAGACTATTCTTTCCTTCAGGCAGGAGATTTCATCAAGCTCTTGCCCTGTAGAGGCGCGGAAAGCGCCGGTGGCGATATATACTGCGCGCCATTCTTGAAGGGAGAGCCGTGTGGCCATCGATATTCACTGGATTCGCGACAACGATAGCCTCGCGCAGTTTTGCGCCGAGTGGCAGCAGCTGCCGTTCGTTGCCCTCGACACCGAATTCATGCGGGTCGACACCTTCTACCCGATTGCCGGCCTGTTGCAGGTCGGCGACGGCAAACGCGCCTACCTGATCGACCCGCTGACCATCAACGCCTGGCAACCCTTGGCCGCGTTGCTGGAAAACCCGGCGGTGCTCAAAGTCCTGCACGCCTGCAGCGAAGACCTCGAAGTCCTGCTGCGCCTGACCGGCAGCCTGCCGGCACCGCTGTTCGACACCCAACTGGCCGCTGCCTACCTGAACCTCGGGTTCTCGATGGGCTATTCGCGTCTGGTGCAGGAAGTGCTCGGCATCGAACTGCCGAAGGGCGAAACCCGATCCGACTGGTTGCAGCGTCCGTTGTCCGACACGCAAATCAGCTATGCCGCCGAAGACGCGGTGCATCTGGCGGAGGTTTTTGTCGAGCTGCGACCCAAACTGTCTGACGACAAATTCGCCTGGGTGCTGGAGGACGGCGCCGAGCTGGTCGCCAACCTGCGCCGCGAGACCGATCCGTACGAGGTGTACCGCGAGGCCAAACTGGCGTGGAAACTTTCCCGCGCCCAACTCGCCGTACTGCGCGAACTCTGCGCCTGGCGTGAACGCGAGGCCCGTGCCCGCGATCTGCCGCGCAATCGCATCGTGCGTGAACACTCGCTGTGGCCGCTGGCCCGGACCCAACCGGACAACCTCAGCGCGCTGGGCAAGATCGAAGACATGCACCCGCGTACCGTGCGTCAGGACGGCGAGTTTCTGCTTGATCTGATCAAGCGCTCTGGCAGTGTGGGGCCTGATCAATGGCCGCCAGCTGTGCCGGAGCCATTGCCGATCGAAGCCGCCGCACTGATCAAACAGCTGCGGGCGCTCGGTCAGGCCGAAGCTGAGCGTCTGGGCATCGCGCCGGAACTGATGCTGCGCAAGAAAACCCTCGAAGCGCTGGTCAAAAGCGGCTTCCCCGAGGGCCCTTACCAATTGCCTGATTCGCTGCGTGGCTGGCGCCGCGAGTTGATGGGCCAGAAGCTGCTCGACAGCCTGGCCACCGCCGGAGAACAGCCTTGAAACGTATTTGTTCCATTTATCAAAGTTCGAAGAAAAGCGGCATGTACCTGTACGTGCTCAAGAGCGACGCGCTGGAGCGCGTGCCGGAAGCTCTGATGGCGGCGTTCGGCAAGGCGAAGCATTCCTTCGATCTGGTACTGACTCCCGAGCGCAAGCTGGCCAGCGAAGATATCGCCGTGGTCCTGGAAAACCTCGACAAGCAGGGCTACCACCTGCAAATGCCGCCGGCCGAGGAAGAGTACATCGAGCACTTGCCGGAAGAGTTGCTGCGACGCAACGACCCGGTCTGATCCGCGAGGCCCTGTCCTGGGCCTCTTGTAACCCCTGGAACGGTTTTTACGGCGACGGCTGCCACGAAGTGGACGGCCGCCTGCACGGTTTGCGAAAGGTTTGAAGATGCGCGTTCTGATTGCTGAACACGACCACGCGATATACGCCCGACTGCTGCGTCAGGCGGCCCCGGAGCTTGAAGTGCTGACCAGCGGCGACTCCGCCGAACTGGCCCGCCAGGCCGTCGATTGCCCGGTTTGGCTGGGCCAGCCGGATCTGCTGGCGACCCTGTTGCGTCAGGGCCACCAGCCACAATGGCTGCAATCGACCTGGGCCGGGATCACGCCGCTGCTGGCCGACGGCCTGCGCCGGGATTATCGGTTGACCCGGGCGGTCGGCATTTTCGGTCAGGTCATGGCTGAATACGTGCTGACCTACATGCTCGGGCACGAGCGTGAAGTGCTGGCACGACTGGTCAGCCAGGTCGAGCGCAAATGGGACAACCGCACCGGCCAGAGTCTGGTCGGGCGCAAGGTGCTGATCGTCGGCACCGGTGATATCGGCCAGAGCGTGGCGCAGTTCCTGCTGCCGTTCGGCGTCGAGTTGTACGGCATCGCCAGCAGCGCCCGCGAGCAGGCGCCGTTTGCCGAAGTCGGTTCGATGGCGGACTTGCCGCGTCTGGTGGGCGAGGCGGATTACGTGGTCAATCTGCTGCCCAACACTGAGCACACTCACGACATTTACGACGCGGCGCTGTTCAAGCAATTCAAGCCGACCGGGTTGTTCATCAACGCCGGGCGCGGTGTGGCGGTGGTCGATGCAGATCTGGTCGAAGCGTTGAAGGAAGGCCATCTGGCCGGTGCGGTGATCGACGTTTGCCGTCAGGAGCCGCTGCCACAACGGCACCCGTTCTGGACCGCGTGGGGCTTGCTGCTGACCGGGCACAGCTCGGCGCCGACCTCGCCGCCGATGATGGTGCAGTTGTTTCTGGATAACTTGCGGGCGTATCAGGCGGGTGAAGCGCTGCGCGGGGAAGTGGATTTCGCACGCGGTTACTGATTCACCGCAGTGAAAAATGTGGGAGCGGGCTTGCTCGCGAAAGCGGTTTATCAGTCAGCCAAGTCGTCGACTGGTAAGCCCTCTTCGCGAGCAAGCCCGCTCCCACAGTTCGTTTTGCAGTGTGGCTTAGAGGGTGAAATCGCCTTCAGCCGCCAGCTCGCTCAGCGGACGACGCGGGCTCGGTGTTTCCCGTGCTTGCAGGTATTCCGCCAGGGTTGCCTTGTCACCCAGCTTGCCCACCGCAACGGCGGCGTGCAGCGCATAACCTTCTGGAATGTTCAGCTCCTTGCGGGTCAGCTCCTGATCGAAGCCGGCCATGCCGTGGGTGTGCCAGCCGCTCAGGCTCGCTTGCAGCGCCAGATGCCCCCACGCGGAACCGGTGTCGAAGGTGTGCCACAGCGCTGGCGTTTCCTCGGTCGCGCCCGGTGCGGTGAAGGTGGTTTTCGAAATCACGATCACCAGCGCCGACGCATGCTGTGCCCAGCTGCGGTTGAATTCGTTGAGCAGGCCCAGATAACGCTCCCAGTTCGGCGTGTCGCGACGGGCGTAGAGAAAACGCCACGGCTGCGAGTTGTACGCCGACGGCGCCCAGCGTGCGGCTTCGAAGAAGCTCAGCAGGGTTTCCTCGGAAATTGCTTCGCCGGTAAAGGCGCGGGGCGACCAGCGATCGGTGAACTGCGGGTGGATGGCGTATTCGGCAACGCGAGGGTTGGCACTCATCGAGAGATTCCTTGCTACGTTTGATGACAGGTTGGAAGCGAAACCCGGCGGGATCAGTTGGGCTGAACGATGGGGTCGTGGCGCAAGCCTGCAGTTCACCGGGTGCAACGCGGTCGAGCGTTAATGGCATCCGGCAAAGGCTTGGTGAGACCGGCAAAGCTACTTGGCCGCGCAAAAACTGACAAGCCCCGCACAACCGGCAGTCGCCAGCGCTTGGATCACGGGGCCTTGGGCACTAGACTGGCGACCTTTTCACCACCTGATGTTGATGCTTGAGCCATGGCCGCCAAAGTCGAACCGTTCTGGATACGCAAAACCCTCGATCAACTCGATCACGAGGAATGGGAATCGCTGTGCGACGGATGCGGTCTGTGCTGCCTGCAGAAGCTCGAGGATGAAGAAGACAACAGCGTCTATTACACGCGTATCGCCTGCAAACTGCTGGACCTGAAAACCTGCCAGTGCAGCGATTACCCGAACCGCATGAAATTTGTCCCGGACTGCATCCAGCTCACCCCGGGCCAGGCCGAACAATTCAAATGGCTGCCGCCGACCTGCGGTTATCGGCTGGTCAGCGAAGGCAAGGATCTGCCGCTATGGCATCACCTGGTCTGTGGTGATCGCGACGCGGTGCACCACGAACGGATTTCCCAGTCCGGGCGCATGCTCGCCGAAGGCAGCGTTCCGGAAGACGATTGGGAAGATCACCTGATTTTCCGCGCAGGTTAACGATTGACCAAGGAGCAGGTATGGCGACGGGATTGCGCCGGGCGCTGATCGTCACGCTGCTGGCGCTGAGTGCGCCGGTGTGGGCGGCGAAGAAAGCCGATCTGGATTATCAGGTACGCCTGCTGCCGCAGAGCGATCAGGCCGAAGTACGCATGACCCTCGCCAAGGGCGAAGCGGTGCGCAGCCTGGATTTCGACCTTGGCGATGGCAGCCGCTACAGCGATTTCAAGGCCGACGGCCAGTGGCAACTGACGCCGGGCAAACCGGCGCGCGGGGTCTGGCGCCCGACGGCGGACAAGGCCAGCCTGACCTACCGCGTGCGCATCAGCCATGGTCGCAAGAACGGCAGTTTCGACACGCGCATGACCCCGACCTGGGCGCTGATGCGCGGCGATGAACTGGTGCCGCCAGCCAGGCTCGATCAACAGGACGGCATCGAACTGGTCGCACGCCTGCACTTCGAATTGCCCGACGGCTGGAAAAGCGTCGAAACCGCCTGGCCGCGCATCGGCAAGAACAAATTCCGCATCGATAATCCGTCCCGCCTGTTCGACCGCCCGACCGGCTGGATGCTCGCCGGCCACCTCGGCAGCCGCCGCACGCGGCTGGGCGAGACCGAAGTCACCGTGGCCTCGCCGCAAGGGCAGGGCATGCGCCGGATGGATGTGCTGACGCTGCTGACGTTTGTCTGGCCGCAGGTGCAGGCGGTGTTTCCCCGTCATCCGACCAAGTTGCTGATTGTCGGCGCCAACGATCCGATGTGGCGCGGCAGCCTGGCGGCGCGGGAGTCGATCTACCTCAACTCGCGCTTGCCGCTGGTCAGCGAAAGCGGCAGCAGCGCGCTGGTGCGCGAGTTGGCGCAGGTGTTCGGACGGATCAACGACGAGCAGCGCAGCGACTGGATCAGCGAAGGGTTTGCCGAGTATTACGCCATCGAACTGGTGCGCCGTGCGGGGGGCATGAGCGACGAGCGTTATCAGGCGTTGCAGGCGAAACTCGTGAAGGACAGCCAGAAGGTCACGACCCTGCGCGGCGAGCAGATCAGCCCGACGCAGGTGTCGAAAGCGGTGCTGCTGTTACAGGAGCTGGACGGCGAGATTCGTCTGAAGACACGCAACAAGCGTTCGCTGGATGATGTGCTGCGCGGGGCGATGCATCTGGGGACGGTGGACACCAAAGAGTTCGTGCAACTCGCCGAAAGCATTCTCGGCGAGTCGTCCAAGGTCCTCGATACCGCATTACTGCAGTAATACCGCCTTCGCGAGCAAGCCCGCTCCCACATTTGATCGCATTACAGCTGACGGAGCGCGGTTGAATGTGGGAGCGGGCTTGCTCCGGGCGGCGATCCGACGAAGAGGCCAGAAGCTTCACCGCAAGTTCAGGATCAAACCCCGGCTTTCGGCGATTTCACCGAATCATTGCCGGTCACCGTGGCGGTGTTGGTCGCCGCTTCGGCATTGGCTTTGAGCTTGCTCAGCTCGTCGCCGGCCCGCTCGATCTTTGCCCGCACGTTGTTCATGTCCTGACGGCTTTTCTCCAGCAGGCTTTTCACCGAGCTGTGACCGGTGATGCCGCGGGCCATGGCCACGCCGCCAATCGCCACCTGAATCAGCCCGAATACGCCGCCACGGCGCAGGCCCTTGCCGACCATGATCACGCCGCCGGCCAGCGAGCCGATGCGCTCCCAGCCTTCGACGTTCTGCTCGGAACGGCTCTGGAACGGGGTGGATTCGATACGCTCGACGCGTTTGAGCTCGGTCATGATCTTTCTCCAGGCAATGAGTAATCGATAAACAAGCTGACTGCGCAGGCGGTCAGCTCGTTCCATCGGATGTGCGGTGTTTCAGCGGAATTTCGGCCCGGAGCGGGTGTTCAGGCCTTTGGCCATGCGGTCGTAAAGCACGACGTTGACCGTGGCGGCGAGGTTCATGCAACCGGTGGTCGGGATGTACACGACGTCTTCGCACCAGTCGCGGATCTCCTGATCCAGCGAACCATCTTCGGGGCCGAAGATGTACAGGGCTCGATCGGGGTGGGTGTATTCCGGCAGCGGGCGGGCGCCGTCGACCAGTTCCACGGCGACCGGGACGCAGTTCAGCGGCAGGATCTTTTTCAGGTCGTCGATGCCGATCAGCGGGATGTCGTAGTGCACGCGCTTGGTGTCGGTCACGAAGTCGGCGGCGCGCTCATAGCGCTTGCCGGTGTAGAACACGGTCGACACGCCGTAGCAGCCTGCGGCGCGCATCACCGAACCGACGTTTTCCGGTGATTTGGGATTATACAAACCAATGCAGCTGTACCGTTTGTCTGCCACGAGCGGGGTGCCTTCGGGAAAAAAGAGGGCGATTATACGGGGATTGGGGGAGGGGTGTTCAGTTTGAGATTGGTGGTGTCCGAGACACCGCCATCGCTAGCAAGCTAGCTCCCACAGTGATCTCTATCGTTCACAAATTCTGAGTACACCAGAGAAACCTGTGGGAGCGGGCTTGCCCGCGAAGAGGCCGGTGTGGCCAATGAAGATCTTCAGTCTTCTTTCTTCATCAACCCGGCCAGGGCAGCAAACGGATTATGTGTGGCCTTGGCGATTTTCGGCGTGCTCAGCGAGCCTTCGCCGAAGTACTGCTGGTCGGTGTAGCGCGAGTGTTCGTTGTCGTGGCAGTACAGGCACAGCAGCTCCCAGTTGGAACCGTCCTGCGGGTTGTTGTCGTGGTTGTGGTCGCGGTGGTGCACGGTCAGTTCGCTCAGGCGCTTGCCGGAAAACTCACGGGCGCAGCGGCCGCACACGTGCGGGTACATCTTCAGGGCCTTGTCGCGGTAGCCCATTTCCTTGTCACGCTGGTTGTCGGCGAGAATGCGATCCAGCTTCGAAGTGTTGGTCGGGGTGGACGAACTCATGGGTTCACCTTTGTAGAAAGACTAATGACGGTTATGAGGCAAGTTTAGCTCAGCCCTTGAGCTTCTCGGCAATCCAGATCGTGTGGCGCGTGCCCTTGTTGCCGTGGGCGAAGACCTGGACTTCCTCGGCCTTGAAGCCGGCCTTCTTCAGTTTGTCGGAAAACTGCCGGTCGGCGCTGGCCGACCACACCGCCAGCACGCCCTTGGGTCGCATCGCCTTGGCGCACGCGGCCAGGCCTGCGGCGGAATACAGCCAGCTGTTGGCCTTCTGGGTCAGGCCTTCGGGGCCGTTGTCGACGTCGAGCATGATCGCGTCGAAGCCGTTCGGCTCGCTTTGCAGCACCTTGGCCACGTCTTCCTGACGGATCACCGTGCGCGGGTCGAGCAACGGACGTCCGGACTTTTCACCGAGCGGGCCGCGATTCCACTCGACCACACCGGGCACCAGTTCGGCGACTACCACTTCGGCGCTCTTGCCCAGATGCTTGAGCGCGGAGGCGAGGGTGAAGCCCATGCCCAGGCCGCCGATCAGCACGCGCGAGTTCGGCCGGCCGGCGACCTTGCGGCACGGGATCTCGGCCAGCGCGTCTTCGGAGCCATGCATGCGGGTGTTCATCAATTGGCCGCCATCGCCGCCCTGGATCTTGATGACGAAGTCTTCGCCATACTCGAACAGGCACAGGGCGCCGCCGTTGTCAGGGATCGGCGTGGTGTCGAGCAGAACGAAACGTTTCATGGAAATCTCTACAGGGGGGAAGGCAAGGCGGCGCGTTGGGAGTAGCCTGAAGGCAGACTTCAGGCCAACGGAGCCCTTGATGAAGCGCACCATTCTAACGGTCATTACCCTGGCCGCGCTCTCGATAACTGCCGTACAGGCGCAACAGACGATTCCCGTCAACCCGATGCCGCCAGCCGGGTCGCCCGGTTCGCCCGGCACCGCGACGCCGACGCCGTATCCGCAGATCAACCCTGCACCCATTCCCAGGACCGGCCCCGGCAGCGGTGGCCCACCGTTGGTGCCGATCGAAATGCCCAGTCCGCCGACCAAGGATCAGCCATTGCCGGGTCTGGAACAGAACGACAACAAACCCAAATCCCCGGGAGGCTAGATCTGCTGGGCGGCGAGTTGGCCGTCAGCCATGCGCAGGCGTTTGGAGAGGGATACGGCGAGGGCACGGATGATCTTGGCGGCGATCTTCGGCGCGTCGTTGAGCATTTTTTCCAGTGAGTCCTTGCCGAGGTTGAGCAACTGACAGTTGCTCGCCGCGACGCAGGTTGCCGAGCGGCGTTCGCCATCCAGCACCGCCATTTCGCCGAATGCGCGACCGCTGCGCAGGGTAGCCATGGTCACGACCTGGCCGTCGCCGCCGGTTTTCTGCACGGCCACCTGGCCGGTGTGAATGATGCACATGAAACTGCCGGCATCGCCTTCGCGAAAGATCGCTTCGCCTTCAGTCACGGTGCTGATGCTGAAGTAGCCCGAGGCAGCGGCAAAATCCGCCAGTTGCAATTGATCGAACAGGCCGCAGTCCATCAGCCAGTCGCGGATTTCGTTGTTCAGTAGAGTGGGTTCTGACATGTCGTCACAGTCTTTTTGTTTTCACAGGTTGCAGGCACTACACGGATCGTTGTGGGAGCGAGCTTGCTTGCGAATGCGGTGGATCAGCCAATATCAGTCTCCACTGACCTGACGCCTTCGTCGGATCGCCGCCCGGAGCAAGCTCGCTCCCACAATGGGATCTGTGGTGTATCGACCGCCGGGGTCTGGAATTAAGACCCAAGTGACCGGCGGAGTTCCTCAGGCAATGCCCAGAACCTTGAAAACAAATGCATATTCGAGCGCTACGTCACGTAATCCCTGATAACGCCCGCTCATCCCGCCGTGGCCGGCGCCCAGTTCGGTCTTGAGCAGCAATGGATTGTCATCGGTCTTGGTCGCGCGCAACTTCGCTACCCACTTGGCTGCTTCCCAGTACTGCACGCGGCTGTCGTTGTAGCCGGCGATCACCAGCGTTGCGGGATACGCCTGCGCGGTGACGTTTTCGTACGGCGCGTAGGCCTTGATCCGCTCGTAGACCTCCGGCTCTTCGGGATTGCCCCACTCGTCGTATTCAGTGACGGTCAGCGGCAGATCCGGGTCGAGCATGGTGTTGAGCACATCGACGAACGGCACTTCGGCAATCGCCACGCCGAACAGATCCGGACGTTGGTTGAGCACCGCACCGATCAGCAAGCCACCGGCGCTGCCGCCGCTGATCGCCAGTTGTGGCGCGGTGGTGATGCCGTTGAGGATCAGGAATTCGGCGCAGGCAATGAAGTCGCTGAAGGTGTTGTGCTTGTGCTCCTGCTTGCCGGCGCGGTACCAGGCTTCGCCCAGTTCACCGCCGCCACGCACGTGGGCGATGGCGAACGCCATGCCGCGATCCAGCAGGCTCAGGCGAGCGTGGGAGAACCACGGATCAAGGCTCGAACCGTAGGCACCGTAACCATACAGATACAGCGGCACCGCTTTGCCGACCATTTCCCGTTTCATCACCACACTGATCGGCACCTGGGTGCCGTCCGGCGCAGTGGCCCACAGGCGTTGGCTGACGTAGGCGTCGGCGTCGAACGGACCGAGCACCGGGGTTTCCTTGAGGACGGTCTGTTCGCCGGTGGCGAGAATCAGTTGCCGAACCTGAGCCGGACGGTTCAGCGCTTCATAGCGCAGGCGAATGCGGTCGCTTTCGAATTCCAGGCTGTTTTGCACGTAGAGGCTGTAGGCCGCGTCCGGCAATTGCACGCGATAAGGCGCCAGACCGTGTGGGCGAACTTCAATGATCGGCAGACCACCTTCGCGCAGGCTCAGGGTCAAGGCTTCGGCATTGAGGGTCACGCCATCGAGCATCACCGAATAGCTGTGCGGGATCAGGTTCTGCCAGTCGGCTTCGCTCGGTACGATACCGGTGTCCGGCGCCTGATACAGGGCGAAGTTGATGCCGTCGCGGTTGGTGCGGATGAACCAGGTCCATTCGCCATCGAGCTTGCCGTGGTCGACGTCGTATTCGTGATTCTCGACCCGTGGCGCCAGGCAAGTGAACGGCTGCTGCGGCTGATTGGCGTCCAGCGCCCAGACTTCGCTGGTGGTCTTGCTGCCCAGCGACAACAGCAATTGCTGCTCGGAGCTGGCGCGGTAGCAATGCAGGAAGAAACGCCCGTCCGGCTCGTGGAATACTTCTTCGGCGGCAGTGCCGTCCAGGCGATAGCGGAACAATTTATGCGGGCGATGAGTGTCGTCGAGCACACCGAAGAACAGCGTCAGGCTGTCATTGGCCCAGGTCATGCTGCCGTCGCAGTCCTGGAATTCCAGTTCGCTGACGCGGTCGCTGGATAATTCCTTCACGAACAGCGTGTAAATCTCATCGCCCGAGGCGTCGACGCTGTAGGCCAGACGCTGGTGATCCGGGCTGATGCTGAACGCGCCGAGGGAGAAAAAGCCGCCGTTGGCCAGTGCGTTCGGGTCGAGCAGCAGCTGTTCGCGGCTTTCATCGAGGGTCAGGCTGTCGTCGGCCGGGCGCGGGCAACGATAGTGACGGGCATATTCGTCACCCGCTGTGGTGCGGGTGTAATACAGGTACGGGCCCCATGGCGAGGGGAGGGACAGATCGGTTTCGAGGATCCGGCCCTTGATCTCCTCGAACAGGGTTTCGCGCAGTTCGGCTTGATCGGCGGTCTGTGCCTGCTGATAGTCGTTTTCAGCCTTGAGGTAGTCGAGCACCGCGTCGGTGTCGCGTTCCTGCAGCCAGGCGTACGGGTCGTGACCGGCAGCCTTGTGGGCAATCGGGGCGCTGCTGACGTTGGCGGATACGGGCATGGAAAGCTCTCGAAAATATAACGGAATAGGGTTTCGCAACCTGTGGGAGCGAGCTTGCTCGCGAAAGCGGAGGCTCAGTCAATAATAGTGTTGAATCTGACGGACTCTTCGTCGGATCGCCGCCGGACCAAACTCGCTCCCACAATGTCCGGGGCTGACCGACTGGCATTGGGACAAGCCTGACGTGCGAAAAGTCGTTACTATAAGCGCCTCTTTGCCTGCCTTGCCATGGACACCATGACCGAGAACGACTATCTGATCGCCTGGGGCCTTTACGCCTTTGCCGCCGTGGGCTGCCTGCTGGTGTGGATGCGCATGACCCGCTGGATGTGGCGCTGGCTGCGCGAGCCGCTGCGTGTATTGATGGCGGTGTTGCTGTTCAGCCCGACCATCATTGACCCGGTGAAGGAAAAATTCGCCCCGGCCATCGCCATCACCGCGCTGGATCTGGCGTTCAAGGTCGGCAACAACGCCTGGCGTGCGATTTCCGAACTGCTCATGTACGCCATGATCGCGTTCGGCCTGTACCTGATTTTTGTGCTGATCCGCCTGCCGATCGAACGCGCCTCCAAGGCCCGCCGAGAACAGGCTGAAGCCGCCCGCGCAGCGGCCCGGGCCGATGACGAGCGGGACGCCGATCAACCGTTCGGTGGCGCCGGCGATGACCGCTATGGTCGCCCGCCAGTGCCGAGCAACCCGCAGCGCATGCGGGTCGAGCCGCGTCTGTAATCACGAGAGTCCGCACATGTGTGAATTACTGGGCATGAGTGCCAACGTGCCGACCGACATCGTGTTCAGCTTCACCGGGCTGATGCAGCGCGGCGGTCGCACCGGGCCGCACCGAGATGGCTGGGGCATTGCCTTCTACGAAGGTCGTGGGCTGCGTCTGTTCCAGGACCCGGCGGCCAGCAGCGAGTCGGAAGTGGCGAACCTGGTGCAGCGCTATCCGATCAAGAGCGAAGTGGTCATCGGTCATATCCGTCAGGCCAACGTCGGCAAGGTCTGCCTGTCCAACACCCATCCGTTCGTCCGCGAACTGTGGGGACGCAACTGGTGCTTCGCGCACAACGGCCAGCTCGCCGATTTCACCCCGATCAAGAGTTTCTACCGCCCGGTCGGCGATACCGACAGCGAGGCGGCGTTCTGCGATTTGCTCAACCGCGTACGTGCAGCGTTTCCGGAACCGGTCGATATAGAAGTGCTGCTGCCGGATCTGGTCGCGGCTTGTGCCGAATACCGCAGCAAAGGCGTGTTCAACTGCCTGCTCAGCGACGGCGACTGGCTGTTCTGCTATTGCTCGACCAAACTGGCGCAGATCACCCGACGCGCCCCGTTTGGCCCGGCGCGGCTCAAGGATGTCGATGTGATCGTCGATTTCCAGGCCGAAACCACGCCCAACGACGTGGTCACGGTGATTGCCACCGAACCCTTGACCGAAAACGAAACCTGGACCCGCTACGAACCGGGCCAATGGAGCCTGTGGCGACGCGGCGAATGCGTCAGCCAAGGCACGACCGAATAAGGATTGCACCCCCATGTTGCTCAGTTATCTACGGCTGGTGTTGTTTGCGGCGGGCCTGTTGATCGGTGTCCAGGTGCCAGGCTTCATCAACGATTACGCCAAGCGGGTCGAAGCGCACCTGATCGAGGCGCAGACCGGTCTGCGCGGTTTCCAGGGCACCGCCGAGCAGTTCTTCAAAGGTGATATCCAGGCACTGGTCGCCCACTATCGCGCCAGCGAGGACCCGGTGTTTCGCAGCGATGCCGACAGCCTGAGCGCCTTGCTCAACCGTCAGCTGGCGCTGGACAAGCAATTTCAGGCGATGCAGGGCCCGTGGTACATCCGCTTCCTGCAAGTGGTGCTGGCCGCCGACCCGGACATCCGCAAGGAAACCTGGAACGGCTACAGCTACCAGATCCTGCTGACGCCTGAGGCGATGATCTGGGGCATGAGCGGCGCGTTGCTGCTGTCGTTTGGTCTTGAATGCCTGTTCCGTCTGATCGACTGGGTGGTGCTGGGCGGCAAGCGCCTGCGCCAGAGCAGGCCGATCGAAGACCGGGATGTGCGCGGGCTCTGAGCTCCATGATCGTTCCCACGCAGAGCGTGGGAACGATCAACTTAGAACAATGTAATCCGTACCTACCTTGCGCGCGTATCCCTCCAGCACCTGCTGACACAGCGTCACGATCTCCTCGACCCATTCCACACCGACTCGCCACGACACCACCACCTGCAGATTCGGCGGGCGCTGTTCGATGTCGAGCAGGGTCAGTTCGCCCCGCGCCAGTTCCTCGGCCACCAGCACTGGCGGCAACGCGCCAATGCCGAATCCGTCGCGCAACAGCCGGGTGATCGCCGACACCGAATTCACACAGTTCAAGCGTGGCGCCAGCACACCCTGGGCCTGCATCAGCGCCAGGATGTCCTGATGTGGCCGGGAGTTTTTCGAGTAGGTGATGATCCGCTCCTGCGCCAGGTCGGCGAGGTTTGCGTAGTCGCGGTTGTAGATCGAGTTGCTGGCGACGATCCAGCCGATAGGGTGGCTGGCGAGTTCCAGGCTGCGCACACTTTCCTGGCGCACCAGATCGGTTTGCAGAATCAGATCGAGAAAGCCTTTTTGCAGCTGATCGCAGAGGTTCAGCGAGGTATCCGCCACCAGTTCGATTTCCACCCGAGGGTACAGATCGGTCATCTGCGCCACCAGCGGGCTGAGCCAGGTGTGAATCACCGTGTCCATCACCCCGATCCGTACCTGGCCGACCTTGCTCGAACGGGTCTCGATCGACTGCTTGAGCGCCTGCATCGTGTCGAGCATCTGCTCGGCATAGTCCAGCACTTTCAAACCTTCGGGCGTCAGGCTGACGCCGCGTGAATCACGCAGGAACAGCTTCACCCCGAGCTCGCCTTCGAGCACCGCGATCCGGCTGGAGATCGAGGCCTGGGTGGTGAACAGCTTGTCGGCGGTCAGGCGAAAACTTTTCAGCCGGGCGACCCAGACGAAGGTTTCGAGAAACTTCAGGTTCATGGCAACAAATTTTTCTTATGTCTTGGGCGGGTTTTTATTCGTTGGACGCGACCGGGTGACGCACCCAAGAATCGACGCATCCGGTTCCCACGATAGGCGTCGTCGGAGCTTCGAACAAGACCAATAAAAGCCTGCGGAGACATGCCATGAGTGCGCCCGACACCCTCGACCTCCCCAAAACTGCGGCCCGTCCCGGCCCGTTCGACTGGTATCGCAACATCAATCAGCAGGAGCGCCGGACCTTCTGGAGCTGCAAGATCGGCTACGGTCTGGACGGCATGGACACCCAGATGCTCAGCTTCGTGGTGCCGACCCTGATTGCGATGTGGGGCATCACCACCGGAGAAGCCGGCCTGATTCACACCAGCACCCTGATCGCCTCGGCCATCGGCGGCTGGGTGGCGGGGATTCTCTCCGACCGCATCGGCCGCGTGCGTACTTTGCAACTGACGGTGCTGTGGTTTGCCTTCTTCACTTTCCTTTGCGGTTTCGCCCAGAACTACGAGCAACTGCTGATCGCCCGTACCCTGATGGGCTTCGGTTTCGGCGGTGAATGGACTGCCGGCGCGGTGCTGATCGGTGAAGTGATTCGCGCCAAGGACCGTGGCAAAGCGGTGGGCATGGTGCAATCCGGCTGGGCCTTGGGTTGGGGCCTGACGGCGATTCTCTATGCGCTGCTGTTCTCGGTGTTGCCGCCGGAAGACGCCTGGCGCGCACTGTTCATCCTTGGCATCGTGCCGGCGGTGTTCGTGATTTTCGTCCGCCGCCTGGTGAAAGACCCGGAGATCTATCGCGAAGCCAAGGCCAGGCAAACTCCGGACAGTCCGTCGAAGTTCTACGAGATCTTCGCCCCCGGCATGCTCTTCACCACGATTCGTGCCTCGCTGCTGACCACCGGCGCCCTCGGCGGTTACTACGCGATCACCTCCTGGCTGCCGACTTTTCTGAAGAACGAACGCGGCTTGAGCGTACTCGGCACCGGCGGTTATCTGGCGATGGTGATCATCGGTTCCTACGCCGGTTATGTGATCAGCGCCTATTTGACCGACCTGTTGGGCCGCAAGAAGAACTTCATTCTGTTCGCGGTCGGCTCGTTCACCATCGTTCTGCTCTACACCCAATTGCCGGTCAGCAACGGCGTGATGCTGTGGCTGGGCTTCCCGTTGGGCTTCTTTGCCTCGGGGATTTTCAGTGGCATGGGCGCGTTTCTCACCGAATTGTTCCCGACGCGGATTCGCGGCTCGGGGCAGGGCTTCTGTTACAACATCGGCCGGGCGCTGGCGGCGTTGTTCCCGCTGTTGATCGGACTGCTCAGCCAGAAAGTGCCGCTGAGTGTAGGCATCGGTGCCTTTGCGGCAGTGTCCTACGGCGTGGTGATTCTCGCGGCGTTGAGCCTGCCGGAAACCCGTGGCAAACAACTGGACGCGCAGTAACTGATAACCTGCGACAACTGTCCTACAGCATAAAAAGACAACAGCTACAGGAGTGTTCACCGTGAGCCGCCTGCTATTGAACTGTGACATCGGCGAGAGCTTCGGCAGCTGGACCATGGGTCTGGACGCGGAAGTCATGCCCTTCATCGACTGCGCCAACATTGCCTGCGGTTTCCACGCCGGCGACCCGAGCATCATGCGCAAGACCGTCAGCCTGGCCCTCAGTCATGGCGTGCAGATCGGCGCGCATCCGGCCTATCAGGATCTGGTGGGGTTCGGCCGACGTTCCATGGCCTACACCGCCCAGGAACTGCAAGACATCCTGCATTACCAGATCGGGGCCCTGGACGGCATTTGCCGCGCCCAGGGTGGCAAAGTCAGTTACGTCAAACCCCACGGCGCGATGTACAACGACATGATGGCCAACCCGGCGCAGTTGCGGGCGGTGATTCAGGCTGTCGCGGCTTACGACCGCAGCTTGCCGCTGATGCTGATGGCCACCCGCGACAACACGGCCGCGCAACAGCTCGGCGATGAATACGGCGTGACCCTGTGGTTCGAAGCCTTCGCCGACCGCGCCTACGACAGCGCCGGCCGACTGGTCTCGCGGCAGCTGCCGGGCGCGGTGCACCACGATTCCGAAACCATCATCGGGCAAGCGCTGACCATCGCCCGTGGCGACAACCTCACCGCCAGCGACGGCAGCGCGCTGCATCTGCAAGCCAACACGCTGTGCGTGCATGGTGACAACGCCAGTTCAGTGGCAGCCGTGCAGCGCATTCGTCAGGCCCTGAACGAGCAGAGCGCACCATGAATCCGCGGGTGGAAGTGGTGGCGCTGGATTGCCTGATGCTGCGCCTGTTCGATGAAATCGCCGAAGCCAACATGCCGTGGATGCTCGCCGCCAGTGAGCGGCTGCGCACGGTGTTCGGTGAACATCTGATCGATCTGGTGCCGTCGTACACCACGTTGATGGTGCATTACGACCTGACCGCGTTGAGCCCGAATCAGGCCCGGGAATTGATCGCCGAAGCACTGATCGACCTGTCGCCGAATGCGCGTACCGGCGGCCAGTGTCACGTGTTGCCGGTGTGGTACGACCTGAGTGTCGGCCCGGAATTGAGCTTGCTGTCGCAACGCAGCGGTTTGTCGGTGGAAGAAGTGATCCGCCGTCACAGCGCTCGGGAATATCAGGTGTTCGCGCTCGGTTTTGCACCGGGTTTTGCCTTCATGGGTTTGGTGGAAGAGGTTCTCGCCGCACCGCGTCTGAATACCCCACGCAAGAAAGTCGCCGCCGGCAGCGTCGGCATCGCCGAGCGGCAGACGGCCGCGTATCCGGTGGTGTCTCCCGGTGGCTGGAACCTGATCGGTCGCACGCCGGCAAAACTGTTCGACCGTGAGCGCGATGGCTACAGCCTGATGCAGCCCGGCGATACCGTGCGTTTCGAAGCAGTGAGCCACGCCGAATTCATCCGTCTTGGCGGTGACGACACGCCTCTGGAGGCCTTGGCATGAGCCGACTGACAATTGAGGCGAGTACGCCGCTGTGCCTGTTACAGGACGCCGGGCGGTTTGGCGTGCGCCATCTGGGCGTGACCCAGGGCGGCGCGGCGGACTGGCGGTCGATGGCCTGGGCCAACTGGCTGCTGGGCAATGACCTGGACTTGCCGGTAATTGAAATCACCCTCGGCGGGTTTACGGTGGTGGCTGAAGAAGATTGCTTGCTGGCATTGGCCGGCGCCGATCTTGGCGCACAGATCGACGGTGAAGTGCTGGCGCCGTGGCGCAGTTTCAAACTGCGCAAAGGACAGACCTTGAAGTTCACCCAGCCGTTGCTCGGGGCGCGGGCCTATCTGGCAGCGCCCGGCGGTTTCAACGCGCCGAAAGTGCTGGGCAGCAGTGCCACGGTGATCCGTGAGGAACTGGGTGGTCTCGATGGTTTTGGCTTGCCGTTGGCCAAGGGCGCCTCGCTGAGTTATCAGGGCGAAACCCTATTGGTGCGTGACGTTCCGGCACAGCATCTACCGGACCTGCGCCTCGACGCGCCGCTCGATCTGGTACTCGGCGCGCAGATCGGTCAGTTCAGCGGGCAGAGCCTGTTCGATGTCTTCAACAGTGCCTGGACGCTGGACAGCCGTGCTGATCGCATGGGCATCCGCCTGTTGGGGACGGCGTTGCAGTATCAGGGCAAGCCGATGATTTCCGAGGGCATTCCGCTGGGCGCGGTGCAGGTGCCGCCGGACGGACAGCCGATCGTGTTGCTCAATGATCGGCAGACCATTGGCGGTTATCCGCGACTGGGCGCGTTGACGCCGTTGGCACTGGCGCGTCTGGCACAGTGTCTGCCGGGGGCGAAGGTCAGGTTGCGCCCGGTGGTGCAGGACGTGGCGCACCGGGAGCACATCGAATATCTACAGCGATTTACTTGATCGTTCCCACGTCGAACCGTCTGCGTTTGATCGTTCCCATGCTCCGCGTGGGAATGCCGCCCGGGACGCTCTGCGTCCCAGTGACGCAGAGCGTCACTTGATACATTTCCCCGCAGAGCATGGGAACGGTTCGGTTATTTGGACAGAAACCGCATCCCTTCTTCCAGCCCGCGCAACGTCAGCGGATACATCTGATCCTCGATCAAATCCCGCACGATATTGGTCGACGAGGTGTAGCCCCAGGTGTCTTTCGGGTACGGGTTGATCCAGATGAGCTTTTTGTACTTTTCCATGAAGCGCTGCATCCACACGTAACCCGGCTCTTCGTTCCAGTGCTCGACGCTGCCGCCGGCCTGGGTGATTTCATAGGGCGCCATCGCGGCGTCACCGATGAAGATCACTTTATAGTCGGCACCGTACTTGTGCAGCAGATCCTGGGTCGACGTGCGCTCGGAAGTGCGGCGCATGTTGTTCTTCCACACCGACTCATAAATGAAGTTGTGGAAGTAGAAGTACTCCAGATGCTTGAACTCGGTCTTGCAGGCCGAGAACAGTTCCTCACAGATCTTCACGTGGGCGTCCATCGAACCGCCGATGTCGAACAGCAGCAACAGCTTCACGGTGTTGCGCCGTTCCGGGCGCATCTGGATGTTCAGCAGGCCGGCGTCCTTGGCGGTGTGGTCGATGGTGCCGTCGATGTCCAGCTCTTCCGCCGCGCCCTGGCGAGCAAATTTGCGCAGGCGGCGCAGGGCGACCTTGATGTTGCGGGTGCCCAGTTCCACGGAGTCGTCGAGGTTCTTGTACTCGCGCTGATCCCAGACTTTCACCGCTTTGCCCTGGCGCTTGCCGGCATCGCCGACCCGGATGCCTTCCGGGTTGAAGCCGCCGGAACCGAACGGGCTGGTGCCGCCGGTGCCGATCCATTTGTTGCCGCCGGCGTGGCGCTCCTTCTGTTCTTCCAGACGTTTCTTGAACTCTTCGATCAGCTTGTCCAGACCGCCGAGGGACTGGATCTGCGCGCGTTCCTCGTCGCTCAGCGAGCGCTCGAATTCCTTGCGCAGCCAGTCTTCGGGAATCAGCGCCTGCAAATGATCGTCGAGCTTTTCCAGGCCATTGAAGTAGGCACCGAACGCACGGTCGAACTTGTCGAAATGCCGTTCGTCCTTCACCAGAATCGCTCGGGACAAGTAGTAGAACTCGTCCATGTCGGCGAAGGTCACGCGCTGTTTCAGCGCGTTGATCAGGTCGAGCAGCTCACGCACCGACACCGGCACCTTGGCTGCACGCATTTCATTGAACAGGTTGAGCAACATGGCATCAGCCTCTTAGCGGGTGCCGCGACGGCTCATGAACGCCAGGCGCTCAAGCAGTTGCACGTCCTGTTCGTTCTTCACCAGCGCACCGGCCAGCGGCGGGATGGCTTTGGTTGGATCACGTTCGCGCAGCACCGCCTCACCGATGTTGTCGGCCATCAGCAGTTTCAGCCAGTCCACCAGTTCGGAGGTCGAAGGCTTCTTCTTCAGGCCCGGCACCTTGCGCACGTCGAAGAACACGTCCAGCGCTTCGCTGACCAGGTCTTTCTTGATGTCCGGGTAGTGAACATCGACGATTTTCTGCAGGGTGGTGCGGTCGGGGAAGGCGATATAGTGGAAGAAGCAGCGGCGCAGGAAGGCGTCCGGCAGCTCTTTCTCGTTGTTGGAGGTAATGATGATGATCGGACGTTTTTTGGCCTTGATGGTCTCGTCGATCTCGTAAACGTAGAACTCCATCTTGTCGAGTTCTTGCAGCAGGTCGTTGGGAAACTCGATGTCGGCCTTGTCGATTTCGTCGATCAGCAGAATGACGCGTTCTTCGGACTCGAACGCTTCCCAGAGCTTGCCCTTCTTCAGGTAGTTGCGCACGTCGTGGACTTTTTCATTGCCCAGCTGCGAGTCGCGCAGACGGCTGACCGCATCGTATTCGTACAAGCCCTGATGGGCCTTGGTGGTGGACTTGATGTGCCAGGTGATCAGCTTGGCGCCGAACGATTCGGCCAGTTGCTCGGCGAGCATGGTCTTGCCGGTGCCCGGTTCGCCCTTGACCAGCAGCGGCCGCTCCAGGGTGATGGCGGCGTTGACCGCCAGCTTCAGGTCATCGGTGGCGACGTAGGCCTGGGTGCCTTCGAACTTCATCTGCTAATCCTCGAACGGTAACGCCGACCTGAACGGGCAGGGCGGGGACGAAATAATCGGATGCCCGACTATAACGCGCGGCCCGGTCGACTGTGAACGCAGACGGCTTATTCAGTCTCTGAATGGGGCGTCACATGTTGACTCAGTTTCGGCACGAGGCCAGCATTCAGAGACCATCGGTTTGGAAGTAGCCTGCTGAACCTGTCTGATTAGAGGATCGGAACCGATGTCGCCCAAGAAATTCAGATCGGCGCAGACACCTTGTATCTGGATGCGCTCACGCAGTGCGCTAACCCGCATCCGGCTTCGGCCGTTCATACCGGGCATTGAAGGCCTGGATGAATCCATTGCGCAAAATCTGCAAAAACGCTTCGAACGCGCTGATATCCTGCTGGTGTACGCTGCCACTGAGTTCGACCCGGGTGGCGAACTGGTTCTTGCCCTGGTTTTTCAGCACGGTTTCGGTGCCGCCGACCAGTGCTTCCCAGATCGAGCGGAAGATCCCCTTGTTCTTGTTCTCGACATCCTGCTGCCAGTTGAATACGTCGACGTCGCGCAGCAGCGGTTTGATGTAGCCCTTGAGCTGGCCCTTGGTGGCGGCGGCTTCGATGACCACATCGCCGTGGCCGGCGTTGAAGTCGAATTTGCCGTAGGCCGAGGCGAAGTCGTTCATGCGTTTTAGTTCGATGTCCCGGGCCCGCAGGCGAAATTCGAAGTCTTCGAAATTGCTCAAGGGGTCGAAGGTGGCTGTGGTTTCCAGCGGGGCATGGCCCAGCAGCAGAGCCTTGCCTTCGAAGCGAGCGTCGCGTTTGCCCTCCTTGTCGACCACGTTGGTCAGGTTATAAATGCTGGCGTCGACGTTGGTTGCATTCATGTTCACCGGTGGTTTGGAGTTGAAGTTGCGAAAGCTGATGCGGCCATCGTTGATCTGTACTTCGTCGAGGGTGATCGGCAGCAATTTGCCCAACTGCGCGCGCCAGTCGGTGCCCTGACCGGTCTGGGAATTCTGCTTGTCGGCCCCACCATCGACGAAGTTCACTTGTGGTCTGAAGAACTTTACCTGCGCCACCACGGCATGGTCGTACCAGAGCGAATGCCAGCTGACGGACAGGTCGATCAGCGGCGCATCGACGAACGGCACCGGCACCTTGCCGTCAACCTTGACGATTTTCAGGCCGTTGATCTTGTAGGCCCCGCGCCAGAGCGCCAGATCAACGTCGGTGATCTGGCCGCGGTAATCGCCCATGTTGGCCAGTTTGTCATTCAGATAGTCACGCACGAGGTAGGGCAGGGCGATGTGCAGGGCGACCAGCAACACCACGATAGTGGTGAGAACCCACAACGGCCAGCGGTAGCGACGCTTCATGGCAGCAAATCCTGAACGGTGTAAAGCGATTGACTGCCGCCCGCCGCAGACGTTCGGCCCGACTGGACTGACAGGGGCAACAGGCTTACCTTGGAAGGCTGAATTCAACGCTGCACAAGGACCCAGCCATGAGCCGTATTTTTGCTGACAATGCCCATTCCATCGGCAACACGCCGCTGGTGCAGATCAATCGCATCGCGCCCCGTGGCGTGACCATTCTGGCCAAGATCGAAGGTCGCAACCCGGGCTACTCGGTCAAGTGCCGGATTGGCGCCAACATGATCTGGGACGCTGAAAGCAGCGGCAAACTCAAGCCGGGCATGACCATTGTCGAGCCGACCTCCGGCAACACCGGCATCGGCCTGGCATTTGTTGCTGCCGCTCGCGGTTACAAATTGCTGCTGACCATGCCGGCCTCGATGAGCATCGAGCGGCGCAAGGTGCTCAAGGCGCTGGGCGCCGAGCTGGTGCTGACCGAGCCGGCCAAAGGCATGAAGGGCGCGATCGAGAAGGCTGCGGAGATCGTCGCCAGCGATGCGGGCAAATATTTCATGCCGGCCCAGTTCGATAACCCGGCCAACCCGGCCATCCACGAAAAGACCACCGGACCGGAAATCTGGAACGACACCGATGGCGCCATTGACGTGCTGGTGGCAGGCGTCGGTACCGGCGGAACCATTACCGGTGTGTCGCGGTATATCAAGAATACGGCGGGCAAACCGATTCTGTCGGTGGCGGTGGAACCCGTGTCTTCGCCGGTGATTACCCAAGCGCTGGCGGGCGAAGAGATCAAGCCGAGCCCGCACAAGATTCAGGGCATCGGTGCCGGTTTCGTGCCGAAGAACCTTGATCTGTCGATGGTTGACCGGGTCGAGTTGGTGACGGATGACGAATCCAAGGCCATGGCCCTGCGCCTGATGCAGGAGGAGGGGATTCTGTGCGGGATTTCCTGCGGTGCGGCCATGTCGGTGGCGGTGCGCCTGGCGGAAACCCCGGAAATGCAGGGCAAGACCATCGTCGTGGTACTGCCCGACTCCGGGGAGCGTTATCTGTCGAGCATGTTGTTCAGCGATCTGTTCACCGAACAGGAAAACCAGCAGTAAGTGGCGTGTTGATTCAGGTCAGCCAAGGTTCAGGATCGTTATGTTAAGAAGTGCTTTGTTGCGCAATCCTTAACAGTGAATCCTGAAACGGGCGGGTGTTTCCCGAAGCCGGTAATGTTTATCATGGCCGGCTGCCATGTCGGGTAAATGGCATTGCGCAGCGTTGTCTTTTTTCAAGGAGTTGTTGATGACCTTTCCGTTAGCCGCCAAGGTGTCGGTGTTGCTGCTGTTCGTGGGCAGCATCCTCTACGTGCATTTGCGCGGCAAGGCGCGTTTGCCGGTGCTGCGTCAGTTCGTCAACCATTCGGCGCTGTTCGCGCCCTACAACGCTTTGATGTACCTGTTCTCCGGTGTGCCATCCAAGCCCTATCTGGATCGCAGCAAATTCCCGGAGCTGGACGTGCTCCGCGATAACTGGGAAACCATCCGCGACGAAGCCATGCACCTGTTCGACGAGGGCTACATTCGCGCCGCCGAGAAGAACAACGACGCCGGTTTCGGCTCGTTCTTCAAGAAGGGCTGGAAGCGTTTCTACCTCAAGTGGTACGACAAACCGCTGCCATCGGCCGAAGCCCTGTGCCCGAAAACCGTGGCGCTGGTCAGTGCCATCCCCAATGTCAAAGGCGCGATGTTTGCGTTGTTGCCGGGCGGCAGCCATTTGAACCCGCACCGCGATCCGTTCGCCGGTTCCCTGCGTTATCACCTTGGTCTGTCGACGCCGAACTCCGACGATTGCCGGATTTTCGTCGACGGTCAGGTCTACGCCTGGCGCGACGGTGAAGACGTGATGTTCGACGAGACCTACGTGCACTGGGTCAAGAACGAAACCGACAAGACCCGGGTCATCCTGTTCTGCGACATCGAGCGGCCGCTGAGCAATCGTCTCATGACCCGCATCAACCGCTTCATCAGCGCCTGGCTGGGGCGCGCCACTGCACCGCAGAACCTCGACGACGAACGTGTTGGCGGGATCAACCAGGCTTATGCCTGGACCAAGAATTTCAGCGACAAGTTCAGCGGTGGGGTCAAACAGTGGAAACGTCGCAATCCGAAGGCCTATCGCGTAATGCGGCCGGTGCTGGCGGTGGTGGTGTTGACGTTGCTGGGGTATTGGCTGTTTGGTTGAGGCTGGATGCAGAAACAAAAAACCGCTCGTTCGAGCGGTTTTTTTATGCGGGGAAGGTAAAGGATGCGCCGGCGAGAACACCTCCCGGCTCTTCCGCTGCTGGATTAGCCAACGCCTCTCTGATTCGGAGTAACTCCTTTTCAGATAATTCTCCAGCAGAGCGCTTTTCTTTGGCCCTGGTCAATTTGGCGCCTGGCGCTTTGTTCTCAGCGACAGCTTTCATGGCGTCTCCGGCGTTGATCATTTAATGAACAGTGATTCGATACTAGACTTAGTCAATGGGCTTCACAAGACGACCTTCCGAGTCGAACTCAAACCCCAGTTGCCGATAAAGCGGTATTACTCCGGGAACAGGCTCCTGAATTTCGATTTGCTTGCTGCCTACGATTCGCGCGAAGTGAGTCACGGCGGTCAAGGCAAATGTTGCGATTCGGCTCTTGAGCGGGTGATCGTTTCCCGGCTTTCCTTCCAGGCGCACGATTTTTACTCTCAATCGGCTCTGGTTCGGGTTCGCAAAGCAGAGTCCGCATAGCTCATGATCAAACCAGATTGCTAAATCGAATCCCAGTGGTTCTCTGGCCTTCCACCTGACAACTTCCTGCCAGGAGAAATAAGGGTCCAGCCATTGTTCATAGGCATTCAGTGCCAAAGCGTCGATAGCTTCGAAACGAACTCTGGAGTGATCGACATCTACGATCCCTTTTTGCTCCAGGTCTTCTTGCAGCTTTGCGAAAGTGATGCCCGCGTACTTCCTGGCTTGCGATTTGTACAACTGATACCGCAGATGATTCCGTTCCCTTGGCATATGATCTCGCGCATTCCATGTCCCCCATCAATGGTCGTTGCAATTGCAAACGAGCCTATAAGCCTGCCTCCTGCCTGTCGCTACTGGCCCTTTGTCCAAGTCATTGCAATCCATGTCCCGCGCTGGTTATAGTCGGCGCTCGTGAGTCGCATGACTCACCTTCCAACCCTTCAAAAAAGATCAGCCCAGATGCCTGCATCCCTCATCAACGCGGTAGTCGATTCAGCGGTCAACGCTGGCGTCGTGCCGTGCGGGAATCAGCAGCCTGTGCAGATCAGTCATTACCCTCCACCTGTCAGTAGCACGCCGGTGTGCGCAGTCGTATCACCGCCGGGCGTTGGCGTTTCGGGCTGATCAGCGTTTTCTGCTGACCCCTGTGCCCGCCTGAAAAAACCTACTGAATTTCAGCTTCGGCTGAGTTGGCTATTTGCCTGACTACAGGTGGTATTCATGTTTGTCCTTTCGAAAAAATCCGCGCTCGCGGCGGCGTCCACGAGCCTGTTCGTTCTGCTGTGGAGCAGCGGGGCGATCTTCTCCAAGTGGGGGCTGGCCCACGCTTCGCCCTTTGCCTTTCTGTTGATCCGTTTTGTGATTGCCCTGTGCGGGCTAATGCTGCTGGTGCCGTTGCTCAAGTTGAGGTTGCCCAAGGGCGGCAAGCCGATGCTGTACGCGACGGCCACCGGCGTGGTGCTGTTGGGGGCCTATCAGATCTTTTATCTGCTGGCGCTGGATCTGAAAGTCACGCCCGGCGTGATGGCGACCATCATGGGCGTGCAGCCGATCCTGACGGTGGTGATCATGGAGCGGCAGCGCTCGGCGAGCCGGATCTTTGGTCTGGCGCTGGGATTTGCCGGTCTGATCATGGTGGTTTACCAGGGCATCGGTCTGGCCGGGATGTCGCTGGCGGGGATGCTGTTCGGTCTGCTGGCGTTGGCGAGCATGACCTTCGGCTCGATCATGCAGAAGCGCATCACCGACAACCCTCTCGGCACGCTGCCGGTGCAGTATCTGGCGGGGCTGTTGCTGTGCGGGATTTTCGTGCCGTTTCAGCCGTTCCACTTCGAGCACAGCGCCGGTTTCATCGTGCCGGTGTTGTGGATGGGATTGGTGGTGTCGGTGCTGGCGACGTTGCTGCTTTACCGGCTGATCGCCCAGGGCAATCTGGTGAATGTCACCAGCCTGTTCTATCTGGTGCCGGCCGTAACGGCGGTGATGGATTACCTGATCTTCGGCAATCGCCTGGCCGCGTTGAGCGTGCTGGGAATGCTGTTGATCATCGTCGGTCTGGTGTTCGTGTTCCGTAAGTCGGCGTAACCGCCGCGCATGAAAAAGGCCCGGGAGGAGACTCCCGGGCCTTTGTGCATCTGCGAATCAGCGAGTGGCGATTTCTGCCGGCTTCACCGCAGCGGGTTTCAACACCAGCCACAGCGCAATCGCGATCAATACCCCGCCATACAAGTGGGCCATCGACAGCGGTTCATCGAGAAACAGCGCCCCCCACAAGACGCCGAACGGCGGAATCATGAAGGTCACCGTCATCGACTTCACTGGCCCGATGGAACTCAGCAGGCGGAAATAAATGATGTAGGCAAACGCGGTGCAGCCCAGACCGAGGCCCAGCAGCGACAGCCAGACATTCCAGCCACCCCAGCTCACCGGCGGCTGGGTGATGACGCTGTAACCGAACAGCGGCAACAGAAACAGGGTCGCACCGAGCATGCTGCCCAGCGCCGACAGACGACTGTCGAGCCCGCCGGCCTGATCCAGCCAGCGTCGGGCAAGGAACCCGGCGAAGCCATAGCAGGTGGTTGCGAGCAGGCAGGCGAGAGCCCCCATCAGCAATGTCAGATCAAACGCTACCGGGCCTGCCCGGGTCAGAACACCCACCCCCAGCAGTCCGAGGAAAACGCCGGTCAGTTTGGCCACCGTGAGTCGTTCACTGAAGAACAGTCCGCCGATCAACACCCCCATCAATGGCGTGGTGGCGTTGAAGATCGCCGAATACCCGGCGGGCAGAACCTGAGCGGCGACGGAGTACATGGTTGCCGGGAGGCCCGAGTTGATCACGCCCAACAGCATCACGGTCTTGAGCTTGCCTTTGAAGTCCCAGCTGATGCGCATCAGACCGAGGATCACCAGCAGACCGACGGCAGCAATCGAAACCCGAAAGAATCCGGTCGGAACCGTACCGATCGCGGGGGCGATGATGCGCATGAACAGGAAGCTCGCACCCCAGATCGCAGCCAGCGACAACATGCGGAAAATATCGACAGGGCTCACGGGCCACTCCTTCCTTGATCGGGACGAGAGTGTTGCCGAGCGCCCTGACGATGGCAACCGCTAATCGGGCATTTAATTTTCCCGTCAGAGCACGAAGCGCGTCACCAGACCGTTGAGGTCGACGGCCAGACGCGACAGTTCCTGACTGGCGGCAGACGTCTGGGTGGCGCCGGCAGCGGTCTGGGTCGACAGATCGCGGATGGTCACCAGATTTTCGTCGACTTCCCGGGCCACCAGTGCCTGTTGCTCGGCGGCGCTGGCGATCACCAGATTGCGCTGGTTGATCTGCGAAATCGACGCGGTGATTTTCTCCAGTGCATGGCCGGCGCTGTTGGCCCGGCGCAGGGTTTGGCTGGCCTGCTCGGCGCTGTTTTGCAAGGCGCCGACGGTGGCTCCGGTGCCTTGCTGGATGCTGCTGATCATCAGCTCGATTTCTTCGGTGGAGTTCTGCGTGCGCTGGGCCAGCGAGCGAACCTCGTCGGCGACCACCGCAAACCCGCGTCCGGCCTCACCGGCCCGCGCCGCTTCAATGGCGGCGTTCAGGGCCAGCAGGTTAGTCTGCCCGGCGATGCCGCGAATCACCTCCAGCACCTTGCTGATGTCCTGGGCCTGAGTCGCAAGGCCCTCGGCCTGTTCGGACGCACCCAGCACCGCGCTGACCAGTTCCTGAATCGAACTGATGGTCTCGCTGACCTGCACGTGCCCGTGTTTGCTGTCTTCGTTCGAGGCTTCGGACGCCTCGGCGCTGGACACCGCATTGGCGGCCACTTCATCGACCGCTTTGCTCATCTCGGTGACCGCCGTGGCGGCCTGTTCGATCTGGTCGTTCTGCTGTTGCAACCCGCGGGTGCTTTGTTCCATCACCGAACTCATTTCCTCGGCGGCGGAGGCCAGTTGCTGGGCCGACTCGCTGATGCCGCGAATGGTCGAGCGCAGATTGCTCTGCATCTCGCTCAGTGCATCGAGCAACTGCGCCGCTTCGTCCCGGCCTACGCTGTCGATGCGACCGCTGAGGTCTCCCGAAGCAATTCGCCGTGCCACGTTCAGTGCCTGATTGATCGGCGCGGTGATGCTGCGTGTCAGCAGCCAGGCCAGCAGTAACGTGGCAATCAGGGCGATGACGATGATCGTGGCGACGATCCACAGCGCCTGCTGGTACATCGCCGCCGCGGACCTGGCCGCGACATCCGCGCCTTGCTGATTGAGGCTGATCATCTGCTCCAGGGTCTTGTCGAGCACCGATCCCTGGGGCGCCAGTTCATTGGTCAGGCGCGCGTAGGCCTGATCGTTCTGCCCGGCGTCGATCTGTTTGATGATCTGGTCGAGGATGCTCAGGTACTTGGCCGTATCGGCGCTCAGACCTTCCAGCATTGCCCGCTCCTGTTCATTGGCGATCAGGGCCTTGTGATCGTCGAGGCGCTTGAGCAATTCCTGGCGTTGCGCGGTGAGAAGGCCTTTGCTGCGTTCGCGAACGTTAGCCTGGGTGCTGGTGATAAGGCGCAGGGATTCGAGACGGATGCTGGCGATGTTCGCCGCTGTGTCATGGATGCTTTCGATGCTGGGCATCCACGACTCCTCGATCACCGCCGCGCTCTCGCGCAGGGTTTTCATCTGGCCCAGGCCGAACAGGCCGACCACCACCAGCAGACTGGCCAGAACGGCAAAACACAAACTGGCGCGCAAACCGATGCGCAGATTCCGGATAGACATCAATGTGCTCCTTAGGATGAGAGAGAGGATGTCCTCGTGAACCGAGGATCTTGTTGTGAGGCGGGTAATGGCGGGGTGTATATCAAAGTGCCATCATCTTGGTAAGGCCGGATTAATGTTCGAGGCCGTACGAAGTAGGCAGGCGTGGTCAATCAGGGAAAAGCCGCGGACTAGAGATGTCGCTTAACAATTGAATCCCAAGCCCAACGAAACCGTGGGCTGGCGCCGGCGCGGTCGGAGAACGGAGCGAGACGTTAATTGACCGAACGGTCGATTAAAAAAACTTTGATAAAAACTGTGTCGCTGTACAACCCGGTCGAGGATTTGGCAGAAATTGCGCTTCTCCTGCGCCCGCTTCCGTGGCTAAGCTCAGGCATTCGAGCACAGATTCTCCAATTCCCGCAGAGGTCTCATCTATGCCGCAGCAATGGCCAGCCACCGACATCGCCCGTCTGATCCTCGATGGCTTTGACGATTACCGCGAGCATTTCCGGCGGATCACCGACGGCGCCCGGGAGCGCTTCGAGCAGGCCCGCTGGCAGGACACGCAAACGGCGTCGGCGGCGCGGATCAACCTCTACGAAGAAAAGGTCGGTGAAACCGTCGCCCGCCTGCGCGAGTATTTCGAGCCGGACACCTTGATGGACGTCACCTGTTGGCCGCTGGTGAAAAGCGCCTACATCAGCATCATCGACCTGCGCTTCGACGATGAACTGTCCGAGACCTGGTACAACTCGATTTTCTGCGGCCTGTTCAGCCACGACCTGATCAGCGACGGCTGCATGTTCATCCACACCACGCGCCCGAGCCTGCGCCGGGCACGGGCGGCGCAAACCCGCACCTACAAACCGCAAGGGCAGATCTCGGGCATGCTCGCGAGCATCTTTGCCGATTACCGCTTCAGCGAGGCCTACGCCGATCTGCCCCGGGATCTGCAACGCCTGGAAGCGCAACTGCGCGAGAACCTGCCGGACTGGGTGTGCAAGGACCCGGAGCTGAGCGTCGAGCTGTTTTCCTCGGTGCTGTATCGCAACAAGGGCGCATACCTGGTCGGGCGCATCTACACCAACGACGATCAATGGCCGCTGGTGATTCCGCTACTGCACCGCGAAGGGCGGGGGATTCAGATCGACGCATTGATCACCGACGAAGCGGAGGTGTCGATCATCTTCTCCTTCACCCGTTCGTATTTCATGGTTGATGTGCCGGTGCCGGCGGAGTTCATCGGATTCCTCAAGCGCATCCTGCCGGGCAAGCACATCGCCGAGCTGTACACCTCGATCGGCTTCTACAAGCACGGCAAGTCAGAGTTCTACCGTGCCCTGATCAATCACCTGGCCAACACCGACGACCAGTTCATCATGGCGCCTGGCGTGCGCGGCATGGTCATGAGCGTGTTCACGCTGCCGGGCTTCAACACCGTGTTCAAGATCATCAAGGACCGCTTCTCGCCGTCGAAAAACGTCGACCGCGCCACGGTGATCGAGAAGTATCGATTGGTGAAAAGCGTCGACCGCGTCGGGCGCATGGCCGATACCCAGGAGTTCGCCGACTTCCGTTTTCCCCTGAGTAAATTCGAGCCGGCGTGCCTGGCGGAACTGCTGGAAGTCGCGCCGTCTACGGTGTCGCTGGAAGGTGAAACCGTGCTGATCCGCCACTGCTGGACCGAGCGCCGGATGACCCCGCTCAACCTGTATCTGGATAGCGCCAACGAAGCCCAGGTGCGCGAAGCGCTGGAGGATTATGGGCTGGCGATCAAGCAACTGGCGGCGGCCAACATCTTTCCCGGCGACATGCTGCTGAAGAACTTCGGCGTCACCCGCCATGGCCGGGTGGTGTTCTACGACTACGACGAGATCTGCTTTCTCACCGAAGCCAACTTCCGCCACATTCCGGCACCGCGTACGCCCGAGGACGAAATGGCTTCAGAGCCTTGGTACTCAATCGGGCCGCTGGATGTTTTCCCCGAGGAGTTTCCGCCGTTTCTGTTTGCTGACTCGGCGCAGCGCAAACTGTTCGATCAGTTGCATGGCGAGTTGTACAACGCCGACTACTGGAAGGGGCTACAGGAGGCGATTCGGGCCGGGAAAGTGATTGATGTTTTCCCGTATCGGCGCAAGGGCCTGGATAACGAATAACCCGTTAATGATCGTTCCCATGCTCTGCGTGGGAATGCCTCACCGGACGCTCCGCGTCCGCTTTTGGGACGCGGAGCGTCCTTGGCTGCATTCCCACGCAGACGGTTCGACGCCTCGACGTGGGAACGATCACAGTCAGGCATAAATCTGCGACAATCGCGTCCTTGCGCCACTAGACGACCGAATTGCGTACCCGATGACCGACGAATCGCCCTCCATCGACAAACTGCTGAAAAACCTCGATCACGCCATGCTCGCCGACCGTCACCGGCTGCGGCGGCAGTTGCTTGAGCTGCGCAAGAAACCCGACGAGGCCAAGCTGGCCCAGTGGGTGGCGCGCATGCAGGCGTCCTGCGATCAGGTGCTGGCGCGCAAGGCCAGCCTGCCGGTGATCCGTTACGACGACAGCCTGCCGATCGCGGCCAAGCGTGACGAGATCAAGAAAGCCCTGGAAAAGCACCAGGTGCTGATCATCGCCGGCGAAACCGGCTCGGGTAAAACCACCCAGTTGCCGAAAATCTGTCTGGAGATCGGTCGCGGCCAGCATGGTCTGATTGGCCACACCCAGCCTCGCCGAATTGCGGCGCGCAGTGTGGCCAGCCGGGTGGCCGAAGAACTCGGTACGCCGCTGGGTGCGCTGGTCGGCTATCAGGTGCGCTTCGAGGATCAGAGCGATTCCAACACCCTGATCAAGCTGATGACCGACGGCATCCTGCTGGCGGAAACCCAGAACGATCGCTACCTCGAACGCTACGACACGATCATCGTCGACGAAGCCCACGAACGCAGCCTCAACATCGACTTCCTGCTCGGTTACCTGAAAACCCTGCTGCCGCGTCGTCCGGACCTGAAAGTCATCATCACCTCGGCGACCATCGATCTGGAGCGCTTCTCCAAGCATTTCGACGATGCACCGATTGTCGAGGTTTCCGGCCGTACTTTCCCGGTGGAAACCTGGTATCGCCCGCTGACGCTTGAGCAGGATGAAGAGGGCAACCGCGTCGAAGACGACCTGACCGTGGATCAGGCGATCCTCGCCACCCTCGACGAAATCGCCGCTTACGAGCGCAGCGAGCGCCGCAGTCCCGGCGATGTGCTGGTGTTCCTGCCGGGCGAGCGCGAGATACGCGACGCCGCCGACATGCTGCGCAAGGCCCAGCTCAAACACACCGAAATCCTGCCGTTGTACGCGCGCCTGTCGCCGGCCGAGCAGCAGCGGATTTTCCAGTCGCATCCGGGCCGTCGAGTGGTGCTGGCGACCAACGTCGCCGAAACCTCGCTGACCGTGCCGGGCATCCGTTACGTGATCGACAGCGGTACCGCGCGGATCAGCCGCTACAGCTACCGCGCCAAGGTGCAACGGCTGCCGATCGAAGCGATTTCCCAGGCCAGCGCCAACCAGCGTAAAGGTCGCTGCGGTCGGGTCGAGCCGGGTATCTGCGTGCGCTTGTACAGCGAAGAGGATTTCCTCGGTCGCCCGGAATTCACCGATCCGGAAATCCTGCGTACCAACCTTGCCGCCGTGATCCTGCAGATGCTGCATCTGCGCCTCGGCGAGATCACCGCGTTCCCGTTTATCGAGCCGCCGGACGGCAAGGCGATCAGCGACGGTTTCAACCTGCTGCAAGAACTCTCGGCGGTGGATCGCAACAGTCAGTTGACCCCGCTCGGCCGTCAGCTGGCGCGCCTGCCGGTGGATCCGCGCATGGGCCGCATGCTGCTGGAAGCCGCCAAACTCGGCAGCCTGCAGGAAGTGCTGATCGTCGCCAGCGCCATGTCGATTCAGGACCCGCGCGAGCGTCCGCCGGAGCGTCAGCAAGCCGCTGACCAGGCTCACGCCCAATGGAAAGACGTCGATTCCGACTTCGCCGGGCTGGTCAATTTGTGGCGCGGTTTCGAAGAGCAGCGCCAGGCGCTGACCGCCAGCCCGCTGCGTAACTGGTGCCGCAAGAATTTCCTCAACTACCTACGCCTGCGCGAATGGCGTGATTCCCATCGTCAGTTGAGCCTGATCTGCCGCGACTTGCAGCTGAGCCTGAACAAAGAGCCGGCGGATTATCCGAAGCTGCACAAAGCGGTACTGGTCGGCTTGCTCAGCCAGATCGGCCAGAAAACCGAGGACGGCGATTACCTCGGCGCCCGTCAGCGGCGGTTCTGGATTCACCCGTCTTCGGGCATCGGCAAGAAGCGCCCTCAGTGGGTGATGACCGCCGAACTGGTGGAAACCACCAAGCTCTACGCGCGGATGGTGGCGAAGATTGATGCCGACTGGATCGAACCGCTGGCCGGGCATCTGATCAAGAAGAACCACTTCGAACCGCACTGGGAGAAGAAACGCGGCCAGGTCGTCGCGTTCGAACAGATCACCCTGTTCGGCCTGATCGTGGTCGGCCGTCGACCGGTGCATTACGGTCCGGTGGATCCGGTGGTTTCGCGCGAGCTGTTCATCCGCGAAGGCCTGGTGCGTGGCGAGATTCAGTCCCGGGCCAAGTGCCTGACCGCCAATAAGCAATTGCTGGAACAGCTCGACGAACTGGAGGCCAAGGCCCGTCGCCGGGACATTCTGGCCGACGAGGAAACCCTCTACGCGTTCTACGATGCGCGACTGCCGGGGGAGATCCACCAGACCGCGACGTTCGACAGTTGGTATCGGGTCAACAGCCAGAAAGACCCGCAACTGCTGATCATGCGCGAAGAGGACGTGCTGGCTCGCGAAGCCAGTGAAGTCACGGCCCAGCATTACCCGGATACGCTGCACATCGGCGATCTGGAACTGGCCCTGAGTTATCACTTCGAACCTAATCACCCACGCGACGGCGTGACCTTGCGTGTGCCAGCGCCACTGTTGCCGATGCTGCCGCCGGAGCGCCTGGAATGGCTGGTGCCGGGGCTGATCGAGGCCAAGTGCATCGCGCTGGTGCGCAACCTGCCCAAGGCCTTGCGCAAGAATTTCGTGCCGGTGCCGGACTTCATCAAGGCCGCGCTGCAACGCATGACCTTTGCCGAGGGTTCGTTGCCGCAAGCGCTGGGCCGTGAACTGCTGCGCATGACCGGCGCGCGAGTCAGCGACGAGGCTTGGGCCGAAGCGGCGCAGCAGGTCGAAAGCCATCTGCGGATGAACCTGGAAATCGTCGACGGCCAGGGCAAGTTCCTCGGAGAAGGCCGAGATCTGGCGGAGCTGACTGCACGTTTCGCCGAAGCCAGCCAAGCTGCGTTGGCCGTGCCGCAGAGTGCGAAAAGCCAGCAACCAGTGGAGGCCAAGGTTTTCGCCCCGGTGGCGGAAAAGACGCAGCAGAAGATTGCCGGGCTGTCGATGACGGTCTATCCGGCGCTGGTGGAAGAGGGCGGCACGGTCAAGGAAGGTCGCTTCTCGACCCCGGCCGAAGCCGAGTTCCAGCACCGCCGCGCCTTGCAACGTCTATTGATGCAGCAACTGGCCGAGCCGGCGAAGTTTCTGCGCGGCAAATTGCCGGGCCTGACCGAACTGGGTCTGCTGTACCGCGAACTGGGCCGGGTCGATGCGCTGGTGGAAGACATTCTGCTGGCCAGCCTCGACAGCTGCATTCTCGACGGCGAAGACCCGTTGCCTCGCGACGGCGCAGGGCTGGCGGCACTGGCCGAGCGCAAACGCGGCGGCTGGACCGAGCACGCCGAGCGCGTGGCACGTCTGACTCTGGAGATCCTCAAGCTCTGGCACGGTCTGCAAAAACGCTTCAAGGGCAAGATCGACCTGGCTCAGGCGGTGGCACTTAACGACATCAAACAGCAGCTCAGTCATCTGGTGTATCCGGGCTTCGTGCGGGAAACGCCGATGCTCTGGCTCAAGGAATTGCCGCGCTACCTGAAAGCGGTCGAGCAACGTTTCGAGAAACTGGGCGCGCAGGTGCAGAAGGATCGGGTGTGGAGCGGCGAACTCGCCGGCCTCTGGACGCAATACCAGACCCGCGCGGCCAAACACGCACAGGAAGGCAAGCGCGATCCGCAGCTCGAGCTGTATCGCTGGTGGCTGGAGGAGTATCGGGTTTCGCTGTTCGCCCAGCAGTTGGGCACGAAAGTGCCGATCTCCGACAAGCGTCTGAACAAACAGTGGACGCTGGTCGAACCCTGATTCCGAGGTTTGCACAATCACTTGTGGGAGCGGGCTTGCCCGCGAAAGCGGTGGGTCAGGCAACATTGATGTTGGATTTGGTGGCCCCTTCGCGGGCAAGCCCGCTCCCACAGTGGTATGTGATTGCTCCTGCAAAAGGGGCCAAAACCTTGGGTTTATGGCAAACTTCGCCACCATAAATGCCGTTTTCGCGTCCCAGAGCCTTTGCCGGGGCCGCGCAGCGGAATAAAGCGATGCCAGGTTTTTGCGTCCCTTGATACGGGAATGGACCCTTTGCGTGTTGGCACGTCGGTGCCAGCACTTTCTGCCTGAACAGATTAGAGAAACGACCATGCATAACGTCGTCATCAGCGGCACCGGCCTGTACACCCCGGCCAACAGCATCTCCAACGAAGAGCTGGTGCAGTCTTTCAATACCTACGTCGCCCAGTTCAACGCCGACAACGCCGAAGCCATCGCCAGCGGTGAAGTCCAAGCCCTGACCGAATCCAGCGCCGCGTTCATCGAAAAAGCTTCTGGCATCAAGAGCCGCTTTGTCATGGACAAGGACGGCATCCTTGACCCGCAACGCATGGCGCCACGCCTGCCGGAGCGTTCCAACGACGAATGGTCGGTGCTCTGCCAGATGGCCATCGGTGCCGCCGAACAAGCCTTGCAGCGTGCCGGCAAAACGGCTGCCGACATCGACGGTGTAATCGTCGCCTGCTCCAACCTGCAACGCGCCTACCCGGCCATCGCCATCGAAGTCCAGGAAGCGCTGGGCATCCAGGGTTTCGGTTTCGACATGAACGTTGCCTGCTCCTCGGCGACCTTCGGCATTCAGCAAGCCGCCAACACCGTGCAACTGGGCCAGGCCCGGGCGATCCTGATGGTCAACCCGGAAGTCTGCACCGGTCACCTGAATTTCCGCGACCGCGACAGCCACTTCATTTTCGGTGACGCCGCTACTGCCGTGATCATCGAGCGCGCCGATCTGGCCACCTCCAAGCACCAGTTCGACGTGGTCAGCACCAAACTGCTGACCAAGTTCTCCAACAACATCCGCAACAACTTCGGCTTCCTCAACCGCGCAGCGGAAGAGGGCATTGGTGCCCGCGACAAACTGTTCGTGCAGGAAGGCCGCAAGGTGTTCAAGGATGTTTGCCCGATGGTGGCCGAGCTGATCGGCGAGCACCTGGAAGAAAACAAGCTCAACGTCGGTGACGTGAAGCGCTTCTGGCTGCATCAGGCCAACTTGAGCATGAACCACCTGATCGTGCGCAAGTTGCTGGGCCGCGAAGCCACCGAAGAAGAAGCCCCGGTGATTCTCGACACCTACGCCAACACCAGCTCCGCCGGTTCGGTGATCGCGTTCCACAAGTATCAGGACGATCTGGCGGCCGGTTCGCTGGCGGTGTTGAGTTCGTTCGGTGCTGGCTACTCGATCGGTAGCGTGATTCTGCGTAAACGCTAAGAGCGGGTTCATTTCCTCTTAATCGCGCTGATATTTCCTACATCTGAATCGGCGCGAACGCTGTAATTTTCGAAAGTGGCGGCAGGCGAAGTCCTGCCGCTATCATTTTTGAAGTCAGGAAAAGGGGATTGGTGGATGGCGGTTGACGATACACAACTGCTTGGGCGGTTGTTGGCAGGCGAACAGAAAGCCTTCAAGGAACTGGTCAGCACCTATCAAAGCCCCATGCGCGCAGTGGCCTACGCGATTGTCGGCCAGCGTCATGTCGAAGAAGTGGTACAGGACGCCTGGCTGTCGGTGGTGCGCAATATCGGCCGTTTCGAGGGGCGCTCCAGCCTCAAGACCTGGCTGCTGACCATCACCGCCAACTCGGCCAAGAGCCGCTACAAACTCAATCGTCGCGAAGTGCTGCTGGATGATCTGCCATCACCCCACGGCACTATCGACGACGATCGTTTTTCTCCCGGCGACGGCCACTGGCTGGTTGCACCGTTTGCCTGGCACCAGGACACCCCCGAAGCGCTGCTGACGGAAGGCGAGCTGCGTGAATGCCTTGAGCACACATTGTTGAGCCTGTCGGAATTGCAAAGCAGCGTACTGTTGCTGCGCGAGCGTCAGGGGCTGGAGCTTGAGGAGATCTGTAATCTTCTGGAGATCTCGCTCTCCAATGTCCGCGTGCTGCTGCATCGGGCACGCTTGAAGGTCTTCGCGACCGTGGAGCATTTTGAGGAGACCGGCGAATGTTGACGTGCAAGGAGCAAGTAGCGCGGTCCAGCGATTATCTCGATGGCCAGTTGAGCTTTCGCGAGAAACTGATGGTGCGTCATCACCTGATGTTCTGCCGCAATTGCCGGCGTTTCATTCGCCAGATGCGTTTGATGCAGGCGACGTTGCGGGCGATGCCGCAGAAGCCTGAAAAGGACGTGGACGCGTTGGCCGAGCAGTTGGCACAGCTGCGGCGCAAGGATCGATCCTGAAAACACAGACTGGCGCGGCCGCAGCGAACGGATGATGGGGATCGCTGCTGCCGCGCCAGTCTGTTGAAGCCTCTTCAAACGATGGAACCGGATGTACAACCCATCGTTTGAAGTCTGTTGCCGGGTTGCTTAGAACTTCGCTTCCGCGTCCAGCTGCAGGGTATTGGTGTCGGCATCACGCTGGGTACGGCTGGAGAAGTCAGCCTTGGTCAGGAAGTAAGTCGCACCGATGGCGAAGTTCTTGTCGATGTCGTAACCGACCTTGAACTTGTGGCCACGGGAACCGGTGGTGCCGTTGGCGAAGTCCGAATCGGTGAAGGCGCCGACCACAGCGTTGCGCTGCACGTCACGATAGTTGTAGTCGAGGTTCAGGCCGAAGACTTTCGACTTGGCACCTACCAGCCACGCGGTGTCCTGATCGGTCACTGCATCGTTGTTCTTCACGTACTGACCGTAGAACGACAGCGGCATTGGCAGGCCGCCGATGTCGACCTGGCTGAAGCCTTCGTACAGACGGAATTCGTTGTCGGCCGAGTTGCCGTTGACGGCCAGGGCGCACGGCGTGGAGGTGCCGGTGCAACGGCTGTCTTCGTCGTTCTGGTAGGCGTAGACGCTGCCGCCCAGAGTCAGTTTCAGGTTGTCGGTGATCGCGAAGCGGCTGCCCAGCTGGCCGGCGGTCAGGCGCAGGTCGTGACGGAATTGCACACCGTCGCCGTCGACGTTGTCCTTGAGGTTGTAGTTACCCAGGCTGCCGAACAGTTCGACGCTGCTGCCCAATGGATACTTGTAGGTAACGGCCAGACCTTCCGGGTTGATGTCGCTGTCCCAGATCACATCGCCCATGCTCACCCACGGTTGCAGCATCTTGCCGCCGATGATGTGCAGGTTCTTGATCTGATCCGGGTGGTAGTCGATGTAGCCCAGGTCGAGCCAGATCTGCTTCTTGTCGAAGTAGTTGTCCTGGTCCTGGTTGGTCGAACGGGCGTCGTCGCCGCCGCCGGTGGCGATACGGATACCGGTGTCGACTTGCGGGTTGATCTCGGTGTAGGCACCCAGACGGGCACGGATGCGCTGACGATCCTTGTCGCGGCCGCCGTTGTTCGGCTCGCCATCGATCTTGATGGTTTCCTGACGGATACGCACGTCGCCCTTGAACTGGGTCTTGGCGGCCCAGGCCAGTTTCTGGTCGAAACTGCTGAGCTCGTTGGTTTTCTTCGCGGTCGCCGCGATTTGCTCGTTGGTTTCTTGCTGCGCCTGCTGCGCGATTTGCTGGGCCTTCTGATCCTTGGCCAGTTCAGTTTGCAGTTCAACGTACTGCGCCTGGGAAATCGAACCGTTAGCCTTGAGCATGTCGAGCAGTTTGGCGTCGACTGCGGCACTGGCCGGAACACTCATGGCCAGCAACAGGCCACCGCACAGGGCCGCCGCAGTTTTCGTGGAAGCAAGACGCATAGCAATCTCCGAAGATGAGAGGGATGGCTGAACCATCCTGGGCACAACCGACGGTTTGACGGTCGGAAAACAGTGTCCGGGTAGAACCCGGCGCTCTAAAAACAGGCGCCAGTATCGCGATGGTTTATGACAGAGCAGTGGCACGATGATGGCAGGTTGATGACGATACAAATGGCCGTGAACTATTGATCCAGAGCGGTGTCGCGCAATCTGACGTGGGCAACGCCCGGCCGATCAGCGATACTCGCCGGGCGTTCACGCCCGAAAGTGGAGAGGAAAATGCCGCTGCAACGTCTGCATAAACTGTTGGAAATTCCAGCGTCCGACTGGGATGTTCTGGTGCCGCAAAACCAGCCGTTTCTGCGCCACGCCTTCTTGGCTTCGCTGGAGGACAGCGGCAGCGTCGGCCCGCACACGGGCTGGCAAGCGGAGCATTTGCTGCACGCCGAAGCAGGGCGTGTAATCGCCGCATTGCCCGGTTATCGCAAGTGGCATTCCTACGGCGAATACGTGTTCGACCACGGCTGGGCCGATGCCTGCGCCCGGGCCGGCATCGATTACTACCCCAAGTTTTTAAGCGCGGTGCCGTTCAGCCCGGTCAGCGGTCCTCGGTTGCTGGCGGCGAACGTCGAAGACGGATTTGAACTGCTCAAGAGCCTGCCGGGGTATCTGGAAATCGAAGAACTCTCCAGCGCCCACATCAATTTCACCGACGCGTTCACCGATGCCGCCATGGCCGAGCAGCCGGGCTGGCTGCAACGTATCGGCTGTCAGTACCACTGGCAGAATCGCGGTTATCGCGATTTTCAGGATTTCCTCGACGTGCTCGCCTCGCGCAAGCGCAAACAGATGCGCAAGGAGCGCGAGCAAGTGGCGGGGCAGGGCTTCGAGTTCGAATGGCTGGAAGGTCGCGAGCTGGACGAGGCGCAGTGGGATTTCGTCTACGCCTGTTATGCCAACACCTACGCGGTGCGTCGGCAGGCACCGTACCTGACCCGGGAGTTCTTCAGCCTGCTGGCCGAGCGCATGCCGGAATCGATCCGCGTGGTCCTGGCCCGGCAGGGCTCACGGCCGGTGGCGATGGCGTTCAGTCTGGTGGGCGGCGACAGCTTTTACGGGCGCTACTGGGGATGCCTGGCCGAGTTCGACCGGCTGCACTTCGAGACTTGTTTCTATCAGGGCATGGACTATGCGATTGCCCAGGGTTTTCAGCGTTTCGATGCCGGTGCCCAAGGCGAGCACAAACTGATTCGTGGCTTTGAGCCAGTGATCACCCATTCCTGGCATTACCTGCGTCACCCTGGCCTGAAGGCTGCGGTCAAAGATTTCCTGCACCAGGAGCGCGCCGGTGTTCTGGCCTATGCCGAAGAGGCAAGAGCAGCCTTACCCTACCGCCAGGCCTAGATTCCAATGTGGGAGCGAGCTTGCTCGTGAAAGGTTGGTGTCAGTCAATATTTGCCTCATTGACACACCGCTGTTCGCGAGCAAGCTCGCTCCCACAGGAAATCAGTTGTCTTCCTTGCCCAGCCAGCGATAGATCACGCCGCCAACCACCGCACCGAGCAGCGGCGCGACCCAGAACATCCACAACTGCGCGATGGCCCAGCCGCCGACCATCAGTGCCGGGCCCGTGCTGCGGGCCGGGTTGACCGACGTGTTGGTAACCGGGATCGAGATCAAGTGGATCAGCGTCAGGGCGAGGCCGATGGCGATCGGTGCCAGCCCTGCCGGGGCGCGCTTGTCGGTGGCGCCGAGGATGATCACCACGAACATGGCGGTCATCACCAGTTCGGTGACGAAACCAGCGGCCATTGAATATTTACCCGGCGAGTGCTCGCCATAACCGTTGGAGGCCAGGCCGTTGGCGACTTCGAAACCTTCCTTGCCACTGCCGATGTAGACGATCAGCGCCGCCGCGAGAATCGCCCCGATCACCTGGGCGATGATGTAAGCGGGCAGCTCTTTGGCCGGAAACCGACCGCCGACGGACAAGCCGACCGACACTGCCGGGTTGAGGTGGCAGCCGCTGATATGGCCGATTGCAAACGCCATGGTCAGTACCGTCAGACCAAACGCCAGGGCCACCCCCAGCACTCCGATGCCCAGCGGTGAAGACGCGGCGATCACCGCACTGCCGCAACCACCCAACACCAACCAGAAAGTACCTAACAACTCAGTGACTGAACGTTTGAACAGAGACATGAGAGTGTCCTTGATAGGCGTGCTATCGAGACTGTATCGAGTTGTGCTTCCTTGCAGATTTACGACAGGTTCCGTTCCGGAGCCTTCGCTGATTACAGCAGGGTTTGTGCGGATTTCCAGCAGGCGATAAAAAACCGCCAGAGCCCGTGATTAAGGGGCTCTGGCGGTTTTTATCTCGCGTTGATCGTTCCCGCACAGACGGTTCGATGCCTCGACGTTGATCGTTCCCACGCAGAGCGTGGGAACGATCAGACCAGGCGTGAAAATGATCAGTCGATGCCGACAAACCCTCCGGTCTGGTGCGCCCACAGTCGCGCATACAATCCGCCGTGGGCCAGCAGTTCGGCATGGTTGCCGCTTTCGGCGATCTTGCCGTTCTCCAGCACCACCAGCCGGTCCATGCGGGCAATCGTCGAGAGGCGGTGAGCAATGGCGATCACGGTCTTGCCCTGCATCAGGGTTTCCAGGCTTTCCTGAATCGCCGCTTCAACCTCAGAGTCCAGCGCCGAGGTCGCTTCGTCCATGATCAGGATCGGCGCGTCCTTGAGCAGCACCCGCGCGATGGCGATCCGCTGCCGCTGACCACCGGACAGCTTCACCCCGCGTTCGCCGACATGTGCGTCGAATCCGGTGCGCCCCTCGGCGTCCGACAGCAGCGGGATGAACTCATCGGCGCGAGCTTTGCGCACCGCTTCCCAGAGCTCGGCGTCAGTGGCGTCGGGCTTGCCGTACAGCAAGTTGTCGCGGATCGAGCGGTGCAGCAGCGAAGTGTCCTGGGTGATCATGCCGATCCGCGCACGCAGGCTTTCCTGGCCGACTTCGGCGATGTTCTGGCCGTCGATCAGTATCCGCCCGCCCTCGACGTCGTAGAGGCGCAGCAGCAAGTTGACCAGGGTCGATTTGCCGGCGCCGGACGGGCCGATCAGACCGATTTTCTCACCCGGTTTGATGGTCAGGTTGAGGTCGCCGATGATGCCTTTCTTCTTGCCGTAGTGGAAATCCACGTGCTCGAAGCGCACTTCGCCACGGGCTACGGCCAACGGTTTGGCCTGCTCTTTATCGGTGACGCTGACGGGTTGCGCGATGGTCTGCAGACCGTCCTGGACCATGCCGATGTTTTCGAAGATGCCGGTGACCACCCACATGATCCAGCCGGACATGTTGACGATGCGGATCACAAGGCCAGTGGCCAGGGCGATCGCGCCGACACTGATCAGCGATTGCGTCCACAGCCACAGCGCCAGCGCCGTGGTGCCGACAATCAGCAGACCGTTCATGGTGGTGATGGCCACGTCCATGCTGGTGACCACGCGACCCGCCAGTTGGGCTTTTTCGGTCTGTTCCTGGATCGCTTCGCGGGCGTAATGCTGTTCGAAATTGGTGTGGGCGAACAGCTTGAGGGTGGCGATGTTGGTGTAGCCATCGACGATCCGGCCCATCAGCTTCGAGCGCGCATCGGAGGCTTCCACCGAGCGGTCCTTGACCCGTGGCACGAAGTAATAGAGCGCGCCGATGTAGGCCGCGATCCACGTCAGCAGCGGGATCATAAGACGCCAGTCGGCCTCGGCAAACAGCACCAGCGAACTGATCGCGTAGATCAGCACATGCCACAACGCATCCACCGCTTGCACAGCGGAATCGCGCAGCGAGTTACCGGTCTGCATGATGCGCTGGGCAATGCGCCCGGCGAAGTCGTTCTGGAAGAAATTCAGGCTCTGCTTGAGCACGTAACTGTGATTTTGCCAGCGGATCAGGCTGGTCATGCTCGGGCTCAGGGTCTGGTGCACCAGCATGTCGTGCAGGGCCAGGAAAAGTGGTCGCAGCAGCAGGGCCACTACGGCCATCCACGCCAGTTCGGCGCCATGCACTTTGAAGAAATCGACGTTCGGCGTGCCTTGGGCCAGGTCGATGATGCGGCTCAGGTAACTGAACAGCGCCACTTCGATCAATGCACCGAACAGGCCGACAATCAGCAGGGCGGCGAAACTGGGCCAGACCTGCTTCAGGTAATAGGTATAGAAGGGCAGCACACGATCCGGCGGGGACGCCGTCGGTGCGTCGCGGAATATGTCGATCAGTTGTTCGAAGCGGCGATAGAGCATCAGATAACCGCCCGGAGTACGGGCTCTCCTTTTATCAGTGTGAGCGGCGTGACATCAGGTCAGCGCCGCTCGATATGCCCTGTAAAGCTTAGTCGATGCGCTTGGCCGACTTGATGATCACAGGGTCGACAGGCACGTTTTGCATGCCCTGTTTGGTAGTGGTCTGCGAGTTGACGATGATGTCGACCACGTCCATGCCCTTGACCACTTTGGCGAACACTGCGTAACCGGCGTCACGGCCCGGATCAAGGAAGGCGTTGTCGGCGACGTTGATGAAGAACTGGCTGGTGGCCGAATCCGGATTGGAGGTACGCGCCATCGACAGGGTGCCACGAACGTTATGCAGGCCGTTGCTGGCTTCGTTCTTGATCGGGGCCTTGGTTTCTTTTTGCTGCATCTGCTGGGTGAAGCCGCCGCCCTGGGCCATGAAGCCCGGGATCACGCGGTGAAAAATCGTGTTGTTGTAAAAGCCGCTGTCGACGTACTCGAGGAAATTCTTGGTACTGATCGGCGCCTTGACCGGGTCCAGCTCGATTTCGATCGTGCCGTTGGTGGTCACCAGTTCGACGTGTGGCGCCTTGGCCGGCGTGGCAGCCATCAGGTTGGCAGCGAACAGCACGGTGCCGGCGGCGAGGGCGAGTTTTTTCAGCATGGGTCAGTGATCCTGAGGGTGATTATCGGCTGTGGCGAGGAACTCCAGCAGCGTTTGATTGAAGCGTTCGGGCTGGTCGAGCGGGGTGGCGTGGCGCGAATCGGCGATCACCACCAGCCGCGCATCGGGCAGCAGTCTGACATAGGTTTCTTTCAGCGAAACGGGGGTGTAGTCCCGGTCGGCGCTGACGACGAGGGTTGGACAGGTGACCCGGGAAAGTCGTTCCTGGACCCCCCAGCCAACAATCGCATCGAAGCTGGCGAGATAAGCACGTTTGTCGTTTTTTGCCCAGCGCTCTGCCATCTTCTGACGCAAATCGGCCTGCTCCGGTTTGGGGAACAGCTTGGCGCCAAGGGCTTTGCCGATGGTGGCGAGGCTGAGCAGATGCATCAGGCTCCAGCGTTTGAACCACTGCCAGTAGTCGTCGCGACTGCGCACCTTGACCTCGGGCGCACTGTTGACGATGGTCAGGCTCTTGAGCATCCGGGGCTCATCGACGGCCAACTGAAAGCCGATCATCCCGCCCATCGACAGCCCGACGTAATGTACCGGGCCGAGCTTCAGGTGCTCGATCAGGGCAACGATGTCGGCGCTGAAACCGGCGATGCTGTAGCGCTCGCGGGGTTTGTCGGAGCGACCGTGACCGCGCACGTCCGGGACGATCACCCGGTAGTGCGCGGCCAGCGCGGGAATCTGCATTTCCCAGTCCAGGGTGCTGGAGCCCAGACCGTGAACCAGCAGCAACGGATCGCCGTGGCCATATTCCTCGTAGTGCAGGTTGCAACCTTCATGCTCGAAATACGCCATCGGTGAACTCCGTGTCAGGCTTGTTCGGGGGCGGCGAACGGTGCGTCCAGCGGCAGGGTGTCGAAGGTGCGCAGCAGTTCGATGAGGATTTGCGTCGCTGGGCCCAAGGGTTTGTCCTTGTTCGAATACAGATAGAAACTGGAGTTGCGGTTGCCGCCTCTGTCCAACGGTAGCAGCTTGAGCGAGCCGTCTTTCAGTTCCCGCTCGATCATGTGGCGTGGCAGCCAGGCGAATCCCAGGCCACTGCTGACGAACGTCGCAGCCGTGGCGAGACTGCCGACGGTCCAGCGCTGCTCGGCGCCGAGCCAGCCGACGTCCCGAGGTTGCTGGCGGCCGGAGTCGCGGATCACCACTTGCATCTGGGTTTCCAGGTCTTGAAAGCTCAGCTCGCGGTTGAGCCGGTGCAGCGCATGATCAGGATGGGCGACGGCGACAAATTCGACATCGCTCAATTCCGCGCCAAGGTAACCGGGAATGCTCAGCCCGGTGATGGCCAGGTCGGCCACGCCTTCGAGCAGCACTTCTTCGACGCCCGACAACACTTCCTCACGCAGCCGCACCCGGCAGCCTCGACTCTGAGGCATGAACGCGGTCAAGGCGCGGACGATACGTGCGCTCGGGTAGGCGGCGTCCACGACAAGCCGCACTTCGGCTTCCCAACCCTGCTCCATGTGATGGGCGAGGTCTTCCAGTTGGCTGGCCTGTTTCACCAGTTGTCGCGAACGGCGCAGCAACACGCCGCCGGCCTCGGTCAGCACAGCCTTGCGGCCGTCGATGCGCAACAGCGGCACGCCGAGTTGATCCTGCATGCGGGCGACGGTGTAACTCACCGATGATTGCGAGCGATGCAGGGCCTCGGCGGCCTGGGCGAATCCGCCGTGGTCGACCACGGCCTGCAACGTTCGCCATTGATCAAGGGTCACGCGGGGCGCTTTCATCAATAGCTCCTCTTGTCCTAAGCTGGCGGTCCCTCATGGAGACTGCCGAATGAAAAAATTCTGTTGTGTGTTGCTGGCGCTGCTTCCGCTGACTGCGTTCGCGTACCCGATCGATGTGGAAAAAGACCTCAACGGCCTGAAGATCGACTACAACGCGTTCGACACCGATAACGACATCGGCTCCATTCAGGTCAACAACTACGGCGACGTCGACGCGACCTGCAAGGTGGTATTCACCAACGGCCCGGAAGCGCCGCGCACGCGCAATATCGAGGTGGCGGCGGGCAAGCATAAAAACGCCACGGCCAAATTCACCCGGACCATCATCAAGCTGCGCATCAAGCTGAGCTGCACCCCCAAATAGCGGCACGGGCCTGTGGGAGCGGGCTTCCACAGGCTGAGGCTTGCATCTAAACGAATTTTTCGATGCTTTGCAGCAATTATTTGCGCTTTTTCATCGATTCGACACTGTTTAACCTTCACTCCATCGACTTACAACATTCTCGGATGGAGGCTACACAACATGTCCCGCGTTCTGATCATCGAAAGCAGCGCCCGCCAGCAAGACTCGGTTTCCCGTCAACTGACCCAGACCTTTATCAGTCAGTGGAAAGCGGCGCACCCGGCCGATCAGATCACCGTACGTGACCTCGCCGTGAACCCAGTGCCACACCTGGACATCAATCTGTTGGGCGGCTGGATGAAGCCCGCTGACCAGCGCAACGCCAATGAACAATCCTCGCTGGATCGTTCCAACGAACTGACCGATGAATTGCTGGCCGCCGACGTGCTGGTGATGGCAGCGCCGATGTACAACTTCGCCATCCCGAGCACCCTGAAAGCCTGGCTCGACCACGTGCTGCGTGCCGGCGTGACCTTCAAGTACACCGAAACCGGCCCGCAAGGTCTGCTCAGCGGCAAGCGTGCCTACGTGCTGACCGCTCGCGGCGGGATCTACGCCGGCGGCCCGGCGGATCATCAGGAACCGTACCTGCGTCAGGTAATGGGTTTCATCGGTATCCACGACGTGACCTTCATCCACGCCGAGGGCATGAACCTGGGCGGCGACTTCCAGGAGAAAGGCCTCAACCAGGCCAACGCCAAACTGTCCCAGGTCGCTTGATATGTTAATCGCCAGATAATCGCCGATTGTTCTAGTGACCTGGCGCAACCCCTTCAAGGCTCTACGCGCATCGAACCTCCCTTTGCACTTGTTGCTCCTGAGTGCTCTAGCCCGATTGAACGCTTTAGCGAGATCGGGCTTTTTTTTGCCCGGGATTTTTGCAACGCAGCACATCCCCTGTGGGAGCGGCGGTGCGACGACTCGACTTGCACGCGATGGCGGCGTGTCAGCACACAAATCTATGGCTGACACTCCCTAATCGCGGGCAAGCCCGCTCCCACAGGGTCCACCGTTGTCTGAGGGTTCGCGATCAGAAGCAAAAACCGCTATCGTCGCCGCCATTCGAAATCGAGGCGAGCATGGGCTATCTACTTTTTGTCACGCTGATCCAGGCGTTTTCCTTCAGTCTGATCGGCGAATACCTGGCCGGTCATGTCGACAGTTACTTTGCGGTGCTGGTGCGGGTGGTGCTGGCCGGGCTGGTGTTCATCCCGCTGACCCGCTGGCGTTCGGTGGAACCGGCGTTCATGCGCGGCATGCTGCTGATCGGCGCGTTGCAGTTCGGCGTGACCTACGTCTGCCTGTATCTGAGCTTCCGCGTGCTGACGGTGCCGGAAGTGCTGCTGTTCACTATCCTCACGCCGTTGCATGTGACGCTGATCGAAGATGCGCTCAACCGACGCTTCAACCCGTGGGCGCTGATCGCGGCACTGGTGGCGGTCGCAGGCGCGGCGGTGATTCGCTACGACCGGATCAACCCGGACTTCTTCATGGGCTTCCTGCTGCTGCAACTGGCCAACTTCACCTACGCCGCCGGGCAGGTGCTGTACAAACATCTGGTGGCGAAGCACCCGAGCGATCTGCCGCACTACCGGCGATTCGGCTTCTTCTACCTCGGTGCACTGGCGGTGGCGTTGCCGGCGTTCCTGCTGTTCGGCAAATCCAACTTCCTGCCCGAAGCGCCGCTGCAATGGGGCGTGCTGGTGTTTCTTGGCCTGGTATCCACCGCGCTCGGTTTGTACTGGTGGAACAAGGGCGCGTGCCTGGTCAACGGCGGCACCCTGGCGGTGATGAACAACCTGCACGTGCCGGTGGGCTTGCTGCTGAACCTGCTGATCTGGAATCAGCATGAAGAGCTCGGGCGGTTGTTCCTCGGTGGCAGCGTGATTCTGGCGGCGGTGTGGATCAGCCGGTTGGGGATTCGCCAGTCGGCGCCAGTTGCTCCACCAGAAACCCGATAAACGCCCGGGTCTTCTGCGGCACCCGCCGCGCTGAGGAATACACCGCGTTGATGGTGATCGCCGGGGCTTGCCACTCGCACAGCACCGGCACCAGACGCCCGGCCGCCAGTGCTTCTTCGACGATGAAGTCCGGCAGCAGCGCAATGCCCATCCCGGCCTCGGCCGCTTGCGCCAGCAAGTCACCATTGTTGGCATGTAGCGGCCCGGTGACGTTGACGCGCTGGGTTTCCTTGCCGTTGCACAGTTGCAGGCTGACGCCGCTCTGCAGATAGCCGTAGTTCAAGCATTGATGCGAGCGCAGATCCTGCGGCGACCGCGGCGTGCCCGCGCGTTCGAGGTAAGCGGGGGAGGCGACCATGATCCGCGGCGCTGGCGCCAGTTGTCGGGCGATCATGGTCGAGTCAGGCATGCTCGCAATGCGGATCGTCACATCAAAACCGCCGCGCACCGGATCGACCTGCTGGTCGCTGAGCACCAGTTGCAGCTCGATGTTCGGGTGCTGTTCGTGGAACAGCGGAATCAGCTTGCCCAAGCGCCGCAGACCGAACGACATCGGTGCGTTGACCCGCAACACCCCGCGCAATTCACCCACCCCGTCCCGAGCTCGCTGCTCGGCCTCGTCCAGCGCCGCAATCACTTCCCGCGCCGCTTCGAAATACTCCGCTCCGGCCTCGGTCAGGTGCAGGCTGCGGGTGGTGCGTTGCAGCAGTTGCACACCGATGGCTTCTTCCAGCGCCTGAATCTGTTTGCTGACTTTCGAGCGGGGCACGTCCATGGCTCGTGCGGCAGCTGCGAAGCCGTTTTCGCCGACCGTTACCACGAAGGCGCGCATGCATTCGATGCGATCCATGATTGTCCCTTTTTTAGAATCAATGATTCTCGATTTTAGGGAATTGTCCCTTTATCGGCTAGCCCCTAAAGTGACATCCAAGCCGAGACAACAACGCCGAACACGGCAAGCCACTCGACTCACCCATTACCCAATCGAAATTTCTGAATCGACATCAAAAGGAACGCGCCATGTCTATCCGTGAACTGCTGAACCCAACCAATTCCGCCCTGATCCTGATCGACCACCAGCCGCAAATGGCGTTCGGCGTGCAGTCGATCGACCGTCAGACCCTGAAGAACAACACCGTCGGCCTGGCCAAGGCAGCGAAGATCTTCAACGTGCCGACCATCTACACCTCGGTCGAAACCGAAAGCTTCAGCGGCTACATTTGGCCGGAACTGCTGGCAGTTCACCCGGAGCAGAAGCCGATTGAGCGCACCTCGATGAACTCCTGGGAAGACAAGGCGCTGGTTGACGCGGTAAAGGCCACCGGGCGCAAGAAACTGATCATCGCCGCGCTGTGGACCGAGGTCTGCCTGACCTTCCCGGCACTGGAAGCTCTGGCCGAAGGCTACGAGGTGTACATCGTCACCGACGCGTCCGGCGGCACCACCAAGGAAGCCCACGACATGTCGGTACAGCGGATGATTCAGGCCGGCGCCGTACCGGTGACCTGGCAGCAGGTGCTGCTCGAGTACCAGCGTGACTGGGCGCACAAAGACACGTATCAGGCGGTGATGGACCTGGTGCTGGAACACAGCGGTGCGTACGGCATGGGCGTCGATTACGCCTACACCATGGTGCACAAGGCGCCGCAACGGCAGGCCTGATAAATCGGCATTTCGAAATAGATGCAGTACCTGTGGGAGCGACGGTGCGACGATTCGACTTGCTCGCGAAGGCGGTGGTTCAGTCAGTGATGAAGTGACTGATACTCCCTCATCGCGAGCAAGCTCGCTCCCACAGGTTTTGTGGCGTTACATCAGATGTTTTTCGGCTTGTGGAATGTGGCTCGCGCCAAGGACGGCCGGCAATATCCCGGAACGCAAATCCCCACCACTCGGCTGCTGATACAGGCTCAGCCCAAACTCCGGCAGCACCGCCAGCAGGTAATCGAAAATATCCCCTTGGATCCGCTCGTAATCGGCCCACACCGTGGTGGTGGTAAAGCAATAGATTTCCAGCGGAATGCCCTGGGCCGTGGTCTGCATCTGGCGGACCATGCAGGTCATGTTCGGCTGGATCTCCGGATGGCTCTTCAGATAGGCCAGCGCGTAAGCGCGGAAGGTGCCGATGTTGGTCATGCGCCGGCGGTTGGCCGACATCGCCGCGACATTGCCCTGCGCTTCGTTCCAGGCCTTGAGCTCGGCTTTCTTGCGGCCCATGTAGGCGGTCAGCAGGTGCACCTGAGAGAGTTTTTCTTCTTCATCGTCGCGGATGAAGCGCACACCGCTGGCGTCGATGAACAGGCTGCGTTTGATCCGTCGACCGCCGGACTGCTGCATGCCGCGCCAGTTTCGGAACGACTCGGACATCAGGCGCCAGGTCGGGATCGAGACGATGGTCTTGTCGAAGTTCTGCACCTTGACCGTGTGCAGCGTGATATCCACCACGTCGCCATCGGCGCCGACTTGCGGCATTTCGATCCAGTCGCCGACCCGCAGCATGTCGTTGCTGGTCAGCTGCACGCTGGCGACGAACGACAGCAGCGTGTCCTTGTAGACCAACAGGATCACTGCCGACATCGCACCCAGACCCGACAGCAGCAACAGTGGCGAGCGGTCGATCAGGGTGGCGACGATGATGATCGCGCCGAACACGTACAGAACCATTTTCGCCAGTTGCACATAACCCTTGATCGAGCGGGTGCGGGCGTGTTCGGTGCGGGCGTAGATGTCCAGCAATGCATTGAGCAGGGCGCTGACCGACAGCAGCAGGAACAAAATGGTGAATGCCAGTGCGACGTTACCGAGGAATACTGTGGCGGTTTTGCTCAGCTCCGGCACCAGGTGCAGGCCGAACTGGATCACCAGCGACGGCGTCATCTGCGCCAGACGCTGAAACACCTTGTTATGCCGAAAGTCGTTGATCCAGTGCAGGGCGGGTTGGCGACCGAGCATGCGGCTGGCGTGCAGGATCAGGTAGCGCGCCACTCGTCCGAGGATGAGCGCGATCACCAGCAGCAGAATCAAAGCCAGGCCGGCGTGCAGGAGCGGGTGCTGTTCGAGGGTGCCCCAGAGGTCTTGGGCGTTGAGCCAGAGCTGTTTGAAATCCATGAGAGAGACGATTCTTCTGTAAGACGCGACGGGCGATTAGAGCATTTAAGACGCTGTGTATTACCGTTGGAGACAAATCGAGCAACAAAAAAGCCACGGATTACAGCGTATTTCATAAAGAAACTCGGCCTGAGCGCTCGAAACCGGTAACCTATGCAGCTGATTTTTTGCATATCTTCGAGGTAGCACCCGTGTTTTCCCAATTCGCCCTGCACGAACGCCTGCTCAAAGCCGTGGCCGAGCTGAAATTTGTCGAGCCAACGCCTGTGCAAGCCGCGGCCATTCCGCTGGCGCTTCAGGGGCGTGACCTGCGGGTGACGGCGCAAACCGGTAGCGGCAAGACCGCCGCTTTTGTCCTGCCGATCCTCAACCGCCTGATCGGCCCGGCCAAGATCCGCGTCAGCATCAAGACCCTGATCCTGCTGCCGACCCGCGAGCTGGCCCAGCAGACCCTGAAGGAAGTCGAGCGCTTTTCGCAGTTCACTTTCATCAAGTCCGGCCTGATCACCGGCGGTGAAGACTTCAAGGTCCAGGCCGCCATGCTGCGCAAGGTGCCGGACATCCTGATCGGCACCCCGGGCCGGATGATCGAGCAACTGAACGCCGGCAACCTCGACCTCAAAGAAGTCGAAGTGCTGGTGCTCGACGAAGCCGACCGCATGCTCGACATGGGGTTCGCCGAAGACGTGCAGCGTCTGGTCGACGAATGCCCGAACCGTCAGCAGACCATGTTGTTCTCCGCCACCACCGGCGGCTCCGGCCTGCGCGAGATGATCGCCAAGGTGCTGAACAACCCTGAGCACTTGCAGCTCAACGCCGTCAGCCAACTGAACGACACCACCCGTCAGCAGATCATCACCGCCGACCACAACCAGCACAAAGAACAGATTGTGAACTGGCTGCTGGCCAACGAGACCTACCAGAAGGCCATCGTCTTCACCAACACCCGGGCCATGGCCGACCGCATCTACGGTCGCCTCGTCGCCCAGGAATACAAGGCGTTCGTGCTGCACGGCGAGAAAGACCAGAAGGATCGCAAGCTGGCGATCGACCGCCTGAAGCAGGGCGGCGTGAAGATCCTGGTGGCCACCGACGTGGCGGCCCGTGGTCTGGACGTTGATGGCCTGGATCTGGTGATCAACTTCGACATGCCACGCAGCGGCGACGAATACGTACACCGCATTGGTCGTACCGGCCGTGCCGGCAACGACGGTCTGGCGATCTCGCTGATCTGCCACGGCGACTGGAACCTGATGTCGAGCATCGAGCGTTATCTGAAACAGAGCTTCGAGCGCCGCACCATCAAGGAAGTCAAAGGCACCTACGGCGGACCGAAAAAGGTCAAGGCCTCGGGCAAGGCCGTCGGCGTGAAGAAGAAAAAGACCGACGCCAAGGGCGACAAGAAAAAAACCGCTGCCAAGACCCCGACCAAGCGCAAGAGCGCCAACCGTCCAAAGCCGGACGCACTGGTGAGCAGCGACGGCATGGCCCCGCTGAAACGCCGCAAGCCGGCAGCGCCAGCGGCGGAATAAGTCGTTTCAGGCTGGCAATAAAAAAACCCGGACATAGTCCGGGTTTTTTTATTGCCAGCATTTATCAGCTGCCCAGCAGGCCAGTGGTGTCGGCATCAAAGCGCCGCTTGGCCTGATCGGCTGCCGGTTTGAGCTGTGCGAGCAGGGCGGCCTCGCTGTACAGCCCGGTCAGCGCCAGCTCTTTTGGTGTTGGCTCGATCGGGATCAGCACGTCTTCGCCCGCTGCATGCAGCCAGATCGCCACGAGGTGCAGCGCCGACACAAACAACATCCGCAGTTCAACGGTTTTACCCTTCAGCTGCGGCGATTGCTCCGCCAGTTTCAGTGCATCAACCGTGGCGCTCGCCAGGTTGCCGTGGTTCAACGAGGCGAACTCGACGTGACCGCGTACTTCGGCCAATTGCGCATCGGCAATCGACACCCCGCCGGAAAACACCAAGTAATGCCAGTCGCCGACTCGGGCGTTTTTCAGGCCTTTGCCCTGGCTCAAGTCGTCCAGACTGAGCGAGTAACCGCGATAGGCCTCGCTGAGGCTGATCCCGGCGGGCACAGCACTGGCGAACTGGCGGTTGATGCCAAAACCCTGGGTCTGCAACGCGGCCTGCAGGGCCGGACGCAAAGTCTGCACGCCGTTGGAAGGCGCCTTTGGATAAGTCAGTTGCATGATGTCGCCCTCCTAATTTTTTGCCGTGAAGTAAGTGTGGGTCCAGTTGCCGCCGCCGTTGTAGGAACCGGGGAAGGAGCTCAGTGCGCGAGTCGAATAGCCGTAGATCGAATCCGCGACCAGCACGTAATTGCCGTTGGTGCCGTAGATCGCCAGAAAGTGCGCACCGCCGCCGTACCAGGCACAGCGCAGACCGATCGGGCGGCCCATGTTGATCTGGTTCTGGATGGCCGACATTTGCAGCGAGCCCGAATTCATGCCGTTGAAACTGCGGGTGATCTTCAGCGCAACGTCCAGATAGCCGTACACGTTGCACGGCCCTGGTTGATTGCAGCAGTTGCGATCCAGCGCGGCGCTGGCAACGGCGCATTGGGTCCAGGACCCGGTGCCGTAATAATTGCCGACCGAGGCGGAAGCGGCAGCCCAGCACCAGTTGGTCTGGGTCTGTTGCTGCATCGTGAAGTTCAGGCTGGCGGCGGCCAGGGCACTTTGTTGTACAGCTGCTTCGACCTCTACCAGTTGCGGGTCGAGCAGATGGCCGATCAGACATTCGGGCAGGGTGTTGCCGGTGAATGCCGTTGTTTCAGTGGTTAACATTTTTCAATCCTCCATGAATGAAAACAAACGTTCCGCGTTTGCGGGATAACGGTATCGCCGAGCGATCGGTGGGGAAGGGTTGCCATCTCCGATGGCCGGTTCCGATCAGGCTCGGGGTAACCCTAGGTATGAATATGCATTTGTGCAAATAACAAAATGCACTAATGCAAATCTCCGGATAAAAGGAAGCAGGCTTTTGGCATCGATCCCGCCTGATCGGTGCCAAAGCCTGCCGTTGTCTGAGCGGGCGGTTATCCCTCGGTTTTCTTTTCGGCTGACCCCAGCTCTTTCAAGCGCTGATCGATCAACTGGCATTTGTCTGGCAGATCGGCGGATGCCGTGCCCAGGTCCATTTTCTGCAATTCGGCGTTGATCTCCTTGGCCTTGGTCGGATTTTGCTCGGTGAGCTTCCCGACTTCTTTGGCCAGTTGCTCGCGTTTGGCGGTGGCTTCTTCCGGGGTACAGGCCCAGGCGGGCAATGCGCAGGCGAGGGTGGCGGCGAGGGTCAGCTTGAGCAGGGTTTTCATGGGGGCAGGCCTCGGTTCCGGTTAAGGCGGGTTAACCGGTTGAGGGCTGTGGCCGGTGAAAAGTTCAGTGTGTTTGGGGCTCAGTCACCATGGCAGCAACTGGATTTTGCTGCCCCGTCGTACCGGTCATGGTGCCGTACCCACTCCATGATCTCGTCCTCGTTCCGGCCCTTGGGCGTGAGGTCGAGGTAGTTGTAGGCGCCGACCAGCATGTCCAGGCCACGAGCGTACGTTGAGTAGGTGTGGAAAATGTCGCCGTTGTCGGCACGATAAAACACACTGAGCCCGGGCATTTCTTCCTCGGCGCTGTCGGTCTTTTCGTAGTTGTAGGTAGCCTTTTCGGCTTCGACATCTTCAGCGCGGGCACACACGCCAAAGTCGTAGTTGAAATCGCAACCGTCCGACGACACCCAATCGAACTTCCATCCCATCCGCCGCTTGAAGGCCTGGAATTCGGCGAATGGTGCGTGCGACACCGCCACCAGCGCAATGTCGTGATGGGCCAGGTGCTGATTGGCGCCGTCGATATGATCGCTGAGGAACGAGCAGCCCGGACAGCCTTCTTCCCAGCCCTTGGCGAACATGAAGTGGTAAACGACGAGTTGGCTGTGCGAGCCGAACAGATCAGCCAGTTTCAATTCACCGTTCGGCCCCATAAAGCAGTAATCCTTGTCGACCTTCACCCAGGGCAGAGCGCGGCGTTTGGCGCTGAGGCGGTCGCGTTCTTTGGTAAAGGCTTTTTCATCTGCCAGATGCTGCTTGCGGGCGGCGAGCCATTCTTCGCGCGACACCACCGGATGATTCTCAACGTTCATGATGATTTCTCCTGCGGGGTTGAAACCGTCTGTCTCAGACTAGTCGTTCAACAAACCGGGAAATCGACAGACCGCTGGTCGGTCGTTGCGGTAAATGAAGCTGAACGGCTATTACCTGCTCGGGTCACAACCTAAGACAGCGCCATTAATCACGCGCACCGGAGGTTGAATCAGGATGACGACTTATAACTGGGATTTGATTGAACGCCTGTTGCATGAAGTGCAGAACGGCGCGGGCCAAAGCTTTGCACCTCGGACCTTTGCCGAAGACTACGCGGCTGACAAAGCCGCAGCAGGTGAGCCAATCGAGAATCTGGATCACCTGAAAACGCTTGCCTGTGACTACGAAAAACTGCTGCTGGATCGCGGTTACATAACCCCTCGTGAAGAAGATGGCAGTACCGGCAATAACTTCAGCCTGACGCCGCGCGGTTCGAGCCTGTTGAGCCTGATCGACAGCAGCATTCCCGGCAATGATCATCCGCGTGAAGTGCTGGATGATCAGGAAGATGCGCTGGATGAGTCGACGTTTGATGAGGTGGCCTCCAAGGCGCAGATTGCCTGAGGCATTGCACAAAAAAATGTGGGAGCGAGCCTGCTCGCGATAGCGACCTGGCATTAGAAATCAGGTTGACTGACAAACCGGTATCGCGAGCAGGCTCGCTCCCACATTGGTTTTTTCATTGCTCTCAGCTTTTTTGTGCGGCCTTCAGGCACTTCAAATCAGTGAAGTCCTTGCGCACCCCTTCGATCTTTTTCAAAAGGCGCTGGCGCTGCTGCGGCGTGCTGTCAGCCATCAGGTCGACGAACAGCGAACGGGCCTGCGCCTCGGTATTGGCGTAGGCCTTTTGGTAATCCGCTGTCCATAAACGCTCGCGATCGACCAGAAGCGTCTCGATCCGTTGTGGGAATTCAGGACTTTTGCGTTGCGCCACCGCCGCGCTGAATTGCTTCTGCCAGTGGGCGCGGTTGGCGATCCACTGGGTGTTCTGATCGCCCAAGGCCGTCGACCAAGCCATCACCCGTTGTTCCTGAGCAGCGCTCAACGGGCCGAGCCAATCATTGAGGCGCTTGTCCATGCGCGCGCCACGTTCGGCAATCTGTTGTGACAGCGGTGGCTTGAGGTACTCCTGCTGGCGTTTACGCAGATCCTTGGCAAACGCCTCATTCATTTCGGCGACCTGCTGGTCATCCAGCCCTTGCAGCAATTCAATCGCCGACGGCGTGATTTCCCGGGCGGTTTCGGCGATCGCCTGCTTGGCTTCGGTGGTGCGAGCCTGAAGTGCTGCATCGGTCACTTGATTGGTTTCGACCATGCTTTGCAGGCGATCGAGCCAGTCGAGATAACCCGGTAACTGTGTGGTGCAATGCCAACTCAAATGTTCCTGCAGGCGCTCGTTGAACCAGCCCTTCTGTTCACCGTTCATGTCAAGGTAGTCGCTGAGCGTCCACGGAATGATCACGTCAAGATTGCGATACGCCAGGCCAACGCGGCTGCAGGCACCAAGGGCAAAGAGGATGAGCAGGAGGGTGGTGATCTGTGTGAACCAGCGAGACATGGGCGAATCCTTGCGTGAGCCTGGCTTCGAGGTCTGATTCTCATGTGAACGCAGGATGGACCCGGCAGTTCAGCCAATCAATAGAACGCGCGTTCGGCCTTGAGCGTCACCAGCCCGTCGCACTGGCTGTTATGCCCGGAATAGGCCGAGCAATCGCTGCCGCTGAGGCTGGAGTTGCTGTAGATCAGGTCGAGGTCGATGCCCATCACCGGGCGCGAAAATTTCACCGACCAATCGGTAAAACTGCTGACATAACCGCCATCCACCGAGACCGGCGTATTGAGCTGATGGGTGGTGTATTTCATGCTGATTCCGATGCCGAACGGCTGATTGCCGCCGAGGTCGGCAAACAGGGTGTTGTTCTGTTTATCCGGATCGTTGCTCAGTGCGATGCCGAAACGGCTGCCGAGCAGAGTCAGGCCACCGAAGAGTTCCTGACTGTCGAGGGTGTCGACCTTGGGATAGCTGTAATGGATCATCCCGACTTCGTAGCCGAGGGTCTGATCGAAGGGATGTTTAAAGCCGACGTAGGAATCGATTTCGAGATTCTTGCCTGGCGTGATGCCCATGCTCGGAGCGTACTGGCCGACATAGAGGCCGCTGTCGTGACTCAGATCCAGCCCGCCGTGAAACGAACCGGCAGCCGACGGTTTGACCAGTCCCTGGGCCATGCTGCGGCTGGGCGTGGTGCCGAGCTTGAGGTCGAAGTCGCCGAGCTCGCGCTGGAAAATCTGCGCGTGCGCCACCGGGCTCGCCAGCAGGGCTACAAGCAATAAACGGGAAGATTTGAGCATGCGTCACTCCTTGAGCAGCGAGCGCAGTGCGATAAAGACTGCTGAAACGCTTGATCCAGACGCGTGCAAGGATACCGGCGAATGATCGGCATCGAGGGCCGTTCGTCGATTTCTGTTGTTTTGTTGAGTTTGATTAAACGCGAGAGAGGTCTTGCGAGGGATCCGGTCCAGACGCTTCGAAGCTCAAAGCGCCTTTGGACTGGTGTGCTGCGGGGTGTTACTTCTTGCCCAGGCTGATCTGCTTGGACGGGCCGAACGTCTGGCCGCTGACGCCCTTGGCAATTTGCTGGATCTCGCCGCCAGACTTGAGGAACGCTGCGATCTGATCATTGATCGATTCGCTGGTTTCAACGGCTGGAGCTGGCTTTGCTTTGCTGGTGGATGCTTTTACACGCATGGCGGCCATTAACCTGTAGAAAAGTAACTCGGCCAGGCATCGTACAGGAATAACTTGACAATTGCTTGGTAAATATCCCTCGGATAACCCAGCGTGCAGGTGGATTATTCTTGATTAATTATTCGAAATATCCCGCTAACCTGCTGTTTTAAATAACAACATTTATTCGATTTCAGAATGCCGGGCCACGTCGTAATCACACGAATCCCGTCCCACTGGTCTGACGAGTGGCGCGCGCCAGACGCGAAAATCAACAAAATCAAGGCCTCGCGCACATTTTCAGCCGGCCCGTCGATCTGACGGGCAACGAACCCGGCAAACCGGGTAGAATGCCGCCCACGCAATGAGGGTATTGGAAATGGCTTTAGTCGGGCGTTACAACAGTTTGCAAGTGGTTAAACACACTAACTTCGGTTTATATCTGGACGGCGGTGCCGACGGCGAAATTCTTTTGCCCAACCGTTATATCCCCAAAGATATTCCCAGCGAAGATGAAGACTGGCTCAATGTTTTCATTTATCTGGACAGTGACGACAAACTTATTGCCACCACTGAAAAACCAAAAGTTCAGGTCGGTGAATTTGCCAGTTTAAAAGTTGTTGAAGTCAACAGCATCGGTGTGTTCCTCGATTGGGGCTTGCCGAAGGATCTGCTGCTGCCTTACTCCGAAGAAAAACGCCAGATGACCGCCGGCGAATACTGCGTGGTGCATGCCTACCTCGACAAGCACACCCGCCGCATCACCGCGACCGCGCGCCTGGATCGTTATCTGGACAAGACCCCGGCCAACTACAGCGCGGGCCAGGAAGTCGATCTGCTGGTGGCTGAAGCCACCGACATGGGTTTCAAGGCGATCATCAACAACAAGCACTGGGGCTTGATTCACAAGAATGAAATCTTCAAGTTCATGCGTGCCGGCATGCGCGAGAAGGGTTTCATCAAGGAAGTGCGCGCCGACGGCAAGATCAGCCTGAGCCTGCAACCGGTGGGGCAGGAAGCGGCCAGCAGCCTGAACTCGAAGATCCTCGCCAGGTTGCGCGAAAGCAACGGCACCCTGGCGGTCAGCGACAAGAGTGATCCGGCGCTGATCAGCAGTCTGTTCGGTGTCAGCAAGGGCAACTTCAAGAAGGCCATCGGTGCGTTGTACAAGAACGGCCAGATTGTCATTCATGCGGATCGCATTGAACTAACCTGAGCCTTGCGTGGCCCATCTTGCATGGGCTCATTTGAGGTCGGGCGAATGAAAAAAGTACTGATTGCCTACGTTGCCACACTGGTGACGTTTCTTCTGCTCGACGGGCTCTGGCTCGGCGTCCTGATGGCGCAGACCTATCGCGACCGGCTCGGTTCGCTGATGCTTGAAAAACCGTTGCTGGTGCCGGCAGCGGTTTTTTATTGCCTGTATGTTTTCGGATGTGTGGCGTTTGTGGTGTTGCCGGCGATGAGCTGGCAGCGCGCTGCACTTATGGGCGGGTTTCTCGGGCTGGTGGCTTACGGCACTTATGACCTGACCAATTGGGCGACGCTGCGAGGCTGGCCGGCGCAGTTGTCTCTGATTGACTGGGCGTGGGGTACGTTTGCGACGGCGATCGCCTGTACGGTGGGATGGATGGTGGCCACAAGATTCGGTCAATCCGCCGGATAATGTTTGTTGCCTGAACTGAGTCATCGCGAGCAGGCTCGGTCCCACAGTGAAATGCGATCCCACGTGGGAGCGAGCCTGCTCGCGATTGACGGCGCAGCCGTCAGCCAACCACCACTGACGCTTCAGGAGATTCTAATGTCTTTTCCAGACGGCTTTTTCTGGCTGACTGGTTAATAATCCACTCACTACTTTTCGCCCCGGACACAGAGCCGGGGCTTTGTTTGACCATTGGAAAAACTGCCATGTCGTGTGTGTTCGAGGTATTACGGTGAGCGCCGATCGGCGCAGCGCCGACGGTTTTGCCCTGCAAGTGATGATCGGCCTGTGCCTGATCTGGGGCGTGCAGCAAGTGATGATCAAGTGGGCGGCGACCGACATTGCGCCGGTGATGCAGGCGGCGGGGCGGTCGGGGATTTCCGCGTTGCTGGTGGGATTGCTGATCTGCTGGAAGGGCGGCTGGGATCAGGTCGGGGCCACATGGCGCGGCGGCTTGCTGGCCGGTGCCTTGTTCGGGCTCGAGTTCCTGTTCATTTCCGAAGGCTTGCAGTTGACCACGGCGGCGCATATGTCGGTGTTCCTCTACACCGCACCGATCTTCACCGCACTGGGTGTGCATTTTCTGTTGCCCAGCGAGCGCCTGCGGCCGGTGCAATGGCTGGGGATCTTCCTCGCGTTCGTCGGCATTGCCGTCGCGTTTGCCGGCGGCGTGTCGTGGGACAACCTCGACCGCCGCATGTTGATGGGCGATGCCCTCGGCGTGCTGGCCGGTGCCAGTTGGGGCGCGACCACCGTGGTGGTGCGCGCCTCGCGCCTGTCGGAAGCGCCTGTAACCCTGACCCTGTTCTATCAACTGATCGTCGGTTTCATCGGCCTGTTGCTGATCGCACTGCTCAGCGGCCAGATCACCCACGTCAGCCTGACCGTCGTGGCGGTGGGCAGCGTGCTGTTCCAGGGGCTGGTGGTGTCGTTCTTCAGCTACCTGACCTGGTTCTGGCTGCTGCGCCGTTATCTGGCGGCCAACCTCGCGGTGTTCTCCTTCATGACGCCGTTGTTCGGCGTGACCTTCGGCGTGGTCCTGCTCGGCGAAGAGTTGAGCCTGAACTTCGTTATCGGTGCCGTGCTGGTGTTGCTCGGCATCACTTTCGTCAGCGCGGAACAGTGGGTGCGTCGGCGTTTGCGCAAGGCGCTCGGTCAGCCGTAACCGATTTGCACGCCAGACCGCCGGCAATCAGCAGGCCGCTGCCGGCAATCACCAGCGCCGGTTGCAGGCCACCGCTGAAATGGCTGCTGACCGCCGCCAACAACGGCCCGCTGAGCTGGCCGATGGCGAAGCATGCGGTGAGCAGGCCGGCGTTGCGCTGGGTGTCGTGGGGCGCCAGTTCCCGGGAGCGTTGCATCACCAGTTGCATGCAGGCCAGGAACGGCGTGCCGCACAGGATCACGCCCAGTGCCAGGCCGAGGCCGCTGCCCAGCAGGCAAGCGAACACCCCGGCAGCCTGCAGCCACAACGTCGCCATCAACCAGTGCCGGGTGGTTTGCGAATCATGCCGACGCAAGCTCACCAGCAATACGCCAATCGCTGCGCCCAGGCCGAAGCAGGGCCAGAACAGATCGGCCTGCCATGGCCCGTGAAACTGCGCGTTGGCCATCTGCGACAGGAACGTGGCGGGGATGATGTAGCCCACACCGTACAACGCATAAACAATCGCTAAACGCCCTATGCCACGATTGGACGAACCGACCGCAGTCGGTGTGGCCGGCACACCGACGCCCGGTTGCGGCAGGATCCGCACGATCCCCAGCAACATCACCAGCGCCACGGCGGCGTAGATCAGCCACAGGGTGGCGGAAGTCTGCTGCGCCAGATGTGAGAACAACGCCAGCAGCCCCGTCAGAAAAATCCCCAGTCCCGGACCGGCAAACACAAGCGCTCCCAGACGTGGACGACCCGCCGCCGCAGCCAGCGGCTGACTCAACGCAGTAATCATCACCAGCACCCAGGCGCTCGCCACTCCGGTGCCGAAGCGCAGCAGCAGGTGCGACCAGAAACCGTTGGCCCAGAACGACGCCAGCGTCAGCAATACACACAACCACAGACCGCCATGCAGGCGCCGCTGCGCCTGATCCGGCCGGCGGGAAAACATCGCATCCACCGCGCCGAGCAGATAACCGAGGTAGTTGGCCGCCGCAATCAGACCGGCGCCGGTCAGGTCGATCTGCCCTTCGCTGAGCAGGTGCGGCAGTTGCGGGGTGAGGGCGAAACGCCCGATGCCCATGGCCATCATCAGGGCAATGAAACAGGCGGATAAGCGAATCAGCGGTGACATGGTCTGAATTCCGTTGGAGGTTCAATGACCGTCAGGCTAGGACTGATTGACTTTCTTTAAAATTGAATAATAGTGAGTAACTTGTTCTGTTCAGGAGAAAGGTTGTGGAGTTCAGCCAGTTGCGGATCTTCCAGGCCGTGGCGGAGGAGGGCTCGATCACCCGCGCCGCCGAACGTTTGCACCGCGTGCCATCAAACCTGTCGACCCGGCTTAAACAGCTGGAGGAGCAACTGGGCGTCGAACTGTTCGTCCGTGAGCGTCAACGTTTGCAGCTGTCGCCTGCGGGAAAAGTCCTGCTGGACTACACCGGCAAACTGTTCGCCCTGCGTGATCAGGCCAGTGCAGCGGTGATGGGCGGGCAACCGGCGGGGGATTTCGTGCTCGGCACGCTGTACAGCACGGCGGCGATCCATTTGCCGGCGCTGCTGGCGCGGTATCACAAGCAATATCCGGCGGTGAATCTTCAGGTGCAGTCCGGGCCCAGTGGCGAGTTGCTGGAAGGGTTGCTCACCGGGCGTCTCGATGCGGCGCTGGTGGATGGCCCGCCGCAACTGGCCGGGATCGACGGGGTTCCGCTGTGCAACGAGCGGCTGGTGCTGATCAGCGAGGCCGATCACCCGCCGATACGCAGCGCCAGGGATGTCGAAGGTCGGGCGGTGTTCACCTTCCGTCATGGCTGCGCCTATCGTGCGCGGCTAGAAGCGTGGTTCGCCCACTATCAGGCAGCGATGGGCCGGGCGATGGAGATCGAGTCCTATCAGGGCATGCTCGCCTGTGTGATTGCCGGCAGCGGTGTGGCACTGATGTCGGAGTCGATGCTCGCCAGTCTGCCGGGGCGCGAAAGCGTGGCGGTGCATCCGTTGGCCGAGCCTTTTGCCAGTGCGACAACATGGCTCATGTGGCGTCGGGGCATGGTCGGCGCCAATCTCAATGCATGGATTGAACAGCAGCAGGCGCTCTATCCCGTGGCTGGCGAAGATGTGCGGGAAACAGCTTGAACGATCGGTCAGGGATTCTGATCAATCCAGTAACAGATCATTGCGGATTTGGCCGAGCATTGCGTAGGACTTCGGACTATTATCAGTGCGAAGCGGCCTCAGAATTCCGGACGCTCAGCACCACCCTGAAGGGGGCATGACGATGAAAGAGAAAATTCAAAACTGGCTGCACGATTTGGGTGTTGCCCTCGGCTTGATCGAACCGCCTCTGCAACCGGTCCCGATTCGCACCGATGACGAACAGCGTCGGCGTCAGCCACGTCGGCGGTAATGCCCCGCTTTGAAGGATCAAAGGATTTAAACGACAGAAGATCGCACCCGGTTGCCATTCCATGGAGTGGCGACCGGGGCGATCTTTTGTTTTTTCAGTGACGCCCGATTTCCATCAGAAACCGGCTCAGGTCATTCGCGGTTTTCGCGGTCTTGAGCATCCGGTCCTCTTCGGCGGTGAAGGCCGTCAGTCCGAATTCATCTTCCAGATGGAAGATCAGATCCTCGATATCCGCTTTTTCCAGCCCCAGCTGCGCGAGGCTGGTGTTGTCGTCGAATTCACGATTTTCCAGCAGGCGCAGGATGAACCGGTGCACGGCAGCACGCACGGCAGCTCTTCTCATGGCAGATCTTTATTAGGGTTGGTCTGACTGGAGTACAGCAGGCCTCAGGCGTGCTGGCGCAACCATTCGTCAATCATCCCGCGCAGATGCGCTCCGGAAAAACTGCCGAAGTGTCCGCCATGCACCGTGCGGATTTTCAATCGCTGCAAACGGCGCAGGCTGGCGGCGTAGTCGTCGAGGTTGGAGTGGTAGGCGTCTTCAATCAGCGGGCCGTCGTAAATGATGTCGCCGCTGAACAGGGTTTCCGTGGCCGCTTCGTAGAGGCTGATCCCGCCCGGTGAATGCCCCGGCGTGTGCAACACCTGCAACGTGCGGTTGCCCAGGTCCAGCACATCGCCGTCCTCGACAAAACCGGTGGCCGGCGCGGCCTTGACCCGGTATTCGGCGTAGCACAACGGGCAATCCGGGTGCGCCTCGAACATGTCGTCGCCGACGAAGGCCCGGCTCAGATCATTCTCGCCATCCGGCGCTGCCAGAATGTCCGCCTCGGCGGGATGCACCAGCCGTTCAGCAAACTCGTGATGCCCGGCGATGTGGTCGAAATGGCAATGACTGGCCACCGCCACCAAAGGTCGTTCGGTGAGCCACGGCAGTTGTTCGCGCAGGCTCACCAGTCCCGAACCGCTGTCGAGCAGCAGATCCTTGTCCCGCCCCTGAACGTGCCACAGGTTGCAGCGGTAGAACGGGCGGATGAACGGCTCGTGAATCAGCCGAATGCCGTCGCTCAGGGTTTGCACTTCGAACCACTGATCGCGAGAAACAATCTTCATCAAATCTTTTCTCCAGACGAAAAAAACGGGTGTGGCAACCGACGCCACACCCGCCGAAGAAAGCATCAAGTTGTCGTGTTCAGCTTAGACCGCGCTGGCTACCACATTCGGGCGGCGGGACATCAGGCTGACCACCACAAAACTCACCAGACCCACAGCCAGGCTGTAGTAGATCGGGGTGTTGGCGTCCAGGCCGTCCTTGAACATGAACAGCAGGGCGGTGGCGAAGCCCATACCCATACTGGCGATGGCGCCGGCGGTGGTTGCGCGTTTCCAGAAGATTGCACCGATCAGCGGGATCAGCATGCCGCCCACCAACAGGTTGTACGCGAGGGTCAGGGCGCTGATCACGTCGTTGACCACCAGCGCGATGGCCAGGACCACTGCACCGGTCAGCAGGGTGAACAGGCGGTTCACACCCAGGCTCGACTGTTTGCCGCCACGCAGTTTCGGCAGCAGGTCTTCGGTCAGGGTAGTGGCCGCGGCGAGCAGGCCGGCGCTGGCGGTGGACATCATCGCGGCCAGGGCTGCGGCGATCACCAGGCCACGGATACCGTCCGGCAGCGACAGTTTGACGATCGCGGCGAAGGCGTTGTTGACGTTGTCCAGATCCGGAATCAGTACGTGTGCCGCCATGCCGATCAGAGCACAGGCCAGACCGTAGAGAATGCAGTAGATGCCCGCGAGGCTACCGGCGTACTGAGCCACTTTTTCGTTCTTGACGGTGAACACCCGTTGCCAGATGTCCTGACCGATCAGGATGCCGAAGAAGTAGATCATGAAGTAGGTGATGATTGTGTCCCAGCCGATGGTGGTGAAGTTGAACGCCGTCGCCGGCAGTTTCAGCACCAGCTCATCCCAGCCGCCGACGCGGTACAGGCAGATTGGCAGAAGGATGAACATCAGGCCCACGGTCTTGATGATGAACTGGACGATGTCGGTCAGGGTCAGCGACCACATGCCGCCGATGGCCGAGTACACCACCACCACGCCACCGCCGAGCAGCACCGAGACCCAGAACGGCAGGCCGAACAGCACTTGCAGCACGGTGCCGATGGCGAGGATCGAGGTCACGCCGATCATCAACGCGTAGGCCAGCATGATCGCCGCGCTCGCCGAGCGGGCCATCGGGTTGTAGCGTTTTTCCAGCACCTGGGTAACGGTGTAGATCTTCAGTTTCAGCAGCGGCTTGGCCAGGAACAGGTTCAGCGCCACGATGCCGCAACCCAGTGCCGCGCACAGCCAGAAACCGGAGATGCCGTGCACGTAGCCCAGACGCACGGTGCCGACGGTGGACGCACCACCGAGAACGGTCGCGGCCATGGTGCCCATGTACAGGCTCGGGCCGAGGTTACGCCCGGCGACGAGGAAGTCCTCGTTGGTCTTGGCCTTGCGCATGCCGAAGTAGCCGAGCAAGAGCATGCCGGCGGCGTAGATGAGGACGACGAATAAATCCAAAGCCATGATGGCGTGTCTCCGATTGTCTTTTTTATGGTGAAACAAATTGGTTCTATGAGGCTGCCCTTGTGGGAGCGGGCTTGCTCCGAGCGGCGATCCGATGAAGGCGTCGACACATTCAAAAGTGATGTGACTGACAGATCGCATTCGCGGGCAAGCCCGCTCCCACAGGGTTGATCAGGCGGCCTGACGCAGCGCCGCTTCAGCCGGCGCAAGCGCGCCTTTGCTCCGGGGATCCTTCGGGCCGTAGACCAGCGCCGGTTCCGGGAACAGGCTCAGCAGCATCAGGTACATCACCGAGGCCAGACCGAGGGTCACCAGCAGGCTGATGTCGATGCCGCCGGCCAGTTCACCCAGCGGGCCGACGAACTGCCCAGGCAGGTTGACGAAGCACAGGCCGACCGCCGCGCTCGGGATCCACGCGCCCAGGCCGCGCCAGTTCCAGCCGTGGCTGAACCAGTAGCGTCCGCCTTGCTCGCCGCGAGTGAACACTTGCAGGTCGTCCGGGCAGTAGAAGCCGCGACGCACCACCAGGCCGATGATCATGATCACCATCCACGGGGTGGTGCAGGTGATGATCAGCACGGCGAAGGTCGACACGCTCTGCACCAGGTTCGCCGCAAAGCGCCCGATGAAGATGAACGCAATCGACAGCACACCGATCAGCAACGTCGCTTTCACTCGCGACAGCAAACGCGGGAACACGCTCGACATGTCCAGCCCGGTGCCATACAGCGAGGTGGTGCCGGTGGACATGCCGCCGATCACCGCAATCAGGCACACCGGCAGGAAGAACCAGCTCGGCGACACCGCCAGCAGACCGCCGACGTAGTTGTTGGCCGCGATGTAGTCCGGTGCCTGGATCGCCACGATGGTCGCGGTGGTCAGGCCGAACAGGAACGGAATGAACGTAGCGATTTGCGAGAAAATCACCGCCGCCATGATCCGCTTGCGCGAAGTCTCACGCGGGATATAACGGGCCCAGTCACCGAGGAACGCGCCGAAGGAAATCGGGTTGCTCATGGCTACCAGCGCGGCGCCGATGAACGCGGCCCAGAAGCCCGGCTGGCCGAGGCTGACGGTGCCGGCGTAGTGCGAATCGAACGGGCCGGCGAAGGCAAAGATGCCCAGCAGGAACAACAGGCTCGCGCTCCACACAGCAACCTTGTTCACCCACAACAGGAAGCGGAAGCCGTAGATGCACACGGTCAGCACCAGAATCGCGAACAGACCGTAGGCCAGGCCCAAAGTCAGGTCGGTTTCCGGCAGGCCGATCAGGCGTTTCGCACCACCGATCAGCGCATCTCCCGAACTCCACACCGAGAGCGAGAAGAAGGCGATGGCGGTCAGCAGCGACAGGAACGAACCGACGATCCGCCCGTGTACGCCGAAGTGCGCACCAGACGACACGGCATTGTTGGTGCCGTTGAGCGGGCCGAACAGGCCCATCGGTGCGAGGATCAGCGAGCCGAGCAGCACGCCCGAGACAATCGCCCAGACGCCCGCCTGAAAAGACAGGCCGAACAGCACCGGGAAACTGCCGAGCACGGCGGTGGCAAAGGTATTCGCGCCGCCAAAGATCATGCGGAACAAGTCCACGGGACCGGCGGTGCGTTCGTTGTCCGGGATCTGTTCGACCCCGTGGGTTTCAATCTGCGTAAGGCTTTGGTCTTTGTTGTTGTTATTCATGATCTGCTCCGATCACAAAGGCGCGCTCATCGTGCGTGAGCGTCACCTGTATTGGCTAAGGGGGTGGCAGCCCTTCCGGCATTGCGGACAAATGTTCGTGGCAGGCCAGCCAATGGCCTTGTTGTTCTAGGCTCGACGCTTGTTTCCTGAAAACAATCGTCTCGCGCTCCTGGCTGAAGTGTTGCTCCCCTTGCATGCGCAGCTCGGTGGCCACGTCATGGATGAAAATCGCCACGTCACCCTGCAGGCTGACGAAGGCGTTGCTCGAGGTGCAGGACAGCACCTCGAAGCCATCCTCGGCGCGCCAGCTGTCCCACAAGGCCTGGTAGGCATCGCGCGACAGCAGGGGCTGTTCGAGGGTGTAGAACACGAAGCTCGCATCGGCGCTGAACGCGCCGAAGTAGGCTTCGCGATCGTTGCGGGCGAAGGCGGACACCAGATCGGCGGCCGCTTTCAGAACCTGATCACGTTCGTTCATGACCCGACCCTCAGCGGTGGACCACGCCCGGCAGTACGCAGAGCATTTCGTACAGCAGGTTGGCGGCCAGCAGCGAGGTGTTGCCGGTGGTGTCATAAGCGGGCGAGACTTCTACCAGATCGCAGCCGATCAGGTCGAGGCCCTGGCAGCCGCGAACGATTTCAATCGCCTGAATGGTCGTCAGACCACCGATTTCCGGGGTGCCGGTGCCAGGCGCCCAGGCCGGGTCGATGCCGTCGATGTCGAAGCTCAGGTACACCGGGCCGCCACCGACTTTCTCGCGTACTTCGGCCATCAGCGGTTCCAGCGACTTGTGCCAGCACTCTTCGGCCTGCACCACGCGGAAGCCCTGATCGCGGCTCCAGTTGAAGTCGTCAGCGGTGTAACCCTGCGCACGCAGACCAATCTGCACCACGCGATCGCAGTCCAGAAGACCTTCTTCGACGGCGCGACGGAAGGTCGTACCGTGGGCGATCTTCTCGCCGAACATGTGATCGTTCACATCAGCGTGGGCGTCGATGTGCACCAGACCGACCTTGCCGTGCTTTTTGTGGATCGCACGCAGGATCGGCAGGGTGATGGTGTGGTCGCCACCCAGGGTCATCGGGATCACGTTGTGCTCGAGGATGTTGTCGTAGGCTTCTTCGATGATGCGCACGGCGTCGAGCAGGTTGAAGGTATTGATCGCCACGTCACCGATGTCGGCAACCGACAGCGAATCGAACGGCGCAGCGCCGGTGGCCATGTTGTACGGGCGGATCATCACCGATTCGGTGCGGATGTCGCGCGGCCCGAAGCGGGTGCCGGGGCGCAGCGAAGTACCTATGTCCAGTGGCACGCCGACGAAGGCAGCGTCCAGACCGGCAGCGGAATCAAGGTGGGGGAGTCGGAGCATGGTGGCGATGCCGCCGAAGCGCGGCATTTCGTTGCCGCCCAGTGGTTGGTGAAGAATCTTGTCCACGGGTAGGGCCTCATCGTCTTTGTTTTATTTATGTCGGCGCGCCGCATTCGCAAGGTCACGGGCACCGCTGTGGGCCGATTCTGCGAAATGTAGTGCGGCGGAAGAATCGCTACGGGCAAATACTTAGTTCAGAATTTTCTAAACTAATGCCAGGGAGGTGGATAGACTTCTCGCTGATCGTTCCCACGCTCTGCGTGGGAATGCATCCGGTGACGCTCCGCGTCACAGCCGTGAAGCGGACGCAGAGCGTCCTGAGCGGCATTCCCACGCGGAGCATGGGAACGATCTACGCAGAACGATCCTTGGAGTAGACATGGCCAACGCTTTACCCGACCTGAAACTTTTGCGCATCTTCGTCAGCGTCGTGCGCCATCAGGGGTTTGCCAACGCGCAGCAGGAACTCAACTTGTCGACCTCGGCGATCAGCACCTACATGAGCCAGCTTGAGGCCGCGCTCGGTCTGGTGCTGTGCCATCGCGGGCGCGGCGGTTTCAGCCTGACCAGCAAGGGCGAGCTGTTCCATCAGGAAACCCTGCGCCTGCTGGCCGAGCTCGAAGGTTTCGAGCAATACGCGGCAGCACTCAAGGGCGAATTGCGCGGCACGCTCAACCTCGGGGTGATCGATTCCACGGTCAGCGACAAGGCCCTGCCATTCGCCGAGGCCATCGGCGCCTACAGCCAGGAACACCCGGCGGTGCATTTGCATCTGTCGGTGATGAGTCCTTACGAACTGCAACTCGGCGTGCAGGACAACCGCCTCGACCTGGCCATCGGCGCGTTCTCCACGCGCATGAGCGGTCTGGTGTACATGCCGCTGTACCGCGAGCAGCACTGGCTGTATTGCAGCAACCGTCACCCGTTGTTCAACGAGCGGCGGATTCCCGAGCAAGTCATCACCCAGCAGCGCATGGTCGGGCGCGGTTACTGGAGCCAGGCCGAATTGGCGCGCCACGGTTTCAAACACAGCGCCGCGACCGTGGAAAGTATGGAGGCGCAGCTGATTCTGGTGCTGTCCGGCGCCTACATCGGCTACCTGCCGGAGCACTACGCCCAGGCCTGGGCCGACAAGGGCGACCTGCGGGTGTTGCTGCCGGCGACCTTCGGTTATCAGGCGCCGTTTTCCATGATCATGCGCCGGGGCCGCAGCCGCGAGCCGCTGATCCAGACTTTCCGCGATCTGCTCAAAGCGCAGCTCAATCAGGCATAAGAACATGTCCAGACCCCAATGCCCGCGCTGCCTGCGCCCACAAACCCATTGCCTGTGCCCGCTGATCCCGAGTCTCGACAGCCGCACCCGCGTGTTGCTGTTGCAGCACCCGAGCGAGGTCAATCACGCACTCAATACGGCACGACTGGCGGCGCTGGGGTTGAACAATGCCGAGCTGATCGTCGGTGAAGTGTTCGAGGATTTGCCCGCGTTGTTGAACCGGCCGGGGTATCGGGCGCGATTGCTGTTCCCGGCGGAAGATGCGCAACCGATGCAGGCTTACGCCGCGTCCGATGAACCGCTGTTGCTGGTGGTGCCGGATGGCACGTGGCGCAAGGCGCGCAAGATGTTGCACCTCAATCCCTTGCTGGCGGCGTTGCCTCGGGTGACGCTGGCCGAGGGCGGGGTTTCCCGGTATCGGCTGCGCAAGGCACCGGGGCCGGGGGCTTTGTCGACGATCGAGGCGATTGTTCAAGCGTTGCAGACGCTTGAGGCGCCGGCGTCGTTCGAGCCGTTGCTCAAGCCGTTTGAGGCGCTGATCGAGGGGCAGATTGCGGCGATGGGGGAGGAGATCTTTCAGCGCAATCATTCAAAATGATCGCTGCCTGTCCCGACGCCTTCGCGAGCAAGCTCGCTCCCACAATGTCCCTGTCGAACACAAAACTTGAGTACGACGCCATACCTGTGGGAGCGAGCTTGCTCGCGAAGAGGCCAGATCATTCAGCATTCAATCCGGATCATCACTAGCGTTCGCGCATCGCTTCGGTCCGGGCCTTGAGCACCGGTTTGAGCAGGTAATCCAGCACGCTTTTCTCCCCGGTGATGATGTCCACCGTCGCCACCATCCCCGGAATGATCAGCAGCGGTTTCACATCCCCGCCCAAATGGTTTTTGTCGGTGCGCACCTGGATCAGGTAGAAGCTGTTGCCCTTGTCGTCAGTGATGGTGTCGGCGCCGATCAGCTCAAGCCTGGCGCTGAGCCCGCCGTAGATCGTGTAGTCGTAGGCGCTGAACTTGACCATGGCTTTCTGGCCCGGATGCAGGAACGCTACGTCCTGCGGCCGGACCTTGGCTTCGATCAGCAGGTTGTCTTCCAGCGGCACGATTTCCACCATGTCGCTGCCCGGTTGCACCACGCCGCCGATGGTGTTGACCTTCATTTGCTTGATCACCCCGTGCACGGGGGAAGTCACCGTGGTGCGGCTCACACGGTCGTCGATGGCGATGCTCGAAGCTGTGATTTTCGACAGGTCGGTGCGTTTCTCGTTGAGCTCCTTGGCCGCTTCGGAGCGGAAGGTCTGTTCCGATTCATCGATCTTGCTGCGGATCTCGGCGATGGCCGATTCGGCGCGGGGGATTGCCAGTGTCGTGGCATTCAACGAACCGCGGATCTCCACCGCGCTACGCTTGAGCCGCAGGATCTCCACTGGCGATACCGCACCCGTCTTGACCAGCGGTTCGGACATGTTCATTTCCTGATTGACCAGCGCCAGGCTTGAGCTGAACTGGCTTGCTTTCGAGCGAAACTCCGCCAGCTCCTGGGTTTTTTGCCGCAGTTGTTCTGACAGTGTCCGCTGTTCGCTGGCCAGGCGCCGTTGCCGTTGCTCGTACAGCGAGCGCTCGTCCTCGGCGACTTGCGGAGCCTTGGCGATCACCTCTTCCGAGAGCTTGAACGGCCGGCCTTCGGCTTCGGCGGACAAACGTTCGACCTGCGCGGTCAAGGCATAACGATCGGCCTCGCTTTCACCCTTGTTCGACAGAAAACGCGTGTCGTCCAGACGCAGCAACTTGTCGCCCTTGTCAACCATTTGCCCTTCACGCACGAAGATTTCGGTGACGATCCCGCCCTCGAGGTTTTGAATCACCTGAACCTTGCTCGACGGAATCGCCTTGCCTTCGCCCATGGTCACTTCCTGGAGCACGGCAAATTTGGCCCAGACCAGCGCGCTGATCAGCAGCGCCGCCGCCAGCCACACGGTGATGCGCGACCAGCGCGGCGAATCCTGCAGCGAAGCGCCGGCGGTTTCCGGCATGAATTCAGCCTCGGCGCTTTTGCCGAAACTGTCGAAGTAACCGCGCGGTTTTGAAGAGGACGAAGCAGACATGGGGCAACTCCTAGACCGCCGCCGAGCCGACCCGGCCCTTGCGCAGTGCATCGATGACCGCTTCTTTCGGACCGTCGGCGACGATCCGGCCGTTGTCCAGCACCAGCAACCGGTCCACCAGACTCAGCATCGAAGTGCGGTGGGTGACCAGCAGCAAGGTTTTGCCCTGCATCCAGCCGTGCAGTTTCTGACGCAGAACGTCTTCGCTGCTGTTGTCCATGGCGCTCGTGGGTTCGTCGAGCAACATGATCGGCGGGTCGAGCAACAGCGCCCGCGCCAGCAACACCGCCTGACGCTGGCCGCCGGAGAGCAGTTGCCCACGCTCGCCCACCGGCCGGTCGAAGCCTTGCGGATGCTGCCGGGCGAGCTCGGTGACGCCGGTCAGTTCGGCCACTTCAAGCATCCGCGAATCGCTGATATAGCGGGCACCGAGGGTCAGGTTGTCACGCAGGCTGCCGGCCAGCAGCGGCAAATCATGGGCGACGTAACCGATCTGCTGGCGCAGGTCGGCGACATCCAGCTGCCGCACGTCCAGGCCGTCGAGCAGCAACTGGCCTTCTTCCGGTTCGTAGAACCCCATCACCAGCCGCGCCAGAGTGCTTTTGCCCGAGCCGCTGCGGCCGATAATGCCGATCCGCTCGCCGGGTTTGACGCTGAAACTGACATTGCTCAGGGCCGGCGCGTTCTGGCCGTTGTAGTGGAAAGTCACCGCGTTGGCGTCGAGCGCCCCTTGCAGTTGCGTGCGCTCCAGCGGCCGCTGTTTGCCGTCGCGCTCTTGGGGCAGGGACATCAGCGCGTCGGTGCTTTTCATGGTCAGTTGCGCTTGCTGGTAGCGGGTGATCAGCCCGGCGATCTGGCCCAGCGGCGCGAGCACGCGGCTGCCGAGCATGTAAGTCGCCACCAGTGCGCCGACGCTGAGATTGCCGGCGATGATGCTGTAGACCCCGGCGACAATCGTCGCCATCCCGGAAAACTGCTGGATGAACAGCGTGCCGTTGGTGGCCAGCGCCGAGAGATTGCGCGCATGGCTGTCGAGGCGGGTGAGGGCGCCGTGGGTGCTTTCCCATTTGTGTTGGCGCTCGCTTTCGGCGCTGCACGCCTTGAGGGTTTCCAGGCCACCGAGGGTTTCGATCAGCAACGCCTGACGCTCGGCGCCGAGGCTCAGGCTTTTCTGCACGGTGTCGCGCAGGCGGGCCTGAATGATCATCGCGAACACGATCGTGATCGGAAACGCCAGCAGCGGAATCACCACCAGCCAGCCACCGAGCAGGCCGATCACCACCAGCATCAACACCACGAAGGGCAGGTCGATCAGGCTGGTCAGGGTCACGGCGGTGAGAAATTCGCGCAGCCCCTGAAAGTCGTGAATGCTCTGGGCGAATCCGCCGATGGTCGCTGGCCGGGCCTTCATCGCCATGCCGGTGATGCGCTCGAATAAAGTCGCGGAAAGGATCACATCGGTCTTCTTGCCGGCGGTGTCCAGCAGGTGCGCGCGGACCACCCGCAGCACCAGTTCGAAACCGGTGCCGATAAGCAATCCGATGGCCAGCACCCACAGGGTCGAGGTGGCCTGGTTCGGCACCACGCGGTCGTAGGTCTGCATGACGAACAGCGGCACCATCAGGCCCAGCAGGTTGATCAGGAAACTGGCGAGGATCGCGTCGCTGTACAGCCATTTCGACAGCTTCAGAGTGTCGCGAAACCACGCCTGCACCCGTGGCACCAGCGGCGAGCGCAGGTCTTCCAGCTCATGCCGTGGCCGGGCAAACAAGGCCTGGCCGCTGTAGTGTTCGGTGAGCTCTTCACGGCTGACCCATTGCTCGCCGCCGTCGGCTTCGCTGGGCAGGATCAGCGCCTTGCCGTCTTCGGCAAACCGCCGCAGCACCGCCGTGCGCCCGTTGCCCAGCAGCAACAGCACCGGCAGGTTGAGCGGGGAGATGTCCTTGAGGTCGCGGCGCAGCAGCCGCGCCTGCAAACCGGCCCGGGCGGCGGCACGGGGCAGCAGGTCCAGGCTCAGGCGTTGTTTGTCCAGGGGCAGTCCGGCGCTCAGGCTGGCGCGACTGACCGTCGCGCCATGGAGTTTGCAGAGGATCAACAGACCGTCGAGCAGCGGGTCATCGAAGCTCAGCCGCGGATCGATCCCGGTGTTACCGGGTTGCATGCTGGTCATATTGATCGCTCCCGTTGAGCTGGCTCGGCTATCCACATCAACCCTGTATTACTGCGAGGCGTTTAACCGTACTGATCGTTCCCACGCTCTGCGTGGGAATGCAGCCCGTGACGCTCCGTGTCACCGGACGCGGAGCGTCCCTAAAGGCATTCCCACGCGGACGGTTCGACGCCTCGACGTGGGAACGAGGTTGCGGCCTTCGGCAGCGCCTGCACGCGGGACTACTTCAGCTCGGGCAAGCGTGCTTCGTTTTTGACTTCGGTCGCGGCAATCGCATCGGCCGGCAGCACGATCCGCTGCTTGTTCAACAACTGGCCCATGTTCGCCAGCACGCGGTACATCGAATATTCCTCGGTGTAGCGGATCTCGGTGTAGCGACGGTTGGCGTTGTACAGCTCGTTTTCACTGTCGAGCAGGTCGAGCAGGGTGCGCTGGCCGAGCCCGAACTGATCTTGATACGCGGCGCGCACACGCTTGGTGGTTTCGGCGTATTCGCGGGCGGTCGGGGTCTGTTTCTTGGCGTTGACCATGGCGTTCCAGGCCAGGTGAATGTTCTCGTTGAGCTGACGCAGGGCGTTGTTGCGGATGTCCATCGCCTGGTTGATCTGGTGCGCATCGGAGGCCAGTCTCGCCTTGTCGCTGCCGCCACGGAACAGGTTGTAGTTCATCACCACACCGACCCGCCATTCGTTGTCATGGCCCTCGTCGCCCTGCACGTTGTTGTTGGCGCCGACCGCCGCTTCCGCATCGAAGCGTGGATAGAACGGCGACTTGGCGACTTCGTACTGGCTCTCGGCCGATTGCACGTCAGCCTGGGCGGATTTCAGATACGGGTTGTTTTCGACCATGCTCTGCTGGGCTTCGGGCAGAGTGGCGGGCAACTCGCCGCGGGTCGAGGCGGGGGTTTCCAGTTCATCCGGCATACGCCCGACCACGCTGTAGAAGTTCGACTCGGCGTCGGCCAGATCAACTTCGGCGGTGTCGAGGTTGTTCTGCGCCAGCGCCTTACGGGCAACCGATTGATCGGAGTCGGCGGTGCTGCCCACGCCGCGCTCGGTACGCAGGCCGATCTGGTCGTTGACGCGCAAATGCGCCTGCAGGTTGTTCTTGGCCAGGGTCACCAGTTCACGACGCTTGAGCACTTCGAGGTAGACCTCGATGGTGCGCAGGGCCAGGTCCTGGGCGGTGCCTTGCGCGTAATAGGCGCGCGAGTTGGAAACGCCCTTGGTGCGCTCGACCTCGTTGGCAGTGTTGAAACCGTCGAACAGCATCTGCCGCAGACGCAGCTCGGACTGGGTGTAATTGAGGATTTCGGTGTGGTGGTTACCGAAGGCCCGGGTGTTGGTGTTGTCGCTGTAGCCGCGCCCGTAGGCAGCGTTCAGATCCACCGACGGATAGAAGCCGCCCTTGGCGACCTTCACCTGTTCATCAGCCGACAGGCGCGCGTCCACGCGCGAGGCCAGTTCCGGGTGAGTCGCGATGGTGCTCTGAATCGCCTCGGTGAGGTTCATGGCCTGTGCCTGGGAAGTGCAAGGCATGGCCAGCAAAACCGCGCTGCAGAGGGGGGTTAGTACGCGCATGGGTGCATCTCCCTGAGTCCTGATGGTGTTCCGCTGTCGCCAATTTGTTGACGATATTTTTAGTAAAAAGCGTTTCATGCCTGTAACAACAGAGCTAAGAACATCCTGAAGCGTAGCTAAGAAAAAATTTTCATATGGGTTATGCCAAAAAAAACTTATGCGGTTCGCCAAATCCAGCACATTGTTCCACTCGAAAGCCTTTGTTTTATGCGCGTTAGGGAGCACAGAAAGGCTTGAGGAAAGTTCCACTCACTTTGCGACATACGGCGAAGTACTGCTAAAGGGGAGGGACGCGTAGCGGCTGATGAGCGACAGTTTTTTGTCACTCGGGTGATTCACCACCGTTACGTAGCGCTAGTGGGAATGCAGCATTTAACAGAGACTCCAACTACTTGATGGCATTGGCGTTTCTGGATTTGTGCAACCTGCGAAACGAACTGTCGAGGCGCGAGCGTCGCCCCGACAACCCGCTTGAGCCATGGGCTGCTTCGCGAACCAGCGCCGACGGTGGTCGGCAGCGGAGGAATGCACATGGCAACGCTCATCGGGATCGTCACTAAAGTCATTGGTCAGGTTTTCGCTCAGTCAGCTGACGGCAGTCGGCGCCCATTGGTCGAAGGTGATCGTCTGTTTGCAGGAGATCAATTGATCACCGGGGCGGAGGGGGCGGTTGCCGTCCATCTGCAAAATGGCCAGGAACTGACCCTCGGTCGGGACAGCAGCCTGACCATGACCGGGCAGTTGCTCGCCGATCAGGCCGCCCACGTCAATGCCCCGGAAGCGGTGACCCCGAGCGAGTCGCAACTGACCGACGTCGAACAGATCCAGAAAGCCATTGCCGCCGGCGATGACCCGACCCAATCCGCCGAAGCGACCGCGGCCGGCCCCGGAGCCACCGGTGGTGCGCCGGGCGCGCTGGGTGGCGGTCACAGTTTCGTGTTGTTGACCGAAGTGGCGGGCCGGGTCGATCCGGTCATCGGTTTCCCCACCGCCGGTTTCAATGGCATTCCCGAGTTTCCCGAAGAGCGGCATAACGCCGTGATCGACAACGGCGACGGCCAGGCCGCCCCGATTGTTCCGCCACCACCACCGGTCAACAATCCGGTGACCCTCTCCGGGCTGTCCGTCGCGGGCGGCGAACTGACTCTCAACGAAGCCAATCTGCCGGACGGCTCTGCTGCCAACTCCGGTGCGCTGACCCAGAGCGGCAGCTTCACCGTAAATGCGCCCGACGGGCTGACCAGCCTGATCATCGGCGGCATCAATGTGATTGTCGGCGGCGTGCCGATCGGTTTCCCGCAATCGATCACCACGCAACTGGGCAACACCCTGACCATCACCAGTTACAACCCGGCCACCGGCACGGTCAGCTACAGCTACACCCTCAACGGCAACGAAACCCACGCGGCGGGCGACGGTGCCAATAACCTCAGCGAACAATTCACCGTGATCGCTGGCGACAGCAACGGCGACACCGCCACTGGCACGCTGGACGTCAACATCACCGACGACGTCCCGAAAGCGTTCGATGACAACAATGGTACGGCGACAGAGACTCAACTGACGCTGACCGGCAACGTGCTGACCAACGACGTGCAAGGCGCCGACCGCGTACCCGTCGGCGAAAACGCCGGCCCGATCACCCCCGGTACATTCATCGGGACTTACGGCACTCTGGTGCTCAACGCCAACGGCACGTACACCTACACGCTGAACACCAATGATGCGGACTTCAAGAATCTGCATGGCGGTGGCAATGGCACCGAGACTTTCACTTACACCCTGACCGATGCCGATGGCGATACCAGCACCGCGAACCTCGTACTGCAGATTCACAACAACGACGATCCGGTGGTCATCAACGGGTTGAACGTCGAGGGTGGCGAACTCACCGTCTACGAGAAAAACCTCGGCGACGGCAGCAGCCCCGATGCTCCAGCCTTGACCCAAAGCGGCACCTTCACCATCACCGCGCTGGACGGCGTCACCACGCTGACCATCGGCGGCATCGCCGTGGTCACTAACGGCGTGGCAGCAGGCTTCCCGCAATCAACCGTAACTCCGTTGGGCAGCACGCTGACCATCACCGGGTTCAACGCGGCGACCGGCGTCGTCAGCTACAGCTACACCCTCGTCGATAACGAAGCTCACCCGACTGCCAACGGCGCCAACGTGCTCAACGAGCAATTCGCCGTGACCGTGGTCGATGACAACGGCACCACCGCCAACGGCACGCTGGACGTGAACATCGTCGATGACCTGCCAAAAGGCGTGGACGACAGCAACGCCGGCACCGCTTCGGAAACCAACCTCACGTTGAGCGGTAACGTCCTGACCAACGACGTGCAGGGCGCCGACCGCGTGCCGACCGGCCCGAATGCCGGCCCGATCACCGCCGGCACTTTCACCGGGACTTACGGCACCCTGGTGCTGAACGCCAACGGCACCTACACCTACACCCTCAACACCAGCGACGCCGATTTCAAAGCGCTGCACGGGGGCGGCAACGGCACCGAGACCTTCACCTACACCATCACCGATGCCGACGGCGACACCAGCACCGCGAACCTCGTCCTGCAGATCCACAACAACGACGACCCGGTGATCATCAACGGCCTCGACGTGAACGGCGGCGAACTCACTGTTTACGAGAAAAACCTCGGCGACGGCAGCAGCCCCGATGCTCCAGCCTTGACCCAAAGCGCCACCTTCACCATCACCGCGCTGGACGGCGTCACCACCCTGACCATCGGCGGCATCGCCGTGGTCACCAACGGTGTGGCGGCAGGCTTCCCACAATCGGTGACCACACCACTGGGCAGCACGCTGACCATTACTGGTTTCAACGCTGCAACCGGCGTCGTCAGCTACAGCTACACCCTGGTCGACAACGAAGCGCATCCAGCCGCCAACGGCGCCAACGTGCTCAACGAGCAATTCGCCGTGACCGTGGTCGATGACAACGGCACCACCGCCAACGGCACGCTGGACGTGAACATCGTCGATGACCTGCCAAAAGGCGTGGACGACAGCAACGCGGGCACCGCTTCGGAAACCAACCTCACGTTGAGCGGTAACGTCCTGACCAACGACGTGCAGGGCGCCGACCGCGTGCCTGTCGGAGAAAACGCCGGCCCGATCACCCCCGGCACTTTCACCGGCACTTACGGCACGTTGGTGCTGAACGCCAACGGCACTTACACCTACACGCTGAATACCAGCGACGCCGATTTCAAAGCCCTGCACGGCGGCGGCAACGGCACCGAGACCTTCACCTACACCATCACCGATGCCGACGGCGACACCAGCACCGCCAACCTGGTGCTGAACATCCACAACAACGACGATCCGGTGGTCATCAACGGGTTGAACGTCGAGGGTGGCGAACTCACCGTCTACGAGAAAAACCTCGGCGACGGCAGCAGCCCCGATGCTCCAGCCTTGACCCAAAGCGGCACCTTCACCATCACCGCGCTGGACGGCGTCACCACCCTGACCATCGGCGGCATCGCCGTGGTCACCAACGGCGTGGCAGCAGGCTTCCCGCAATCAACCGTAACTCCGTTGGGCAGCACGCTGACCATCACCGGGTTCAACGCTGCGACCGGCGTCGTCAGCTACAGCTACACCCTCGTCGATAACGAAGCGCACCCGACTGCCAACGGCGCCAACGTGCTCAACGAGCAATTCGCCGTGACCGTGGTCGATGACAACGGCACCACCGCCAACGCCACGCTGGACGTGAACATCGTCGACGACCTGCCGAAAGGTGTGGACGACAGCAACGCGGGCACCGCTTCGGAAACCAACCTCACGTTGAGCGGTAACGTCCTGACCAACGACGTGCAGGGCGCCGACCGCGTGCCGACCGGCCCGAATGCCGGCCCGATCACCGCCGGCACTTTCACCGGGACTTACGGCACCCTGGTGCTGAACGCCAACGGCACGTACACCTACACCCTCAACACCAGCGACGCCGATTTCAAAGCGCTGCACGGCGGCGGCAACGGCACCGAAACCTTCACCTACACCATCACCGATGCCGACGGCGATACCAGCACCGCGAACCTGGTGCTGAACATCCACAACAACGACGATCAGGTGTATCTCAACGGCCTCGACGTCAACGGTGGCGAACTCACCGTCTACGAGAAAAACCTCAGCGACGGCACCAGCCCCAACACCCCGGCACTGACCCAGAGCGGCACCTTCACCGTCACCGCGCTCGACGGTCTGCAAACCCTGACCGTGGGCGGCATTGCCGTGATTACTAACGGCGTCGCGGCAGGCTTCCCGCAATCTACGGTCACGCCGCTGGGCAGCACGCTGACCATCACCGGTTACGATCCGGCCACTGGCGTGGTCAGCTACAGCTACACCCTGGTCGACAACGAAACCCATCCGACCGCCAACGGCGCCAACAGCATCACCGAGAACTTCAACGTGGTGGCGACGGACACCGATGGCAGCACCGCCACCGGGCAGATCAACGTCAACATCATCGACGACCTGCCAACCGCCAAACCCGATGCAACGTCGGTGCAAGAGGGCGGCACCGTCAGCGGCAACGTGCTGGACAACGATATCGGCGGCGCCGACGGCCCGGCAGCCAGTGGCGCGGTAGTGGGCGTGCGCGCCGGCTCCGACACCTCGACCTCGGCCATCGGCGGCCTCAACAGCAACATCAACGGCACCTACGGCTACCTGACCCTCGACGCCAACGGCAACGCGGTCTATCACAGCAACCCGAATGCCGTGAGCGGCCCGGGTGCGGTGGACGTGTTCGTGTACACCGTGCGCGATTCCGACGGTGATGAAAGCACCACCACTATCACCATCGACGTCTACAACAGCTGCCTCAAAGCGGTCAGCGACACCGACGTCACCGTCTACGAAAAAGCCCTCGATCTGACCAAGGACGGCCAGGATCTGGCCGCCGGCTCGGTAACCGGCAGCGATCCGACCAGCACCGGGGAAACAGCGTCCGGCACGCTGGTCGGTTCGGTCACCGGCGCGGTCGGTGCGATCAGCTATGCGCTGGTCGGCAGCGCCACCGGCAACTACGGGCAGATCGTGCTCAACCCCGACGGCACGTACACCTACACCCTGACCTCACCGGCCAGCACCACCCCGCACGCCGATGACGGCGCCAACACCCTGACCGAAACCTTCACCTACCAGGCCACCGATTCGCTGGGCAACATCGTCACCAGCACCATCGTGGTCAACATCGTCGATGACGTGCCGAAGGCGATCAACGACAGCAACGCCAGCACCGCGTCGGAAACCCAGTTGACCCTCAACGGCAACGTGCTGACCAACGACGTGCTAGGTGCCGACGTGGTGGCGACCGGTCCGAATGCCGGCCCCATTACCCCTGGCACCTTCACCGGCACGTACGGGACTCTGGTGCTGAACGCCAACGGCACGTACACCTACACGCTGAACACCAATGATGGGGACTTCAAAAACCTGCACGGCGGTGGCAATGGCACCGAGACCTTCACCTACACCCTGACCGATGCTGACGGCGATACCAGCACTGCGAATCTGGTGCTGAACATCCACAACAACGACGATCCGGTGGTCCTCAACGGCCTCGACGTGAATGGCGGCGAGCTGACCGTCTACGAGAAAAACCTCAGCGACGGCACCAGCCCCAACATCCCGGCGCTGACCCAGAGCGGCACCTTCACCGTCACCGCCCTCGACGGTCTGCAAACCCTGACCGTGGGTGGCATCGCCGTGATGACCAACGGCGTGGCAGCCGGCTTCCCGCAATCGACCGTCACTCCGCTGGGCAGCACGCTGACCATCACCGGTTACAACCCGGCTACCGGCGTGGTGAGTTACAGCTACACCCTGGTGGATAACGAAACCCACCCGAACGCCAACGGCGCCAACAGCATCACCGAGAACTTCAACGTGGTGGCGACCGACACCGACGGCAGCACTGCGACCGGGCAGATCAACGTCAACATCATCGACGACCTGCCGACCGCCAAGGCCGACACCGGCTCGGTGGCGGAGGGCGGCACGGTCAACATCAGCGTGCTGGGCAACGACATCAGCGGTGCAGATGGCGCGGCGATCGTGGTCGGCGTGCGCGCCGGCGGCAACACCGCGACTTCGGCCATCGGCGGCCTCAACAGCAACATCAACGGCAACTACGGTTACCTGACCCTCGATGCGGCCGGCAACGCGGTCTATCACAGCAACCCGAACTCGGTGAGCCCGCCGGGCGCTACCGACACCTTCACCTACACCATTCGCGACAGTGACGGCGACGAAAGCACCACCACCATCACCGTCAACGTCGCCGACAGCAAACTCGTGGCCTCGACCGATCAGGACGTGACCGTCTACGAAAAAGCCCTCGATCTGACCAAGGACGGACAAGACCTGGCCCCCGGCACGGTCACCGGCAGCGATCCTTCCAATACCGGCGAAACTGCCAGTGGCACGCTGGTCGGTTCGGTCAGCGGCGGCAGCGGGGCGATCACCTACACCCTGGTCGGCAGCGCCACTGGGACTTACGGGCAGATCCAGCTCAACGCCGACGGCACGTACACCTATACCCTGACCTCGGCGCCGAAAACCACGCCGAACGCTAACGACGGGCCGAACACCCTGAGCGAAAGTTTCACCTACAAAGCCACCGATGCGCTGGGCAACAGCACCACCAGCAGCATCGTGGTCAACATCGTCGACGACGTGCCCAAAGCAGTAGCGTCGGATCGTTCGGTGGCGGCGGTGGAGATCGACTCCAACATCCTTATCGTCCTCGACATCTCCGGCAGCATGGCCGACGCCTCCGGCGTTCCGGGTCTGTCGCGGCTGGAACTGGCCAAGCAGGCGATCAGCGCCTTGCTCGACAAGTACGACGATCTGGGTGATGTGAAAGTGCAGCTCGTCACCTTCAGCAGCAACGCCACTGATCGCACTTCGGTGTGGGTCGATGTCGCCGCGGCCAAGACCCTTCTGGCCGGCCTGAGTGCGGGCGGCGGCACCAACTACGATGCGGCCGTGGCGACCATGCAGACTGCGTTCAACACCTCGGGCAAACTCACCGGGGCGCAGAACGTCGGCTACTTCTTCTCCGACGGCAAACCCAACGAGGGTGATATCAACGCGGCTGACGAAGCCGCCCTGAAAAACTTCCTCGATGCCAACAACATCAAGAACTACGCGATCGGTCTGGGCAGCGGCGTGAGCAACGCCAACCTCGATCCGCTGGCGTACGACGGCATCACTCACACCAACACCAACGCAGTGGTGGTCACCGACCTCAACCAGCTCAACTCGGTGCTCTCCGGCACTGTTGAGGGCGCGCCGGTCACCGGTTCGCTGCTGGGTGAGGGCGGCACGTTCGGCGCCGATGGCGGCTTCATCAAATCCATCGTGGTCGACGGCACCACCTACACCTATGACCCGAAAGCCAACGGCGGTCAGGGTTCACTGGTCGCCAGCGGCGGCGCCAACCACGGCACCTTCAACACGGTGAACAACACCCTGAGCATCGCCACCAACAACAGCGGCACGCTGGTGGTCAACCTCGACACCGGCGACTACAGCTACACCTCGCAGAAAACCACCACCGTGGTGATCACCGAAAACATCGGCTTCACCCTCAGCGACAACGACGGCGACCTCGCCAGCTCGACCCTGACCGTGAAAGTGATCCCCAACGCGCCTCCGGTGGCGGTGGACGACCACATCATCACCAACGTGCTGTCGGGCAACATCGTGGTGCCGGGCGAACTGTTGCTGGCCAACGACACCGACCCGAACGGCGACACCCTCAACGCCACGCCAACCTCGTTCAATACTGGCTGGATCTCAAAATCGGCGGACTTCACCGGCACCGGCGCGATCAGCTTCACCGGCACCAACGCCAACACCGCCGCCAACCAGAACCTGGCCAACGTGCGCAATTCGTTCAGCGCCAACGCCGCGACCATGACCGCCGTGCTGGTGGTCAGCGGCTACCTCGGCGCGGTGACCAACACCAACGCCAACGATGAAGACCGCATCACCGTCAACCTGCGCCAGGGCGAAACCCTCAACCTGGACCACAACCTGGCGGCCGGTCACATCACCATGGAGTACTCGATCAACGGCGGCGCCTGGATCGCCCTCGCGGACGGTCAGACCCTGACCGCGACGTCCGACGGCGTCTACCAGATCCACATCACCAACATCAGCAACACCACGGGCAACAACGTCAACGCGGCGGAAAACTACCAGTTGACCATGACCCTCAACTACGCCGGGGCCCACGACATCACTCCGGACTACCACGGCACCTACACCGCCAACGACAACCACGGCGGCAGCGACACGGCGAACGTGACCATCAGCTATCAGGACGGCCACACCCTGACCGGCACCTCGGGCGATGACGTGCTGGTGGCCGGCACCGGCGACAACATCATCAACGCCGGCGACGGTAACGATGTGCTCACCGCAGGTTCCGGCAACAACGAACTGCACGGCGGCGCCGGCAACGACTTGCTCTACAGCGGCCCGGGCAACGACCTGCTCGACGGTGGCACTGGCATCGACACCGCCAGCTACGCCCACGCGACCGCCGGGGTGACGGTCAACCTTGGCCTGCTCGGTGCGCAAAACACCATTGGCGCCGGCACAGACACCCTGACCGGCATCGAAAACCTTGTCGGCTCAAACTTCAACGACACCCTCACCGGCGACAACAATAACAACGTGATCAACGGTGGTCTGGGCAACGACATTCTCAACGGCGGCGGGGGCGATGACCTGCTGATCGGCGGGATGGGCAACAACACCCTCACCGGCGGGCCGGGCGCCGACACCTTCCAGTGGTTCAAGGGCAACAGCGGTCACGACCTCGTCACCGACTTCACCCCCGGCACCGACAAGCTCGACCTGTCGCAACTGCTGCAAGGTGAAAACGGCACGTCGGCATCACTGGATGACTACCTGCACTTCACCGTCACCGGCAGCGGCGCCTCGGTCATGACCAGCATCGACGTCAGCGCAATGGCCGGCGCCACGCCGAACCAGACCATCGACCTGGCCGGCGTCAACCTCGCCAGCCACTACGGTGTAACACCGGGGGCGGGCGGGTTGATCGCCAGCGGGCACGACACGGCGACCATCATCAACGGCATGTTGAATGATCATTCGTTGAAGGTGGACACGGTGTGAGCCGGGGCTGAAACGACAAAACCCGCCGCCCCGAGTAATCGGGACGGCGGGTTTTTTGCGCGTTGATCGTTCCCACGCTCTGCGTGGGAATGCAGCCCGGGACGCTCCGCGTCCCAAAATCCCGAGCCGAACACAGAACGCGGGAGCATGGAAATGATCAGGCTACAGCGGGCGCCTCAGCCTTCACCTCCAGATTATCCAGCACCCGATTCACCGCCAGCTCACCCAGCATGATCAGCTGCGCAATTCCCAGCAGCACATGCCGATGCGAACCGTCCACCAGCCCGGCGAAGTCATTGGCCATGACCTTGGCCGAAGTCAGTGTTTCGCAGGCGTCGGCCAGCAGTTCTTCGCTGTCGATGCCGGGAGCAATGCGGTAGCGGGTATTGGGTTTGAGCAGCGGTTTTCGGGGGAGCAGCGGATTGAGGTAATGATCGAGGGCGCGCTCGGCGGCCTCGTGGAATTTCTTGGAATCGAGGGTTTCGTAGGGGGAAGTCGTATCGGCTTCCGGCGGGTTTGGCGTGGGTTTGATCATGGCGAATCTCCGTGATTGGACTGAGCCGCCACGACTCATCGCTAAACAAGTAAAGGTGGCGGCTGTACGCAGGTTAGCGATCCGGGTCACAGAAACCCCGGGTAGACCCGAAGGTCTCCCACGCACAGCCACCATTACGCCAAGCGCAGAGAAAAGACTGCAATTGGTATTGGGCGTTGTTGCGTCTGTAGGGAGCCGGATCGCTAAACCCGATCGCTGCTTTTCAGCGACCGCCAAACAATAGAACCCGCCCCCAAGGCGCACAAGCCGGCGGATTCTGGCGGATGCGTAGGCAAAGGCGCAAGGTTGCGTGGCTTTGCGGACATAAGCTTAAACACTATTCAACAATGGTTTCCGAAGGCGCGAAAAAGACAAAGCCCACACTTTCGGTTCAAGGATGCGTGGGCTTTCATGGTCGGGAATGGCAAATAAATGAATCCTCTTTTCTATCTATTCCTTGTTAAACCAGGTTGGGTCGGTTTCACCTAAATCGCTCTGGTGAGAGATGATTAAGCGAGTTCTTTGAATTTACCCAAGAGATAGTCGCGCGTAGCGGAAAGTCCCGCTGAAGTTAATTAAGAAAGAATGCCAAAATCCGTCTCTCTGCAAAGTTATGGATGTGGGGGGGGCCGTAGCTGAGGCTGAGATATTAGCGATGAGAAAACGTGCAATTGTAGCCCATGCACTCACGCATAAGTTGCATGCTGGGGCGCTGAGCACCGCCGCTTCCCGCTAAGGTATGAATAGCATTCATCGGTAGCCCCGCAAATGTTGGAAGTCGTAAGCATTCAGAAGCTGGATGAGAAAGCTTCATGGCGCGGTGCATGCAAGCACGGTGGCGAATTCCTGAAGCCGGTAATCTAGAGTTTTAAGCGAGCATTGCTGACTGCAATAGATCGCAGCGGTGCGACCCTCCGGTGACATACCGCTTTGCCTGACGCCTTGTCCCCAAAGGTGAGATTTCCATAAATACAGAGTTGTAGGGGGCACAGGAAAAGCGGTAATAGGACATCGGCAATCTAAAGGCGAGGAGCAGCCTTTAACTAAGAGTTCGTGCTGTATTTGTATCTATTGCTTGGTACATATTCTCTGCGTTGCATTAGGTTCACGACTTTAACGCTCTCGCTATGCTTAATGTATTTGTATGTGAAGTATCTTGAAACTTTATCTTCATGAGTGGATAGTACGATTTGCTTGTCTTGGAAGTCGTTGCGTAATAGTTCTACCAATGAGGACATGTTGATATCATCCATCGTCTGGACTGGGTCATCGATTAAGATGGTTCCGAATTTTTTGGAGTAAACACGGTGCAATGCTAGCGTCAAAGCGATTACAACGGCAGAGATTTGTCCTGAACTCATTGTGTTTAGGATGTCGTGGTCGCTCTTCCAGTCCGAAACAAGGCGAACATTTTTTAACTCGTCCTCTCCGGTTGGATCTTTAATGAAGATGCCGTGACCGATTCCAGCTTGGTGGCTTTGAAGAATTTTTCCCGAGTAAATATAGAAGGGGATTTCAATATCTGTAATGAGATCTTTTCTGTATCTTCTGATCTGAGATCTGACAGTGGTTATGAGGTCTCCAATGTCGGAGAGTGCTCGATCAAAAAGCGAGTCGCTTTTTTGGAGCTTTTGCAGCTCAATAGCATGCGCTCTCATGTCGTTGCCATATTGCTCTTTTATATATGTCTCTTTCTGGATGAGGAGGTCTATAGGGTAAGCTGTTAATCTTTCAGGAGTCTTGTTAAAGTAATCTTTGAAAATACGGTCTAGCGTTGAAGGTGTGTGAGTTTCGTAAAAGTTATCTGGGGCTGGTCCGATAAGCGCTCTAATTCTTTCACATAATGCATCTGTCGCTTCGGCGATGTATCTGTCGCGGGCCGCGACGGGAAACTCTTCAGCGAGGAGGTCTTTATGTTCAATGTTCTCGGCGATCAGCCATTGTCGAATGTTTTCTAAGCGGTCTTTAGATGCGAACGCCTCTGCGAGTTTGTTCAGGTCAGTCTGGCCAGGCTCTACATTCACATCTAAGTAGACCTCGCATGCGTTGAGCAAATCTACTAGATGCTGCTTGGAGAAGTCCTCTCGAGCAGTTACAATTGCTTTATCTTTGTCTGAAAGCTCACTGCGGAGTAAATCGCCATGTTTGACGACGGCTGCTTTCAACGCGTCGTGAGTGTGATGGTCATGGCCACAGAAGAAGCAAAAATTTTCGGCAGGAGTAACTTCTAGAATGGGAGATAGTTTGGAGTGGTGGTTCAGGATTTCTGTGTAAACTGAATTAAGGCCCTTATTTTTTAAGATCAACGTGTTGAGTGATGTCAAGGCAGCACGGAAGTCGGCTCTGCCAGGTAGCTTGAGCACAGTATAAAGATTTTCTAAGCGGGAATTTTTAAGTATGTCGCTAATGTCCTCTTGCTGAAGAAGATCATATGAATTTTTAACCTCCTGATAGATTTTGCTATATTCTTGATGGCCATGGTAGTTCAGGTGTGTATTAGCATAGCCTACATAAAGCTCAAGCAGATTGCGTTGGTGCAATGCTGCATGATAATGGCGATTTCTCAAGTAGAAGCCACGGTTGTTTACTAGCCATTTTATGGCGTCTATTTCGGCGAGAGATGCACTCAACCTTTGTTCGGTCAGTTCGGATATTGTTTCTAAATCCCAATAGGGAGAGGTGTTGTTTTCAGCCAGCCAAGGAAACGCATACTGATGTGACTCTGTCGGCTCAGTCATGATTGCCAACTCAGAATCGAGGTGATATGTACGCTGTAGTTCGGAGATTCGATTTGTAATGGACTTTCTAGCGAGGTTGATTTTCTTTTGTTTGCTGATGAGCTTTTCTAGATTTTCGTCAGCCTCGCGAGTGTCCCCAAAAAGCTGCGCAAGCTCAGTGGCACGCTGAGTTTCATTATTTGTTTTTAGAAATCTTGATGTTTCTTCTTGCTGCACATAATGGAACAACAAAAAGTCTCTGGCGAAATCTTTGCTGTCAAAAAAATGTTCAAGAGCATCTTTCTTTGCTGGCTCGGCAATGCCATCGATGATCTCATTCAGCTCCCACAGTTCTGCGAATCTAGCTATCCGCTTCGAGGGGGCGGTAATATTGCTTTTGAGTTTACGTTGGAAAATTCTTGTGTTGGAGTTTTCGCCTTTGAACTCTAGCAATATTTCAACTGCGGCTGCATTTTTATGTGCTACAACGATATCCGCAGGGTTTTGGCGGTTGTCTAGGGTGATGAGCCTACTAATATTTCCCGTTAGCGCTAACTCGACCGCATCGAATATCGAAGTTTTACCATATCCATTCGGCCCATCTAGCAGAATGAGCTTGCTCCCTTCGAAACCAATAGAATAAGGTTCGCCGCCGAAAATCTTAAAATTTACCAACGTAATTTTGGTCAAGAATATCATGGTTCGACACTCCAGATTTTAGTCACCTCATCCAATATATTATCATCATCCCATTCGGTTTCTAAGGAAATAAGTTTTTTGTAGACTGAGTTGAGATTGGTTGTAAGGTTGTTTTCAATGTCTAATGCAAGATTGCTTAGCTTTTGCTCTTGAGGGGTGTAGATTAGGAAGGGTAGTTTGAGAGTGGTCTTGAGAACTATCGAGTACAATCCCTTTGTGGTACTTTGCTTGAATTCGAGGAAATTTTTTCCCCCATTAGAATTCAAAATATTATTAATCACGTCGTTGGTTATTTTTTCAATCTTGTTGTCTGAAAGATAGGTCTGCAAAGCAAGCAATTCACCCGTGGAATAAGTAAGGACGTTCTTTTTGAAGTTGTAGGGATCTTCCTCCAATGAAAATATTGTCTCTTTTTTTATTTTCATCGCTTCATGGCACACAATCATTGTGCAGTTTTTTTCAAAGAAACGTTCGGTCTTACCTGAGTTTCGAATTTTTTCAAAAATGATTTGGGCTTTTTCTTCCAAAAGCAGTATGGCCACTTCGTTTTCTTGCTCTTCAGCTTGAAGCGAAAGGAAGTACTCTTGCTTGCTCTCGTCGCTGGCTTTGAAAAGCATGATCATAAAGCCCGGTTCATCAAGGCCGAAGTCAACCCTTTGGTAGCCACTGTTAGATATAATATTGTTTATCAGATTTATCATTTGGCTAGCTCAATCTTGGCCTTTTGAAGTGGAATAATGCTAATGCTTTTAAAAGTCTCGGTTCTTTTTAGACGTTGATCAGCATCAGTTTCCATTGGTGCTTCGGTGTTTTTTTCAGCATCCGGATAGAATATATGCTCTGTTTCTCCGCAATGAATCAAGTTTTCTATTTCGTATAGAACTTCCGACAAGCAGGGATTCGAATGCATCTGCTTTGAGGTTAAATCAAGCCTTCCATTGTTTGTAATAGTGGTGGGTAGATAGTTTTGGAGTGGAGGGGTTTTGGAACGATAGGTGAATTGGTGACGTGTGGCATTGTGTTCAGACTTGGCGATGTCCACAGTGTGTAGAATCTTGAGCAGGTAGAGACGTATACCTTCATCATTATAAGTGAAAGCATTATTTGTATTGCTTGAGTCATCCAGAAGTAAATGGGGCGAAAAGCTTCGATAGTGCTCCCACAGATCGCGCGGGTGTAATGCTAGTAAAATGGCACATGCAGCTTGGAGGTTGCAAGGCTGATCATCACCTATATCAGGGTAATCTAATTCGTCACCCATGTATTGGTCGATTTGATATGAGAATCTTTCTTTGAACTTGGAAGACAGATAGTCCTTGCTGATATCTTCCAAGTCGGTCTCGAGTACGAGAATCAGCGTATTAATGCTTATGGAGATCTTTTTCGCATCAGCTATTGTTTTGTGGCGACCAATGATATGCCTGTCAATCATGCCGAGGTAGTGGTGAAAGGTTTTGTCGAGATGATCGTCGGTAATGATTTTTTTGCGAGCTTGAAAAGCAAGAGTGATTTGATTTTTTATCTTTTTATTGATGTCGTCTAGGTCGCAATATTTTTTCTTGTCGTCATACTCGTAGCTCTCAACTCTGCTCAGGGCATCATTTTTACCAGTAAGAACCTCCATCAAGATAGTGTAAAGGTCATCAGCCGACTTAGTAGGAAATGCATAACGTAAAATTGCTGAAGTTTTTGTAATTTTTTTAGAGTCTGAAGCTGCTTTCCCTATCGTCGTATCGACTTTGTCAGTGCTATCCTTGTACTCATTGCAAATGAGGGTAAGGTCATTTTTTATAGAGTCGGTCAGAGTAGTGAAACTAGGTCTGTTGTTGATGGCTTTCCAAGTGTGGACGAAGCCATAGACGGTTGGCTGTTTGTAAAGTTCAAGAGTTATTTCGATTAGCGCATTTGAGTATTTTTCGAAGGTGCTCTTGTTGTAAGCCTTTACTTGATGAATTGATACCGATTTATCATTTTTTTTTATCTCAAAATCTTCAGTTGACTCAAGCATAAGGCTATATGCTGAGAGGTCCGCGTCGGTAGTTTCTTTGTTTATCAGGACTAAAGCATAATAAAGCGCTACTTTTCCCTGGTAATTGAAACCGCTCCAAGAGGGTGATGCATCGAAAGCCATTAACAAAGTCTCCAGCACCAATTTCTGAGAGAGTGCGCGGGTGGAGCTATCGAATGCTTGTGCCCTAGCGCCTCCCTACGCGAAAACCAATACTAGGCTAGCTGGCTAGCATAATGCCATCTTTTGTGTGGATATTTGGAGCGTAGCAATACTACGCCTAGCGCGTTAGATGGGGCTGGGGCAGCCTCAATAGCGGTTTTCACGACGCACTGAAAAAACGGAGTTTGACCGAACTGCTGTGACTGCCATAGTGGCAGCGGCCATGATTGCTAGTCGGGGGGCTTAAAACATTGCGAAATTGTTGAGTCCACAGGAAGGATTCCCTCGGACGAAGGGCTCCCGCGCTGGGCAAGCCAACTACCCCTCCGTATTCTTGGACACTGCTGTAGACATCCCTCCCTGATCTGGTGAACAGACGCCCAGACAAAACTCACTTTCGTGTTCGTCGCTTAGGAAAACTCAAATCATTATCGGTATTGGGGGGACTTACGCGATTGGGTTCCGGGAACCTGCCGGGCCCTTGGATTTCTTGCCGGAAATCGTCATCGACAGGTCAGTGCTGCTGCCAATACGCTTGAATTACTTCATAACCTTTTCCATCGTATTAGTTTCCTCATCCCAAGCACTTGGATAACTGAGCGCGCTCAGGGAGGAATCGTGCTGAAGCAGGGCCGGTAGCATCTCAGGGTATTGCTGTAACGGAAGTCCCACACGCTGAGAAACTTTTTCCTAACATGAGACGATGTTGATTTCGCATCTGGAAGTGGGTGTTGCAGAGGCATTTTTATTGAACCTGTGGGGAGGAAGGAGGGGCAGGTCTAACAGGTGCTCAAGGTTTATCGACGAGCGGTTACCAGTGATCAGCGCTTGTTCAGCGTCTTCTGCCGCAAGATATAAACCGTCACCAACACCGCACTCGTCAGCATGAACCCCCGAGCCCACACCAGCGGCACCAGATAGCAGGAAAACAGAATGCTCACCCACATCAGCCCGATCGCGTAGACCTTGCCTTTAAGCGGTATACCGTTGCCATCGAGGTAGTCACGGATCCACGGCCCGAGCCGGGGATGCTCGACCAGCCATTGATAGAAACGCGGAGAGCTGCGGGCGAAGCAGGCGGCAGCCAGCAGCAGGAAGGGGGTAGTGGGGAGAACAGGCAGGAAAATCCCGATCACCCCCAATGCCACGCTAAGCCAGCCGACGGCCAGCAGGATGTAGCGCAACATCAGGGGGCGGTTGCCTATGGGGTTGTCCATAGGCTGATACTTAGTGGTGACGTGGCTTGAGGATCGCCGGTTTTTCGTCGGGTGCCTGGCACAACAGGTACAGCGCGGTCAGGGCTTCCGGGATCTGGACGATCATGTCGTCCATCAGATTGGCGTCTTTGGCGATGTCTTCGAACTCGGGCTGTTCGTCGAACAGGCCCGAACCGACCATGATCGGCAGCAACATTTCGCTGACTTCTTCTTCGGCGGTTTCGAACCAGGCCGCTTCACGCAGGAACACGCCTTCCATGAAACCGATGCACCAGCCGCGCAGTTCGGAATCGTCCGGGTCGTCGCCCAGGTCCAGTTCGCATGGCAGCTCGAATTCCTCATCCGACGCCAGTTGGCGGGCGATGTGAGCTTTCAGGCCGATCAGCGTGGCTTCGATCTCTTCACGCTGGGCTTCGCTGCTGTAATGCGGCTCTTCGGCGAACAGGGCGTCGATCCACTCACGATCCGGCACCACATCGGCGCAGATCGACAGCGCAGTCAGGTAACCGTGAGCGGCCACGTAATCCAGCGCCTCTTCATGCAGCTCGTCGGCGTCGAGGAAGACTTGCAGGCGGGTTAGTTGCTCGGCGAAGGACATTAAAGGGCTACCTTGGGGAATAAACAATGCGGGAATTCTAGGCCTTCTTGAGCCCTCAAGCCAGCCGCACGGCAGATTTGCCCGCACAAGCTTCTTATCGGCGGTGCCCTTTGCCGGGGAGGGCTCGGGTATACTGCCGCGCTTTGCGATCCCTGCCGGTGTCGCGGCTGATTATCCAGGGCGCGATGCAATGCGCCCTTACGTTTTGTTTAAAGCAGCCTCGGCTGTCTTGAACCAGCCTGTGCAGGGATGTTTCGGTGGATTTTTGGAGTTTTTATGCTCGAACAGGCTCAACGCGTCCTCAAGGACATCTTCGGCTACGACAGTTTCCGTGGCCGTCAGGGTGCAATCATTGAGCGCGTGGCCAGTGGCGGTGATGCCCTTGTCCTGATGCCGACCGGCGGCGGCAAGTCCCTGTGCTTCCAGGTGCCGGCCCTGCTGCGCGACGGCCTGGCGGTGGTGGTGTCGCCGCTGATCGCGCTGATGGACGATCAGGTTGCGACCCTCGAAGAGCTGGGCGTGGCCGCCGCCGCGTTGAACTCCACCCTGAGCGCCGAACAGCAGCGCGACCTCGCCACCCGGATCAAGCGTGGCGAAGTGAAAATGCTCTATCTGGCGCCGGAGCGTCTGGTGCAGCCGCGGATGCTGTCATTTCTGCAAGGTTTGAACATCGCCCTGTTCGCCATCGACGAAGCGCACTGCGTGTCGCAATGGGGCCACGACTTCCGCCCGGAATACCTGCAACTGGGGCAACTGGCGGAAATGTTCCCCGACGTGCCGCGCATCGCCCTGACCGCCACCGCCGACAAGCGTACTCGCGAAGAAATCGTCACCCGTCTGCATTTGCAGAACGCCGAGCGTTTCCTGTCGAGCTTCGACCGGCCGAACATCTTCTACCGCATCGTGCCCAAGGAGCAGCCGCGCAAACAGTTGCTGGCGTTTCTCGCCGAGCGGCGCAGCGATGCCGGCATCGTCTACTGCCTGTCACGCAAGAAGGTGGAAGAGGTGGCCGCGTTTCTCACCGAGCAGGGTTTCCCGGCGCTGCCGTACCACGCCGGTCTGCCCAACGATCTGCGCGCCTATCACCAGAAGCGCTTCCTCAACGAGGAAGGCCTGATCATGGTCGCCACTGTGGCGTTCGGTATGGGCATCGACAAACCCAACGTGCGCTTCGTCGCTCACCTCGACCTGCCGAAATCCCTTGAGGCGTATTACCAGGAAACCGGGCGCGGAGGCCGTGACGGTCTGCCGGCGGACGCGTGGATGGCCTACGGTCTGCAAGACGTGGTGATGCTCAAGCAGATGCTGCAGAACTCCGAGGGCGACGAACGCCACAAGCGTCTGGAGCAACACAAGCTCGACGCCATGCTCTCGCTCTGCGAAGAAACCCGCTGCCGCCGTCAGGCACTGCTGGCGTATTTCGACGAAGACATGCCCGAGCCATGTGGCCACTGCGACAACTGCATCGACGGCGTGCAGACCTGGGACGCCACCGAGCCTGCGCGTCAGGCGCTATCGGCGATCTATCGCACCGGGCAGCGTTACGGCGTTGGCCATCTGGTGGACGTGTTGCTGGGCAAGGACAACGAAAAGGTTCGCAGCTTCGGCCATCAGCACCTGTCTGTGTTCGGCGTGGGCAAGGCGCTGGGGGAGAGCGAATGGCGTTCTCTGTTCCGCCAATTGGTCGCCCGTGGCCTGGCGGACGTCGATCATGAAGGCTACGGCGGGCTGCGTTTGAGCGACACCTGCCGGCCGCTGCTCAAGGGCGAAGTGAGCCTGGAGCTGCGCCGCGACCTCAAGCCGCAAATCACCGCCAAGAGCGGCAGCAAGAGCCAGGCCAGCCAGCTTGTGCGTGGCGAAGAGCGCGAACAGTGGGAAGCGCTGCGTGCCCTGCGGCGCAAACTGGCGGAAGAACACGGCGTGCCGCCGTACGTCATCTTCCCCGACTCGACCCTGCTGGAAATGCTCCGCAGCCAGCCGACCTCGCTGGCTGACATGGCCCGGGTCAGCGGCGTCGGTGCGCGCAAGCTGGAGCGTTACGGCGAGGCCTTCCTCGAAGTGCTCGGCGGCGAGGCCGAGACACCGAAAGTGGTGGCCGACGTGCGCCACGAACTGATCACCCTGGCCCGCGCCGGCATGACACCGTTGCAGATTGCGGGTCAATTGCAGTGCTCGGAAAAGAACGTCTACACCATGCTCGCCGAAGCCATCGGCAAGCAGCAGCTGTCGCTGGAGCAGGCGCTGGATTTGCCGGAGGATCTGATGGGTGAAGTCCAGGATGCGTTCCTTGATGGCGAAGGCGAGTTGCCGTCGGTCGCCGAAGTGGCCGAGCTGTTTGCCGGTCGTGTTCCGGAAGGCGTGCTGTATTGCGTACGGGCTGCGCTGCAATCCGAGTTTGAAATGTAAGAGGGCGTTTGTGCCAACCGTTATACGGTTGTAACGATTCAGTACCGGACGCCTCTTGCCTATAGTCAAATGTCATGCTTAGCTGACTAATAATTAGTTTTTCTCTATTTGTTCAGTCTAATCATGAGTGTTTTATGCCGTTAACCGACCAACACCGTTTTGGCATGCAATTGGCCCAGATGTCCCGTGGCTGGCGTGCCGAACTGGATCGCCGGCTGGCCGGCCTGGGATTGTCCCAGGCACGCTGGCTGGTGCTGCTGCATCTGGCGCGTTTCGAAGAGGCGCCGACCCAACGAGAGCTGGCGCAAAGCGTCGGCGTCGAAGGGCCGACACTGGCCCGTCTGCTCGACAGTCTGGAAAGCCAGGGCCTGGTACAACGCCAGTCCGTGATGGAAGACCGCCGGGCGAAAAAAATCGTGTTGTGCTCACCAGCCCTGCCGCTGATCGAACAGATCGAAACCATCGCCACGCAACTGCGCAAGGAATTGTTCGAGGGCATCGATGAGGCGGACATGAAGGTCTGCATGCGGGTTCACGGACACATTCTGGCCAACCTGGAAAAGTCTTGAGGCATAACTGCGTGCCGATTCTTTGAGAGATCACGCTGGGCAGACTATAAGAACTACTAGGCAATATCGTGTTCGTACCGGATGTGCGAACGCATAGAAGTCGGTTTTGCTTATTTAAGGGATGCTCATGCTCGGAAGTCGGCACGTAGTACTGCGTTGCGCCAACTCGCTGCTGGTGGCCGGTGTATTGACCTGGTCCACCGCCTCATTGGCGCTGGGGCTCGGTGACATCACCGTGCACTCAGCCCTCAATCAACCACTCACGGCCGACATCGCCCTGGTGGATGTTGCAGGCCTCAGTGAAAGCGACCTCAAGGTCAGTCTGGCCACAGCGGACGAATTCGGCCGCGCCGGTATCGAGCGCGTGTTCTTTCTCAATGACCTCAAGTTCACCCCGATCCTGCGCGGCAATCGCAACATGATCCGTGTGACTTCGACCAAACCGGTCAACGAACCCTTTCTGAATTTCCTCGTGCAGCTCGATCAGCCCAACGGCCACCTGCTGCGCGAATACACCGTGCTGATCGACCCGCCGGGTTCGCCGGGAATCGTCCCGGCTACCGACGAACCGAATGCTCGTGCGCAATCGTCGGAGTTCCCGACCCCCGAGGCTCCGTCCGCAAAAGCTCCGACCAAACCTGCTGCGCCTTTGCAGCCACCGGCCTCGGTTGCGGACGCGCAGGCCGAGCAACTGGCGGCGAGCCTTGTGCAGAACCAGCAACTGCAAAAAACCATCGATGAATTGAACGTGAAGCTTCAGGCGCAGGAAGTCCTGATCGCTGACGGCAAGAAACAGCTCGGTGATTTGCAGGCCCGCCTGATTGAAGTGCAACAGGCGCCGCCGGTACCAGTAGCGCCCGTGGCGCCTGTGCCGGCGCCGGTCATTGCCCCGGTCGAGGCTCAGGAGGATTCACTCAATTGGCCGCTGCTCGGCGGACTGGTGGTGGTCTTGGGATTGCTGGTGGCAGGGTTGTATGTGCGCCGGCAACGTCAGCAGGCGCAAGGGGCTTCTGCGCCGACGCCGTTCCTGCCAGCACAAAACGAATCTCCGGTCGACGACGCCGAACCGATGCAGCCGAGTGCCGTTCACACTGCTGTCGAACATCGTGAGGACCACGCCAACGGCGATGTGCTGGAAGCGGTCGGCATTTATCTGGCCTACGGACGTTTGGGCGAGGCTGCCGGTTTGCTGCGTGATGCGTTGCTGCGCGAGCCGGAACGCATCGACCTCGGCGTGCAGTTGCTTGAAGTGCTAGGGCGGCAGGGCGATACGCCGGCCTACGACCGGCAGGAAAGCCACCTGCGCCAGCTCGGGGTCGAGGATCAGCGCTTGCAGGAGATTCGCGCCCGCTATCCGAAACTGGTCAGCGCTGCACCTGTGGTGGCGGTGGCCCCGGTGATTGCCGCGCTGCCGATCGAACCCACCACGCCTGTCGAACCCGTAGCCGAAGACAATTTCGAACTGAACCTGGATCAGCTCTCGATGGCCTCCAGTTGGGATCTTGAGGAAACTCGCCCGACCACTTCCGAACCTGAACAGGCGCCATCAACGCTCGGCTCCGATCTGCAGGTATTGCCACAGGATTTTGAATTGCCGGAAAGCCTGCCTGACGATGCCGAATCCGCCGAGCTGGAATGGATCGCCGAACCAGAAACGCAGCCGCTGGACGAGGACTTTCTCAACGAGTTTGGCGATCCCGGTTCGTCGCTGTCGCTGGAACCGCTGGAGCTGCATGCCCCGGAACTGGAACCCGAACCCTCGGACGCCGCCAACGCCGGCAAGCTCGAACAGGCCCAGACCTGCATCGACGACGGTGATATCGACAGCGCCATTGCTTTGCTCAACGAATTGCTCAAGGAAGCCGACGAACCCCTCAAGCAAACGGCGCGCACGCTGTTGGCGGGGATTCGCTGACCGCCGTCAGAAGGTCTGCCCGAGGTTCAGGTACACCGCCTGTTCATCCGCATCGTTCAGGCCATAGCTGAAATTCAATGGCCCCAGTGGCGTATCGAAGCCGATGAACACGCTGGCCGCATTGATGTAGCCGCTGTCGAATTCATTGTCGTTGTTCCAGGCCCGGCCGCGTTCCAGTGACGCACCGGCGTACAACGGGAAGTCCAGCGGCAGGTAAGAGCGCGGCGTGAGGCGGCGGTAATACACTGCGCGCATCAGACTGACGTTCTGTCCGGAGATCGCGTCCTCGCGGAAACCGGACAATTGCCGAGCGCCGCCGAGCAGGAAACTGGAGGTCACCACATTGGCATCGTCCAGCGTGCGGCCGTAACGGCCACCCAGAATCAGCGTATCCGGGCCACTGCTCATGGCCTTGTCCAGTTTGAATTCCCACTGCCGGTAGCGCGTGTCGGAACCCAGGCTCGGTTCGAACTGCACCAGCGTCAGGCCGATGTCTTCGCCTTCGTGGGGGTAGTAGACGTTGTCCAGCGAGTCGAAGGAATACTTCAGGGCATAGAACCCTTCGTTGAAGTTTTCGCTCGGCAGATCCTGATCGCCGATCCGCACATCCGCCTTGCCCCAAGCCTCGCCGACGCCGAAACGGACCTCGCCGCTGTTGCCGATCTGCCGCCCGACATTGAGGCCGAAGCCGTAGCGCTCGACGCGATACTGGGCGATCGGATCGTTGTCCAGAACCGAATCGACGTTCTGCGCGGCAAACGACGCATAGGGCGCCACGAAGTAGCGAGAGCCAACGTCCAATGGCTGATAGAACTCGCTGTACAACTCTTGTTTATCGCCGATCTGTGCCCGGGTAAGCCATTCCGCGCCGAGGCGGTTGATGCCGTTCATGCGGTAACTGGCGCCGAGGTTGAAGGCGCTGTCGCCGCGCATGTCATCCGACAGGTTGAGGCCGACCCGCAGATAGTCGGTGCCGGTGCGCTTGCCTCGCGCGCTGATCACCAACGTGTGATCCTGGCCCTTGTGCACCACGCGGTATTGCACCTGTTCGAAGTAATCGAGGCCGTACAGCGTGCCCATGTCGGTTTGCAGACGACCCAGATCCAGCGGTTCGCCGATGTGCTGGCGGATGTAGTAGCGGATCACGTCATCGCCGACTTTCGAGTCGTTCTCGACCTTGATCGCGGTGATGATCGGCGTGCGCTGGCCCGGTGCGCGCGCGGTGTTGAGTTCGGCGTCCTGCGATTGCGCGGGTTTGAGGCGGGCGAGGCGAACGTCCAGGGCCTTGGTCGCGCGATAGCCGGCGTCGATCATCTCCTGGCCGCGACCGAAATCGGTGGCGCCGAAGCTGGCCAGCGGCGGCTGGATCAGCACATCATCGGGGTGCAAGGACGCCAGTTGCTCTTCGGAATTGCGCCGGGTCATCAGGGTGATCGACTGGTTCAGTACATCGACGACGGTCACCAATTGCTTGCGGTTGCGCAGCGGAGTGCCGATGTCGACCACGATAGCCACATCGACGCCCATTTCCCGGGCCACGTCGAGGGGGATGTTGTCGGTCATGCCGCCATCCACCAGCAGACGGCCATCGAGTTCGACCGGAGCGAACACCGCCGGGATCGACATGCTGGCGCGGATCACCTGGGGCAGGTGGCCCTTGCGGAACACCACTTTTTCGCCGTTGGCGATATCCGTGGTCACGGCGCGGAACGGAATCGGCAGCTTGTCGAAATCCCGGGTGTCGCTGGTGTGGGCCAGCAGACTTTCCAACAGCAGCGCGAGGTTCTGGCCCTGAATCACCCCCAATGGCAGGCCGAGGCTGCCGTCGTCGCGAAAGCTCAGTTTCTGTTTCACCAGAAAGTCGCGGTCGTCCTGTTTGCGCCGGAATGGCACGTCTTCGCGGGGCGGGGCGTCGGACAATGCCTGCTGCCAGTCGATGGTCAGGGCGAGTTTTTCCAGCTCGTCGATCTTGTATCCCGAGGCATACAGCCCGCCGACCACCGCGCCCATGCTGGTGCCGGCAATCGCATCGATCTTGATGCCTTGTTCTTCCAGAGCCTTGAGCACACCGATGTGCGCCAGCCCACGGGCCGCCCCACCGGACAGCACCAGGCCGACTTTCGGGCGTGTTGCCTCACTGGCATGGGCCAGCAGGGGAAGGAAACCAAGCAACAGGCAGATCAGAAGACGACGCATCGTGAGTCTCGGGGCAAGCGATAAAGCCGGCTATTATAGCGGCGCCCCTCTGGCTCAGGAGTTTCAGCGATCATGACCGTCACAAAACCGGAAATCGTCATCACCTATTGCACGCAATGCCAGTGGCTGTTGCGCGCCGCGTGGCTGGCGCAAGAGCTGCTCAGCACCTTCGGCGATGACCTCGGCAAAGTGTCACTGGTGCCGGGCACCGGCGGGATATTCCACATTACCTGCAACGACGTGCAGATCTGGGAACGCAAGGCCGACGGCGGTTTCCCGGAGGCCAAGGTGCTCAAGCAGCGGGTGCGCGACCAGATTGACCCTGACCGCGATCTCGGCCACAACGACCGTACTCAGTGAGAGGCCGCCTCGGCCGCGACGGTTTTCTTGTCGCTGCTGCCTGACATTCGGCTCGACACCACGATGGCAACGATGATCAGCGCGCCACCAATCAGCATGCGCAGGGTCGGATCTTCATCGAACAGCAGCCAGGCCACGGTAATCCCGTACACCGGCTCCATGGCGAACACCACCGCGGCGGTGCGCGCCTTGATGACCGCGAGGCTGGCGACGAACAGACTGTGGGCGACGCCGGTGCAGAACATCCCGAGCAGACCGATCCACAACCAGTCGATGCCCCGCACTTGGCTCAGTTGCGGCGCCGCCACCGGCAGCAGACACAACGCCACCACCACGTTCTGACACAGCGCCGCCTGCACCGCCGGGATGCGCCCGGAGCTGGCGCGGTTGGTCAGGGACAACAGGGAAAACAGCAGCCCGGACAGGATCGCCCAGAGCAGGCCGGTGGTCGCGCCGCTGGCCAGATCGAACGCCGGGGTCACCAGCACCAGTCCGACACTGACCAGCACCACCAGCACGATTTCATTGATGCGGATGCGTTCGCGAAAGATCAGCCCTTCGAGGATCACCGTGAAGGCCGGGAAACTGGCAAAACCCAGGGTCGCAATGGCGACGCCCGCAACCTTGACCGCAATGAAGAAACTCACCCAGTGCCCGGCCAGCAGCACGCCGCTCAGGGCCAGTCGCCGCCAGTCGACGGCTTGCAGTTTCTGCCAGCCGCCCTGTTGGGCGAAACGGGCGAAAAAGGCCAGGGCCAGCACGGCAAACGCGGCGCGTCCGAACACGATGACGGCGGGCGTTGCGGCCGCGAGTTTGCCGAAGACGCCGGTCAAGCCGAACATCAGTGCGCCGATATGCAGGGCGCCGAGGGCGGTACGGGGAGTCATTGCAGTCCTTTTTCCAAACACGATTACAGGCACACATTGAAGCGTGTATCGACGGAAAAGTCTGTCGGCAGGCTATCGACTTTTGTCGTCAGCCTCGCGCCGCAATTGTGTAGGAGACGTACCGAACTCACGCAGGACGGCGGCCGAAAACGCGCTTTGCGAGTTGTAGCCGACCCGGCTGGCCACTTCACCGACGGGCAGCGTGGTGTTGCGCAACAGCGCCACGGCTTTATGCAGCCGGCGACTGCGAATGTAGTCCATCGGCGTCTGCCCGCATTCGGCGACGAACCGTGCATGCAACCGGGCGCTGGACAATCCGGCGACGCGCGCCAGATCCGCCACTTGCAGCGGATAGGCCGCGTACTGCTCGATGTGCGCATCGAGTGCCGCGTAGGGCAGGCGGCGCGCAGCGATTTCGGCGGGTGGCACGTGGTTCAGGCTCGCCAGCAGCAGCACCGCGCCCTGTTGCGCAATCAGCGGGTCGTCCACCGGACTGTTCGCCAGCCAGTTGACCAATTGACCTTGCCCGGCATCCAGCGACAACCGCGCGGCGTTGTCCAGCAGACGGCGGCTGGCATCGGCGTGATTGCCCAGCGAGCGCCTCAGCCATTGCTCGTCGGGCACATCCAGCACCAGACAGCGGCTGCCCTTGGGACTGCCGCACGCATGATGCGCGCCGGCGGGGATCACCACGAAGCTCTGCTGCAATACCTGACTGCCACGCCCTTCGACTTCGAAATCCAGCGCGCCGGACAGGCCGAACACCAGTTGCGCGTGGTCGTGGCTGTGGGCGATCAGGTCGTGGCTGTAATGGCGCAGGGTCAGGATCGGTTGCATGGCGGTCTCCGGGCGAGCCGCCAGTCTACACCGGCGCAGCGGCGACGCGTTTGTCACACGACTGACGCATACCTGTCATGGTCGATTAACCGGGCGCGCGCAGAGTGGCGAAAACATCGCAGAGGGTTGCCCATGACCAGCGCCGAGCTCGCCAGACCCAGCCGTAAACAACGGGTTCGCACCCTGTGGATCTCCGACGTGCACCTGGGCACGCGGGATTGCCAGGCCGAGCATCTGTCGCAATTTCTCAAGGGCTACCACGCCGACAAGATCTACCTGGTCGGCGACATCATCGACGGCTGGAAACTGCGCGGCGGCATGTACTGGCCGCAGGCGCACACCAACGTGATCCGCCGTTTGCTGACCATGAGCAAGCGCGGCACCGAGGTGATCTACGTCACTGGTAACCATGACGAATTCCTGCGCCGCTATTCAAAACTGATTCTGGGCAATATCCAGCTGGTCGACGAGGCGGTGCACGTCACCGCCGATGGCCGGCATCTGCTGGTGATTCACGGTGACCAGTTCGACGTGATCACCCGCTATCACCGCTGGCTCGCGTTCCTTGGCGATTCGGCCTACGAATTCACCCTGACCCTCAACCGCTGGCTCAATCACTGGCGGGCGAAATACGGTTACGGCTACTGGTCGCTGTCGGCCTATCTCAAGCATAAGGTAAAGACGGCGGTCAGCTTCATCAGCGACTTCGAGGAAGCCATCGCCCACGAATGCGTGAAGCGCGAGTTGCACGGGGTGGTCTGCGGGCACATTCACCACGCCGAGATCCGCAAGGTCGGCGAGGTGGATTACCTCAACTGTGGCGACTGGGTGGAGTCATGCACGGCGCTGATCGAGCACTGGGACGGCACGATCGAACTGTATCGCCTGGCCGATGCACAGGCGCGGGAGGCCGAATTGAAAGCGGCGAAGGTTGCCGAACTGGCCTGAGCGACGGCCCCTGTGGGAGCGAGCTTGCTCGCGAATGCAGTACATCAGACAAAGCAGTATTGACTGACACTCCGCATTCGCGAGCAAGCTCGCTCCCACAATGGATCGGGATTGTCTTTATGCGGGGGTGTGCTCTTCCATCGCCGCCTTGTAGATCGAGTTCTTCGGCTGGGCGAACACTCGCTCCATCATTGGCTCGAAGAAGCTCAGCGGCAGGGTGTCGTACTCGGGGTCGAACGCCGCCGCGTCGTATTTCGCACAGAACTCCGCAGTCGCCAGAAACTGCGGATGTTCGCTGAATTGCTCGCGCAGGTGCCGATCCATGCCCAGGTGATGGAAGAAGTAGTAGCCCTGGAAGATCCCGTGCTTCTCCACCATCCACAGGTTCTCGGCGCTGACGAACGGCTTGAGAATGGCGGCGGCGATGTCCGGGTGATTGTAGGAACCGAGGGTGTCGCCGATGTCGTGGAGCAGGGCACAGACCACGTATTCCTCGTCGCGCCCGTCGCGAAAGGCGCGGGTCGCGGTTTGCAGCGAGTGGGTCAGGCGATCCACCGGGAAACCGCCGAAATCGCCTTCGAGCAGTTTCAGGTGGGCCATGATTCGGCCCGGCAACTCGCGGGCGTAGGCGCTGAAGTCCGCCGCAATGATCGCCCAGTCTTCCTGTGTGCCGTCCTTCATGTGGGTGAAACGGGCAGTGGCATTCATCGGCAATCCTCTTGGTCGGAATTTCTAGAACGGCACGCGGCCCAGGATCATGTCGCGGTACATGACGAAGTCGCCGAGCAGGCTGTAGAACGGGTGCTGGAAGGTGGCCGGGCGGTTTTTCTCGAAAAAGAAATGGCCGACCCAGGCAAAGCTGTAGCCCGCCAGCGGCAACGCGAGCAACAGCAACCACGCGCCTTTGGCGATGGTCAGCGCGAGAATGAAGATAACGAGCGTCGTGCCGACGAAGTGCAGGCGACGGCAGGTGCTGTTGCTGTGTTCGCCGAGGTAGAACGGGTAGAACTCGGCGAAGCTGTTGAAATGCCTGATGGTTTCCACGACTGCGATCTCTGTGGTTGTTGTTCTGATTGCAAGTTGTTCGGCGGGTAGCTTATTTGAGTCTAGAGTGATCAATGGCGTCGGCCAGTGACAATCGGCGCCACTTTACTATCCTTGGAAAATCCGCCGTAGAATGCGGCTCATCATGTCATCCAAGAAAAAACGCCATGAGCGAACGAACGACTTCTGCAAGCTGGGCAATGGGGATTGTCAAAGCACTGGAAATGGACGGCCTGGATTGCCGGGTTTTGTTCAAACAGCTAGGGCTCGATTACGCGGCGCTGGATGATCCGGATGCACGCTTCCCACAGGATTCCATGACCCGACTCTGGCAACGGGCAGTCGAGCTGTCCGGCAATCCGGCCATCGGCCTGAACATGGGCAAAGTGGTGCGGCCGGCTTCGTTCCATGTCGCGGGTTATGCGCTGATGTCCAGTAATACGCTGGCGGAAGGTTTTCAGCGACTGGTGCGTTATCAGCGAATCATCGCCGAAAGTGCCGACCTGAGTTTTCGCCTGCTCGACGAAGGTTATGCGCTGATTCTGACGGTGCATGGCGATCACCTGCCGCCGACCCGGCAAAGTGCCGAAGCCTCGCTGGCCTGCGCGCTGGCGCTGTGCGGCTGGCTGACCGGGCGCACGCTGCACCCGCGCAAAGTGCTGGTGCAGGGCGACGAGCCGGATGATCTTGAACCCTACAAACAAGCCTTTCATGCACCGCTGGTGTTCAACGCGCCGTACGACGCGCTGATCTTCGAACGGGCCGACATGGAAGCGCCGCTGCCCACCGCCAACGAGGCGATGGCGCTGTTGCACGACCGGTTTGCCGGGGAATATCTGGCGCGGTTTTCCGAAAGTCGCGTGACGCACAAGGCGCGTCAGGTGCTGTGCCGCCTGCTGCCGCAGGGCGAACCCAAGCGCGATACGGTGGCGCAGACCCTGCATCTGTCGCAGCGCACCTTGCAGCGACGCTTGCAGGAGGAGGGCACCAGTTTTCAGCAGTTGCTCGACGACACCCGCCGCGAACTCGCCGAACAATACCTGGCGCAGCCGAGCATGACCTTATTGGAGATTGCCTATCTGCTGGGGTTTGCCGATCCGAGCAATTTCTTCCGCGCCTTCCGTCGCTGGTTCGACACCACGCCTGGCGATTACCGGGCGCGGTTGCTGGAAGCGCCGAACGCGATCAGTGACGCCAGAACGCCGGAATACACAGCACAAACACCGTAATGATCTCCAGTCGGCCGAGCAGCATGCCGAACGAAAGAATCCACTTGGCCGCATCCGGCAGGCTGGCGAAGTTACCGGCCGGGCCGATGGTCTCGCCCAGCCCCGGGCCGACGCCGGACACGGTGCTGGCGGCGCCGGTCAACGCGGTCATCCAGTCCACGCCCAGCAACGACAGCAGCAGGGCGATCACGCAAATGGTGATGGCGAAGAAGAACGAAAAGGTCAGAATCGAACGGACGATTTCTTCGTCGAGGCGGTGACCGTTGTACTTCTGCTTGATCACCGCGCGCGGGTGAATCAACTGGTTAAGGTTGGCCTTGAGCAGGATGTAGGCGACCTGGAAACGGAAGATCTTGATCCCGCCTGCCGTCGAACCGGAACAGCCACCGACGAAGCCCAGATAGAAGAACAACATCAGCGAGAAATTGCCCCACAGGCTGTAATCCCCCAGCGCAAATCCGGTGGTGGTGACCACCGACGTCACGTTCAGCGCCACATGACGCAGCGCATCCAGCCAATGCAGGTTGGTGGTCCACCAGTACCAGGTGCCAAGCACCAGCCAGGTCGCCAGCAACATCCCGAGCAAACCCTGCACCTGTTGATCCTTGATCAGCGCCCGGCGGTTGCCGCGCAGCGTCGCCACGTACAGGGTGAACGGCAGGCTGCCGAGAATCATCACCACCACCGCGACCCAGTGCACCGCCGGTTGCGTCCACTTGGCCAGCGACTGGTCGGAAGTCGAGAACCCGCCGGTGGAAATCGCCGACATCGCGTGATTGATCGCATCGAACGGGCTCATCCCGGCCCACCAGAACGCCAGGCTGCCGAGAATCGTGATGCCCACATAGGCCGCCACGATCAGCCGAGCCACCATGTGCGAGCGGGGCATGACCTTTTCCGAGCGGTCCGAGGATTCGGTCTGGAACAGGCGCATGCCACCGATGCGCAGCAGCGGCAGGATCGCCACCGCCATGCCGATGAAGCCGATGCCGCCGATCCAGTGCAGCAGCGAGCGCCACATCAGGATGCCGGGGGACATGTCGTCCAGATGATTGAGCACGGTCGACCCGGTGGCCGTGATGCCGGACATGCTTTCGAAGAACGAGTCGGTGTAGCTGATGTGCTGGGTCAGCAAAAACGGCAGCGCGGCAAAGATGCACACCACCAGCCAGCTGCTGACGGTCAGCAGGTACATGTCCCGGGGGCGCAGGTGAATGTGTTCCGGACGCCCGGGAATCACCAGCGCGAGGCCGGCGACGAAGGTGATCATGCTCGCCCAGAGGAACGACGGCAGATCGCCGGTGCGCTCGAAGATCAGCAGGGTGGCCATGGGCACGACCATGGCGATGGCCAGCGTGATCAGGAATATGCCGATGATGAAACCAATGATCCGTAAGGTCGGCAACGCCATGAAGTCTGCTCGGGCTGATGTGGGAAGGGCGCCATTCTACCTGCGGGCCAAGGCATGTAAACCGACGCGGCTGGATCACTTGCAGCTAGAATAGCCGGACATTTTTTACAGGAGGTGGCCGATGCAGGCTCTCGACGCTTTGCTCAACCGTGTTTCCGTTCCACGACTGATCGATCCGGCCCCCACCGCCGAACAGCGCGAAGTGCTGTTTGCCGCCGCGACCCGCGCACCGGATCACGGCCATTTGCAGCCGTATCGCTTCCTGACCGTCGAAGGCGCGGCGCGTGAGCAAATGGGCGAGTTGCTGGCCGAAGCGGCGAAAATGCAGGAAGGCGAAGTCACCGAAGCGATGATCGACAAGGCGCGCAACGGCCCGCTGCGGGCGCCGCTGGTGGTCGTGGTCATCGCCAGGTTGCAGGATCACGTCAAATACCCGAAGGCCGAGCAACTGCTGGCGGCGGGCTGTGCGGCGCACGGGATTTTGTTGGCGGCTTACGCGCAGGGGATTGGCGCGGTGTGGCGTACCGGTGATCTGGCGTACTCGAAACATGTCGCCAAGGGTCTGGGCCTGACGGATGACGAAGAGGTGATTGCCTTCCTGTACCTCGGCACGCCGCAGAAAGAACCGCGGGTGGCCGAGAAGGTTGATCTGGCGGAGTTTGTCAGCGCCTGGCCGGCAAAGGCTTGACACACTGGATAAATGTGGGAGCGAGCCTGCTCGCGATAGGAGTCAGCCAGTCACATCACAATTGACTGACAAAAAGCTATCGCGAGCAGGCTCGCTCCCACATTGGTTTTATGGTTGGACAACTGCCCCCGGTACGAGAGGCAATTCAAGACTGGCCACAAACCCGCCTTGCGGGTGATTGGCCAGCACCAGCGTCCCGCCATGCCGCTCCGCCGCCCGTCGGGCAATCGCCAGCCCCAAGCCATGACCCGCAGCGGTCTGTCCCGGCGCCCGATAAAACGGTTCGCCCAACTGGCTCAGATGCTCGGCCTGCACCCCCGGCCCATGGTCACGCACGCTGACCACGATCCGCTCGCCCTGACGTGACGCCTGCATTTCAATTGCCTGCCCGACCGGGTTGAAGCGCTGGGCATTGCGCAGCAGGTTGTCCACGGCGCGCTCGATCATGGTCGGCCAGCCCGTCAGATTGAGCGTCGGCTCGGCCTCCAGACGCACGGTCTGCTCTGGCGAACCGAGTTGCGCGTCCTTTTGCAGGGTGGCGAGCAAGGCATTCAGATCCACGTCTTCGGCGCTGGCGTTGTCGGCATCGACCCGCGCCAGTACCAGAATTTCACTGATCAACGCTTCCAGCCGATCACATTCGCGGGTCAGGCGCGGCCAGAGTTTTTCCCGTTCTTCGGGGCTCGCCCGTTCGGCCAGTGCCAGCGCGATGCGCAGCCGTGCCAGCGGTGAACGCAATTCGTGGGACACGTCGCGCAGTAACTGACGCTGACTGCCGATCAGGCTTTGCAGGCGAGCGCCCATGCGGTTGAAGTCGTTGGCGAGCACGCCGAATTCATCGCGGCGGTTGGCCAGTTGCGCCAGGCTGTTCTGTTGATAGGTGGTCTGGCCGAGGTCATGAACCGCGCCGCGCAGGCGACTGAGCGGGCGGGTGATAGAGAACGTCACCAGCAGGCTGAACAGGGTCAGCACCACCAGCGCGATACCCAGTGCACTCAATGGCCAGAGCAGGCTTTCGCGGTGCCAGGCGTCGAGTTCCGGGTGCGGGATGCGGTAGATGAAGAGGTAGGTGTCGCCGCTTTTTTCGCTGGTGAATTCGTCGGTCAGACGGCGCCAGGGCAGGCGTCGATCATCGTTGTTCTGCCGTGCTTCGAAGGCGGCCGCGCGACGGGGGAAGGTGCCGCGCACCACCGGGTCGCCGCTTTCGTTCAGCACTTGCACGTCGATGTGGTACTGGCGCTTGCGCTGTTCGAGGATGTCCTGGGCGGCCTCTTCGCCCTGGGCTTCGTAGGTCTGCGTCCATTCGGCGGCCAGGGTGTTGAGGCCCGGATGGCGGCTGAGGATCCACGCGTCCTGGTTGAGCATGTGCCCCAGCAGAATGGAAAGCCCTGCAACCAGAGCGATGGCCAGCCAGAAGCTGGCGAGGATACGCCAGAACAATGAACGCACAATTATTCCTCAGAACACACGCAAAACCCTGTGGGAGCGAGCTTGCTCGCGAATGCGGTGGATCAGACAAGAACATGCTGACTGACACTTCGCATTCGCGAGCAAGCTCGCTCCCACATTGGGCTGGATAAACAAAGACCCGACGGCGTGAACCGTCGGGTCAGAACATTATTGCGCCTTTTGCGGCTGTTGCGCTTTCCAGGCTTTGAACTCGGCCCATTCGGCGCGACGCTCGGCCTGTTTCTTCTGGATCTCGTCGAATTTCTTCTGTTGATCCGGTTTCAACACGGCGCGGACATCGGATTCGGCTTTCTTGTGGTTGGCCGCCATCTCGTCCTTCATGGCTTTCTGGTCGGCTGGCGAGAGTTTCTCCAGGTATTTTTCGACCGTCTGCTTACGTTCGTGCATCTGCTCGCCCATGATCTTGCGGATCTGCTCGCGCTGTTCGCGGGACAGGTCCAGCTCGCTGTACGGGCCTTTGCCGTGCATGCCGTGCATCTGACCGCCATGGCGCGGGCCGTCCAGCGGGCCACCCATCGGGCCGCCATCCTGTGGCAGGGCCATGGCGACGGTCGGCAGGGCAGCGGCGAACATCAGAGCGATAAGAGTCTTGCGCATGGTGAATCTCCTTTGTCTCGTTCCCGGTACGTTCCGGATGAGTACAGATTACGGAGATCAAGGTCAGCGGCGGTCAGCGCTGTGTAAAGCTTCGGTAAACACGTTTTCGCGCCGACCTGACAAAACTGACAGACGATCAGAGGCTGTAGTAGTAGCCACGGCTGCGCAGGGCAACGATGCGCGGGCGGCCGTCGGGGTGCGGGCCGATCTTTTTGCGCAGGTTGCTGACGTGCATGTCCAGGCTGCGGTCGTACAGGGTCAGCTTGCGGCCGAGGGCGATCTGCGCCAGTTCCTGTTTGTCCAGCGGCTCGCCCGGTTGCTTGAGCAGGGCTTCGAGCAGGCGGCTTTCGGAGACGGTGAGGGTGAATTCCTTTTCGTCGATGCTGACCACGCCGCGCACCGGGCTGAAGCTCAGGTCGCCCAGTTCGAGCTGGGTCGACACGGCGGCCGGATGACTGCGGCGCAGCACGGCGCGCAGGCGGGCGGTCAGTTCGCGCGGATCGCAGGGTTTGGCCAGGTAATCGTCGGCGCCCAGTTCCAGGCCGAGGATCCGGTCCAGCGGCTCGCCCCGGGCCGAGAGCATCAGCACCGGCAGGTCGGCGTGATCGCTGCGCAGTTGCTTAAGCAGTTCCAGACCGCTGCCGTCGGGCAGCATCACGTCCAGCACCACGGCCGCCGGCGCGGTTTCGGACAGCGCCTTGCGGGCGCTCTGACCATCGTGGCAGGCCCGGACCTGAAAGCCTTCCTGGCTCAGCCAGCTACTCAGGAGTTCGCACAACTCCTGGTCATCATCAATCAGTAACAGCTCGCTCATGACTCACTCAATTTAGCCATTGCCGACGTTTTCGGCTTGCTCCACTGGCAAAGATACCGCAGAGCAGCGCCAATAGCGCTACCCCGGCCCCGGTGACGAACCATTGCTGCTGCTCGGTCAACAGACGCGGCAGCGGGCTGGCCTGGGCTTCCTTGAGTTGCAGCTTCAGACGCTGGTTCTCCTGGCGCAACCGGGCAAGCTGAGGGCTTTCACGGGTGTTGTCGGCATTTTGCAGTTGTTTGCTCAGTTCTTCCCGTTGCTGCTCGCTGGCCTTCAGGCGCTGCTGCAACTCGGTGATCTGACTGCCCGCGCTCAACGAAAGTGGCGTGGAGTTGCCGCCTTCGGTGCTTTCTTCACCATGGGCGGGCGCCACGATCGACAACGTGACCAACATCAGACACAACGGACCCTTGCGCATCGCGACTCCTGTTTCCAAATGGATATTGGGCAGGTTGTCGGCCGGCAAACGAGAATAATGAGCGATTGAGAACGCGATGGACCGACAAGGTTCATCGCGTGGGGACATTGGCGGGGGTGGTTACGGCAGGACTTGCTTGAACGGCTTGACGATCACGTTGGCGTAGACGCCGGCGGCAATGTACGGGTCGGCATCGGCCCAGGCTTGCGCCGCGCTCAGGGAATCGAATTCGGCAACGATCAGGCTGCCGCTGAAACCTGCTGCGCCCGGATCATTGCTGTCGACCGCCGGGTGCGGGCCGGCCAGCACGATGCGGCCTTCGCCCTTGAGCACTTGCAGGCGTTCAAGGTGTGCCGGGCGCGCAGCGAGGCGGGCGTCCAGGGAATTGGCGACGTCGGTGGCAATGATGGCGTAGAGCATGTCAGTCCTCGGTTTTTGGCGTTGTGGTATCGGCGTCGTGCAGGTGACGGGACAGGTAAATGCCCTGACCGACCAGGAACAGCACGGTCATGCCCAGGCTGCCGAACACCTTGAAGTCCACCCAGATGCTCTGGAAAGTGAAGGCGACGAACAGGTTGGCGGCCCCGCAGAACAGGAAAAAGGCGATCCAGGCGATGTTCAGTCGGGTCCAGACCGGATCCGGCAGGGTCAGCGCGTGGCCCATGATGCGTTTGATCAGCAGGCGGTCACCGATGAAATGGCTGCCGATGAAGGCCAGAGCGAACAGCCAGTTGACCACCGGGGCTTTCCATTTCAGGAAGGTTTCGCTGTGAAAGGCCAGGGTCAGGCTGCCGAACACGAGGCAGGCGATCAGCGTCAGCCACTGGCTCTTCTCCAGCTTGCGCTGCTTGATGAAGAGCGCGCCGTACACCACCAGGGAGCTGATGATCAGCATGGCGGTGGCACTGTAAATGCCGCCTACCGTCAGTTCATGGCCGGCAACATCGACGGTGCGTGGATCGAGTTTGTAGACGATGAAGAACAGCAGAAGCGGGATGAAATCGATGAATTGTTTCACAGTGAGAGCCAGAAGCTGGATGTGCCGGCATAATAACAAACATATGGGCGCGCGATAGCGCCAGCTGATTTGAGGTTACACATCCCCGTGAATGTTGATTTGCACTGCCACAGCACGGCCTCCGATGGCGCCCTGGCGCCGGCGGCACTGGTTGCGCGTGCGTTCGAGAACGGCGTGCGAGTCCTGGCCCTGACCGATCACGACACCCTCGAAGGCCTCGTCGAAGCGCGCACGGCCGCCGAGGCGCTGGGCATGCAATTGGTCAACGGCGTCGAATTGTCCTGCACCTGGGGCGGGGCGACCATTCACGTGCTGGGCTACGGTTTCGATGTCAACGCCGCGCCGTTGGTCGAGGCGATTGCGAAATTGCACGACGGCCGCTGGCTGCGGTCTGAAGAAATAAGCCGCAAGCTGGCCCTCAAGGGCATGCCGAATGCGCTCGACGGCGCGCGGCAGATCCAGCAGGAACTGGGCGACAGCGGCAACGCGCCGGCCCGCCCGCATTTCGCTGACTGGATGGTGCGTGAAGGTTTTGTAAAGGATCGCGCCGAGGCGTTTCGCAAATGGCTTGGCGCCGGCAAACTGGGGGACGTCAAGCAACACTGGCCGACCCTCGAAGACACTGTCGGCACGCTGCGCGCCGCTGGCGCCTGGGTCAGCCTGGCGCATCCGTGGCACTACGATTTCACCCGCAGCAAGCGCCGAAAGCTGATTGCCGACTATATTCAAGCGGGCGGGCACGCGATCGAAGTGGTCAACGGTCACCAGCCTGCGGAGCAGGTGGGGAGCCTGGCAATCCTTGCCCGTGAGTTCGGTCTGCTGGTCAGCGCCGGCAGTGATTTCCATGGCCCTGGTGGCTGGTCCGAAATCGGCCAGTACCGGCCGGTGCCGGAGGACCTTCCACCCCTGTGGTGTCGGTTCAAACATGACACAGTTATTGCCGCCGTCTGAACAGGTAGAGAATGTGAGTCAATTTTTCCAGATTCATCCGGAAAACCCGCAAGCGCGCCTGATCAAACAGGCGGTCGAGATCATCCGCAAGGGCGGGGTGGTGGTCTATCCCACGGACTCTTCCTACGCAATCGGCTGCCAGATCGGCGACAAGAACGCCATCGAGCGGGTTCGACGCCTGCGTCAGCTCGACGAAAAGCACAACTTCGCGCTGATCTGCAGCGACCTGTCGCAACTGGGCAACTACGCCAAGATCGACACCGGGACCTTTCGAATCCTGAAAGCCCACTTGCCGGGGCCGTACACCTTCATTCTCAACGCCACCCGTGAAGTGCCGCGCCTGCTGCTGCATCCGAAGAAACGCACCATCGGTCTGCGGGTGCCGAGCCATCCGATCGCATTGGCGCTGCTGGCCGAACTGGGTGAGCCGCTGATGAGCGTGACCCTGATCATGCCGGGCGAAGAAGACCCGCTGAGCGATCCATACGAAATGCGCCAGTTGCTCGAGCATCAGGTGGACCTGATCATCGATGGCGGTTCCGGCGGCATCAAGGCCTCCACCGTGATCGACCTCACGGGCGACGATCCGGAAGTGATCCGCGTCGGTTGCGGCGACCCCGCTCCATTCATGGTCGAGGCCTGAATGTCCGCAGTGGAAACCGTTGATCCCCAGGCTGGTGCCCAGCAGGAACTGCCGTTTGCCATGGTCTATGGCCAGGCGGTCACGGAAATGCCGCTGGACCTGTACATCCCGCCGGACGCCCTGGAAGTCTTCCTCGAAGCCTTCGAAGGCCCGCTCGACTTGCTGCTGTACCTGATCCGCAAGCAGAACATCAACATCCTCGACATCCCGGTGGCGGAAATCACCCGCCAATACATGGGTTATGTCGAGCTGATGCAGTCGGTGCGTCTGGAACTGGCCGCCGAATATCTGGTGATGGCCGCGATGCTGGCCGAGATCAAGTCCCGGATGCTGCTGCCCCGGGCCGAAACCGTCGAAGACGAAGAAGAAGACCCGCGTGCCGAACTGATCCGCCGCCTGCAGGAGTACGAGCGGTTCAAGGCTGCCGCCGAAGGCATCGATGGCCTGAGCCGGGTCGGTCGCGACGTGATCGTGCCCAAGCTCGATGCTCCGGAAGCCCGCGCGCGGAAGCTGCTGCCGGACGTGGCACTGGCAGAAATCCTGATGTCCATGGCCGAAGTGCTGCGCCGGGGCGACATGTTCGAAAGCCATCAGGTCAGCCGCGAGGCGCTATCCACCCGCGAGCGCATGAGCGACGTGCTGGAGCGGCTCAAGGGCGGCGGATTTGTGCCGTTCGTCGAGCTGTTCACTGCCGAGGAGGGCAAGCTCGGCGTGGTGGTGACCTTCATGGCCATCCTTGAACTGGTCAAGGAATCCCTGATCGAGCTGGTGCAGAATGAGCCGTTCGCCGCGATCCACGTGCGAGCCCGAGCCGAATAAAGAGTCCCGATATGAACCTGACTGAACCCCGCGAGCTGGCGTCCCTGCTTGAAGCCTTTCTGTTGGCCTCGGGAAAGCCGCAATCCCTTGAGCGCCTGTATGAACTGTTCGAAGAAGGCGAACGCCCGGAACCGCCGGTCTTCAAGAAAGCCCTGACCCTGCTCGGCAAATCCTGCGAAGGGCGTGCGTTCGAGCTCAAGGAAGTTGCGTCGGGCTATCGCCTGCAAATCCGCGAGAAGTTCGCGCCGTGGGTTGGTCGCTTGTGGGAAGAACGTCCGCAGCGCTATTCCCGGGCGCTGCTGGAAACAATGGCGCTGATCGCCTATCGCCAGCCGATCACCCGGGGTGAGATCGAAGATGTGCGGGGCGTGGCGGTCAACACCAACATCGTCAAGACGCTCATGGAACGCGAGTGGATCCGCATCGTCGGTTACCGTGACGTGCCGGGCAAACCGGCGATGTTCGCCACCACCAAACTGTTCCTCGATCACTTCAATCTGAAAAGCCTCGATGAACTGCCACCACTGGCCGAACTGCGCGAAATGGAGGCCGATCCGGTGCTCGACTTCGACGACGCTCCCGTGCCGCCAGGATTGCAGGAGCTGGCCGACGCCAGCGCCGAGCCGCAAGAGCCGAAGGAAGAAACCAGTTTCCACACCCTGCTGCTGGAACTGGACAGCATGGAGGAGGGGATCAAGACCGACTTCGACGACTTGCTGCGTGACGGGGTGGACGGTGAATCGATGCCGACCGGGTTTGAATCCGATCCGGTCGAGCCGCCGGTTGAGGGTGAGTTCGAACCTGAATTCGAGCCTGAACCTGAGTTTGAGCCTGAATTCGAGCCAGAGCCCGAGCAGGAAGACGATGTGCTCGGCGTTGCCGAAGCCCGGGAAAAACTGCTGGCCGCCGTCGCCCGGCTGGAACAGCCCGCGCCAGAACCCGCTGCCGAGGAAGAGCTGAGCGAAGAAGAAGCCGAAGCCCGCGCCCTGGCCGAAGCCATCGAAGCCGAACGCCGCGAGTTCGAGGATTGAGCATGAGCTCGACCAAAGACCCGTGCATCAGCGTCTGCAAGTTCAGCGATGACATCTGCCTCGGCTGCGGCCGCAGCAAGCGCGAGATCCGGGCCTGGAAGAAACTCGACAAGGACGACAAGCGCACAGTGCTGGCCGAAGCCGCGCTGCGCCTGATCAAGCTCGGGGCCACCGGTCGGCGGAAAAAGAAATAACCTTGGTTTGATCGACTAGTCTCTGATGCGCGCGCGGCCACATCCGCGTATGATTCGCGACCCTTCGGCGATCCCTTCGCCCGAAACCCAGATTTCAACACTTCAGCGGCTCAATTCAGCGCCGCTGAACAGACCACACCGGGAGGTGCCCAGATGAGTGACATCAAGCAGAAAGACGACCAGGAAATCGGCCCAGCAGGCGAAAAACTGCAGAAAGTCCTCGCCCGTATCGGCGTCGGCTCGCGCCGCGACGTTGAATCCTGGATCGCTGCCGGCCGCATCAAGGTCAATGGCAAAGACGCCACCTTGGGCCTGCGTGTCGACATGCACGACGCCATCACTATTGACGGCAAGGTCATCAAACGCGAAGAAGCCGCCGAGTCGGTTCGCCGCGTGATCATGTACAACAAGCCCGATGGCGAGATCTGCACCCGTGACGACCCGGAAGGCCGTCCGACGGTGTTCGACAAGCTGCCGCGTCCGAAAGAAGGCCGCTGGATCAACATCGGGCGTCTCGACATCAACACCACCGGTCTGCTGATGTTCACCACCGACGGTGAACTGGCCAACCGCCTGATGCACCCGTCTTACGAGATGGACCGTGAGTACGCGGTGCGTGTGCGTGGCGAAGTCGATGACGAGATGATCGAGCGCCTGAAGGCCGGCGTAGTACTGGAAGACGGCCCGGCGCGTTTCACCGACATTCAACAGGCACCGGGCGGCGAAGGCTTCAACCACTGGTATCACTGCGTGGTGATGGAAGGCCGTAACCGTGAAGTACGTCGTCTGTGGGAATCCCAGGGTCTGGTGGTCAGCCGTCTGAAGCGCGTGCGTTTCGGTCCGGTGTTCCTCAACTCCGACTTGCCGATGGGCCGCTGGCGCGAAATGAGCCAGTACGAAGTCGACGTGCTGAGCGCCGAAGTCGGCCTGACCCCGGTGGCCATGCCGCAACTGAACGCCAAGAGCAAAGACAAGCTCGACCGCATGCAGCGCAAGTCGTCGCGTCCGATGGCCCGTACCGAGCGCGTGCGCACGCTGCGTCCGGCCAACGGTGCACCGGCAGCCGCCGGCCCGCGCCCGGTGCGTGAGCCGCAGATCGAAGGCGAGCGTCCAGGTCGCAAACCTGCTGCGCGTCCGGATGGCGAGCGCGGTCCACGCACCCCGCGTCCGGCCAATGGCCGTACCGAGCGGGGCGAAGGTCGCGGTACGCCGGTAGCTGATCGTCCAGCCGACACCAAGCGCCCGGCCAAGCCGGCGCCGAAGCGTCCAGGCATCAAGCTGGCTGACGATGACAAGCCGTCGGGCAAGCGCCGTGGCGCACCGGCCGGCTCCGGCCAGCGTCCGGGTTTCGGTCGCAAGAAGCCGGAATAAAGCCGTTGTAAGCTTCGAGCGGCAAGCTTCAAGCTGAAAACAGAAACGCCAACCTCAGGGTTGGCGTTTTTTTTGGACTTTTTATTTCTTTTTTCAGGCGTGTTTTTCTTGTTTTAAAACAAAAAACTTAACGCCTTTCAAATAGTTAGCCAGCTAACGTCAAGCGCCGCACCGGGCCTCGACGGCTCTGGAATGGAAACTTTACGTTACGCACTGTCAGTGAATATTTACGAAAAAGCCGCCGCAGTCCCGTGAATCGGGTGCCTTTTTCAGGCTGTAAGGAAAATCTGCCGGAGCCAGGCCCGCCGGGCCTTGCGCAGCGCTCTGGCGTGCTTGTTTCGGCGTCGTTTGGAAGGTGAGATGCGCTGCATGCCTGTCGTGCAGGTGCATAACAAGAAGGAGGCGCAATGAACGCCGTTATCCAATTTCACTTCTCCACGTGGGGCGGATTTTCCATCGCCCACGCCGATGGCCTGCAAAGGCCTGACTCAATTTTTGCAGCCGCCCGGGCCTCCCGGGGTGGACACATGCAATCCCGGCAACCGACACGCTGATCCGGCGAGGTCTGGCAGCAGGGGGTTAGCGGTGTACAATGCGCCGCGTTTTAACTGTGACCCTCTGCGTAATCGCGCAAACCTCAAGGTTTATCCGCCTTGTTCACTCCGCCGCGTCACAAGCGTGTCGGGTTCGATTTCGTCACAGATAAAAACAAACAGGTGACGCATGACCGTTGTAAAAAAGCTGAATTCCTGGTGCCTGCGCTGGGGTTTGATCAAGGTTGGCTGAAATCGCAACCTTGCAGCAACGTCTACTGAACATCATCAAACCTTGCGTGAGACCTTTTTCATGAGTGGACAAAACTCGCAATCAGGCGAGCTGAAACGCGGCCTGAAAAATCGCCATATTCAACTGATCGCCCTCGGTGGCGCGATCGGTACCGGATTGTTCCTCGGCTCGGCCGGGGTGCTGAAATCCGCTGGCCCGTCGATGATCCTCGGCTATGCCATCTGCGGCTTCATCGCCTTCATGATCATGCGCCAGCTCGGCGAAATGATCGTCGAAGAGCCGGTGGCCGGTTCCTTCAGCCATTTCGCGCACAAGTATTGGGGCGGCTTCGCCGGTTTCCTGTCGGGCTGGAACTGCTGGATCCTGTACATCCTGGTAGGCATGTCGGAGCTGACTGCCGTCGGCAAATACATTCACTACTGGGCGCCGGAGATCCCGAGCTGGGTCACTGCTGCCGCATTCTTCCTGCTGATCAATGCAATCAACCTGGCCAACGTCAAAGTCTTCGGTGAAGCCGAATTCTGGTTCGCGATCATCAAGGTCGTGGCGATCGTCGGCATGATTGCCCTGGGCAGCTACCTGCTGGTCAGCGGCCATGGCGGCCCGCAGGCTTCGGTCAGCAACCTGTGGTCCCACGGCGGCTTCTTCCCGAACGGCGTCAGCGGCCTGGTGATGGCCATGGCGATCATCATGTTCTCCTTCGGCGGCCTGGAAATGCTCGGTTTCACCGCGGCCGAAGCCGACAAGCCGAAAACCGTGATCCCGAAAGCGATCAACCAGGTGATCTACCGGATCCTGATTTTCTACATCGGCGCACTGGTGATCCTGCTGTCGCTGACCCCGTGGGACAGTCTGCTGGAAACCCTCAACGCTTCCGGCGATTCCTACAGCGGCAGCCCGTTCGTGCAGGTATTCTCGATGCTCGGCAGCAACACCGCCGCGCACATCCTCAACTTCGTGGTGCTGACCGCCGCATTGTCGGTGTACAACAGCGGCACCTACTGCAACAGCCGCATGCTGCTGGGCATGGCTGAGCAGGGCGATGCGCCGAAAGCGCTGGCGAAGATCGACAAGCGCGGCGTGCCGGTGCGTTCGATCCTGGCCTCGGCGGCTGTGACTCTGGTGGCCGTGCTGCTCAACTACCTGATCCCGCAACACGCGCTGGAACTGCTGATGTCGCTGGTAGTTGCAACGCTGGTGATCAACTGGGCGATGATCAGCTTCTCGCACTTCAAGTTCCGCCAGCACATGAACAAGACTAACCAGAAGCCGCTGTTCAAGGCGCTGTGGTATCCGTACGGCAACTACATCTGCCTGGCGTTCGTCCTGTTCATCCTCGGCGTGATGCTGCTGATCCCGGGCATTCAGATCTCGGTGTACGCGATCCCGGTGTGGGTGGTGTTCATGTGGGCCTGCTACGTGATCAAGAACAAGCGCGGTGCACAACAGGCACCGCACGCTGCGAGCGCAGTCAAGTAAGCGTCTTTGCAAAAAACAACAAACCCGGCCAAGTGCCGGGTTTTTTGTGCTTTCGCGGTATCCTGCGGGTTCTGAATACGGACGCTTTTCCATGCTGGTGATTTCCAACAACGTGCATCTGCCGGATGCCGAGATCGAACTGACGTACATCCGCGCCCAGGGCGCCGGTGGGCAGAACGTCAACAAGGTCTCCAGTGCCGTGCACCTGCGCTTCGACATTCCGGCCTCGTCCTTGCCCGAGTTCTACAAGGAGCGTCTGCTGGCGCTGCGCGACAGTCGCATCACCGGCGACGGCGTGCTGATCATCAAGGCCCAGCAGTACCGCACGCAGGAACAGAACCGCGCCGATGCACTAGAGCGTCTGACCGAGTTGATCCTCAGCGCCACCAAGGTCGAGAAGAAGCGCCGGCCGACCAAGCCGACACTGGGTTCAAAGAAGCGTCGGCTCGAATCGAAAACCAAGCGCGGCAGCATCAAGGCCGGGCGCGGCAAAGTGGATTTCTAGTCTTCGCGGTACTTCGCCGTGTGGCGGTACAGATAGACGCTCAGTGCCAGGCCGCTCAGCGCGGCGAGGGCGGCGAACAGGAAGATCGAGGCAAAACCGAAGCCCGCTGCAATCGCACCCGCCAGCGGCCCGGTGATGCCCAGCGACAGGTCGATGAACAACGAATACGCCCCGACGGCCGCGCCTCGGCTGGAGGCTGGCACCAGGTTCACGGCTTCCACACCCAGTGCCGGGAACACCAGCGAGAAACCGAAACCGCTCAATGCCGCACCGGCCAATGCCCAGTGCGCGTCGGGCGCGAGCCACAGCAACAGCAGACCGAGTGTTTCCACCGACAGGCAGGCAATCGCCACGCGGAAGCCGCCGAGGCGGTTGATCAGGTTGCCGAACAGCAGTCGCGCGCCGATGAAGCTGGCACCGAACAGGCTCAGGCACAGCACCGCGTTATCCCAGTGCTGCGTGGCGTAATACAGAGTGATGAAGGTGGCGATGGTGCCGAAGCCGATCGAGCCCAGCGCCAGTCCGCAGCCGTGCGGGAAGACGCGCCCGAGAACGTGCATGAACGGAAGGCGTTCGCCGGCTACGATCGGCGCGGCGGTTTTCGGCCAGGCCAGCAGCAACCCCAGCGTGGCCAGCAACAGAATGCTCACGCCCATGCTCCAAAGCCCGAAATGGCTGACCAGCCACACCCCCAGCGGGGCACCGACCGCCAGCGCGCCATAACTGGCGATGCCGTTCCACGAGATGACCTTGGCGGTGTTGGCGGCGCCGACCCGGCCGATGCCCCAGCCGATCGAGCCTGAGCCGACCAGGCTTTCAGCGCTGCCCAGCACAAGACGGCCGACGAACAGGCTGATCAGGCTCAGCAGCGGCAGGTGGGGTGTCCACGCGGAAATCAGCATGAACACACCGCTCAAGCCACAACCGGCTAGGCCAATCATCACCGCACGTTTGCTGCCCTGGTTGTCGATGATCTTGCCGGCATACGGACGGCTCAGCAGGGTCGCGAGGTATTGCACGCTGATCACCAGTCCTGCGATGACTGCACCGAAGCCCAGATCGCTATGGACGTACCCCGGCAACACAGCGAGCGGAATACCGATGTTGAGATAGCCAATAAAGGTGAACAGGACGATGGAAACGACTTGCAGCGTGACCGCCAGGGGACGCTGGGGTTCTGGCATAGAGGGCGACATGAATTACGATCCACGGGAAGAGCAGAATAGATAGGCTGCTCATGATACCGGTGCGGAAGCGTCTGGGGCGGGAAAAGTAAAACTATTTGGCCGGGGCGACCAATTGCGTGGTGACCAGAGCGGCCAACGCGTTTTCTTCGCTGCCGAAACGGGCGAGCAGGGCGGCCTGTTTCTCGGGCGAGAGACGGGTCCAGATCTCGATCATCTTCTCGGTGGCACCGATGAGAATTTCAGCCTGTTGTTCGTTAAAGGTTTCGTCGGTCATTGCAGGCTCAGGTTTCAGGCAGTGTGGAAAGCGCATGTTAGCGCTTTCCACACGGTCTGTACGGCGGGTGTTGCTTACTCTTCGCTGTCGGCCGGACGGCTCTCGGCGGCTTCTTTCGGCTCGGGCTGTTGGGCACCGGCTTGTTGCGTGGTCGTCTGCTCAGTTTCGTGCAGGCTTGGGAAGGGGAGATTCGGAATCTCGTGCATGGTTGCGCTCCTCGCTAAGTCTGTTGATAGATCTGGTAGATCCGCGCTTTCAGAAAGCTTGCGAAGGATACAGGAAGAAAAATGACAATCAGACTTTTATATCCATTTGTTGCGACAAATGGCCACATGGGGGGAGGCAGCACACAAACCACTGTGGGAGCGAGCTTGCTCGCGAAGGGGCCCTTTCAGCCGACGTGTGTGTCGACTGATCCGACGCTTTCGTCGGAACGCCGCCCGGAGCAAGCTCGCTCCCACAGGGTTGTGCGGTGTTTGGACTATTTGCAGACGTTGGCGATCGCTTCGGCCAGCAGATCGAGGCGCGTTGCATCAATCCCGGCGACGTTGGCCCGGCCCGAGCTGACCATGTACACGCTGTGATGCTCGCGCAGGTTTTTCACCTGCTCCGGTGACAGGCCGGTGTAGGAGAACATCCCGCGTTGCACGCCGATGTGTGCAAAACGCTCGCGCAGACCGTGCGGCTCCAGCGCTTCCACCAGACCGCTGCGCAACTGGGCGATGCGCAGACGCATGGCTTCCACTTCGTCGGCCCAGCGGCGTTTCAGCTCCGGGTCGGCGAGGATCGTGGCGACCACTGCCGCGCCGTGATCCGGTGGCGTCGACCACAGGTTGCGGGCGATGTGCGCCAGCTGGCTGCGGATGTCGATGAGCTTGTCGGCGGTTTTCGCGCTGACGATCAACGCACCGGTGCGATCGCGGTACAGGCCGAAGTTCTTGGAGCAGGAGCTGGTGATCAGCAGTTCAGGCAACTCGGCCGCAAACAGCCGGGTCGACCATGCATCCTGCTCCAGTCCGTCGCCAAAGCCCTGGTAGGCAAAGTCGATCAGCGGCAGCAGGTCACGGCGGCGTACCACCTCCAGCACTCGCTGCCAGTCGTCGTGGCTCAGGTCGAAACCGGTCGGGTTGTGGCAGCACGCGTGCAGCAGCACCACATCGCCTTTCGGTACTTCATTGAGCACGGCAAGCATTGCATCGACATCGAGGCGGTTGTCGCTGCCAACGTACGGGTAATGGCTGATCTTGACCCCGGCGGCCGCGAAAATCGTTTCGTGGATCGGCCAGGTCGGGTTGCTCAGCCATACGCCTTTGCCCGGCAGGCATTGGGCGATGAAATCCGCTGCCAGACGCAGGGCGCCCGTGCCGCCCGGAGTTTGGGTGGCGCCGGCGCGTTGCTCGGCGATCAGCGCCGAATCGGCACCGAGCACCAGTTCATTGATGACTTTGCCGAACAGCGGATTGCCGTGGCCACCGATGTAGGTCTTGGTGTCCTGGCTCTCGACCAGACGCGCCTCGGCGATTTTCACCGCTTCGGGGATCGGCGTCAGGCCTTGGGCATCCTTGTAGACGCCCACGCCGAGGTCGAACTTGCGCGGGTTGGAGTCCTGCGCGTAGGCCTCCATCAGGCCGAGGATCGGGTCGCCGGGCACCCGGCCGATGGCGTCGAAGTGCATTACTTGCGTCCTTCTGCGGTCTTGGCCACTTCGTCAGTGCGCGCGGCCATGATGAAGTCGTTGCGGTGCAGGCCCTTGATCGAGTGGCTCCACCAGGTCACGGTGACTTTGCCCCACTCGGTCAGCAGGCCCGGGTGGTGACCTTCGGCCTCGGAGATCTCGCCGACGGCGTTGGTGAAGGCCAGTGCGTGCTTGAAATTCTTGAACAGGAAGACTTTTTCCAGCTGCATGATGCTGTCGCGGACTTCGATGTTCCAGTCAGGGATCTGCTTGATCAGGATCGGCAGTTCTTCATCGCTGACTTGTGGGGCATCGGCACGGCACGCTTCGCAATGGGCTTGGTTCAAAGTGGACATGGTTTGATTCCTGAGATCGGATGTCTTTTTATAAGAGCTGTTACGGTCGTCAATGTCGCCACGCTAAACCAAAGCCGCGACGACTGACAGACTCACTTGTAAGTAAAAGCCACGGTTCACGCAGCTTTTGGTTTCGGCGGAAACTTCGGTGCGTGCAGACCCAGCTGCATGCCTTGCTTGACCATGGCCATGATGTCTTCGTGGGCCAGGTCGAACAGGCGCTTGAGGTTCGGCAGGACAAAATACAGCGGTTGCAGGATGTCGATGCGATAAGGCGTGCGCATCGCTTCCAGCGGATCGAAAGCCTGATGCTCGGGCTCGTCCGACAGCGAATAAACGGTTTCTTTCGGCGAAGACAGGATGCCGCCACCGTAGATGCGTTTGCCTTGCGGGGTGTCGACCAGGCCGAACTCGATGGTCATCCAGTACAGACGCGCCAGATAAACGCGTTCTTCCTTGGTCGCTTGCAGACCGAGCTTGCCGTAGGTGTGGGTGAATTCGGCGAACCACGGGTTGGTCAGCAGCGGGCAGTGGCCAAAGATCTCGTGGAAAATGTCCGGCTCTTGCAGGTAGTCCAGTTCTTCACGGGTGCGAATGAACGTGGCCACCGGAAACTGCTTGCTGGCGAGCAATTCGAAAAAGGTCTGGAAGGGGATCAGAGCCGGGACGCGGGCAACCTGCCAACCGGTGGTCTCGCCGAGCACCTTGTTGATCTCGCCCAGTTGCGGAATGCGGTCGTGGGGCAGACCGAGTTTTTCGATACCGTCCAGGTATTCCTGGCACGCACGCCCCTCGATCACTTTCATCTGGCGGGTGATCAGCGTGTTCCACACCGCGTGTTCTTCGGCGGGGTAGTCGATAAAACCTTGCGCATCGGGCTCGCGGGCCACGTATTGCGTCTGCTTCATACTGCTCTCCTGCGAGGGGAATTTCGTTCTTGTTATGTCCTGCGATGGACTGAGAAATACCCCGGAACGTTCGTTGTTGCAGCAGGTTGAAGAGCGGTCGAGTAGGAAAAGTCTCTTTGATTCGTAAAATTTTCGTTACGCTTCGTGCGATAAGTCGTGTTTGCGGTGACTGTCGGGTTTGAAAAGGCCGATGGCTGTCACATAATCTTGACGACTATTTGCGCGCCCAGGCAGAAAAAAAGACCAAGGTGCGCTGCAAAACCTCTGTGGGAGCGAGCTTGCTCGCGAATGCGTCGGCACATTCAGCATTGATGGGGCAGGCAAATCGCCTTCGCGAGCAAGCTCGCTCCCACAGGGTTTGTGTTCAACCCTTTCTTCGTCAGGCCTTTATATGCGTATCAAAGTCCACTGCCAGAACCGCATCGGCATCCTGCGCGACATTCTCAATCTGCTGGTGGAGTACGGGATCAACGTCGCCCGTGGCGAGGTGGGCGGTGAACATGGCAACGCGATTTATCTGCATTGCCCGAACCTGATCAACATTCAGTTCCAGGCGTTACGCCCCAAGTTCGAGGCGATTGCCGGGGTGTTTGGCGTCAAGCGGGTAGGGCTGATGCCCAGCGAGCGGCGGCACATGGAGTTGAATGCGTTGCTCGGCGCGCTGGAGTTTCCGGTGCTGTCGATCGATATGGGCGGCTCCATCGTTGCCGCCAACCGTGCGGCGGCGCAGTTGCTCGGAGTGCGGGTGGACGAGGTGCCGGGGATTCCGTTGTCGCGTTACGCCGAGGATTTCGACTTGCCGGAACTGGTGCGCGCCAACAAATCGCGAATCAACGGCATGCGGGTCAAGGTCAAGGGCGACATCTTTCTGGCCGACATCGCGCCGCTGCAATCGGAGCACGACGACAGCGAGGCCATGGCCGGTGCAGTGCTGACCTTGCACCGCGCGGATCGCGTCGGCGAGCGCATCTATAACGTGCGCAAACAAGAGTTGCGTGGCTTCGACAGCATCTTCCAGAGCTCGAAAGTGATGGCGGCGGTTGTGCGCGAAGCACGACGCATGGCGCCGCTGGATGCGCCACTGCTGATTGAAGGTGAAACCGGCACCGGCAAGGAATTACTGGCGCGGGCCTGTCACTTGGCGAGCCCGCGCGGCCAATCGCCGTTGATGGCGCTCAACTGCGCGGGGCTGCCGGAGTCGATGGCCGAGACCGAACTGTTCGGCTACGGCCCCGGCGCCTTTGAAGGCGCGCGGGTCGAAGGCAAGCTCGGGCTGCTGGAGCTGACGGCGGGCGGCACGCTGTTCCTCGATGGCGTTGGCGAAATGAGCCCGCGCTTGCAGGTGAAATTGCTGCGCTTCCTGCAGGACGGTTGCTTTCGGCGTGTGGGCAGTAATGAAGAGGTTTACCTGGATGTGCGGGTGATCTGCGCAACCCAGGTCGACCTGTCGGAATTGTGCGCACGAGGTGAGTTTCGCCAGGATTTGTATCACCGCTTGAACGTGCTGTCGCTGCACATCCCGCCACTGCGCGAATGCCTCGACGGTTTGACGCCGCTGGTGGAGCACTTCCTCGATCAGGCCAGCCGGCAGATCGGCTGCCCACTGCCGAAACTGGCGCCGGCGGCGATGGACCGACTCAGTCACTACCATTGGCCGGGCAACGTGCGGCAACTGGAGAACGTGTTGTTCCAGGCGGTTTCGCTGTGCGACGGCGGCACGGTCAAGGCCGAGCACATTCGCCTGCCGGATTACGGTGTGCGTCAGCCGCTTGGCGATTTCTCCCTCGAAGGCGGGCTCGACGAGATTGTCGGGCGCTTCGAGAAGGCGGTGCTGGAGCGCTTGTATTCCGAACATCCGAGCAGTCGGCAACTCGGCAAGCGGCTCGGGGTTTCGCACACCACGATTGCCAACAAGCTGCGTGAGTACGAAGTCGGCAAGGCGGAGTCATAGCCTGCAGATGCATCGTCTGTTATGGCCTCTTCGCGAGCAAGCTCGCTCCCACAGTAAAGCTTCATTTGGCGGCAGACCTTGTGGGAGCGAGCTTGCTCGCGAAGGCGGCGCTACAGGCAGTGAAAAGGTAATGCCTTGCCACATGGCGGCATGACACCGCCGGTTTTTCGACTTCGATACATTTCCCTCCTCCCCGCAAAATCCCTCAAGTCCTTTGTTTACCGGGTCCTCGGCCGCCAGAAAAAAGTTGGTCTGTAAATTGCTTATGGCTCAGCAGTACAGCGGTGGGCGGCAAACGTCCGGCATGCAGAGGAAAGAGTGTGGACAAGTACCTTTATGTGGCAATGACCGGCGCCAGCCAGAACGCACTGGCGCAAAAGGCTCATGCCAACAACCTGGCGAACATCTCCACCAACGGTTTTCAGCGCGACCTGGAACAGGCGCGTTCGATGCCGGTGTTCGGTGACAGCTTTCCGGCGCGTGCGTTTGCCATGAGCGAACGGCCCGCCACCGACTTCACGCCGGGCTCGCTGGTGCAGACCGGCCGTGACCTCGACGTGGCCGTGTCGGGCAACGGCTGGATCGCCGTGCAGAACCCTAATGGCGGTGAAAGCTACGTGCGCACCGGCAGCCTCAATATCGACGCCCTCGGCGTGTTGCGTGCCGGCAACGGCATGCCGGTCATGGGCAACGGCGGGCCGATCGCCGTGCCGCCGGAGCAGCAGGTGGAAGTCGGTGAAGACGGCACCATCAGTATTCGTGCGATGGGCGAGGGCCCGCGCGTCATGGCCGAAGTCGACCGGATCAAGCTGGTCAACCCGGACATCAAGAACATGAACAAGGGCCTGGACGGTTCGATTTACACCAAGGACGGCCAGCCTGCGCCGGCCGATGCCAACGTCAAACTGGTGTCGGGTTTCCTGGAGTCGAGCAACGTCAATGCCGTGGAAGAAATGACGTCGGTGCTGGCCCTGGCCAAGCAGTTCGAACTGCACGTCAAGATGATGAACACCGCCAAAGACGACGACCAGGCCATGGCTCGGGTCTTGCAGATCAGCTAATTATCAGAACGTCGCGCCGTAAAACAGGCGCACGAGGAGAATCGAATGCTTCCGGCTCTATGGGTTGCCAAAACCGGTCTGTCCGCCCAGGACACCAACCTGACCACCATTTCCAACAACCTGGCGAACGTGTCGACCACGGGTTTCAAACGTGACCGCGCCGAGTTCCAGGACCTGCTGTATCAGATCAAGCGTCAGCCAGGCGCCCAGTCGACCCAGGACAGCGAACTGCCGTCGGGTCTGCAAGTGGGTACCGGTGTGCGCATTGTCGGCACCCAGAAAAACTTCACCGCCGGCAGCCTGCAAACCACCGAGCAGCCGCTGGACATGGCCATCGACGGTCGCGGTTTCTTCCAGATCCTGCAGCCGGACGGCACCACGTCCTACACCCGTGACGGTACGTTCCACCTCGACTCCAACGGCCAGATCGTCAACGCCAGCGGTTTCGCTCTGGAGCCGGCGATTGTCATCCCGAACAACGCCCAGACCTTCACCGTAGGTCGTGACGGCACCGTGTCGATCACCGTTGCCGGCAACGCCGCATCGCAAGTGATCGGCAACCTGCAAACCGCCGACTTCATCAACCCGGCCGGTCTGCAAGCAGTGGGCAACAACCTGTTCCTGGAAACCGCCGCTTCCGGTGCACCGCAAGTCGGTACTCCGGGCCTGAACGGTTTCGGTACCACCCTGCAGAACACCCTGGAAACCTCCAACGTCAGCACCGTGGAAGAGATGGTCAACATGATCACCACCCAGCGCGCGTACGAGATGAACTCCAAGGTGATCTCCACCGCCGACCAGATGCTCTCGTTCGTAACGCAGAATCTGTAATCAAGTCTATGAGGCGGCCATGAGGTCGCCTGCAACACCGTGAGGTAAGGGTCATGAAGCGCTTTGTATCTGTTGTGGCATTGAGTGGGGTCGTCTCGCTCGCGGGCTGCGTCGCTCCGACGCCCAAGCCCAATGATCCTTACTACGCCCCGGTGTTGCCGCGCACACCGTTGCCGTCGGCCGCCAACAACGGCTCGATCTATCAGGCCGGTTTCGAGCAGAACCTGTACAGCGACCGCAAGGCGTTCCGGGTCGGTGACATCATCACCATCACCCTGAACGAGAAAACCCAGGCCAGCAAGAACGCCAACTCGCAGGTGGCCAAGAACAGCAAGACCGGCATCGGTCTGACGTCGCTGTTCGGCGGCAGCGCCACCACCAACAGCCCGTTCGGTGACGGCGACCTGAGCCTGAGCGCCAGCTACAGCGGCGACCGCGCGACCAAAGGTGACAGCAAGGCCGCCCAGGGCAACACCCTGACCGGCTCGATCACCGTGACCGTCGCCGACGTGCTGCCCAACGGCATCATCGCCGTGCGTGGCGAGAAGTGGATGACCCTCAACACCGGCGACGAGCTGGTGCGGATCGCCGGTCTCGTGCGGGCCGATGACATCGCCACCGACAACACCGTGTCCTCGACCCGGGTTGCCGATGCGCGCATCACCTACTCGGGCACCGGTTCGTTCGCCGATGCGAGTCAGCCAGGCTGGTTCGACCGTTTCTTCCTCAGCCCGCTGTTCCCTTTCTAGGTGGCTACGTTGAATTTCAGAAGTCTCATGGTGGCCGCGTTCCTGTTGTCGGCGGCCTTCAATGCACAAGCCGAACGGTTGAAGGACATCGCCAGTATTTCCGGCGTGCGTTCCAACCAGTTGATCGGCTATGGCCTGGTGGTCGGTCTCAACGGCACCGGCGACCAGACCACGCAGACCCCGTTCACCCTGCAGACCTTCAACAACATGCTCTCGCAGTTCGGCATCAAGGTGCCGCCGGGATCGGGAAACGTGCAGCTGAAAAACGTTGCGGCGGTATCGGTGAGTGCCGATTTGCCGGCGTTCGCCAAACCGGGTCAGCAGGTCGACATCACTGTCTCGTCCATCGGTAACTCCAAGAGCCTGCGCGGCGGCACTCTGTTGCTGACCCCGCTCAAGGGTATCGACGGCAACGTCTACGCTATCGCCCAGGGCAACCTGGTGGTCGGCGGTTTCGACGCTGAAGGTCGTGACGGTTCGAAGATCACCGTCAACGTTCCGTCGGCCGGTCGTATCCCTGGCGGTGCGTCGGTCGAGCGTTCGGTGCCGAGCGGTTTCAACCAGGGCAACAGCCTGACGCTGAACCTCAACCGTTCCGACTTCACCACCGCCAAGCGCATCGTCGACAAGATCAACGACATGCTCGGCCCAGGCGTCGCCCAGGCCATCGACGGCGGTTCGATCCGCGTCACCGCGCCGCTCGATCCGAGCCAGCGTGTCGACTACCTGTCGATCCTGGAAAACCTCGAAGTCGACCCGGGTCAGGCAGTGGCGAAAGTCATCATCAACTCGCGTACCGGCACCATCGTCATCGGTCAGAACGTGAAGGTGTCGCCGGCCGCCGTGACCCACGGCAGCCTGACCGTGACCATCACCGAAGACCCGATCGTCAGCCAGCCGGGCCCGCTGTCCAACGGCCAGACCGCCGTGGTGCCGCGCTCGCGGGTGAATGCCGAACAGGAAGCCAAGCCGATGTTCAAGTTCGGCCCGGGCACCACCCTCGACGAGATCGTCCGGGCGGTGAACCAGGTCGGCGCAGCACCGGGTGACCTGATGGCCATCCTCGAAGCACTGAAGCAGGCCGGCGCGTTGCAAGCCGACCTGATCGTGATCTGAGGACGGCGACCATGGATATGCGCAAAAGCGGTCTGGTCAGCAGCAGCGATTCGGGTTCGTACTCCGACCTCAATCGCTTGAGTCAGCTGAAGGTCGGCGACAAGAACAGCGATGCGAACATGCGCAAGGTGGCGCAGGAGTTCGAATCGCTGTTCCTCGGTGAAATGCTCAAGTCGATGCGTTCGGCGACCGAGGCGTTGGGGCAGGACAATCCGCTCAACACGCCGGCAGCCAAGCAGTATCAGGAAATGTACGACCAGCAACTGGCAGTTTCCCTGTCGCGCGAGGGTGGTGGTATCGGCCTGGCTGACGTGCTACTCAAGCAGATGTCGAAGAACAAACCGATGGCGCCGGGCGAGGCTGCGGCCGCGTCCGCCGCCAAGCAGGAAGAAGCCAGGGCCAAGGCCGCTGCCGTGGCCACGCCGATTGCCGCCGGCACCGTGGCCACCAATGGGCCGTTGTCGCGACTCAATGGCGAGCGTCCGTTGTGGGCGTCGCGTTCGGTGCATGCGCCGAACACCGAACTGACCCATCGCAATGACATGGAAATGATCAACCAGCGTCGTCTGGCGTTGCCGCCGAAACTGGCGGATCGCTTGCTCGCCGGTCTGGTGCCGTCGGCCACGCCGGCAGCCGCCACTCAACTGCCGCAACGCGCCACGACCGCCGCTGTCACCGGTTCCGGCCCTCTCTACAACGGCGACTGGCTGGCCCGCGCCGAAGCGGACAAGGCCTCCGGCGGACAGATGCAGATTTACGGCCGCGCCATGGCGCAGATCCCGCTGGCACCGGCCAAGCGCGCGTTCAGCAACGCTGACCAGTTCGTCAACACCATGCTGCCGATGGCGCAGGAAGCGGCCGCACGCATTGGCGTCGATCCGCGTTATCTGGTGGCTCAGGCTGCGCTGGAAACCGGCTGGGGCAAATCGGTCATGCGCGCCCAGGACGGCAGCAGCAGTCACAACCTGTTCGGCATCAAGGCCAGCAGCAACTGGAAGGGCGATTCGGCCCGGGCGATCACCAGCGAATTCCGCAACGGGCAGATGGTCAAGGAGACGGCCGAGTTCCGTTCCTACGCCTCGTACAAGGACAGCTTCCACGATCTGGTGACTTTGCTGCAGAGCAATAATCGCTATCAAGATGTGCTGAAGTCGGCCGATAACCCAGAACAGTTTGTACGCGAATTGCAGAAGGCCGGTTACGCGACCGACCCGAACTACGCAACAAAGATTTCGCAGATTGCCAAGCAGATGACGGTCAATCAGAACTACGCTGCGGCCGGCGTTTCGACAACGCCCTTATAAACACAAGGTAAGGTTTGAATCATGAGTTTGCTCAATATCGGGATGTCGGGGTTGAACGCGAGTTCATCCTCTCTGGCTGTGACAGGTAACAACATTGCCAACGTCGACACCGCCGGTTATTCACGCCAGCAAACCGTGCAGGGCACCAAGTCCTCGATTCAGTACGGTAACGTGTTTATTGGTACCGGTACGACCCTTGCCGACGTGCGCCGGGTGTACAACTCCTACCTCGAATCGCAGCTGCACACCGCCACCTCGCTGAGCAGCGAAGCCGACGCCTATGGCGCGCAGGCGACAGCACTGGACGGCTCGCTGTCCGACACCAACACCGGCCTGACCGGCGTGCTGCAGAAGTTCTTTACCTCGATGCAGGGCGTATCGACCTCGGCCACCGACGACACTTCGCGTCAATCGGTGCTGACCGGCGCGCAAGCCCTGACCAGCCGCTTCAACGCACTGGCCAAGCAGCTCAACGACCAGAACACCACGATCAACGGCAACCTTGGCGACATGGCGGCCCAGGTCAACAAACTGGCCACCTCGATTGCCAATCTCAACCAGAAGATCGGCGAGATTTCCACCAGCGGCGGCCAGCCGAACGATCTGCTCGACACCCGCAACGAAGCCGTGCGCCAGCTTTCCGAGCTGGTCGGCGCGCAGGTCGTCGAACGCGGCACCAGCTTCGACGTTTACGTCGGCAGCGGTCAGCCGCTGGTTGTCGGTAACACCACCAACACCCTGAGCACTGTGCCGAGCAAGGATGACCCGTCGCGCATGGGCATCCAGATGGATCGCGGTTCGAGCACCATCGACATTACTTCGGTGATCAGCGGTGGCGAAATCGGCGGTCTGCTGAGCTATCGCAAGGAAGTGCTCGACCCGTCGCTCAATGAGCTGGGTCGTGTGGCGCTGGTGATCGCCGATCAGGTCAACCGCCAGCAAGCCCAGGGCATCGACAAGAACGGTGACTTCGGCGCAGCGATTTTCAACAACATCAACAGTGCCGCGCTGATCAGTCAGCGCAGCATTGCCCAGGCGGGCAACAGCGCGGGTTCAGGCAACCTTGACGTCACCATCAAGGACACCGGCAAGCTGACCACCAACGATTACCAGGTCACTTTCACCAGCGCGACCAACTACACGGTCAAGCGCTCGGACGGCACCGACATGGGTTCGTTCAGCACCACGACCACACCGCCTCCGGTCATCGACGGCTTTACCCTGGCCCTCAATGGCGGTGCCCTGAGCGCCGGCGACACCTTCAAGGTGACCCCGACCCGTGGTGCGGCCTCAAGCATCCAGACCGTGCTTACCGACCCGAAAAAAATCGCGGCGGCGGCACCGTTGACCGGCGTGGCCAGTGCCAATAACTCCGGCACCTACACCCAGCCGACACTGACCGACACCATCGACATCTACAACCCGACTTCCCAGGCCGAGTTGCAGAACGCGCTCAAGTATTCGACCCCGGTCAAACTGGTGTTCGGCGCGGTCGCCAGCGGTAGTCAGTCGTACAACATGGTCGACGCCAAGGGCAACACCATCGGCACCGGGACCATCGTGCCGGGGCAGGCCAACACCCTGAACCTGAAGATCGGCATGGTCGACTCCACCGGCGCTCCGGTGATGGACACCAGCGTCACGCCGAACGTGCAGAAAACCTTCACCGTGCAGACCACCGTGGGCGCGACGCCGAAGGCCGGCGAAACCTTCACCATCAACCTGACCGGCGCGGCGTCTTCGGACAACCGCAACGCCCAGGCGCTGGTCGGCCTGCAGACCAAGCAGACCGTGGACACCGGTTCGGGCAGCAAGGGCATCAGCCTGACCGACGCCTACAACAAACTGGTGACCAACGTCGGTACCAAGGCCGCGCAAAGCAAGTCCGACATCGAAGCCACCACAGCCATTCTGGATCAGGCGCAGGGCGCGCGTGATTCGCTGTCTCAGGTCAACCTGGACGAAGAGACCGGCAACCTGGTCAAGTATCAGCAGTACTACACAGCGTCTTCGCAGATCATCAAGGCTGCGCAGGAAACCTTCGCCACGCTGATCAACAGTCTTTAAGGAGTCGTAATTCATGCGCATTTCCACCGCTCAGTATTACGCGACGCAAGCTGCTCAATATCAGCGCAACTACAGCAAGACTGTCGCGACCGCGAACGAAGCCAGCAGCCTGCAGCGCATCAACACCGCCGCCGACGATCCGATCGGCGCCGGTCGCTTGCTGAAGCTCGGCCAGCAGGCCGCGATGCTCGATCAGTACAAAGGCAACATCGATACCACCAAGAGCGCGCTGACCGTTCAGGAATCCACGCTGACGGCTATCACCGATGCCTTGCAGCGCGCCAAGGAAATCGGACTGGCAGCCAACAACGGCATTGCCACCGACAAGGACCGCCAGGCTTACGCCGCCGAACTGAGCCAGATCCAGCAACAAGTGCTGGGCCTGATGAACTCCAAGGATGCCAACGGCAACTACCTGTTCTCCGGTTCGAAGACCGACACCGCGCCGTACTCGCAGAACGCCGATGGCACCTACACCTACAACGGTGACCAGACCCAGATCAACCTGGGCATTGGCGACGGCCTGTCGGTGGCCACCAACACCACCGGTTGGGATGCTTTCCAGCAGACGATCAATACCGCCCGGACCCAGACCACCATGACGGCTCCGGCGGTCGATGACGGTCGTGTGGTGCTGACCAACGGGATCGTCGGCACCGCTGCGACTTACAACGCGAAATTCACCGCCGGCCAGCCGTACACCGTGGATTTCATCAGCAGCACTCAAATCAAGATCACCGATGCCCTGGGCAATGACGTGACTTCCGAGGCCAGCCAGAACGGTCTGATCAGCAACAGCAACGGCGCCAACCAGACGGTCAGCTTCCGTGGCGTCGACATGAAGCTGAACATCAACCTCAAGGCCGGCGATACCAACCCGGACGCGGTCATTGCCGGTCACAGCTTCCAGCTGTCGGCTTCGCCGGACTCGTTCACCGCTTCGCGCAGCCCGGGCAACCCGTCGACCGCGGTCATCACCGGTTCCAGCGTCACCAACCAGGCAGCCTACGACGCGGCCTTCCCGTCGGGTGGCGGCGCAGTCCTGAAGTTCACCAGCGCCACCGCGTTCGACCTGTACGCGGCGCCTGTCACTGCTGACAGCAAGCCGATCTCGTCGGGTACCGTGGCTGGCGGCAACGCCACGGCAGCGGGTGTGACCTTCGCCCTCGGTGGCACGCCGGCGGCCGGTGACCAGTTCTCGATCCAGTCCAACAACCACCAGACCCAGAACGTGCTCGACACTCTGGGCCAGATGGTCACGGCACTGAACACCCCGATCGACGGTGACCCGGTGGCCAAGCAGAAATTCCAGGGTGCGATGGAAGCCGGCCTCGGCAACATCGACAGCGCCGCCAACCAGATCGGCAGCGCGGTAACCTCCATCGGTGCTCGCGGGCAATCGCTGGATGACCAGAGCACCACCAACCAGAGCCTGCAGCTGGCAAACTCCACCACCCAGGGCACGATCCGTGACTCGGATCCGGCCGAAGTGATGACCCGCCTGACCTTGCAGCAGACCATGCTGCAGGCCTCGCAACTGGCGTTCAGCAAAATCTCTCAGTTGGGCCTGTTCAACAAGATCTGATGCCTGAGCGGGCGCGCAAGCGCCCGCTTGCTCAGATCGCTCTGTATCATTTGTCTTTTTTTGCGGTTTCATAGGGCTCGCTGTTCCGGGCGGGTTCCCGCCGCTTGCGAGTCCGCCGTGAATTCACTTCCCCTTGTCAGCCTCGTCATCCCTGCCTTCAATCCGCGCTTTTTCGAGCGGACATTGAACAGTGCCGTCAGCCAGACTTACAGCCCTCTGGAAATCATCGTCTGTGATGACAGTCGGGGTCCCGAGATCGAACGCATCGTTGCGTCGGTCATCGAGGAGTCCGGCGTCGAGGTGCGCTACGTGCGCAATCCGCGCACCCTGGGAATGATCGGCAACCTCAAGGCATGCCTGAGTCAGGCGCAGGGCGAATTCATCAAGTTCCTGTGCGACGACGATCACTTGTATGCCGACTGCATCCGGCAGCAGGCCCAGGAGATGATGCGTGAAGAGGTCAGGCTGGTACTGGCCCAGCGACTGTTCTGGGATGCGCAGGACATCATCCTGCCCGCGCGCCTGGAAAACACGTCGTTGTCGCCGCACAGCGGTCTGTTCAAGGGCGACGATCTGCTGGGCATCTTCGAGAAATTCCCGGTCAACGTCCTCGGTGGATTCACCAACGCACTGTTCCGGCGTGCCGACGTTGAAGAGCTGTTGCCGGCGCTGACTCAGGAAGGTCACCGCTTCGTCGCGTCGCTGGACTTTGCCCTGTACGTCTGCCTGCTGCGGCGCGGCAATCTGGCGGTGTCCAACAACGTGCTCAGCGCCGAGCGGCTGTACCCGGAACGCCTGAGTGCGCAACAGCCGATGAAAGACGCGCTCGAGGTCGAGCGTGAGTGGATGCTGCAGATGCTCAAATCGCGCAGCGGCGAAGCAGCGCCGGCGCCGGGATGGGTTCGCTATGTCCCGCTGAGCAAGGCCGATGAGTCTCCGCGGGTCTGGGAAGAGCTGCCGCTGAGTCGCACCCTGGGCTCCAAACAGAGCCGTCAGGAGTGGAGTGTCGGCATCGACAGCTGGAGTTTTGCCGAGCTCTACGCTCAGTGGCTCAATTGCCGAGTGCTGACTGAAGGTCAGCGCACGTTGCTGCCGGAAACCCTGGCCGGCTGGTCGCATCAACCACGGATCGTGCCGATTGTCATCGACGGGCAGGGCAGTCGTGACAGTGTCGAACGCACACTGGCGTCGCTCGCCGCTCAGGATTATCCGCCGGAGCTGATCCTTGTCCTGTCCGCCTCGTGTACCGAAACCGAGCTGGACGGGCGGGTGTTCCGCATGCCTTTGCAAGACGACGGCATGGAGCAGATCAATACGCTGCTGCCGCAACTGGCGGGAGCCGACTGGTTCTACCTGTTGCAGGCGGGTGATCGGCTGGTGGCGCCGGCGTTGCTGGTCATGGCCGAGCGCATCGTGCATTGCCCGTCACTGAAATGTCTGTACAGCGACGAGGGCAGCTTGCGTGACGGGGAGTCGGCAGAACCTGCGTTCAAGCCGGATTTCAACCTCGACCTGATGCGCAGCTACCCTTATGTGGGCCGGGCACTGGCGTTCGAGCGTGAGCGTTTTCTGGCGCTCGGTGGTTTTGCACCTGACTTCGCTCAACTCGCGCCGCACGATGTGTTGTGGCGTCTGGTCGAGAGCGATGGCACACAGGTTGTCGGCCACATTGCCGAGGTCATGCTGGAGTCGCCTTTCGACCTGTCGAAGTGGCTGGCGGCCCCGGGCGTCCTCGAACAGAATCCGCGCGTGCTCGAAGCGCATCTGCAGCGTCTGGGTCTGGCCCATGACATTCGCCGTGGCAGCTGCGAGCTGCTCAATCGTGTCGACTATCATCACGCCCGGCGTCCGCTGGTGTCGGTCATCATTGTGACCCGGGACCAGACCGCCGCCTTGCAGCGTTGCGTCGAGACGCTGCTGGAAAAAACCGCCTACACCGAGTACGAGCTGCTCCTGGTCGATAACGGCAGCACCAGTGCCGAAGCGCTGGCCTGGCTGGACGGCATGGCGCAGTTGGGCAGCGATCGGGTTCGCGTGCTGAATTTTGCGCAGCAGGGCAACGCAGCCGCCACGCTCAACTTTGCGGTAGGTCAGGCCCGCGGCGAATACGTGCTGATGCTCAATACCTTTGCGGTGATCACCCAGCCCGACTGGCTGGACGAACTGCTCAATCATGCGCAGCGCCCGGAAGTCGGGGTCGTCGGCGCCAAGTTGTACAATCCGGACGGTTGTGTGCTGCATGCCGGCCTGATTCTGGGCATGCAGGGCGCTGTGGGATTGCCCTTCTATGGTCAGTCGCTGCAGGCGGACGGGTACATGTTCCGCTTGCAGGCGGTGCATGACCTGAGTGCGGTCGGCGGTGATTGTCTGATGATTCGCAAGGCTGTCTACGAAGCTGTCGACGGGCTCGACGAACAGGATCTGGCGCAGGCCCTCAATGTGGCGGATCTGTGTCTGCGCGTCGGCCGGGAAGGTTACCTGGTGGTCTGGACTCCTTATGCCATGCTGGCCCTGGGCGCGCGGCCGACGGCCGAGGCCACGGCAGAAGAAGAGCAACTGCAGATTCAGGAGCACGAAACATTCTACAAGCGCTGGTTGCCACTGATTGCGCGCGATCCTGCGTTCAACGTCAATCTGGCGGTGCAGGGTGTCGGTGCGACCAGCTTCAGTCTGGAGCCGGGCCTGCGTACCGGCTGGAGTCCGTTTTCGCGCAAACAGTTGCCGAATGTGCTGGCGGTGCCCATCAACGCTTCCGCCATTGGTCACTATCGCATCAGCCAACCGATGATCGAACTGGAGGCGGCCAACCGTGCCGAGGGGCGGATCTGCTACGGTTTGCCTTCGATCATCGACATCGAGCGGCAGGCCCCCGATGTGATCGTATTGCAGGGGCGCTATTCGGAAAGTGCCATCGATGAAATTCCACCGCTGAAAAACTTTTTCAACGCCCGGCGGATCTACGAGCTCGATGACTATGTCATCGATGTCCCTCATCGCAACGCGCACATTCGCAACATGCCGAACAAGCAGGAAATGGAGCGGCTGGTGAGACGGGCGATCGGTCTGTGCGATCGGGTGGTGGTGTCTACCCAGCCGCTGGCCAACGTTCTGTCGGACATGCATCACGACATCCGGGTCGTACCGAACATGTTGTCGCGGCACTTGTGGACCGACTTGCGCAGTCAGCGTCGCACCTCGAAAAAGCCGCGGGTCGGCTGGGGCGGCGGCACCAGCCACCACGGTGATCTGGCGGTGATTGCCGATGTGGTCCGTGAACTGGCAAACGAGGTCGACTGGGTGTTTTTCGGCATGTGCCCGGATGACTTGCGTCCGTACATGCACGAGTTCCACGGCGTGATCCCGCTGGATGTGTATCCGGCGAAACTGGCCAGCCTCAACCTTGACCTGGCCCTGGCACCGCTGGAGTTCCACATCTTCAACGACTGCAAGAGCAACCTGCGCCTGCTGGAGTACGGCGCGTGCGGCTACCCGGTGGTCTGCACCGATACCGAGGCCTATCAGGGTTACCTGCCGTGCACCCGGGTCAAGACCAACTCCACCGAGGAGTGGCTGCAAGCGATCCGTATGCACCTGGCTGATCCGGATGCCAGTTACCGCATGGGTGATCAGCTGCGTGAAGTCGTACTGCGCGACTACGTGCTGCGCGGCGACAACCTGCGGTACTGGGAAAACGGCTGGCTGGCGGACTGACCGGCACTGCTGAAAAAAAGGCGACTTTCGAGTCGCCTTTTTTGCGTCTTCAACATTCCGTTTGTATCAGTATCGATACTTTTTTCACCGCAGAGCCTCAAGAATCGGGATTTTCCTGTCGATACTTCTCTATTCGCTGACCTCGGACGGTTGCTGCTGGCGTGATCGGCTTGTGCCCGTGAGGCAGGTTTCCCGATTCAACAACAACGCAAGGAAGACGCAAATGTCAGTAGTGAATGGAACGAGTGAGGCAGATGTCCTGTCGGGCACCGATGGCAATGACGAACTCTATGGAATGGAGTCGGACGATGTGTTGCTGGCAAGTGCGGGCAATGATCTGCTGGATGGCGGTGAAGGGTTTGATACGGCGAATTATTACGCCTTGTCCTCGGGGGTGAGCGTCGAGTTCAACGATACCTCGACGACCGTCACTGCCGCTGACGGCAAGGTCGATACGCTGATCGGCGTGGGGCACTTTTCAAAATGACACCTTCACCAGCAATGTGGCCGGCGTGACGCTGGAAGGCAGTGCCGGTGACGATGTGTATATCGTCGGCAGCGAAGGTGTAACGATCATCGAGGAAAACTATCTCGGCTACGACGAGCTGCGCACCAGTCTCAATACCATCAAGATGGACCCGTTCATCGAGAAGCTGACCTTTACCGGCACGGGCGACTTCAAGGGTTACGGCAATGCCAGCGACAACGAGATCATCGGTGGCACCGGCAACGACTGGCTGTGGGGCGGCGCCGGCGCTGATCACTTCGTGGGTGGCGAAGGCTTCGATACCGTCAGTTATAGCGACAGCCTTGAAGGTGTGAAGATTTCTGACTGGACCAACGACGGCTCGAGCATCGCCTATGGCGATAGCTTCACCAGCATTGAAGCGATTCAGGGTTCAAACTTCGACGACACCCTGTACCTGTTTGATGGTGCGATGATCGTCGATGGCGCCGATGGTTATGACACCGTGAGTTATCTCAACGCCTTTGACGGGGTCGACATCCAGATCGGCAATGGCGGTGGAACAACTGACGCCAGACTGCTGAATGTGGAGAAGGTCATCGGCACCTGGTTCCGCGACCATCTCACCGCCAACGTCGGCGGTCTGACCCTGGTGGGTGGGGCGGGCGATGACGTTTACACGATCAACAGCGAGGGCGTGATCATCGTCGAGGAGAATTTCCCCGGCGGCACCGATCAACTGAACACCAGCGTGTCGTCGATGCATATGGCAGCGTTCGTCGAGAACATGACTTATACCGGTACTGCAGACTTCACCGGGTATGGTAACGACCTGGAAAACACCATCATCTCCGGTGCCGGCAATGACGTCCTGTCAGGTGGTGCAGGTGCGGATCGCTTCGAAGGTGGTGCGGGTATCGACATCGTCAGCTACGACGACAGCACTGAAGGGTTGTACGCTGTTTTGAACTGGAGCATGCAAACCGGCATCGCCCTCGGTGACACCTTTATCGATATCGAAGGCCTGCGCGGCAGCCGGTTTGGTGATCACCTGTACGGTGACTCGGGTGACAACATCCTTGAGGGTGGCGCTGGCTTCGACTTCATTTTTGGTGGGGATGGTAACGACCACATTTATGGCGGTCTGGCGTCCGGTCTCGATGAGCAAGGCTATAACTCCGATTTGTTGTCGGGGGGCGCCGGTGACGACGTCATCATCAGCGATTCCCATGATACGAACACCCTCGCCAGTGGCGACGAGGGTAATGACACCATTACAGTGTTCGGCGGGGATGCTCGCGGCGGGGCGGGTAACGATGTCCTGACGGGCGCAGAGCGCAACTACCTGCTGACCGGCGATGAGGGTAATGATCTGCTGATCCTCAATCTTGCCGGTCAGTTGCATTCTGGCGGCAGTGCCTATGGCGGTACGGGTGATGACACCTACGTGGTGAACACCACCGGGCTGGTATCGATTCAGGACGAGGGCTGGGATATCAATGACACCCTGATCCTGAACACCATCGCCAATATCAGTCAGTTGAACGTCACCCGCATCGGTGACGACGCCTATCTGCATGGCGCCAACGACGGCAGCACCGGCGTTCCCGACAGCGGTGTGAAACTGCAGGGCTGGTACGCCGGGTACAACAACATCGAGCATATGCAGACCGCTGACGGTCAGGTCTACGACCTGCCGGCCACGGTCGACGGATTTGCGATGTTTGGCTGATCCGCCCGATTGATTGAAACAGCTTGGTGAAAGGGATGAGCCCGGCAACGGACTCATCCCTTTTTCATGCCCGGAGTTCCCGCCGACGCAGGGCTGGCGGAGCTGGCGCGTTTCCTGCAAGTCCCCCTCAAATCGCCATAAAACGAGCGCTCGCGGTCATTGACCTGCGCCCGGACTGGCAAAGGTTCAGCCGCAATGGCCCGCAATGGCGAGGCCGAGCCCTGTGACGCAGAAGAGGGGAGACGATGAAGGCAGTTATTTTGGCGGGTGGCCTCGGCACGCGCATCAGTGAAGAGTCGCACCTCAAGCCCAAGCCAATGATCGAGATCGGCGGCAAGCCAATTCTCTGGCACATCATGAAGCAGTATTCCGCCCACGGAATCCACGATTTCGTGATCTGCCTTGGCTACAAGGGCTACGCGATCAAGGACTTCTTCGCCAACTACTTCCTGCACACCTCCGACGTCACGTTCGACATGCGCAACAACCGCATGGACGTGCACCAGAACTACAGCGAGCCGTGGAGTGTCACCCTGATCGACACCGGCGAGGAAACCATGACCGGTGGCCGTCTGCTGCGTGCCGGCCGTTACCTCAAGGACGAAGAGGCGTTCTGCTTCACCTACGGCGACGGCGTCTCCGACATCAACATCGCTCAACTGGTCGACTACCACAAAGGTCATGGCCGTCTGGCAACCGTCACCGCCGTGCAGCCGCCGGGCCGCTATGGCGCCCTTGAGCGGCATGGCGATCAGGTGCTCGGCTTCACCGAAAAACCGCGCGGCGACGGCGGCTGGATCAATGGCGGCTTCTTCGTGCTGTCGCCAAAAGTGCTGTCTTATATCGCCGGCGACGAAACCACCTGGGAAGCCGAGCCGCTGGCTCAGTTGGCCCAGGACGAACAACTGAAAGCCTTCGAGCACGAAGGCTTCTGGCATCCGATGGACACCCTGCGCGACAAGAACCATCTCGAAGCGCTGTGGCAGAGCGGGGAGGCCCCATGGAAGCAATGGGTCTGAGTCCGGAGTTCTGGCGCGGCAAGCGGGTTCTGGTCACCGGTCACACCGGTTTCAAGGGCAGCTGGCTGACCCTGTGGCTGCAAAGCCTCGGCGCGCAAGTCAGCGGTTTTTCCCTCGATCCGTCGACCGAGCCGAGCCTGTTCGAACTGGCGCGCGTGAGCGAAGGCATCAACGATCAGCGTGGCGACCTGCGTGACCTCGGCGCCTTGCTCGAGATCATCGCCGACACCGAGCCGGAGATCGTCCTGCACCTGGCAGCCCAGCCGCTGGTGCGCGAAGGCTATCGCGATCCGCTCGGCACCTATTCCAGCAACGTCATGGGCACTCTGAACCTGCTCGAAGCGATTCGTCAGGTCGGTTGTGTGCGGGCCTGCGTGCTGGTGACCACCGACAAGGTCTACGCCAACAAGGAATGGCTGTGGCCGTACCGCGAGGACGAAGCCCTCGGTGGCCACGATCCTTACAGCAGCAGCAAGGCCTGCTGCGAGTTGCTGGCGCAGTCTTATGCGGCATCGTTCTTCCCGGCCGACAAGTACGCCGAGCACGGTCTGGCCCTGGCCACTGCGCGAGCCGGCAACGTGTTGGGCGGCGGTGATTTCGCCCCTGAACGCCTGATTCCCGACGTACTGAAAGCCTGGTCGGCCGACGAACCGGTGACCCTGCGTTACCCGCAAGCCGTGCGCCCGTGGCAACACGCGCTGGAACCGCTGGCCGGTTATCTGCAACTGGCTGCCGGCCTCTATGAAGATGGCCCGGAATACGCTGGGGCGTGGAACTTCGGCCCAGGTGAAGCGGACATGTGCAGCGTCGGCGAAGTGGTCAAACTGCTCGCCCACCGCTGGCCTCAGGCCCGTGGCCTGCGCATTGAAAAGAGTGACCTGCACGAAGCCGGCCTGCTGCGCCTGGACAGCAGCCGCGCCCGTCAGGTGCTGGGCTGGCAACCGCGCTGGTCGTTGCAGCAATGCCTGACCCAGACCCTCGACTGGCATCTGGCATGGCAGAACGGCGACGACATGCGCACCGTGACCCTCGGCCAACTGAACCTGTACCGGGGCGCGCTGTGAGCGAGTTTTCCTTGAAACAGTTACCGCTGGCAGGGTTGTTCAGCGTTCAGCACAAACGCTTCGAAGATCAGCGCGGGCACTTCGCCCGCCTGTTCTGCGAGGGCAGCCTGAAGGCGTTCGGCAGTGAATTTCACATCCGCCAGATCAACCATTCCTGCACCCGCGAGAAGGGCAGCGTGCGCGGTCTGCATTACCAGAACGCCAACGCCCCGGAAGCCAAGTTGATCACCTGCCTGCGCGGTGAAGTGTGGGACGTGGCGGTGGACCTGCGCCCGGATTCCGAAACCTTCCTGCGCTGGCACGCCGAGCACCTGAAGGCCGGCGACGGTCGCAGCCTGCTGATTCCGGCCGGCTTCGCCCACGGTTTCCAGACCCTCACTGAGGATGCCGAGTTGCTTTACCTGCACAGCGCCGATTACGCGCCGGAGCACGAGGGCGGACTGTCAGTGAACGACCCACGGCTGGCGATCGCCTGGCCGTTGCCTGTCAATAATTTGTCAGCGCGTGATTCCAGCCATCCCGCGCTCGATCAACACTTTGCTGGAGTGCGTCTATGAACTGCCGTGGGTGCGCCGCACCGCTGAGCCTGCCGCTGATCGACCTCGGCACCTCGCCACCGTCCAACGCCTATGTGCATGCCAATCGGCTGGAGCAGGCCGAACAATGGGTGCCGCTGAAGGTTGCCGTGTGCGAGCAATGCTGGCTGGTGCAGACCGAGGATTACACCTCTGCCGACAGCCTGTTCGACGCCGAGTACGCCTACTTCAGTTCGTTCTCCAGCACCTGGCTGGCCCACGCCGAGCGTTATGTGGCCGCGATGGTCGAGCGCTTCGGCCTGACCGCCGACAGCCGCGTGGTGGAAGTCGCCGCCAACGACGGCTACCTGCTGCAATACGTGGCCGGTCGCGGCATCCAGTGCCTGGGTGTCGAGCCGACCCGCAGCACCGCGCAAGCGGCACGGGAAAAAGGCCTGGAGATCCGTGAACTGTTCTTCGGTCGCGATACCGCCGCACAGCTGAAAAGCGAAGGCTGGGGCGCCGACCTGATGGCCGCCAACAACGTGCTGGCCCATGTGCCGGACATCAACGATTTCCTCGGTGGTTTCGCCACGCTGCTCAAACCGACCGGTGTCGCCACTTTCGAATTCCCGCAATTGCTGACGCTGATGGCCGGCGCGCAGTTCGACACGCTGTATCACGAACACTATTCGTACCTGTCGTTGACCTCCGTACAAACGCTGTGCGAGCGCAATGGTCTGGAAGTGTTCGACGTCAGCCAGTTGACCACCCATGGCGGATCGCTGCGGGTGTTCGTCCAGCGCAAGGACGGCGAACGCCGGGCCGTACAGCCGGCCGTGCAACAACAGTTGCAGGCCGAGCTCGACGCCGGGGTGAAAACCGCCGAGTACTACGCGACGCTGGCGCCGGCTGCCGAACGTATCAAGCATGACCTGCTGCGCTTCCTGTTGCAGGCCAAGGCCGATGGCAAGCGTGTGGTCGGCTACGGCGCTGCGGCCAAGGGCAACACCTTGCTCAACTACGCCGGGGTCAAGCCGGATCTGCTGGCCTGGGTCGCCGACGCGAACCCGCACAAGCAGGGCAAGTTTTTGCCGGGCAGCCGCATCCCGATTGTCGCGCCGGCGCAGATCGATATCGAGAAGCCGGATTACGTGCTGGTGCTGCCGTGGAACCTGCTGCATGAAGTCAGTCAGCAACTGGCTCAGGTGCGTCAGTGGGACGGTCGCTTCGTGATTGCCGTGCCTGAGTTGAGCGTGCTGTGAAAGTTCTAGTCACCGGAGCCACGGGCTTCGTCGGTCGTCATCTGGTCGCAGCGTTGCTGGCCCGTGGCTGCACGGTGCGGGCGGTGGCACGCGACGCGCAGAAAGCCGCGGACATGCCGTGGATCAAGGACGTCGAGTTCGTGAGCACGGATATTCACGCGGCGGATCTGAATGTCGCAGCGCTGACCGAGGGTGTCGATGCGCTCGCGCACCTGGCCTGGCCGGGGTTGCCGAACTATCGGGCGCTGTTCCATTTCGAGCACAACCTGATGGCCGACTATCGCTTCATCAAAGGCGCGGTAGAGGCGGGCGTGCAGCAGGTGCTGGTGACCGGCACCTGCTTCGAATACGGCATGCAGAGTGGCCCGTTGAGCGAACAGAACGACGCGCAGCCGGCCAATCCTTACGGTCTGGCCAAGCACACCCTGCACCTGTTTCTGCAAAATCTGCAGCAGGAGCATTCGTTCACCCTGCAATGGGCGCGGCTGTTCTATCTGCACGGCGCCGGGCAGAACCCCAACAGTCTGTTGGCCGCGCTGGACTGGGCAATCGATGCTGGCGATGCGACGTTCAACATGTCGGCCGGTGAACAGTTGCGCGATTTTCTGCCGATTGAAACCGCTGCCGGTCATCTCGTCGCGATCCTGCACAAACGCGATTTCGACGGCACGATCAACTGCGCCAGCGGCCTGCCGGTTTCGGTGCGGGCGCTGGTCGAACAGCGCCTGCGTGAGCGCGGCGCGAGCATCGGTCTGAACCTCGGCCATTACCCGTATCCGACCCACGAACCGCTGGCGTTCTGGGCGGTGACCGAGCGCTTGCAACAGTTATTGGGAGAGCCGCAATGAGGCACGAATTGTATCGGGTCACCGACCTGCCAGTGCTGCAGAACCGCACCTTTGCCGATCCCGAATCGGCGAAGGCATCGGCCAGCGCCGACATGCTGCTGGTGCAGGATGAGCGCAGCGGGCTGATCTTCAATGCAGCGTTCGATGCCGACAAACTCAGCTACGACGCCGACTACCAGAACGAGCAGGCCCATTCCGGCCAGTTCCAGAAACACCTGAGCGATGTCGAAGGCATCATTGCCCGGCACTTCAAGGGTCAGGAGCTGATCGAAGTCGGCTGCGGCAAAGGTTATTTCCTCGAGCTGCTCAAAGGCCTGGGCTACCGCATCACCGGCATCGACCCGGCCTACGAAGGCGAGAACGCCGACGTGATCAAGGCCCCGTTCACCCGTGGTCTGGGCCTGGAAGCGGACGCCATCGTGCTGCGTCACGTGCTGGAACACATCCAGGATCCGCTGAGCTTTCTGGCGGTGATCGCCGAAGCCAATCAGGGCGGTGGGCAGATCTACATCGAAGTGCCGTGCTTCGACTGGATCCTCGAACACCGCGCCTGGTTCGACCTGTTCTACGAGCACGTCAATTACTTCCGCCTCGACGACCTGCGCCGGATGTTCGGCACCGTGCACGAGGCCGGTCACCTGTTCGGTGGCCAATACCTGTACATCGTCGCTGACCTTGCCACGCTGCGCCTGACCCCCGAACAACCGGTGCCGCGCCTGGCATTGCCGGACGATTTCACTGCCAGCCTCGAGCGCGCGGTGCAGATCATCCTGGGCGCGCCCGAGCAAGGTTCGGCGATCTGGGGCGCCTCGTCCAAAGGCGTGATCTATTCGCTGTTCCTGCAACGCGCCGGCGTGGCGGTGGACCGGGTGGTCGATATCAACCCGGCCAAACAGGGGCGTTACCTGCCCCTGAGCGGCGCCCGGGTGTCCTCGCCGCAAGAGGCGATGGACGCTTTGCCCGAGGGCGCCAACCTGTTTGTGATGAATTCCAATTACCTCGAAGAGATCAAGCGGATGACCGGTGGACGCTACGTCTATCACGCCGTCGACAGTGCTTCGTTCCAGTGACCCTTGAGATTTTGAAAATGACCGACAACAGCATCAACAAAGCTTTCGAAGCCGAATGCCGCGAGCAGATCGCCCAACAGGGTGACGACCAGAAACTCACCGGCCTGGCCCGGGATTTCTTCAACGAATCGGCCAAGCACAAGTACAGCTACCACTTCTCGTGGATGGGCCGTCCGATCATCCAGCTGCCACAAGACATGATGGCGATGCAGGAAATCATCTGGCAGGTGAAGCCGGATCTGGTTATCGAGTGCGGCATCGCCCACGGCGGTTCGATCATCTACTACGCCTCGTTGCTGGAGCTGCAGGGTCACGGCGAAGTGCTGGGCATTGACCTGGACATCCGCCCGCACAACCGCGAAGCCATCGAAAGCCATCCGATGAGCAAGCGCATCAAGATGATCGAAGGTTCGAGCATCGACCCGGCCATCGCTGCCCAGGTACGCGCGGCAGCCGAAGGCAAGAAAGTCATTCTGGTACTCGATTCCAACCACACCCACGACCACGTGCTCGAAGAGCTGCGCCTCTATGCGCCACTGGTGTCGGTCGACAGCTACTGCGTGGTGATGGACACCGTGGTTGAAGACATGCCGGCCGACTTCTTCCCGGATCGTCCATGGGGCCCGGGCGACAACCCGAAGACCGCCGTGTGGAAATACCTGGAAGAGAACAAGGATTTCGAGATCGATGTTCAGTTGCAGAACAAGCTGCTGATCACCGTGGCGCCGGACGGCTATCTGCGTCGCGTTCGTTAATTCGCAACATCACAAAAGCGTTGTCTCGGCGAGTCGCCGGTTGTGGAGAGAAGTTATGCAAGGCAAGTTCGGTTCTGAATTGACGCTACCGCTCAACGAGCTGTTGACCGTGGTGCTGATTACGCACAATCGTCCGGCGTTCCTGCGTCGGGCGGTCAAGTACTACGGCAGCCTGCCCTGCAGAATCATGGTGCTGGACTCCACCGCCGAGCGGCCTGAAGGCGATTTTTCTTCGGTCGATTACCACCACGTGCCGCAATTCGCCTATTGGGGCATGCAGGCCAAACTGGCCTATGGCGTGGAGCAACTGACCACGCCATACATGGTGCTGGCAGCCGATGACGACTTCATCCTGCACGATTCGCTCGCCGAGTCGGTGGGCTTCCTGGAAGCGAATCGCGACTACGGCATGTGCCACGGCTACTGCCTGATGTACCTGACACTGGCCGGTGGCGTGAGCTACTACCGTCGCGACAAGAAAGTGCAGGAGGACTATGCGTCCGAGCGGGCGCAGGATCGGGTCCTGGACTACATGAGTCAGTACATCCCGCCGTTCTATGCGGTGACCCGTACCGACCTGATGAAAACCTGGCATTCGGCATTGCCGCCGGGCACCAGTTTCCAGTGGCAGGAAATCGGCCATGTTTACTTCCTGCTGGCCAGTGCCAAGGCACGGATCCTGCCGATACCGTACGTGGTGCGGGAGATCAACTATGGCAACTCCGAGCACAGCACCGAGGTGTACCACTCGCTGACTTACATCGATCCTAAATCAGTGGCCGAGCGCGAAGCCTTCGCCGAGTTTCTGGCGGGATTGCCGACTGGTATCAAGGATCTGAATGCAGAGCAGGGCAAGGCCTTTGCCCTTAAAAGTTTCGAGGCGATGGTCGACAGCCTTCAAACCAATCGGGCCCTGACGGCAGAGCTGATTATCCAGTCCACCTGGAACCAGGAACTCAAGCGTCCGGATCGCCGTTTCGGACCTCTGCAGTACGTCGAAATGCCGTTCTACAACCAGGCGTTCTTTGATCGCCTCGCGCAGTTTGAATTCATGCTGCACGCGATGCCGGCCGGCCGCATTCAACTGGAAGGTCTTGAAGGGGTGTGGACCCGTCAGGCGCATCTGATCGAGGCGCGCAACAACGATACCCCTGAAAGTGTGCTCGACCGTCTGTGGCAGGCCCACGACCTCAACGCGTTCAACCGCACCGTCGCCAAACGCCTGGCGGTGCAACTGGAACTGTCTGGCGAGGATGACGAAGCGCAGACGATGCGTGACTGGATCGCCCGCATGGAAGCGTTGACCGTCGCCGACCATCAGCAGGTGTTTGACAAGATGCAGTCCGGGCGTCTGCTCAAATGGCTGGCGTCGCGTCAGGCGGATGCCGGGCAGATCGCGTCGATTACCGAACACCTGGCCGCCAACGGTGGTGGCCCGCAGTTCGGCATCTTCCTGGTGGACATGGATAACGATATCGACAAGTTGCAGGTCAGCCTCGACAGCCTGCTCGAAGGTCAATCCAAGGCGTTCCGCATTGTCGTGTTCACCACTGGTGAAGCCCCGGCAGCGACCACTGCGCAGAACACCCTGCACTTTGTCCGTGTTACGCCGGACAACCTTGTCGACAAGCTTAACCAGAGCGCTCGTCAGTCGCCTTGCGACTGGTTGCTTCTGGCCGAAGCGGGGGATGAGTTCACCGCCGGCGGCCTCTTGCGCGCCAGCCTGGAGTTGATGAATGCCGACGGCATCAATGCCGTTTCCACGGACGAGATCCAGCGACGGGAAAACGGTGCGCTGATGGACGTGTTCCGTCCGGGCTTCAATCTCGACCTGTTGCTGAGCCTGCCGGGCCTGATGGCGCGGCACTGGCTGGTCCGGCGTGAAGTGCTGCTGGAAGTCGACGGCTACCGCGCCGATTTCAGCAAGGCGCTGGAGTTCGACCTGCTACTGCGCATCATTGAGCAAGGTGGCCTGAACTGCCTGGCGCACCTCGATGAACCGCTGCTGATCACTCAGGCACCGCAGCTGGAAGAGAACGCCCATGAGCGTCTGGCATTGCTGCGTCATCTAGGCAACCGCGGTTACAAAGCCAAGGTCACGTCGGCGCTGCCGGGTGTTTACCAGATCGATTATCACCACAGCGATCGTCCTCTGGTGTCGATCGTTATAGCGGCCGGGGACGATCTGCCTGCTCTGCAACGTTGCCTGGAAGGTGTGCTGTTGCGCACCCGTTATCACAAGTACGAAATCCTGATTGCAACCAAGGCTTCTCAATCGGCCGAGGTCAATGACTGGCTCGGGACTTATCAGCATCCGAAAGTCAGTGTGCTGCGTGCCGATCAATCGCTCAGCACGCCCGCACTGTGCAACGCGGCCAGCCAGCAAGCTCAGGGCGAGTTCCTGGTGCTGTTGGCGGCGGACGCCGAAGTGGTCAATCCGAACTGGCTCGACTCGCTGCTCAACCATGCCCTGCGTCCGGAAGTCGGCGTAGTTGGCCCGAAACTGGTCGACCGCGACGGCAAGGTCAGCCAGGCCGGCCTGATCCTGGGCATGAACGGTGGCGTCGGTTCGGCATTCGTCGGCGAGAAACACGATGCCGAAGGCTATCTGTACCGGTTGTCCGTAGATCAGAACTACTCGGCGGTTTCGAGCGTATGCCTGATGGTGCGCAAAGAATTGTTCGAGGCTCTGGGCGGTCTGGACGACAGCACGTTCGCTGCCGGCTTCAGCGATGTCGACCTGTGCCTGAAGGCCGGCCAGGCCGGTTACCTGACCGTCTGGACGCCATCGGTGCAAGTCATCCATCAGGGCGAGATCGATCAGGCAAGCCAGGCACTGGCTGCATTGCAGGAAAAATGGGCGGCGACTTTCGCCGGGGATCAGGCCTACAACGCCAACCTGAGCCTGATCGGCAAAGGCTTTGTTCTGAACGACAGTGCTTCGCTGAACTGGGCACAGTTGATCGCCTAGGTCGACAGGGAACGGGACTCAAGACATGTTCAACGGAAAATCGATTTTCATCTCCGGCGGCACCGGCTCGTTCGGGCGCAAGTTCATCGCGCGCCTGCTCGAGCAATACCAGCCCAAGCGCGTGGTGGTCTTCTCGCGGGATGAGCTCAAGCAATACGAAATGCAGCAGACGTTCAACGCGCCGTGCATGCGTTACTTTCTCGGTGACGTGCGCGACGCCGATCGTCTGCGTCAGGCCATGCGCGGCATTGATTACGTGGTGCATGCCGCGGCGTTGAAGCAGGTGCCGGCGGCGGAGTACAACCCGACCGAATGCATCCGCACCAACGTCAACGGCGCGGAAAACATCATCGCTGCCGCCATCGACAACGGCGTGAAGAAAGTCGTCGCGCTGTCCACCGACAAGGCCGCGAGCCCGATCAACCTGTACGGCGCCACCAAGTTGCTGTCGGACAAGTTGTTCGTTGCCGCCAACAACATCGCTGGCGAACAGCAGACGCGTTTTGCCGTGGTGCGCTACGGCAACGTGGCGGGTTCGCGCGGCTCAGTGGTGCCGTTTTTCAGCCAGCTGATCGCCGATGGCGCGACGGAGCTGCCGATCACCGACGAGCGCATGACCCGCTTCTGGATCACCCTCGATCACGGCGTGCAATTCGTGCTCGACAGCTTTGCGCGGATGCACGGCGGTGAAGTGTTCGTGCCGAAGATCCCGTCGATCCGCGTGGTCGATCTCGCGCGGGGAATGGCCGAGCACCTGCCGCACAAGAACGTCGGCATCCGTCCCGGCGAGAAACTGCACGAGCTGATGGTGCCGCTGGACGATGCGCGGATGACCCTGGAGTTCGCCGATCACTACACGATCCAGCCGTCGATTCGTTTTACCAGCGTCGACGTGGATTTTGCCGAGGACAAACTCGGTGAACGTGGCGTGCCGGTCGGCGAAGATTTCGAGTACCGCTCCGACACCAACCCGCACTTCCTCTCGGTGGGGCAGATCGCCGACCTGCACGCGAAGCTGTCGGTATGATTCCCTACGGTCGGCAGAGCCTCGACCAGACGGACATCGACGCGGTCGTCGAGGTGTTGCAGTCCGACTGGTTGACCCAGGGCCCGACCATCGAACGCTTCGAGCAGGCGGTGGCCGAGCGTTGTCAGGCCGATTTCGCCGTGGCGGTGTGCAACGCCACGGCGGCGCTGCACATTGCCTGTCTGGCGGCGGGGCTCGGCGCAGGCGACCGCTTGTGGACCACGCCTAATACCTTTCTCGCGTCGGCCAACTGCGGCCGTTATTGCGGTGCCGACGTGGATTTCGTGGACATCGATCCGCTGACCTGGAACCTCGATGCCGAAGTTCTGGCGAACAAACTCGATGCTGCCGAACGCGACGGTACGCTGCCCAAAGTGCTGGTGGCGGTGGCGTTCTCCGGGCAGAGCTGCGACATGCGACGAATCGCCGAACTGGCCGAGCGCTACAACTTTACCGTGATCGAAGATGCGTCCCACGCGGTCGGCGCAAGCTATGCCGGGCGCCCGGTGGGTTGCGGTGAATTTGCCGCGATGACCGTGTTCAGCTTCCACCCGGTGAAGATCATCACCAGCGGCGAGGGCGGCATGGTGCTGACCAATCGCCCGGAACTGGCCGAGCGTCTGCAACGCCTGCGCAGCCACGGCATGACCCGCGATCCGCAGCAGATGACCGAGCCCAGCCATGGCCCGTGGTATTACCAGCAGGTCGAGCTGGGATTCAATTACCGGATCACCGATCTGCAAGCCGCGCTGGGTCTGTCGCAGCTGAGCAAACTGGACGACTTCATCGCCCGTCGCCGGGAGCTGGCCGCGCGATACGACCGCTTGCTGGCGTACTTGCCGGTCACCGTGCCGAGCCTCCAGCCGGAGGCCGAATCGGCCTGGCATCTTTACGTGGTGCGTTTGCAGACCGAGCGCATCAGCCTCAGCCACCGTCAGGTGTTCGAAGGCTTGCGTGCCGCCGGCATCGGCGTGAACCTGCACTACATTCCGGTGCATCTGCAGCCGTATTATCGTGACCTGGGTTTCGCCGAGGGGGACTTCCCCGAAGCCGAGCGTTATTACGCCGAAGCGATCAGCCTGCCGCTGTTCCCGTTGCTGAGCGATCAGCAGCAGGACTACGTGGTCGAGCAATTGCGTCGGTTGACTGAATGATTGCCGCCGCGGCGGTGGATGGAAAACGGTAATGCGTGATCTGAGCGAGCAGGAACAATTCTGGCAGGGCGAGTTCGGCAACCAGTACGTTGACCGCAACGTCGGCCAGCCACTGGTGGCGGCCAATCTGGCGTTGTTCGCCAAGGCGCTGTCACGGGCCGGGCGGATCGACAGCCTGATGGAACTGGGCACCAACGCCGGCAACAACTTGCAGGCGCTGCGTCAGTTGCTGCCACGCTGCGAGCTGTTCGGGGTCGAAATCAATGCCAGTGCCTGCGCCCAGGCGCGTGCGCTGGAGATTGCGAACATCTGGCACGGCTCGCTGTTCGACTTTCCTCGTGAGCGCCAATACGACCTGACCCTGAGCAAAGGCGTGCTGATCCATCTGGCGCCGGAGCTGTTGGCGACAGCGTATGCGCAGTTGTATGAGTTGAGCTCGCGCTACATCCTGATCGCCGAGTACTACAACCCCTCGCCGGTGGAGGTGTCCTATCGCGGTAACAGCGGCAAGCTGTTCAAGCGTGATTTCGCCGGGGAAATGCTCGATCGCTATCCGGATTTGCAACTGCTGGACTACGGCTTCGGTTATCACCGCGATCCGCAATTTCCGGTGGACGACATCACCTGGTTCCTGCTGGAAAAACGTCCTTGAACAACGTCGCAATCATCCCGGCCCGCGGGGGCAGCAAACGCATTCCGCGCAAGAATCTCAAGCCGTTCGACGGTGTGCCGATGATTGTCCGTTCGATCCGCACGGCCCTCGATTCAGGGTTGTTCGAGCAAGTGGTGGTCAGCACCGATGACGAAGAAATCGCGGACGTGGCGCGGGCCAGCGGTGCTCAAGTGCCGTTCATGCGTCCGGCGGAACTGGCCGATGATTTCACCGGCACTGCGGCAGTGATCGTGCATGCGTTGCAACAACTGCCGGCTTTCGATTACGCCTGCTGTGTGTACGCCACGGCGCCGCTATTGCAGGCGCGGTTTCTGCGTCAGGGCTTTGAGTTGCTGGCGCAGCATCCGGACAAGTCCTTCGCTTTTTCGGTTACCGATTTCGGCTTTCCGGTGCAGCGCGCCCTGACCCTCGACGGGCAGGGCGCGCTGACAGCGATGTATCCCGAATTTCGCAATACCCGTTCGCAGGATCTGCCGGCTGCCTTTCAGGATGCCGGCCAGTTCTATTGGGGCCGTAGCGAGGCCTGGCTGGGTGGCGAGGTGCTGTATTCGTCGGCCAGTCTGCCGGTGATCCTGCCCCGGCATCTGGTGCAGGACATCGATACCGTCGAAGACTGGAAGCGTGCCGAATACCTTTACGCCGCCCTCAAGGCTGGTGGAGAGCTGCAATGAGAGTGCTGATCCGCGCCGACGCCTCGCCGACCATCGGCAGCGGCCACATCGCGCGATGCCTGACACTGGCGCGAGTGCTGCGCACGCAAGGCAGTCATGTCGCGTTCGCCTGTCGTCGTTTGCCGGGGCATCGGCTTGATGCGTTGCAGAGCGAAGGCTTCGAGACCTTCGCGTTGCCGGATCGCTATGTCGGTGAAGACCCGGAGCAGGCCATCGAATCGATGCTGCCGTGGCAGGCGGATATCGATGCACTGGCGACGCAGCTGGAAGGGCAGCCTGAGTTTGACTGGGTCATCGCCGATCACTACGGCCTCGACCATCACTGGCAGACCGCAGCTCGTCGCTTCGCACCACGGATCGCCGCCGTCGACGATTTGGCGACCCGATGCTACAGCGTGGACCTGTTGCTCAATCAGAACCTCTCCGGGCTCAGCGAAAACTATCAGCCGCTGCTGCCGGCCGGATGCCGAACGCTGCTCGGTCCGCGCTTTGCCATGTTGCGCGAAGAGTTCTGTGGTCCGGTCATCGAGATCAAGTCTGTGGCGCGTCGGGTGCTGGTGAATTTCGGCGGCTTTGATGCGGCGCGCCAGACTCATCACGCGATGCTGGCGCTGGCGGATTTTTCCGGGCTTGAAGTGGATTTCGTCGCCGGTGCCGACAACCCGGCCTGGGCAAAGATGCAGGCGCTGGCCGAAACGCGGCCACACTGGCGCCTGCACAGTTTCGTCAGCGATTTTCATCGACGCATGACCGAGGCCGACCTGTTTATCGGCGCCGGCGGCGGCACCAGTTGGGAACGCGCGGCCCTGGGCCTGCCGACGATCTGCATTGCGGTGTCGAACAACCAACAGGCCAACGGCGAAGTGATGGCGGCGGCCGGGGCGCATGTGTTCATGGGCGCGCGGGAGCAGGTCAGTGTCGAGCAACTGCGCGATGCCATCGGCTTTGTCGTGGGCAACTTTTATCTGCGACAGAGCCTGGCTGAGCGTTCGCGGCAACTGGTCGACGGGCGCGGTGCGCTGCGGGTGGCGGCGGCACTGGCCGGTGCGGTGCTCAAGTTGCGTCTGGCGACGCCGGATGACGCGCAGTTGCTGTTCGAGGGGCGCAATGCAGAGGCGGTGCGCCGCTGGTCACTGGACAGCGGGGCGATTGACTGGACGCAACATGTGAACTGGCTGGGCGCGAGCCTGCGCAATCCTCAGCGGTTGCTGCTGGTGGCCGAGGCGGATGACGGCCCGGTCGGCGTCCTGCGCTACGATCTGCGCGGCTTTGAGGCAGAGGTTTCGCTGTATCTGCTCGAGGGGCGTTTCGGTCTGGGTTGGGGCAGGGCGCTGCTGGCGCAGGGTGAAGCTTTTGTATCCGCGCACTGGCCGCAGATGACCGCCATCACCGCCCAGGTGTTGCCGGCCAATCGGCCCTCGATGAATGTTTTTCGTGACGCCGGGTTCACCCAGAGTGCCTGCGCGTTCAGCAAGGTTTTGAAGGAATCCAGTCAATGAGCAGTTTCAAGATCGGCAACCGCCAGATCGGTGCCGATGCGCCGCCGTTCATCATCGCTGAAATGAGCGGCAACCATAACCAGTCGCTGGACGTCGCCTTGCAGATTGTCGAAGCGGCGGCAAAGGCCGGTGCGCATGCCTTGAAACTGCAAACCTACACTGCCCAAACCATGACCCTGGATCTGGCGGAAGGCGAGTTCTTCATCAAGGATCCGAACAGTCTGTGGGCCGGTACTTCGCTCTACGACCTGTATGAAAAGGCCCACACGCCCTGGGAATGGCATGCGCCGATCTTCGCCCGGGCCAGGGAGTTGGGCATGCTCGCGTTTTCGACGCCGTTCGATGACAGCGCCGTGGACTTTCTCGAAAGCCTTGAAGTGCCGGCGTACAAGATCGCCAGTTTCGAGAACACCGACCTGCCGCTGATTCGCCGCGTGGCCGCGACCGGCAAGCCGCTGATCATTTCCACCGGCATGGCCAGCATCGCCGAACTCGACGAAACCGTGCACGCTGCCCGCGAGGCCGGGTGCAAGGATCTGGTGCTGCTCAAATGCACCAGCACCTACCCGGCGACCCCGATCAACAGCAACGTGCGCACGATCCCGCATCTGCGTGATCTGTTCGGTTGTGAGGTGGGGCTGTCAGACCATTCGATGGGCGTCGGCGTGTCGGTGGCGGCGGTGGCGCTGGGCGCGACGGTAGTGGAAAAACACTTCACCCTCGACCGTTCAGCCGGTGGGGTGGACGCCAGTTTCTCGCTGGAACCGGCGGAACTGGCCAGCCTGGTGGTCGAGACCGAGCGCGCCTGGCAGGCGATGGGCCTGGTGCATTACGGCGTGACCGAGGCTGAGGAAAAGTCGCTGGTTTACCGCCGGTCGCTGTACGTCACGGCCGATATGGCGGCTGGTGAACCCTTCACGGCGGCCAACCTGCGCGCCATTCGTCCCGGTCTCGGTCTGCCGCCCAAGCACACCGATGCCGTCCTCGGGCGCCGTGCGCGCCAGTCGATCAAACGCGGTACGCCGCTGGACTGGTCTTTGATCGAATGACCCGATCTGTCGCCGATTCGGCAAAATAGCGTGACCTGCGAGTCATAACGCGCATCTTCACTGTATTGTAATGACCGGGGAGATGGCGCCTGGCCCGTTTTCGGTTCCAGTGATAGCCCTTCGCGCTCCCCGTGGCTGCCCGTTGTGGCGGCCGTTTTCTGTTTGTCGGCGCCCCTCGAATCCTTGCGAGCGGTGGTATTGGGCTGTTTATTATTGGGAAGCCGTAATGATTGGCATAAAAAGCATTGCGAGCTACGTTCCTGTAGCCGGCGTGGACAATTACGCACAAGGTGCAAAATTCGAGAAGGATGAAGAATTCATCCTCGGCAAGATCGGTTCGGCCTTCCTGCCACGTAAAGACGCGGAACAGGAAACCTCCGATTTGTGCGTTGAAGCGGCCAATGCGCTGTTTGCCAGCAATCCGGATCTGAAACGTGAATCCATCGATGCGCTGATCGTCGTCACCCAGAACGGTGACGAAGAAGGCCTGCCGCACACCGCGGCCATCGTCCAGGACAAGCTCGGCCTGCCGACCAATGTCGCGGCGTTCGACATTTCCCTGGGCTGTTCCGGCTATGTCTACGGCATCTACGCGATCAAGGGTTTCATGGAAGCCGCCGGCCTGAAGAACGGTCTGCTGATCACCGCTGACCCGTATTCGAAGATCGTTGATCCGGAAGATCGCAACACCACCATGCTGTTCGGCGACGCCGCCACCGCGACCTGGATGGGTGAAGACCCGGTCTGGGCGCTGGGCAAGGCCAAGTTCGGCACCGACGGTTCCGGCGCACCGCACCTGAAAGTGACCGATGGCGTGTTCTTCATGAATGGCCGTCAGGTGTTCAACTTTGCGCTGCTCAAAGTGCCGGCGCACTTGCATGAATTGCTCGATGATTCTGGCCTGAAGGCCGATGACATCGACGCCTTCTGCATCCACCAGGGCAGCGCGGCGATTGTCGACGCCGTGGCCCGACGCTTCGAAGGCGAGCCGGAGAAGTTCATCAAGGACATGGTCGAGACCGGTAACACTGTTTCCTCGAGTATCCCGCTGTTGCTGGAGAAGCACGCGCTGGATTCCACCTGGAATCGTGTGGCACTGAGCGGTTTCGGTGTTGGTCTGTCGTGGGGTTCGGCGATTATTTATCGTCCTTGAATCCGCTAAAAACGACGAATACAAAAATAGCGTTCAAGGGTTAACCTTGAACGCTATTTTTTTGCCTGAAGGGAGCGCGAGGCGCCATGAGCGAGTTTTTCCAGGCCAACGCTGAAGTCATCGGACGACGCTGGCCGGCGCTGTTCGCACGATTGCTGAACGAAGACAGTTCGGCGATCGAGGCCGAGCTTACGCAAGGGTTGGGCTCGACCCTGAGCATCGGCGGCATTCAGCTTACCAGCCGGCATGACCGTGTCCGCGAAGCGCAGATACAGGCTGCCAGCCTGCCAACGGACAAGCCGCAGCTGCATGTCTACGGCACCGGCCTCGGGGATTTGCCCACGGTGTTGCTGGAGCGCGCCGGGCTTGAGCGCTTGTATGTACACATCCTCAACGGCGCGCTGTTCGCTCTGGTGCTGCAACTGCTCGATCAGCGGGAGTGGCTGCAGGATCCGCGAGTTGAATTGCTCTACGCCGGCGACCTGCCCGACATCTGCACGCCGTTCTTCGCATTGCCTGCCGAGATGCTATTGGCCGATGACTTCAACGCAAAGATCCGTGATCGGCTGGTCAGCGAGGTGCACCTGAGCTTCAACAACCGTGAGTTCGATCCGCAGTCACCGTTCATTCAGCAGCGTCTGCAGGATTGCTTGCCGGTATTGCTCGCTGACGACGATGTGGCGACGCTGTTCGGAACCTGTGCCGGTCGGGAGATTTATGTGATCGGCACCGGGCCGACACTCGAGCAGCATTTCGAACGTCTGGCGGCGATTCGCGAGCGGGCCGAGCGTCCGTTGTTTATTTGTGTCGATACCGCGTACCGGCCGCTGCGCGAGCATGGGATCGTGCCCGACTATGTGGTGAGCATCGATCAGCGCATCAGCTTTCGGCATTTGCCATTCGAGGAGTCCGCCGGCATCCCGCTGGTGTATCTGCCAATGAGTGATCCCGAGGTGCTGAGAGCCTGGAAGGGCAAGCGTTATGGCGGTTACTCGGCAAGTCCGGTCTATGCGGCATTGCGTGAGCAGCATCCGAGGGCGCTGTTGCATGTGGGCGGCAGTGTGATTCATCCGGCCGTGGACCTGGCGGTGAAGATGGGCGCTGCGCGCATCACGCTGTTCGGCGCCGATTTTGCCTTCCCGATGAACAAGACCCATGCCGGCTGGAACGACGGGGACCTTGGGCCGTCGGTGAATCAGGCGCGGCACTGGGTGCGTGACGGGTATGGCCAGCGCGTCAGTACCCAGCTCAATTTTCGCGGCTATCTGTGCGTGCTGGAGCGATACATCGCCGGACAGCCGCAGGTGGCTTTTTTCAACAGCAGCCGCGCAGGGGCGCACATTGCCGGGACCACGTTCAATCAGGAGTTCGTGCAATGACTGCGCTGAAAAAATGGGTAGAGGAATGCCGCCAATGCGCCGGCCTGTTTCGGTTGGGGCGTGATGTCGAGGCTGCGTTGGCCATGGTCGATGTGTTCGAGGGCGCCCAGCAGTCGTTGGTGTCGGCCGGCGCGCCGACACAGTTGGCCTGGGCGCAGTTGCTCACTCAAATGCTCGAGTGTCAGGAGCGTCAGGATTGGTTGGGCCTTGCCGATTTCATGGAGTACGAGCTGATTCAATTGCTGGAAGAACCGTCTGCTTGAAGAGGGACGAAGGCGCTGGCCCGCAGGTTTGCGCCACGGACGGTTTTATGACGTCATTTTTTCGAAGGTAAAGTGCTGCTAAGTCTTTGTTTTCTTGGGGGTGGCAGGTTGATGGCAAATTTTTTCAAAAAAGCCCTCAAGCAACCTGCAAACCCGACGATAACTATTACGAAGGTTCTCTAGGCCATACCCGGCGGTTGCCAGGGCCGGAAGCCGCAGTACCCAACCAACGAGGAATTCGTCATGGCTTTAACAGTAAACACCAACACCACGTCGTTGAACGTTCAGAAAAACCTGAACCGCGCTTCCGACGCTCTGTCGACTTCGATGCAGCGCCTGTCTTCCGGCCTGAAAATCAACAGCGCTAAAGACGACGCCGCTGGCCTGCAGATCTCCAACCGTATGTCTTCCCAGATCCGCGGTAACACCCAGGCAATCCAGAACGCCAACGACGGTATCTCCGTTGCCCAGACCGCTGAAGGCGCTCTGCAAGCTTCGACCGACATTCTGCAGCGTATGCGTGAACTGGCTGTTAAAGCACGTAACGGTACCAACGGCACTGCTGACCAGACCGCTACCAACGCTGAATTCGCTCAGATGTCCGACGAGATCACCCGTATCTCGGCTGCTACCAACCTGAACGGCAAAAACCTGCTGGACGGTTCGGCTGGTACTGTGACTCTGCAAGTTGGCGCAAACACCGGTTCGGCTAACCACATCGACCTGGTACTGAGCTCCAAGTTCGACGCCGTCAGCCTGTCCGTAGGTAGCGGTACTGTAGTTCTGACCGGTACTACCGGTACTGGCGCTGGTTCTGCTTCGCAGAACATCGACAACGCGATCACTGCAATCGACGCCGCTATCGCTGCAATCGGTGCAACTCGTGCCAGCCTGGGTGCTTCGCAAAACCGTCTGACCAGCACCATCCAGAACTTGCAGAACATCACCGAGAACACCACTGCTGCACAGGGTCGCGTACAAGATACCGACTTCGCCGCAGAGACTGCTAACCTGACCAAGCAGCAAACCCTGCAACAGGCTTCGACCTCTGTTCTGGCCCAAGCCAACCAACTGCCTTCCGCTGTACTGAAGCTGCTTCAGTAATTTCGGAATGAGTTTTAGCGGGGGAGTGCGCTTGCGTGCTCTCTCGCTTTTTACGTTATGAGGTGATGAGCATGGACATGAGCGTCAAGCTTAACGTGTCTTATCCGGCTCCCAAGCCAGCCAATACCGTTGCTGACAAGCCGGTGGAAACGAAGCCTCAGACCGTTGAAGCGGTTCCTGCCTCGAAAAAGAGCCAGGAAGCCGATGAAAACAAGCTGAAGCTGGCGGTGCAGGAGATCGAGAAGTTCGTTCAGTCGATCAAGCGCAATCTGGAGTTCTCGATCGATGAGCATTCCGGGAAGGTCATCGTCAAGGTGATCGCAAGCGAGACGGGCGAAGTCGTACGACAGATCCCTTCCGCAGAAGCCCTGAAGCTGGCAGACAGCCTCGCCAACGCAAGTCACGTGTTGTTCGACGCCAAAGTCTGATAACTGGCATGAATAGTGTTTGAAGTTCTTTAGGCGCCGGCAAGGGTCAAAAGACTGGCAACAACCCCAAGGGAGATGCACATGGCAAGTCCAATTTTACCGGGTTCGGGCCTGGGCTCCGGCCTGGACATCGGTGCAATCGTTACTGCGCTGGTCAATGCCGACAAGTCGCCGAAGCAGACGCAGATCGATAATGCGACTAAAACCAACACGCTGAAGATTTCCGGTATCGGCACGTTGAAGAGTGCGCTGACCGCATTCCAGACCGCGATGACCAATCTGGGCAGCAAGACCAATCCAGCGTTTGCCGGTTACACGGCAACTTCGGGCACTCCGGCCGTTCTGGGGGTTTCTGCGGATAACACCGCCGTCTCGGGTACTTACAGTGTTGTTGTGAATAATCTGGCTACCGGCTCGAAAATAGCCAGTGCATCCTTTGCCGGCGGTGCTGCCAGTGCCATTCCGAGTGGTACCCTGAAAATCACTCAGAATGGCACTGATTACAATGTCACGATCCCGGCCAATGCCACCTTGCAGAGTACCCGGGATGCGATTAACTCGGCTCAGGCCGTCAACGGTATTTCCGCCAACATTGTGACCGACAGCTCGGGTGCTTCGCGCCTGGTGATCAGTTCGAGCAAGACTGGCGCCGGCTCCGACATGAAAGTCAGCGGCATTGCCGGCCTGGAAATCGACGGTACCCAGCTGATGGGCTCCAACCCGGCCGCCGGTGACTCCGGCGCGGTCAATGGCCTCGCCAAGGATGCGTCGCTGACCATTGATGGTTTGGCGGTGACCAGCAAGAGCAACACGGTTACCGGTGCTATCAGCGGTCTGACGATGAACCTGGTAACGGCCAGCCCGGGTACGCCACCGACACCTGTCACGGTGACTGTCGACGGTAATACCAAAGGTTTGCAGACGTCGGTTCAGGCGTTCGTCGATGCCTACAACACCTTGAAAAACACCATCGACACCTTGTCCAAGGCGACCCCGGACGAAGATGGCAAGCTGACTGTTCAGGCGGCGTTCACCGGTGACTCCCTGGCGCGCTCGCTGGTTGCCGATATCCGTGGGCAAATTACCGCCCCGAGTGCAACCGCTGGCAGCCCGATAGCCTATCTGTCGCAGTTGGGGGTCATGACCGACCGCAATACCGGTAACCTGACGTTCGACACGACTGCGTTCAACAAGGCCATGTCTACGCCGGGCATGAGCGGCAAGGTCCAGGAGATGTTCACTGGCACCAACGACACCAATGGTCTGTTGGCGCGCATGAGCAAGGCCGTGGATCCTTACCTCAAGGCTTCGGCCGATGGCAAGACCACCACCGGCCTGCTGGATCAGCGCCTGACTATCCTGAACAACAACACACGTAACCTCACTTCCCAGCAACTGGCGCTGGATCTGCGTGTGGCCAACCTGACCAAGACGTTGACTGCCAAGTACAACGCCATGGACTTGCTGGTAGGGCAAATGAAGGCTACGGCGAGCAACATCACGTCGTTCTTCAGCTCGCTGAATGCTCAGCAATCCGCGAAGTAATATGCAAGAGCGACAAAAACCCGGCTACGCTTTCGAGCGTGCGCCGGGTTTTTGTCTTATGGTCTAAAGTTTTTCGACTCGCTGGCGATACACTGTTCATACGAGTCATAGTGGCAAATGAGGTAGAACATGAATCCGATGTTGGCCCTTCGGCAATACCAGAAAGTCGGCGCTCAGGCCCAGACGTCCGAAGCGAGTCCCCACCGTCTGGTGCAAATGCTGATGGAAGGTGGTCTGGACCGTATCGCTCAGGCAAAGGGCGCCATCGAGCGCAAGGACATTGCCGCCAAGTGCACGGCGATCAGCAAGGCCATCGGCATCGTCAGCGGCTTGCGTGAAGGTCTGGATCTGGAAAAGTCTGCCGATACGCTGGCTGATCTGGACGGTCTTTACATCTACATGATGAAACGTCTCGCCGAGGCGAACATCAGCAGCGACCCGCGCATTCTTGATGAGGTTGCCGGCTTGCTGAGCACCGTCAAGGAAGGCTGGGACGCGATCGCGCCTGCGCCCGCTCCGCAGTTCTGAGGAGATCACCATGAGTCTTGTTTTGCAGCGAATTGAAGAAACCCGAGTAGCCTTGGTCGGCGCCCTGGCCGAGCGCAACTGGGAGGCGATCGGTCAACTGGATCTCGATTGCCGTTCCTGCATGGAAGATGTCATGAGTGAGGCGTCTCTGGATGAAGTAGCGCTGCGGGACAATCTTGAGGAGTTGCTGCACGTGTACAAGCAGCTGCTTGAAGTCGCCATGGGTGAGCGTCAGGCGATAGTCGACGAGATGTCGCAGATCACCCAAGCGCAGAACGCGGCAAAGGTTTACCATCTGTTTGGTTAATTAACCCTCAGTTAATCCAGACATGTGCGCCATAAATTTGACTGTGCACGGTTTTTTGACTTAACTAGTGGCTGTTTTCAGATTTCAGGCGTCTACAGGCACAAGGTGTCCTGCAAGCGTCTCGCTTGCCCCTCATTTTGGGCATTGAGTTGACTAGGGAAGTTGCTATTGCATGTGGCGTGAAACCAAAATTCTGCTGATCGATGACGATAGCGTCCGCCGCCGCGACCTGGCGGTGATCTTAAATTTTCTTGGCGAAGAAAATTTACCCTGCGGAAGCCATGACTGGCAGCAGGCAGTCGGCTCTTTGTCGTCTAGTCGTGAGGTCATTTGTGTACTGATCGGGACGGTCAATGCTCCTGGTGCACTTTTGGGCTTGTTAAAGACACTCTCAACCTGGGATGAGTTCCTTCCGGTTTTGCTGATGGGCGATAATTCTTCGGTGGACCTGCCCGAAGACCAGCGCCGCCGGGTGCTTTCGACCCTCGAAATGCCACCGAGCTACAGCAAACTGCTGGACTCCCTGCACCGCGCCCAGGTCTATCGCGAGATGTACGACCAGGCCCGCGAGCGTGGCCGGCATCGCGAACCCAACCTGTTCCGCAGCCTGGTCGGCACCAGCCGCGCGATCCAGCACGTGCGTCAGATGATGCAGCAAGTGGCCGACACCGACGCCAGCGTACTGATCCTCGGCGAGTCCGGAACCGGCAAGGAAGTGGTTGCGCGCAACCTGCATTACCATTCCAAACGTCGCGACGCGCCATTTGTACCGGTCAACTGCGGAGCAATCCCGGCCGAGTTGCTGGAAAGCGAACTGTTCGGCCACGAGAAGGGCGCCTTCACCGGCGCGATCACCAGCCGTGCCGGCCGCTTTGAGCTGGCCAACGGCGGTACGCTGTTCCTCGACGAAATCGGCGACATGCCGCTGCCGATGCAGGTCAAGTTGCTGCGCGTGTTGCAGGAGCGCACCTTCGAGCGCGTGGGCAGCAACAAGACCCAGAGCGTCGACGTACGCATCATTGCAGCGACCCACAAGAATCTCGAAAGCATGATCGAGATCGGCACCTTCCGCGAAGACCTTTACTATCGCCTGAACGTGTTCCCGATCGAGATGGCGCCGCTGCGTGAGCGCGTCGAAGACATTCCGTTGCTGATGAACGAGCTGATCTCGCGCATGGAGCACGAGAAGCGCGGTTCGATCCGCTTCAACTCTGCCGCGATCATGTCCCTGTGCCGCCACGGCTGGCCGGGCAACGTCCGCGAGCTGGCCAACCTGGTGGAGCGCATGGCGATCATGCATCCGTACGGGGTGATCGGCGTGGTCGAGCTGCCGAAGAAATTCCGCTACGTCGACGACGAAGACGAGCAAATGGTCGACAGCCTGCGCAGCGATCTGGAAGAGCGCGTGGCGATCAACGGCCATACGCCGGACTTCACCGCCAACGCTATGCTGCCGCCGGAAGGTCTCGACCTGAAGGACTACCTCGGTGGGCTGGAGCAGGGCTTGATTCAGCAGGCGCTGGACGACGCCAACGGCATCGTGGCCCGCGCCGCCGAGCGCCTGCGCATTCGCCGCACCACGCTGGTGGAGAAGATGCGCAAGTACGGCATGAGCCGTCGTGAAGGTGATGAACAGGCGGATGATTGACGCCTGTTTTTCAACTGTTTCATTTATAAGCGGTTTTTTTTAGGCACGGGTATTGCTACGTCCCTCGCAACGTTCCGTTTAACTGACGGTCAGCCAAGCGAGAGAGCACAATGCCCCAAGCCTCCCAGATGTCTTCTGTTCCCGAGTCCTCGGGGCAACTGCCGTCCGTAGAGCAGGCGAGCCGCCAGGGGCTTGAGCAGGCATTCGCCCTGTTCAACCAGATGTCCAGCCAGTTGACCGACTCCTACAGCATGCTCGAAGCCCGGGTCACCGAGCTCAAGGGCGAGCTGGCCGTGGTCAGCGCCCAGCGCATGCAGGAACTGGCGGAAAAAGAACGCCTGGCCAACCGTCTGCAAAACCTCCTTGATCTGTTGCCCGGTGGCGTTATCGTCATTGATGGGCATGGCATCGTGTGCGAGGCCAACCCTGCCGCCATCGAATTGCTTGGCCTGCCGCTGGAAGGCGAGCTGTGGCGTCACGTCATTGCCCGCTGCTTCGCACCCCGTGAAGACGACGGCCACGAAATTTCCTTGAAGAACGGTCGACGCCTGTCGATTGCCACCCGCTCGCTGGATGCCGAGCCGGGGCAGTTGGTGCTGCTCAACGACCTGACTGAAACCCGTCACTTGCAGGATCAACTGGCTCGTCACGAGCGCCTGTCATCTCTGGGGCGGATGGTCGCGTCGCTTGCGCATCAGATTCGTACGCCGTTGTCCGCCGCGCTGCTGTACGCCAGTCATTTGACCGAGCAGGAATTGCCGGTCGCCACCCAGCAGCGTTTTGCCGGTCGCCTCAAGGAGCGCCTGCATGAACTCGAGCATCAGGTGCGCGACATGCTGGTCTTTGCGCGTGGCGAGCTGCCACTGACCGACCGTGTCACGCCGAATGCCTTGATGCAGTCGTTGCAGGCTGCCGCGTTGACCCATGTGCAGGATCTGCCGATCCGCTGGCAGTGCGACAGCCATGTCGGCGAGTTGCTGTGCAATCGCGACACGCTGGTCGGGGCGCTGCTCAATCTGATTGAAAACGCCATTCAGGCGAGTGCCGGTGAGGTGCGTCTGAAGGTGCATTGCTATACCCGCGACAACACCCTGCGTTTGTGTGTCAGTGACAGCGGCAGCGGTATCGATGCGGCAGTGCTGGCGCGGCTGGGCGAGCCGTTTTTCACCACCAAAGTCACCGGGACCGGCCTCGGCCTGACCGTGGTCAAGGCTGTGGCGCGTGCGCATCAGGGAGAATTGCAGCTGCGTTCGCGGGTCGGGCGCGGTACGTGCGCGCAGGTCATTCTGCCGTTGTTTTCTGCTGTACAGGGAGCTGAGTGAAGGTCATGGGCATCAAGGTTCTGCTGGTCGAGGATGACCGCTCGTTGCGCGAAGCGCTGGCCGATACGCTGTTGTTGGCCGGTCACGATTATCACGCGGTGGGTTCGGCCGAAGAGGCGCTGAACGCCGTCGATCGCGAAGCGTTCAGTCTGGTGGTCAGCGACGTCAACATGCCGGGAATGGACGGTCATCAATTGCTCGGCTTGCTGCGCATGCGGCAGCCGCAATTGCCGGTGCTGCTGATGACCGCCCATGGCGCGGTCGAGCGCGCGGTCGATGCGATGCGCCAGGGCGCGGCGGATTATCTGGTCAAGCCGTTCGAGCCCAAGGCTTTGCTGGATTTGGTGGCGCGCCACGCCTTGGGCAGTCTTGGTGCGAGCGATGCAGAAGGTCCGGTCGCGGTCGAACCTGCCAGTGCTCAGTTGCTGGATCTGGCAGCGCGAGTCGCGCGCAGTGATTCCACCGTGCTGATCTCCGGCGAGTCCGGCACCGGCAAGGAGGTACTGGCGCGCTACATCCACCAGCAATCCTGTCGCGCCAGTCAGCCGTTCATCGCGATCAACTGTGCGGCGATCCCAGACAACATGCTTGAAGCCACCCTGTTCGGTCACGAAAAGGGCTCGTTCACCGGCGCCATCGCGGCCCAGGCGGGCAAGTTCGAACAGGCTGACGGCGGCACCATTCTGCTCGATGAAATTTCCGAAATGCCCCTCGGCCTGCAAGCCAAGCTGCTGCGGGTGTTGCAGGAGCGGGAAGTGGAGCGGGTCGGCGCACGCAAGCCGATCACTCTCGATATTCGCGTGGTGGCGACCACCAACCGCGACCTGGCCGGTGAAGTAGCGGCGGGGCGGTTCCGTGAAGACCTCTATTATCGACTGTCGGTATTTCCCCTGGCCTGGCGTCCGTTGCGTGAGCGCACCGCCGATATCCTGCCGCTGGCCGAGCGTCTGCTGGCCAAACACGTCAATAAAATGAAGCATGCGATGGCGAAGTTCTCGCCCGAGGCGCAAGCATGCCTGATCGGTTACCCATGGCCGGGCAACGTGCGCGAGCTGGATAACGCCGTCCAGCGGGCCTTGATCCTGCAGCAGGGCGGTTTGATCCAGCCGCAGGATTTCTGTCTCTCCGGGCCTGCGCTGTTTGCTCCATTGCCGGCGGTGGTGCCGGTCGCGCCGGTCGTTCGTGAAGTCGAGATCGAGGCGGATTCGGCCGGTGCGCTGGGCGATGACCTGCGTCGCCGCGAGTTTCAGATGATCATCGACACCCTGCGTACCGAGCGCGGTCGACGCAAGGAAGCCGCGGAAAAACTCGGCATCAGCCCGCGCACCCTGCGTTACAAACTGGCGCAAATGCGCGATGCAGGCATGGATGTCGAAGGCTACCTGTTCGCCACCTGACCGGTTGCGCAAACGTTTGAAACGGCTTTTCTGAAAGCGGTGCCATGAGCTGGCACCGTTGTTGCTAACACCTGAGTACCCGCCGAGTGAGTGTCAAAAAATTGCGGGCCGCCCAAGAGAGTAGACCATGAGCCAAGGTATTGAATTTAATCGGTTGATGATGGACATGAAGGCCATGCAAATGGACGCCATGTCGAAGCCGAAATCGACTTCCGCTGTCCCGGAAGTGGCAGGCAGCAACTTTTCCGACATGCTCGGTCAGGCCATCAACAAAGTGAACGATACCCAACAGGCTTCGAGTCAATTGGCCAACGCGTTCGAAATCGGCAAGAGCGGCGTCGATCTGACGGACGTGATGATTGCCTCGCAAAAAGCCAGCGTGTCGTTCCAGGCCCTGACCCAGGTGCGCAACAAGCTGGTTCAGGCTTATCAAGACATCATGCAGATGCCGGTTTAAGGACGAGATTGAGTCATGGCAGAAGCAGTCGCCGATAACGTTCCGGCCAAGGCCACCCCGATAGACGGCAAACCGCCGTTGTTCGGCCTGTCCTTCCTGGAAAACCTCTCCGAGATGACCGTGCTGCGTCAGGTGGGCCTGTTGGTTGGCCTGGCTGCAAGCGTGGCGATTGGCTTTGCCGTGGTGCTGTGGTCGCAGCAACCGGACTACCGGCCTCTGTACGGCAGCCTTGCCGGCATGGACGCCAAGCAGGTCATGGACACCCTGGCCTCCGCCGACATTCCCTACACCGTCGAACCGAATTCCGGCGCCTTGCTGGTCAAGGCCGATGACCTGTCCCGTGCGCGGCTCAAGCTCGCGGCCGCTGGTGTCACTCCCAGCGATGGCAACATCGGTTTTGAAATCCTCGACAAGGAACAGGGTCTGGGCACCAGCCAGTTCATGGAAGCGACCCGTTATCGTCGCGGCCTCGAAGGCGAACTGGCCCGCACCATTTCCAGCCTGAACAACGTCAAGGGCGCACGCGTTCACCTGGCGATTCCGAAAAGTTCGGTGTTCGTGCGTGACGAGCGCAAGCCAAGCGCTTCGGTACTGGTCGAGTTGTACTCCGGTCGTTCGCTGGAGCCGGGCCAGGTCGTCGCCATTATCAACCTGGTGGCCACCTCCGTTCCCGAGCTGAGCAAATCGCAGATCACCGTCGTCGACCAGAAGGGCAATCTGCTGTCGGACCAGGCGGAAAACTCCGAAATGACCATGGCCGGCAAGCAGTTCGATTACAGCCGTCGCATGGAAAGCATGCTCACCCAGCGTGTGCACAACATTCTGCAACCGGTACTGGGCAACGATCGCTACAAGGCTGAAGTCTCGGCCGACGTCGATTTCAGTGCCGTCGAATCGACCGCCGAGCAGTTCAACCCGGATCAACCGGCCCTGCGCAGCGAACAGTCGGTCAACGAACAACGCACCGCCAGCAATGGCCCGCAAGGCGTACCGGGTGCCCTGAGCAACCAGCCGCCGTCGCCGGCCTCCGCACCGCAAACCACTGGTGGCGCTGCTGCCCCGGCGGGCATGGTGCAACCAGGCCAGCCACTGGTTGACGCCAACGGTCAGCAGATCATGGACCCGGCCACCGGCCAGCCGATGCTCGCACCGTATCCGGCGGACAAGCGTCAACAATCCACCAAGAACTTCGAACTCGACCGTTCCATCAGCCACACCAAACAGCAGCAGGGTCGCCTGAATCGCCTGTCGGTGTCGGTCGTTGTGGACGATCAGGTCAAGATCAATCCGGCCAACGGCGAAACCACCCGCGCGCCGTGGAGCGCCGACGAATTGGCGCGCTTCACCCGTCTGGTGCAGGACGCGGTCGGCTTCGACGCCAGCCGTGGCGACAGCGTCAGCGTGATCAACATGCCGTTCTCCGCCGAGCGCGGCGAAGTGATCGCCGATATTCCGTTCTACTCCCAGCCATGGTTCTGGGACATCGTTAAACAAGTGCTGGGTGTGTTGTTCATCCTGGTGCTGGTGTTCGGCGTGCTGCGTCCGGTGCTCAACAACATCACCGGCGGCGGCAAAGGCAAGGAACTGGCCGGTCTGGGCGGTGACGTGGAATTGGGTGGCATGGGCGGTCTGGACGGTGAACTGTCCAACGATCGCGTCAGCCTCGGCGGCCCGACCAGCATCCTGCTGCCGAGCCCGAGCGAAGGCTATGACGCTCAGTTGAACGCAATCAAGAGTCTGGTGGCAGAAGACCCGGGCCGTGTGGCCCAGGTCGTGAAAGAGTGGATTAACGCAGATGAGTGATAACCGAGCCGCCGTCGCCAAACTGTCCCGGGTCGATAAAGCCGCGATTCTGCTGCTGTCCCTGGGTTCGACCGATGCCGCACAAGTGCTGCGCCACATGGGCCCGAAAGAGGTTCAGCGTGTCGGCGTGGCCATGGCCCAGATGGGCAACGTCCACCGTGAGCAGGTCGAGCAGGTCATGAGCGAGTTCGTCGACATCGTCGGCGATCAGACCAGCCTGGGCGTCGGCTCCGACGACTACGTGCGCAAAATGCTCACCCAGGCCCTGGGTGAAGACAAGGCCAACGGCCTGATCGACCGCATTCTGCTGGGCGGCAACACCAGCGGCCTCGACAGCCTGAAATGGATGGAGCCGCGCGCCGTTGCCGACGTGATCCGTTACGAGCACCCGCAGATCCAGGCGATCGTGGTCGCGTACCTCGATCCGGATCAGGCCGGTGAAGTGCTGGGCAACTTCGACCACAAAGTGCGTCTGGACATCATCCTGCGCGTCTCGTCGCTGAACACCGTGCAACCGGCCGCGCTGAAAGAATTGAACCAGATCCTCGAGAAGCAGTTCTCCGGCAACTCGAACGCCTCTCGTACCACCCTGGGTGGCATCAAGCGGGCGGCGGACATCATGAACTTCCTCGACAGCTCGATCGAAGGCCAGCTTATGGACTCGATCCGCGAAGTCGACGAAGACCTGTCCGGTCAGATCGAAGACCTCATGTTCGTGTTCAACAACCTGGCCGATGTCGACGACCGCGGTATCCAGGCGCTGTTGCGCGAAGTGTCCTCCGATGTGCTGGTGCTGGCCCTCAAGGGTTCGGACGAAGGCGTCAAAGAGAAGATCTTCAAGAACATGTCCAAGCGTGCTGCCGAACTGTTGCGCGACGACCTCGAGGCCAAAGGCCCGGTGCGCGTCAGCGACGTGGAAACGGCGCAGAAGGAAATCCTCACCATCGCCCGCCGTATGGCCGAAGCCGGAGAAATCGTGCTCGGTGGCAAGGGCGGCGAGGAAATGATCTAAGCCCATGGAAAAGCACGACGACGATGTGACGGACCTGATCCGTGCCCGGGACGTCCGCGGTTTCGATACCTGGGCCTTGCCCAGCTTCGACCCGCCGAAACCCGAGCCCGAGCCGGAACCGGAGCCTGAACCGCCGGAAATGGAAGAGGTGCCGCTGGAAGAAGTCCAGCCACTGACTCTGGAAGAACTCGAAAGCATCCGTCAGGAGGCCTACAACGAGGGCTTCGCCATCGGCGAAAAGGAAGGCTTCCACAGCGCCACCCTCAAGGTGCGCCAGGAAGCCGAAGTGGTCCTGGCGGCCAAGGTCAACAACCTTGAGCAACTGATGGGCCACCTCTTCGAGCCCATCGCCGAACAAGACACCCAGATCGAAAAGTCGCTGGTCGACCTCGTGCAGCACATCGCCCGTCAGGTGATCCAACGCGAACTGGCCATCGACTCGACGCAGATCGAACACGTCATGCGCGACGCGCTCAAGCTGTTGCCGCTGGGCGTGGGCAATGTGCGGCTGTACGTCAATCCGCAAGATTTCGAACAGGTCAAAGCCCTGCGCGAACGTCATGAGGAAACCTGGCGCATCGTCGAAGACGAATCCCTGTTGCCGGGCGGTTGCCGGGTCGAGACCGACCACAGCCGGATCGACGCCAGCATCGAAACCCGCGTCAGCCAGGTCATGGCCAAGCTGTTCGACCAGTTGCACGAACAGGCCCTGCATCCGGCCGCCTCGGACCTGAGCCTCGACTTGCCGGAAACACCGAAGCCGGCACCGGTTGCAGAAGAGCCGCTCGCGGACGCCCCCGATGCGCCTTGAACGCACCAGCTTCGCCAAGCGCCTGAGCACCTACGCCGAGGCCATCGAAATCGCCGGTGCGCCGATTCTCGAAGGGCGCCTGCTGCGCATGGTCGGTCTGACGCTTGAAGCCGAAGGCCTGCGCGCCGCCATGGGCACGCGCTGCATGGTGATCAACGACGACACCTATCACCCGTCCCAGGTTGAAGCCGAAGTCATGGGCTTCTCCGGCAGCAAGGTGTTCCTGATGCCGGTCGGCAGCGTGGCCGGCATTGCCCCGGGCGCCCGCGTCGTGCCGCTGGCCGACACCGGTCGTTTGCCGATGGGCATGAGCATGCTCGGTCGCGTGCTCGACGGCGCCGGACGCGCGCTGGACGGCAAGGGCGGCATGAAGGCCGAAGACTGGGTGCCGATGGACGGCCCGACCATCAACCCGCTCAACCGTGACCCGATCAGCGTGCCGCTGGACGTCGGCATTCGTTGTATCAACGGTTTGTTGACGGTCGGTCGCGGTCAGCGTCTGGGCCTGTTCGCCGGTACCGGTGTCGGTAAATCGGTGTTGCTGGGCATGATGACTCGCTTCACCGAGGCGGACATCATCGTCGTCGGCCTGATCGGCGAGCGGGGTCGTGAAGTTAAAGAATTCATCGAGCACATTCTCGGTGAAGAAGGCCTCAAGCGTTCGGTGGTAGTGGCGTCGCCTGCGGACGATGCGCCGCTGATGCGTTTGCGCGCTGCGATGTACTGCACGCGGATCGCCGAGTATTTCCGCGACAAGGGCAAGAACGTCCTGTTGCTGATGGATTCCCTGACCCGTTTCGCCCAGGCACAACGGGAAATCGCCCTGGCCATCGGCGAGCCGCCGGCGACCAAGGGTTATCCGCCGTCGGTATTCGCCAAGTTGCCGAAACTGGTGGAGCGCGCCGGTAATGCGGAGAAGGGCGGGGGTTCGATCACCGCTTTCTACACCGTTCTGTCCGAAGGCGATGATCAGCAGGACCCGATTGCCGATTCGGCGCGGGGTGTGCTCGACGGGCACATCGTGCTGTCGCGGCGTCTGGCCGAGGAAGGTCATTACCCGGCCATTGATATCGAAGCCTCGATCAGCCGGGTGATGCCGGCGGTGGTGTCGCCGGAACACATGCAGCGCGCGCAATACTTCAAACAGCTGTGGTCGCGGTATCAGCAGAGTCGCGATCTGATCAGCGTCGGTGCCTATGTGGCCGGTGGTGATCGTGAGACCGACCTGGCAATTTCCCTGCAGCCGCAGTTGGTCAGATACCAGCGGCAGGGGCTGAACGACAAAATCAACATGGGCGAAAGCCAGGCTTATCTCGAAACCCTGTTCGCCCCGGCGGCGGGCGGCTAACCGCTCATGGCCGCTGTCAGTCGAGCCGCGCGTCTGGCGCCGGTGGTGGATATGGCCGAGAAGGCCGAAAAAACCGCCGTGCAGCGCCTGGGCTACTTTCAGGGACAGGTGAAGGTTGCTGAAAGCAAACTGGCCGACCTCAATGCCTTTCGTCTGGATTACTCTCAGCAGTGGATCGTGCGCGGCAGCACCGGTGTGACCGGGCAATGGCTGCTGGGTTTTCAGGGCTTTCTGGCGCAACTCGATACCGCAGTCGATCAGCAGCGCCAGAGCTTGCAATGGCACCAGAACAAGCTCGACAAGGCGCGTGAGGAATGGCAACAGGCGTTCGCCAAGGTCGAAGGCCTGCGCAAACTGGTGCAGCGTTATCGCGAAGAGGCGCAACGCCTTGAAGACAAGCGCGAACAAAAGCTGCTGGACGAGTTGTCCCAGCGTTTGCCGCGTCATCAGGTGTTCTGACGGGCAGATCTCTGACAGAGTCCGACGCTATCGCGCCTTGCCCCCATCCCCTCCAGCTGCTAAACCTTGTACACGTTCGTCAATGACAAGGAAGCCAGCACATGTCAGTCGTTACAGAAGTCTCTCCCGATGGTCAAAAGCTGACGATTTCGATCAAGGGTCGGTTCGATTTCGGTCGCCATCAGGAGTTTCGCGAGTCCTATGAGCGACTCAATAAAAAGCCCGACTCCATCGTGGTGGATCTCAAGGAGGCCACCTATCTCGACAGTTCGGCACTGGGCATGCTGCTTCTGTTGCGTGATCACGCCGGTGGCGACGACTCGGACGTGCGGGTGGTCAACAGCAATTCGGATGTGCGCAAGATCCTCGCCATCTCCAACTTCGACAAACTGTTCGACATCAGTTGACGGCCATGCAGCCGCAAGAGCCGCTGACGATCCTGATCGCCGAAGACAGCGCCGCTGACCGGCTGCTGTTGTCGACCATCGTCCGTCGCCAGGGGCATGAGGTCTTGACGGCCACCAACGGTGCGGAAGCGGTCGAAGCGTTTACTCGACAGAAGCCGCACCTGGTATTGATGGACGCCATGATGCCGGTAATGGACGGATTCGAAGCGGCGCGGCGGATCAAGGCGCTGGCCGGTGAAAGTCTGGTGCCGATCATCTTTCTGACATCGCTGACGGAAAGTGAGGCGCTGGCCCGATGTCTGGAGGCCGGAGGCGACGACTTTCTGGCGAAGCCGTACAACCAGGTGATCCTCGCCGCCAAAATCAAGGCGATGGATCGCTTGCGACGTTTGCAGGCGACGGTGTTGCAGCAGCGCGACCTGATCGCCAAACATCATGATTATCTGCTCAACGAGCAGCGGGTCGCCAAGGCGGTATTCGACAAGGTCGCGCATTCCGGCTGCCTGAGTGCACCGAACATCCGCTACCTGCAATCGCCCTATGCGCTGTTCAACGGTGATTTGCTGTTGGCGGCCTATACGCCGGCCGGGGACATGCATGTGCTGCTCGGTGACTTCACCGGTCATGGCTTGCCGGCCGCCGTCGGCGCCATGCCACTCGCCGAGGTCTTCTACGGCATGACCGCCAAGGGGTACGGCCTGGCCGAGACCCTGCGGGAAATGAATGCCAAGCTCAAACGCATTCTGCCGGTGGACATGTTCTGCTGTGCAACGCTGCTTTGCCTGAGTTCTCAGCGGCGTTCGGTCGAAGTCTGGAATGGCGGCATGCCGGACGGCTATCTGCATTGCATTGCCACGGGGGAGCGCACGCCGCTGGCGGCGCGGCACTTGCCGTTGGGGGTGCTGAGCCCGCAGGCTTTCGACGACCGTACCGAGGTGCACTCGATGGCGGTGGGGGATCGCGTGTTTGTGCTCTCGGATGGGGTCATCGACACCTGTGATGCGAGCGATCAGCTGTTTGGCGTTGAACGCTTGCAGCGGGTGTTTGCCGCCAACCGCCAGCCGGACCGGCTGTTCGAGGAAATCGAGCGCGCCTTGCAGGACTTTCGCGGTGAGGCCCGCGACGACGTGAGCATGGTCGAGGTCAGCCTGCTGGAGGCTGACCAGGTTCATGCGTCGGCGCCGGTGTATTCCGACAGTGGTCAATCCTGCCCTCTGGACTGGTCGGTGAGCTTCGAATTTCGCGGCGCCACGCTCAAGCGCTTCAATCCTCTGCCTTACCTGTTGCAGTTGTTGCTGGAAGTGCATGGATTGCGGGCGCAGAGTGGCGCGCTGTACAGCGTGCTGGCCGAGCTTTACTCCAACGCGCTGGAGCATGGCGTGCTGGGTCTGGATTCGAGCCTCAAGCGCGATGCGTCGGGTTTCGCCCGTTATTATGAGCAGCGCAATGCGCGTCTCGAGGCCTTGCGGGACGGTTACGTGCGCGTGCATTTACAGGTGCGGCCGGAAGGCGAGGGCGGTTGTCTGGTGGTGCGGGTCGAAGACAGCGGCCAGGGATTTGACGTCGCGCGCGTGATGGAGCGGCCGCTCGACGGTGTCCGTCTGTCGGGGCGCGGGGTCAGTCTGATCCGCCAATTGGCGCGTAATGCCAGCTGGTCAGACGATGGTCGCAGTGCCTGCGTGGAGTTTTTCTGGGAGGCTCTGGCATAATCCGCGCATTCTTGATCAAGGAGTGAACAAGTGGCTGATACACATGTGGACCACGAGGCGCTGAGCGCGCTGCGGGAAGTGATGGAAGACAGCTATCCGGAACTGCTGGATACCTTCCTCGCCGATTCCGAAAATCGCCTGCGCGAGTTGCAGCAGACTGCCGATGCTGACGCGTTGTCTTCCGTTGCGCACAGCTTCAAGGGCAGCAGCAGCAACATGGGCGCGACCCGTCTTGCAGTGCTGTGCCAGGAGCTGGAACAGCATGCCAAAGACAAAAGCCCTTCTGAGATCATCAAACTGGTCGCCGATATCCATAGCGAATTCGCCGATGTGCGGCCCGTTTATGTCGCCGAACGACAGCGTTCGCTGACGCACTGATCCTGCCGCCGGGCGGTTTTGTCGGAATTCTGACGAAACTGGCCCAGCACTTGCAGTCATCTATCCCAACTGTACCTACGATCCCAGTGCAGCGGAGACCGTGCCATGCCTGCAAGCCCCAACATTCTTCTTCAGACCGCCGCCCAGGCCAAGGCGCAAGCTGCCTCGGCCAAATCATCGGCAGTGGCCGCAGAGCCCGGGGACAAGGCCTCCAGCTTCGCTCAGGTGTTCGCCGATCAGGGCCCGAACAAGCCTTCGGTGACCGTCGACAATTCGGCAAAACCTGCCCGTGACAAGGTTGCCGATAATGGCGGCAAGAAAGACGTGGGCAAGGATCAGTCTGCCGCCCCCGAGCCGGCGGTTGCCGATAGCGGCAAAGCCTTGCCCGCCGACAAACCGGCGACGGCGGCAACGGACGACAAGACCGCTACTGATGACGAAACTGCCGATACCCCACCGACCCCTGTTGTCGACACGGCACCGGTGGATCCAGCACTGGTGGCAGCGGTAGAACCTGTCGTCGCTGCGCCGGTAGCGGCTACGCCCGTCATCGATACCGCCGCGAAGCCTGAAACCGACAAGCCAGTCGTGGCGGCATTGCCGGGTATGGTCAAGGATCCGACGCCAGCCACGGATCCGGCTTTCGACCCCGAAGCGGATCCGCTGGATTCGCTCCCCGCCGTGCGCATGGCCATGGAGCAGAGTGGTCACATTTCCGCTTCCAGCCAGTCCCAGCCCAAGTCCACCCCGGCCCAGGCTCAGGCTGACGGCGAATTAACCTCGGCGCAGAACTTCGCTGCCGGCATGGCCAGCATGCTCGATGTGCAGGCTGACAAGGACAGCACCAGCCAGGGCGGCGAAAAGGCATTCAGCGGTCTGATCGATGACGGCCTGAAGGACCTGAAGACCGCAACCAGCGACACCCGTGTCGATGATTTCGCCAACCGTCTGGCGGCGCTGACCCAGGCTGCCACACCGAAAACCGCCAACGCGGTGCCGGTGAACCAGCCGATTGCCATGCACCAGAACGGCTGGACCGAAGAAGTGGTCAACCGGGTGATGTACCTGTCGAGCAACAACCTGAAGGCGGCGGACATCCAGTTGCAGCCAGCGGAACTGGGGCGTCTGGATATCCGGGTGAACATGGTTCCGGACCAGCAGACTCAGGTGACCTTCATGAGCGCGCATCCGAGTGTGCGTGAAGCTCTCGACGGCCAGATGCACCGCCTGCGTGACATGTTCAACCAGCAAGGCATGGGGCAGGTCGACGTCAACGTTTCCGACCAGAACCGTGGCTGGCAGGGCCAGGGTCAGGAACAGGCGCAACAGGGGCAGAGCGGTCGTACCAGCGCTGCCGGCGGTCGCCTGGACTCGGCCGAAGAAGAGTTGACGCCGGCAGCCGTGGCTGAAGCGGCGGCTACGGCCACTCACGTGATCGGTTCCAGCGCCGTCGACTACTACGCCTGATATTCAAGGCAAATTGACTGTGGGAGCGAGCTTGCTCGCGAAGGCTTTTTGACGAACAACACCTGTGTTGAATGTTAAACCGCTTTCGCGAGCAAGCTCGCTCCCACAGTTGTTTGCGCTGCCCCTGCCTACCCCTCCGACACTTCTGGCATAACACTTGCTCTTGCCTTGCCGTGCGACTGTGAAAACCCGATTAGTGACGGATTATTGGCATGGCGAAGAGCGAAGCTGCAGCAGTAAAAGACCCCGCAACCAAAGGCAGACTCAAGATGATCATTGCGATCGTGCTCGGGTTGCTGCTGGCCATCGGCGCATCTGTGGGGGCGACCTGGTTCTTCATGCACAGTGCCCAGAGCAAGCCCGAGGCGGCCGCCGAAGCGGCTCCGGTCGGCAAGCAACCGGCGATTTTCGAGCCGATGGCACCGGCATTCGTGGCCAACTACAACCAGAACGGCCGTCAGCGCTACATGCAGGTGAGCATCACCATGCTGGCGCGCAATCAGGCGGATCTGGAAGCGCTCAAAGTGCACATGCCGGTGATCCGCAACAACCTGGTGATGCTCTTCTCCGGTCAGGATTTCGCCACGCTGGCGACCCCGGTCGGTCAAGAGATGTTGCGCCAGAAGGCCACAGCCAGCGTCCAGGAAGTGGCGCAGAAAGAGCTGGGCAAAGTGGTGATCGAACAGTTGCTTTTCACTAATTTCGTACTGCAGTAGGAACACGACATGGCCGTGCAGGATCTGCTGTCCCAGGATGAAATCGACGCGCTGTTGCATGGCGTCGACGATGGTCTGGTACAGACCGATAACGCTGCCGAACCCGGCAGTGTCAAAAGCTACGACCTGACCAGCCAGGATCGCATCGTCCGTGGACGCATGCCGACTCTGGAAATGATCAACGAGCGTTTTGCCCGCTACACCCGCATCAGCATGTTCAACATGCTGCGCCGCTCGGCGGACGTTGCCGTCGGTGGCGTACAGGTGATGAAGTTCGGCGAATACGTGCACTCGCTGTACGTGCCGACCAGCCTCAACCTGGTCAAGATCAAACCCCTGCGCGGCACCGCGCTGTTCATCCTCGACGCCAAACTGGTGTTCAAACTGGTGGACAATTTCTTCGGCGGCGACGGTCGTCACGCCAAGATCGAAGGGCGTGAATTCACCCCGACCGAACTGCGTGTGGTGCGCATGGTGCTGGAGCAGGCGTTCGTCGACCTGAAAGAAGCCTGGCAGGCGATCATGGAAGTCAACTTCGAGTACATCAACTCGGAAGTGAACCCGGCCATGGCCAACATCGTCGGCCCGAGCGAAGCGATCGTGGTTTCCACGTTCCACATTGAACTCGACGGCGGTGGCGGCGATCTGCACGTGACCATGCCGTACTCGATGATCGAGCCGGTGCGCGAAATGCTCGACGCCGGTTTCCAGTCGGACCTCGACGATCAGGACGAACGCTGGGTCAACGCCCTGCGCCAGGACGTGCTGGATGTCGACGTGCCGATCGGTGCCACCGTGGCCCGCCGCCAGTTGAAGCTGCGCGACATCCTGCACATGCAGCCGGGTGACGTGATCCCGGTCGAAATGCCGGAAGACATGATCATGCGCGCCAACGGCGTGCCGGCCTTCAAGGTCAAGATGGGCTCGCACAAAGGCAACCTTGCGTTGCAAGTGATCGAGCCGATCGAGCGCCGCTAAGCGGCGCCCTCACTCCCTGATTCTTTTACCGGTTTTTTGCCCGCCGAGGACAAATGATGAACGACGATATGAACACCCAGGACGATCAGGCACTGGCCGATGAATGGGCTGCCGCCCTGGAAGAGACCGGTGAAGCCGGGCAGGCCGACATCGACGCGCTGCTGGCCGCCGACGCTGGCGTTTCGAACTCCAACCGTCTGCCGATGGAAGAGTTCGGCAGCGTGCCGAAAAGCAACGAGCCGGTGTCGCTGGATGGCCCGAATCTGGATGTGATTCTCGACATCCCGGTGTCGATCTCAATGGAAGTGGGCAGCACCGACATCAACATCCGCAACCTGCTGCAACTCAACCAGGGTTCGGTGATCGAGCTTGATCGTCTGGCCGGTGAGCCGCTGGACGTGTTGGTCAACGGCACCCTGATCGCCCACGGCGAAGTGGTGGTGGTCAACGAAAAGTTCGGCATCCGTCTGACTGACGTGATCAGCCCGAGCGAACGCATCAAGAAGCTGCGCTGAGTGAAAAAGGTTCTGGGTGCTTTGTCCGGCCTGGCGCTGGCGTTGCCGTTCAGCGTGCTGGCGGCCGAGCCGGTGGCGACCACGGCAGCGGCGGCTGCGCCGGCCGTCAACAGCGGCGTGGCGGGTCAGCTGACGCAGCTGGTGCTGGGGTTGCTGCTGGTGCTGGGGTTGATCTTCTTCCTCGCCTGGCTGTTGCGCCGGGTGCAGCAGGCAGGTCCCGCCGGCAAGGGCCAGGTGATCGAGTTGATCGGTTCCCGCGCGCTCGGGCCGCGTGACCGTCTGATGCTGGTGCAGGTCGGCAACGAGCAGATTCTGCTGGGTCTCAGCCCCGGAACCATCACTGCGTTGCACGTGCTCAAAGAGCCGGTCGAGGTGCCGAACACCGCCGACAAAGCGACTCCGGAATTTGCCCAGCATCTGTTGAAGATCCTCGGCAAGGATCAGAAGGATAAGAAGTAATGGGTGCGTTGCGCATCGTCTTGACCCTGGCCCTGATGTTGGCCGCGCCGCTGGCATTCGCCGCCGATCCGTTGTCGATCCCGGCGATCACCCTGGGCACCAACGCCGAGGGTGCGCAGGAGTATTCGGTCAGCCTGCAGATCCTGCTGATCATGACGGCGCTGAGCTTCATTCCGGCCGCCGTCATCCTGATGACCAGTTTCACCCGGATCATCATCGTCTTCTCGATCCTGCGTCAGGCCCTGGGCCTGCAACAGACTCCGTCGAACCAGATCCTCACCGGCATGGCACTGTTCCTGACGCTGTTCATCATGGCGCCGGTATTCGATCGGGTGAACAACGATGCGTTGCAGCCGTACCTCAAGGAAACGCTGACCGCGCAGCAGGCAGTGGAAAAGGCTCAGGTGCCGATCAAGGACTTCATGCTCGCCCAGACCCGCTCCAGCGATCTGGAGCTGTTCATGCGCCTGTCCAAACGTACCGACATCGCCACTCCGGATGCTGCGCCGCTGACGATTCTGGTGCCGGCGTTCGTGACGTCTGAGCTGAAAACCGCGTTCCAGATAGGCTTCATGATCTTCATCCCGTTCCTGATCATCGACCTGGTGGTCGCGAGCGTGCTGATGGCGATGGGTATGATGATGCTGTCGCCGCTGATCATTTCCCTGCCGTTCAAAATCATGCTGTTCGTGCTGGTGGATGGCTGGGCGCTGATCATCGGCACCTTGGCCAGCAGTTTCGGAGGTGTATCGCCATGACGCCAGAAGTAGCGGTCGACATCTTTCGCGAAGCCCTGTGGCTGACCACGATGATGGTTGCGATCCTGGTGGTGCCGAGTCTGCTGGTGGGCCTGCTGGTGTCGATGTTCCAGGCCGCCACCCAGATCAACGAACAGACCCTGAGCTTCCTGCCGCGTCTGCTGGTGATGCTGGTAACGCTGATCGTCGCCGGCCCGTGGCTGGTGCAGACGTTCATGGAATACATCACGCAGTTGTACAAAAACATTCCGATGGTCATCGGCTAAGCCATGCAGTCGCTGCTTCAGCTGACCGACACCCAGATCAGTACCTGGGTAGCGACGTTCATGCTGCCGCTGTTTCGCGTCGCCTCGATGTTGATGGTGATGCCGGTCTTCGGAACCACGCTGGTGCCCCGGCGGATTCGTCTGTACTTCGCCTTCGCGATCACCGTGGTGATCACCCCCAACCTGCCGCCTATGCCGGCGGTCAGTCCTCTGGACCTCAGTGGGTTGCTGCTGATTGCCGAGCAGATCCTCGTGGGTGCGGTGCTGGGTTTCTCTCTGCAGTTGTTCTTTCAGGCCTTTGTGGTGGCGGGGCAGATCGTCGCGATCCAGATGGGCATGGGCTTCGCGTCGATGATCGACCCTACCAACGGCGTGTCGGTGGCGGTGATCGGGCAGTTCTTCACGATGCTGGTGACCTTGCTGTTCCTGTCGATGAACGGGCACCTCGTGGTTTTCGAAGTGCTCACGGAAAGCTTCACCACACTGCCGGTTGGCGGCGGACTGATGACCACACATTACTGGGAGCTGGCCGGCAAACTCGGCTGGGTGCTGGGCGCCGCGTTGTTGCTGGTGCTGCCGGCAGTCACCGCGCTGCTGGTGGTCAACATCGCTTTTGGCGTGATGACCCGCGCTGCGCCACAGCTCAACATTTTCTCCATCGGCTTTCCGCTGACCCTGGTGCTCGGCCTGTTCATTGTCTGGGTCGGGCTGGCGGACATTCTCAATCAGTATCAACCGCTGGCCACCGAGGCCTTGCAGTTTTTACGCGAACTGGCAAAGGCGCGCTGAGTCATGGCTGAGAGCGAAAGTGGTCAGGACAAAACAGAAGACCCCACGGAGAAACGCAAGAAGGACTCCCGGGAAAAGGGTGAGATTGCGCGCTCCAAGGAGCTCAACACGCTGGCAATCATGCTCGCCGGCTCTGCCGCGCTGCTGATTTTTGGCGGCATGCTCGCAGAAGAACTGATGGATCTGATGCGCCAGAACTTCACGCTGTCGCGGGAGGTGATCATGGACGAGCGCTCCATGGCGACGTTCCTGATGAGTTCCGGATTGCAGGCATTGCTGGCGATTCAGCCGATCATGATCACCCTGTTGCTGGCCGCTTTCCTCGGGCCGATTGCGCTGGGTGGCTGGCTGTTCGCCGCCGGTTCGCTGGCACCCAAGTTCAGCCGGATGAACCCGGCGGCGGGCCTCAAGCGGATGTTTTCGATGAAGGCCGTGGTCGAGCTGCTCAAGGCGCTGGCCAAGTTTCTCATCACGCTGGGTGTGGCGCTGGTGGTGCTCAATTCGGACATCGACGACCTGCTGCGCATCGCCCACGAGCCGCTGGACCGGGCGATCATTCACAGCTTGCAACTGGTGGGCTGGAGCTCTCTGTGGCTGGCGTGCGGTTTGATCATCATCGCCGCCGTCGACGTGCCCGTGCAGATCTGGGAGAGCATCAAGAAGCTCAAGATGACCAAGCAGGAAGTGCGCGACGAGCACAAGGACCAGGAAGGTCGGCCGGAGGTCAAGCAACGGATTCGCCAGGTCCAGCGCGAGATGTCGCAGCGGCGGATGATGGCGGCGATCCCGGATGCCGACGTGGTCATCACCAACCCGACCCACTACGCCGTGGCACTCAAGTACGACGCCGAGAAGGGCGGGGCGCCGATGCTGCTGGCCAAGGGTAGCGACTTCCTGGCGCTGAAGATCCGCGAAATCGCCGTGGCCAACAACGTCATGCTCCTCGAGTCGCCAGCGCTGGCGCGTTCGATCTATTACTCCACGGAGCTGGAAGAAGAAATCCCCGGCGGCCTGTACCTGGCGGTCGCTCAGGTATTGGCCTACGTCTACCAGATCCGCCAACATCAGGCCGGCAAGGGCAAGCGCCCCGATCCGCTCAGTGATGACTTGCCGATCCCGCCGGATCTGCGGCGCGATTCTTGACTTTGTGGTGATGAAAAAACCGCCTTCCGGTTGAACCTGATGGCGGTTTTTTCATACCCGATGAACTGTGTTGGCTGTGAGGCCGCCTTCGCGAGCAAGCTCGCTCCCACAATGGAATGCGGTCAACTGTGGGAGCGAGCTTGCTCGCGAAGGAGTCAGCGGCCACGACACATCTCTCAAGCCTTTACGCTGAAGTCTGCGACGACGGTATTTCCAGATTATCCAGCACCCGATTCAGTGCCAGCTCCCCGAGCATGATCAGTTGCGCAATACCCACCAGCGTCCTGCGCTGCGAGGCGGGCATGAGGTGGGTGAAGTCATTGACGATGGTTCTGGCTGATGCCAGGGTTTCGCAGGCATCAGCCAGCAGCTCTTCGTTTTTGAAGTCCGCGGTGACGGCGTACATTTTGCGGCCTCTGCGCGGTGGTGGCGTGGAGCCGGGCGGGCAGAGATAGTGATCGAGGGTGCGGTCGGCGGCTTCGTGAAGCTTTCTGGAATCGGCGGATTCGTAGGGCGAGGCGGGGTCGGTTTCGGGTGGATTGTGTGTGGGTTTGATTATGGTGAAGCTCCTGAGTTATGGAGCCACTCTTTCCCTGTCGCTAAACAGGTGAAGGTGGCAGCTGTACGCAGGTTAGCGAACCGGTCTCAGGCACCCCGGTAGACCCGAAGGTCTCCCGCATACAGCCGCCATAACGTAATTGCGGACGAAGATTCCCACAACGAAGCCATGAACGCTGATGCGCTGAGAAAGTCCGAGTCGCTAAACCCGATCGCTGATTCGTCAGCGACCGATCCACAATAAAACCCGACCCCAAAGCGCACAAGCCGGCGGATTCTGGCGTAGCTGTAGGTAACGGCGCAAGAATTCGTAGCCTCGAAGGCGTGTCTTGAGGTGTCTTTTAAACGCCAGAATTTAAAAGTCACGGGTGCCGTCGGTCTGAAATGTCCCGCGACCTGTTAGTTCTGACAGTAGACGCGTGTTGTTCCCAGGCGCCCTATAAACCCGGAATTCGCGCCGCTGCCTCTTCGCACTCTGCGAACGCAGCGGCTGATAACTCACTCATTGGAAATCCGGGGTAGATCATGACAAGGCGCGTTTACCGAAAACTGCCGGGCATGGAGATGGAGTTCGTTTCAGGGAAGCTGGAAAGGGACGCAGGAGAGCGGGCCATCTTCTATGAGGTGACGTTCGACCTGAAGCTGGACTTTCTCAACTTTCGGGTCATGGCCAATCAGTTCATTGCCAATTATCTGGATAATCCCATCAATGCGATCCGGCCTGAACTGACCGGGCTTGCGTATCACTACTCCTACAACTACTTCTTTGATGCGGCCGGTAATATCAGCAATAACCCGTCGTTGTTCGCTCTATTCTCCGACCCTGGTTATTACATGGACCAGTGGGCGAGTGATGGCGGGCCCATAGAGCGGCGATATGGAAAACCCTCGTTCACGGTGGTTGGCAACCAATTGCGCATCACGATACGGCAATACTTTCGGCTGGATGCGGGGGCTCCTCCGATCGAAATCGGCGACCTGCCATTCATAAGTTTCGAATGGGCTCTGAATCTGATGGAAGGTCATGTGGACTCCGCTGGCGTCGCGCCTGTCACCATGGTGGTGCTGATGTATACGCAGGAGGACTTTGTCGATGTCGGCGGTAACAACGTGTTCAGAGGCACGCGCTATCTGGATAATCCAGCCCTCTCTTTCGGTCCGATCACTGCGGCGCACATTCTGGTAGCCAGTTGACTGTCGAGGCTCCACCTCAGTGAGCATTGCTGAATAGGGGCGGACGCACGACGTGCGTGCCGCCCATTTGTGCATTCATCACCGCTTCCGTTTCACGCCTTGGCAAACGTTGGAAGGCTTCTTGCGGTAGCCGCCGTATCTCTCAAGCCTTTACACGGGGTTCGGCGACGGTGGTATCTCCAGATTATCCAGCACCCGATTCACTGCCAGCTCGCCGAGCATGATCAGTTGCGCAATCCCCACCAGCGTTCTGCGCTGCGAGGCGGGCATGAGGTGGGTGAAGTCATTGACGATGGTTCTGGCTGAAGCCAGGGTTTCGCAGGCATCGGCCAGCAGCTCTTCGTTTTTGAAGTCTGCGGTGACGGCGTATATTTTGCGGGCCTTGCGCGGTGGTGGCGTGGAGCCGGGCGGGCAGAGATAGTGATCGAGGGCGCGGTCGGCGGCTTCGTGAAGCTTTCTGGAATCGGCGGATTCGTAGGGCGAGGCGGGATCGGTTTCGGGCGGGTTGGGTGTTGGTTTGATCATGGTGAAGCTCCTATAAAGTGGAGCCGCCCGGAACTGTCGCTAAACAGTAAGGTGGCGGCTGTACGCGGGTTAGCGAACCGGTTATAGGCACCCGGCAGACCCGAGGGTCTCCCGCATACAGCCACCATAGCGGAGTTGCAGACATTGAATCTGCGACAAGGCATCGAGCGCTGGTGCACCTATTTATGATTCGAGTCGCTAAACCCGATCGCTGATTCGTCAGCGACCGATCCACAATAGAACCCGCCCCCAAGGCGCACAAGCCGGCGGATTCTGGCGTAGCTGTAGGCAATGGCGCAAGGATTCGTGGCCTGTAAGGCGTGTCTGGAGGTGTCTTTTAAACGCCGGAGTTTAATAGGTGAAAGATAGCGTGACTCTCTCTGAGAGCTATCCCATCAGACCCTTAGGGATTCGTCGTTACGCCGAGCATGGCGACATGCGCAATGCTCAGCGATATGACTGCAAAGGAGAAGCCGCTCAATGGAACATTGTGAAGTTATCCAAGTACGAGGCGGATGCTCCAATGGTTATATCTATAAATTTAATTTCTTTATTTGGTGTTTCTGTAATGTTAACCCATGCTCGTCTTTGTTCATCATATGGTGGGGTGGACTGAGTTTTAATTGGTTGTAGGTTTTCGTCATAGCATTTGTATGATGACGGGGTGTTAAAGTTTGTGGCAGTGCCGAATCTAATGCTTTTTGCTGGGTGGCTTAGTGTGATTCTTATAGTGGTGTCGGGGTACGTGAATAAATGCACTCCGCTTATATGAGGGGTATAACGAGTGGAGAGATGAGAGATGTGTAAAAGTCCTGCTACTACCTTAACGGTCATGCTGGGGAGCTTCTCTTCATCGCCAGGCTGCATGTATTGTTCTCTAGCTGTCTCAAAATCCTCTGAAGTCATTAAAGTGTTTTTCAATAGCTTTAAAGTCAAATTCGGAAAAATAACGGGCGTCGAATTGTCGGTGGCGCCTGGCAATACTTCAAAGGATACTGTGAATTCAGTGTCATGCTTCAGGGATGATAGTTGTTCTCTAGTTAGCGTTTCCTTTATTCCAGAGGTTATTTCTGGATCGGTTATTTTGTGGTTGGTCAATATCGGGATTGTGTGGTCGTTATTGTTATTGTCTTTTCCCGAAAGTTTTAGTTGCACAATGTTATCCGTGCTGATGCCTGTCCACGCCCGCACGGTAACCTCAGCGTTTCCTTGAAAAGAATTCAAATCCAGCACTTTGTCATCCGGTGCCTGTGGAATTTTTGGCGAGGGTAGCCGCGCATCTCCATCCGCGATCTTCAACAATGTCACCTTGGTCGCATCTGACTTACCCGCTTGTCCACCATTGCGATTCAAATTCCAGCGAAACTCGATCACTTTTCCATGCCGCGCGGAGAGAAACGCCGGGCTCAACACCGTGTTCACCCGCTTATTGCTGTTGAACTCCACCAGCGGAAACTGTGGCGAACCTGCTGGCGGATTGACTTCCACCAGTCGTGCGCGGTCTCCTTCCAGTGCGCCAAGATACTCGATGCGCACTGTCACCCCGTCGGGATAGGCCAGCACATCAATCGGATCAACGGCCGGTGCCACCAGTGTTGGCGGCTCCAAATCGACCGGGGCGGTTTCTGTCACCGTTGCGGTAGCTGTGTTGGAAATCCCCACCAAACCAACTGTGGGCCTGTGCAATTTATAATTCGCAGTCACCTTGCTGCCAGCGAAGACCTTGTCATTGGGCACTTCAAGGAAACAGGGCAGTTTCCCAATGAAGGGATCCTCTTCGACTTTGCCCCGGACTACCACGGGGTCGGATTGCCCTGTAGTGGTATAGGTCGCCACAATCTCGTCACCCACCACAAAGCGGTTGTCTTTGGTGATCACGACCAGCAGCAATGGATTACCCGCCAGTTTTTCCAGATCAATGATGCTCGCGTCATCACCGGGATAGTCCTCTTTACGTTCAAGCAGAATTGGCATTGGAAGTAAAACGCCATCCAGGTCCTCATCCACCGTCTGTACCGGCGACCACGGTGCATCAGTGTCCGGGCCGTTGCCGATCTGGTCGGTGACGGTGTAGGAAAAATGCAGTTTTTTGTCCTGACGTTTCGCCTCGTCCAGAAAGGCGCGGGTGATGGTGAAGCAACTGGTAATGGGGATTTCGTCACCGGGATTCGGTGGTTGCGGCGCCTGATTCGGATTGACCTTGGGCTTGGGCTCCAGCAGTTCGCCATTGCACTTGAGGGTAATGAGGTCATACGCCCGGCAATATGGATAGGCCACACACACTTCGGCGCTGACGAAATCCGGGCCGACGCCGTTCTTGATCGCGTCAGGCAGAAGGAGCTTGAGTTCAGAGTGGCCGCCGGGGTCGGTCAGGCGATCCTTCAGGCCGGGACGGATGCGGTTATAGAGTATTTCGAGCGGGGGCGTGGACGTCCCTAAATTGCTGCTTCCACGCCTGATCGTGTAGTACAGCTTGTTGACCCGGTCCGGATGTAGTCGACCCTTGGGAATACGCAGCGTGGTGCGTGCGTTCGGATCGACAATGGTTTCGCTGTCCAGTGCTGCCGGTTCCCCCTCAAGCCAAAGCTCCATGACGTCTCCGGGATCCATGGTGCCCGTCGACGGCGGATCGACGAGAACGACTGCACCTTCACCATCGGTGACCAGATCATAGGCGACCAAGGGCACTCCGATATGTGCACCTTCCACGGGCGTGGTCTGGCCATTGACGATTGGCGGATAGAGAACGAAAACGGTGTTGTCCGGTGGGGTTGAAGTGGTCACGGATAAGGCTCCTGCGCGGTGGGAACGGGCAGGAGCTATCAGAGTGCTAAACGATGAATTTCGCACCTGTCAGATCTGACAGGTGACGGCGGTTTTGCGACGAGTGGTCGTGTACTGTATGAAAAAACCGCCGTCCCGGTTGATTCGGAACGGCGGTTCTTTTTGTCTGGAAAGATGTGTTGCCTGTAAGTCAGCCTTCGTGAGCAAGCTCACTCCCACAGGAGGGCATCAGTGGCGACGCTTTAATTCGGCAATTCCAGATTATCCAGCACCCGATTCACTGCCAGCTCGCCGAGCATGATCAATTGCGCAATACCCACCAGCGTTCTGCGCTGCGAGGCGGGCATGAGTTGGGTGAAGTCATTGACGATGGTTCTGGCTGAGGCCAGGGTTTCGCAGGCATCGACCAGCAGCTCTTCGTTTTTGAAGTCTGCGGTGACGGCATACATTCTGCGGTTTTTGCGCGGTGGTGGCGTGGAGCCGGGCGGGCAGAGATAGTGATCGAGGGCGCGGTCGGCGGCTTCGTGAAGCTTTCTGGAATCGGCGGATTCGTAGGGCGAGGCGGGGTCGGTTTCGGGTGGGTTGGGTGTGGGTTTGATCATGGTGAAGCTCCTTTGAAGTGGAGCCGCCAAATCCTGTCGCTAAACAGGAAGGGTGGCGGCTGTACGCGGGTTAGCGAACCGGTCAAAGGCACCCGGCAGACCACAAGGGTCTCCCGCATACAGCCACCATAACGAAATTGCAGACATACATATCCGCAACGAAGCCTGGAACGCAGGTGCACCTTTAAATTGAGCCGAGTCGCTAAAACCGATCGCTGATTCGTCAGCGACCGACCCACAATTGGACCCGACCCAAAGCGCACAAGCCGGCGGATTCTGGCGTAGCTGTAGGCAGTGGCGCAAGGATGCGTAGCCTGTAAGGCGTGTCTGGAGGTGTCTTTTAAACGCCTGGGTTTAAAAGGCATTTTGTGCCGGCTTCTCGGGCCCCTTCGCGAGCAGGCGACATCCCGGTCAGCAGAAAAATCACGCCAAAACCCCCTCTGCTTCAATGGCTATTAAATACGCGTCCCCTTTTTCCTTCAAATAAATGCGTCCCCTTTTTCCTCCAAGTGGTTAGCTGCTAAGTAAGTGCCATTCCAATACGCCCCTTTTTTCATTCGTCCTTTTTTCATTGATCATCGTAAATAATCCTATATAGCTCACAGAAGGCGGAATGTCTTACCGGAGCCTGCTTCTGGAGGAACGAAAAACTATAAAATGATTTTCCGTTTGGGATCGTTAACTGGATCAGGTGAGCGGCATTCGGACTGTATGGCACTTGATGTCTATGGATGTCTTTCCCGTCAATGTCGAAAAAAGTTATTTCACTTAAAATTGTGCCATGTGGCGGAGGTTTGTTGCTGTCGTCCGCATTTCCTAAATGTTGGGAGCCAATAACAGTGATTGTTCGAGCGCTCTCTCCCTTTAGATGTAAAACTACGCTGGGTGTACCATAAGTAGGTCCTGTATAAGCGCCGTTCGATAACGTAACTTGTGAGTGAGTAAGGAGTACGCTTGCATATGCCGTCGGATTTCCAGTGATAAATTTGACAGTCAAAGTCGCGTGCCCTAAGTCACGGACTGTACCATTCGGGAGATCGCCCTCAGGCCCCCAATAATCAATCGTCACGGGCCCACGTTTGCCCGCGACGGTATAAGTGCGTAGCGCAAGGAGCACAGCTTTTTCTTTGTCGGCGCTTCCATCCAGGCTGACGGCACCTTCTATCATCAGTTTACTGTCGTGCTTGAGCTCGTTGAGCCATTCAACAGGTGCCGATGCTGACATTCCATTTGCCGATGGATTAGGCTCTCCCTTCCGTACATCCTTACTAATCGAGTTGCCCTGCTTATCAGTTCCATTTAAGGTTATCCAGGTTGGTTGGCCTGCCTTTTGTAGGGGCCATTTATCCGAAAGAATCTGCGCTCCTTCGTCCAGTTTTCGAACATCCAATACCCCTCCTGTTTCTCCCGCAATGTTCAGTGGCGGGAAGCGCGGATCATTCTCAGCAATAGGGCTTATGATCAGTGTCAAGTTCTTTGATTCGCCGACTGGTTTTCCTTCTCGAATAAGTTCCCAGCGCAACTTGGTGCTTGTCCCGCGCCGTGACACTAAAAACTCGGGACTGAGTTTGAAGTTGGCGCGTTTGTTTTGATTGAACGCAGTTGGTAGAAACGGCTTGGCATCAGGAGGCGGATCAACCTCCAGCAGTCGAGCCTGGTCATTGGGTAGTGCCGCAAGGTGCTCGATGCGCACGGTGACTCCGTTTTCGTAGGACAGCACATCAATGGGGTTGGTCGCCGGTGCCACCAGTGTTGGTGGCATTAATGCAATCGGAGCACTCCCCGTCACCGTAGCGGTCGCCGGTATGGAAGTGCCCACCAGATCACCGTTCGGCTTGCGCAGTTCGTAAGTCACGATGACGTTGCTATCGGCAAAGATCTTGTTGTTCGGCACTTCAAGGATGCAGGGTTTTTTCTGCCCGAACGGATCCGCTTCGACTTTGCCGCTGACGGGTACCACCACATCGGCGGGTTGTCCCGTGTTTTTCGCTGTGTACGTCGCGTTGACTTCGTAGCCCACGACAAAGCGTGGGTCTATCGTCAGGACCACCAGCAGTAATGGCTTGCCTGCCAGTTTCTCCAGCTCAATTTTCTCGGCGTCGTCGCCGGGATAATCCACCATCTGCTCCAGCAGGATCGCCTTCGGCAAGCGCGTACCATCCAGGTCCTCATCAACCGTTTGCACCGGCGACCACGATGCGTCGGGGTCCGTGCCGTTGCCGATCTGATCGGTGCCGGTGTAGGAAAAATTCAGTTTCTGATCCAGTCGTTTCGCGCGATCCAGGAAAGCGCGACCCACGATGAAACAAAACGTGATCGGTTCTTCGGAACCGGGATCGGGCGGTTGTGGTGCCTGGTCCTTACCCACAAAGGCCTTCATCAGTTCGCCATTGCATTTGAGGTCGATACGGTCGTAGGCACGGCCGTATGGATGAGAGACGCAGACTTCGGCGCTGACGAAATCCGGGCCGACACCGCTTTTGATCGCGTCTGGCAGCAGCAGTTTGAGTTCGGAGTGACCGCCGGGCACGGTCAATCGGTCTTTCAGGCCGAGACGGATGAAGTTGTAAAGCACGGTGAGTGGCGGGGAGGTGCCAATATTGCTGCTGCCACGCTTAATGGTATAGAGCACCTCGTTGACCCGGTCCGAATGCAACCGGTCTTTGGGTAGGCGCAAGATGGTCTTGGCGCTTGGATCACTGATGGTTTCGCTGTCCAGTACCGCTTCATCATCCTTGAGCCAAAGCTCTATGACATCCCCGGGATGAGTGGTGCCAGACAATGGTGGGTCGACGATTACAACGGCGCCCTCGCCGTCGGCCACCAGCTCATAGGCGGCCTTCGACAAGCCAACCATTGCGCCTGCAACGGGCTCAGTCTGGCCATTGATCTTTGGCGGACTGAGCGCGAGAACGATGTTTTCCGGCGGGGTTGAGGTGGTCATGGGGTGGGGCTCCTGAGTGGTGGGAGTGCAGGAGATATCAAAACGCCGTGTGGGGAATTACACACCTGTCAGATCTGACAGGTGGCGACGGATGGTCATCGATGAGCGGGGCAAAAAACAAAAAAATGCATGCTGCGCAGTTAATTGGAAGGCTTCTTGCAGTAGCCGCCCTGCGCCTGCTTCGGGCGTCAAAAGTTTGCTTTAAAGGAACGGGGAAAACCGGTGGATCGCTCTCAGTTAATCAACAGTGCTCGCTCGAACATTGCCGACCTCAGTCGGGGCAATCTGGGTGTGCCGCTGTTGCTGCTGGTCATGCTGGCGATGATGATGTTGCCGGTGCCGCCGTTCCTGCTCGACGTGTTCTTCACTTTCAACATTGCCTTGTCGATCGTCGTGCTGCTGGTCTGCGTGTACGCCTTGCGGCCACTGGATTTCGCAGTGTTCCCGACGATCCTGCTGGTGGCGACGCTGTTGCGACTGGCGCTGAACGTGGCGTCGACCCGGGTGGTGATGCTCCACGGTCAGGACGGCCACGCCGCTGCCGGTAAGGTGATCCAGGCCTTCGGTGAGGTGGTGATCGGCGGTAACTACGTGGTCGGTATCGTGGTCTTCGCGATCTTGATGATCATCAACTTCGTCGTGGTAACCAAGGGTGCCGGCCGGATCTCCGAGGTGAGCGCGCGTTTCACCCTCGATGCGATGCCCGGCAAACAAATGGCGATCGACGCCGACCTCAACGCCGGCCTGATCGATCAGGCCCAGGCCAAGGCCCGTCGTCAGGAAGTGGCTCAAGAGGCAGAGTTCTACGGTTCGATGGACGGTGCCAGCAAGTTCGTGCGCGGTGACGCCATCGCTGGTTTGCTGATTCTGTTCATCAACCTGATCGGCGGCATGGCCGTCGGTATCTTCCAGCACAACATGAGCTTCGCCGACGCGGGCAAGGTTTACGCCTTGCTGACCATCGGTGACGGTTTAGTGGCGCAATTGCCATCACTGTTGTTATCTACAGCGGCGGCGATCATGGTGACCCGTGCTTCCGGCTCGGAAGACATGGGCAAGCAGATCAATCGCCAGATGTTCGCCTCGCCCAAAGCGCTGGCGGTGGCTGCCGGTCTGATGGCGGTCATGGGCCTGGTGCCGGGCATGCCGCACTTCTCGTTCCTGAGCATGGCTGCCCTGGCTGCCGGTGGCGCTTACCTGTTCTGGAAGAAGCAGAACGTGGCCAAGGTCGTCGCGCTGGAAGAGGTCAAGCGTCAACAGGAACTGCTGCCGTCGCCGGCCCGCGCCATGGAAACCAAGGAGCTGGGCTGGGACGATGTGACCCCGATCGACATGATCGGCCTGGAAGTCGGCTACCGCCTGATTCCGCTGGTGGACCGTAACCAGGGCGGGCAATTGCTGGCGCGGATCAAGGGCGTGCGCAAGAAGCTTTCGCAGGATCTGGGCTTCCTGATGCCGACCGTGCACATCCGCGACAACCTCGACTTGGCGCCGAGTGCCTACCGCCTGACCCTGATGGGCGTGATCCTGGCCGAGGCCGAGATTTACCCGGATCGCGAACTGGCGATCAACCCGGGGCAGGTCTACGGCACGCTTAACGGCATTACCGCCAAAGACCCGGCTTTCGGCCTGGAGGCGGTGTGGATTGAAGTCAGCCAGCGCGCGCAGGCGCAATCGCTCGGTTACACCGTGGTCGATGCCAGCACCGTGGTTGCGACACACTTGAACCAGATTCTGTACAAGCACTCCAGCGAGCTGATCGGCCACGAAGAAGTACAGCAACTGATGCAATTGCTGGCCAAGAGCTCGCCGAAGCTGGCCGAAGAGCTGGTGCCGGGCGTGGTGTCGCTGTCGCAGCTGCTCAAAGTATTGCAGGCGTTGCTGGCCGAACACGTGCCGGTGCGCGATATCCGCAGCATTGCCGAAGCCATCGCCAACAATGCCGCCAAGAGTCAAGATACCGCCGCTTTGGTGGCCGCTGTGCGGGTCGGCGTTTCCCGTGCCATCGTCCAAAGCATTGTAGGGACTGAGTCGGAGCTGCCAGTTATCACGCTGGAGCCAAGGTTGGAACAAATATTGCTCAATAGTCTGCAGAAGGCAGGACAAGGCTCGGAAGAGGGCGTTCTGCTGGAGCCGAGCATGGCCGAGAAGCTGCAGCGTTCGCTGATCGAAGCGGCGCAGCGCCAGGAAATGCAAGGTCAGCCGGTGATCCTGTTGGTAGCAGGCCCGGTTCGCGCGATGCTCTCGCGCTTTGGTCGCCTGGCAGTTCCCGGACTGCATGTGCTGGCCTACCAGGAAATTCCGGACAACAAGCAAGTGACCATCGTTGCGACAGTAGGGCCCAACGGCTGAGGTAGTGGTTTATGCAAGTTAAGCGTTTTTTCGCCGCCGATATGCGTCAGGCCATGAAGCTGGTTCGTGATGAGCTGGGCGCTGATGCCGCCATCATTGGCAACCGCCGCATTGCCGGCGGCGTCGAGCTGACGGCGGCGCTCGATTACAAACTGTCGGCGCTGGCCCCGCGCGTTCCGAACATGGAACTCGAGGATGAGCTGCGCAAGACTCAGTCGCGCATCGTCACCGCCCAGGCCGAACTGAGCCTGCGTGGCGAAGCCGACGGCAACACCAATCGCCAGCTGTTCGCCGGGCTGCCGTTGACGGCCGGCCTGCCGCTGACCGCTGCCGAGCCGCTGACCGAACCGACCTACGAAGCGCCGGCCCGTCCAGCCCCGGCGCCAGCACCCGCTGCTGCTGGTGTTGACCCGCGTGCGCTGGACTCGATGCGTTTCGAGCTCAACAGCCTGCGCGAACTGATGGAAGTGCAACTCGGCACTCTGGCCTGGAACCAGCTGCAAGGCAGCCGTCCGGCCCAGGCCAATCTGTACCGTCGTCTGCAACGCATCGGTTTGTCCGGCCCGTTGTCCCGTGATCTGCTGTCGATGATCACCGAGATCGATGAGCCTCGTCAGGCCTGGCGCATGCTGCTGGCGCACCTGGCGCGGATGATTTCCGTACCCGAAGTCGAGCCGCTGGAAGAGGGCGGCGTGATTGCCATGGTCGGTCCTGCCGGCATGGGCAAGACCACCACCCTGGCCAAACTGGCCGCCCGCTACGTGCTCAAGTACGGCGCGCAGAACATCGCGCTGGTGAGCATGGACAGTTTCCGCATCGGCGCGCAGGAGCAGCTCAAGACCTTGGGCCGCATCCTCAATGTGTCGGTGACCCACGTCGATCCGGGCCAGTCCCTGGTGCAGGCGCTGGATCCACTGCTGCGCAAACGCGTGGTGCTGATCGATACCGCCGGCCTGCAAGCCAGCGATCCGGCGCTGCGCATGCAGCTGGAAAGTCTGGCCGGGCGTGGCATTCGGTCGAAAAATTATCTGGTGCTGGCAACCACCAGCCAGAAACAGGTTCTAACCGCCGCTTATCACAGTTACAAGCGTTGCGGGCTGGCCGGGTGCATCCTGACTAAACTGGATGAGACGGCCAGCCTTGGCGAAGTGCTGAGCCTGGCGATCAGTCACGAACTGCCGGTCGCCTACCTGACCGATGGGCCGCGTATTCCGGATGATCTGCATCTGCCGCGCCGTCATCAACTGGTCAGCCGCGCCGTCAGTGTGCAAATGCAGGAAGAACCCAGCGAAGAAGCCATGGCTGACATGTTCGCTGATATCTACCACAGCCCGACCAAGCAGGTTGGCTGAGGTAATGAACCGTTTTTGTACCTACATCGATGGTCTGCCATGCATTGTTCCGGTTGTGAACGCGCAGCCAGTAATGTGGCCTCCGTCTATGCAAGACAAGGTAAAGAAATAACATGGGCAGCATGCATCCCGTACAGGTGATCGCGGTGACCGGCGGCAAAGGTGGCGTCGGCAAGACTAATGTGTCAGTGAACTTGTCCCTGGCGCTGGCAGAGCTTGGCCGTCGGGTCATGCTGCTGGACGCCGACCTGGGGCTGGCGAACGTCGACGTTCTGCTGGGCCTCACACCCAAGCGCACCCTGGCCGACGTGATCGAAGGCCGCTGCGAGCTGCGCGACGTGCTGTTGCAAGGCCCCGGCGGGATCCGCATCGTGCCGGCCGCTTCCGGCACCCAGAGCATGGTTCACCTGAGCCCGGCCCAGCATGCCGGCCTGATTCAGGCGTTCAGCGACATCGGCGACAATCTCGACGTGCTGGTGATCGACACCGCTGCGGGTATTGGTGACTCGGTAGTCAGTTTCGTTCGCGCTGCGCAAGAAGTGTTGCTGGTGGTCTGCGACGAGCCGACCTCGATCACCGACGCCTACGCGCTGATCAAACTGCTCAACCGCGATTACGGCATGAACCGCTTCCGCGTCCTGGCCAACATGGCCCAGAGCCCGCAGGAAGGTCGCAATCTGTTCGCCAAGTTGACCAAGGTCACGGATCGCTTCCTCGACGTCGCCCTACAATACGTCGGCGCGGTGCCCTACGACGAAAGCGTGCGCAAGGCGGTGCAGAAGCAGCGTGCGGTCTATGAAGCCTTCCCGCGTTCCAAGTGCGCACTGGCGTTCAAGGCGATCGCACAGAAGGTCGACACCTGGCCGCTGCCCGCCAACCCGCGTGGCCATCTCGAATTTTTCGTCGAGCGCCTCGTGCAGCAAACGGCAGGACCTGTGCTATGACCGCCAGCGGTATGAACCTTTACAAAAAGTCGGCGCGTGACGCGCAGTACGAGCTGATCGAGCGTTACGCGCCACTGGTCAAACGCATTGCTTACCACTTGCTGGCGCGATTGCCGGCCAGTGTGCAGGTCGAAGACCTGATCCAGGCCGGGATGATCGGCCTGCTCGAAGTCTCGACCAAATACGACGCCAGCAAGGGCGCCAGTTTTGAAACGTACGCGGGCATCCGGATCCGTGGCGCGATGCTTGATGAAGTGCGCAAAGGGGACTGGGCACCGCGCTCGGTTCACCGCAATACCCGTATGGTCAGCGACGCGATTCGTGCAATTGAAGCTAAAACCGGCCGTGACGCTAAAGATCACGAGGTTGCGGCCGAACTCCAATTGAGTCTCGACGATTACTACGGGATTTTGAACGACACCCTGGGCAGCCGGCTGTTCAGTTTCGACGACCTGTTGCAGGACGGCGAACACGAAGGGCTGCACGAGGATGGCGCCAGTGCTCATCTGGAACCGTCGCGCGATCTGGAAGACGAACGCTTCCAGGCAGCGCTGGCGGACGCGATTGCCAATTTGCCGGAGCGTGAGCGACTGGTGTTGGCGCTGTACTACGACGAAGAGCTGAACCTCAAGGAAATCGGTGAAGTCCTTGGCGTCAGTGAATCGCGGGTCAGCCAGTTACACAGCCAGTGCGCGGCCCGCTTGCGGGGGCGTTTGGGGGAGTGGCGAGCGCGCTGAAGGCAGTGTGGGGACACTGCGAACGAGGCTGGTGCGGTGGTGAACGGCACCGGTCTCGATCTGTTGTGCTCCAGACAGTCATCGAGTGTTTTGCCGGATTGATTGAAATGGCGCGTCCAGGTGCTGGGCGCGTTTAAGACTGCTTGGAGGTCGAATTGAACAAAGACATGAAAATCCTCATCGTTGATGACTTCTCAACGATGCGGCGGATCATCAAGAACCTGTTGCGTGATCTCGGGTTCACCAACACCGTTGAAGCCGACGATGGCACCACTGCCATTCCGGTGCTCAACAGCGGCAGCATCGACTTTCTGGTAACGGACTGGAACATGCCAGGCATGACCGGTATCGACCTGCTGCGCCACGTGCGCGCCGATGAAAAACTCAAGCACCTTCCCGTGCTGATGGTGACTGCTGAAGCCAAGCGCGAGCAGATCATCGAAGCGGCCCAGGCCGGCGTGAACGGCTATGTGGTCAAACCTTTCACGGCCCAGGCGTTGAAAGAAAAGATCGAGAAGATTTTCGAACGCATCGGCTGATGACGCGCGGGGGAGCTATGGAGCACAACGAATCTTCACAGGGCGATTTTGAGTCGACCCTGAAAAAACACGCGGTCGAACTGGTCGAGAGCCTTGAAAAGGGCAAGTTCGGCGAAGCCGTGCAACTGATCCATGAGCTCAATCAGACCCGTGACCGTGGCCTGTACCAGGAAGTGGGCAAGCTCACGCGTGAATTGCACAGTGCGATCGTCAATTTCCAGATCGATCCGCACATGCCTCAGGCCGAGGAAGTGTCGCAGATCACTGATGCGACCGAACGCTTGGGCTACGTGGTCAAGCTGACCGAAAACGCTGCCAACCGCACCATGGATCTGGTGGAAAGCGCGACCCCTGTGGTCAATGGCCTGGCTGACGAAGCCCAGGCCTTGAGCGCCGATTGGGGCCGCTTCATGCGCCGTGAGGTCGGGGCTGAAGAGTTCCGTGAACTGGCGCGCCGGGTCGACGGTTTTCTGGCACGCAGCAGTGCGGACAACCGCGCGGTGTCGAGCAATCTGAACGACATTCTGCTCGCCCAGGATTACCAGGACCTCACAGGTCAAGTGATCAAGCGCGTGACCCAATTGGTCACCGAAGTCGAAAGCAACCTGCTCAAACTCGTACTCATGGCCAGCCAGGTGGACCGCTTTGCGGGCATCGAGCATGACCGTGCGGCGATGCTTGCTGAAAAAGATCCACAAAAACATCTCTCGCAGGGTGAAGGTCCGCAGATTCATGCCGATAAACGAGAAGACGTTGTGTCCGGTCAGGACGATGTGGACGATTTGCTATCCAGCCTTGGATTTTGAGTTTTTTTGGGTTTTTAGACCTGTAGGAGCACCCCATTAATGAGCTTCGGCGCCGATGAAGAGATCCTTCAGGATTTCCTGGTTGAGGCCGGCGAGATTCTTGAGCAACTGTCCGAACAACTGGTCGAGCTGGAAAGCCGCCCGGATGACGCAGATCTGCTCAACGCAATTTTTCGCGGTTTCCACACTGTAAAAGGGGGCGCCGGCTTCCTTCAGCTCAACGAGCTGGTGGAGTGCTGTCACATCGCCGAAAACGTGTTCGACATCCTGCGCAAGGGTGAGCGTCGCGTAGATGCAGAACTGATGGACGTGGTGCTTGAAGCGCTGGACGCGGTGAACAGCATGTTCGGCGAAGTCCGCGATCGCAGCCCGATCACTGCGGCTACCCCGGAACTGCTGGCCGCTCTGTCGCGCCTGGCCGAACCGCAATCGGCGGATGAAGCCCCGGCGTCGCCCGTTGCCGAGATGATCGAAGAGCTGGTCGTTGAAAACGAAACCGGCGACTCCGGCGACATCACCGATAACGAATTTGAACAGTTGCTGGACTCGCTGAGCGCCGTCAAGGCTGAAGCCGAAGCTCCGGCGGCTGCCGCCGCGCCTGCTTCCGACGCGGCGGCCAGCGATGAAATCACCGACGCCGAGTTCGAGTCGCTGCTCGACCAGTTGCATGGCAAGGGCCAGTTCGCGGCCGACGCCGTGGCCCCGGCGGCCGCTACCCCGGCGGCTCCGGCAGCGGGCGACAGCTCGGACATCACCGACGACGAATTCGAAGCCTTGCTCGATCAGTTGCACGGCAAGGGCAACTTTGCCGTCGATGCGCTGGAGTCGGCGATTGCTTCGGTTCCTGCGACGACTGCTCCGGCAGCCGCTGCGGCCGGTAGCGATCTGATCACCGACCACGAGTTCGAAGCGCTGCTCGACGATCTGCATGGCAAAGGCAAGTTCACTGATGTCGCCACCGGCGCCGTCGTGACCGCCGGTAATGCTTCTGCTGTTGCAGCGCCCGCTGCCAAGGCCCCGGCCGCTGCGGCAAAACCTGCTGCAAAAGCGCCTGAGCCGAAAGCCGAACCGGCCAAGCCAGCCGCCGCTGCGGCACCGGCTCCGGCCCGTGCTCCGGCGACTCCGCCACCGGAAAAACCGGCGAGCGAAGCCGAGACCACCGTTCGCGTTGATACCGCGCGTCTCGACGAAATCATGAACATGGTCGGCGAGCTGGTGCTGGTGCGTAACCGTCTGGTGCGTCTTGGCCTGAACAGCGGCGACGAAGCCATGCAAAAGGCTGTGTCGAACCTCGACGTGGTCACCGCCGACTTGCAGACCTCGGTGATGAAGACGCGGATGCAGCCGATCAAGAAGGTTTTCGGCCGTTTCCCGCGTCTGGTTCGCGACCTGGCACGTCAGCTCAAGAAAGAAATCAACCTGGAACTGGTGGGCGAAGAGACCGACCTCGACAAGAACCTCGTCGAGGCACTGGCCGACCCGCTGGTCCACTTGGTGCGCAACGCGGTCGACCACGGCATCGAGTCGCCGGAAGAACGCGAAGCCTCGGGCAAGGCCCGTGGCGGCAAGGTGATCCTGGCTGCTGAACAGGAAGGCGACCACATCCTGCTGTCGATCTCCGACGACGGCAAAGGCATGGACCCGAACGTCCTGCGCGCCATCGCCGTGAAACGCGGTGTGATGGACAAGGATGCCGCCGATCGCCTGAGCGACACCGAGTGCTACAACCTGATTTTCGCCCCGGGCTTCTCGACCAAGACCGAGATCTCCGACGTGTCCGGCCGCGGTGTCGGCATGGACGTGGTGAAGACCAAGATTTCCCAGCTCAATGGTTCGATCAACATCTACTCGACCAAGGGCCAGGGCTCGAAGATCGTCATCAAGGTGCCGCTGACGCTGGCGATCATGCCGACCCTGATGGTAATGCTCGGCAACCAGGCGTTCGCGTTCCCGCTGGTGAACGTGAACGAGATCTTCCACCTCGACCTGTCGACCACCAACGTGGTGGACGGCCAGGAAGTGGTGATCGTGCGGGACAAGGCGCTGCCATTGTTCTACCTCAAGCGCTGGCTGGTCAGCTCCGCCGCTCACGAAGAGCAGCGCGAAGGCCATGTGGTGATCCTTTCGGTGGGCACCCAGCGGATCGGCTTCGTCGTCGATCAACTGGTCGGCCAGGAAGAAGTGGTCATCAAGCCATTGGGCAAGATGCTCCAGGGAACTCCGGGCATGTCCGGCGCCACCATCACCGGTGACGGCCGCATTGCACTGATTCTCGATGTTCCGAGCATGCTCAAGCGTTACGCCGCACGGCGTATTTGAATCCGGGGCGGCGGGGCGACAACGTCCCGCTGCACCTAATGGAGTGTTTATGGCAGTCAAAGTCCTGGTGGTGGACGATTCGGGTTTTTTCCGCCGCCGCGTCTCGGAAATTCTTTCAGCGGATCCGAGCATCCAGGTTGTCGGCACGGCAACCAACGGTAAAGAGGCGATCGATCAGGCCCTGGCCCTCAAGCCGGACGTGATCACCATGGACTACGAGATGCCGATGATGGATGGCATCACGGCCGTGCGGCATATCATGCAGCGCTGCCCGACCCCGGTGTTGATGTTCTCCTCGCTGACGCACGAAGGCGCCCGGGTCACCCTGGATGCGCTCGATGCCGGCGCGGTGGATTTCCTGCCGAAGAATTTCGAAGACATCTCCCGCAATCCGGAGAAGGTCAAGCAACTGCTGTGCGAGAAGGTTCACAGCATCTCGCGCAGCAACCGTCGTTTCAGTGCTTACAGTGCGCCGGCGCCCGCCGCTGCACCTGCGCCTGCGCCGACTCCAGCTGCTGCGCCGTCGAGCTTTGGCAGCCACAGCGCTCCGGCCCGCCCGGCACCTGCGCCTGCACCGACTCGCGCGCCAGCGGCCAGTGCTTCGTCGCCGGCCCCGAAACGCAAAAACTACAAGCTCGTGGCGATTGGTACATCGACCGGCGGCCCGGTTGCGCTGCAACGGGTTCTGACCCAGTTGCCGGCCAGTTTCCCGGCGCCAATCGTGCTGATCCAGCACATGCCGGCAGCCTTCACCAAGGCCTTCGCTGAACGTCTGGACAAGCTGTGCCGCATCAGCGTCAAGGAAGCCGAGGATGGCGACATCCTGCGTCCGGGGCTGGCGCTGCTGGCACCGGGTGGCAAGCAGATGATGATCGACGGCCGTGGTGCAGTGAAAATCCTGCCGGGCGACGAGCGTCTGAACTACAAGCCGTGCGTGGACATCACCTTCGGCTCTGCGGCCAAATCCTACAGCGACAAAGTTCTGGCGGTCGTACTGACCGGCATGGGCGCCGACGGGCGCGAAGGTGCACGCCTGCTCAAGCAGGGCGGCAGCACGATCTGGGCGCAGGACGAAGCCAGTTGCGTGATCTACGGCATGCCGATGGCCATCGTCAAAGCTGACCTCGCCGACGCGGTGTACAGCCTGGACGATATTGGCAAACACCTGGTCGAGGCATGCGTCTGATGGATGTTCTAAGCCTTATCGGGATCATCATGGCGTTCGTCGCCATCATCGGCGGCAATTACCTTGAAGGGGGGCACCTCGGCGCGCTGGCCAACGGCCCGGCGGCGCTGATCGTGCTCGGTGGCACCATCGGCGCTGCGCTGCTGCAATCGCCGATGAGCGCGTTCAAGCGCGCCATGCAGATTCTGGCCTGGATCTTTTTCCCGCCGCGTGTGGACCTGGCCGGCGGCATCGACCGCGTCGTCAACTGGAGCCTCACCGCCCGCAAGGAGGGCCTGCTGGGTCTGGAAGGCGTGGCGGATGCCGAGCCTGACGCCTATTCGCGCAAGGGCCTGCAACTGCTGGTCGACGGCGCCGAGCCGGAAGCGATCCGCAGCATTCTCGAAGTGGATTTCTACACTCAGGAAGCCCGCGACATTGAGGCCGCCAAAGTGTTTGAAAGCATGGGCGGCTATGCGCCGACCATCGGCATCATCGGTGCGGTGATGGGCCTGATCCACGTGATGGGCAACCTGGCCGATCCGTCGCAATTGGGCAACGGGATCGCGGTCGCGTTCGTCGCCACTATCTACGGTGTGGCCAGTGCCAACCTGGTGTTGCTGCCGGTTGCCGCCAAGCTCAAGTCAATCGCGTTGCGACAGTCGCGTTATCGCGAAATGTTGTTGGAAGGGATCTTGTCGATCGCTGAAGGTGAAAACCCACGCTCCATCGAGTTGAAGCTTCAGGGCTTCATGGATTAAGGGACTAACCTCATGGCACGTCGTCGCCAGCATGAAGAGCACGTAAACCATGAACGTTGGCTGGTTTCCTACGCCGACTTCATCACCTTGCTCTTTGCCTTTTTCGTGGTGATGTACTCCATCTCGTCGATCAACGAAGGCAAGTACAAGATCATCTCCGAAGCGCTGATCGGGGTCTTCACCGACTCCGACCGCGCGCTCAAGCCGATCCCGATCGGTGAAGAACGACCGAAGACTGTGACCCCGGCCAAGCCGCTGGTCAAAGACGCCGAACAGGTCGACGCTGGCATCGCCGGGGCCAGCGATCCGCTGAAAAGCATCGCCGATGACATCAGTGCCGCGTTCGGCGACCTGATCTCCTCGAACCAGATGACCGTGCGCGGCAACGAGCTGTGGGTCGAGATCGAACTCAACTCCAGCCTGTTGTTCGGCAGCGGTGATGCGATGCCGAGCGACATCGCGTTCAACATCATCGACAAGGTCGCGGCGATCCTCAAACCGTTCGACAACCCGATCCACGTCGAAGGCTTCACCGACGATCAGCCGATCCGCACCGCGCAGTACCCGACCAACTGGGAACTGTCCTCGGCGCGTTCGGCGAGCATCGTGCGCATGCTGGCGATGCAGGGCGTAAACCCTGGCCGTCTGGCCTCGGTGGGCTACGGCGAATTCCAGCCGGTGGCCAATAACGCCACCGCCGAAGGCCGGGCGAAAAACCGTCGCGTGGTGCTGGTGGTGTCGCGCAATCTCGATGTGCGCCGCAGCCTGACCGGCACCGGAACCGCCAATGCAACACCGGACGCCGCGTTGAAGCGTGCTGGCACACAAACTGCACCGACCCCGGTCAAGACGCCGGGACGCGAGAGTGCCGTCAATTCTCCGTCGCCCGCATTAATACGCTGAACCATGTCTCGGCCGAGTATCCCGGCCGGGAGGAACGATCTGAATGAGAGTCTGGGCAGTCGCCAATCAAAAGGGTGGTGTTGGTAAAACCACTTCTTCCATCGCTTTAGCCGGTTTGCTGGCAGAGGCGGGCAAGCGCGTGGTCGTGGTCGATCTCGACCCGCACGGCTCGATGACCAGCTATTTCGGTTACGACCCTGACAGCCTGGAACACAGCAACTACGACCTGTTTCTGCACAAGGGCACGGTGCCGCAAGGCTTGCCGGGTCAATTGCTGTTGTCGACCAGCGATGAACGTATTTCCCTGTTACCGTCGAGCACCGCACTGGCCACCCTAGAGCGCCAGTCACCGGGGCAGAGTGGCCTGGGCCTGGTGATCGCCAAGAGTCTGGCGCAGCTGTGGCAGGACTTCGATTACGCGATCATCGACAGCCCGCCGTTGCTCGGCGTGCTGATGGTCAACGCCCTGGCCGCCAGTCAGCAACTGGTGATCCCGGTGCAGACCGAACACCTGGCCGTCAAAGGCCTGGAGCGCATGGTCAACACCCTGGCGATGATCAACCGCTCACGCAAACAGGCGCTGCCGTTCAGCATCGTGCCGACCCTGTTCGACCGCCGCACCCAGGCGTCGATGGGCACCTTGCGCGTGCTGCGCGACAAATTCCCCGACGAGATCTGGCAGGGTTACATCCCGGTCGATACCCGTCTGCGCGACGCCAGTCGTGCCGGTGTCACCCCTTCGCAGTTCGACGGCAAGAGCCGTGGCGTGCTGGCTTACCGCGCACTGCTCAAGCATCTGCTGGCGCAGCAACTCGTTGCGCAGGTGGCTTGAGCATGAATCGGCCGATCAAGCTGACGTCGAAGCCGCAACTGGCGCTGCAGTCCTATCTGGACGGCTTGCTGCAGGAAGTGCCGGACGAGGTCGAGCAGGAAATCGCAGCGCCGGTCGAGGTGGTCGAGAACACCGCGGCACTCGATGAATTCCAGGCCGCTGTCCTTGAAGAGCAGGCCCGGGATGCGCAAAAAGCCGCCCGACCGGTCGCCCCGGTTGCAGCACCTGCCGCTGTGGTGGCCAAAGCGCCAGCGACTCTGATCAAAGAGCCTGAGCCGGTGCGCGTGATCTCGACGCTGGCACCGCTGCTGCAAACCCAACTTCTGCAAACGCCTCCGGTTCCGGCGGCGCCAGAGCCTGAAGCGCCTGCGCCAGCCCCGGTCGAACCGACCCTGGTTGCGCCGCTGGTCGAAGTGCATCTGCCGCCCAGCAACACGCCGCCACCGGTAGAGACTGATGGCCGGCCGGCCTGGGCTTCGGAAGCGTTCGAATGCCTGTTGTTCGACGTGGCCGGATTGACGCTGGCGGTGCCGCTGGTGTGCCTGGGTTCGATTTATTCGCTGGCCGGCCATGAGCTGACGCCGCTGTTCGGTCAGCCGGAATGGTTCCTCGGGATTCTGCCGAGCCAGGCCGGCAACCTGAAGGTGCTGGACACCGCACGCTGGGTCATGCCGGATCGCTATCGCGATGATTTCCGTCAGGGCCTGCAATACGTGATTTCGGTGCAGGGTTACGAGTGGGGCCTGGCGGTGCATCAGGTCAGTCGCTCGTTGCGTCTGGACCCGAATGAAATCAAATGGAGAAGTCAGCGGGGTCAGCGGCCATGGCTCGCCGGCACGGTGATTGAACACATGTGCGCCTTGCTCGATGTCTCCGCACTGGCCGAGTTGATCGCCAGCGGTGGGGCAAAGCACATGTCCGGCAGTAAGCCGAACCACAAACCGACATAAAAGACACGCGCCGGCCCTGAAGCCGGCGCACAGAACACACACCGCCAGGCGCGGTTTTTCGAGGGGCTAGGGTATGAACGACAAGGCTACGGCGGCAAAGGGTTCCGAAGATCCGATCCTGCAATGGGTGACCTTCAAGCTGGACAACGAAACCTACGGCATCAACGTGATGCGCGTTCAGGAAGTCCTGCGCTACACCGAGATCGCTCCGGTTCCGGGTGCGCCAAGCTACGTGCTGGGCATCATCAACCTGCGCGGCAACGTGGTGACCGTGATCGATACCCGTCAGCGCTTCGGCCTGATGAGCGGTGAGATCAGCGACAACACCCGTATCGTTATCATCGAAGCCGACAAGCAAGTGGTTGGCATCATGGTCGACAGCGTGGCTGAAGTGGTTTACCTGCGTCAGTCGGAAATCGAGACCGCACCGAACGTCGGTAACGAAGAGTCGGCCAAGTTCATCCAGGGCGTGTGCAACAAGAACAACGAGTTGCTGATCCTGGTCGAGCTGGACAAGATGATGAGCGAAGAAGAGTGGTCGGAACTGGAGAACATCTGATTGATTCTCGAGGTAGCGGTCATTGTCCTGTTCCTGTTCTGGGCAGGCACGCTGGCAATGTTTCTGGCGTACATCAAGGCGCAGCGGGTGATCGCTGCGCAACAGGCCCAGGGCGATGCGCTGCGTGATCAGCGCATCAAGGATCTGGCCAAGCGTGTCGACGATTACCAGAACGGCAACGTGCGCATGGGCGAAGCCCTGCACGAGCTGCGCGCGGTGGTCAGTCCGATCCCGGACAAACTCGCCCAGCTCGAACAGCGCGATCCTTCCAGCCTGTCGTTCGCCCAGGCGGCGAAACTTGTCGGGATGGGCGCAAGTGTCGATGAGCTGACCCAGTCCTGCGGGTTGACCCAGGCTGAGGCGGAGTTGATGCGCAAGCTGCACAAGAACTGATTTTTGCGTTGAGGCTGATGGCCTATTCGCGAGCAAGCCCGCTCCCACATTAGATCGGTGTACGCCGAACCAATGTGGGAGCGAGCTTGCTCGCGAAGGCGTCTTTGAAGTTTCAATAATCGTCGCCGCGTTCGGTGACGTCTTTTTCGACCATCGGCGCATCCGGGTTGTGTCCCGCCGGGAACTTGCCCTTGAGGTTCCAGGCAAACGCGATGATCTCGGCGATCGTGCGGTACAGCTCTTCCGGGATGCTGTCGCCCAGTTCCATCCGCGCCAGCAACTTCACCAGTTCGGCGTTTTCGTAGATCGGCACTTCACAGTCGCGGGCGATCCGCAGGATTTCTTCGGCCAGTTCTTCATCGCCCTTGGCGGTAAGGGTCGGGGCGTGGCTGCCGTCGTATTTGAGGGCGATGGCCTGGCGTGGAGCGGTGGTGTCATTCATGCGGTTTCGTCGACCCAGCGGTGTTCGAGGCGGGTTTGGATGCCTTGCGGCGGGGTGCCGAGGTGGCAGTCGAGATCGCCGACGTTCAGCCCGGAATCCAGCAGGCGCTGACGCAGGGCGGTCAGATTGCTTTCGATCAGGCTCGCGGTGTATGGCCGCTCGGCCCATAGCTGACTGGACAGGCTGCCGCTGATCAATTGCGCCTGAATCTGCATCGGCCCCAGCGGTTCCATGTCGAACGCCAGATCGACGCGCCAAAGCTGTTGTTTCGGCTCCCGCTCATCGCGGCGCTGCTCGTTCGCTTCCTGTTTCTCCGGCGCTTCTTCGCGCTGGAACTTGACCTGCAACGGCACGATGTCCTGCAGGTTGCGCATCGGGATTTCCAGTTGCCAGGTGCTGAGCAGACGACCGTCATCGGTGACGCCGGTCTGTTCCAGGCTCGACAGCTGATGACTTTGCAGGCGCGACACGGCGGCTGCGGCGAGGCGCAGCAAATGTTCCAGATCACCTTCACCTTCCAGACTTTGCAGCAGCCGGTCGGGCAACGGGAAACTGCTCGGCACTGGTTTCGCGCTGACCTGACCGAGCATGCCGAGGGCGTTGCGCACGAAGCTCGGCAGCGCCTGGGCCAGCGTGTTCGCGGCGATGATCGCGTTCAGGTTGGTGTTGCCCGGCAGGCCGGGGGTGAGCTGGGCGATCAGCTTGAGCAGATCGGCTTTCATGTCCGGGGCGAGCGTCGGGTTTTGCCCGGTCAGCAGTTTGGTCTCAAGGAACACGCCGCTGTTGGCCAGCGCCTGGGCCAGACCCTTTGGAGTGCTCAGTTGCTGCACATCCGGCAGATTGGCGAGCAATTTGTCCACGGCGGCGCGCAAATCCTGGGACGTCTGATCGGTGGCGGGGGGCAGGCTCTGGAGTATTTTCAGCAAGCCGTCGAGCGAGCCCTGACGGCTTTGCTGACTGACCAGTTGCTGGCTGACCGCCAGTTGTTCCTGGCGATTGCTCAGCGGCAGGAACTTCAGGGTCTGCGAGTCCTGCACCAGTGCCGACAGCAAGGTGCCGATACGCAACGGTTGCGGGCTGTCGATGCTCAGCGTGCTGCCGCTCAACGCGGTGTTGAGCAGGCTGACCATCGAGCGATAAACCGTCGGTTGCCCCGGCACCTGCGGCAAGACCTGAGCCGTTAGCACTTTGCCTTGCAGCAGTGTGCCGACCGGCAGTTGCGCGGTGTCGATGCGGGTGAGGGTGGCGACGCTACTGGCGATGGCCTGTTGCACGGTGATCGCCAGATTGCCCGCCGACGGCTGGGTGATCGCCAGGCTGGTGCCTTGGGGCAGCGGCAGATTGCTGGTCGCTTGCACGGTGGTCTGACGGCCGCTGTCCAGCGTCACCTTGAGCAGCAACTGAAAGGTCTGATCCGCCTGCTTGAGCGACAACACCTCGGCCTTGGCGCTCTGGCCGGCGGCAATCAGCCCGTCGACCGGCGTCAGCAACTTCAGCAGCTCACCCACCTGCGGGCGAACGGTCGCCGGGGTGGTGGGCGAGAGCGGGAGGATGTTCATTTCGCCTGTCATACGCGGACACAACCTGAGGAAAATGCACTCTGGAGAGAGGATGGCGACATGTATAATGCCGCCCGTCCTTCCATTCGTTCAAAAAACATAGCAATTGTTTGACGCAGCTCTCTGGATTGAGCCGTCATTGCATTTATGCTGCAACTCTTTAACGGCCGCGCCAGAGCCGACTTGAACCGTATAAGGCCCGTGAACCCTTGACCAGTCCTGTCCTGCAAACCGTTGCCCTCGCGTGTGAACGTGATCTCAGACTGCTCTTCGACAATCTCGAATTGAGACTGGCCAGTGGCGATATGGTGCAGATCAGCGGCCCCAACGGCAGCGGCAAGACCAGCCTGCTGCGTTTGCTGGCCGGTCTGATGCAGCCGACCGACGGTCAGGTGCTGCTCAACGGCAAGCCGCTGGGCGAGCAACGCAGCGAACTGGCGCGCAACCTGCTGTGGATCGGCCATGCCGCCGGGATCAAGGATCTGCTCACGCCGGAAGAAAACCTCGCCTGGCTCTGCGCCCTGCATCAACCCGCCGAACGCGACGCGATCTGGCAGGCACTGGCGGCGGTTGGATTGCGCGGTTTCGAGGATGTTCCCTGCCACAGTTTGTCCGCCGGCCAGCAGCGCCGCGTGGCACTGGCGCGGTTGTATCTGGACAGCCCGCCGTTGTGGATTCTCGACGAACCGTTCACTGCGCTGGACAAACAGGGCGTGGCACAGCTTGAAGAACACCTGGCCCGTCACTGCGAGAAAGGCGGCCTAGTGGTGCTCACCACGCACCACACCCTGAGCCGGATGCCGGCCGGTTATCGCGACATCGATCTGGGGAATTGGGCGGTATGAGTGTGTTCGGCCTGCTGGTTGCCCGTGAATCCCGACTGCTGTTCCGCCGCCCGGCGGAGCTGGCCAATCCGCTGATTTTCTTCGCCATCGTCATCGCGCTGTTCCCGCTGGCCGTCGGACCGGAAACTCAAGTATTGCAAAACTTGTCCCCGGGGTTAGTCTGGGTGGCGGCACTTTTGTCGGTCCTGCTCTCGCTGGACGGGCTTTTCCGCAGTGATTTCGAAGATGGCTCCCTTGAACAGTGGGTCCTTTCGCCGCACCCCCTGCCACTTCTGGTATTGGCCAAGGTGCTGGCACACTGGCTTTTTTCCGGGCTGGCACTGGTTTTGCTCTCGCCGTTACTGGCGTTGATGCTCGGGTTGCCGGCTGCGTGTCTGCCGGTATTGCTGCTTTCGTTGCTGCTGGGAACACCAGTGCTGAGCTTGCTCGGCGCGGTGGGCGCGGCGCTGACGGTCGGTCTGAAACGCGGTGGCCTGTTGCTGGCGCTGCTGATTCTGCCGTTGTACATCCCGGTGTTGATCCTGGGCAGTGGCGCCTTGCAGGCGGCATTGCAGGGGATGCCGGCGATTGGTTATCTGTTGTGGCTTGGTAGCCTGACCGCCCTGGCGATAACCCTGACACCTTTTGCAATAGCGGCTGGCCTGAAGATCAGCGTCGGCGAATAATGAGGTCTGGTTAAAATTTAACCAGCAAAGACCCTGAGACTGCTCACACTGATGAGCGGCACCCGTGATGGAAACAGTATGAACTGGACCTGGTTTCACAAGCTCGGCTCGCCCAAGTGGTTCTACGGCATCAGCAGCAAGTTCCTGCCGTGGTTGAGCATCGCAGCGTTGTTGCTGATCTGCGTTGGCGTCATCTGGGGCCTGGCCTTCGCGCCGCCGGACTATCAACAAGGCAACAGCTTTCGCATCATCTATATCCACGTACCCGCCGCGATGCTCGCTCAGTCGATCTACGTGATGCTGGCGGTGTGCGGTGTGGTCGGTCTGGTGTGGAAGATGAAACTGGCCGACGTCGCCCTGCAATGCGCCGCACCCATCGGCGCGTGGATGACCGCCGTGGCGCTGGTCACCGGGGCGATCTGGGGCAAGCCGACCTGGGGTTCGTGGTGGGTCTGGGACGCGCGGCTGACCTCGATGCTGATTCTGCTGTTTCTGTACTTCGGCGTAATTGCGCTGGGCAACGCTATCAGCAACCGCGACAGCGCCGCCAAGGCCTGCGCGGTGCTGGCCATCGTCGGCGTGATCAACATTCCGATCATCAAATACTCGGTGGAGTGGTGGAACACCCTGCACCAGGGCGCGACCTTCACCCTCACCGAAAAACCGGCGATGCCCGTAGAAATGTGGCTGCCGCTGCTGCTGACGGTGCTGGGTTTCTACTGTTTCTTCGGCGCCGTGCTGTTGCTGCGCATGCGCCTTGAAGTGCTCAAGCGCGAAGCCCGCGCCAGTTGGGTGAAAGAAGAAGTGCAGAACAGCCTGGAGGCCGCTCGATGAGTTTCGCGTCATTCGGCGACTTCCTCGCCATGGGCCATCACGGCCTGTATGTCTGGTCGGCCTACGGCATCTGTCTGGCGGTACTGATCCTCAACGTGGCGGCGCCGATCGCGGCCCGCAAGCGTTATCTGCAACAAGAGGCGCGTCGTCTGCGCCGGGAGAACGGCAAGTGAATCCGCTGCGTAAAAAGCGTCTGATCATCATCCTGGCAATTCTGGTCGGGGTCGGCGCTGCCGTCGGCCTGGCCCTGAGCGCCCTGCAGCAGAACATCAACCTGTTTTACACCCCGACCCAGATCGCCAACGGCGAAGCGCCGCAGGACACCCGCATCCGGGCCGGCGGCATGGTCGAGAAAGGTTCGCTGCAGCGCTCCACGGATTCGCTGGACGTCAAATTCGTGGTCACCGACTTCAACAAGTCCGTGACCATCACCTACCGCGGGATCCTGCCGGACCTGTTCCGCGAAGGGCAGGGCATCGTCGCGCTCGGCAAGCTCAACGCCGATGGCGTGGTGGTCGCCGATGAAGTGCTGGCCAAGCATGACGAGAAATACATGCCGCCGGAAGTGACCAAAGCCCTGAAGGATAGCGGTCAATCCGCGCCAACCCCTGCGAAGGAGGGTTGATCGATGACATCCACCATTTTCATTCCCGAGCTTGGCCATCTGGCCATGATTCTCGCGCTGTGTTTTGCGCTGGTGCAGGCCGTGGTGCCGTTGCTCGGTGCGTGGCGCGGCGACCGTCTGTGGATGGGCCTCGCCCAACCGGCGGCGTGGGGGCAGTTCGCGTTTCTGCTGTTCGCCTTCGGTTGCCTGACCTACGCCTTCATGACCGATGATTTCTCCGTGGCTTACGTCGCGATGAACTCCAACAGCGCGCTGCCGTGGTACTACAAATTCAGTGCGGTGTGGGGCGCCCACGAAGGGTCATTGCTGCTATGGGCGTTGATCCTCGGTGGCTGGACCTTCGCGGTGTCGGTGTTCTCTCGGCAGTTGCCGCAAGTGATGCTCGCTCGCGTGTTGGCAGTGATGGGCATGATCAGTACCGGTTTCCTGCTGTTCCTGATTCTGACCTCCAACCCGTTTTCGCGGATCCTGCCGCAGATTCCGGCCGACGGTCGTGACCTCAATCCGTTGCTGCAGGACATCGGTCTGATCGTCCATCCGCCGATGCTCTATATGGGCTACGTGGGTTTCTCGGTGGCGTTTGCTTTCGCCATCGCCGCACTGCTCGGCGGTCGTCTCGATGCGGCGTGGGCGCGTTGGTCGCGTCCGTGGACCATCGTCGCCTGGGCCTTTCTCGGTATCGGCATCACCCTCGGTTCGTGGTGGGCTTATTACGAACTCGGCTGGGGCGGCTGGTGGTTCTGGGACCCGGTGGAAAACGCCTCGTTCATGCCATGGCTGGTGGGCACGGCGCTGATTCACTCGCTGGCAGTCACCGAGAAACGTGGCGTGTTCAAGAGCTGGACGGTGTTGCTGGCGATTGCCGCGTTCTCCCTGAGCCTGCTCGGTACTTTCCTGGTGCGTTCCGGTGTGCTGACCTCGGTGCACGCGTTTGCTTCGGATCCCGAGCGTGGTGTGTTCATTCTGATCTTCCTGCTGTTCGTGGTCGGCGGTTCGCTGACCCTGTTTGCGCTGCGTGCGCCAGTGGTCAAGAGCCAGGTCGGTTTCAACTTGTGGTCGCGGGAAACCCTGCTGCTGGGCAACAACCTGGTGCTGGTGGTGGCGGCGTCGATGATCCTGCTCGGCACGCTGTATCCGCTGATTCTTGATGCGATCAGCGGCGCCAAACTGTCGGTCGGCCCGCCGTACTTCAACGCGCTGTTCATTCCGTTGATGGCGCTGTTAATGCTGGTGATGGCGGTCGGTGTGATCGTGCGCTGGAAAGACACCCCGGTGAAATGGCTGGTCAGTATGCTGACCCCGGTGCTGCTGGGCAGTGTTGCGCTGGCCGTGGTGGCCGGCGTCGCTTACGGCGATTTCAACTGGGCAGTGATTGCGACGTTCCTGCTCGCGGCCTGGGTGTTGCTGGCCGGTGTGCGCGACATCTTCGACAAGACTCGCCACAAAGGCCTGATCAAAGGCCTGCCGACCCTGACCCGCAGTTATTGGGGCATGCAGATCGCGCACCTTGGTATCGCCGTCTGCGCGCTGGGCGTGGTGTTGTCGAGTCAGAACAGCGCCGAGCGTGACCTGCGTCTGGCACCAGGCGAGTCGATGGACCTGGCCGGCTATCAGTTCGTGTTCGAAGGCGCCAAACATTTCGAAGGCCCGAACTTCACTTCCGACAAGGGCACCATCCGGGTGATCCGCAACGGTCAGGAAGTCAGCGTGCTGCACCCGGAAAAACGTCTGTACACCGTGCAGAACTCGGTGATGACCGAGGCCGGGATCGACGCCGGTTTCACCCGCGACCTCTACGTCGCCTTGGGCGAACCGCTGGGCGATGGCGCCTGGGCGGTGCGGGTGCATGTGAAGCCGTTCGTGCGCTGGATCTGGTTCGGCGGTCTGCTGACCGGTTTCGGTGGTCTGCTGGCGGCGCTGGATCGGCGTTACCGGGTCAAGGTCAAAGCCAAGGTGCGTGAAGCGCTGGGCATGGAAGGAGCTGCTGCATGAGACGTTGGTTGATGCTGGTGCCATTGGCGATTTTCCTGCTGGTGGCCGTATTCCTTTATCGCGGTCTGTACCTGGATCCGGCGGAGCTGCCGTCGGCGATGATCAACAAGCCGTTCCCGGAGTTTTCCCTGCCGGCGGTGCAGGGCGACAAGACCCTGACCCGCGCTGACATTCTCGGCAAACCGGCACTGGTCAACGTCTGGGGCACCTGGTGCATTTCCTGCCGGGTCGAGCACCCGGTGCTGAACAAACTCGCCGAGCGCGGCGTGGTGATCTACGGCATCAACTACAAGGACACCAACGCCGATGCGTTGAAGTGGCTGGCCGAGTTCCACAATCCGTATCAACTGGACATCCGCGACGACGAAGGCTCGCTGGGCCTGAACCTCGGTGTCTATGGCGCGCCGGAAACCTTCTTCATCGACGCCAAGGGCATCATCCGCGACAAGTACGTCGGCGTGATCGACGAGCAGGTCTGGCGGGAAAAACTGGCGGCCAAATATCAGGCGCTGGTCGATGAGGCCAAGCCATGAAGCGCTTTTTTGCTGCCATGGTGCTGGGCTTGAGCCTGGCCGGTGTGGCCCACGCGGCCATCGACACCTACGAGTTTGCCAAAGAAGGCGATCGCGAGCGTTTTCGCGAACTGACCAAGGAACTGCGCTGCCCCAAGTGCCAGAACCAGGACATTGCCGACTCCAATGCACCGATTGCCGCCGACCTGCGCAAAGAGATTTTCCGCATGCTCGGCGAGGGCAAGGACAATCAGCAGATCATCGACTTCATGGTTGATCGCTATGGTGATTTCGTCCGCTACAAACCGGCGCTCAATGCCAAGACCGCGTTGCTCTGGTTCGGCCCGGCCGGCCTGTTACTGGGCGGTTTCGTGGTGATTGCCGTGATCGTCCGCCGCCGTCGCGGGCAACGCGCCGAGACGCCGCAATCGCTGTCCCCTGAAGAGCGTCAGCGCCTCGACCAACTGTTGGATAAAAACCAAGAATGATTGATTTCTGGCTTGCCGCAGGGCTGTTGCTTCTGGTCGCCCTGAGTTTTCTGCTGATCCCCGTTCTGCGCGAACGTCGCGCCCAGCGTGAAGAGGATCGAACCGCTCTCAACGTCGCCCTGTATCAGGAACGCGTCGCCGAACTGCAATCGCAGCAGGCCGAAGGCGTACTCGATGCTGCGCAAATGGATAGCGGCCGTGCCGAAGCAGCCCGTGAGTTGCTGGCCGACACCGAAGTTGTGGCGCCGGCGCGGGTGTCGCGTCTGGGTAAGCCGCTGCCTTTGCTGGCGGCCGTGCTGGTGCCGGTGTTGGGCCTCGGTCTGTACCTGCACTTTGGCGCGAGCGACAAGGTCGAATTGACCCGCGAGTTCGCCCAGGCGCCGCAGTCGATGGAAGAGATGACCCAGCGTTTGGAGCGCGCAGTTGCCGCACAACCGGATTCGGCTGAAGGCGTGTATTTCCTCGGTCGCACCTACATGGCCCAGGATCGTCCGGCGGACGCGGCAAAGATGTTCGAACGCGCGGTCAATCTCGCCGGTCGTCAGCCGGAGCTGCTCGGTCAGTGGGCCCAGGCCCAATACTTCGCCGATAACAAAAAATGGTCGGACAAGGTTCAAGCCCTGACCGATGAAGCGCTGAAAGCCGATCCGAAAGAAGTCACCAGTCTCGGCCTGTTGGGCATCGCCGCGTTCGAAGGCGAGCGTTATCAGGAGGCCATCGACTACTGGAACCGTCTGCTGGCGCAACTGCCGCCGCAGGATAAATCCCGCGAGGCCCTGCAGGGCGGCATCACCCGCGCCACCGAGAAACTGCAAGCCAGCGGCGGCAAAGTCGCCCAGGCACCGGCGACGAAAGCGGCGGCGCTGTTGAAAGTGCGTGTGGATCTGGCCAGCGAGTTGAAAGCCAAGGTGCAACCGGGTGACAGCGTGTTCATTTTCGCCCGCGCCACTTCGGGCCCGCCGGCGCCGCTGGCGGCCAAGCGCCTGACCGTCGCCGACCTGCCGGTGACCGTCGAACTGGGCGATGCCGACGCGATGATGCCGCAATTGAAACTGTCGAACTTCCCCGAAGTCCAACTGGTTGCGCGCATCTCCCGTGCCGGTCAGCCGACCGCCGGTGAGTGGGTCGGCCGCAGCGGGCCTCTGGCCAGCAGCACCACCGCGCCGCAGACACTGACCATCGACAGCCCGGACAAATAGCCGGAACCAACAGGAACGCACCGCCATGAACGCCATCGCCCGAATCACAGTCCTCACACTGGCCCTGGGCTTGAGCGCATGTGCGGTGCAACGACCGGAGCCGAGCACCAGGCTGCCGCCGATCCCGCCGTCACAACCCAGCCCGACCCCGTCGACCAGCCCGACGCCGAGCAAGCCGGGCATTCCGGCCAAACCCGCCAAACCCGTCCCGCGCACCTCCGCCAGCTTCGCCCCGCCACCGGGCGGCAACAGCCACTGGGACCAGAAGCTGGGCGTGTATGTGCTCGACGACCAGACCAACACCTTCTACCGCCAGCGCACCTACTATCGCTGGAACAACGGCTGGAGCCGCTCGATCAGCCCCAACGGCCCGTGGGAAGAAACCAACATCCACGGCGTACCGGCGGGACTGGGCAAGCAGTTCGGGGAGTAATGAAAAACGGCGATCTCTGGATCGCCGTTTTGCTGTCTGGGGTGATGAACAATGCCTCACTCGTATCCAGTCCTTACCGCCTGAGCTCTCTCTGCGAGAAGCGCCATCGCCTGCTCGCTGGGCCAGTGCATCAAGCACATGCTGCAAAACAACCGAACGTCGTGCTGCGAATTTCCGTGCTTGAGTAAAGATAACTCTAGGGTTACTTTTGTTAAGCCGAAGCAAGGAGGCGGTTGGTGCAGAGCAGGTTATTGATCGAGGAGCTGGAGGAGGCAGGCTGGACGCTGGACCGGATAACCGGCAGCCACCACATCTTCACGCACCGCTACAACCCATACACGATTCCCGTCCCTCATCCGAAAAAGGATTTGCCGGTCGGAACGGTCAAGAGCATCAGGAGGCGTGCCGGGTTGTACAACCCGCCAGCCAGTTACAGAGGAGATCCGTAATGCAATACCCAATCTGCATCGAATGGGGTGACGAGAACACCGCCATCGGGATTCAGATCCCCGATATTCCCGGCGCAGTAACGGCCGGGGATACGTTTGAGGATGCCTACAACGCGGCCGTCGAGATTGCCCACATCATGCTGCAGGAGATCGCGGCTGATGGCGCCTCGATCCCGATGCCGACTTCGGCGGCCGCCCATCGCAACAATCCGGAATTTGCCGACATGGGTTGGGGCATGCTGGAACTGGATATTTCGCCGTACATGGGCAAGACCGAAAAGGTCAATGTGACGTTGCCCGGCTATGTCATCCAGCGGATCGACCGCTACGTGCGTGAGCACAATGTCAAAAGCCGCTCTTCCTTTCTGGCGGATGCCGCCATGGAAAAACTGGTCCGGCATTGAGCATCAAGCACTGTCGGATCAGCGATCCGGCAGTGCTTTTCAGATTTCTAGGCCGTTGCCAGAACAGGTTTCTGCGAAGCACTCAAAAAACGCACCAGCGCCAGCAGCGGGAATGCGCTGCCAACAATCACGATCCACAACCAGCCGCCATGTTCGTACACCGCACTCGCCACCGACGAGCCGAAGGCGCCGCCGACGAAGATGCTGGTCATGTACAGCGCGTTGAGGCGGCCGCGGCTTTTTGCGTCGAGGGAGTAGACCGCGCGCTGGCCGAGCACCATGTTCATCTGTACGCAGAAGTCGAGCACCACACCGGTCACGGCCAGGCCGATCACGCTATAGGCCGGGTGGATGAAGGCGGGCAGGAAGCTCAGGCTGGCGAACAGCATGGCCAGCAACGAGGCGATGCGGGTGTGGCCGGCATCGGCCAGGCGTCCGCTGATCGGCGCGGCAATGGCACCGATCGCGCCGACCAGAGCGAAGATCGCGATTTCACTCTGGGACAGGCCATGGTTGCGCGCCAGTTCCAGCGGCACGGCGGTCCAGAACAGGCTGAACGTGGCGAACATGCAGGCCTGGTAAAACGCCCGCTGACGCAGCACCGGTTGTTTGCGCAGCAGCGTCCACAACGAACCCAGCAACTGGCCGTAGGACGCGCTGTGATCCGGTTGGCGCTTGGGCACGGTCAGCGCCAATACCACGCTGATCGCTGCCATCAAGGCTGCGGCGATCATGAACATCGCCCGCCAGCCGAGATGGTCGGCGACCACGCTCGACACCGGACGCGCCAGCAGAATCCCCAGCAGCAGACCGCCCATGATCCCGCCGACCACCCGGCCACGGGATTCCTCCGGCGCCAGATGCGCTGCCAGTGGAATCAGAACCTGCACCGACACCGAGCTGAAACCCACCAGCAACGAAATCAGCAGGAACATATTCGGTTGATCGGTAAACGCCGCACCCAGTAGGCTGGCAATCGCCACCACGGTGGTGATGATCATCAAGCGACGGTTTTCCAGCAGGTCCGCCAGCGGCACCAGGAAGAACAGGCCCAGCGCATAGCCGATCTGGGTCAGCGACACGATGAAGCTGGCCATGGTGTCGGTCAGGCCGATGTCCGGCGCGATCAGGCCGATGATCGGCTGGGCGTAGTAGATGTTGGCAACGATGGCGCCGCAGCAGAAAGCGAACAGCAGCACCATGCCTCGGGTCATTGCGTGAGTTGTGGCGGTCATAGGGTTTCTCGATCCAGCGAAAAGGAATGCGGTGAGGCTAAGGGACGGGCCGAGCCGGCAGTAGAGGCTTCTGATCGATATCAGTTATTCCGTTGCGGAACAGGTGGCGCCGAACATTCCATTGTTCATCGGCGAACCTTGCGTCCGACCGTTGAGCGACGATGATACATTCACTTACATCTTGTTCGATAGCGTGCTTATGTTGTGACCGGGTTTCCGCGTTCATCAACGGAGGATTGCGATGTTTCGTCAGTTGCTTCGCCACACCACAACGATTGCCCTGATCAGTCTGCTCGGCGCCACTGCCGCACAGGCCGCCGAAGCGCCCGGCATGCGCATGGGCGTGCGCGGCGAGATCACCGGGGTCAGTCCCGACTCGCTCAAGGTTCACGTCAACAGCGGTGAAAACGTGGTGGTCCAGTTGACCCCGGACACCAAGGTCCGCGCGGTCACCCTGGCCAATATCGAAGACATCAAGCCCGGCAGCTACATTGGCTCGGCCGCCATTCCCCAAGAGGATGGCACGCTCAAGGCGCTGGAGGTTCACGTGTTCCCGCCGGAGCTGGCCGGCAGCGGCGATGGCCATCGGCCGTTCGACCTGACCAAAGGCAGCAGCATGACCAATGGCAGCGTCGGCGATCTGGTGGTGAGCAACGGCCGGGTGCTGACCGTCAACTACAAGGGCGGCCAGCAAAAGATCCTGGTGCCCGAGGACGTGCCGATCGTCAACCTGACGCCGGGCGATCGCAGCCTGCTCAAGGTCGGGGTGAAGATCGTGACCTTCGTGACCCAGAGCGCGGACGGCACGCTGACCGCGCAATCGATCTCGGCGGGCAAGGATGGCGTGAAGCCGCCCATGTAGCCGCCCACAAAAAAGGCGACCTCTGCAGGTCGCCTTTTTCATGTCAGCTCAAGCCTTATTGGCCGTTGTAGATCTGGTCGAAGACTCCGCCATCGTTGAAGTGGGTCTTCTGCACGGTGCGCCAGTCGCCGAAGGTCTTCTCGACCGACAGGAAGTCGACTTTCGGGAAGCGATCGGTGTACTTGGCCAGTACCGCCGGGTCACGTGGACGCAGGTAGTTGGCGGCCGCGATTTCCTGACCTTCCGGCGACCACAGGAACTTCAGGTATTCCTCGGCAGCGGCGCGGGAGCCTTTCTTCTCGACCACTTTGTCGACCACCGACACCGGCGGCTCGGCTTCGGCGGAGACGCTTGGGTAGATGACTTCGAACTGGTCGCGGCCGAACTCGCGGGCGATCATTTCGGCTTCGTTTTCGAAGGTCACCAGCACGTCACCGATCTGGTTGGTCATGAACGTGGTGGTCGCGGCGCGGCCACCGGTGTCCAGCACCGGTGCCTGCTTGAACAGCTTGCCGACGAAGTCTTTCGCCTTATTCTCGTCACCGCCGTTTTTCAGCACGTAGCCCCAGGCGGACAGGTAGGTGTAGCGGCCGTTGCCCGAGGTTTTCGGGTTCGGCACGATCACTTGCACGCCGTCCTTGAGCAGGTCCGGCCAGTCTTTCAGGGCTTTCGGGTTGCCCTTGCGCACGATGAACACGGTGGCCGAGGTGAACGGCGCGCTGTTGTTCGGCAGACGGGTGACCCAGTCCTTCGGCACCAGTTGGCCGTTATCGGCGAGGGCGTTGATGTCGGTGGCCATGTTCATGGTGATGACGTCAGCCGGCAGGCCATCGATCACGGAGCGAGCCTGTTTGCTCGAACCGCCGAAGGACATCTGTACGGTGATGTTTTCGTTGTGTTCGGCCTGCCAGTGTTTCTGGAACGCAGTGTTGTAGTCCTTGTAGAAATCGCGCATCACGTCGTAGGAAACGTTAAGCAGGGTCGGTGCGGCCTGAGCCACGCTGCCGAAGGCAAGACCTGCGGCGAGAAGTGAGGCGCCAAAGAGTTTTTTCACTGCGCATTCCTTGTTCTGTAGGGGTGTTTTTTTACAAAGATGAGGCCATTTGCCAGCGACTATAGCGGGGCACGCATAGTCGTTTAAAGATTAAAAAGAACTTTGCTTATTCCATTTTATTGAACAACGCATTGCCGCAACGGGAGCAGAACGACGCTTCGTGTTCATGGCTGCTTTTCTTGCACACGGGGCAGTCGTGTTGCAGCTGACCGCCGCGCATGGCCGTGGCCAGTTCAGCGGTGAAAATCCCGGTCGGCACGGCGATGATCGAGTAACCGGTGATCATCACCAGCGACGAAATCACCTGGCCCAGCACGGTCCTCGGCACGATGTCGCCGTAACCCACGGTGGTCAGGGTCACGATAGCCCAATAGATGCCTTTGGGAATGCTGGTGAAGCCGTGTTCCGGGCCTTCGACCACGTACATCAGGGTGCCGAACACCGTGACCAGGGTGCAGACGCTGAGCAGGAACACGAGGATTTTCTGCTTGCTGCCGCGCAGGGCGTCGAGCAGGTAATGCGCCTGTTTCAAGTACGGCCCGAGCTTGAGTACCCGGAAGATCCGTAGCATCCGGATCACCCGGATGATCAGCAGGTACTGGGCATCGCTGTAATACAGCGCGAGGATGCCGGGCACGATCGCCAGCAAGTCCACCAGCCCGTAGAAACTGAAGGCGTAGCGCAGCGGCTTGGGCGAGCAGTACAGGCGCAGCAGATACTCGCCGAGGAAGATGACCGTGAAGCCCCATTCGATGTACGCCAGCACATTGGCGTAGTTCTGGTGGACTTCATCGATGCTGTCGAGGATCACGGTCACCAGGCTGGCGAAGATGATCAGCAGCAGGGTCTTGTCGAAACGGCGGCCGGCCACCGTGTCGGTCTGGAAAATGATCACGTACAGGCGATCACGCCACGTGTTGTTGCCGTTCATGCACATTGCTCTGGCGGTAAATCAGCGCAGCCTAGGTTGATTCTCCCCGTGAGCGCAAGGCGCGCCGTTGATCTGCGGTTGCTGCATCAGGCGAATGCCGGTGCGCAGCAGCCAGCAGGCGAGAATGAACGGTGCGGTGAGGGTCGCCAGCCCCAGGGCACTGAACAGCGGCGTCAGCAGCAGCGCCAGGCCGATGCCGAACAGCGGCAGCCACGGTTGCTGGCGCTGCGCGCTGAAGGCGAGGGCGGCGAGCACGGCGTTGTAACCCCCCAGACCCAGCAGCGCGACCTGGCTGTCGTGGTGCAACAGGCTGGAACCCAGACCAATCACCGAAGCCAGCAGCGCCCAGGCAAAAGCCCGGCGATCGGCGATCAGCAAACCGGCGGCGATCAATCCACCGGCCAACGGATGGTCGAGGAACATCACCTGACCGAAGCTTTTCAGCGCGGCACCGAGCAGGTTCACGGTATTCAGTTCAAGCGCCGGAGCCGGCGTCGAAGGCTCGGCGAAACACAGGAACAACCAGCTCAGCAATACGAACGGCGCAGTGTAGGCGGGCAGATACTCGGTGAGGCGTGCGCGTTTGAGCCACTGCTGCGTGATCATCGCGCTCAGCCCACCGGCCGCCAGAATCAGCGGCGGCAGCATCGGCGACCAAGGGAAATACAGGCTCAGCAACAGGCCGACCAGCACGCCGTTGTAGCTGAACAGTCCGGCCTGGCGATCCGCCTTGGCGTAGTTGCGCCGTTGCGCGGTGAGCAACCCGGCGACCGCGCCAAGCAGCGCGCCGGCGAACAGCACCGGCGCGGTGAATAAAATGGCCAGAAGGCACAGAAGTCCACACAGCGGATGGCGCTGGAGGAAGATTTGACTGAAACCGTTGAGCAAAGCCTCGGCCCAGTCAGGGCAGTGGGTGTTGAAATGATTGGCAGGCATGGCAGGTCATTCGGTACTGATCGTTCCCACGTCGAGGCGTCGAACCGTCTGCGTGGGAATGCCTCAAAGGACGCTCTGCGTCTGCTCTTGGGACGCAGAGCGTCCCGGGCCGCATTCCCACGCGGAGCGTGGGAACGATCTTGGTCAGTGGTTAAATCAATGTTTCGATCCGCAGCGAATTAGTCGACCCAGGCTGCCCGAACGGCACACCCGCGGTGATCAGCAACGTATCGCCACGCTCGGCCATTCCTTGAGCCTGAGCGATTTCCAGCGCGGTCGAGCACACTTCATCCACCTGACGCAGGCGATCATTGACCACCGAATGAATGCCCCACGCCACGCTCAAGCGGCGCGCGGTCTGCAGGTTCGGCGTCAGGTTGAGGATCGGCGCTTTCGGCCGTTCCCGTGCCGCACGCAGACTCGATGCACCGGACTCGCTGTAGTTGACCAGCACCGCCACCGGCAGCACGTTGCTGATGCGGCGAATCGCGCAGCTGATCGCATCGGACACGGTCGCTTCGGCTTTCGGTCGGCTGACGTCGAGTTGGGTCTGGTAGTCCGGGCCGTTTTCGACCTGACGGATGATCTTGCTCATCATCTGCACGGCTTCCAGCGGGTACTCGCCGGACGCGGTTTCTGCCGACAGCATCACCGCATCGGCGCCTTCGGCCACGGCGTTGGCAACGTCGGTGACTTCGGCGCGGGTCGGCGCCGGGGAGAAACGCATCGACTCGAGCATCTGCGTCGCCACCACCACCGGTTTGCCGAGCTGGCGGCAGGTGGTGATGATGTTTTTCTGGATCTGCGGCACGCTCTCGGCCGGCACTTCCACGCCAAGGTCGCCGCGGGCAACCATGATTGCGTCGCTCAGTTCGGCGATCTCGCGCAGTTGCTCGACGGCCGACGGCTTCTCGATTTTCGCCATCAGGAATGCCTTGTCGCCGATCAGCGCGCGTGCCTCGATGATGTCTTGCGGACGCTGCACAAACGACAGCGCGACCCAGTCCACACCCAGCTCCAGACCGAAGCTCAGGTCGCGACGATCCTTGGTGGTCAGCGGGCTCAGGTCGAGCACCGCTTGCGGCACGTTCACGCCTTTGCGATCCGACAGTTCACCGCCATTGAGCACGGTGGTGTCGATCGCGTCGGAGTATTTGGTGACGACCCGCAGACGCAGTTTGCCGTCGTCGAGTAGCAGGTCCATCCCGGCTTCCAGCGCCGCGATGATCTCCGGGTGCGGCAGGTTCACCCGGCGTTCGTCGCCCGGTGTGGCGTCCAGGTCGAGGCGGAACGCCTGACCGCGATGCAGTTGCACCTTACCGTCAGCGAACTTGCCGACCCGCAGTTTCGGCCCTTGCAGGTCCATCAGGATCCCGAGCGGATAGTTGAGCTGGCGCTCGACTTCGCGGATCCACTGATAGCGCTTGGCGTGGTCGGCGTGATCGCCGTGGCTGAAGTTGAGGCGGAAGATGTTGACCCCGGCCTCGACCAGCTCGCGGATGTCTTCGATGCCGTCGACGGCAGGCCCGAGGGTGGCGAGGATTTTGACCTTTTTATCAGGCGTCATGATTTAGAGCTCTCGAGGATCAGGATGGCGCGGAAGTCGTTGACGTTGGTGCGGGTCGGTTCGGTGACGATCAGCGCATTGAGCGCCTCGAAGTAGCCGTAACCGTTGTTGTTATCCAGCTCGTCGCTGGCGCTCAGGCCCAGGGCGGCGGCGCGGGCGTAGCTGTCCGGAGTCATGATCGCGCCGGCGTTGTCTTCCGAGCCGTCGATGCCGTCGGTGTCACCGGCCAGCGCATAGACGCCGGGCTGGCCCTTGAGGCTGTCGGTGAGGCTGAGAAGGAATTCGGCGTTGCGTCCGCCACGGCCATTGCCGCGCACGGTCACCGTGGTTTCGCCTCCGGAGAGAATCACGCACGGCGCCGCCAGTGGCTGGCCGTGATGGATGATCTGGCGCGCGATGCCGGCGTGGACTTTCGCCACTTCGCGGGATTCGCCTTCCAGGTCGCCGAGGATCAGCGTGCTGAAACCGGCCTGACGGCATTTCACTGCCGCGGCATCCAGCGATTGCTGAGGGCGGGCGATCAGCTGGAAGTGACTGCGGGCCAGGCTCGGATCGCCGGGTTTGACTGTTTCCGATTCCGGGCTTTGCAGCCAGCTGCGCACGGAGGCCGGAATCTCGATGCCGTAGCGCTTGATGATCGCCAGCGCTTCGGCGCTGGTGCTCGGGTCGGCCACGGTCGGGCCGGAGGCGATGACCGTGGCGAGGTCGCCCGGTACATCGGAAATCGCGTAGGTATAAACAGTCGCCGGCCAGCAGGCCTTGCCCAGCCGTCCGCCCTTGATCGCCGAGAGGTGCTTGCGCACGCAGTTCATCTCGCCGATGGTCGCGCCGGATTTGAGCAGGGCTTTGTTGATCGACTGTTTGTCGGCCAGGGTGATGCCTTCGGCCGGCAGCGCCAGCAGGGCAGAACCGCCACCGGACAACAGGAAAATCACGCGGTCGTCTTCGGTCAGGTTGCTGACCAGATCCAGCACGCGTTTGGCCACGGCCAGACCGGCTGCGTCCGGCACCGGGTGCGCGGCTTCGACCACTTCGATTTTTTCGCACGGGGCGCCGTGACCGTAACGGGTCACCACAAGGCCCGAGACTTCACCTTCCCAGCAGCGCTCGACCACTTGCGCCATGGCAGCGGCAGCCTTGCCGGCGCCGATGACGATCACGCGACCTGTGCGATCGGCCGGCAGATGAGCTTCGAGGACCTGGTTCGGATGGGCCGCGTCGATGGCTGTGGCAAACAGCTCGCGCAGCAGTTGTTGCGGATCGACCGACATGGCGGGCTCCCGGAATTCTTGTTATTCGAAAGGGCGATACAGGTCCTGTGGGAGCGAGCTTGCTCGCGAAAGCGGTAGGTCAGTCAATGTCCATGTCGACTGACAGACCCTCTTCGCGAGCAAGCTCGCTCCCACAGGTTTCAAGCGGTGCAGCAGGGGCTTACTTCTTGTCGCGAATCGAGAAGTTGGCCATGTGTTCCAGGCCCTTGATCAGCGCCGAGTGGTCCCAGTTGCTGCCACCGATGGCCGCGCAGGTGCTGAACACTTGCTGGGCGTTGGCGGTGTTCGGCAGGTTGATGTTCAGCTCCTTGGCGCCTTGCAGGGCCAGGTTCAGGTCCTTCTGGTGCAGGCTGATGCGGAAGCCCGGATCGAAGGTGCCCTTGATCATGCGCTCGCCGTGCACTTCGAGGATCTTCGAGGAGGCGAAACCGCCCATCAGCGCTTCACGCACCTTGGCTGGATCGGCACCGTTTTTCGAAGCGAACAGCAGGGCTTCGGCCACGGCCTGAATGTTCAGGGCAACGATGATCTGGTTCGCCACCTTGGCGGTCTGACCGTCGCCATTGCCACCAACCAGGGTGATGTTCTTGCCCATGGCCTGGAACAACGGCAGTGCGCGTTCGAAGGCATCGGCGTCGCCACCGACCATGATGCTCAGGGTCGCAGCCTTGGCACCGACTTCACCACCGGACACCGGAGCGTCGAGGTATTGCGCGCCTTTCTCGTTGATCTTCGCGGCGAAAGCCTTGGTGGCGGTCGGCGAGATTGAGCTCATGTCGATCACGACTTTGCCTTTGCCGATGCCGGCAGCGACGCCGTCGGCGCGGAACAGCACGTCATCGACCTGCGGGGTATCCGGCACCATGACGATGATGAATTCGGCTTCCTGGGCCACTTCGCGTGGGTTGGCCAGAGCGACGGCGCCAGCGGCGACCAGGTCGGCAGGGGCGGCATCGTGGTGCGCCGACAGGAACAGGCTGTGACCGGCTTTCTGCAGGTTCGCCGCCATTGGGTGGCCCATGATGCCGGTGCCGATGAATCCGATTTTAGCCATGAGAAAATCCTCTTGTTTTTGTATTGCTCAAGCAAATAAGGGGCTTTTGTGGGAGCGAACCTGCTCGCGATTCAGGCGCTGCGCTACATCAGTTGTACCGAGGTGATTTCATCGCGAGCAGGCTCGCTCCCACAGGGTTTTGCATTGTTCTTAAATCGCGTTATGGCTCTTCAGCCAGCCGAGGCCCGCTTCAGTGGTGGTCAGCGGTTTGTACTCGCAGCCGACCCAGCCCTGATAACCGATGCGATCGAGGTGTTCGAACAGGAAGCGGTAGTTGATCTCGCCAGTGCCCGGCTCGTTGCGGCCCGGGTTGTCGGCCAACTGCACATGGTTGATCTCGCTCAGGTGCGATTGCAGGGTGCGGGCCAGATCGCCTTCCATGATTTGCATGTGATAGATGTCGTATTGCAGGAACAGATTGGCGCTGCCGACCTGCTCGCGAATCGACAGGGCCTGCGCCGTGTTGTTCAGGTAGAAGCCCGGGATGTCGCGGGTGTTGATCGCTTCCATCACCAGTTTGATGCCGGCGGCTTGCAGCTTGTCGGCGGCGTATTTGAGGTTGGCGACGAAGGTCTTTTCAACGGTAGCGTCGTCCACGCCCTGCGGGCGGATGCCGGCCAGGCAGTTGACCTGGGTGTTGCCCAGCACCTGTGCGTAAGCGATGGCCAGATCGACCCCGGCGCGGAACTCTTCGACCCGGTCCGGCAGGCACGCGATACCGCGCTCGCCCTTGGCCCAGTCACCGGCCGGCAGGTTGAACAGCACTTGGGTCAGACCGTTGGCGTCGAGTCTGGCCTTGATTTCGGCGGAGCTGAAATCATACGGGAACAGGTACTCGACACCGCTGAAGCCAGCCTTGGCGGCGGCGTCGAAACGGGCAAGGAAATCCTGTTCGGTGAACAGCATGGACAGGTTGGCTGCGAAACGCGGCATGGTGGTCTCCCGTAAATCTTGTGAGGTTCCCCTTGTGGGAGCGGTCAGCAGTTAATCGAGCAGCGAAATCGCGGTAGGCGCATCGTTGCCGACCAGCGCCAGGTCTTCGAATTCGTTGACGGCGTTGATCTCGGTCCCCATGGAGATGTTGGTCACACGCTCCAGAATGATCTCGACAATCACCGGCACCTTGAACTCTTCGATCAGCTGTTCGGCCTTGCGCAGCGCAGGGGCGATGTCAGCCGGTTCGAATACACGCAGCGCTTTACAGCCAAGGCCTTCGGCGACTGCGACGTGGTCGACACCATAACCGTTGAGTTCCGGCGCGTTCAGGTTATCGAAGGACAGCTGCACGCAGTAGTCCATATCGAACCCGCGCTGGGCCTGACGGATCAGCCCCAGGTACGAGTTGTTCACCACGACGTGGATGTACGGCAGTTTGAACTGAGCGCCGACCGCCAGTTCTTCGATCATGAACTGGAAGTCATAGTCCCCCGACAGGGCCACGACTTTACGGTTCGGATCGGCCTTCACCACGCCCAGCGCTGCCGGAATGGTCCAGCCCAACGGGCCGGCCTGACCACAGTTGATCCAGTGACGCGGCTTGTAGACGTGCAGGAACTGCGCGCCGGCAATCTGCGACAGACCAATGGTGCTGACGTAGCAGGTGTCCTTGCCGAACACCTGGTTCATTTCTTCGTAGACGCGCTGCGGCTTGACCGGCACGTTGTCGAAGTGGGTCTTGCGTTGCAGGCTGGACTTGCGCTGCTGGCAGTCTTGCAGCCATGCGCTGCGGTTTTTCAACTTGCCGGCGGCTTGCCATTCACGGGCGACTTCGATGAACACGGTCAGCGCGGCAGCGGCGTCGGACACGATGCCCAGGTCCGGGGTGAACACGCGGCCGATCTGGGTCGGTTCGATGTCGACGTGAATGAACTTGCGGCCTTCGGTGTAAACGTCGACCGAGCCGGTGTGACGGTTGGCCCAGCGGTTGCCGACGCCCAGTACCACATCGGATTTGAGCAGGGTGGCGTTGCCGTAGCGGTGCGAAGTCTGCAGACCGACCATGCCCACCATCAGCGGGTGATCGTCCGGGATGGTGCCCCAGCCCATCAGGGTCGGGATGACTGGAATACCTGTCAGCTCGGCGAACTCGACCAGCAGCTCGCTGGCGTCAGCGTTGATGATGCCGCCACCGGCGACCAGCAACGGACGTTCGGCCTGGTCCAGCATCGCCAGGGCTTTTTCGACTTGCACGCGGGTCGCGCTCGGCTTGGCCAGCGGCAGTGGCTGGTAGGCGTCGATGTCGAATTCGATTTCAGCCATCTGCACGTCGAACGGCAGGTCAATCAGCACCGGGCCCGGACGGCCGGAACGCATTTCATAGAAGGCTTTCTGGAAGGCGTAAGGCACCTGGCCCGGCTCCAGAACGGTGGTCGCCCACTTGGTCACCGGCTTGACGATGCTGGTGATGTCGACGGCCTGGAAGTCTTCCTTGTGCATACGGGCGCGGGGTGCCTGGCCGGTGATGCAGAGGATCGGGATCGAATCCGCGGAGGCGCTGTACAGACCGGTGACCATGTCGGTACCGGCCGGGCCGGAAGTGCCGATGCACACGCCGATGTTGCCGGCCTTGGTGCGGGTGTAGCCCTCGGCCATGTGCGAGGCGCCTTCAACGTGGCGAGCGAGGACGTGATCGATGCCACCGACTTTCTGCAGGGCGGAGTACAGCGGGTTGATTGCAGCGCCTGGAATGCCAAAAGCGGTATCAACCCCTTCACGGCGCATCACCAGAACGGCGGCTTCGATTGCTCTCATTTTGCTCATGGTTTTGTGCCTCTTTACGTTTTGTAATTGTATACAAGTGGCTTTGCGCAGAGTGTATTCACGGCGGACGGCGCAGGTCAATCCATTTTCTCAAGCGCCTGTTTCATTCGTCGGAAGCCAATTCTGCTGTGGCTTTTCGTCGCATGAGGCGCTTTTCGGCGATTATTGTATACAAAAAAATAATTCATTGTGTTCTATTTGTTGCATCGGGCTGCGGCACTTGCGCGCAGTCCAACGACTTTCCCAATAACAAAATGAGGACGGCACCATGAGCGCTTTAACCTTGAAAGTCGCAGTCAAGTTGGTCAACGAAGCCATCAGCGCAGGGCGGGCCATCTCCGCCGCGCCGCTGACCATCGCGGTACTGGATACCGGCGGCCATCTGGTCACCTTGCAACGCGAAGACGGCGCCAGCCTGCTGCGCCCGAACATCGCCATCGGCAAAGCTTGGGGCGCCATCGCCCTGGGCAAGGGCTCACGCCTGCTGGCGCTGGACGCGCAACAACGCCCGGCGTTCATCGCCGCGCTCAACAGCATGGGGCAGGGCAGTGTCGTGCCGGCACCGGGCGGTGTGCTGATTCGTGATCAGGCGGGCAACGTGCTGGGTGCGATCGGCATCAGCGGCGATCTGTCGGACATTGATGAGCAGGTGGCAATCAAGGCCGTAGAGGCCCTGGACCTGCGGGCAGATGCGGGGGTGGCTGCGTGATTTGCGGCGTTTGAACTGACGCCATCGCTGACTGGCTCGCTCCCCATTGATTCGAAGTGTCGGGCACAAAATGTCTAACACTGCGAGCCCGCTGTGGGAGCGAGCTTGCTCGCGAAGGCGATTCAACAGACACATCCTGCCAAAGTCATCCGCAGTCTAATTCTGTTCGCGGATCTAACCTTTCAAATCTTCTATTGAAAGGGCAACGGAATGCCAAAATCATCAGCCTCACATCGACTGCGCTTGGGGCGTTATGACGAACCCAATCGCATTTATCTGCTGACTGCCAATACGTTGAGACGTGCTCCTTTTTTCAGGGACTACATGTTGGGTAGATTGGTCGCAGATCAGTTTCAAAGTGCTCAGGAGCAAGGCTTGGTTGATTCATTGGCCTGGGTGGTCATGCCTGATCACTTGCACTGGTTGATCAATCTGAAGCAGGGATCGCTCCGTGAGCTGATGCAGAAAACCAAATCCTTGAGTGCGCGGGCTGTGAATCTAAGCGCCGGGAGAAGCGGAAGTATTTGGCAGCCGGGGTTTCATGATCATGCGCTGCGTCGGGACGAGGATTTGGTGAAAATGGCCCGGTATGTGGTGGCCAACCCGTTGTGGGATGCGGTCTGGGCCTGTCGGTAAGAATGAGTCGCCCCGTTCGCGAGCAAGCTCACTCCCACAGAAGATTTGTGAACGCCACAGATCCAGTGTGGGAGCGAGCTTGCTCGCGAACGGGGCACCGCAGTCTTTCAGTCCGGCTCGCAGCCCTTGAGCACCAACCGGATGATGGTTTGTGCTGCCGCTTCATAGTCGGCTTCGTCGAGCTTGTCCTTGCCGGTGACGGCGGAGATCTGCCAGTCGAAGTCGGCGTAGGTCTGGGTCGCGGCCCAGATGCTGAACATCAGGTGGTTGGGGTCGATCGGGGCGATCTGGCCGCGGTCGATCCAGGTCTGGATGCAGTCGATATTGTGCTTGGCCTGACCGTTGAGCTGCTCGACCAGGTCGGCGCTCAGGTGCGGGGCGCCGTGCATGATTTCGCTGGCGAACACCTTGGAGGCGAAGGGCAGGTCGCGGGAGATGCGGATCTTCGAGCGGATGTAGCCGCTCAGCACTTCGCTCGGTACGCCGTCCGGGTTGAACGGGGTCGAGGCCTGCAGGATCGGCACGATGATACTTTCCAGCACCTCGCGGTAGAGGTTTTCCTTGGACTTAAAGTAGTAATAGACGTTGGGCTTGGGCAGTCCTGCCTTGGCGGCAATGTCGCTGGTTTTGGTCGCAGCGAAGCCCTTGTCGGCAAACTCTTCACTGGCTGCACGCAGGATCAGTTCTTTGTTGCGCTCGCGGATTGTGCTCATAAACCCGGTGGTTCCTTGCCTGTTCTGGCGGTTGCGCATGGTAGCACCGGCCTCGCGCGGCGCTCAACAATGCCCCGTGTGGCCTGCAGTCGCGGTATGCTGCGCGGCATTACTCACATAAGGAAACAAGATTCATGGCAGGAAGCAGTTTGCTGGTGCTGATCGACGACATCGCCACCGTTCTGGACGACGTTGCGTTGATGACCAAAATGGCTGCCAAGAAGACCGCCGGCGTGCTCGGCGACGACTTGGCGCTCAATGCCCAGCAGGTCTCCGGCGTACGCGCGGAGCGGGAAATTCCCGTCGTCTGGGCGGTGGCCAAGGGTTCTTTCGTCAATAAGCTGATCCTGGTGCCGTCGGCGCTGGCGATCAGTGCGTTCGTGCCATGGCTGGTGACGCCGCTCTTGATGGTCGGTGGCGCCTACCTGTGTTTCGAAGGTTTCGAAAAACTCGCGCACAAGTTCCTGCACAGCAAGGCCGAAGATGAAGCCGAGCACGCCCAGTTGGTTGAAGCGGTGGCTGATCCGGCAACCGATCTGGTGGCGTACGAGAAGGACAAGATCAAGGGCGCGATCCGCACCGACTTCATCCTTTCTGCGGAAATCATCGCCATCACCCTCGGCACCGTGGCCGATGCTTCGCTGACCCAGCAAGTGATCGTGATGTCGGGCATCGCCATTGTCATGACCGTGGGCGTTTACGGCCTGGTGGCCGGTATCGTCAAACTCGATGACCTCGGCCTGTGGCTGACCCAGAAGCCCGGCGCTGCGGCGAAACGTATCGGCAACGGCATCCTGCGTGCGGCGCCGTACATGATGAAAGGCCTGTCGGTGATAGGCACCGCAGCGATGTTCCTGGTCGGTGGCGGGATCCTGACCCACGGCATGCCGGTGGTGCATCACTGGATCGAAAGCGTCGGCGCAGCGGCCGGTGGCGCCGGGTTTGTGGTGCCGATGCTGTTGAACGGCGTGGCGGGGATCATCGCGGGTGCGGTGGTGCTGGCGGGCGTGTCCGTGATCGGCAAAGTCTGGAAATCGCTGAAGGGTTGAATCCTGAGGCAAACAAAAAGGCCATTCGACTCGCATCGAATGGCCTTTTTTGTGGCCGGCGCTTTACTCGGCGATCTGCAACTTGCGCGACTCGGTGTAGACGTAGCGCACCTTCTCGTACTCGAACGGTGAGTTCAGCTGACCGTAACGGAAGCTGGTCTGGTAACGCTTGTCGACGCCACGCAGTACCCAGACTTCCGGGTGGTTGGAGCTGACTTCCGAGACGTTGAGGAAGTTGATCGCGGACTCGGCGGTGTAGTCCACGGCGAGACCTGCGGTATCGCGCAGGTTCGACGGGCCGAGGATCGGCAGCACGAAGTAGGCGCCGCCCGGTACGCCGTAGAAGCCCAGGGTCTGGCCGAAGTCTTCGTTCTGACGCGGCAGGCCCATGGCGGTGGCCGGATCCCAGAGCCCGGCGATGCCGATGGTGGTGTTGAGCAGCAGGCGCGCGGTGGTTTCCATCGAGCGTTTGCCCTTGAACTGCAACAGGCTGTTGACCAGATTCGGCACGTCGCCAAGGTTGTTGAAGAAGTTGCTCACGCCGGTGCGCACGAAGCTCGGGGTGATGTAGCGATAACCATCGACCACCGGCAGGAACACCCATTGGTCGAAGCGGTAGTTGAAGTGGTAGACGCGCCGGTTCCACTCTTCCAGCGGGTCATAGACGTTCAGCGCGCTGAGGGTCGAGCGCTCGAACTCGCGCTGATCCAGCCCCGGGTTGAACTTGAGTTTGGACAGCGGCTCCTTGAAGCCGTCGCTGTCGATGACCACCGGTGCATTGGCTTTGCTGTTGTCGGCCTGGGCCATACCTGCACTGAGGAGCGCTGCAATCAGCAGGAGATATTTAGCCACGGAAGAACTCCAGCATGGCGTCGCTGTTGACGCGATAGTTAAGGTTGCCGCAATGGCCGCCCAGCGGATAAACGGTCAGGCGATCGCCGAAGGTGCGGCGCAGGAAACCGAGGTCGCCCGGGCCGAGGATCACGTCGTCGGCGTTGTGCATGACGGCTATTTTCGGGCTGTCGTGCAGGTAATCCTTCAGCGCGTACAGACTCACCTGATCGATCAGTTGCAGCAGGCTGCCGCCGTCGGTGCGGGCGCGCCACATCGGGATCACCTGTTCGGTGAGGTAGCAGTCGAAGTCACATTGCAGCGCACGCTTGAGGAACGGCGTGAGGCTGGTGCCTTCGGTGATCGGGAATTTCGGCGGGGTGATCAGGCCGCGACGGTTGATCAGGTCCGAAGTGAAGGCGATATCCGCCGCCGAGAAGCGGAACGAGGTGCCGATCAGCATCGCCATCTGCTCGTTGCTCAAGTGCTGCTTGGACTGCTGGAAGTCGTAAAGCAGTGCATCGTTGAGGTCGATGTAGCCTTTTTGCTGGAAGTAACGGGTCAGTTTGCTCAGCACCAGTTCATAGAACGTGGTGCTGTTGTTGATGCCCTTGACCTCGGTCTGCACCAGCTTGTCGAGGTTGGTAATCGAGGTGTAGAGGTTGACCGGCGGATTCAGCAGCAGGACTTTCTTGAAGTTGAAGCTGCGACGGGTTTCATCCAGATGGGCCACGAATGCCGCGTCCAGTGCGCCGAGGCTGTAGCCGCTGAGGTAATAGTCAGTGACCGGCAGTTTCGGATTTTGCGCCCGCACGGCCTGCATCACCCGGTACATGTCTTCGGCGTCTTCCTTGGTCACGCCGGGGGTGGCGAAACGCGAGGCGGCGCTCATGAAGTCGAAGCTGGTCGGCGATGACAGCTGCACCACGTGGTAGCCGGCCTTGTAATAAAGCTTCTTCAGGTATTCGTTGAGCGTGCTGTCGTAGCGCGCGCCGGTGCCGGCGATCAGGAAGATCAGCGGCGCGGCCTTGTCCTGGGTGGCGATGCGGTAAGTCAGTTTTTTCACCGGCCAGAAATTGTCCGGCAGGATGAATTCGCGCTCGGGGCGCAGGGTGACGCTGCGATCGGTCTGATCGATGTCATCGTCCAGTGGCAGTTCGGGGCGCAAGTCCGGCGGCGTGGTGGCGATGGTCGCCTCGAACGGGTTGGTCAGGGGATAGCCATAGCTGGCGGCGTCGATATCCACCGCCAGCGCGGACGCACTCAGAATAAGGCCGCCAAACAGGGCGGCGAAGCGCAAGGAACGGAGCATGACTGGATCCCTTAGAGGAAGGTGCCGAATGAAGTTCGCAGGCTATGACCACCGGGTTTGCGCCAAAGTGCCATGCCACGGCACCAAACTGACGGAATTCGGAGTAATAGTAGCCGGACGATACACTTTGCACGGAATGAATGACCAGTTAAGAGTTGTTAGCCCTTGCGTATGCGCGGCGGCAGATTAAGCTGGCCGCCGATTTCATCGATTGGAGTGTTCCATGTCCCGCCGCTTGCCCGTGATTTTGCTGCTCGTTCTGTTGCCATTGTGGCTGGCCGCCAGTTATGGCGCGCGATATGGCTTCATGGAGGACGCGCAGTGGGTGGGCATCTGCGTGGATGAGGCAAGCCGTTGGGAATGCTCGGTGCGCTCGAACCTGGGACTGATGATTCATTTCCAGATGCTGGGCTGGGCAGCGGTCGCGGCTGCGGTGATCGGTTTTGTCGTGCCGGGACGGGCAGGGTGGTGGCTGGCGGTGCTGGCGCTGGTGTTCGGGTTGCCGGCGTTGGCGCTATACAACACGACGCTGGCGGTGTTTGCGGTGGTGATTGCCGGGTTGCGACTGGTTAGAGAGTCTCGTGGCGTCTGACCGTCAGCCATCGTTGGCAAGCCAGCTCCCACACTTGATCTATGTCGACACAGAACTGTGGCAGACAAAAATCCTGTGGGAGCTGGCTTGCCAGCGAAGAGGCCGGTTCAGCCTCTGAAGATCAGCGGTTGCGAACCCGCAGGCAGCGCCACAACGCGGCCACCATCAACACGCTGACCAGCGCCCAGCCCCACGCCTGCTGATTCTGCAAACCTTCACGGAACAGCTGCGGCGCAATGCCGGCGCCGATGATGAAGGTCAGCAGGGCGATCTCCCGCCGAGCCACGGGTACCGGGCGGCACAGGTAAACCAGCGCCGGCAGAATGAACGCCACGCTCGGAAAACTGCGATAGCGCGGATCGAACACCATCTCAAGCATCATCACCGCAGCGGCGAAACCCGCTGCCGCAACCAGCCAGCCGGCCCGTCGCTCGAAAGCGTTGAACGCCCGTTCACGCCAGCCATTGCGGTCGCTCAAGGTCAGCGCGGCATGGGCCAGCACCAACAGATTCAGAGCTGTCAGTAACCCGACCCACAGCCATTCGCTGGCAAACCGCGTGGTCACCCGCGCCAGATCACCCCAGGCGCCGATCGAACAGGCGGCGAGGGCGCCGAGCAGCGGCAGGATCAGCGCCGAACGCGTTGTGCGAATCCGCCCACCCAGAAGCAATGTTCCAAGGAAAATCAGCCCGCCGACCACCAGCCACTGTGACCAGTACGGCACGTTCGACACCGGTCCGGCCAGCACGCCCTTGTCCTGGCGATCGGCATCGAACAGTCCCCAGTAACCGCCGACCGCGCCTTCACTGCCGCGCTTCCACGGCTGGTCGAACGCTTCGATCAGGTTGTAACGCCAGCCTTCCTGTTCGGCGAGGGTGACAAAACCACGAATGAACTTGGCCTCGTTGACCCGGCTCGGTAGCGCGGTCTCGCGCTGGCGGCCTTCGCTCGGCCAGCCGGTTTCGCCAATCATCACGTCCTTGGGCGCGAACTTGTTGCCGAACACCTGACGCACTTCCGCTACATGGTGCAGCGCGGCGTCGATGTTCGACGGATCGTCTTCCCAGTACGGCAATAAGTGAATGGTCAGGAAATCCACCGCCGGCGCGACTTCCGGGTGCTTGAGCCAGAATTCCCAGACATCGGCGTAGGTCACCGGCTGCTTGATGTGGCTTTTGACCTTGTTGATCAGCTTCACCAGTTGGGTGGCGGTCACTTCCTTGCGCAGCAAGGCTTCGTTGCCGACGATCACGGCGCTGACCACATCCGCGTTGGCGTTGGCCGAGGCAATCAGCAGATCGACTTCCTTCTCGGTGTCCACCGGATTGCTGTTGACCCACGCGCCGATCATCAACTTCAAACCGTGCTTGCGCGCCAGATCCGGCAGCGCTTCGAGGCCCGTCATTGAGTAGGTGCGAATGCATTCGAAACGGGTGGCGAGCAGGGCGAGGTCGGCGTCCATGCGCTCCGGGCGCAGTTTGAACGGCACGTCGAACGGCGACTGGTCTTTGTCGAACGGGGTATAGGAGGCGCATTGCAGCTTGTGAGTCGGGGTGGCGACGTCCGGCAGGATCACCGGTTTACCGAGGCCGTACCAGAAACCGCACAGGGCAAACAGCCCGAGCAGACAGGCGAACAGATAAGGAAGAAAGGGGAAGCGGGAGGTCGCGGACATGGTCAGGCCGAGTGGCTGCAAAGCGACGCATGTTACCTGCATTTATAAGCAGGTTGGTGGCCCGCACGATTTTGACATGCAAAGTTCGGGCGGATTGTCTGGCGCCAAATATCCGGAGGCAGTTAATGGCTTTCTGATGTCGTTTCTCGTTGCTTCGAGGTCGCTGGCAGAGCAGGTCTTAACGGGCGTCAGGTTGATGATCGGACTCATCAGTACTCCGCTGATGTTCGAACGAGTTCGCGAACGGGCGTGATGGGGGCGCCGAGCACCATAACAACACGTTGACGATGCCCGGCATCCGTCGGGCGCAGCATTTCGGGGAAGTAACGATGAAGATGCGACGACTTTTAGGCGCAGGTGCCGCTCTGGTGCTTGCGATGGGCTCCACACTCGCCAGTGCTGAAACCAAGACCCTGAACATCGGTTACGTTGACGGCTGGTCCGACAGCGTCGCGACCACCCACGTGGCGGCCGAAGTGATCAAGCAGAAACTCGGCTACGACGTGAAACTGCAAGCCGTCGCTACCGGCATCATGTGGCAGGGCGTTGCCACCGGCAAACTCGACGCCATGCTCTCGGCCTGGCTGCCGGTGACCCACGGCGAATACTGGACCAAGAACAAGGATCAGGTCGTCGATTACGGCCCGAACTTCAAGGACGCGAAAATCGGTCTGATCGTGCCTGAGTACGTCAAGGCCAAGACCATCGAAGACCTGAAAACCGACGACTCTTTCAAGAAACGCATCGTCGGCATCGACGCCGGTTCAGGCGTGATGCTCAAGACCGATCAGGCGATCAAGGATTACGACCTGACCGGCTATCAACTCAAGGCCAGTTCCGGTGCCGGCATGATTGCCGAGCTGACCCGCGCCGAGAAGAAAAACGAATCCATCGCAGTGACAGGCTGGGTGCCGCACTGGATGTTCGCCAAGTGGAAACTGCGCTTCCTCGACGATCCGAAAGGCGTGTACGGCGCGGCTGAAACCGTGAACAGCATCGGCAGCAAAGAACTGGCGACCAAGGCGCCGGAAGTGGCCAAGTTCCTGAAGAACTTCCAGTGGGCTTCGAAAGACGAAATCGGCGAAGTCATGCTGGCAATTCAGGACGGTGCAAAACCTGACGCAGCGGCCAAGGATTGGGTTGCCAAGCACCCTGAGCGTGTTGCCGACTGGACCAAGTGATTTAAGCCGAAGCGTCTAATCTGCGCTTCCCAGGGCCGCCCGACATGACAGTCGGGCGGCCTTTTTTGTTTGCCCACTATTAATAAGCAGCGTTGGCCGTTTTCGGCGGGTCTGGAAATTGGCAAAAACGTCATGGCGTTCTACTACTAAGGTCGTCTGGAACCCGGCTCGCAGCCGCATACAGTGGATATGTTCCAAAAATAAAAATCTGTGCTGCGAGGATAAAAACAATGAACGACAGCATTTACCTCTCGATTCAGAACAGCCCGCGCTTCAAGGAGCTGGTCAAGAAAAGAGAAAGGTTCGCCTGGATACTCTCGGCGATCATGCTCGGGCTCTACTCCGGCTTCATCCTTCTGATCGCGTACGGGCCGCAAGTGCTCGGGACGAAAATCAGTGCCGAATCATCCATCACCTGGGGCATCCCGATCGGTGTCGGACTGATTGTCTCGGCCTTCATCCTGACCGGCATCTACGTGCGCCGCGCCAATGGCGAGTTCGACGACCTGAACAACGCGATTCTCAAGGAGGCTCAGCAATGATCCGGCGTCTACTGGCTCTTTTGAGCATCGCAGCGTTCGCTCCGGCCGTCTGGGCCGCTGACGCCCTGACCGGCGAAGTCCACAAGCAACCGCTTAACGTTTCCGCGATCGTCATGTTCGTGGCGTTCGTTGGCGCGACCCTGTGCATCACTTACTGGGCGTCCAAACGCAATAACTCGGCCGCCGACTACTATGCGGCGGGCGGCAAGATCACCGGTTTCCAGAACGGTCTGGCAATTGCCGGTGACTACATGTCGGCGGCGTCCTTCCTGGGTATTTCCGCGCTGGTGTTCACCTCCGGCTACGATGGCCTGATCTACTCGATCGGCTTCCTGGTGGGCTGGCCGATCATTCTGTTCCTGATCGCCGAGCGTCTGCGTAATCTGGGCAAATACACCTTTGCCGACGTGGCGTCCTACCGCCTTGGGCAAACCCAGATCCGCACCCTGTCTGCCTGCGGTTCGCTGGTGGTGGTGGCGTTCTACCTGATCGCGCAAATGGTTGGTGCGGGCAAGCTGATCCAGCTGCTGTTCGGTCTCGACTACCACGTTGCGGTGATTCTGGTCGGTATCCTGATGTGCCTGTACGTGCTGTTCGGCGGCATGCTGGCAACCACCTGGGTGCAGATCATCAAGGCTGTGCTGTTGCTGTCCGGTGCCTCGTTCATGGCGCTGATGGTGATGAAGCACGTCAACTTCGATTTCAACACCCTGTTTTCCGAAGCCATCAAGGTTCACGCCAAGGGCGAAGCGATCATGAGCCCGGGTGGTCTGGTAAAAGACCCGATCTCGGCGTTCTCCCTTGGTTTGGCGCTGATGTTCGGTACCGCCGGCCTGCCGCACATCCTGATGCGCTTCTTCACTGTCAGCGACGCGAAAGAAGCCCGTAAGAGCGTGCTGTACGCGACCGGTTTCATTGGTTATTTCTACATCCTGACCTTCATCATCGGCTTCGGCGCGATCCTGCTGGTCAGCACCAACCCGGCCTTCAAAGATGCGGCGGGCGCTCTGCTCGGCGGCAACAACATGGCGGCGGTGCACCTGGCCAACGCCGTGGGCGGCAGCGTGTTCCTCGGCTTCATCTCGGCGGTGGCGTTCGCGACCATTCTGGCAGTGGTGGCAGGTCTGACCCTGGCCGGTGCTTCGGCGGTCTCTCACGACCTGTACGCCAGCGTGATCAAGAAGGGCAAGGCCAACGAGAAGGATGAAATCCGCGTTTCGAAGATCACCACCATCGCACTGGGCGTTCTGGCCATTGGCCTGGGCATCCTGTTCGAAAGCCAGAACATTGCGTTCATGGTCGGTCTGGCATTCTCCATCGCGGCGAGCTGCAACTTCCCGGTATTGCTGCTTTCGATGTACTGGAAGAAGCTGACCACCCGTGGCGCCATGATTGGCGGCTGGCTGGGTCTGGTGAGTGCGGTGGGCCTGATGATTCTTGGCCCGACCATCTGGGTGCAGATTCTGCATCACGAGAAGGCGATCTTCCCTTACGAGTATCCTGCGTTGTTCTCGATGATCATTGCGTTTATCGGGATCTGGTTCTTCTCGGTCACCGATAAGTCGGCCGAAGCCGAGAATGAGCGTGCGCTGTTCTTCCCGCAGTTTGTGCGTTCGCAGACTGGGTTGGGGGCTAGTGGGGCGGTTTCGCACTGAGGCTTTTTGTGTAGGTTGAGTTGAATGGAAAAATGCCCTGGTCGAGAGATTGGGGCATTTTTTTTGTGGGCGGTTATCGGATGTTCTTGGGGATTGGTGTATATCCGTTGCTGCGGTAACGGCTTCTTAGGGTTCCGCCCTTACGGCGGGTCACTTTTTCCAAACGCCGAAAAAGTAACCAAAAAGGCTTTACCCTGACGTACGGCCCTCGCTGTGGCTCGGGTTCCTTCGCTCCGGGATTGATCCGGGGGCATCGCCTACGGTTTGCTTCGCTGCACCTCCTCTCGATGCATGCGGCTGCGCCGCACGGTCGCTGCGCTCCCACCCCCGGATAAATCCCTCCACTCAGCCTTCCGACGGGCCCTGCGATCAAAAGCGGTACTCGAGCTAACGCTCATCGTGGTGAGTGGGGAGGAGCGTGGTGTGTTTGGCTTTGGCTCTGGCTTTTGATTTTTTGCCCCTTCGGCAGGCCGAGCGGAGGTGTTCATTAGGGGGTAGGCGCGCAGCGCCGTGCGGCGAAGCCGCATACATCGAGAGGAGGTGCAGCGAAGCAAACCGTAGGCGATGCCCCCTGATGGACACCGTAGCGAGGGAACACTGAGCCTAGGCGAAGTGCCGTACGCCGGGGCAAAAGCCTTTTGGTTCCTTTTTGGCGTTTGAAAAAGGGACTCGCTGTAAGAGCGAAACCGCCAGCGGCAGCACCCGAAGCAACGGATATACACCCAATCAACAAAAAACAGTCGGCCCAAAGGCCGCTGAGATGAAACAAACAAAAACGGCCCCCATTCACATGGAGGCCGTTCCCGGTACAACGCTAGGAGTCTATCGCAAGACAGCTCTTATTTGCGGTCTTCCAGCTTGGTGATATCCCGCGACTCGTAGCCGGTGTACAGCTGGCGCGGACGGCCAATCTTGTACGGGCTGGAAAGCATTTCCTTCCAGTGCGAAATCCAGCCGACAGTACGTGCCAGGGCGAAAATCACAGTGAACATGCTGGTCGGAATGCCGATCGCCTTGAGGATGATCCCCGAGTAGAAGTCGACGTTCGGGTACAGCGAGCGCTCGATGAAGTACGGGTCAGTCAGAGCGATCTCTTCCAGGCGCATGGCCAGTTCGAGTTGCGGATCGTTCTGGATGCCCAGTTCCTTCAACACTTCGTCGCAGGTCTGCTTCATGACAGTCGCGCGAGGGTCGCGGTTCTTGTAGACGCGGTGACCGAAGCCCATCAGCTTGAACGGATCGTTCTTGTCCTTGGCCTTGGCGATGAACTTGTCGATGTTCGAGACATCGCCGATTTCATCGAGCATGGTCAGCACGGCTTCGTTCGCACCACCGTGGGCAGGGCCCCACAGTGCGGCGATACCGGCGGCGATGCAGGCAAACGGGTTGGCACCCGAAGAGCCCGCCAGACGCACGGTGGAGGTCGAAGCGTTCTGCTCGTGGTCGGCGTGGAGGATGAAGATCCGGTCCATGGCCTTGGCGAGTACCGGGCTGATCGGTTTGATCTCGCACGGGGTGTTGAACATCATGTGCAGGAAGTTTTCCGCGTACGACAGGTCGTTGCGCGGGTACATCATGGGTTGGCCCATGGAGTACTTGTAAACCATCGCGGCCAGGGTCGGCATCTTGGCAACCAGGCGGATCGCGGAGATTTCGCGATGCTGCGGGTTATTGATGTCGAGGGAGTCGTGGTAGAAGGCCGAGAGGGCGCCGACTACACCACACATGACGGCCATCGGGTGGGCGTCACGGCGGAAGCCGTTGAAGAAGGTTTTCAGCTGCTCGTGAACCATGGTGTGGTTCTTCACGGTGCCGACGAACTGGGCCTTTTGCTCTGCAGTTGGCAGTTCGCCGTTCAGCAGCAGGTAGCAGGTTTCCAGGTAGTCCGACTTTTCAGCCAGCTGTTCGATCGGGTAGCCGCGGTGCAGCAGGATGCCGTTGTCGCCGTCGATATAGGTGATCTTCGATTCGCAGGAAGCGGTCGACATGAAACCGGGGTCGAAAGTGAAGCGGCCCGTGGCCGTCAGGCCCCGAACATCGATAACATCGGGACCAACGGTGCCGGTTAAAATGGGCAGCTCGACGGGGGCTGCGCCCTCGATGATCAACTGCGCTTTTTTGTCAGCCATGTGGCCTCCTATTTATGCTTGAAATCATCAGACAGACCCCCCACGCAGGGCCCGCACCACTATAGTGAGATAAATTCGAATGTCAATTTGCCTAAAGTCTTGCTCCAGAAGGCTTTAACCGTACTTTTTCCTCGAAATTGCCTGCCATTTACGCCTTTTATACGACTTGTGCAATCCGCTATTGGGGGTAGGCGATTGCGTTGTCATTAGTAGCCTAACTGTCTATACTCGGCGACCGACCGCCAAGGGCTTTTGGGCTCGCTTTCATTGGGGGTCGCATCCCTGGGTGGTGGTTACCTGACCAGTGCACTCCCCAACAACTTTGCCCTGATTGTTAGGGGCTCTTCAGTGTGAAAAAAAAGCCGTGAAAAGCCAACGACCTGTAAACCTAGACCTAAGGACCATCAAACTCCCCATCACCGGCGTTACGTCGTTTCTTCACCGTGTTTCCGGCATCATCCTCTTCCTGGGCCTCGGCATCATGCTTTATGCATTGGGCAAATCCCTGGGTTCCGAGGAAGGTTATGTCGAGGTGAAGGCATGCTTGACCAGCCCGCTGGCCAAGTTCGTAGCATGGGGCCTCCTGTCCGCTCTTCTGTATCACCTGGTTGCCGGTGTGCGCCACTTGATCATGGACATGGGCATCGGTGAGACGCTGGAAGGCGGCCGCCTGGGCTCGAAACTGATCATCGCCGTTTCCGTGGTGCTGATCGTTCTGGCAGGAGTTTGGATATGGTAACCAGCGTTACAAACCTTTCGCGTTCGGGCCTCTATGACTGGATGGCACAACGTGTGTCTGCGGTCGTTCTCGCGGCTTATTTCATTTTCCTGATCGGCTACCTCGCCGCGAACCCGGGCATTGGCTACGACCAATGGCACGGCCTGTTCGCCCACAACGGAATGCGTATCTTCAGTCTGCTGGCACTGGTTGCCCTGGGCGCTCACGCCTGGGTCGGCATGTGGACCATCGCGACCGACTACCTGACGCCAATGGCGCTGGGCAAGTCCGCGACTGCAGTACGTTTCCTTTTCCAGGCAGTATGCGGCGTCGCGATGTTCGCTTACTTCGTCTGGGGTGTGCAGATTCTCTGGGGTATCTGATTCATGGCTAACATTCCAACGATTTCTTTCGACGCCATCATTATTGGTGGCGGCGGTGCCGGCATGCGCGCTGCGCTGCAACTGGCACAGGGCGGTCACAAGACTGCCGTGATCACCAAGGTTTTCCCGACCCGTTCGCACACTGTGTCCGCACAGGGTGGCATCACCTGCGCCATCGCTTCGGCCGACCCGAACGATGACTGGCGCTGGCACATGTACGATACCGTCAAGGGTTCCGACTACATCGGTGACCAGGACGCTATCGAATACATGTGTCAGGAAGGCCCGGCTGCCGTTTTCGAGCTGGACCACATGGGTCTGCCGTTCTCGCGTACCGAAACCGGCCGTATCTACCAGCGTCCATTCGGCGGTCAGTCGAAGGATTACGGCAAAGGCGGGCAGGCTGCCCGTACCTGCGCCGCTTCCGACCGTACCGGTCACGCGCTGCTGCACACCCTTTATCAGGGCAACCTGAAAGCCGGTACCACGTTCCTGAACGAGTACTACGCTGTCGACCTGGTGAAAAACCAGGAAGGCGAATTCGTCGGTGTGATCGCGATCTGCATCGAAACCGGCGAAACCACCTACATCCGCGCCAAAGCCACCGTACTGGCTACCGGCGGTGCAGGTCGTATCTATGCATCCACCACCAACGCCCTGATCAACACCGGTGACGGCGTTGGCATGGCTCTGCGTGCTGGCGTGCCGGTACAAGACATCGAAATGTGGCAGTTCCACCCGACCGGCATCGCCGGCGCCGGTGTACTGGTGACCGAAGGTTGCCGTGGTGAAGGTGGTTACCTGATCAACAAGCACGGCGAGCGTTTCATGGAGCGTTATGCTCCGAACGCCAAAGACCTGGCTGGTCGTGACGTGGTTGCCCGTTCGATGGTTAAAGAAATCATCGCCGGCAACGGTTGCGGTCCGAATGGCGACCACGTGATGCTCAAACTCGACCACTTGGGCGAGGAAGTGCTGCACAGCCGTCTGCCAGGCATCTGCGAACTGTCGAAGACTTTTGCACACGTTGACCCGGTGGTTGCTCCGGTTCCGGTTGTTCCGACTTGCCACTACATGATGGGCGGCGTTGCCACCAACATTCACGGCCAGGCGATCACCCAGGACGCCGAAGGCGTGGATCAGATCATTCCTGGTCTGTTCGCGGTAGGTGAAGTGGCTTGCGTATCGGTTCATGGTGCCAACCGTCTGGGCGGCAACTCGCTGCTCGATCTGGTGGTATTCGGCCGCGCTGCCGGCCTGCACCTGGAGAAGGCGCTGACCGACGGCATCGAATACGACGACGCTACCGAAGCCGACATCGAAGCTGCCCTGGCGCGTCTGAACGCCCTGAACAACCGTACCGACGGCGAAGACGTCGCTACCCTGCGTCGCGAGCTGCAAAGCTGCATGCAGAACTACTTCGGTGTATTCCGTACCGGCGAATACATGCAGAAGGGTATCGCTCAGCTGGCAGATCTGCGCAAGCGCATCGCGAATGTGAAGATCAACGACAAGTCGCAGGCGTTCAACACTGCACGTATCGAAGCGCTGGAGCTGCAAAACCTGCTGGAAGTGGCTGAAGCTACCGCCATCGCTGCCGAAGTACGTAAAGAGTCCCGCGGCGCTCACGCCCGTGAAGACTTCGAAGACCGTGACGACGAAAACTGGCTGTGCCACACCCTGTACTTCCCGGGTGAGAAACGCGTCGCCAAGCGTGCCGTGAACTTCTCGCCGAAGACTGTTCCGACTTTCGAACCTAAAGTCCGGACTTATTAAGGGTGACCGCCATGTTGCAAGTCAGTGTTTATCGTTACAACCCTGATCAGGACGCTGCGCCGTTCATGCAGGAATTCCAGGTCGATACCGGTGGTAAAGACCTGATGGTGCTGGACGTGCTGGCCCTGATCAAAGAGCAGGACGAAGGTTTCTCCTATCGTCGCTCCTGCCGTGAAGGCGTCTGCGGCTCCGACGGCATGAACATCAACGGCAAGAACGGCCTGGCGTGCATCACGCCGCTGTCCGCAGTCGTGAAAGGTAACAAGCTGGTCATTCGTCCGCTGCCAGGTTTGCCGGTTATCCGTGACCTGGTTGTCGATATGAGCATCTTCTACAAGCAATACGAGAAGGTTAAGCCATTCCTGCAGAACGACACGCCGGCTCCGGCCATCGAGCGTCTGCAGTCCCCTGAAGAGCGTGAAAAGCTCGACGGTCTGTACGAGTGCATCCTGTGCGCTTGCTGCTCGACCTCTTGCCCGTCCTTCTGGTGGAACCCGGACAAGTTCCTGGGTCCAGCTGCCCTGCTGCAAGCGTACCGCTTCCTGGCAGACAGCCGTGACACCAAGACGTCCGAGCGTCTGGCGTCCCTCGATGACCCGTTCAGCGTCTTCCGCTGCCGGGGCATCATGAACTGCGTCAACGTATGTCCGAAAGGCCTGAACCCGACTAAGGCCATCGGTCACATCCGTAACATGCTGCTTTCGAGCGGCGTGTGATTCAGCTGCTGTACCCGCTGTACCCGTAGAAGGCTTAGGCGCGGGCTTCAACCCGCGCCATGGCTATAACCAGAGCAGCAGCCATAAGCTGCGGCTCTTATTTTGAAGAAATGAGACAAGCAGGGGCATCCGGGCTGGTACCCGGACTATCAGTGTGATCCTAAGTGGCTTGTTTTGGTCGCTGCATTCGGACTTCTGCAAGCTTGCTCGGTGTCGACACCGATGGTGTTCCCCTAACCGAGGGTGACCAAGCATGCAAGAAAGCGTGATGCAGCGCATGTGGAACAGCGCCTACCTTTCAGGTGGAAACGCTGCCTATGTGGAAGAGCTTTATGAGCTCTACCTGCACGACCCTAACGCTGTGCCAGAAGAGTGGCGCAACTACTTCCAGAAGTTGCCAGCCGACGGCAACTCCTCCACCGATGTTTCGCACTCCACAATCCGCGATCATTTCGTGCTGCTGGCAAAGAACCAGCGCCGCGCCCAACCGGTTTCCGCCGGCAGCGTGAGCTCTGAGCACGAGAAGAAGCAGGTTGAAGTGCTGCGATTGATCCAGGCCTACCGTATGCGTGGCCACCAGGCAGCCCAGCTTGACCCGCTGGGGCTGTGGCAGCGTCCTGCACCTGCAGACCTGTCGATCAATCATTACGGCTTGACCAATGCCGATCTTGATACGACCTTCCGTGCCGGCGACCTGTTCATCGGCAAAGAGGAAGCGAGCCTACGCGAAATTCACGAAGCGTTGCAGCAGACATATTGCCGCACCATCGGCGCTGAATTTACGCACATCACCGATTCCGAGCAGCGCCAGTGGTTCCAGCAGCGTCTGGAAAGCGTGCGTGGCCGTCCGGAGTATTCCGCCGACATCAAGAGCCACCTGCTCGAGCGTGTCACCGCCGGTGAAGGCCTCGAGAAATACCTGGGCACCAAATACCCGGGCACCAAGCGTTTCGGTCTGGAAGGCGGCGAAAGCCTGATTCCGATGCTCGACGAACTGATCCAGCGTTCCGGCTCCTACGGCACCAAGGAAGTCGTCATCGGCATGGCCCACCGTGGCCGTCTGAACGTACTGGTCAACACCTTCGGCAAGAACCCGCGCGAGCTGTTCGACGAGTTCGAAGGCAAGAAAAAGGTCGAGCTGGGTTCCGGTGACGTTAAATACCACCAGGGCTTCTCGTCCAACGTAATGACCGCCGGCGGTGAAGTTCACCTGGCCATGGCGTTCAACCCGTCCCACCTGGAAATCGTTTCCCCGGTGGTCGAAGGTTCGGTACGTGCCCGTCAGGACCGTCGTAACGACGCGACCGGCGAAAAAGTACTGCCGATCTCCATCCACGGTGATGCTGCATTCGCAGGTCAGGGCGTGGTGATGGAAACCTTCCAGATGTCGCAGACTCGCGGTTTCAAGACCGGCGGTACCGTGCACATCGTGATCAACAACCAGGTCGGTTTCACCATCAGCAACCCGCTGGACTCGCGCTCCACCGAGTACGCGACCGACGTTGCGAAAATGATCCAGGCGCCGATCCTCCATGTGAATGGTGATGATCCGGAAGCCGTATTGTTCGTGACCCAGCTGGCGATCGATTACCGCATGCAGTTCAAGCGTGACGTGGTGATCGACCTGGTCTGCTACCGTCGTCGTGGTCACAACGAGGCCGACGAGCCGAGCGGCACCCAGCCTCTGATGTATCAGCAGATTACCAAGCAGCGCACCACCCGTGAGCTGTACGCTGATCGTCTGACCCAGGCCGGTGTATTGGACGCAGAGCGTGTTCAGGCGAAAGTCGACGAATACCGCAACGCGCTGGACAACGGTCTGCACGTGGTGAAGTCGCTGGTCAAGGAGCCGAACAAAGAGCTGTTCGTGGACTGGCGTCCGTATCTGGGCCACACCTGGACTGCGCGTCACGACACACGCTTCGATCTGAAGACCCTGCAGGAACTGTCCGCCAAGTTGCTGGAAATTCCGGAAGGCTTCGTGGTTCAGCGTCAGGTCGCGAAGATCTACGAAGACCGTCAGAAGATGCAAGCTGGCGGCCTGCCGATCAACTGGGGTTATGCCGAAACCATGGCGTACGCGACCCTGGCGTTCGAAGGTCACCCGATCCGCATGACCGGTCAGGACATCGGCCGCGGTACGTTCTCGCACCGTCACGCTGTGCTGCACAACCAGAAAGATGCCGGTACCTATGTGCCGTTGAAGCATCTGTTCGAAGGTCAGCCGCGTTTCGAACTGTACGACTCGTTCCTGTCGGAAGAAGCCGTACTGGCGTTCGAATACGGTTACTCGACCACCACGCCGAACGCGCTGGTGATCTGGGAAGCCCAGTTTGGCGACTTCGCCAACGGTGCTCAGGTCGTGATCGACCAGTTCATCACCAGCGGCGAGCACAAGTGGGGCCGTCTCTGCGGTCTGACCATGCTGCTGCCACACGGTTACGAAGGTCAGGGCCCTGAGCACAGCTCGGCACGTCTTGAGCGTTACCTGCAGCTGTGCGCCGAGCACAACATTCAGGTGTGCATGCCGACCACCCCGGCCCAGATCTACCACTTGCTGCGTCGTCAGGTGATTCGCCCGCTGCGCAAGCCATTGGTCGTTCTGACTCCAAAGTCGCTGCTGCGCCACAAGCTGGCCATCTCGACCCTGGAAGATCTGGCCGAAGGTTCGTTCCAGACCGTTATCCCGGAAATCGATGCCCTGGACCCGAAAAAGGTCGAGCGCGTTGTTCTGTGCAGCGGCAAGGTCTACTACGACCTGCTGGAAAAACGTCGTGCCGAAGGCCGCGAAGATATCGCCATCGTGCGTATCGAGCAGTTGTACCCGTTCCCTGAGGACGACTTGAAAGAAGTCCTGGCTCCTTACACCAATGCCAAAGCGGCCGTGTGGTGTCAGGAAGAGCCGATGAACCAGGGCGCCTGGTACTGCAGTCAGCACCACTTGCGTCGCAGCATCAGCAACCTCAACAAATCTCTCGTACTTGAGTACGCGGGCCGTGAGGCTTCTGCTGCACCAGCATGTGGTTACGCATCGATGCACGCCGAGCAGCAGGAACAACTGCTGCAAGACGCGTTTACCGTTTAACGCCTTCGCGCACCTGAAACCGAATTTAAGGAACCACAGATAATGGCTATCGAGATCAAAGCCCCCACTTTCCCGGAATCGGTTGCCGATGGCACCGTTGCCACCTGGCACAAACAACCGGGCGACGCCGTCAAGCGTGACGAACTGATCGTCGACATCGAAACCGACAAAGTCGTACTGGAAGTGCTGGCTACCGCCGACGGCGTGCTGGGCGCAATCGTCAAGGGCGAGGGCGAAACCGTCCTGTCCGACGAAGTCCTGGGCTCCATCGTTGAAGGCGGCGCTGCTGCTGCCGCTCCGGCTGCCACTGCTGCTCCGGCCGCTGCTGCCGCTGCCGCTGCTCCGGCCGCCGATGGCGAAGACGACCCGATCGCTGCTCCTGCCGCGCGCAAGCTGGCTGAAGAGAACGGCATCAATATCGCTTCCGTTGCCGGCACCGGCAAAGGCGGTCGCGTGACCAAGGAAGACGTGGTTGCAGCGGTTGCTGCCAAGAAAGCCGCTCCGGCTGCCGCGCCTGCCAAGGCTGCTGCTCCGGCTGCCGCTGCTCCTGTGTTCGCCGCTGGCGATCGCGTCGAGAAGCGCGTTCCGATGACCCGCGTTCGTGCCACTGTTGCCAAGCGTCTGGTTGAAGCTCAATCGAACATGGCAATGCTGACCACTTTCAACGAAGTCGACATGACTGAAGTCATGGCCCTGCGTTCGAAGTACAAGGACCTGTTCGAGAAGTCCCACAACGGCGTGCGCCTGGGCTTCATGTCGTTCTTCGTGAAGGCTGCCACCGAAGCGCTGAAACGCTTCCCGGCAGTCAACGCTTCGATCGACGGCAACGACATCGTTTACCACGGTTATGCCGACATCGGCGTCGCTGTTTCCAGCGACCGTGGCCTGGTAGTTCCGGTTCTGCGTAACGCCGAACACATGAGCCTGGCTGAAATCGAAGGCGGCATCGCCACCTTCGGCAAGAAAGCCCGTGACGGCAAACTGTCGATGGACGAAATGACCGGCGGTACCTTCACCATCACCAACGGTGGTACCTTCGGTTCGATGATGTCGACCCCGATCGTCAACCCGCCGCAGGCAGCGATTCTGGGCATGCACAACATCATCCAGCGTCCGATGGCCATCAACGGTCAGGTCGTGATCCGTCCGATGATGTACCTGGCACTGTCCTACGATCACCGTCTGATCGATGGCAAAGAAGCTGTAACCTTCCTGGTGACCATCAAGAACCTGCTGGAAGATCCGGCTCGTCTGTTGCTGGATATCTGATAGAAGCAGTCGCGTGCTGCAAGCTTCAAGCTGCGGGAAAACGCAGCCTGGCTTGCAGCGCGCGGCTTGAAGCTTTTCGCTAAAGAGGATTTTTTGAATGTCGCAGAAATTTGACGTAGTAGTGATCGGTGCGGGCCCTGGCGGCTACGTGGCAGCTATCAAGGCCGCGCAACTCGGCCTGAGCACTGCCTGCATCGAGAAGTACACTGATGCTGAAGGCAAGCAAGCCCTGGGCGGCACCTGCCTGAACGTAGGCTGCATTCCTTCCAAGGCGCTGCTGGACAGCTCCTGGAAATACAAGGAAGCGAAAGAAAGCTTCAATGTCCACGGTATCTCGACCGGCGAAGTCAAAATGGACGTCGCTGCGATGGTTGGCCGCAAGGCTGGCATCGTCAAGAACCTGACCGGTGGTGTTGCCACTCTGTTCAAGGCCAACGGCGTGACTTCGATTCAGGGCCACGGCAAACTGCTGGCCGGCAAGAAAGTCGAAGTCACCAAGCCGGACGGCTCGGTTGAAGTCATCGAAGCCGAAAACGTCATCCTGGCTCCAGGCTCGCGTCCGATCGACATTCCACCGGCTCCGGTCGATCAGAAAGTCATCGTTGATTCGACTGGCGCTCTGGAATTCCAGACCGTACCGAAGCGTCTGGGCGTGATCGGCGCTGGCGTGATCGGTCTGGAACTGGGTTCGGTGTGGTCGCGTCTGGGTGCAGAAGTGACTGTCCTGGAAGCGCTGGACACCTTCCTGATGGCAGCGGACACCGCTGTTTCCAAGGAAGCGCTGAAAACCCTGACCAAGCAAGGTCTGGACATCAAACTGGGCGCTCGCGTAACCGGTTCCAAAGTGAACGGCGACGAGGTCGTTGTGAACTACACCGACGCCAACGGCGAACAGACCATCACTTTCGACAAGCTGATCGTAGCCGTTGGTCGCCGTCCGGTGACCACTGATCTGCTGGCTGCCGACAGCGGCGTGACCCTGGACGAGCGCGGTTTCGTGCACGTTGACGATCACTGCGCCACCACCGTACCGGGCGTTTACGCCATCGGTGACGTGGTCCGCGGCATGATGCTGGCTCACAAGGCCTCGGAAGAGGGCATCATGGTTGTCGAGCGCATCAAGGGCCACAAGGCCCAGATGAACTATGACCTGATCCCATCGGTTATTTATACTCACCCGGAAATCGCGTGGGTTGGTAAAACCGAGCAGGCCTTGAAAGCTGAAGGCGTTGAAGTTAACGTCGGCACCTTCCCGTTCGCAGCATCCGGCCGTGCCATGGCCGCCAACGATACCGGTGGTTTCGTCAAGGTCATCGCTGATGCCAAGACCGACCGCGTATTGGGCGTGCACGTGATTGGCCCGAGCGCTGCAGAACTGGTTCAGCAGGGCGCGATCGGTATGGAATTCGGCACCAGTGCTGAAGACCTGGGCATGATGGTTTTCTCCCATCCGACCCTGTCTGAAGCCTTGCACGAAGCAGCTTTGGCAGTGAATGGCGGCGCCATCCACATTGCCAACCGCAAGAAGCGTTAAGACACAATAAGAAACCACGGCGGTACGGCCCGTCGTGAGCCTTGCGTGCAAGACTCACCGCGGAATGTCCGCTGGACGCAGCCTTGCGTAGCTGCACCGGGTATCCGGAAAGGCTACGCAAGCAGCAGTCACAGGTGGCGCGGCACTCATAAAGAGCGCAGCGCCGAATGCGCAGTACCTAACGAAGACGGTAAAAAGCATGAATCTTCACGAGTATCAGGGTAAGCAGCTGTTCGCTGAATACGGCCTGCCAGTTTCCACTGGTTTCGCAGTAGACACCCCGGAAGCAGCAGCAGAAGCTTGCGACAAAATCGGCGGCAACGAGTGGGTTGTCAAAGCCCAGGTTCACGCCGGTGGTCGCGGTAAAGCAGGCGGCGTCAAGCTGGTTCGCAGCAAAGAAGACGCCAAAGCCTTCGCACAGCAGTGGCTGGGCAAGCGTCTGGTGACTTACCAGACTGACGCCAACGGCCAGCCAGTCACCAAGATCCTGGTTGAATCGTGCACTGATATCGCTAAAGAGCTGTACCTGGGCGCTGTCGTTGACCGTTCGAGCCGTCGCATCGTGTTCATGGCTTCCACCGAAGGTGGCGTGGACATCGAGAAAATCGCTCACGACACTCCAGAAAAAATTCTGAAAGCCACTATCGATCCACTGGTTGGCGCTCAGCCATTCCAGGGTCGCGAGCTGGCATTCCAGCTGGGTCTGGAAGGCAAGCAGGTTGCTCAGTTCGCCAAGATCTTCGTAGGTCTGGCCAAGCTGTTCAAGGATCACGACCTGGCTCTGCTGGAAGTGAACCCGCTGGTGATCAAGGCTGACGGCGATCTGCACTGCCTGGACGCCAAGATCAACATCGACGCCAACGCAATGTACCGTCAGCCTAAGCTGAAGACTTTCCACGATCCGTCGCAGGACGATCCGCGCGAAGCGCACGCTGCCAAGTTCGAACTGAACTACGTAGCGCTGGAAGGCAACATCGGCTGCATGGTGAACGGTGCCGGCCTGGCCATGGGTACCATGGACATCGTCAACCTGCACGGCGGCAAGCCAGCCAACTTCCTCGACGTAGGTGGTGGTGCTACCAAAGAACGCGTAACCGAAGCTTTCAAAATCATTCTGTCCGACAGCAACGTCGCTGCAGTACTGGTTAACATCTTCGGCGGCATCGTTCGTTGCGACATGATTGCCGAAGGCATCATCGGTGCAGTGAAAGAAGTCGGCGTGAAAATCCCGGTTGTTGTTCGTCTTGAAGGCAACAACGCTGAACTGGGCGCTAAAGTACTGGCAGAAAGCGGTTTGAACATCATCGCTGCTACCAGCCTGACCGACGCTGCTCAACAAGTCGTTAAAGCTGCGGAGGGCAAGTAATGAGCGTCCTGATCAATAAAGACACCAAAGTAATCTGCCAGGGCTTCACCGGTGCGCAGGGTACTTTCCACTCCGAACAAGCCATTGCCTACGGCACCAAAATGGTTGGCGGCGTGACTCCAGGCAAAGGTGGCACCACTCACCTGAACCTGCCTGTGTTCAACACCGTGAAAGAAGCTGTAGAAGCCACTGGCGCCACCGCCAGCGTAATCTACGTTCCGGCTCCTTTCTGCAAGGACTCGATCCTGGAAGCTGCTTTCGGCGGCATCAAGCTGATCGTCTGCATCACCGAAGGCATTCCTACCCTGGACATGCTGGACGCTAAAGTTAAGTGCGACGAGCTGGGTGTTACCCTGATCGGCCCTAACTGCCCAGGCGTGATCACCCCAGGCGAATGCAAGATCGGCATCATGCCAGGTCACATTCACTTGCCAGGCAAGGTCGGTATCGTTTCCCGTTCCGGCACCCTGACCTACGAAGCTGTCAAGCAGACTACTGACGCCGGTTTCGGTCAGTCGACTTGCGTCGGCATCGGTGGTGACCCGATTCCGGGTTCGAACTTCATCGACATCCTGAAGCTGTTCCAGGAAGACCCGAAGACCGAAGCGATCGTCATGATCGGCGAGATCGGCGGTTCGGCTGAAGAAGAAGCGGCTGCCTATATCAAGGCCAACGTGACCAAGCCGGTTGTTTCCTACATCGCTGGTGTGACTGCTCCTCCGGGCAAGCGCATGGGCCATGCTGGCGCAATCATCTCCGGCGGCAAAGGCACTGCAGACGAGAAATTCGCTGCTCTGCAAGACGCAGGCGTGAAAACCGTGCGTTCGCTGGCAGACATCGGCAAGGCCCTGGCCGAGCTGACTGGCTGGGAAGTGAAGAAGTAAGCTTCGGCTGACTTCTCTGCTCCAGCAACAAAGGCCGCCTTCGGGTGGCCTTTGTCGTTTCTGGCGTTCGGGTGGACGATGGCAATTTATAAGCACTCACCCAATAACATGCAAAAACGCGACACAGAAACGTCGCGTATCGGATAGTTCGCCCTCTAACAGTGCGTTTGTCAGGCAAATTCGTTAGGCTAGCAGCCATTTTTGCGTCTGCCGCCCACAAGGCATGCAACGCGCTAAACGGGTCAGTCTTATACGGATTGACAGCATTTCCCTAACCCCACAGGGAAATCCCCCTCTAAATTCCGATTCAGTAGTGTGGTATTTCCTTAATGAAAGTTTTGAAAGGTCAGGACATCCTGGCACTTGGCTTTATGACATTCGCCCTGTTCGTCGGGGCCGGCAACATCATCTTCCCGCCTATCGTCGGTTTGCAGTCCGGGCCAAACGTCTGGATGGCGGCGCTGGGCTTCCTGATCACGGCGGTCGGTCTGCCAGTGGTCACCGTGGTTGCACTGGCCAAGGTCGGTGGCGCAATGGACGCCCTGAGCAGCCCGATCGGCAAGATCGCCGGCGGCGTACTGGCTGCCGCTTGCTATCTCGCGGTCGGCCCGTTGTTCGCCACCCCGCGTACCGCGACCGTTTCTTTTGAAGTGGGTCTGGCGCCGTTGACCGGCGAGAGCCCGTTGGCACTGTTCCTCTACAGCTCGGTGTATTTCCTGCTGGTGTTCTTCATTTCGCTCTACCCTGGGCGTCTGCTGGACACCGTCGGTCGTTTCCTCGCGCCACTGAAGATCATCGCTTTGGCTGTGCTCGGCATCGCCGCATTTGCACTGCCGGCCGGTGACATCGGCGTGGCTACGCCGGAATACGTTGCGGCACCGTTCTCCCAAGGTTTCATCAATGGTTACCTGACCATGGATACCCTCGGCGCGCTGGTGTTCGGTATCGTCATCGTCAACGCGATCCGCTCCCGTGGCGTCGAGTCGCCGGCACTGATCACCCGTTACGCGATCATTGCCGGGCTGATTGCCGGTGTCGGTCTGGCGCTGGTGTACGTCAGCCTGTTTCGTCTGGGTTCCGGCAGCCATGAAGTGGCGGCGGGCGCGACCAACGGCGCCGCGGTGCTGCACGCTTACGTGCAACACACCTTCGGTTCGCTGGGCAGTGGCTTCCTTGCCGTGCTGATTTCCCTGGCTTGCCTGGTGACGGCGGTTGGCCTGACCTGCGCCTGTGCCGAATACTTCAGCCGCGTACTGCCGCTGTCGTACAAGACCCTGGTGATCATCCTGGCGGCGTTCTCGCTGCTGGTGTCCAACCTGGGTCTGACCAAGCTGATCGCGTTCTCGATCCCGGTACTGACCGCGATCTACCCGCCGTGCATCGTGCTGGTGGCCCTGAGCTTCTGCGCTGCGTTCTGGCATGAGCAGAGCCGTATCATGGGCCCGGTGATGCTGGTGTCGTTCGTGTTCGGCACCATCGATGCGTTGAAAGGCGCCGGTCTGGCTGACTGGATGCCATCGCAACTGGCCCACCTGCCGCTGAGCGAGCAAGGTCTGGCGTGGCTGGTGCCGTGCGTGATGACCCTGGTGGTTGCTGTGGTTTGCGACCGCCTGCTGGGCAAGCGCGCCGAAGCACTCGCCTAAGATTGCCGGGCCGCCACAAGCGGCTCCCGAGCGATTAAACAGAAATGCCCCGTATCAATCGATACGGGGCATTTTTTATGGGCTTCAGGCAGTGTCTTTTCCCGTGTTTCAGCGTCGAAGCAAGCGAAGCTTTCAGGTGGGAGCGAGCCTGCTCGCGATGGCGGTGCATCTGTCACATCTATTCAGAATGTGCCGGCGTCATCGCGAGCAAGCTCGCTCCCACAGTCCCGCGCTCATACTCCACAGGGAATTGCATGTCGTTCATCCAAGCCAACCTGATCCATCTGCTGGCCGCGCTCTGGTTTGTCATCTGCTGGGGCGGTTACACCCGTTATGCCACCTGGAAGGGCCGTGACACCGCGTGCCTGGCCAGCGTGCTGCACCTGTACCGCGAAGACTGGATGCGCCGCATGCTGCTGCGTGACAACCGTATCGCCGACGCCAGCGTGATCGGCAACCTTGAACGCAACGCCTCGTTCTTCGCCTCCAGCACGCTGATTATCCTGGCGGGCATCCTGACTGTGCTTGGCGCGTCCGAGCGCGCAGTGTCGTTGCTGGCGGATATTCCAATGGTGCAACAGGCTTCGCAGGGCATGTCGGAGATCAAGCTGCTGTGTCTGGCGCTGGTGTTTGTGTATGCCTTCTTCACGTTCAGTTGGTGCATGCGCCAATACAACTTCGCCGCCATTCTGGTCGGCTCGGCCCCGATGATCGGTGAGCGACAAGTGTCCGAGCAGGAGCGCAAGGCGTTCGCCTCGCGGGCGGCTCGAGTGATTTCGATGGCGGCCAACCAGTTCAACTTTGGTCTGCGTTCCTACTACTTCGGGATGAGCATGCTGGCGTGGTTCGTCAGCCCGTGGCTGTTCATGTTGATGAGCGCCGGCGTGGTGCTGGTGTTGTATCGCCGGGAGTTTCATTCCGACGTGCTCGATGTAATGGTCTATACCCCTACAGAGGCGCCATTGCCCGAAGCGAACAAAGAGGCTGCTTGATGAGTATTCCGTTCTGGTGTGTGTTTATCAGTGCATTGTTGATCTATGTGGCGCGGATGCCGGTCGGCAAGGCCATGAAAGAGCAGGGTGGCTACAACAACCACTTGCCGCGTCAGCAGCAGGCACAGCTCACCGGTTACGGAGCGCGGGCGCTGGCGGCACATCAGAACAGCATCGAAGCCTTCATCCTGTTTGCCGTTGGCGTGCTGATGGCGCATACCACGCAGACGGCGGGGTGGCTGATCGATACATTGGCGATCATCTTCGTGATCTCACGAATTCTCTATCTGTGGTTTTATCTGGCGGATATTCCCACGCTGCGCAGTCTGGTCTGGCTGGTCGGCTTAGTGTGTTCATTGTTGCTGATGATTAGTCCGACTTTTAGAACTGTCTTGCTCTAAGACGGCATCGGCACAAAATCACAGGCAAAAGAAAACCCGCACTTGGCGGGTTTTCTTTTTTGCCATCGAGAAGCGGCTTATTGCTTCTTGGCAGCTTCGTCTGCAGCTGCAGCGTTCGATTCGGCCTGATCTTTGGCGGCTTCGGCGTTTTCTTTCGCCGCGTCGTTCACTTTATCCTGAGCTTCATTCATTTTTTGCTGAGCTTGTTCAGCATGTTGGTTGGCATCTTGAGCTTTGTCCTCGGATTTTTTATCGCAGGCAGCGAGACCGAGGGAAGCGGTCAACATCAAGGCAATAGCTAAAGTCTTACGCATGGGGTGTTTCTCCTTATGGAAAATAACTACTGGCCTTAAGAGCTCAAGCCCAAGGGTTAAGTTCCTCATTTCTCACAGATATATAAGTTTGTTTTCTTGTGGAACTTTTGGTCCGTTCCTTAATACCGGAAATAGCCACTAACAAGAGTAATTATCAAATGGCCGAAAACCCCGTTTTTGAGCGTGCGACACGGTTTCTCTCGGCCTTGCGCCACTGTCAGGTGCTGGGATTGAAGGTGCACAGCGCAAGTAGCGAAGGCCTGACCGTGGTGCTGCCGTACAGTGCGCAAATCGTTGGCAATCCGCTGACCGGCGTGGTCCACGGTGGGGCCATCACGTCGCTGATGGACACCGCGTGCGGCATGTCGACCCTGTGCGTCCTGCCGGAATTTGAAGTCTGCCCGACCCTCGATCTGCGCATCGACTACATGCACGCCGCCGAGCCGCATAAAGACGTGTATGGCTTCGCCCAATGTTATCGAGTCACCACCGATGTGATCTTCGCTCGCGGCTTTGCCTATCAGGACGATCCCGAGCAGCCGATTGCCCACGTCGTCGGCACCTTCATGCGCATGGGCAAAGGCCTTAAAGGCACCAAAGGCTTTGGTGGCGCGATCAAGGGAGAAAAACGATGAGCGATGATTTCAAGCAGCAGCTGCAAGAAGCGCACGAGAAGGGTGACTACGCGCCGCTGCTGAAACTGATCCCCTACGCCGGACTCATCGGCGTCGAGTGTTCGCGAGTCGGGGATGACTTGCTGTTCAAGCTGCCGGCGAACAAGGACAACATTGGTAACCCTTTATTGCCGGCGATCCACGGCGGGGTGATTGCCGGGTTCATGGAGCTGTCCGCCGCTCTGTATCTGCTGATTTTTACCGGCGCGCCGGGCGTGCCGAAGATTATCGATTTTTCCCTCGATTACCTGCGGGCCGGGCAGTTTCGTGATACCTGGGCCCGGTGTCAGGTCTGTCGTCAGGGCCGGCGGGTGGCCAACGTCGCAGTCACGGCCTGGCAAAGCACCGAAAGCGAACCGATTGCCACCGCTCGCGCGCACTTCAAAATCGATGAGCCCTTGAAATCCTGAAGCACGCCCCCACCTCACAGAACAACCCGCCGCCGACCAGCAAGGTCGCGGCCAATGCCATCTGATTGGAGTTTGATGACCATGAGTGTGGAAACTCAAAAGGAAACCCTGGGCTTCCAGACCGAGGTGAAGCAACTGCTGCACCTCATGATCCATTCGCTGTATTCCAACAAGGAAATCTTCCTTCGCGAATTGATCTCGAACGCCTCTGACGCCGTCGACAAATTGCGCTTCGAAGCCCTGGCCAAGCCTGAGTTGCTCGAAGGTGGCGATGAACTGAAAATCCGTGTGAGCTTCGACAAGGACGCCAAGACCGTCACCCTCGAAGACAACGGCATCGGCATGAACCGTGACGATGTGATCACCCACCTGGGTACCATCGCCAAATCCGGCACTGCCGATTTCATGAAAAACCTGTCCGGCGATCAGAAGAAGGATTCGCACCTGATCGGTCAGTTCGGTGTGGGTTTCTACTCGGCCTTCATCGTCGCTGACAAAGTTGACGTGTACAGCCGTCGCGCCGGCACTGCTGCCAGCGAAGGCGTGCACTGGTCGTCGAAAGGCGAGGGCGAATTCGAAGTCGCCACCATCGACAAACCAGAACGCGGCACCCGCATCGTCCTGCATCTGAAAAAAGGTGAAGACGAATTCGCCGATGGCTGGCGTCTGCGCAACATCATCAAGAAGTACTCCGACCACATCGCGCTGCCGATCGAGCTGCCGAAAGAAGTGGCCGCTGCCGAAGGCGAAGAGAAGCCAGAGGTTGAGTGGGAAACCGTCAACCGCGCCAGCGCCCTGTGGACCCGTCCTCGCACTGAAGTGAAGGACGAGGAATACCAGGAGTTCTACAAACACATCGCCCACGACTTCGAAAATCCGCTGTCGTGGAGCCACAACAAGGTCGAAGGCAAGCTCGAGTACAGCTCGCTGCTGTACGTGCCGGCCCGCGCACCGTTCGATCTGTACCAGCGTGAAGCGCCGAAAGGCCTGAAGCTGTACGTTCAGCGCGTGTTTGTGATGGATCAGGCCGAGTCGTTCCTGCCGCTGTACCTGCGTTTCATCAAGGGTGTGGTCGATTCCAACGACCTGTCGCTGAACGTGTCGCGGGAAATCCTGCAGAAAGACCCGATCATCGACTCGATGAAGTCGGCGCTGACCAAGCGCGTGCTGGACATGCTGGAGAAACTGGCGAAGAACGAGCCTGAGCAATACAAGGGCTTCTGGAAAAACTTCGGTCAGGTCATGAAAGAAGGCCCGGCAGAAGATTTCGCCAACAAGGAAAAAATTGCCGGTCTGCTGCGTTTCGCATCGACCAATGGCACCGATGGCGAGCAGATCGTCGGTCTGGCCGAGTACCTGGCGCGTGCCAAGGAAGGTCAGGACAAGATCTACTACCTCACCGGCGAAACCTACGCGCAGGTCAAGAACAGCCCGCACCTGGAAGTCTTCCGCAAGAAAGGCATCGAAGTGCTGCTGCTGACCGACCGCATCGACGAGTGGCTGATGAGCTACCTCAGCGAATTCGACGGCAAGAACTTTGTCGACGTCGCCCGTGGTGATCTGGACCTGGGCAACCTGGACTCGGAAGAGGACAAGAAGGCCGCAGAAGAAGTCGCCAAGTCGAAAGAAGGTCTGGTCGAGCGTCTGAAAACCGCACTGGGCGACTCCGTTGCCGAAGTCCGGGTTTCCCATCGCCTGACCGACTCGCCGGCCATTCTGGCCATCGGTGAGCAGGACCTGGGTCTGCAAATGCGTCAGATCCTCGAGGCCAGCGGGCAGAAGGTGCCGGATTCGAAGCCGATCTTCGAATTCAACCCGAGCCACCCGCTGATCGAGAAGCTCGACAACGAGGCCAGCGACGATCGCTTCAGCGACTTGTCGCACATCCTCTTCGACCAGGCCGCGCTGGCGGCTGGCGACAGCTTGAAAGACCCGGCCGCTTACGTGAGCCGTCTGAACAAGCTGCTGGTTGAACTGTCCGCTTGATCAAGCTGTAGAAAAACCCGCTTCGGCGGGTTTTTTCATTCTGGTGTTCAACAATTCAGGAGTCAGAAATGAGCCAAGTCACTGTACGTTCCGTGGTCTATCAGATTGACGGCCAGCCTTATGAAGGTCGCCTGGCGTTCGACGCCGAGCACAAAGGCGCGCGTCCGGGTCTGTTGATGGCGCCGAACTGGATGGGTGTCAGCGCTGGCGCTGAAGAGATCGCCAAATCGGTGGCGGCCAAGGGTTATGTGGTACTGATCGCTGACGTGTACGGCCAGGCCGTGCGTCCGCAGAATGCCGATCAGGCCGGTGCGGCAATGATGCCGCTGAAGAATGACCGCGCGCTGCTGCGCAAGCGTATGCAGGCCGCGTTCGAACAATTACAGAAGCAGGGCGAGGCGGCGGTCGATACCTCGAAACTGGCGGTATTCGGTTTCTGCTTCGGCGGCTGCTGTGCGCTGGATCTGGCCCGCACCGGTGCGGCAGTGAAAGCGGCGGTGTCGTTCCACGGCACGCTGGATTCACCGAACCCGGCGGACGCGAAGAACATTAAAGGCTCGGTGCTGGTGCTGCACGGTGCTTCCGATCCATTGGTGCCGAAAGAGCAGTTGCCGGCCTTCGAAGAAGAGATGAACGCGGCAGGTGTGGACTGGCAGTTGCTGAGCTACGGCGGCGCGGTGCACTCGTTCACCGATCCGCACGCCAATGTGCCGGGCAAGATGATGTACGACGCGAAGACCGCAGCGCGGGCGTTCAAGTCGATGCATGACTTGCTGGAAGAAGTGTTCAAGGGCTGAATCGGCTGAAAACACTCCCACGCCTGGCGTGGGAGTATTCGTTTATAGCGGTGTCGGCTCGCTGCGCGATTTAGGCAGTTCAATCCGCTCGACTTCCCCCGGCACCGTCGGCCAGTCCCCGGCCGCCCACTTGCGCCGCGCCTCATCGATCGCCGCCGGATCGCTCGCGACAAAATTCCAGTTGATTCGCCGTGGCCCATCCAGTGGCGTACCACCGAACAACACTGCGTGACTGTCGCTCTCGGCAAACAGGCTCATTTCTTCCCCGGCCGGCAACACCACCAGCGCATGGGGTTCGACCGCTTCGCCATTCAGCTGCACATCACCACTCAACACGTACAGCGCCCGCTCTTCATGCTCGGTCGGGATCAGCAGTGTGGTCGCGGTTTGCATCTTCAGTTCGGCATAGAGCGTAGGAGAAAGCACCGGCACCGGTGATTCCAGGCAAAAGCCTGACCCGGCGATCATGCGGATCTGCACGCCGAGGTTATCGCTGACCGGCAAGGTCGAGGCCGGGTGGTGGCTGTAATGCCCCGGGCCTTGTTCGTGATCCTTGGGCGAGGCGAGCCAGATTTGCAGGCCGTGCATCTTGAAGCTTTGTTCCCAGAGCGGTTCGGGTGTGCGCTCGACGTGAGCGATCGCCGTGCCGGCCGTCATCCAGCTGACATCGCCGGCACTGACCACTTGATCCGAACCCAGGCTGTCTTTGTGCTGGATCTGTCCTTCGAACAAATACGTGAGGGTCGACAGGCCGATGTGCGGGTGCTGTCGGATATTCATGCCTTTGCCCGCCGGATAAACCGTTTCGAGCATGTGGTCGAAAAACACGAAAGGCCCGACGCTGCGGCATTTGGCTGACGGCAGCGGGCGCAAAATCGGCTGGCCTTCGACGTCTTCGGCGCGCGGGCGGATGATCAGGGGTTGGGTGTCCATGGTCCATTCCAGGCTGAGCGGGTGATGCGTGGAGCATAACCCGCCGGCGTCGTCGGGGTGATTACTGGCTGTCGAAGCCGACCGGGGCGTGGGTTTCGATGGTGACTTCGCTGGTGGTCATCAGCTTGTGGATCGGGCAGCGGTCGGCAACACGCAGCAGCTCTTCGCGCTGGGCATCGGTGAGCACGCCCTTGAGGGTGAGGGTCACGTGCAGGGCGTATTTGCCTTTCTGTTCCTGGCTGTTGTCGCGTTTGACCTCAACGCCGACGCCAGTCAGCGGGATGTCCTTTTTCTTCGCGTACAGCTTCAGGGTCAGGGCCTTGCAGGCGCCGAGGGCTGCGTCGAAGTAATCGTGCGGTTCCGGAGCCGAGCCTTCGCCGCCGGCAGTCGTCGGGACGTCTGTAAACAGCTCATGCTCATCGATCTGAACAGTGTGGCGAAAACCTTCGGCGGACACGGTATTGACGGTAACGGTCATGTGAACCTCGCAAGCTGTAGGAAAAGGGATTCGATCAAAAAAGACCTTGCAGGTATAGAGCATTTCCCACACAGGCGCGTTCCACTTTCTTGCCGGGTGAACCCTCGTTGCCCGGCAAGGGTCTAGGCTATGCCTGTCTGCCGGAGAATGCTTGTGTCCGTGTTTCGTTTGAGCCTTGTCGTCCTGATGGTTTTCACCGGCGCCGCCAGTGCCCGGGATTACACCTACAGTGATGCGCACCTGCATTACGTGGATTTTTTCCAGGAAACCGCTGGCATGCCGAAATTACTGACGGCCATGAAGGAAAACTCCATCGAGCACGTGATGATTTCCGGCATTCCCGTGGCGAAGAAATGGCACGAAGACGAGCCGAAACGCCCGCGTTATTACGCAGGCGATGACGCCGATGCCTATTGGTACAGCGCGACTGACGTGATCGTCGCCGACGCGGTGCAGAAGCTCACGCCGGAGCAACGCCACTACTTTCACCCGTTTCTTTCAGGCTTCAACCCCAACGACAAGAACTCCGCCGCGCACATCCAGCGCATGCTCGATCTGTATCCCGGCTTGTGGCAGGGCATCGGCGAAGTCTTCACCCGTCACGACGACCTCACCGCACTGACCTCCGGCGATACGCCACGCGCCAACAACGAAGCCATGACCCGCATCTATCACCTGGCCGCAGAAAACGATCTGCCGGTGATGCTGCATTCCAACATCACCTCCAAGCGTGAGAAGAATCCGCTGTATCTGAAGGAAATCGAAGAGCCGCTGCGTAATCATCCGCACACCCGGTTTATCTGGGCCCATGCCGGCACCAGTGCCGAAATCCATCGTCATCAGACGCAGCTGGATTTTCTGCTGCCGACCCTGACGCGAATGCTGGAGGCGTACCCGAACCTGTTCATTGATCTGTCGTGGAGCCTGTTGACGCCTTATCTGCTGGACGAAAAGGGTCAGCCGCGAGCGGAGTGGGTGCAACTGGTGGAGCGCCATCCGGATCGTTTCATGATCGGTTCGGACGTGGTCGGGCGATTCAACAAGCTCGGCAAGGAAATCCACGGCTTCAAGCCGTTTCTCGATGCCTTGCCCGAGGTTGTCGCGAAAAAAGTCGCACGGGACAACTTCCTGGCGATCTTGCCGCGAACAGCGCTCAAGTCCGGCAAACCCGCGCTGAATCGTTAATGCGCCAGGTTCGAAGTATCAAGGCCTTTTGATATCACGTTTTGGTCTTACGCAATTTTCCAAAGGGCCGATACCTTCTAGAGCAACCAGCTGCAGGGTTGATGCAGCGCTTTTGGAAGGAACCAGAGCAATGAGTATCCGTAGTCTCAATATTGCGCCCCGGGCCGGGCTGGGTTTTGGCGTGCTGGCGCTGATGGTGTTTGCCCTTGGGGCGTTTGCCCTGCTGCAGATGTCGAACATGCGCGCGCAGTCCGACGAGGTCGACAATAACTGGCTGCCCAGCGTGATGGCGGTGGGCGAGATGAGCCAGGACATGTTGCGCCTGCGCGCGCTGACCATGCGCCTGTTGCTCAATCGCGATCCGCAGGCGCTGGAGCAGAACGTGGCCAAGCTCAATGATCTGCGCGGTGTGCTGAGCGAAGCCCAGCAACGTTACGACATCCTGATCGTATTGCCCGAAGAGCGCGCGTTGTTCGACCGCTTCAAGGTTGCCGAACACAAGTACCTGGAGCTTCAGGCGCAGGTGATGGCGTTATCCGCTCAGGGACGAGTGGAGGAGGCGGCCGCCATTCTCAACGGGCAGATGAGCCCGCTGGCGGACGAAATTGCGGTGAGCCTGCGTGAACTGGTCGAACTGAACAAGCACAACGCCAACCTCGCAACCGAGGCGGCACGGCTGGTGTTCACTAATTCGCGGGTGTGGGTCGGGGTGATGATCGGCATTACCGCGCTGATTACCATCGCGCTGGCGTTGTTGCTGACCCGCAGCATCGTGCTGCCGCTGTCGCAATCGCTCAATGTGGCGGAAGTGGTGGCCGGCGGCGATCTGACCGGCGATATCAGCATTTCCGGCAAGGACGAACCGGCGCGGCTGCTGCACGCGCTCAAGAGCATGCAGCACAATCTGCGCGACACCATCCGCCGAATCTCGGAGTCCTCCAGTCAACTGGCCTCGGCCTCGGAAGAGTTGAGCTGCGTCACCGAGGACGCGACGCGGGGGCTGCATCAGCAGAGTCTGGAAATAGAACAGGCGGCCACGGCGGTCAATCAGATGACCGCCGCCGTGGAAGAGGTGGCGAGCAATGCCGTCGCGACTTCCGAGGCTTCCCGTGAGTCTGATCGCATTGCCCAGCATGGTCGCGAGCAGGTCCAGCAGACCGTGTCGTCCATCGAGTTGCTGGCGGACGATGTCACGGCGAATGCGGCGCAGGTAGAGGAGCTGGCGCAGAAGGTCTACAGCATCAGCAAGGTGCTGGATGTGATTCGCTCGATTGCCGAGCAGACCAACCTGCTGGCATTGAATGCGGCGATCGAGGCTGCGCGGGCGGGGGATGCCGGGCGGGGTTTTGCGGTGGTGGCGGACGAAGTGCGGGCGCTGGCCCATCGCACTCAGCAGTCGACGCAGGAGATCGAGCAGATGATCGGCGGCATCCAGCAGGGCACCGATTCGGCGGTCAGTTCGATGCAGCAGAGCAACGTCCGGGCACGCTCGACCCTGGAGCTGGCGAAAGCCGCTGGGGTGGCGCTGGAGGAAATTGCTTCGGCATTCACCTTGATCAACGAGCGCAATCTGGTGATCGCCAGTGCGTCGGAAGAGCAGGCGGCCGTGGCGCGGGAGGTTGATCGCAACCTGATGAACATCCGTGACCTGGCGATGCAGACCTCGGCGGGGGCCAATCAGACCAGCGCCGCGAGTCAGGAGCTGTCGCGGCTGGCGGTGGACCTGAACAGCATGGTCGCCAAGTTCTCGGTTTGATCACCGTTCGACAGGCGAAAAAAAGCCCCGCATTTGCGGGGCTTTTTGATTTTGCGACGGATCAGCTGCCTTTGACTGTCTTGCCGTTGACCGTGCCGTCCAGGAGCATGATGTTGTACTCCTTGCCGTCGGTTTCGACCTGTTGCAGGCGAACCAGCAGGTAATCCCAGTCCTTGGCGAACCACAGGACGGTGATGCGCTTGCTTTGTGTCGGATCGCGAACGCGCTCGACCTTGATCGCATCGATCTGGCCGGCCTTGGTTTCGACTTTCTCCGAACCCAGCACGCGGAAGTCGTAGGTATCGACTTCGCCATCATCGACCACCTGATAGCTCATGCTTTTCTTGCCGGCGGCCACATCATGCTGCAGCGCCAGTTGATAGGTGGATTTGTCGACCATGCCGCGGTTGAGCGGGATTTTCACCGCGTCGCCGCGGTCAGTGCCGGTCACCAGCTTGTTGGCCCAATCGAAGTCCAGATCAGCCTTTTTCGCCTTGCCCAGGCCACCGCGTTCGAAGTGGTAGGACTGTGGCAGCAGGGTGTCCTTGTCCAGGGTCAGGGTGCTTTCCTCGGACAGGCTGGCAATCATCATCGAGGCCTTGAAGCTGAGCTTCCAGACGCCGTTGGCCTGTTTGGTCAGGCTGCGCTCGGCGGTGCCGCTCATGGGCAGCTGTTTCCAGTCGGCGGTGTAGCTGGCGGAGAACGGTTGAAGGTCTGCCGCCTGCGCGAAGGGCAGGGCGAGCAGAGCGCAAGCGAAGAGCAGGGCGCGACGCATAAAATCTCCTAGTTTCGAATCAAGTGACCGCTGGCCCCAAGTAACTGGCCATCCAGTAAAGCACCTTGCTCGCCGAGGCTCAGCCGTCCTTCGGCGAACCAGCGTACGGCCATCGGGTAGATCAGGTGTTCCTGAACGTGAACCCGTTGCGCCAGACTTTGCGGCGAATCGTGCAACTCTACCGGTATTACTGCCTGTACGACCAGTGGTCCGCCATCGAGTTCCTCGGTGACGAAGTGCACGGAGCAGCCGTGTTCGGCGTCGCCGGCTTCCAGTGCGCGCTGATGCGTGTGTAACCCTTTGTATTTGGGTAGCAGCGACGGGTGGATGTTGAGCAGGCGACCCTGGTAGTGACGGACGAAGTCAGCGCTGAGAATGCGCATGAAGCCGGCCAGTACCACGAGTTTGGGGTTGAATTCGTCGATCAGTTCGATCAGGGCGGTATCGAAGGCCTCGCGGCCCTCGAATCCCTTGTGATCCAGCGAGCGGGTGGCGATCCCCGCGTCACTGGCGCGTTGCAGGCCATAGGCGTCGGCGCGGTTGGAAATCACCGCAGCGATGCGGACCGGGCTGTCGCCGGTCCGCGTGCTGTCGATCAGGGCCTGCAAGTTACTGCCGGTGCCGGACAACAGCACCACGACATCACAGGTATTAGGCATTAGTGAGCCTTGAGGTTTTTCAGCTCGACCTGGGCAGCGCCTTCGGCGGCGACACCGATCTGGCCGATGACCCAAGGCTGTTCGCCGGCATCACGCAGGGTGTTCAGGGCAACTTCAACGTGCTCCTGAGCCACGCAGATGACCATGCCCACGCCGCAGTTCAGCACGCGGTGCATCTCGGTTTCGTCAACGTTGCCTTTCTCTTGCAGCCAGTCGAAGACGGCCGGGCGGTTCCAGCTGGCCACGTCAACCACGGCCTGAGCGCCTTTTGGCAGAACGCGCGGGATGTTGTCGAGCAGACCGCCACCGGTGATGTGGGCCATGGCTTTGACCGCGCCGGTTTCCTTGATCAGCTTGAGCAGCGGCTTCACGTAGATGCGGGTCGGGGCCATCAGCAGTTCGGTCAGCGGCTTGCCGTCGAGCTGAACGGTTTCGATGTCGGCACCGGACACTTCGATGATCTTGCGGATCAGCGAGTAGCCGTTGGAGTGCGGGCCGGACGATGGCAGGGCGATCAGGGCATCACCGGTGGCGACTTTCGAGCCGTCGATGATTTCGGCTTTTTCCACGACGCCGACGCAGAAGCCGGCCAGATCGTAGTCTTCGCCTTCGTACATGCCAGGCATTTCAGCGGTTTCGCCGCCGACCAGCGAGCAGCCAGCCAGTTCGCAGCCTGCACCGATACCGGTGACCACGGTGGCGGCCACGTCGACGTTCAGCTTGCCGGTGGCGTAGTAGTCGAGGAAGAACAGCGGCTCGGCGCCGCACACCACCAGATCGTTGACGCACATGGCGACCAGGTCCTGGCCGATGCTGTCGTGCTTGTTCAGGTTCAGCGCCAGGCGCAGCTTGGTGCCGACGCCGTCAGTACCGGAAACCAGCACCGGTTGCTTGTAACCGGCCGGGATCTCGCAGAGGGCGCCGAAACCGCCCAGGCCGCCCATGACTTCCGGGCGCGCAGTGCGCTTGGCGACGCTCTTGATGCGTTCGACCAATGCTTCACCGGCGTCGATGTCTACACCGGCGTCCTTGTAGCTCAGGGAGGGTTGCTTGCTCATGATCCAGGCCTTTAGGGGAGGGGATTCAGGGGTAACGACCGAGTTCAGCGGGAACGCCGAATCCGACAGGGGCGATTGCCTCACGCGAAGTTCGGGGTGCCCGGCTGTTGCCGGTCTGCGAAGGCGCGCGATTTTATCAGGCTTGAGGGGCAGCGGCCATCCTCACGCCGACGGGCAGGGGCATATCGGTGGAAAAAATTTTGCAATTGACGCTGTGGGCGACATCACGGGTGCCTGTATAAGGAACCGTCTATCGTTAGGACTGTGCAAAAACTTACCGACCGCGTGTGAATGTTTTGCGATGGCCTGTGGTCACAGGCTTGCCACAACGGTGCACGCGGCCTGTTCCAGCCGCTCTTGTCGACGGGAATTCTCCATGCGTTTTTGTAAACTGCTGTTAGTAGGTGGCTTGTCTCTGATCAGCCTGGCGAGCCAGGCCGAAAATCTCAAAGGTCTTTATCAGGTGCGCGAACCGGTCACTGGCCAGTCGCCAGAGGAGCGCGATCGCGCGACCCAGGCTGCGCTGGATACGCTGGTGCTGCGCCTGACCGGCGACCCGAAAGCCCCGCAGAACCCGGGCCTGGCGCCGGTTCGCAAGGATCCGCAGCAGATCATCAGCCAGTTCGGTTTCGATGCCGGGCCGCCGGAAGTGTTGAAAGTCGATTTCGATCCGGGAACCACCGAACAGGCGTTGCGCCGTGCCGGGCTGGCGCTGTGGGGGGGCAACCGGCCCTCGATCCTGAGCTGGTGGCTGAACGATTCGACCGAGGGTTCGAGCCTGGTGGGCGACGGACAGACCAGTGCCGCACCGTTGCGCCGCGCTGCCCAGCACCGTGGGTTGCCGCTGCGCCTGCCGTTGGCGGACTTGAGCGAGCAATTGGTCGCCACGGCGCCGGCGCTCGAGGGAACCGACCCGGCGCCGTTGCGCAACGCTTCCGAGCGCTACAACGCTGACGCTTTGCTCGCCGTGCATGCCCGCGAAGAAGGCGGGCAATGGCAGGCCAAATGGCAATTGTGGCTGGGCGACAAAAAAGAGGCGGGGAATGCGCAGGGCGCGGATCAGGCCGCCGTGGCCGATGCGGTGATGCTGGCGGTGACTGAACGGTTGGCGCCACGCTTTGTTGCCAAACCGGGCGCGTCCGGCCAGCAGACCCTGGAAGTCCAGGGCATGAATCTGGAGCACTACGCGGCGCTGCTGCGGTTACTCGAACCGTTCGGCGTGCGTCTGCAGAGTGTCGATGCCGATCGCATTCTGTATCGGGTCAATGGCAGCGCCGATCAGTTGCGAGCGCAGTTGTCGCTGGCGAAGTTGCAGGAACTGCCGGCCGAGGCGTCCGCTCCGGTGGCTGCGCCGCAACCTGCGGTCGCCGGGGCACCGGCAGTCGTTGCGCCGACGCCGACACCGGTGGCGCCGTCTTTGCGGTTCCGCTGGTAGGTTTTCTTTCTTATATATAAGCAATGGAGTGTTACATGGCCGATACGCGGCGTTGGTTCTGGCTCGGTGGGGTGCTCCTGCTTTGCGCGTTTGTCTGGTTGCTGCATCCGATCCTCACGCCGTTTCTGGTGGCGCTGCTGCTCGCGTATCTGTTCGATCCGCTCGTCGATCGTCTGGAACGGCTGGGGCTATCCCGCACCTGGGGTGTGATCGCGGTGTTCGCCTTGTTCACCCTGATCGTCACCGCATTGTTGCTGGTGCTGGTGCCGATGCTCGCCAAGCAATTAGTACGGCTGTATGAACTGGCCCCGCAAATGCTCGACTGGTTGCAGCACACCGCCGTGCCATGGGCGCAATCTAAGCTGGGGTTGTCGGACGGCTTCTGGAAGTTCGACAAGGTCAAGGCCGCGATCAGCGAACACATGGGCCAGACCACGGATATCGTCGGTGTGGTGCTGAGTCAGGCGACGGCCTCGAGCCTGGCACTGATCGGCTGGCTGGCGAATCTGGTGCTGATCCCGGTGGTGAGCTTTTACCTGCTGCGTGACTGGGACGTGATGATGGCCAAGATCCGCAGTCTGCTGCCGCGTGATCGCGAAGAGCGCGTGGTGGCGCTGGCGGGGGAATGTCACGAGGTGCTCGGCGCGTTCGTTCGCGGGCAGTTGCTGGTGATGCTGGCGCTGGGCGTTATCTACGCGGCGGGCCTGATGATTGTCGGTCTGGAACTGGGCCTGTTGATCGGTCTGATTGCGGGGCTGGCGGCGATCGTGCCGTATATGGGGTTCGTGATCGGTATTGGTGCGGCGTTGATTGCCGGGTTGTTCCAGTTCGGTGGCGATCTGTATCCAATGATCGGCATCGTGGCGGTGTTCATGGTCGGTCAGGCGCTGGAGGGCATGGTGCTGACGCCTTTGCTGGTGGGAGACCGGATCGGTCTGCACCCGGTGGCGGTGATCTTCGCGATTCTGGCCGGTGGCGAGTTGTTCGGCTTCACCGGTGTGCTGCTGGCGTTGCCGGTGGCGGCGGTGATCATGGTGCTGGTGCGACACGTCCACGATCTGTACAAGGATTCCGATATCTATAGCGGGATAGATGAGCCGGAGTTGTAATCGTGACGCGCGGGCTGCCCGGTGGATCGCCGGGTTGGCCCGTCTCATGCAGGCCATGGCGCCAAAGAAACTGTCATAAAACCAGCACGTTAACGCAAACCTTTGATTTTGCTTGGGGTCTGTCGCATTGTGCGCTCCGCTTCACGGGTATAAACTTCGCTCACTTTACACAGAGGCCACTAACGGTTCCTTGGGAACTGTTCAGTCAGCATGAAACCGATTCAGCTGCCCCTAGGTGTGCGTCTGCGTGACGACGCCACCTTCATCAACTACTACCCAGGCGCCAATGCCGCTGCACTCGGCTATGTCGAGCGTCTATGCGAAGCCGACGCCGGCTGGACCGAAAGCCTGATCTATTTGTGGGGCAAGCACGGGGTAGGGCGTACGCATCTGTTGCAGGCCGCGTGCCTGCGCTTCGAACAGATGGGTGAGCCGGCGGTGTACCTGCCGCTGGCCGAGTTGATGGATCGCGGCGTTGAAATTCTCGACAACCTCGAACAGTACGAACTGGTCTGCCTGGATGACTTGCAGGTGATAGCTGGCAAGGCGGACTGGGAAGAGGCGATGTTTCATCTGTTCAACCGTCTGCGTGACAGCGGCCGACGTCTGCTGATTGCGGCGTCCACTTCGCCGCGTGAACTGCCGATCAAACTCGCCGACCTGAAATCGCGCCTGACCCTGGCGCTGATCTTCCAGATGCGTCCTCTCTCCGATGAAGACAAATTGCGTGCCCTGCAATTGCGCGCGTCCCGTCGTGGTCTGCACCTGACCGACGAAGTCGGGCATTTTATTTTGACTCGCGGTACCCGCAGCATGAGCGCGCTTTTCGATCTGCTGGAGCAGCTCGACCAGGCCTCTTTGCAGGCTCAGCGCAAGCTGACCATTCCCTTCCTGAAAGAAACCCTGGGCTGGTAAAACCGGGGCTTTCAGCCGGTTTCGGCATATTTCAGGCGCCAGAAAACCCGCTTTCCTGTGGGTTGCACAGGCCGCGTCTCGATTCAAATAGGCTTAAGCGCTTAGATGTTAACGAGAAACCGGGAAGTCACAAAAAGATCGATTGAATTTGCAAATGAGGCTGATAGCGGGCATAGTCTCGGCTTCTTTACAACTATCAGCCACGGTCGTGCCCATGCTAAAGCGCTTCGCACCCCTCGTGCCTCTCGCACTCGTCACCCTGTTGTTCGGTTGCGCTGCTCATTCACCTGTTAATCAAGAGCAGCAACAACAGGCTAAAAATTCTGCCACCGCCCAGTCTTCCGTTATTTACCAGGAAGAGCTGGACACCGAAAAAGAACTCGCCGACTTCAACGGCAAGAAGCCTTACCAGCTTCCGGTTCTGGCTGACAGCATCCTCGAACGCGGCATGTCCCTGATCGGTACCCGTTACCGTTTCGGCGGTACCTCTGAAGCCGGTTTCGATTGCAGCGGTTTCATCGGCTACCTGTTCCGCGAAGAAGCCGGCATGAACCTGCCGCGCTCCACCCGCGAAATGATCAACGTTGATGCGCCGCTGGTTTCGCGCAGCAACCTCGAGCCGGGCGACCTGCTGTTCTTCGCCACCAATGGTCGTCGCGGTCGTGTAAGCCACGCCGGGATCTACCTGGGCGACAACCAGTTCATCCATTCCAGCTCTCGTCGCAGCGGCGGTGTTCGCATCGACAGCCTGGGCGACAGCTACTGGAGCAAGACCTTCATCGAAGCCAAACGTGCTTTGGCGAACGCTCCAACCGTGGTAACCGCTCGCAAGTAATCACTCGATTGTCGCCACGCTCGTGGCGACAAAGCGGCCTTTCAGAGGCAATAGACTTAAACTTTACAAGGTGAAGTTAAAGTCTTACTTGAAGTTTGCCGCGTAGCCGCTAGAATCCTGATCTATATTGATGGCAAACCGCCTGCGTCCCAACGCAGGCGGTTTTGTTTTCTGTCGAATCGGCAGTCAAAGCCTCAGCCAGATCAGGATGTTCTGCATATGACGATGTCGGCCCGCTTTGCCCTGATGTTCTTCGCAGCGCTGCTCAGCGCCTGCGCCAGCCGCACTCCGCCGCCTGCGCCGGTGGTTCGAGCTCCGATCGTGTTCGGATCCTCCCAGGCCTTTTCTCCCGCTGCAGAAGACGTGCTGTTCCGCGCGCTCGGGCTGGTGGGCACGCCTTATCGCTGGGGCGGCAATACGCCGGATTCAGGTTTCGATTGCAGTGGCCTGATCGGGTTTGTCTACCGCGATGCCGCCGGCATCAGCCTGCCGCGTTCGACCCGCGAGATGATCGTCATGCAGGCGCCAAATGTCGGCAAGGAAGGGCTGCAGACTGGCGACCTGATCTTCTTCGCCACCAATGGCGGCTCTCAGGTCAGTCATGCGGGGATCTACGTCGGGGAAGGGCGCTTCGTTCATGCGCCGGCTACCGGCGGTACGGTGAAACTGGACAGTCTGTCGAAGGCGTATTGGCAAAAAGCCTACCTGAGCGCCAAACGCGTTCTGCAGCCGGAGCACCTGGCGCATAACCCGTAACCCGGATACAGAAAAACCCGTGGGAGTTGAATGGCTCCCACGGGTTTTTTAATGCCTGCAATACATTAGCGGGTCGCTGACACCCGCCACACCTTGTTACCCACATCGTCCGCCACCAGCAATCCACCTTGCTGGTCGATCACCACGCCCACCGGGCGACCCAAAGCGTTCTCGTCCTTGTCGAGGAAACCTGTCAACACGTCTACTGGCGTTCCGCTCGGCTTGCCAGCGGTGAACGGTACGAAAATCACCTTGTAGCCACTGTGCGGCTTGCGGTTCCACGAGCCGTGCTGGCCAATGAATGCGCCTTCCTTGAACTGCGCCGGCAGGCGATTGCCTTCGGCGAAGGTCAGGCCCAGTGACGCGGTGTGCGGGCCGACGGCGTAGTCGGGGGCGATGGCCTTGGCCACCATGTCCGGGCGCTGTGGTTCCACGCGCACGTCGATGTGTTGGCCATAGTAGCTGAACGGCCAGCCGTAGAAGCCACCGTCCTTGACCGAAGTGATGTAGTCCGGCACCAGATCGCTGCCAATTTCGTCGCGCTCGTTGACGGCTGTCCACAGCGCGCCGGTTTGTGGCTCCCAGGCCAGGCCGTTGGGATTGCGGATGCCCGAGGCGAAGATCCGGTGATTGCCGGTGGCGCGGTCCACTTCCCAGATCGCCGCGCGACCTTCTTCCTGATCGAGGCCGTTTTCGCCGACGTTGCTGTTCGAACCGACGGTGACGTACAGCTTGCTGCCGTCCTTGCTGGCGATGACGTTCTTGGTCCAGTGATGGTTGAGTGTGCCGCCCGGCAAGTCCACGACCTTGATCGGCTGGCTCTTGATTTCGGTTGCGCCGGGTTCGTAGTTGAAGCGCAGCAGGCGATCCGTATCGGCGACGTACAGATCGTTACCGACCAGGGTCATGCCGAACGGCGAGTTGAGGTTCTGCAGGAACACCGTGCGGGTCTCGGCCACGCCATCATGATCGGCATCGCGCAGCAGGGTGATGCGGTTCGGGCTCGGTACGCCGGCACCCGCGCGGCCCATGACTTTTTTCATCACCCAGCCGCGAATGCCCTTGCTGTCGTCGGGTTTGGGCGGGGCGTTGGTTTCCGCCACCAGCACGTCGCCATTGGGCAGTACATACAGCCAACGCGGATGATCGAGATTTTCGGCGAAGGCTGCCACCTGAGTACCTGCCGCTGCCGTCGGTTTCGCGCCGGCCGGCCAGCCGATGGCCGGGGCGATGTTCACCGTCGGAATCAGGGTCTTGTTCGGTTCGGGCAGTTTCGGTGACGGGCCAGTGCCGTCGGAGACTTGCAGGCTGGAGGATTCACCACAGGCGGCGAGCCCTCCGGCGAGCACGATGACGAAAACGAGCTGGGGCTTGCGCATTGCTGATCTTCCCTATGAATGCATTCTTAGTCATAGAGAAGCGCACAAGCCCGATGGTTCAACCCTCAGCCGCGGGCTTCCTTGAACAGCACGGCAATGCCGGGGTGATAGTTGCCGGCTTCGCTGCGCAATTTGCGGTAGGCGTAGGGAAAGTACCAGGCGACGGCGCAGGTGTGTTCCTTTTGCAGGTCATCGACCATGTCCTGCAATTCTTCCGGGCTGGCGCTGTGCTGGGCTTTTTGTGGGGCGACGAACAGGCAGCCGAGTTTCAGGTCGCTGGCGTAGCTGATGCGCTTGGCGTCGCTGGTGATATCCACCAAAGCCTGCGTCAGATTCAGGTTGGTGACGCGCGGCCAGCGTTGGGTGGCCTGGATGAAGGCGCGATCTTCGGCGCCAGCAATAAACAGGTCGGCGCGAGCATTGCGCTCGCCTTCTTCGTTTTGCTTGCGGGTGGCGGTGTCGCGCAGGGTGACCAGTTCGGCCATCCATGCAGCGGCCGACAGCAGGCCGAGGTTGGCTTTTTCGTCGTGCCAATAAGGTGTGTCATTGTCGCCGCGCACGGCGTTGTAGCGGTCGATACAGTCAAACCAGCGTTCCAGCACCGGGCGCAGGAATTCCAGCCGCGGATTGCTGATGATCATGCCTTGCATGGTGCTCTCCCTTGTTATTGTGATGTGCTCTCTGCAGTCAAAAAGCATGGCCCTTTGATATCACTCATGACAGTGTGGCACAACATTGGCGTCAGTTAATTGATCGGCGGCAGTTATTCGCCGCACAAGTCCCTCTTCAATTGACGCTCCACCCCCAACCCTCTAACCTTCGCGGCTTGTTTCAGGTGCTCTGTGGCGCATGTCGACAGAGTGAAACAGGGAAGCCGGTGAGGCGGGTCTTCAAGCGATGAACCCTCACGATCCCGGCGCTGCCCCCGCAACGGTAAATGAGTAAAAGCTGCGTCTGATGCCACTGCGTAAAGCGGGAAGGCGCGCAGCCAGGCACCAGCCGCTCATGAGCCCGGAGACCGGCCTGATCCATCCAGCGGCATCACGGTGGGCGATGCCAGGCTTGTTGCCGTCTATTCTTGTGCCTGCCCGCCGTTATCCAGCCTCAACGGAGAGCTCTCCCCCATGACTGATTCCCCCGAACGCGACGAGCGCCACCTGGCGCGCATGCAGCGCAAAAAAGCCGTGATCGACGAACGCATCGCCAATTCGCCAGACGAATGCGGCCTGGTGCTGGTGCTGACCGGCAACGGCAAAGGCAAAAGCAGCTCGGCATTCGGCATGCTCGCCCGCGCCATGGGCCACGGCATGCAGTGCGGCGTGGTGCAGTTCATCAAGGGCCGCAACAGCACCGGTGAGGAACTGTTCTTCCGCCGCTTCCCCGAGCAAGTGCGTTTTCATGTGATGGGCGAGGGCTTCACCTGGGAAACCCAGGATCGCCAGCGCGACATTGCCGCCGCCGAGGCTGCATGGGAAGTCTCCCGCGAACTGCTGCGCGATCCGTCGATCGGTCTGGTGGTGCTCGATGAACTGAACATCGCGCTCAAGCACGGTTACCTCGATCTGGATCAGGTGCTCAGCGATCTGCAGGCGCGTCCGCCGATGCAGCATGTGATCGTCACCGGTCGCGCTGCCAAACCGGAAATGATCGAGATGGGCGACACCGTCACCGAAATGGGCATGATCAAGCACGCCTTCCAGGCCGGCATCAAAGCGCAGAAAGGCGTCGAACTTTGAATCAACCACGTCACTGCCCGGCGGTTCTGATCGCCGCCCCGGCTTCCGGCCAGGGCAAGACCACCGTCACCGCTGCGCTGGCCCGTCTGCATCGCAATCAGGGGCGCAAGGTTCGCGTATTCAAGTGCGGTCCGGACTTTCTCGACCCGATGATCCTCGAGCGCGCCAGCGGTGCGCCGGTCTATCAACTGGACATGTGGATGGTCGGCGAGCAAGAAAGTCGTCGCCTGTTGTGGGAAGCCGCCGCCGAAGCCGATCTGATCCTGATCGAAGGCGTGATGGGTTTGTTCGACGGCACGCCGTCGAGTGCCGATCTGGCCCGGCATTTCGGCGTGCCGGTACTCGGTGTGATCGACGGCACGGCCATGGCTCAGACCTTCGGCGCGCTGGCTCTGGGGCTGGCGCGCTATCAGCCGGATCTGCCGTTCGCTGGCGTGCTGGCCAACCGTGTCGGCACCGTGCGCCATGCACAATTGCTCGAAGGCAGCCTCACCGAAGGCCTGCGCTGGTACGGCGCGTTGTCCCGGGAAACCGGGATCGAACTGCCGAGCCGCCATCTCGGTCTGGTGCAGGCCAGCGAACTCAATGACCTGGACGTGCGCCTTGATGCCGCCGCCGAAGCGCTGGCCGGCACTTGCGAGGTAGCGCTGCCACCGGCCGTGGAATTCGCCGCGCCTGAAATCGGCAAGACCGAAAGGCTGCTCGAAGGCGTGCGAATCGCCGTCGCCCGCGACGAAGCCTTCGCCTTTACCTACGGCGCCAGTCTCGATCTGCTGCGGGCGATGGGCGCCGAGTTGAGTTTCTTCTCGCCGATCCGCGATACGCAATTGCCCGACGCCGACAGCCTGTACCTGCCCGGCGGATATCCGGAATTGCACCACGTTGCCTTGTCGCAGAACGCCGACATGCTCAAAGCGATCCGCGCGCATCATGCGGCCGGCAAACCGCTGCTCGCCGAATGTGGCGGCATGCTTTATCTGCTCGACTCGCTGACCGATGTCGAAGGCACCCGCGCTGATTTGGTCGGCCTGTTGAGTGGCGACGCCGTGATGCAAAAGCGCCTCGCCGCGCTGGCGCTGCAAGAGGTCGACTTGCCGGAAGGCCTGCTGCGCGGCCACACCTACCACCATTCCTTGACTACCACCGAACTGACGCCAATTGCCCGTGGCCACAGCCCCAATGGCGGGCGCGGCGCGGAAGCGGTTTACCGGGAAGGACGGATGACCGCCTCATACGTGCATTTCTATTTCCCGTCGAATCCGTCGGCGATTGCCGCGCTGTTGGTGCCATGAGCGACAACGCCTTCACTGACGCCGAGCGCGAAGCGGTCTACCGCGCCATCGCCGAACGTCGCGACATGCGCCACTTCAGCGGTGGCGCGGTCGAGCCTGAGCTGTTGCGCCGATTGCTTGAAGCCGCGCATCAGGCGCCGAGCGTCGGCCTGATGCAGCCATGGCGCTTCATCCGTATCAGCGATCGCACCTTGCGTGGCCAGATCCAGAACCTGGTTGAAGAAGAACGTGTGCGCACCGCCGAAGCCCTCGGCGAGCGCAGTGACGAATTCATGAAGCTCAAGGTCGAAGGCATCAACGACTGCGCGGAAGTGCTGGTTGCGGCGTTGATGGACGATCGCGAGCGACACATTTTCGGTCGCCGTACGCTGCCGGAAATGGACATGGCGTCGCTGTCCTGCGCGATCCAGAACCTGTGGTTGGCGGCGCGTGCCGAAGGCCTGGGCATGGGCTGGGTGTCGCTGTTCGAACCGCGGGCGCTGGCCGACCTGCTGAAACTGCCAGCCGGGGCCAAGCCGCTGGCGGTGCTTTGCCTGGGGCCGGTCAAGGAATTCTATCCGGCGCCGATGCTGGTACTCGAAGGGTGGGCGCAGGCGCGTCCGCTGAATGAGCTGCTGTATGAAAATTTTTGGGGAGTGAGTCAATGAGTGTGGCGTTGTTGAGTGTCGCCGCGGTTGCGCTGGATGCGCTGCTGGGTGAACCGAAACGCTGGCATCCGCTGGTGGCGTTCGGCAATTTCGCCGGGCGCATCGAGCAACGTTTCAATAGCGCTGGTCGCGGCTGGCGCAGCCATGGCGTCACCGCGTGGGTGATTGCGGTGCTGCCGCTGACCCTGCTGGCCACGGCGTTTTCCTGGGCGCCTTACGTGGGCTGGATCGTCGAGATTCTTGCGCTGTATTGCGCCCTCGGCATGCGCAGCCTGGGTGAGCACGTCGAGCCGGTGGCCAAGGCCCTGCGCGCCGATGATCTGGAAGAGGCACGCAAGCGTGTGGGGTATCTGGTCAGCCGTCAGACCGATGAGCTGGACAGCACCGCCGTCGCCCGCGCCGCCACCGAATCGGTACTGGAGAACGGCAGCGATGCCGTATTCGCCGCGCTGTTCTGGTTTGCCGTGGCTGGTGCGCCGGGCGTGGTGCTCTATCGCCTGAGCAATACGCTCGACGCGATGTGGGGCTATCGCAACGAACGCTTCGAGCGTTTCGGCTGGGCGGCGGCAAAAATCGACGACGTCCTCAACTACATTCCTGCGCGGCTGGTGGCGTTGACCTACGCGCTGCTGGGCAAAACCCGACTTGCGCTGAAATGCTGGCGCACCCAAGCGCCGAAATGGGACAGCCCGAACGCCGGCCCGGTGATGGCTGCCGGTGCGGGTGCGCTGGGCGTCGAGCTGGGTGGCCCGGCGATTTACCACGGCGAGCTGCACGAGCGCCCGCAACTGGGCGAGGGCGCGCCGGCGGATGCCGATTCCATTGATCGCGGCTGGCAATTGGTCCAGCGCGGGGTATGGTTATGGCTGCTGATTCTCTGCGTGGGGGCTGAATTCTATGCTTGAGCACGGTGGCCGGCTGCGCAGGGCGGCGCTCGAATACGGTATCGCGGAAGAAGACTGGCTCGACCTGTCCACCGGCCTCGCGCCATGGCCGTTTCCGGTCCCGGAGATTCCGTTGCGGGCGTGGGCGCGCTTGCCGGAAAACGATGACGGTCTGGAGCAGGCCGCGTGCGACTACTACGGCGCCGCGCAAGTGCTGCCGGTAGCCGGTTCGCAGATGGCCATCCAGTTGCTGCCGCGTTTGCGCCGGGCCGGCAAGGTCGGCGTGCTGTCGCCGTGTTATGCCGAGCATGCCGAAGCCTGGCGGCGCAGCGGCTATATCGTCCGTGAAGTGCTGGAGCAGGAAGTCGATTTCTTTCTCGACAGCCTCGACGTGCTGGTGGTGGTTAACCCGAACAATCCAACCGGCCTGAACCTGACCCCGGCGCGCCTGCTCGACTGGCACGCGCGGCTGGCCCAACGCGGCGGCTGGCTGGTGGTCGACGAAGCGTTCATGGACAACACACCGCAGCTGAGTCTCGCCCCGCATGCGCATCAAGTGGGATTGATCGTGCTGCGTTCGTTCGGCAAGTTTTTCGGTCTGGCCGGTGTGCGGCTGGGGTTCGTGCTGGCCGAGCGCAAGTTGCTCCGGTTGCTGGCCGAACAGGTCGGGCCATGGGCAGTCAGCGGGCCGACCCGCGTGTTGGGTCAAGCCTGTCTGCGCGATACCGAAGGCCACACGCGTCAGCGCATCCGTAGCGACGAGGCCAGCGAGCGGCTGGCTGCGTTGCTCGAGCGTCACGGCTTCAAACCGCAGGGCGGCTGCGCGCTGTTTCAGTGGCTGATCACCGAACAGGCCGCTGCGTTGCACGAATTCATGGCCCGACGCGGCATTCTTCTACGCCTCTTCGCGCACAACAGCAGCCTGCGTTTCGGGCTGCCCGCCGATGCCGCCGACGAAGCGCGCCTTGAGCAAGCCCTGCAAGCATTCGCCAAGCATTGCTCCAAGGAAAAAACCGCATGACCACATTGATGGTGCAGGGCACCACCTCCGATGCCGGCAAAAGCACGCTGGTGACGGCGCTGTGCCGCTGGGCAACCCGTCAGGGCGTTGCCGTGGTGCCGTTCAAGCCGCAGAACATGGCGCTCAACAGCGCGGTGACTGCCGACGGCGGCGAGATCGGCCGCGCGCAAGCGGTGCAGGCCCAGGCGGCGTTCCTCGAACCGCACACCGACATGAACCCGGTGCTGCTCAAGCCCAACAGCGACACCGGCGCCCAGGTCATCATTCATGGCCGCGCGGTCACCAGCATGAACGCTGTCGCCTATCACGATTACAAAGCCATCGCCATGCAGGCCGTACTCGCTTCCCATGAGCGCTTGAGCGCCGCGTATCCGCTGGTGATGGTCGAAGGCGCAGGCTCGCCGGCAGAGATCAATCTGCGTGCCGGCGACATCGCTAACATGGGCTTTGCCGAAGCGGTGGATTGCCCGGTGCTGCTGATCGCCGACATCAATCGCGGCGGCGTCTTCGCCCATCTGGTAGGCACGCTGGAACTGCTGTCACCGAGCGAACAGGCGCGGGTCAAAGGCTTCATCATCAACCGTTTTCGCGGCGACATCGCCTTGCTGCAACCGGGCCTCGACTGGCTGGAGCAACGCACCGGCAAACCGGTGGTGGGCGTGCTGCCGTACGTGATGGACCTGCATTTGGAAGCCGAGGACGGCATCGACCAGCGTCAGACTGACAAGGTCGAGCAAGTCCTGAAAGTGGTGGTGCCGGTACTGCCGCGCATCAGCAACCACACCGATTTCGATCCGTTGCGCCTGCATCCGCAGGTGGATCTGCAATTCATCGGGCCGGGGCAAGCGATTCCGCCGGCCGACTTGATCATCCTGCCGGGCTCGAAAAGCGTGCGCAGCGACCTGGCGTATCTGCGCGCCAATGGCTGGGAAACCGCCATCCGCCGTCACCTGCGCTATGGCGGCAAGTTGCTCGGGATCTGCGGCGGTCTGCAAATGCTCGGCGAGCAGGTGCACGATCCGCTGGGCCTTGAAGGCGCGCCGGGTTCCAGCGCCGGTCTGGGTTTGTTGGCGTTTGAAACGCAGCTCGAAGCCGAAAAGCAATTGCGCAATGTGCGCGGGCGTCTGGCGCTGGAAGATGCCGAGGTCAGCGGCTATGAAATTCATGCCGGCGTGACGACGGGAGCGGCGCTGGAAAATGCGGCTGTGCGTCTGGACGACGGCCGTTGCGACGGCGCGCAAAGTCTCGACGGGCAGATTTTCGGCACTTACCTGCATGGCTTGTTCGAATCGCCGGCAGCCAGTGCCGCGCTGTTGCGCTGGGCCGGTCTGAACGATGTGCAGGAGGTGGATTACCACGGCCTGCGCGAACGCGATATCGAGCGGCTGGCGGATCTGGTGGAGAAGCATCTGGATACCGATCTGTTGTGTGAACTCTGTGGTATCCAGGCCGGATGTGATGGCCTCTTCGCGGGCAAGCCCGCTCCCACAGGGCGCTGAGGTGTACTCAAACGCCATGTCCGGCCGACAGCCATTGTGGGAGCGGGCTTGCCCGCGAAGAGGTCAGTTGTCTCAACGAATATCTTTCAGGATGCCTCCATGCTCCAGTTGATCCTCGGCGGCGCCCGCTCCGGCAAAAGTCGCCTGGCCGAAAAACTCGCCACTGACAGCGCGCTGGCCGTAACTTACATCGCCACCAGCCAACCACTGGATGGTGAGATGAATGAGCGCGTCGCCCATCATCGCGCTCGTCGTCCTGCCGAATGGGCGTTGATCGAAGAGCCGCTGGAACTGGCCCGTGTGCTGCGCGAAAACGCCGGCCCCGAGCGCTGCCTGCTGGTGGATTGCCTGACTCTGTGGCTGACCAATCTACTGATGCTCGAAGACACCGAACGCCTCGCCGCCGAACGCGAAGCCTTGCTCGAATGCCTGGCGTCGCTGCCGGGTGAAATCATTTTTGTCAGCAACGAGACCGGAATGGGTGTCGTGCCGCTGGGCGAATTGACTCGCCGCTATGTCGATGAAGCCGGTTGGCTGCATCAAGCTCTGGCCGAGCGTTGTCAGCGAGTCGTCCTGACGGTCGCCGGCCTGCCCCTGACTCTGAAAGGACCTGCGTTATGACTCAAGCCTGGTGGCTGAACCCGTGCAAACCAGTGGATACGGACGCCGTTGAAAACGCCGCGGCGCGTCAACAGCAATTGACCAAACCCGCCGGCTCCCTCGGGCAGCTCGAATCGGTGGCGGTGCAACTGGCCGGATTGCAGGGCCGGATCAAGCCGAATCTCGATCAGGTCTGGATCGCGATTTTTGCTGGTGACCATGGCGTTGTCGCCGAAGGCGTTTCTGCGTTTCCGCAGGAGGTCACCGGGCAGATGCTGCTGAATTTCGTCAGCGGCGGCGCGGCGATCAGCGTGCTGGCGCGGCAACTCGGCGCGCAGCTGGAAGTGGTGGATCTGGGCACCGTGACCCCGTCCTTGAACCTGCCGGGCGTGCGCCACCTGAACATCGGCCCGGGCACGGCGAATTTCGCCAAGGGCCCTGCGATGACTCAGGCCCAAGGCGAACTCGCCTTGCAGGGCGGTCGCGACAGTGCGCTGCGCGCGAAAGCGGCGGGCGCGCAATTGTTCATCGGCGGCGAAATGGGCATCGGCAACACCACCGCTGCCAGTGCGCTGGCCTGTGCGCTGCTGGATTGCCCGGTGGCGCATCTGACCGGCCCCGGCACCGGGCTGAATGCCGAAGGCGTCAGCCACAAGGCGCAGGTAATCGAGCGGGCGCTGGCACTGCATGCGGCACAGCGCGGTGATGCGTTGCAGACCCTGTTCAATCTCGGCGGCTTCGAGATTGCAGCGTTGGTTGGCGCGTATCTGGCGTGTGCTCAGGAAGGTGTGGCGGTGCTGGTGGACGGTTTCATCTGCACGGTCGCCGCGTTGGTGGCGGTACGCCTGAATCCGGCCTGCCGTGAATGGCTGCTGTTTGGTCATCGCGGTGCTGAGCCGGGCCATCGCCATGTGCTGGAAACCCTTGGCGCGGAGCCGTTGCTCGAACTGGGCCTGCGTCTGGGCGAGGGCAGTGGTGCGGCGCTGGCTGTCCCGTTGTTGCGTCTGGCCTGCGACCTGCACGGGCAGATGGCGACCTTCGCCGAAGCGGCGGTGGCGGATCGCCCGGCATGACTTTGCGTCTGGACCTCCTGCGCCACGGTGAAACCGAACTCGGCGGCGGCCTGCGCGGCAGTCTTGACGATGCGCTGACCGAAAAAGGCTGGGCGCAAATGCGCGAAGCGGTGATCGGGAAAGGGCCGTGGGATCGGCTGGTCAGCTCGCCCTTGCAGCGTTGCGCGCGATTCGCTGAGGAGTTGAGCGCGCAGCGGGATCTGCCGGTATCTCTGGACAAACATCTGCAGGAGCTGCATTTCGGTGCCTGGGAAGGGCAGAGTGCGGCGGCGTTGATGGAAACCGATGCCGAAGCGCTGGGTTTGTTCTGGGCTGATCCGTATGGGTTTACCCCGCCGCAGGGTGAGCCGGTCAGCGATTTCTCTGCGCGGGTGTTGGCGGCGGTGATACGACTGCACGCGGCACACGCCGGCGAGCGGGTGTTGCTGGTCAGTCATGGCGGCGTCATGCGTCTGCTGCTGGCGCAGGCCCGTAGTTTGCCCCGTGAACAACTGCTCAATGTCGAAGTCGCTCATGGCGCGCTTTTTTCGCTGATCGTCGAAGCCGACGGCTCCCTCAAGGAAGTGGGCTGACATGCTGCCTCTGTGGATCGCCCTGCAATTTCTCAGCAGCCTGCCGATTCGTCTGCCGGGCATGCCGGCGCCTGAACAGCTCGGTCGGTCGCTGCTGTTTTATCCGCTGGTGGGCTTGCTGTTCGGTGTGATTCTCTGGGCGCTGAACATTGCGCTGGCTGGCGCGCCATTGCTGTTGCATGCCGCGCTGTTGCTGACGGTGTGGGTGCTGCTCAGTGGCGCGTTGCACCTCGATGGGCTGGCGGATAGCGCCGATGCGTGGCTCGGTGGCTTCGGTGATCGCGAGCGCACGCTGACGATCATGAAGGATCCGCGCAGCGGGCCGATCGCGGTGGTGACGCTGGTGCTGGTGTTGCTGCTCAAGTTCGCCGCGTTGCTGGCCTTGATCGAACAACAGCAGGGCATGGCGTTGATCATCGTGCCGCTGATCGGGCGTGCGGCGCTGCTCGCGTTGTTCCTCACCACAACCTATGTCCGGGCCGGTGGATTGGGGCAGGCGCTGGCCGATCATCTGCCACGCAAAACGGGTTGGCAGGTGCTGGCAGTGAGTGCAGCGGCGTGTGTGGTCATCGCTGGGTTCAACGCGGTCGTTGCGTTGCTGCTGGTGGCCGTCGTGTTCATCTGGCTACGGCATCTGATGGTGCGGCGACTGGGCGGAACCACCGGTGATACGGCCGGTGCGTTGCTGGAATTGCTGGAGATGTCAGTGCTGGTCGGGCTGGCCTTGTTTTGATAAGTAACGTTGATCTGTAACTTGATTTAACACAGTCGCGGGTATATACACGCATCATGCTTCCTTCTCAGTGTTTGTGCACCAACCTGCGTCGCGCCGCCCGTGGCGTCAGCAGGCATTACGACGGCGCTCTCGACGGCTTCGGGATCAACGTTGCCCAGTATTCTTTGCTGTGCAATCTGCAGCGGTTGGATCAGCCGAGCATTTCCGAACTGGCCGAGGCCATGGGCCTGGATCGCAGCACCCTCGGGCGCAACCTGCGGGTGCTGGAAGGCGAGGGGCTGGTGGCGCTGGCCGAGGGTGAAGACATGCGCAACCGCATCGTCCGGCTCACCGAAACCGGTGCGCAACGCCTGGCAGCGGCCCTGCCGGCCTGGGAAGCGGCGCAACAGCGGTTGATCGACCGACTGGGTGCCGAGAAGCGTGAAACCTTGCTGCGGCTGTTGGATGAACTGGCCTGAGGGCCGGTTTTTCCGAATCTAAGCGGGTATATACCCGTGACTGGAGAATAACAATGAGTTCGATGTGGCGTACGTGCGGTTGGGTGTTGCTGGGGAGTGCGCTGATTCTGGCGTTGTCATTGGGTGTGCGGCACGGTTTCGGGCTGTTTCTGTCGCCGATGAGTGCCCAGTTTGGCTGGGGCCGTGAGGTGTTCGCCTTCGCCATCGCCTTGCAGAACCTGATCTGGGGTCTGGCACAACCGTTTACCGGCGCATTGGCCGACCGCTTCGGCGCGGCAAAAGTGGTGCTGATCGGCGGTGTGCTGTACGCCTTGGGCCTGGTGTTCATGGGCCTGTCGGAAACGGCGCTGGGTCTGTCCCTGAGCGCCGGTTTGCTGATCGGCATCGGGCTGTCCGGCACCTCGTTCTCGGTGATCCTCGGGGTGGTCGGCCGTGCTGTGCCGCCGGAGAAACGCAGCATGGGCATGGGCATCGCCAGCGCCGCCGGGTCTTTCGGCCAGTTCGCCATGCTGCCGGGCACCCTCGGGTTGATTGGCTGGCTCGGCTGGTCGGCGGCGTTGTTGGTACTAGGCCTGCTGGTGGCGCTGATCGTGCCGCTGGTGAGCATGCTCAAGGACAAGCCGCTGCCGGTGCTCGGCCATGAACAAACCCTGTCCGAAGCCCTGCGTGAGGCGTGCTCGCACTCCGGGTTCTGGCTGCTGGCGTTCGGCTTTTTCGTCTGCGGATTTCAGGTGGTGTTCATCGGCGTGCACCTGCCGGCGTATCTGGTCGATCAGCATCTGCCGGCCAGCGTCGGCACCACGGTGCTGGCGTTGATCGGCCTGTTCAACATCTTCGGTACTTACACCGCCGGTTGGCTCGGTGGGAGGATGTCCAAACCGCGCCTGTTGACCGGGTTGTACCTGTTGCGCGCCGTGGTGATCGTGCTGTTCCTGTGGCTGCCGGTGACGACGACCTCGGCCTATCTGTTCGGCATGGCCATGGGTTTCCTGTGGCTGTCGACGGTGCCGTTGACCAACGGTACGGTGGCGACCTTGTTTGGTGTGCGAAACCTGTCCATGCTCGGCGGTATCGTGTTCCTGTTCCATCAGTTGGGTTCGTTTCTTGGCGGCTGGCTGGGCGGGGTGGTGTACGACCGGACCGGGAGTTATGACTTGATCTGGCAAGTGGCGATTCTCTTGAGTCTGCTGGCGGCCGCGCTGAACTGGCCAGTGCGCGAGCGTCCGGTCGAGCGCCTGCAACCGCGTGCGAGCGCTGCATGAACCGTTACTGGCCGCAGATCGTCATCACCGCACTCGGCGCCGCGTTGCTGGCGCTGGTGTGGTGGGGCTGGCATCAGGGCGGGCTGGCGCTGATGCAGTTGGGCATGGGTGCTTGCTAGATCGGCGGGAGGGCGAGTAACGTCGAGGTCTGACGATTGCTCAAGGATGCCCGACATGCTCAAGCGCTGGTGTGCTGTTCCCGCGTTGCTGATGGCGTTGACCGGACTGGCCCAGGCCGCGGACTGTCCGGATCTGTTGCAAGGTTCGTTGCCCAAGTTGCGGGCCAAGGAATCCATCGACCTGTGTCAGCGCTACGCCGACAAACCGCTGGTGGTGATCAACACGGCTAGCTTCTGTGGTTTCGCGCCGCAGTTCGAGGGGCTCGAAGCGCTCAATCAGCGCTACAAGGCCCAGGGCCTGGAAATGCTCGGCGTGCCCTCCAATGACTTCAAGCAGGAATCCAAGGACAGCGCCGAGACCGCCAAGGTCTGTTACGCCAACTACGGCGTGACGTTCACCATGACCGAGCCACAGAAGGTGCGGGGCGACGATGCCACCCACCTGTTCCAGGTGCTGGCCAGACAGAGCAGCGCGCCGAAGTGGAATTTCTACAAATACGTCATCGACCGTCAGGGCAAGGTCATTGCCAACTTCTCCAGCCTGACCAAGCCGGATGATCCGGAATTTCTGGCAGCCATTGAAAAAGCCATTGCCTCCCAGCCGCTGAAACCCTGATCGACGCCCACTAAAAAGCCCCGCCTCTGTGAAGAGAGCGGGGCTTTTTAGTGGACGAGGCCTCAAACGCTAAAGAGATCAGCCTCGCCGTACAGCATCAGAAGCGGTAGGTTGCGCCGACACCGAAGCCGTTTGCCGAGTTTTCGTACTGCGAGTTGTAGCTCTGGCCACGATCGTTTTCGTTGCGGATGTTGACCTTCTCTTCCTTCAGGTACGAGTAGGCAACGTCGATGGTCAGGTCTTCGGTCGGGCTCCAGCCGGCACCGATGCTGAAGATGGTCCGGTCGCCGGTCGGGATGCGTGGCGAACGGTCGACGTTGTTGGTCGGCGCCTGGTCGAACGTCAGACCGGTACGCAGTACCCATTCCTTGTTCAGCTGGTAGGACGTACCGATGGCGTAAGCCCAGGTGTCATGCCAGTTCTGCTCTTCGGTGATCTCGCCGAACTGGCCAGCCAGCAGAGGCTGTACACCGGAGTTCTTGACGGTGATCTTTTCCAGCTGGCTCCAGCGGGTCCAGGTGGTACCGGCGTAGACGTTCCAGCGATCGTTGATCGCCTGAGTGACCGAGAGGTCCACGGATTCAGGCGTGGTGATCTTCAGCGAAGCGTCGTACTTCTGGTTCGCACCCAGGCCGATCGCGCCGAGTACGCCGTAGTTGACCTTGGTGTTGCCTTCGAGCTTGTAGTCGACTTTCGAGTGGTAGGTCAGACCCAGGCGAGTGGTGTCGGTAGCCTGTACCAGCACGCCGATGTTGTAGCCCAGTGCGGTGTCGTCACCCTTGATCTTGACCTTGCCGTCCGGCGCAGCCTGAGTGATCGACAGGTTGGATTCCAGCGAGCCGTCGATGCGGTTGATGGTCGGACCGAAACCGATCGACACCACGTCGTTGAATTTGTAGCTGACAGTCGGCTGGAAGGTAATGACCTTGACTTCGGACTTGCTGCCGAAGTAACGGCCGGCGAAGCCGTTTTCATAGTCGGTGATCAGGCCGAAGGGGACGTACACACCCAGGCCGAATGCCCAATGCTCGTCGATCGGCTTGACGTAGTAGCCCATAGGTACGGAGGTGAAGGGCACCATGTCGCCTTTGTTGCTGCCGCCGTTCGGGCTGGAGCTGGCGTCGCTGATATCGGTTTTTGCGTCGAGGAATGCAACACCGCCAGTGACTTGTTCGCGCGTGATGCGCGACATGCCGGCAGGGTTGCCATAAACAGTGCTTGCGTCGTCGGCAGAAGAAGATCGCCCGGCGTACCCAGTCCCCATCCCGCTGATGCTGTGTTCGTTGATGGCAAAGCCAGCTGCGAAGATCTGGGTGGATGCCACGGTTACGGCAAGGCTAAGGGTGGTTTTGAGCATGACTTTTTTCATTATTAGAACTCCTGGTGATCACCGGGGCGAAAATTACCAACATTTTCGTCCTAGCGCTATAGGCCGTATGCCTTGAGTTAGAGCGGTTTTGTAGGACAATCCGACCAGATTCGCTACTCGTTGGACGATGTTGCGAAACCGGCGGATCAGCAAGCGACCTGATTCAGCGGTGAAACACAGGTTTGCCAGGCGCGGGTGAAATCGCGCAGACGACCTTGAGGCTGGAAGGTCTGACGCCAGATGCGCGCCATGCCCAGCAGATCATCCGACTCGGGGAGGACGGGGTTTTGTTCTTCGACCAGCAGCCAGGCAATGGCCGTGGCGTAACGCAGGTTGACGGTCAGTTCGAGGTGCGGGCCGCTGAGGAAGGCATGCTGGCTTGCGAGGCCGCGAACCAGGCTGGCGCGTTCGGGATCCAGTGCCAGGTAATGATCCCAGAGCGCCTGGTGACGGTGTTCGGCAATCCGGTACAGGCCGTGGCCACGGCGGTCATGCAGGGCGGAACCGAGGGCGGACTGGCTGGCGGCGATGCCCAGCAACAGGGATTCGGCGGTGGCGCAGTGACGTCCCAGATAAATCAGCGTGGGACGGATCACATGGCGGCACAGTTCGCTGGCAGCGATACCCATAAAACCCTCGGATCTTGTTATTGGGCGGCGAGACCTGAAGGGGAGCTTGGCAGCTGTGGATCGAATCAGGCCCGCCGGAAGCGGATCACGCCGCTTGAGTTGAAGTGTAGTGTCATATTCGCGACGTAAAGGCCTGTTTTTAAAATATTTCCGGCGGGGCGTTATAACCGTTATATCAGTTGGTGCTTAAGTGGAAAGTCGCAAAAGCGAAACATCGGGCAATAAAAAGCCCCGCGTTTTAAGCGGGGCTTTTGCTTTTGCAGCCATTTCGGCCTCTCAGGCGATCAATGCCTGACGGGTGCGATCAATCACGGCCTGCAGCGGTTCGGCGCTGGAGTATTGATCGGGGTACAGACGCTCGCTGTGGCGGGCGATCCCGTGTTCATTGACCACGGTGAAGCTGAAGCAGCCTTTGCGAGCGGCCATGATCAGGCAGTTCATTGGAGCAAAAGCGTTGGTTAGGGTGCGAATGGCATCCTGAGTCTGGATTTGAGTCGACATAGTTATTAGGTGTTCCTACAAATGACACGGATAAGAACCGTGCAACGTTAAAACGTTCCAGTAACGTCAACCACCATTGGTCGAACGAAGAACCCGACTGGAACAAGGCAGCCAGTTCGAGCGCTATAAAAGTGGGCGCGCTTGGGCTGGCAGGTAGGTACTTAGGAGGACAGGCAACACATCGAGGGCAGAGGTTCTGGGCCCGGGGTGAAGATCCTGATCAATTTGCAGGTTGGTTCGGTCAGAGTAAGTGGTCTTCGCAACACCCTTTGCATTCGATTCAAAGGCTGTGTTGTCGCAAGATTTACCTGGAAACCATCGAGGGGTCGCTCCCGCTTTTGTCGGTGGCGGCTTCTGTGAAAGAAGGCTGACCGTGGGGTGTGTTCGACCGGAATTGACTTTCAGCTTGGTACTAACGCTGCGGATACTAACGGAACGATCCCGGGAAGGCAAACCCGCTGATCAAAAAAATTCCGGGGGACATTACCCAGGCCCAGCGTCTGCCCCGATCTGGCTCACATCATGACCGTCGGTCGCCACGACATGGCCGGCGCTGAAGCTCGGCGCAGGGGCTTGTCCCCAGCCTGAATGCCAAAACGACCCGAAAAGGCGCATCGATATAACCGCGTAACAGGTACTTGTGCACATTAGTTGCGCAGACTGTAACGGCGCTGTCATAACGATCCTGACTCCGATGGCTGCCTGCATCGAAAGTTTAAGTCAATGAAAAACATCGCTTTTTTTAACTGGTGAAAAAATCGTCAGTTTGACTGCGAGCCCCATTCCATAAGGCTTTGCGGCGACTGGAGGGCGGTTGTCCACTGAGTTATCCACAGCTTCTGTGGATTGTCCCGAGCGCTTGCTCTAGCACGGGCGTGCCGGGTTTTTTTCGACTTTACCTGTGCGAAAAAAAGAGTAGAGTGGCGCGCCTTCCGATCTGTCCCACAGTGCTTTATGAAGTTTCGTTCAGCTCCAGAATCTGTTACCTCCCAACCCCCTCGTGTTACCGCTCCCAAGCGATTTTCCGTGCGCGTGGCCGAATGGCTGCTGGACAGCCCGCGTCTGGGCGACAGCCAGAATGCCAAGCATCTCGCCGGCCGCCTGCTCAAGCAACCGGCCCGGGAAGGGGTGGTCGCCGCGCAAAGTCGTCTCGGTCAGTTGATGTGCCGCGAGTGCGGCAATGCCCGGGATCGCCGGATCGGCCAGGACCTGCTGCGCCAGGCCGCCCGCGCCGGTGACCGACGCGCGCAACAGGAACTCGGCCTGATCGAAGACTGAGCTGTCCAAGACTTGGCGCCTTGGTTAACCTTCAGGCTTTATCGGATCGGCGGGAGTCACTATGGCGATGGACTTGACCAGCATCTTGCTGGGGCTGGCAGGCGCGGCGGTGCCGCTGCTGGCACTGGCCTGGCAACTGCAACGTCGGGCCAGTCAGAACCAGTCTGAAGTCGCATTGCTCGAGGAGCGGCTGGCCATGGCGCAGATGGCCCAGGACGGCCTTACTGCACAGCTCGAAGCCAGTCGCGATGAAATCGCCGACCTCGGCCAGGCCAATGCCTCCAAACAAGCAGATCTCGCGGCCGCGCGCCGGGAAGTCGAGCTGTTGCAGATCGAGCGCGACGACGCCCGTGACGCCGCCCACGCCTGGAACATCGAACGCGCCAATAAGGAAGCCGAATTACGGCGCCTGGACGCCCAGGCGGCGTCGTTGAATGCCGAACTACGCGAGCAACAGGAAAGCCATCAACAACGCCTGGATGACCTGCAAGGTTCCCGCGACGAACTGCGCGCCCAGTTCGCCGAACTGGCCGGCAAGATCTTCGATGAACGCGAACAACGCTTCGCTGAAACCAGCCAGCAACGCCTCGGCCAGCTGCTCGACCCGTTGAAGGAGCGCATCCAGTCGTTCGAAAAACGTGTCGAGGAAAGCTATCAGGCCGAAGCCCGCGAGCGCTTCTCGCTGGCCAAGGAACTGGAGCGTCTGCAACAACTGAACCTGCGCCTCAGTGATGAAGCGACCAACCTGACCCGCGCTCTGAAAGGCCAGAAAACCCAGGGCAACTGGGGCGAGCTGATTCTCGAGCGCGTGCTTGAGCATGCCGGGCTGGAGAAGGGCCGCGAGTACCAGACCCAGGTCAATCTAAAAGGCCCGGACGGCGAGCGTTTCCAGCCGGACGTGATCATTTATCTGCCGGGCGACAAGCAGGTGGTAGTCGACTCCAAGGTCAGCCTTACGGCGTATCAGCAGTACGTGGCGGCGGACGACGACGCCATCGGCCAGATCGCCATGAAGCAGCACGTGCTGTCCCTGCGCAGCCACGTCAAAGGCCTGGCCGGCAAGGATTACAAGCGGCTGGAGGGCCTGCACAGCCTCGATTTCGTCTTGCTGTTCGTGCCCATCGAAGCGGCGTTTTCCGCCGCGTTGCAAGCCGAGCCGGCGCTGTTTCAGGAGGCTTTTGACCGTAACATCGTGATCGTCAGTCCGACGACTTTGCTCGCCACCCTGCGGGTCATCGACAGCCTGTGGAAGCAGGAGCGCCAGAGCCAGAACGCCCGGGAAATTGCCGAGCGCGCCGGCTGGCTGTACGACAAGTTCGTGTTGTTCATTCAGGATCTGGACGAAGTCGGCAATCGCTTGCAGCAACTGGACAAGGCTTACAGCGCGGCGCGCAACAAGCTGACGGAAGGGCGCGGCAATCTGGTCAGCCGCAGCGAACAGCTCAAGTTGCTCGGCGCGCGGGCCAGCAAAAGCCTGCCGGCGGATCTGCTGGAACGCGCGATGACCGACGCCGACGGCTTGGTCGAACTGCCTGAATATAAGCCGCTCTGCTAGAGCGGCAAATAGCGACTCAACAACGCCCGCAACGCCGCCGGCTTCACCGGTTTGGCCAGGTAATCCAAGCCCGCTGCATGCACCTGGGCCACGGTTTCCGGATGCCCGTCGGCGCTGATCACTACGCCGGGCACCGGTTCGCCCAGTCTTGTGCGCAACCAGGCCATCAGATCGGTGCCGGTTTCGCCGTGATCCAGGTGATAGTCGACCAATGCCAATTGTGGGCGCACGCCGTCGTCGAGCAGCGCCGCGCATTCTTCGCGGTTGCGCGCCGTCCAGACCTGACAGCCCCAGCGCGTGAGCAAACTGTTCATGCCGATCAGAATGCTGTCTTCGTTGTCGATGCACAGTACCTGCGCGCCGCTGTGCAACTTGCCATTGATTTCCATCGCCGGTGGCGGCTGCACGGTCTGCGCTTTGGCCAACGGCACGCGGACACTGAACACGCTGCCGCGCCCCGGCCATGAGCGCACGCGCAAGGTATGGCCGAGCACGCGGCACAGCCCATCGGCGATCGCCAGACCCAGGCCCAGGCCTTTTTCGGCGCGGGTCTGGTGGCTGTCGAGGCGTTTGAATTCCTCGAAGATCACTTGCTGTTTGTCCTCCGGAATCCCCGGCCCGCGATCCCACACTTCCAGACAGATTTCGCCTTTTCGTCGACGCACGCCCAGCAGCACCGGGCCTTTTGCGTAGCGGAACGCGTTGGTGAGGAAGTTCTGCAGGATCCGCCGCAGCAGCTTGATGTCGCTGTCGATGCGCAACTGACTTCCGCGTACCCGGAAGCTCAAGCCCTGTTCCTGGGCCAGTGCCTTGAACTCCGCGCCGAGAATATCGAACAGCTCATTGACCGCGAACGGCTTGCGATCCGGGTTGATCTTGCCGTTTTCCAGGCGGGAAATGTCCAGCAGGTCGCTGATCAGGTCTTCGGCCGAACGCAGCGAACTGTCCAGATGCTGCACCAGTTTCTGCGCCTCGGCGCTCAGGCCGTCTTCCTGATGGGAGAGGGCGGCGGAGAATAGCCGTGCCGCGTTCAACGGTTGCATCAGGTCGTGGCTGACCGCTGCGAGGAAGCGGGTTTTCGATTGGTTGGCCGCCTCCGCATTGCCCTTGGCTTCCGTCAGCGCGACGTTGAGTTGCGACAGTTCCTGAGTCCGTTCGCTGACCCGTTGCTCCAGCCCTTCGTTGGCCTCGGTCAAAGCCTGCTCGGCTTCGCGGAACGCGGTGATGTCGGTGAAACTCATGACGAAACCGCCGCCGGGCATCGGGTTGCCAATCAGTTCGATCACCCGGCCGTTGGGGAACAGTCGCTCGGAGGTGTGGGCGCGCCCCTGACGCATCCAGTGCAGGCGCCGGGCGACGTGGACTTCCGCTTCACCGGGGCCGCACAAGCCGCGCTCGGCGTTGTGGCGAATGATGTCGGCAATCGGTCGGCCGACGCTGATCAAGCCGTCCGGATAGTTGAACAGCTCCAGATAGCGACGATTCCAGGCCACCAGTTTCAGCGACTGGTCGACCACGCTGATGCCTTGGGTAATGTTTTCGATGGCGCCTTGCAGCAGCGCGCGGTTGAACTGCAACACTTCCGACGCTTCGTCGGCGATCCGGACGACGTCTTCCAGCTGCATTTCCCGACCTTCGATGGCGGCCTTTACTACAGCTCGCGTCGAAGAGGCGCCGAGAACACCCGCCAGCAATCGCTCGGTGTGGGCGATCCATTCGCCGTCGGCGTTCTGATTCGGATTGAAGCCTTTGCCCTGGCGATAGGCGAAGCGGATGAAGCTTTGCCGCGCACGTTCTTCACCGACAAAGCGCGCGGCCAGTTGCAGCAAATCATCGATTTGCACTGCCAACATCGAGCGTGCGCTCGGCCGTGCGCTGATTTCCTGACCGATAAAGCGTCCGGCTTGCCAGTGCTCCGACACCCGGGTGCGCGACAGCACAGAGACCCAGGCAAACAACGTGAAGTTGCCCGCCAACGACAGCACCACGCCTTGGGTCAGCGGGGTGATCGGCAGGTTCAGCGGGTTGCTGTGCAGCCAGGCGAGGCCGGGGAAACTGTCCAGCGACCAGCCGAGGCTGCGCGCAGCGATCGGCAGGATCAGGGTGTAGAACCACAGGAACGTGCCGGCGGCGAGACCGGCGAACACGCCGCGGCGGTTGGCCTGTTTCCAGTACAGCGCGCCGAGCATCGCCGGGGCCAGTTGAGTCACGGCGGCGAAAGCGATCTGGCCAATGGTCGCCAGGCTCGCGGTCGAGCCGAGCAAGCGGTAGCTGACGTAAGCCAGCAACAGAATCACGACGATGCTGACCCGACGCACCGAGAGCATCCACTGACGGAACACTTCGAACGGGCGTTCGGCGTTGTTGCGGCGCAGCAGCCACGGCAACAGCATGTCGTTGGAGACCATGGTCGACAGCGCCACACTCGCCACGATCACCATACCGGTGGCCGCTGATGCGCCGCCGATAAACGCCAGCATTGCCAGCGCCGGGTGGGCCTGGGCCAATGGAAGGCTGATAACGAAGGAGTCGGGGATGACCGAGCTGGGCAGCATCATCTGACCGGCCAGGGCGATCGGGACTACAAACAACGCGGCCAGTGCGAGATAGGCGGGGAACACCCACTTGGCCAGACGCAGATCCTGCGGGTCGATGTTCTCGACCACCGTTACGTGGAACTGCCGGGGCAGGCAGATGATCGCCATCATCGCCACGCCGGTCTGCACGACCATTGACGGCCAGTTGATGGTTTCTTTCCAGTATTCCTCAAGGCGCGGGGCGAGCATCGCCTGATTGAACAGGTCGTCGAAGCCGTCATACAGGCCATACGTCACGAAGGCGCCGACGGCAAGGAAGGCGAACAGTTTCACCAGTGACTCGAATGCGATCGCCAGCACCATGCCCCGGTGGTGCTCCGTAGCATCGAGGTTGCGTGTGCCGAAAACGATGGTGAACAGCGCCAGCACCAGCGACACGATCAGGGCCGTGTCCTGGGCGCGGGTGCCCATGGCATCGGCACCGGCACCGATCAGCAGGTTCACGCCGAGGACGATGCCTTTGAGTTGCAAGGCGATATAGGGCAGAACGCCGACCAGACAGATCAACGCGACGACCACCGCCAGCGATTGGGATTTGCCGTAACGGGCGGCAATGAAGTCGGCGATGGAGGTGATGTTCTCCTGTTTGCTGATCATCACCATTTTCTGCAGCACCCACGGCGCACCGAGCAGCAGCAGGATCGGCCCCAGGTAAATCGGCAGAAATGACCAGAGTTGTTCGGCAGCCTGGCCGACCGCGCCGAAGAACGTCCAGCTGGTGCAATAGACCGCCAGCGACAGGCTGTACACCCAGGCACGCACCCGTGGCGGCAGCGGTGTGCTGCGACGGTCGCCGTAGAAGGCGATGGCGAACATGATGGCCATATAGGCCAGGGCGACGGCGGCGATCAGCCCGGTGGACAACGACATGGAACACTCCCGACAGAAAACGACCGGACTTGCGCCCGGTCAGACAGTCTCGCACGGGCGCGACAGTTAGTCAGTGTCGACCAAGGTCGTGGCGCGGCGGGGTGTCGCACTCACGGAACCGGGCAGTTCTGTGGTCAGTCTGGTTTGAGCGCGATGTCGATCAGGCGGTGCAGTTCTTCGACTTCCAGCGGCGCCGCCGAGAACAGAATGCGGAACACCATCGGGGACACCACCAGATTGATCAGCCGATCCACGCTGGGCGCCGTTTCCTCTGGGTGGCGCTCGATGATGGTCTGCAATTGCGCACCGATGATCGTCACGCAATACCCCGGCGTCGCGCTTGCCTGCACATCGCGCATCATGTTGCGCCCGGGTTCAGAACTCATTTCGTCGAGATATTGTTCGGCCCATGCGCGGATATCGCTGCGCAGGCTGCCGGTTTCTGCCGGCTCGCTGTCGGGGCGCATGCGGGCGAGGGCGACGTCCGCGAGCAAGGCCGCCAGATCTCCCCAGCGTCGATAAATCGTCGACGGCGTCACCCCGGCGCGCGCCGCGATTTGCGGGACGGTCACCGTCGAGCGCTCCTGTTCTTGCAGAAGCGCGCGGACTGCCGAGTGAATCGACTCCTGCACCCGGGCACTGCGACCGCCCGGGCGTAAACCTTCTTTAATAGCCATGCGGCAGACCTTAACACAAAGAATTTGCTTTAAGCGCAAGCCGAGAGCACACTCCGCAAAAGCAAAAAATTAGCTTTTGCGGAGTGTGCCCATGACCAGCCTTGCTTCCAACCGATCCAGCCTGTGGTTTCTGGCGATCACCTTACTGAGTTTTCTCGCCGCTTCCACTGCGCCGACGCCGTTGTATCACCTGTATCAGGATCGGCTGCATTTTTCGGCAGCGGTGCTGACCCTGATTTTCGGCGTCTACGCGCTGAGTCTGCTGGCCGCGTTGCTGACAGTCGGGTCGCTGTCGGATCACCTGGGACGCAAACCGGTGATCTTCACTGCCGTGACGCTCAATGCGCTGGCGATGCTGCTGTTCATCTATGCCGACAGCGTGGGCTGGCTGATCGGCGCGCGTGTGCTGCAAGGCTTCGCCACCGGCATGGCCACCGCCGTGTTGAGTGCGACGCTGCTGGACACTGATCGCCAGCAAGGGCCGTTGATCAACAGCGTTGCTCCGCTGCTGGGCATGGCGTTGGGCGGCATGGGCTGCGGCTTGTTGGCCGAGTTCGCTCCGGCACCGTTGCAGTTGACCTATTGGTTGCTGCTCGCGCTATTTGTGTTGCAGGGGATTTATGTCTGGCGCCTGCCGGAAAGCGTCTCGCCGCAGGCCGGGGCATGGGCCTCGCTGCGGCCGACCCTGCATGTGCCGGTGCAGGCGCGTTCGACGCTGTGGCGAGTCTTGCCGCTGAACACCGCGACTTGGGCGCTCGGTGGTTTCTATGCCTCGCTGGCCCCATCGCTGGTGCGCACGGCCACTGGCTCCACTTCCAACCTGATCGGCGGCGCGACTGTGGCAGCGCTGACCGTGACCGGTGCGTTGATGATCTTCACTTTGCGCAATCGTCCTGCTTCCCGGGCGCTGCAAATTGGGGCGAGCTTGTTGCCGGCCGGTATCGTGTTGGTTCTGTTGGGCGTGCACAGCGCCAGTCTGTCGTTGTTTTTCTTCGGCACGTTGGTGGCCGGGTGTGGCTTTGGCTCCGGTTTTCTCGGTGCGGTGCGCAGCCTGGTGCCGTTGGCATTGCCTCATGAGCGCGCCGGGTTGATGTCGGCGTTCTATGTGTTGAGTTACCTGGCGTTCTGCCTGCCGGCGTTGCTGGCCGGGCATTTCACCCATAGCGCGGGCCTGCTGGCCACCACCGACGTGTATGGCGCGGTGCTGATTGTGCTGGCGGTCGGTGCGCTGCTGATGAGTTTCCGCGCGCAAGCGGTGAAGACCTGCAGCACTCCATAACACCTCTGGATTCGGTTAGCCTTGGCCAGCCCCTTCTTCTCACGGATCGACGCATGAAGATTATCCGCAGCAAGACCTTCACCGCCGAGCGCGCCTGGGGCGCACTCGACATCGCCAACATGAACGGCATCACCACGCGTCTGCACTGGACCGATCAGCCCTACAAATGGCACGTCAATGACGGTGAAGAAGTGTTTGTGGTACTCGACGGTCAGGTGCTCATGCACTATCGCGAAGAGGGCGAGGAAAAGCAGGTGCAGCTTGATGTCGGGGACATCTTTTACGCGTCCATTGGTACTGAACACGTCGCTCATCCGCAGGGTGCGGCTCGGATTCTGGTGATCGAAACCGAAGGCAGCGTCTGATTTAATATCAGTAAAACAGATAATAGTTAGAGATATTACCCGTTATATAGATATTCGATTCGGTTCTACCATGAACTCAACCTCACCTGAGGACAGGAGTTCATGATGATTTGCCCCAACAGCGCCAAACCCGGCATCAAGCCATTCAGCCAGCTTCAGCATCCGCGTGAAGTAATCCGCCAATTCACCCCGAACTGGTTCGCTGCGACCATGGGCACCGGCGTGCTGGCGTTGGCGCTGGCGCAATTGCCGGTGTCCATTCCCGGATTGCCCGCCGTGGCCGAAGGGCTGTGGCTGTTCAACATTCTGTTGTTCGTGCTGTTTACCGCTGCCTACGCCGCCCGCTGGATTCTGTTCTTCGACGAGGCGCGGCGGATCTTCGGGCACTCCACGGTTTCGATGTTCTTCGGCACCATTCCCATGGGCCTGGCGACCATCATCAACGGCTTTCTGCTGTTCGGTCTGCCACGCTGGGGCGAGGGCGTCATTCATTTTGCGGAAGTGCTGTGGTGGCTGGACGTGGCGATGTCGCTGGCCTGCGGTGTGTTGATCCCCTACATGATGTTTACCCGTCAGGAGCACAGCATCGATCAGATGACCGCCGTCTGGCTGCTGCCGGTGGTTGCCGCAGAAGTGGCGGCGGCCAGCGGTGGACTGCTGGCGCCGCATCTGGCCGATGCCCACTCGCAATTGGTGGTGCTGGTGACCAGTTACGTGCTCTGGGCATTTTCCCTGCCGGTGGCGTTCAGCATTCTGACCATCCTGTTGCTGCGCATGGCCCTGCACAAGCTGCCCCACGAAAACATGGCGGCCTCGAGTTGGCTGGCCTTGGGGCCGATCGGCACCGGCGCCCTGGGCATGTTGCTGCTGGGCGGCGATGCCCCGGCGATCTTCGCGGCCAACGGCCTGCCAGGCCTCGGCGAAATGGCTTCGGGCCTGGGCCTGATAGCCGGGATCACGCTGTGGGGCTTCGGTCTGTGGTGGATGTTGATGGCGCTGCTGATCACCGTGCGTTACCTGCGCGACGGCATCCCGTTCAACCTTGGCTGGTGGGGATTTACCTTCCCGTTGGGCGTGTATTCGCTGGCGACCTTGAAACTCGGCAGCACATTGAACCTGACATTCTTCAGCGTGGCCGGTTGTGGGCTGGTGACGTTGCTGGCGGTGATGTGGCTGATCGTCGGCAAGCGCACATTGCAAGGCGCCTGGCGCGGCGAGCTGTTTGTTTCACCGTGCATTGCAGGTTTGAAGAAATAACCTGCAAAGATTAGGTAATGTGTGGCCTGGATCGCGGTTCGAGATTCTTATAAGTGTAGCCGGGCCACTCGCTACCTTCTCTTTCCAAAAAACAACAGGGTCACACGGAAGATGAGTCACCCCTCACAGTTCAACCTGCTGCGCACTCGGCGCTTCCTGCCGTTCTTCATCACCCAGTCGCTGGGTGCGTTCAACGACAACGTGTTCAAGCAGTCGCTGATCCTCGCCATTCTCTATCGGCTGACCATCGAAGGTGACCGCTCGATCTGGGTCAACCTGTGCGCGCTGCTGTTTATTCTGCCGTTCTTCCTGTTTTCGGCGCTGGCCGGGCAGTTCGGGGAAAAATTCGCCAAGGATGCGTTGATCCGTCTGATCAAACTGGCAGAAATCGCCATCATGGCCGTGGGATCCGTCGGCTTCCTGTTCGATCACCTGTCGCTGATGCTGGTGGCACTGTTTGCCATGGGCACGCACTCGGCACTGTTCGGGCCGGTGAAGTATTCGATCCTGCCGCAGGCGCTGCGCGAGGATGAGCTGGTCGGCGGTAACGGATTGGTGGAAATGGGCACGTTCCTGGCGATTTTGGCCGGGACCATCGGCGCCGGGGTGATGATGTCGTCGGCCAATTACGCGCCGGTGGTGTCCGCCGCGATTGTCGGCATCGCCGTGCTGGGTTATCTGGCTAGTCGCAGCATTCCTCGCGCCGCAGCGGCGACCCCTGAAATGCGCCTGAACTGGAACATCTTCAGTCAGTCGTGGGCGACCTTGAAACTCGGCCTGGGGCAGACGCCAGCGGTGTCGCGTTCGATTGTCGGCAACTCGTGGTTCTGGTTCGTCGGGGCGATTTATCTGACGCAGATCCCGGCTTACGCCAAGGAGTGGATGCACGGCGACGAAACCGTGGTCACCCTGATTCTGACGGTGTTTTCGGTCGGTATCGCGCTGGGCTCGATGCTGTGCGAAAAGCTTTCCGGGCGCAAAGTCGAGATCGGCCTGGTGCCGTTTGGCTCGTTCGGTCTGACCGTTTTCGGGCTGTTGCTGTGGTGGCATTCCGGTGGAACTCCAGAAAGCGCTGTTGGCCATAGCTGGACCGAAGTGCTCGGTTTTGGCCATGCCTGGGCGGTGTTGATCGATGTGCTGGGTCTCGGGATCTTCGGCGGTTTCTACATCGTGCCGCTGTACGCGCTGATCCAGTCGCGCACCGCCGAGAACGAACGGGCGCGGGTAATTGCCGCCAACAACATTCTCAACGCGCTGTTCATGGTGATTTCGGCGATTGTCACCATCGTGTTGCTGAGCGTGGTCAAGCTGTCGATTCCGCAGTTGTTCCTGGTGGTTTCGCTGCTGAACATCGGCGTCAACGCCTACATCTTCAAGATCGTCCCCGAGTTCAGCATGCGTTTCATGATCTGGCTGCTCAGCCATTCCATGTACCGCGTCGAGCATCGCAACCTTGAGGCGATTCCCGACGAGGGCGCGGCGTTGCTGGTGTGCAACCACGTGTCGTTCGTCGACGCGTTGCTGATCGGTGGCGCGGTGCGTCGGCCGATTCGCTTTGTCATGTACTACAAGATCTACAACCTGCCAGTGTTGAACTTTATCTTTCGCACGGCAGGGGCCATTCCTATCGCCGGACGTCAGGAAGACATTCAGATCTACGAAAAGGCCTTCACCCGGATTGCCCGGTATCTGAAGGAAGGAGAGTTGGTCTGCATCTTCCCTGAAGGCAAGTTGACCGCCGATGGCGAGATCAACGAGTTCAAGGGCGGTCTGACGCGGATTCTCGAAGAGACGCCGGTGCCGGTGATTCCGCTGGCGTTGCAGGGGTTGTGGGGGAGTTTCTTCAGTCGCGATCCCGATAAAGGTTTCTTTCACCGGTTGTGGTCGCGAGTGACGCTGGTGGCGGGTTCGCCGGTAGCCGTTGAAGCGGCGCAGCCAGCGGAGTTGCAGGCGTTGGTCGGGGAATTGCGCGGGACAGTCAGATAATCATTGGCTGTGCCGGCCTCATCGCGGGCAAGCCCGGCTCCCACAGGATCTCCAGTGAACATGGATTTTGTGTACACCCGGAAACCTGTGGGAGCGGGCTTGCCCGCGATGAGGCAGTGGCTTAAGCGCTGACCTTGAGCCCGATCAATCCGGTGATGATCAGTGCAACGCTGGCCAGGCGAATCAACGCCATCGATTCGCCAAACAGGATGATCCCGGCAATCACCGTGCCCACGGCGCCGACTCCCGTCCAGATCGCATAGGCCGTGCCCAGCGGCAATTCCTTCATTGCCAGCCCGAGCAGGCCAAGGCTGACCGCCATGGCGGCGACGGTGAGAACGGTCGGAAGCGGACGGGTGAAACCATCAGTGTATTTAAGACCGACGGCCCAGCCGACTTCGAACAGGCCGGCGAAAAACAGAATGATCCAGGACATGAAAGACCTCCATCGATAGACGGGGCCGTCCCCAGATTGAAAACTCGATTGAGCCGCAGGGTCGTCCCCGCGTGGCGCACATACTACCTAAAATTGCGCGCCGCGCCTTGATCCGGGATCAGTCGGCCGCCTGTTGCGCCAACGTTTCACGGTCTTCTTTTTCGCTCATCCGTCGGAAGTACGTCGAAAGCAGCGCCCCGGAAATGTTGTGCCACACACTGAAAAGCGCGCTCGGCACCGCCGCCAGCGGCGAGAAGTGCGCACTGGCCAGCGCAGCCCCCAACCCTGAGTTCTGCATGCCGACTTCCAGCGCCAGAGATTTGCGCTGAGGCAGCGGCAGGCCGAACAGGCGTCCGGTGAAATAACCCAGCAGATAACCGAAGCTGTTGTGCAGCATCACTACGGCCATGATCAGCAGGCCGGATTCGGCGATCTTCGCCTGGCTGGCGGCAACCACGGCGGTAACGATGATCACGATGCTGACCACTGACACCAGCGGCAACACTTCCACCGCGTGGCGGACCTTGTCACCGAGCACACGTTGCGCGACCACGCCGAGGACGATTGGCAGCAGTACCACTTGCAGGATCGACCAGAACAACTCCATGAACGAAACCGGCAACCACGCCGAAGCCAGCAGCCAGATCAGCGTGGGCGTCAGCAGCGGGGCGAGGAGGGTGGTAACGGCGGCGATGGCCACCGACAGCGCCAGGTCGCCACGGGCCAGCCAGGTCATGACGTTCGATGAGGTGCCGCTCGGGCAGCAACCGACCAGAATCACGCCGACGGCAATTTCCGGTGGCAGATGAAAGATCTGGCACAGCAGCCATGCCATCCCCGGCATGATCACGAAATGCGCGACCACGCCCAGCGCCACACGCCACGGATGGCGGGCGACGGCGGCGAAGTCGTCGAGTTTGAGGGTCAGGCCCATGCCGAACATCACCAGCCCGAGCAGCGGCACGATCGCGCCTTTGAGGCCGAGGAACCAGGCCGGTTGCAGGAACGCGATCACCGCGAAAATCAGAACCCAGTAAGCGAAGGTGTTGCCGACAAAACGACTCAGTGCAGCCAGTGCGCGCATGGCCTGTTCCTTATTATCAATAGAACCGCAGAAACCAATGTGGGAGCGAGCCTGCTCGCGATGGCGGCGTTACAGTCGACAAAAAATGTTGAGTGCAATGGCCCTATCGCGAGCAGGCTCGCTCCCACAGTTTTTCACTCGGTAGAATTTAGATGCCCTGCGGAGTCTCTTCGCCGCCCAGTGCTTCAACCAGCGCCGGCAGGAAGTCGCCGAACGTCAGCATCATCAGGGTGAAGCTGGCGTCCAGTTGGCCGAGGGCTTCGTCGCCGCCGTCCTGTTCCGCCTGATCCTGCAACAGATCTTCGAATTTCAGGCGCTTGACGGTCATCTTGTCGTCGAGCATGAACGACAGTTTGTCCTGCCAGGCCAGCGACAGTTGAGTCACCACCTTGCCGGTGCTCAGGTGCAGCTGGATTTCTTCGCTGGTCAGGTCCTGTCGCTTGCAACGTACGATGCCGCCGTCTTCGTGGGTGTCGCGCAGTTCGCACTCGTCCAGGACGAAGAAGTCCGGGGCGGCTTGCTGGGTGGTGACCCATTCGGTCATTACGGCGGTCGGCGCGGTTTTCACGGTCAGCGGGCGAACCGGCAGGGTGCCGATCACTTCACGCAGCGTGGAGAGCAGGTCTTCGGCGCGTTTCGGGCTGGCCGAGTTGACCAGGATCAGGCCCTGTTTCGGCGCGATGGCGGCGAAGGTCGACGAGCGGCGGATGAAGGCGCGCGGCAGGAATGCCTGGATGATTTCATCCTTGATCTGATCGCGTTCCTTCTTATAGACCTTGCGCATCTGCTCGGCTTCGATCTCTTCGACCTTCTCCTTGACCGCGTCACGCACGACGCTGCCCGGCAGGATGCGTTCTTCTTTACGGGCGGAGATCAGCAGGAAGTCACCGCTGACGTGCACTAGTGGAGCATCTTCGCCCTTGCCGAACGGCGCGACGAAACCGTAGGTGGTCAACTCCTGGCTTGCACATGGACGCGCCAGTTTGGTGGTCAGTGCAGTTTCCAGCGCCTCGGCATCGACAGGCAGGTCTTGGGTCAGGCGATAGATAAGCAGGTTTTTGAACCACATGGGGTGAGTCTCTCCTTTATACAAAGGGGGGCATTATTGTCTTCGCCGGGTCATAGGCCAACCCTTCTCTAAGCCTTTGGAAGGGCTAAGAAAATTAATTAAAAAAGTGCTTGCCAGAGGTTGGGTCGCTCCGTAGAATGCGCGCCACACCGAAGCGAAGGGTGATTAGCTCAGCTGGGAGAGCGTCTGCCTTACAAGCAGAATGTCGGCGGTTCGATCCCGTCATCACCCACCATTCGTTTCAAGTGTTTAGCGCAGCGGTAGTTCAGTCGGTTAGAATACCGGCCTGTCACGCCGGGGGTCGCGGGTTCGAGTCCCGTCCGCTGCGCCATATTCGGTAACCTGGAACACTGAACGCCAGGTCACCACGGAAAAACCCGCCAAGGCGGGTTTTTTTCTGCCTCGAGTTGTATATGCGGGATGTGTCGTTTCACCGGTTTTCGGATTTTTTTGATAAAAACTTCAATTAAATCAACACATTACGAAAATCTGTGGCATAATGCGCCCCGTAACGAAGCGAAGGGTGATTAGCTCAGCTGGGAGAGCGTCTGCCTTACAAGCAGAATGTCGGCGGTTCGATCCCGTCATCACCCACCATTCGTTTCAAGCGTTTCGCGCAGCGGTAGTTCAGTCGGTTAGAATACCGGCCTGTCACGCCGGGGGTCGCGGGTTCGAGTCCCGTCCGCTGCGCCATATTCGGTAATCTGGAACACTGAACGCCAGATCACCACAGAAAGCCCGCCTAGTGCGGGCTTTTTGCTGTCCGGGATTTGGCTTTTGCCGGGCCTGAACATGAGAAAGCGACCTTTGACGGTCGCTTTTTTTCGTTTCTGGCGCTGCTATTGCGCCGAGTTGCGACTGTGGCGGTAATCGCTGACCGCTTCATACACCGCTTTACGCAACCGGTTGATCCCGCCAATCGGGCGATGGGCTTCGATGCCGAACCAGGGATTGAACGACAGGTTGTCGCATTGCAGGTTCAGCGCCGGGGTGTCGAAGTCCTGCGGGGGCAGGGTGATCCGAGCCACGGTTTCAAATGGGCTGTCCTGTTCGCGCCATTCGATGCTGGTGTCCTCGATCGGCATGTACTTGTTTGCGTCCTGCCGCTGGATCTGCAACACGAAACACGCCGGAATCCGATCGGTGGACAGCTGTTGATTCAGCGCGTTGCGCAGGAAGTTCGGCAGATCCTGGTTCTGTTTCGGCAAGGTGTAAGCGGGGCAGCGCTCTGGATCCGGCATCACCCGGAACTTGGCATTGGCCTCGCCGAACTTGTAGGGCGATACCGAGAAATATGTCGTGCGTGTCGGGCTGTCCGGCGGTGGCGACAGGGTCGCCAGTGCAATGAACAGATGCCGGATCTGCCAGCTGCGCGGATCCCATCCCGGGAAAAATGCCATAACCTTTTTGCCGTCAGCCTGCGCCGCCACATTCTGACGATACTCGGCGACATCGCTGACAAAGAAATTCGGATGACTGAACATCACAAAATCCTGCTCGTGCAGACCCTGACGGTCGCCCAGCAACTGCTTGCCCGGCACATCGAGCAATTTGAGCGCCATGCCCCGGGCATCGCGGATGCTGTCGAACTGCGGATAGGCGTTGCCGTTGGACAGGCGCATCGTCGCTTTCCACAGCTTGCCCGGTTCGCTGAAGACGCCCTGGCGCAATTCCTGAGCCAGATCCGGCAACACCTGCACGTCGGCCTTCACGCAGCCATGGGCCTTGGCATGAGCATCGCGCAGGTAGCGGGTGCTTTCACGGTGCTGATCGACGATGCGCACGGCGGTCTGAATCACGTCCTGGGTCATGGCGGCTTCGCCGTCCGGAATCTTCTCCAGCGCCGACACCGGACCACGGTGCTGCCAGGCGAACCACGCGGTGGTCAGAGCCCAGCCGATCAGACCGATCACCAGCAGGATCAACAGGGTTTTGCCCAGTAACCGTCCCAGCCAGAGCCAGAACCGCGCCAGCATCGACGGTTTTTTGAAGGAATTGAAGATCATGGTAATTGCGCCTCCAGTGGGCCGCCCAGCACTTTCAGGTATTCGAGCAGCGCCCAGCGTTCTTCAGGCAGCAGCAGTCGGCCGATGACGCCGTTGCCGCGTTCGCCGGCGCGGAATTCGTGGCCGCTGTTGTGGTTGCCAGTGATGCGGGTGTCGAACAGGAAACCATTGGTGAAGGCTTCGGTGCGGTAGCCCAGATGGCGCGGGTCGTATTCGAAGGTGCCCTTATAGAAGGTGGTGGCGCGCTCGTCCTGAGGCGACAGCAACTGATAAAGGCTCGGCACCGAGCCGTTGTGCAGGAAAGGGGCCGTGGCCCATACGCCGGCAAGCGGACGCGCCTTGTACGCGACTTTTTCGCGAACGCCGATCGGCAGGCCAAAGCCGTCGAGCTGTGGTTTCTCGGCAGCGGTGACGCCCGCTTCACGGTACGCACGGTTTTCTACGAAGGCGGTGACGTAAGCCAGTCCCTTGGCCACTGACAGCTGGCTGAGGTCCAGCGGTTCCTTGGGTTTGGGGTGCAACTTCACGTCCATTTGTTCAAGCTCTGCCGGGTTCCATTGCAGGGCGCTCAGGTCGAAGCGGTGATTGGCAATGTTGTTGGCGGCATTCGGGTCGGTGCCGATGACATCCACCGGGAGCATGTGCAGGTGTTGCACCCAGCGCTCGCCTTCCTGGGTCTGACGCGGGACGTGGCATCCGGCACAATTCTCGGCGAACAGGGCTCGCCCCTTGGCTGCCAAGGGTTTGTCGACGACGCCTAGCACCTCTTCAGGCCATGCCGGCGGTCGCAGTTTTTGCAGGGTTTCTTCGATCTTGTGCAGATCACGCACACGAACGCTGGAGGCATAGCGCTCATCGCCTTGCAGAGGCTGGCCGTTGGCGTCGAAGAAATTCAGAGTGGCGCCGACGCCCAAGGCCTCGCCGATATTGCGTGCCATCGGCTGCTGCGCCGAACCGTTCCACTGCACCCAGTCGAAGGTCCACATATCCCACAGCTGCGGGTAATCCACCGGGGCGTTGGCGACGCGATAGTTGCTTGGGGAGATCGCATCACCGAAGGTCGCGTTGGCGATACGGCCGAAGGCATCAGTGCGGCCGGGGCCTTCTTCGGTGGGGTAGAGGCCACGGTGAGTATCGTTCCAGGCCACTTTGATGAAGGTGTTCAGTGAGTTTTTGAAGTCTTTGCGCAGTTGTTCGTGGCGTGCATCGTAGTCGTTGCCCAGCACGTGCCGGGCGAAGCGCTCGAATTTCCACGGGTTGTAGTAAGTCGAGGTGAGACTGGCGACCAATGCCTGTCCGAAACTGCCGCCGCGCAATGTAGGAACGCTGGAAGGCAACACATGCTGAGCCGAGCCCCCGTCGATGCGTACTGCCTGGCCATTGAAGTGCAGTTCGCCGGTGTGGCAGGCCGCACAGGTGATGTCGAGATATTGCTCGGCGCTGCCGGGATTTTGATGCCGGGCGAAACCTACCGGCAGATTGCCCGGGTTGTCCGGCGTGGCTTTCTGCTGCGGATCGATCAGAAAGCCGAAGCGTGCGAGATATTCCGGGGAGGCAAAGCGTTGCTGCGAGAACGGCAGCTCCAGCGCCTGAAACCATTCGTAACGAAGGCCTTTGACCTGAGTCCCCTGCGGGGTGAAGTAGTAGGTCTGGCGCTCTTGCTCAGTCCACTGGTTCAGGTAATGCACCTGTTTTGCGGGCGCAGGGAAGGGCAATCTCGGATTGGCGACATAGTAAAGAACCACCGCCAGAACCAGTCCCAGCAGCACCACGATCAGCGTCAAACCACGGTATAAGAGGCGCAAGATAAACATCCTTGTCGAGTTGTTGCGCTGTTATGCCTGAGCCAAGCCGTGTGCGGCAAGTGGCCATTACGCCAAGTGTTGTGGGAAGCGGCATCAAACAGCGTCGGCGAAAGATGACAGAAGCTTCATCGTGCCTTTCGCCAAATGCTTTTTAATCCCTGAACTTATCGGAAGATTCCTGCTCTCATGCCGGTAGCCATTGGTCGTGGCGGCCTGATAAGCTCGCGGCTTTACTCGATTGCCCTTTCGGCGCATGAACAAGGAAATAGCATGAAACAGCATCGGTTGGCGGCGGCGGTTGCCCTGGTTAGCCTGGTCCTCGCGGGTTGTGATTCGCAGACCAGCGTAGAGCTGAAAACCCCGGCGCAAAAAGCTTCCTACGGTATCGGCCTGAACATGGGCAAGAGCCTTGCTCAGGAAGGCATGGATGACCTGGACTCCAAAGCGGTAGCTCAGGGCATCGAAGATGCCGTCGGCAAGAAAGAACAGAAGCTGAAAGATGAAGAACTGGTTGAAGCCTTCGCCGCACTGCAAAAGCGTGCCGAAGAGCGCATGGCCAAGATGAGCGAAGAGTCGGCAGCCGCCGGCAAGAAATTCCTCGAAGAAAACGGCAAGAAGGCTGGCGTGACTACCACCGCTTCCGGTCTGCAGTATGAAGTGGTCAAGAAAGCCGACGGGCCACAGCCTAAGCCTACCGATGTCGTGACCGTTCACTACACCGGCAAGCTGACCAACGGCACCGTTTTCGACAGCTCCGTCGAGCGCGGCAGCCCGATCGATCTGCCGGTCAGCGGTGTGATCCCGGGTTGGGTCGAAGGTCTGCAACTGATGCACGTTGGCGAGAAGTACAAGCTGTATATCCCTAGCGATCTGGCTTACGGCGCACAATCGCCAAGCCCGGCAATCCCGGCCAACTCGGTTCTGGTTTTCGACCTGGAACTGCTGGGTATCAAGGATCCAGCCAAAGAAGACGCCGCCGCCAAGTAATCTGCGCCGGTTTCAACAACAACGCCTCGCTTATGCGGGGCGTTGTTGCATCTGGACGATGGTCAGCGTAAACAGACCGAACCGATGCCGGTCATGGCAGTCCTAGACTTTAAGGTTGCCCGTGCTAGACGCCCGGAGCCGCCAAGTCAATGAAATATTGGGATTTTTTATGTGAGTAAAAAACGCCCGATCTGAGCGCAGCCCTTATGAAACGGGGCTCTCAGCGCTGAAATGCAGCTCTGTTCACAAGGTTATCCACAATTTGTGTGGATAACATTTCAACGGGAGAAATAAATGAAAGCGCCGTGGAATTTCGCCCGATTCCTTCCTCTGGCCGGACGATTGCTGGCGCGAGGCCGCTTGCCGACCTTGTTGTTCGCCGTGGCCAGCAAAGGCGCCGCCCAAGGCAATCGTCTCGGCAAACTGAAGGACGATCTGCGTCTGTTGCAGGCGTTGTGTCTGGCGTACTGGCGCGGCGAGTACCGCGCGATCAGCGCCAAGGCGATCGTTTCGGTAGTGGCCGGTCTGATGTATTTCCTCAGTCCGGTGGACGCCATCCCGGATTTCATTCCCATGTTCGGCATGCTCGACGACATCGCCGTCCTCGCCTGGCTGATGAAAACCCTCGACGATGAACTGAATGCCTTCCGCCTGTGGCGTCAGCGCCAGGCGCCGGAAAAGCTCAGAGTGGTCGAGCGCCTGCCCGATACCCCCGAGCAACTTCAGCTTCAGGGCCCAAAAAAGTCCTGAATTGCGACAGCCTCTTATTCAGATAGATACCCCCCACGACCTTGGCCGCTGTTAGGATTACACTTCTAGGGAAAAGTGCCGACTCGCTAAGTGTTGTTGTCCTACGGGGTAGTCATGGATATTCAGATAATTGCACGCGATGGCGAACCCGAATATGCGGTTCTGCCATGGGCTCAGTATCAGGCTCTACTGAAAGCAGCAGGCATTAACGAAGCACCGTCGCAACCGGCTCCAGCGCCGCTTGCGGCAACCCCGGACCCGATTCTTCCAGGTCTGGATCAGTTACGCAGTTTGCGCGAAGGGAAGGGCATCGCCATCGAGGCGCTCGCCCGCACGGTAGGCATCAGCCCGTCTTACCTGGCCATGATCGAAAGTGGCGAGCGTCTGCCCGACGCCGCGATTCGCCGCAGCCTGGCCTGGGAGTTGACGGTGCCAGGGTGGAGGGAACAATCGTGAGCGTACGCATCAGTCGTCAACATTGGGACGGATTGCTGGGGGAGCTGGATCAGGCGCGCAGGCAGCGCCATCTTTTGACTTATCGAGCCTTGCTCGAACGTTTGCAACTGCCTACGCCGGCCATGCAGACATTGACTGCTGCACTGGAGCATCTCGCGGCACTGGACGCGAAAGCCGAACAACCGTTGCGCAGCTCGCTGGTGATCAGCCAGGGTGCCAGTCGCCTGCCACGCACCGGTTTCTTTGAGTGTGTCGAGCGTCTGGGACGTTTTTCCGGGCCGTCCGACGGTGTCGCCGCCGCCTCCTGGCATGCCTCGGAAGTGGTGCGGGTGTTTGAGTACGAGTACCCGGAGTCGGCGGAGGCCTGAGTGTTTTTACGACTCAAGGCGCGGGCAAGTTACTGGCTCGCCCGTAGGCTGTTTCACTGGTCGTGGTTCGTCCGTCAGCCCCGCGGCTGGCGCTGGCTCGAAGGGCAGTTTGCGCGCATGGCCAACCTGGGCGACGTCGGCGCGCAAAGCTTCTACGGGCACATCCTGACGTTTCGCGGGGTTGGCCTGGGTGCGCGTGAAGAAGGTGTCCGGTTGCTGCGGCTGGCGGCGCTGGCCGGGGATGGCAAGGCGGCGTATCAAGTCGGCGTCATCAGTCTTGCAGGTACGCCGAGCAAGGCTCCAGATCCTTCGGAAGCTGCTCACTGGTGGACCATGGCGGCCAAGGCTGGACATCCGTTGGCCGAGCTCAAGTTGAAAGAGCTGGCCGGCCGGGATTCTTCTCGGTAAACAAATCCAGTGTTCCGTGAGCGGGGCGAGGGGGAAACCTCTCGCCCCGTTTTTGCGTCTGCCGTTTTATAACGATCATTTGCAGACTTCTCCTACATCCTCCGCCTACTCGCCTGACTTCTTTTCTGTTTGATCCCCCGCAAAGTCCCTCGCCTGATTTTTGCGCGAGGGAACGCATATGTTCGACCCGGTTTTTCGTTTCGCCATGCGCATGGAAATGCGCTGATGGATGCCGTCACCCGCATCGAGCAAGAACTCGACAGCTTTCCCCGCACCCTCGATCTCTATCGCAAACAGCTGAAGCACTGGCTCAGTCGCTCGGCAGACGGCGTCAGTCATGCGGCCGATCTGCCTTCGCTAATGGGGATGGAGCGGATCATCCGTTTCGGCGAACACAGTACGGCAGTCGCGATTGACGACAACCGCTTCTCTTCTGCAGTCGTGCAATGCCCGGAAAGCGGGCCGATGGAGATCGAGAGCAAGTTCGAGTCGGCGTACGACATTCCATTGGGCGACATCGTTGTCGATGTGGTGGCGGTGGAGGGCGGTGCAGTCAAGTCGGTCACCCTCGATGCTCAGGGCAAAGGGGTGTTCACCGGTGAAGCGGGCAAATTTTATCGGGTGGTGGTGCAAGGCGAGGCCAGCGAGAAGCAGGTTGATGCGCTGTTCGAGTCCTACGATGGCCTGACCCGGCAGCTGGATGGCTGGCTACGCAGCGAGTGGCAGGGTTTCAAGCCGCAGTGGTCGCAGTCGGTGGTCACTGCGGCCGGGAACGGCATGCTGGCCGGGAGCTGGGCGGCGATCGAGGGGGTGTGGGACAGCATCGGGTTGCTGTCGGAGATTCTCCAGGATCCCGGAAAGTTTGCCGAGCGGTTGGGCAGTGGCGCTGCACAGCTGATCGCGCTGGCAGAAACAGCGCCTGAAATGATGGAGAAGCTTCAGTTACTGGTCAGTGACGAGGCGGCGCTGTGTTTGTTGCTGCGTACTGCCAGCCTCTGGCTGGAGATGCTGCCACCCAATGAAATTGCCGGGAAAACTGCCGAAGCGGTATCGATGGTGGTGGTGCAGTTGCTGATCGATGTGTTGATCGGCGTTGTGCTGACCTTTGTCGGCGCCGGGGCGGGGATTGCGTATCTGACCTTGCGTCTGGCGGAGCGTGGCGCTCAGTTGCTGTCGGCGGTGGCGCGACTGGTGAAGGCGATGTTCGGCATCGTTAGCACCTTCATCGGCTACATGAACCAATACAAAGCCGTCGCCGCACGGGGCATCGCTGCCGGGGTGAAAAAGGGTCGCATGCAACTGCGCTGGGATGCCCGGCGTAATGCTTCCTTGAAAAAGGATGAGCACCACGACGACACGCCGGATCAGGCGAAGAACCCCAACGGTGACAGCGCCGATTGTGCACCGCTGACCTGCACCAATGGCTGTCCGGTGTCGATGGTCACTGGCGAAGAGTTGTTGACGCTGACCGACGGTGTGCTCGATGGGCTGCTGCCGTTCGAGTTCAGCCGGTTGTATCGCAGCAGTGCAGCCGAGATTGATGTCGGGTTGGGGTTTGGCTGGAGCCATTCGCTGGCGCATCGGCTGGAGGTTGATGGCGCTTCGGTGGTCTGGGTTGACCACGAGAACCGGCGGACGCGGTTTCCGTTGCCGAATGTCGAGCGACCGGCCGTTCACAACAGCCTGTCGCGGGCGGCGATCTTTCTCGGGGATGAGCCGGAGGAGTTGATTGTTGCGCTGGCGGGGGACGCGGCGCGGTTTTATCACTTTCGGGCTGGGCGTCTGACTGCGGTTAGCGATGCCTACGGCAATCGTCTGACGGTGCATCGGGATCTTTCCGACCGGATTCAGCGCCTGGATAACGGCGCTGGTCGTTCCTTGTTGCTGCGCTATGAGCGGGCGCATCTGGTCGCGGTCGATTATCAGGTTTTTCGGGAGTCTGCCTGGCGTACCGAGCAGACGCTGGCCAGTTACCGCTTTGATGCCCGTCATCGACTGATCGAGGCGACCAACGCGGTCGGTGAAAGCGAGCGTTACGACTACGACGACCAGCACGTCATCCTGCAACGGCAACTGGCCGGCGGCGCGAGTTTCTTCTGGGAGTGGGAGCGTGCCGGAAAAGCGGCGTGCTGCGTGCGGCACTGGGCCTCGTTTTCGCAGATGGACACGCGCTACGTCTGGGATGACGCCGGCAGCGTCACGGTGCATTACGTCGATGGGACTGAGGAAACCTACGTCCACGATGACACGGCGCGGCTGGTGAGTCAGGTCGCCGCCGACGGTGGTGAACAGCTCAAGGCCTATGACGCGCAGGGCCGGCTGGTCGCCGAGCAGGATGCGCTGGGGGCAGTCACCGAGTACCGCTATGACGACGCCGGACGGCTGATTGCGCTGATTCCGCCGGACGATGCGCCGACGTCCTACGAGTACCGCAACGGTTTCCTGCACAGTCGTTCACGTGGCGATGCGGTGTGGACGTACCGGCGTAATGCGCAGGGTGATATCACCGAAGCAGTCGATCCGGACGGCCACGTCACCCATTACCACTACGACGCGCAGGGGCGGTTGCTGTCGGTCCGTTATCCGGATTCCGGTCGCCATGTGTTCGTCTGGAACGGCCTGGGCCAGTTGGTCGAGGAGAGCTTGCCGGACGGTGGGGTTCGGAAGTTTTCCTACGACGCTTTAGGGCGGCGGACGACGGTTCAGGACGAACATGGTGCGGTCACCCGCCACGCCTGGGACGCCGTTGGCCGGCTGATCCAGACGACGCTGCCTACCGGAGCCACCCGCGCCTGGTCCTACAGCGCCTACGGCCAGATCACCGCCGAACGC